>NZ_JBHZOR010000009.1:136068-140780 GCF_042787605.1 Priestia sp. YIM B13491 | reverse complement strand
CGCGGGGTGGAGCAGTTCGGTAGCTCGTCGGGCTCATAACCCGAAGGTCGCAGGTTCAAATCCTGTCCCCGCAACCAAATTATCTTTTATACATACTTGAATATATCATTATTATCCTTAGGCATAGCCTAAGGATTTTTTGTTTGACTATATTTATAAACACTTGTTTAGGTTATGATATAAGATAGTGATGCAGATTAATCAGGAGGTTTTTTCATGTTACAAAGTAATATTCAAACTTATATTGAAAAAGAAATGAACGTTCAAGGTCAATCTTTATCTCTATACCAGGAAGAAAAAGAATATGCGTTGCAAAAAGAGTTGGTACCGCAAAACCTGATGATAGAAGAAAAAGAGGCATCTTTACGTTTTAAAGATTCTTATATCGAAAGAGTAGATAAAGAAACGGACGAGCTGATCGCAGAAGAATCTCCTCTTTCGTTTTTAGATACGTCCATTTCTTACTTGAAAGAACACAGAAGTGAATTTCTATATGTAGAATCAAAATGGTTCGAATTTATTAAGCTTGATGGATGTTCTTTTGAAGTGGATGATGTGTTTGGCACATATAAAGTATTAACGGGGCTACATATGCAAAAAAAATTCGGTTCTTTACTAAAACAATTTTTTGCTAAAGAACTTAATGAAAGTCCAACAAGCGTCCAGCTTTTATTTAATGATAAAGATGGATTATGGGATGTGAATATTGAGTTAGATGCTATAAAAGAGTTTAATGAAAAAATGTCGATAGGTGAAGTTCTTGTTCTTACATATCGTTTTTTCTTTCATCTAGTAGAGTATGTAGAGAACGAAAAAGCTTAAGAGATGATGATTACTTTCACTGTAAAGCGTAGAACGTAGTTTCTATGCTTTTTTTGAGGAGTAATACGTAATGAAGCAATGAATGCTAAATGAAGCTGGAAATACATTTACATCTCTATGTTTTTATGGAATGATAAAGAGTATCTTTACATATATGACTGCTATGGGTAAGGAACAACTATCAGGAATCTTTCTAGTTCTTTGAGAAAGTAGCTCACATATTAGCTGTTAATAGCACTCAGAGCAAGAAAGCTTCCGTAGGATGAAGTATAATATATACATACAGGAACTATTTTTAACTTTATAAAAATGTCTGCTGACGTATGGGATTATAAATAAAGAGGGGATGTTCATGTTATTAAGAAAAATAAAGTCTGAAGAATTGGCAGAAGTCTATCAAATGGGATATGCCGCATGGCCTAAAGGCAGGACGTACAAAGAGTATGTGAGAGATAATCAAAAGGAAGAAACATATGGAATTCGGTATGTATACGTAAATGAAGAGGATCAAATTATTGGTTCATTTATTTTGCTTCTTTTACAAACTCCTCGATTAAAGTTTGCTTTGCATGGTATTGGATCCGTTGTTGTACACCAGCTTTATCAACGAATGGGGTATGGCCGCGATATGCTTGAAGACTTTTTTAAAAAGATGAAGATAGAGAAGCGCAGCGCTATTTTTATGCTGTATAGCGATATTCTTCCTGAATATTATCATCAGTTTGGGTTTAAGGAGCTCCCTTCTCATTTACAACGTTATCCTCAATCCATTGCTATGGTAAATTGCAGCGAGTCACAATATGAATACTTAAGTAAGCAATCCATAGAAGACATACCGGCCTATTTTTAAAGGTATGTCTTTTTTATAGTATTTATCGGCACAATCGTTTACAATTATATGTAAGCGTTTTCTTTTTTTAGGAGATGAATGATTTTATTCGTCCTCATAACCGTAGGCAAATCGTGCAGTTAATATAAATTTTATTACATAAAACCTTGCTATCATCTTACTAGTAACTCTTATTCATTTCCATACCATACCGATATGTACGTTTGCTGCTAAGTATAACCATATCAATATAAGGAGGAAGCAGGAAGATGAAACGATTATTTATAGCAGGGATGATTTTTATACTTTTTTTATCTTCAGGTGCTGTATCTTCTTCAGCCGCAGGAAGTTTTACCTCTAAAACATATAACGGAAGGACATACAAACTGTACGTACCTAGCAGTTATCAGGGAGGTGCTGCCTTACCTCTAGTAGTTATGCTGCATGGCTGTACTCAAGACCCTGATCAATTTGCAGCAGGAATACAAATGAATGAACTGGCGGAGACAGAGAAGTTTCTTGTTCTTTATCCAGAACAACCCTCTTCTGCTAATTCAAATAAGTGTTGGAACTGGTTTGATACGGCTCATCAATCAAGGGGAAGCGGTGAACCAGCGTTAATTGCTGGAATGGTCAATCAAATAAAAAGCAGTTATTCAATAGATGCCGACCAAGTCTTTGTTGGGGGGCTATCTGCTGGTGCAGCTATGAGTGTTATTATGGGAGCTACTTATCCAGACATATTTGCGGCTATCAGCGTTGGGGCTGGCTTAGAATATAAAGCAGCGACTAATGTGACAGGTGCTTATACAGCAATGAGCAGTGGAGGTCCTAATCCTATCCAACAAGGAGATTTAGCCTATTCAGCCATGGGAGATCATAAACGAGTGGTTCCAGTTATTTTGTTTCATGGGACAGCTGACTACACTGTTGCGCCTATAAATGCGCATCAAATATTATCGCAATGGGCTCAAACAAATGATAGAGCGTCTGATGGGCTGGATAATAACAATATTGATGATACGGCAGATCAAACTGCAACAGGTACAGTA
This sequence comes from Priestia sp. YIM B13491, assembly GCF_042787605.1. Taxonomy (NCBI): domain Bacteria; kingdom Bacillati; phylum Bacillota; class Bacilli; order Caryophanales; family Bacillaceae; genus Priestia; species Priestia sp. YIM B13491. The sequence goes on along the minus strand of NZ_JBHZOR010000009.1, from coordinate 138,077 downwards.
TCTGGTGGAAGAAGCTATACGCAATATATTTACAAAGATACAGCAGAAAAAACAGTAATGGAAAAGTACATGATAGAAGGAATGGGACATGCTTGGTCAGGGGGAAGTACATCCGGTTCTTATACAGATCCTAAAGGACCAAATGCAACTAAATTAAGCTGGAACTTTTTTAAAAGCCATCCGAAAAATGGTGATGCTCCTAATCCAGGAGATATATTCCCACCGGTTACAGCTGCTTCACCAGCGGGAGGAACGTATGGAAGTTCTGTTTCTGTTACATTATCAACCAATGAACCTGCCACCACTTACTATACATTAGATGGAAGCATACCAACTGTTAATTCTCTAAAGTACTCTGAGCCTATTACCATCAACTCTAGCAAAACAATAAAATTTTTTAGTGTAGACGCAGCGGGTAACCAAGAGGAAGTAAAGACGGAAGTTTATCAAATTTCTGGAACTTCAGAGAAATCTTCAGTATTTTCTTCACTTGCTGCTGAAGATGGATTTATCGGAAACTTATCAGCTGACGGTATGAGTAGTTCTATTCATAAAATTGGGGATAAAGGAATGTACAATACCGACACATATCGAACCATTTTATCTTTTGATACAAGTTCTTTACCTGATGATGCAATTGTTACGGATGTATCTTTAAAAATTTATCGCAAATCTTCAACTGGTAATATTTCATCTTTGAAAGGCGATATTAAAAGCGGTGTATTTGGAACTAGCAGTGCTTTAGAACAAATAGATTATCAGGCCTCACCATCTATTTCTGCGGGCTTCCAAATGTCAGTGCCTTCACTCAATAATGGATATACAACTATTCAACTTCCTTCCTCGCTTTTGGGGTATATGAATAGGACCGGCAAAACTCAGTTTCGCTTGTCAAGCTCAGGTCCAGCGGACTTTTTAAGTGACGTAGTTGAAATTTATGGGGGCGACAATCCTGCATATTCTCCAATTTTAACTGTTTCATATCAGTAAAAAAACCTTCTAAAAGCTAACTGCTTTTAGAAGGTTTTTTTGCTGATAAGTTACTTTTATCACCGAATACAACTCCAACTTTTTATAGAGTTTTCTTCAAATTTTGACATGATTTTGATGAAATTTAATCATTATTCAAAAATGAATTGTCAGAAATATTACAAGAAAATGTTTAAAATTAATTAAATCCGTAATAAAAGTAAAATATTCCTGTAATGGAAGTGAAATGAACAGGTGGTATCATTCAGTCATTGAGTAAATAAGGAGGTATTCGGAAAATGAAGAAATTTGTATTTACTCTAGGGACAACGGCAATTCTTTCAGCAGGATTTGTAGGTGCAGCATCTGCCTCTACAAGCGGAACGTATGAAGTACAAAAAGGTGACACTTTATGGAAAATCGCTCAAAATCATAATGTGAGCGTAGACGAGCTAAAAGATGCTAATAACTTAACATCAACACTAATTTATCCAAATCAGACACTAAACTTATCTAGCATAAAAGAAATCGTACATACTGTAAAACGTGGTGACACTTTGTGGTCAATCGGTCAACATTATGGCGTAACAGTAGAAGAAATTAAAGAATGGAACGGTTTAACATCAGACTTAGTTTTCCCTGGAGAACAATTTAAAATTAAAACGGCACAAGCAGCTCAATCTCAAACAGCTAGTGCGCCAGTAGCAAAGGCAGCTCCACAAGCGCAGCAGTCTCAAACGGCACAAGCTCAGCAAGAACAAGCAGCACAAGAACAAACGCAAAAAGAACAAGAGCAAGCTCAAGTAGCACAAGCACAGGCAGCACAAGAGCAAGCACAAAAAGAACAAGAGCAAGCTCAAGCAGCACAAGCACAGGCAGCACAAGAGCAAGCACAAAAAGAACAAGAGCAAGCTCAAGCAGCACAAGCACAGGTAGCACAAGAGCAAGCACAAAAAGAACAAGAGCAAGCTCAAGCAGCAGCACAAGCACAGGCAGCACAAGAGCAAGCACAAAAAGAACAAGAGCAAGCTCAAGCAGCA
>NZ_JBHZOR010000009.1:0-135990 GCF_042787605.1 Priestia sp. YIM B13491 | reverse complement strand
ACAAGAGCAAGCTCAAGCAGCAGCACAAGCACAGGCAGCACAAGAGCAGGCACAAAAAGAACAAGAGCAAGCTCAAGCAGCAGCACAAGCACAGGCAGCACAAGAGCAGGCACAAAAAGAACAAGAGCAAGCTCAAGCAGCAGCACAAGAGCAAGCAGCTCAGCAACAGCAACAAGCAGCTCAGCAACAGCAACAAGCAGCTCAGCAACAGCAACAAGCAGCTCAACAGCAGCAACAGCAGTCTCAACAGCAAGCTAGCGGTAAGTCTATGACTGTTGAAGCAACAGCTTATACAGCTAACTGTGCTGGATGCAGTGGTACAACAGCTACTGGAGTAAATTTAAAATCAAATCCAAATCAACGAGTAATTGCGGTTGATCCTAGCGTTATTCCATTAGGTTCAAAAGTATACGTTGAAGGTTATGGTCAAGCTGTAGCAGCAGATACAGGTGGCGCAATTAAAGGAAATCGAATTGATGTATTCGTTTCTTCAGATAGTGCTGCACAAGACTGGGGCAGAAGATCAGTTAAAATTACAGTTATCGACTAATACTAGTCTTATAGAATAGAAGTAAAGAGAGATGTCTTTTAGGAGACATCTCTTTTTTTATGCTTAAAATGAACGTTTGAAAAAATTAGGTCCGGGCATACTAAAATTTATAGTAGGAATTAGTTTGTTATATTAGTAATTATTTCTTGATTTATATACAATGTTTGAGTGTCCTAAAAAGCTGAAAATATGTCAGGAGTATAGAAATATGAAACTTTATAAAAAAATGGCTTTACTAATAGTGCTGGGTGTTATCGCAGGATTCTCGTATCTAGGCTATCAGGGATTATTTCAGCACGATGATCATTTGAATACGTCTGATCATAATCCTTTATCTTCTTCTAAACAGAAGCAGAATAGTATAGAAACTGTAGGGAACCCAGAATCCATTGCTGTGTTAGTAAACAAGCAAAATCTTCTTCCTGATCACTATGAACCCACTGACCTTGTATACCCGGACGTTCGGTTTATATTTAAAGAAAAAATTGAAAAGCGCCAAATGCGTACAGAAGCAGCAAAAGCATTAGAAAGGATGTTTTCAGCTGCTGAACGAGAAGGAATTTACTTAGCCGGTGTTTCTGCCTATCGTTCTCAAAGCCGTCAAGAATCTCTTTATCAAGCGTATATAAAACAAGATGGAGAAGCGGCAGCTAATCATTACAGCGCTCACCCAGGCAGCAGTGAACATCAGACTGGTTTAAGTATAGATGTATCAAGCAGCACCGGTAAGTGTGCAGCTCAAGATTGTTTTAAAGATACTCCAGAAGCCAAATGGATTGAAGCAAATTCATATAAATACGGATACATTGTTCGCTATCCAGAAGGAAAGCAGCAGATTACAGGTTATAAATATGAGCCGTGGCATATACGATTTGTCGGAAAAGAACTCGCCTCTAAAGTGTCTAAGAAAGGAATTACGTTAGAAGAATATTATAACGACTACATGCAAGTTGATAATCCGGTTCAATAAAAAAGAAGAGTGATATAAACTCTTCTTTTTTTGTATTGCTGAAATATATCCTTACTTTAAAAGGTGGAATGAGGGAAAGATGTAGAGATGAACCACGGGATGCTATATCCTATGCCTTACTAGTAAAAGAGTTAACGTTTATAAATTATAATGAATTTTGTGATAAAGAATACTCATGTTCGTTTTCATTTCCCTTCACATATTCTACAAAAAAGGGAGGTGAAAGAAAATGAGTTTTTACGGAGGTTATGGTTATGGGTACGGAGTAGGTCACGGAAGTAGCTTTGCGCTAATCGTTGTGCTATTTATTTTACTAATTATCATCGGTGCTTCATGGGCAGGGCACTATTAATAAGGTGTCCATAAATAAACTCCCTTGAAATAATTCAAGGGAGTTATCTGTTTTTATCTATAAGTAGGTAACTGTAAGTACGAAGTGCTTACATATCCTTTAAAGCCGTTGTATTCTACAAAAGCCCAATCAAATGAAAGCTTGTTATCTTTGGAGTAGCCCCAAGCTAAGAAACTGACGCTTTTTCCTTTAGGAATAGTTGTTACAACTTTGTTGCTTGTGCTAGGCCCTGTGCGTAAATTAAGGTTAGCAGCTGTATGAACAGTAGTAGGGACTTTCATTAAATAGGAAGTACTGATATATCCGGTACCGCCAATTATTTTAATGGCAGCCCAGTCTGCATTTACAAACTTGACTACTTCAATTTGATCTTTTTTTCTTAATGTATCAAGAATCTTTCCCTGAGTGCTAGGTTTTGAACGTATATTGAGTACGTTTGCGGTCACTTCATATACGTTAAACGGTGCGTTTATTTTTTCTGCTGCACTTGCTGTTTGCTCGTGAGTGAATGGCAGTGTTCCAGATAGAGATGAAAAAGTAAAGCCCGCTGCTAATGCTAAAACTGATATAGATTTTGTAATTGTCTTCATACAAATATCCAACTCCTTAGTGAAATAGGTAATAACTTTTCTATAACACTAAGAATAAGGGTTACTTGTTTCTAAGTTGTTACCAACATATATCCCAGTTGTAAATTTATAAAAGGTCTGTAAAAAAGTTTATTTCACCGACCTTTTAATAGTTTTATTGTTACTCCTCCTCGCGATCTTCCGTTGATTTGTAAAAAGAAAAATATACAAAAACAGATAATACTGTTCCATAAATGCTCCACAAAGCTAAAGCGAAAATAAATTCTTTCTGCAGGCAATAAATAATGGTTAAAGCAACTAGTGCAATAAAACTTATTAAAATGGTCTTTTTCATAAGCACCCCGCCTATTTAGTTTGATTACTCTATATGCTTTTTGATCTTGCTTTTACCCTATAATTATTCGACTATTGCGCTAAAGATGAAAGGAAAAAGTTAAATAAAGCCGAACTTATAATAAAAAGAAGAATGCAGGGGGCGTTTTATGTTAGAACAACATGTGTTAGAAGATATACAAAAGCTACAGTCTATTTGCGAACAAGAAGAGCAAATAGAGCTGAAGCTGAATTTTGATATGTTACGAAGTCGAAAACAAAATGAAGTTAACGATTTTTTTCATTATGAAGATAATCAGCTTGTTGGGTTTATTGGTCTTTATGGGTTTGGGAATACAGTAGAAATATGCGGAATGGTCGCTCCTAGCTATCGCCGAAAAAGGATTTTTTCAAAGCTGTTTTCTCAAGCTTTACATATATGTAAGAAGCGTGGGTATACAGAGATTTTATTAAATGCTCCTGGCGATTCGGTTTCAGGCAGGAAGTTCTTAAAGCAAATTCCATGTTCATTTACTTTTTCAGAATATCAAATGAAGTGGACAAAAAAAGAATTGGAAGATGATAATCCCTTTGTTACACTTCGCTCTTCCCAATCAGATACCGATATGAAAATGGAAATGCAAGTTGATGTGGAATGCTTTGGTATGTCTTTAACAGAAGCAGCTGCTTATTATGAACAAACGAAAACGGAAGAACAGCAAAATCATTTTATCGTAGAGTACAATAGTCAAGCGGTTGGAAAGTTAAGGGTATCGTATGATAAAAGCGAAGCATGGATTTATGGATTTGGTATTTTACCTTCTTATCAAAAATTGGGAATAGGAAAAGCTGCTTTAAAACAAGTTGTTTTAAAGCAGCTTCGGCTAGGATATGATATATTTCTTGAGGTTGAAGCAAAAAACAAACGCGCTTTGCAACTCTACGAAACATGCGGTTTCAATTCATATCACGTGCAGGATTATTACGTATACAGCTTGTAGATAAAAAACACGGAAATCTTAGATTTTCGTGTTTTTTATTTATATATTAGATGATATGTGCTTTTTTGAGTAAATAATGAGAAAGTAGAGAAAAAGTGATATGCCCGTTGATAGAAACAGGGAAGGCCATACAAACATGATAGGAGCACTGCAAGCAAGGATACACGTAAGAATACCTCCAATAAATGCTTTTCTAAACAATTGATAAGCCGTATACCCCAGGCTAATACTGATAAATACATTGATGAGGCTAAGAAAAATAAAAGAAAAAAACAAATTATTTCCCCCCGTGTTTTTAATACACAATAATAAGAAATATTTTACACTTTTAATATAGCAAAAAATAAAAAAACAATAAAATTTGGATACTAAAGATGAAAAAGGAAGCGATCTGTGTTATGTATAGTAAAGTGAACGAAAGCGTTAAAAACGGAAATGAGTTAATAAGGCAATGCAGTAGAAAGAAAGGAGTAATAGGATGGAATTTGCCCATATCTTTACACTAAGTGTATCTGTTGTAACAGCTATTAATGTTTTATTAGCCGGTATTCTTATTTTCATCGAACGAAGAGATATAGGATCTACATGGGCGTGGCTTCTTATTTTATTTTTTATACCGATTGTCGGCTTTATTGTATATCTATTCTTTGGAAGACAGCTAAAACAGAAGAACTTTTATAAGTTATCATCTGATGAGCGGGAATATTTAAGATCTTCAGTAGATGAACAATTAAAAGAACTTAAAGCTACCCATGAATATCGAAATGATTTATTGATTCAACATAATAAACTGCTGTTTACTAATTTAAATTCTTCTAAGTCACTCGTGCGCACTGACAATGAAATTGATATCTTTAGTGATGGTAATCAGAAATTTGATGCATTGTTTGAGGACATTCGAAATGCTAAAAAAGAAATTAATATTCAATATTATATTATTCAACGAGATAATCTTGGCAAAAAATTAAGAGATGAGCTAACAAAAAAAGCAAAAGAAGGTATAAAGGTTCGTGTTCTTTATGATGAAGTAGGATCTAGAAAAATGACGCCATCATTTTTTAAGGAGCTTATTTCATATGGCGGCGAAGCACAGGCATTTTTCCCTTCAATTCTTCGCTTAATTAATTTTCGGATTAACAATCGAAATCATCGAAAGCTTTGTATTATTGATGGTGAAGTAGCATACATAGGAGGATTTAACGTAGGAGATGAATATTTAGGGTTAAATCCAAAAATGGGTTATTGGAGAGACACTCATTTTCGCATTAAAGGAGAGTCAGTGAACGATATTCAAGGGAGGTTCATTTTAGATTGGCATCAAGCAACAAAACAGCCAATTGAACTGGAACAATTTTTGCATCGTACAGAAACTCATTCTGGAACGGTTCCTGTACAAATTGTAGCAAGCGGGCCAAACTCGACTACTCAGCATCTGAAAAACATGTATATCTCATTGATTATGTCGGCCAAAGAAAGTGTGTACCTTCAAACGCCTTACTTTATTCCAGACGCAAGCTTTATGGATGCTTGTAAAATTGCTTTATTATCTGGAGTGGAGATTCATATTATGATTCCAAACAAACCCGATCATCCTTTTGTTTATTGGGCTACGTGGTCTCACGTAGGCGAGCTGCTGACGTATGGTGCGCATATTTATCTCTATGAAAAAGGCTTTTTGCATGCTAAAACGATTGTAGTAGATAATGAAGTGTCTTCTGTAGGAACGACGAATATTGATCCACGAAGTTTCAGCCTTAATTTTGAAGTGACTGCAGTTGTATATGACCAGCCTATTTCCAAAAAGTTGCAGAACCTGTTTCTTGAAGATGTGCAGTGCAGTTCAAAATTAACGCTCGAACGATATAAAGAGCGCTCTCTTCTTATAAAATTTAAAGAAGCGGTATCTCGCTTACTGTCACCAATTTTGTAATACAAATCATTGATATCATGAAACAGACTTGAATTTTTAGATTCAGGTCTGTTGTTTTATTGGTTTCTCCTTGTAAGGAGAGCTAGAGATAAAGTTAAAAAGTTTTACCAAAAAATCCAAGGGTATTAATACTATAACAAGCTAAAAAATGATAATACCTAGGAGGAATAGAAAATGACAAAAAATGTAGTAGGTACGTATGATTCAGAGGCAGCCGTTATTACAGCGATTCGAAATTTAAAAACACAGGGATATCCGGACAGTGCACTTTCTGTTTTGACAAACAGTGGCCTGCGTCATGAAAATACAGAAGCGATTGAGCATTCTGCAGGAATTGATGTGCAAACAGTTGATACAGATCAACACTCAAAACACCATCAATCCTTTATGGAGAAAATAAAAAATGCTTTTACTCCGTCTGAAGAAAAAATGGATCAAGATGTTAATCGAATCGAAAATCAATTAACCGAATATGGTGTACCTGCTGCAGAAGCTTCCTCATATGTATCTGATCTTAAAAAAGGAAAAGTTTTGCTGATGGTAGACGCAGTTGAGCATGATAAACACAATTCAGCTCTAGGACAAGCAGTGACACCTGCTGAAAAATCAGCTGACCCAATGAATGAAAAAATGTTATACGGCAATCACGAAAATAAAATAAGGTAATGTTGAAGTAACCAAATGCGATAATAAAAGACTGCGTTCTTAAATAAAAGCTAGTTAACGAAAGGAAGGGGACCGATGAGAAATCTAGAAAAAACGGAATATGAACTTGACTATTTAAAACAGCAGCAAGAAGTTAATCAGAAGCTCATCAAAGTTTCACAGTCTCTTGTTGCTACGTTAAAACAGTATGAAGAAGAACCAGAGAATACGGAAGTGTTAGCTGTTCTTGCTGACTTAGAAGGTCAGCAAGAGCAGCTAAAAGCAAAGACCGAAAAGATATCTAAAGAGCTTGCACATTTATAGAGTGAGATGAAAGAAGTTCCTATAAAAGGGACTTCTTTTTATGTTTTATCATAAACAATCTATTGTGAGAGAAAGAGAACCTTATATAATGGAACGTAAACGTTATGGAGAGGTTTTGTTTTAGATACATATAGAGGAGAAGAAACGCGATAAGAGATTATGTAAAAATGGGAAAAGGAAGAACGGTCATTCGCTCTTCCTCCAGCCGTATTGCTTATGATAGTGATTTAGAAACGTCCGCCGCCAAGTTGCTGTTCAGCCATTTGCACAAGACGTTTTGTGATTTCGCCGCCTACTGAGCCGTTTGCGCGTGCAGTTGTGTCAGGACCAAGAGTTACGCCAAATTCGCTAGCGATCTCATATTTCATTTGATCGATTGCTTGTTGAGCACCGTGTACTGCTAATTCGTTGCTGCTCTTATTTCTGCTGTTTGCCATCATAATCAACTCCTTTTATAAGGTTAAGATTATGATTTGATTAATAGATAGTTTTTATACATAAAATAAAAAAATTTTTTCAGGGACTTATAGAATATGCTTACTGGAATAAAGAACCAAAAGTTTCCGCTAGGTAACGGAAAATAATTATGTGTAGAAAGAGAGAGGGGACAAGTAAAATAGAACACAAGTAAGTAAGCGATTACAAAATGATTAAGATAGAAGGAAAATTTTAATATTCCTATTCTATTTAAAAGGAGGAGATTTGCCATGTATCAAAGGTTAAAAAAGTCTGTACTATTGGCTATTACATTGAGTTTAGCAATTGGCATTGTACTCTCTTATGAGAAAGCAGCGCTGGCGAAGCAGACGCACGAAAAAGCTACATCCTATCGTACAGTGACAGAGATTTATGACTGGGGAGCGGCGATCACAAAAATTATTATTGACTTAGGTGAACCTGTTCCAACCAATTCACTTACAAAAGAAACGTTTAAGGTGCATGTGGCTCGAAGTGATAGTCGATTAAAACCGTCTTTATTGGAACAAGGAGATCGTACAGTAAAAAAAGCCTATGTATCCGATAAAGATGGACAACCAGCCGTACACACTGGAAAATATGCAGTTTTAGAAATGGAAATTGGACCAGCTGTTTCATTAGGAGCACCACTAAATTATGATGAATATGGTACAGGGTTAAATTCATGGATAGACAGTCAATACACCATTACTCAGCAAAAAGACATGATAACAAATAAAGGAAAATTGTCAGGGCTTGTAGTGAAACAGTTTGCGGGAGAGAAAAAAGAACTAGTAGATGATTTTACAATTAAAAAAGGTATATATCATAATATAGAATTAGCATACGCAAGTCATGCTCCGGCAAAGGATAAGAAAAAGAATCCATTAATCATTTGGCTACATGGTGGAGGAGAAGGAGGAACAGATGCAACAATTCCCTTATCTGCCAATAAAGCTGTTAGTTTTATCACAAAAGAAACTCAGGCTTATTTTGAAGGTGCCTACGTTTTAGTACCGCAAGCGCCAACAAAATGGATGGATGGTTATATCGGTGAAGCGGATGGAACTTCTATTTATAAAGAATCACTGATGGCATTAATTCAAGAATATGTTTCTAAAAACCCTGATATTGATCCCAATAGAATCTATATCGGAGGAGCATCTAACGGCGGATATATGACTATGCTCATGATTCGTGATTATCCCAACTACTTTGCAGCAGCATTTCCAGTATGTGAAGGACTAAATGATAGATTAATTACGAATCAAGATATTGACAAGATGAAAGAAACGCCTATTTGGTTCGTAGCGGCTAAGAATGATACGGTCCTTCCGCCAACAATTAACACTCTGCCAACTTATGAACGTTTGGTGAAAAGCCATGCAAATAATGTTTATTTATCACTATTTGAGGATGTACATGACACCACAGGCTTGTATAAAAATAATGATGGTTCGCCCTATCAGTATAATGGACATTCATCTTGGATATATCTGTATAATAATGAACCCAAAGCTAAAATAAACGGAAGCACAACAAGCATAATGGAATGGATGAGTAAACAATCGTTGAAAAAGTAATCATTTTTAAAAAAGCTGTTGAACGTTGAACAGCTTTTTTATTTCTCTTTTAAAACGAAAGACTGTATCTAAAATAAACGATTGAATACTTTCGTGATAAAATAAAGGAAGAGATCACGAAGAAAGGAACAGTGAAAGTGAAACCAACCATTTACGATGTTGCGAAAAAAGCAGGGGTATCGATAGCCACTGTATCCAAAGTAATCAATCAAACAGGCCGTATTAGTGAAAAAACGATAAAAAAAGTGAATGAAGTAATGATGGAATTAGATTATCAGCCTAGCAGTGTGGCAGCGGCGTTAACAGGAAAAAAGACGTACACGATCGGTGTTCTAGTTCCTGATATCTCGAATCCTTTTTTTGCAGAGGTAGCAAGAGCTTTTGAGAATAGTGCTAGAGCAGCGGGATACACGCTTTTTTTATGCAGTACAGATCATCAAACTGCGCGCGAGCATGAATATATAGATCTTTTATTTAAAAAACAAGTAGATGGAATCATTATCGCAACCGAACTAAATGATACGAAGCTCGTAAAGAAGATCGTGAAGCATGATGTACCGCTTGTATTGTTTTCAGTTGACCATCCTTCTATCTCAACGCATGTGGTGACAATTGATAACGTTCGCGGAGGATATATCGCAGGTACGTATTTAATAGAAAAAGGTCATCAATCGGTAACGATTATGACTGAAAAAGATAGAAAAAGCAGTGAGGGGCGATTAGCGGGATTTAAACAAGCGCTCACAGAAGCAAATTTATCACTAGAAAACCAGTCCATTATCAGCTGTTATTCAACAGTAGAAGATAGCAGGAGAGCAAGTAAACAGCTGCTTTCCTTGCCTAATAGGCCAACAGCAGTCTTTGCATGTACAGATCTAATCGGGGTATCGCTCATAAACGAGGCAAGAAAGCAGGGGCTTTCGATCCCGGGAGATCTGTCGGTAATTGGATTCGATAATACGATTTATGCCGATATTGCTGAGCCCGGTTTGACAACGATTGAACAACCCATTTCTCAGATGGCTACTAGTACGTTTGAACAGCTGTTGAAGTCTATGAAAAAAGAAGAGCATGCGAAACAGCGCGTAACGATTATTCCCGAACTAGTAGAACGTGCGTCGGTAAAAAAGTTATAAAATAGAGAAGGTAAAAAAGCTGCAGGTGTTGAGACACCTGCAGCTTTTTCTGCTTAAGCATATTTATAGAGAGACCGGACTTTTGACTTCGTTTATTGTTTCGCCTTTAATAGTTGTCTCTGTTGGAATCGTAAGGAACCCAGTTAGAAAAGCACCAAAGAAGTATAAGCAAGCAAAAATCCAAATTACGCCGCCCGTGCCCAAAAGACCAATAAAAACGGTCACAATTAAAGGACCTACAAAAGCAGAAAGTCCAGATCCTAAGTTCAACACAGACATTGCAGCTCCTTTATTCTCCGGAGCTAAAGAAGGCACTAACGCTGTAAGAGGGACATAACCTGCTAGTGTTGCACCGTAACAGCATGCGACAATCATCATTACCCAATAATTATGTCCGACGAATTGCGGTACATAGTAGAGAGCAAGTGTTACAATTCCGCATCCAACTCCGCCAAACCACTTGATTGTATTTACCCAGCCAAACTTATCTCCAACAATACCAAAAATAATATTAAAAGCCATATTCACAAAAAACAATGTACCCCAGATTTGCAACCATTCACTCATCGTAAAATCATGTTTCATCATATATGTTGGCAAGAAAACAACAAATCCAAATTGAGCAGCAGAGTTAATAATCTTTACGATGCCGCCAATCCCTACTTTAGGGTTCTCAAATGCAATTGTAATCCCTTTCATTAATTCTTTTGTTTTATTATCGTTTACTTTTTGTACGGTAAACTTGTCTTTATTCATAATAATCGAAAAGATTCCACCGATCAAAACAAAAAGTAAACCACTCCACAAGGTAGCGATTTCGCCAATTTTTGGAACCATATAACTTGAGTAAAAGGCTCCAATTACGCTTAATCCAAGCTGGAAGACAAACCAAAACCAGCCTACTGCTTTTGAAAGCATTTCCTGGGGCGTGCGGTAAGACACCCAGACCAAGAACGAGTAAGCAAATAAAGGGTAACCAAATCCTCTAAGGGCATAACAAATTAGTATAATTGTGTAATTCATAATATGAAGTCCTAAACCTATAAATCCAATTGAACCAATAATAAAGGATATCAAGCCGAATGCCATTGCTTTTCTAGGACCCCACAGCTGAACCAGTACGCCGGAGAACCAGGAAGAAACAGAGACCGTAATGCCGTAAACAGTAAACAGTAAAGCAGCATGTTCAATGGTTAAACCTTGTTCTACAAGATAAGGAGATAACCATCCTTGTTCTAAACCATCGCCAATCATAAAAACAATAATACCTATGTATCCCCACGTTAAATGAGAAGGGATCCCAATCCTGTCTAAAGCCGTTTTTCTGGAAATAAATTCATTCATTTTCCACACCACCAGATCGATTATTTTGTGTAAAACATCAAACTAATTTGGTTAAGCGCTTAATCTATTTGATAAAAAGTATACGCTTACATTTTTTGAACGTCAATTAAAATTTTAAATATATATAATTTTCAATTAAATGATTTTAATCATAAAAATATTAGTACGTAAGGCAATAATCAATGAATTCATGATAAAAATACTTAAATATAGAGAATTTCTTTATGTTTCATCGATAAATAGATAAAAAATAAAAATAGTTTTTTATAGTATGCATTCAGATTGTTAAAAAACAAATATTCTAAATAATCTATAAAAAATGTTTGCATTTCAGAAAACGTTATGTATAATTGGAATCAGGAAAGCGCTTAACCTATATAGAGGTTTGAGCGAATGTTTTCTTAACTTTTAATTAAAGGGGAAAATAAGATGGGGATTCTTACAATTGGAATAATTGGTGCTGGACGCATAGGGAAATTACACGTTGATAATTTAAAATTAATGCCGCAAATAAAAATTAAAGCGGTTTCAGATGTGGTAGTAGATCATTTACATGAATGGGCTGCAAGTAAAGAAATTTCGACGTTAACAACAAATTATCAAGATTTATTAGCTGATCCAGAAATTGATGCCGTTTTCATTTGTTCGCCAACGAATACGCACGCATCGATTATTAAAGAAGCAGCTCGAGCGAAAAAGCATATTTTCTGTGAAAAGCCCGTTAGTTTTTCAGTAGAAGAAACAATCCAAGCGTTAGAAGTAGTAAAAGAACATGGAGTGCAGCTTCAAGTTGGCTTTAACCGACGCTTTGATCCCAACTTTAAAAAAGTGCATGATCTTGTACAGCAAGGAGAAGTAGGACAGCCGCACATTTTAAAAATCACCTCCAGAGATCCTCAGCCTCCAAGTCCGGAATACGTTCGCGCTTCAGGAGGATTGTTCATGGATATGATGATTCATGATTTTGATATGGCTCGTTATGTAATGGACAGTGAAGTAATTGAAGTATCGGCTTACGGCACGACGCTTATCGATCCTGCTATTGAAGAAGCAGGGGATATAGATACGGCAATTGTGTCATTAAAATTTGCAAATGGAGCTTTAGGTGTAATCGATAACAGTCGTCAAGCTGTCTACGGTTACGATCAGCGCCTTGAAGTTTTTGGTGAAAAAGGTGCAGCTGCTGCTGACAATTGTCGTCCTACTACAGTAGAAATATCAACAGGCGAAAGTGTAGTCAAAGAGAAACCGCTGTATTTCTTTCTTGAGCGCTATACACAAGCGTACATAGCGGAAGTGACACAGTTTGCAAGAGCAATTATGGAAAAACAAAGCGTTATTTGTACAGGGAACGATGGATTACAAGCCGAACGAATTGCTAAAGCAGCAAAAGAATCTTTACTATCCGGGCAGCCAGTAAAGATTGAACATAAAAAATACGCAGTGAATTAATGACGGTAAACGTGGGGATGAAAGAAATTGGTCTTTCTACCCTTTTAGGAAAGCGCTTAACTAAGGAGGAGTAAAGATGAATCCGCTTGTTTTTAAAGAAAATCGTGATTTAGATTTTATCGCTATTGGCCGCTTATGTATTGATTTAAATGCAAATGAAACACAGCGTCCAATGGAAGAGACTAAAACATTTACTAAATATGTAGGGGGCTCTCCGGCTAATATTGCGATTGGAGCAGCAAGGCTAGGCTTAAAAACCGGTTTTATCGGAAAAGTATCAGATGATCAAATGGGACGCTTCATTACGGATTATCTGCAAAAAAATAAGATTAATACAGATAGCATTGTTGTTGATAAAACGGGGGCCGTAACGGGGCTTGCTTTTACAGAAATCAAGAGCCCTACAGATTGCAGCATCTTAATGTATCGTGATAACGTAGCGGATTTAAAGCTAAGTCCTACAGAAGTATCCGAAGAATATATCAAACAGTCAAAGGCACTTTTAATATCTGGAACGGCTCTTGCGCAAAGTCCTTCTCGTGAAGCAGTGTTTTTAGCACTAGAACACGCACGCAAGCATGAAGTTGTAGTGTTTTTTGATATCGACTATCGTCCATATACATGGGAATCGGAAGCTGAAACGGCAGTCTATTTTAATTTAGCCGCTGAAAAATCAGATGTAATTATTGGTACGCGAGAAGAGTTTGACATGATGGAAAAACTTTTAAATTATAAAGAATCTAATGATCAAGTAACAGCAGAGCGCTGGTTTTCTCACCATGCTCAAATCGTCGTGATTAAGCACGGTGGAGAAGGGTCTATTGCCTATACAAGAGATGGTAAGTCTCACCGCGGAGGAATATTTAAAACAAAAGTTCTGAAAACGTTTGGCGCTGGTGATTCCTATGCTTCAGCCTTTATTTACGGATTGATGCAAGGGCTGGAAATTCCACAGGCAATGCGATTGGGGGGGGCCTCCGCTTCGATTGTCATTTCAAAACACAGCTGTTCAGATGCTATGCCGACAAGCGGTGAGCTCTTCAACTTTATGGAGACAGCAACGGAAGTTTTGCAGGAAGCTTAATAAACAAAGGGAAAATCTTGAGAGATTGCTTGAGAGATTAAAGGAATAGCAGCTTATTAAAATTAGATAAAGGGAGAGATATTCTATGACACAGACAGCAGTAAAAACAGTAAAAAACTATATTGGTGGACAATGGATTGAATCAGCTACATCAAAAACGGAACCTGTGTATAACCCAGCGACAGGTGAATTAATCGCACAGGTACCTCTTTCTACAAAAGAAGACGTAGATCAAGCGGTGCAAGCAGCAAATGAAGCGTTCAAAGGGTGGGCAAAAACAGCTGTGCCTAAACGTGCACGAATTTTATTCAAGTATCAGCAGCTATTAGTAGATAACTGGGATGAATTAGCAAAGTTAGTGACGGTTGAAAACGGAAAAAGCTTTAACGAAGCGCGAGGCGAAGTGCAGCGTGGTATTGAATGTGTAGAATTTGCGGCGGGTGCTCCTACGTTAATGATGGGGAAACAGCTTCCTGATATTGCAACAGACATTGAGTCTGGCATGTACCGCTACCCAATTGGTGTAATTGGGGGAATTACGCCGTTTAATTTCCCAATGATGGTTCCTTGCTGGATGTTCCCGCTTGCAATCGCTTGCGGCAATACATTTGTGTTAAAGCCTTCTGAGCGTACGCCGCTTTTAGCTGCAAGATTAGTAGAATTATTTGAAGAAGCTGGTTTGCCAAAAGGTGTATTAAACATTGTAAACGGCGCGCATGATGTGGTAAACGGTCTTCTTGAACATAAGTTAGTGAAAGCTATTTCGTTTGTAGGTTCCCAGCCTGTAGCTGAGTACGTGTACAAAAAAGGTACGGAAAACTTAAAGCGTGTTCAAGCTTTAGCCGGTGCTAAAAACCATTCAATTGTATTAAAGGATGCAGATTTGAACGTAGCAACAAAACAAATTATCGGAGCCGCTTTTGGTTCAGCAGGTGAACGTTGTATGGCAGCATCTGTTGTTACTGTACAAGAAGAAATTGCGGATCAGCTAATTGAAAGATTAGTAGAGGAAGCAAATGATATTGTAATTGGCGACGGCTTAGAAGAAAATGTCTTCTTAGGACCAGTTATTCGTGAAAATCATAAAGAGCGTACGCTCAGCTATATTGAATCAGGCGTGCAAGAAGGAGCAAAGCTTATTCGTGACGGTCGCACAGATGCAGCAGTAAATGGCAATGGCTACTTTGTCGGACCAACGATTTTTGATCATGTTACGCAAGAAATGAAAATTTGGGAAGATGAAATTTTTGCACCTGTGCTGTCCATTGTACGTGTGAAAACATTAGAAGAAGCTATTGAAGTAGCTAATAACTCTCGATTTGCAAACGGTGCTTGTATTTATACAGATAGCGGCGCAAGTGTACGTGAGTTCCGTGAAAATATTGAATCTGGTATGTTAGGAGTAAATGTAGGGGTACCGGCACCTATGGCATTCTTCCCATTCTCTGGCTGGAAAGATTCTTTTTATGGTGATCTTCATGCAAACGGTACGGACGGCGTGGAGTTTTATACAAGAAAGAAAATGGTAACAACGCGCTGGTAAGTAATTCATTAAAAATCGCATCTTATTTTAAAAGGAAGTATCAGGAATTAAAGATATTCCTTATGCTTCCTTTTTTAAAATCACAATCTAGTACTAGAAGGGAGAAAGAAGCATGGAAACAGTTAGAATGACGACGGCACAAGCATTAGTGAAGTTTTTAAATCAGCAGTATGTTGAATTTGATGGAAAGCAGCATCAGTTTATTAAAGGGATTTTTACAATTTTCGGGCACGGAAATGTGGTAGGTCTTGGGCAAGCTTTGGAAGAAGATCCAGGAAATCTAGATGTATATCAGGGACGTAATGAACAAGGAATGGCCAATGCAGCGATGGCTTTTGCAAAACAAAAACATCGAAAGCAAATTATGGCTTGCACATCTTCAGTGGGGCCAGGTTCAGCAAATATGGTTACAACGGCAGCCACTGCTTCAGCTAATAATATTCCAATTTTGCTGCTTCCTGGTGATATATTTGCAACTAGACAGCCGGATCCCGTTTTGCAGCAAATTGAACAGTCATATGATTTATCTATTTCTACAAACGATGCTTTTCGACCAGTGAGTAAGTACTGGGATCGCGTAAGCCGCCCTGAACAATTGATGACAGCTATGATTAATGCGATACGTGTGTTAACGAATCCTGCAGATACGGGAGCTGTAACTATTTGTTTGCCTCAAGATGTGCAGGGAGAAGCATGGGATTTTCCAGCTTATTTCTTCCAAAAGCGCGTTCACCGCATTGAGCGCCGCCTTCCGACTAGGGACAGTCTAGCAGATGCAATTCAATTAATGAAAACAAAGAAAAAGCCAATCATCATTTGCGGAGGAGGCGTTCGGTATTCAGAAGCTGCAAAAGAGTTAAAGCAATTTGCTAGTGAGTTCCATATTCCATTTGGAGAAACTCAAGCAGGGAAAAGTGCCGTTGAAAGTGACTATCGCTATAATCTAGGCGGAATAGGTGTAACAGGGAACTCAGCTGCTAATACAATCGCTAAAGCAGCAGATTTAGTAATTGGAGTAGGCACTCGATTTACTGATTTTACAACAGCATCTAAACAGCTTTTTCAACATCCCAACGTGCAATTTCTTACCATTAACACGTCTGAATTTCATGCAAATAAACTTGATGCTGTGAAACTTGTAGCTGATGCAAAAGAAGGGTTGCTTGCTCTTATGAAAGAGCTAAAATCAATTGGCTATCAGTCTGGTTATACAACAGAAATTGCAAATGCTAAAGACGCATGGGAAACAGAATTAGAGCGTCTGCATAGCATACGTTTTACTGGTGCAGATTTTGTTCCGGAAATACAAGGTCATTTAGATGAAAGCTTAGCTGAATATGTAGAATCACTTGGTACTCAATTAACGCAAACCGAAGTAATTGGAGAGGTGAATAAGCTCCTTGATGACAACTCCGTCATTGTTGGTGCAGCAGGAAGTCTTCCAGGCGACTTACAGAGAATGTGGAAGTCTATTAAACCTAATACCTATCATATGGAATATGGATATTCATGTATGGGATATGAAGTATCAGGCGCACTTGGAGTTAAGCTGGCAGAACCAGCTAAGGAAGTGTATGCGATGGTTGGAGATGGAAGCTATCAAATGCTTCATTCAGAGCTTATTACAAGCCTTCAAGAAAGAAAAAAGATAAACATTTTACTGTTTGATAACTCAGGCTTCGGGTGCATTAATAATCTTCAAATGTCAAACGGTATGGGGAGCTTTGGCACAGAGTTTCGTTATCGAAACGATGAAACAGGAAAACTAAACGGAAACGTGATGAAAATTGATTTTGCAGCCAGCGCCGCAGGCTACGGTGTAAAAACGTATCGCGTAAGTTCTCTTGAAGAATTAAAAACGGCGATAGAAGATGCACAAAAACAAGAGATTTCTACGCTAATTGATATTAAAGTGCTGCCAAAAACTATGACGAACGGTTATGAATCATGGTGGCATGTAGGAGTAGCAGAGGTATCTAAAAATCAGCATGTACAGGAAGCTTATGAAGATAAAGTGAAAAACCTTGAAATGGCAAGAGTTTATTAAGGAGCAGGAGAAAATGAGGTTGTTGAAGAGAAACATTCGATAAATATAAAAAGGTTTTAATTTCATATAAGGGAGAGGAAGAGATGTTCAAGGAAAATACGGTCAAACTGGGGATTGCTCCAATTGCTTGGACAAATGATGATATGCCTGAGCTGGGAGCTGAAAATACATTCGAACAGTGTATCAGTGAGATGGCTTTAACCGGTTTTAGAGGAAGTGAGGTCGGAAACAAATATCCGCGAAATGTTTCAATCTTAAAAAAGGCATTATCGCTTCGGAATTTGGAAATTGCAAGTGCGTGGTTCAGTACATTTTTAACAACAAAGCCGCTGGAAGAAACGGTAACGCCATTTATTGAACATCGCGATTTTTTATACGAAATGGGAGCAAAAGTAATTGTTGTGTCTGAACAAGGACACAGCATTCAGGGGCTGATGGATGTTCCTTTATTTAAAGAAAAGCCTGTGTTCACGCCAACAGAGTGGAGCAGACTTGCAGAAGGCCTGCACCATCTTGGGAAACTGGCACGAGAAAAAGATATGCATATTGTCTATCATCACCATATGGGAACAGGTGTACAAACAACAGAAGAAATTGATCAGCTAATGGGGCTTACTAATCCGGAGCTTGTTTCTCTGCTATTTGATACCGGTCATCTTGTCTTTTCAGGAGAAGAACCTCTTTATATCTTAAAAAAATATCTGCACCGTATTAAGCATGTTCATTTAAAGGATATTCGTCAAGAAGTAGTTGATCGAGTCAAAGAACAAGACCTAAGTTTCTTGCAAGCGGTAAAAGAAGGAGCCTTTACTGTTCCAGGTGACGGAGCTATTGAATTTGATGAAGTATTCACTACGCTTGCCACTTCGGATTATAACGGATGGTTTGTCGTAGAAGCAGAACAGGATCCAGCCCTTGCTAATCCTTTTGAATATGCGTTAAAAGCAAGAAACTTTATTAAAGAAAAAAGCGGTCTTTAATTTCCATTGTAAAAGATTTTACGCCTTTTATGTGTTTATGAAAGGAAAGGAGGAGAGGAAATGAAGCCAACCATTTATAGTGTGGCTGAAGAAGCAGGTGTATCAATTTCTACGGTATCAAAAGTCATCAATCAAACCGGTCATATTAGTGAAAGAACAAGACAAAGAGTAATTGAGGTTATGGCGCAGTTGAATTACCATCCAAGCGTCGTAGCATCTGCTTTAACAGGAAAACCCACTAAAACGATTGGGCTTCTCGTACCTGACATCTCCAACCCTTTTTTTGCCGATTTGGCAAGAAGCATAGAAGACCGGAGTCATGAGCGAGGTTTCCATGTTGTAATGTGCAATACCGATAACGATGCGGAAAAAGAGAAAAAGTATCTATCGCTGTTAATACGTCAGAAAATCGACGGTTTAATTGTAGCTTCTGCTTTTCGCAATGCTAATCTTTTAAAAAATATGCTTAAGCAAGATATACCGATTAGCGTTATTGCTTCAGAAATTCCTCACATATCCGTTAATACAGTGACAGTGGATGACTACAAAGGGAGCTATTTAGCGACTGATTATTTGCTGTCTTTGCATCATAAAAAAATTGCGATTATTACAGAAAATGCAAAAAGCAATCACGCCCGTTTAGATGCTTTTCGAGACGCTATGCAAGAAAATGGAATCATCGTGCCGCCTCAGCACGTTATTACGACCGAAGCAAGTATTCAAAAAGGATATGAAAGTGCTAAGCAAATTTTTTCAATGAAGGAGAAAGTGACGGCTATTTTTGCTTGTAACGATTTACTGGCTATCGGAGTTATCCAAGCTGCAAAAGAATTCAAAATTGATGTACCGCAAGACTTATCAGTGATTGGCTTTGATAATACGGTTCTTTCTACTACCATTACGCCCATGTTGACGACAGTAGCACAGCCGACAAAAGAAATGGCCGTAAACGTAGTGGATTTGCTGGTTAGAGAAATGAAATATCCAGCGATGCATAAAGAACATTTGCTTCTTGAGCCAAAATTGATTGTTCGGAAATCAACGGCTCCGTTACAAAGGGAAGCCACAGCATCTATAAATAATTGAACACAATCAAGAATATTGCCGTTAATAAAAAATCCTCATAGTCACATATTTAAAAGAATTTAGAGAGTCTATGAAGAAAAATGAGTAATTAGTAAATTCTTATCGCGCTACTACATAAAGGAGGAATTCAAGGATGTTAGGTAAATTAGGTGAATTAAATAAAGGATACAACGTACTTACAGAAATGACCGGTCAGCACAAAGATATGCTGATGGATATTGGGATTTATAAAATGTCCCAAGGAAAACAGGAAACTTTACTAGACAGCAGCAGTGAAACGGCTATTCTTTTACTAGAAGGAAAGGTAAAGCTGGAGTGGGAAGGCCATTCGAAAGAACTTCAGCGCCAGTCCCTATTTGAAGAAGAGCCTTGGTGTTTGCACGTTTCAAAAAATGTGGAGGTCAAAATTACCGGGCTTGCCGATAGTGAAGTACTAGTTCAAAAAACGGATAATGAAAAAGAATTTTCATCAAAATTATACACGCCCGAAGATTGTCAAAACACAGTGGCTGGTGAAGGAGTATGGGAAGGTACTGCTCAGCGTGTAATCCGAACAATTTTTGACTACAATAACGCTCCTTACTCTAACCTTGTTATTGGAGAAGTTATTTCTTATCCAGGAAGATGGTCGAGTTATCCGCCTCATCATCATGACCAGCCCGAAGTGTATTACTATCGTTTTGACAAGCCACAAGGATTTGGCTGCGCAATGGTTGGAGAAGATGCGTATCGTGTAGTTGATAATAGTTTTATTACAATTCCTGGTGAATTGGATCATCCTCAAGCAACGGCTCCCGGCTATGCGATGTACTTCTGCTGGATGATTCGCCATCTCGACAATAATCCGTGGACAGACCGTATTATGGAAGAAGAGCATAAGTGGTTATTAGAGCCAGATGCAAAAATTTGGCCTGAAAAATAAATAAAGATCTCTATACGAAATAGGTTTCAAATGTTGAAAAACCTCGAATAAAAAATAATTATGCGTAAAATAATAGTTTATTTTTGTAAAATATGTTTTTATATGTTAAAATATAGCTTGTATTAATATTCAGGCGATGATATCGCTCTTTGCTGCAGATTCCTTTTTAGGAGTCTCTTTTTTTTGGGAAACTGAAGCAAAAGATACAGACGACTCGTATATAAATTAAAAAGAAAAGGAGATAAGCGTAAGCCGCTTATCTCCTTTTCTTTTTAGCGTTATCTAATGCTAAGTTCTTTTTCACTACTTTTTCTAAAGCAACTTCCACGTGAACATTTTTTTCATCGATGTCATTCACAAGCACGACTGTTCCTTTTCGTCCTTTAATCTTTAAATCATCACC
This sequence comes from Priestia sp. YIM B13491, assembly GCF_042787605.1. Lineage (NCBI taxonomy): Bacteria > Bacillati > Bacillota > Bacilli > Caryophanales > Bacillaceae > Priestia > Priestia sp. YIM B13491. The sequence goes on along the minus strand of NZ_JBHZOR010000009.1, from coordinate 115,280 downwards.
CGTAGAAGGAATGTTTTCCCTCAGCTGGCTTAATAGAAGTTTTCTGTTTTCAAAAAAGTGGACAGCCACCATTTTATCTCACCTAATTTCATATGATATGTGTGATACAAAGATGTGTATATGAAATCCTTCCTATACATTATGTCGCCAGGGGTGGTTTTAGAACACATTGAATAGACAATTGTTGCATCGATATATGAAATAAATAGGATGGCATAGTTATAAATCTTCTATTCTTGGACATACTTATACTACTAATCTAAAAAGGGATGTGGATGAAAATGAAGGTGGCTATCGGATTAAGTGTATTTACGGTCGTTACAGGAGCAATTGCGTTAGGGTCGGTTTACTTTTTAGCAGGTATCTTTTCATTTTTCTTAACGGTTTTTTCATAAAAAAATCCACCAAGAGGTGGATTTTTTATTTAGCAGCGGCTTTTGTTTCATGAGGCGAATTACTGATAAATCCAAATTTCCCGCCGACAACTTCTTTTACTTCGTGGATGACAATAAAAGAATTCGGGTCAATTTGCTGGATTTTCTTTTTAATTTTTAATAGCTCGTTCTTTTTAATAACAACGTAAATAATACGTTTATCTTTGTTGGCGTAGTAGCCGTATCCGTAAAAGATGGTGGCTGCATTTCCAAATTCACTGGTGATGACTTGCGCTATGTCTTTGTATTGATCGGACATAATCGTCATTGCTTTTTTGTTGTGGAAACCTTCGATAACGACATCTACGATTTTGGCACAAAGATAGACGAATATAAAAGTATAGAGCATGTTATTGACGCCAATAGCGAAAACTGATGCTAAAATAATGACACTGTCCATGTAGAACATGCTTTTAGAAATATTATAGCCTTTTGTGTAGTTTAATAAATAAGCTAAAAGAGTTGTTCCACCAGTCGATCCATCTGCTATAAAAATGAGAGCCAGTCCTGTTCCCATTAGTAAGGCGCCGAATACAATTCCTAAAATCATGTCGTGAACGTGAAAAGGAATATAGCTGACTAGACCGAGGAAAACAGATGTCATGACGGCTCCTAGAATCGTATAAAGAATCGTTTTTTTGGTTAGAAATTTATAGGCTAAGGCAATAAATATAAGGTTTACAAGAAATGTGCTGATACTTGTAGGGATATGAAATAAATAATATAAAACAAGGGCAATACCAACCGTACTTCCGTCACCTAATTTATTTGGAATGACGAAAAAATCAATGGATGCAGCAACTAAAAGTGCTCCAACAATAATTAAGATAATGTCTTTATAGATTGTTTTCAATATGCAAACCTCCTTGATTATTAGGATATTTTCATGTGGAATCTTGTTTTTACTAGTGTTTCACAAATGATAAAATAAAAAACGTCTTAGAAATTGTCTAGTTATAAAACTGATCAACTTCTAAGACGAAGAATTACGATACGTGTATAGGTCTTAATCCGGCTTTTCTATGCTTCGATGTCACCGATTATATAAACCTCTGACCGCTATGTCAACGCTGTGAGAGATGTTCAACTTTTCAAAAAATAGAAGGCGGTTTCCTACATAAAAAAAGAATCCTTTGCGATGGTGCAAAGGATTTTCAAATTTATTGGAATAGGGGGAATACGTTATTAGGATTACCATTTTCATAAATTAATATACCTTTATTTTTTTTAAAATTTATTTGTTAATGACGATTGAAAGTTTGTAATTCACATGCTGATTTAGCTCTGTCAAAAAATCATTTAGTTCTTCATTTGAATGAAATTTGCATTCTAGTAAGTAGCAGCCATCGCCGCTGATTTTAAAGTTGTTGATAACGTGCTCCTGCTGACTTTCTAAAAATGTAAGGTAGGGGTGATGATGAATGCTCTGCGTATAGATATTTAAAAATGCATGGATGGTGTAGCCGAGTGTTCGTTCATCAATGTTAATTGTATAGCCTTTGATAATGCCTTCATCTTCTAACTTTAATACTCTAGCAGAAGCGGCTTGTCCGGTTAAATGCACTTTTTCTCCTAATTCTTTCATCTTCATACGTCCATTTTTTGATAGCTCTTCGAGTATGCGTTTATCTGTATTATCTAACATCGCTACAAATCCTTTCGTATTTCAAATCAAAAGGGTTAACTACTTGATGTCACCTATGTATACTGATACGTCTTCTATTTTATACTAAAGGAAAGTAAGAAAAAAGAGCAGTCAATATGCAAGATATAGAAAGCAGCAGTAGTTTGTAAACAGCTAGTTTGACGAAAGCTTAAGCTTGCTGTATGATTCTTTGAGTGTTTACGTGGTTCGTAACCATCCCACGTTAAAAAACTAAGGAGAGAATAGTAAGATGAATATAAGAACACTTTGCGTCAACGGTCTTTTAGCTGCTATGTATATTGCTGTCAGCATGTTAATCCAGCCGTTTGGCTTCACCAATATCCAATTTCGTATATCGGAAATGTTCAATCACTTAATTGTGTTTAATAAAAAGTACGTGTACGGCATTGTGCTAGGAGTATTTCTGACGAATTTGTTTTTTTCACCAATGGTCGCTTATGATCTTGTGTTTGGGGTAGGACAATCCGTGCTATCATTACTCATTACCATTTTTTCTATGCGCTACATTAAAAATATGTGGGCTCGTATGCTTGTGAATACACTTGTATTTACGTTCACGATGTTTATTATTGCGTTTGAACTGCACTTGGCATTTGATTTACCATTTTTCTTTACTTGGTTAACAACAGCCGTTGGTGAGTTCATTGTTATGCTTGTTGGAGCACCCATTATGGCTGCAATTAATAAACGTGTACAATTTAATAAGCTAGTTGGATAAAAAAGATGGGGCTGTGATAAATCTCACAGCCCCATCTTTTTTTCTTTGTTATTCTATAAGTGTAGTGATAAACCCCTTATTATTGAAGAGCTTTTCACGCATGGACAAATTACCCATATCTAGCATGTGAAAAGAGCAGGTCGCGTTTGCGATCTGCTCTTTTTGCGTAAGGCAATAGGAAGTATCCGGTTAGATTGTTTTGAAAGAAGGAGTGACAAATCTCACAGCGCATTCTTTTTTCTTTTGTTACGATATACATATAGTTGGCAAACTCCTTATCGAAAAGTTTTTCGCACAACAACACATTACCTATGCGTAGCAATTAAAAAAGCAGACCGATGAAGGTTTGCTTTTTTAATTGTGTTTTTTACCATTAAATAACTTTTTTGAGTTATAATTGTAAAATAACCTTTGTTACTAGAGAGGGGATTGTTATTTGAATAGAAAGTTAGGAATTCTTGTTTTATTAGCTCTAGCCATCTTATTTGCCGGGTGTTCAAAAGAAGAGGACAACCTTCCTTTAAGAGAACTAGAAAAGATAAGTATTAACGTAATCAAAGAACAAAAAATGAAGCAGGGAATTTCATATGAAATGGAATTAGTAAACAAGAGCGATTTGACCATCAAACAAAATAATGTATTTTTATCCTATCCTTTAAAAATGAAAAACGGTTATTCTGATAATAAATTTAAGGTGTTAGCAGAAGGAAATAAATTAAATATCAAGCCAAAACAAAAGGTGAAGTTAACGGCATTTCTTCCTTATAAAGGAACTAATAAAGAAGCGTTAGCTATTGATGAGCCTGACGTAAAGTGCATAGGGTATTGGAATAAGCTTGATGATTACCATCAATTTTCTTTTGGAGGATCCTTGAAGCAAGAATAATATATAACTATTTGTTAAATGGTGGAACTGAGCGTAAGGGATTGATAAAGGCGGTGAATGAACAGTGAGTGTAGACGCAGATAGATTGATTAGCTTTTTTATTTTATGGGGAACACCCGCTGTTTTTAGTATAATAGAGTACTTTAAACTGAGTAAAACTGAAAAAAAAGAAGCGCTACGAGACTTAATATCTTTAAAATCTATTGTAACAACAGGATTTATATTGGTTGGAGGAGTGATGGCGAGTTTAGGTAGAGTATTATCTCTGCTTCCTCTCCACGTTGTAGGTACTTTTATTTTAGCTATTGGTGGTATCGTGGGCGCTGTTGAAGCATGGAAGATAGAAAAAAAGAAAAGTATTGTTATCCTTGTTTTGATAGTGTCTATGATTGCTTTCACATTTGTAATATAAATTCTGCATATAACAAGAGCTGCTCAAATTATGAGCAGCTCTTATCAGTTTCTTATTTATTGTGTTTCAAGATGCTGATCTCTTTTCTTTAACGTAAGAGCGAGCAGGAACGAAACGACGGCGAAAGCGATGGCTACATAATAGACGGTATGAACCCCGCTTGTCATACTGTTTATTTGTAACAGCGTTTTATTCGTTTCGTTTGAATGTTGAATAAAGTGCTGAGAAGCCATGGTCATAATACTTGTATACAAAGCGGGTCCAATCGCGCCTGAAACTTGGTTAATCGTATTTGAAATAGCTGAACCGTGGGCATGAAGCGGTTTTGGCACTTGATTTAAAGCAAGCGTCATCACGGGACCGATGCTTAAACCTACGCCAATTGTAAAGGCTGCGTATAAGATGGCTGCAGTCGTTGTGCTTGTTCCGCTTGAAATAGTAGTGAACAAACTTAAGATAATTGTTAAAAGGACTAAGCCCGTTAAAAGCAGCGGTTTAAATCCGATTTTGTCAAACAAACGTCCTCCCACCATAGCTGTTAGAGCCAGCGTTACGCCGCCAGGAAGCATAAGAAACCCTGTTTGCAAAGGAGACAGTCCCGCAGCCGTTTGGAAGTATAGCGGCAAAATTAACATCATTGAAAACTGAATCATCATAATAAGAAACATTAAGAAAATCGATCTTGAAAACACAGACGATCTAAAAGGCTTCATATTAATCATAGGAGAATTCAGCTTGCTTTGCTGTCTGACAAATAAAGCAAGAGCTATGACGCCAATTATGAGCGTAAGCCATACGATAGGATTACTCCATCCCGTCTCTTCACCAGCTGCGCTAAATCCATAAACAACTCCTCCAAACCCAATTGTAGAAAGAAACACAGATGGCATATGAATTGTTGGTCTAGATGTTTCAGAAACGTTACTGAGCTTAAAGAGAGCAAATAGGAAAATAAGCGCCGCTGCAATTAAAAGACCTAGAAATATAATTTGCCACGAATAATATTGAATAATTAATCCTGAAAGAACCGGTCCTATTGCCGGTGCAAATAAAATAGCTACGCTAAAAATCCCCATTACGGTGCCGCGTTTGCTAACAGGCACGAGTGTTAACATTGTGCTCATCACAAGAGGTAAAATAATGCCTGTCCCTAATGCTTGAATCATACGGCCCGCAAAAAGCAGAGAAAACCATGGAGTAATAAATCCAATGAAGGACCCAATTAAGTAAAAGCTCATAGCCGTCACAAACAGCTGTCTTAATGTGAATCGTTGAATTAAGAAAGCAGACACCGGAACAGAGATGCCGATTACAAGCATATATCCGGTAGTTAACCACTGAGCTGAGCTCGTTCTAATGTGAAAATCTGAAATGATACTTGGCAAGGCCACGTTCATTACCGTTTCACTAATTAAGCATAAAAAATTCCCTAGAATCAAAATGAAAAGGATAAGCTTACTTTGTGTACTCATTTTTTCTTCTGTTTGTGTCATAAGTGACCGCCTTTTACTAAATTAATTTTTGTTTGCAAACAGCTTGCCAATTTGGTCAGCTGCAATTTGCATAGGGGCTGTACTATTTTTAGTTAATGAAAGAGTATAAGCCCCTTCAATCCAAGACTGTATAGCTGAACCTAGCTGTCTTGCTTCCTCTTGTTCATAACCTGAACAAACTAACTTATCTGCATAAACTTGCTCCCACTCGTTATACACGGCTTCACAGGCCATACGAAGCATTTCGTTTGATGACCATACTTCACTCGACATAGCAGCGAGAGAGATATCCGCTTCATTTTCCACTTGCTCAAACATTCGATCAGCCATCAGTTTTATATGATATTGAATAGCTGACGCGGCATCTTCATGAGAAGCGAGGGATTTTTCGATATAAGCTTTGACTCTTTCTCCCGTTTTTTGAATAGCTTCTTTTGCTAACTGTTGTTTTCCATCCGGAAAATAATAATAAATAGATCCTCTCGGAGCCCTGCTTTCTTTTGTAATTTGACTTAGACTGGTGGCGTGATAGCCTTTTTTGCGAAAAAGTTTAGCCGCTGCGCTTAAAATTTTTTCTTTTGAATTGGTTGGTTCCATGAAAACAGCTCCCTGATATAATTACTAGTTGATCGGTCAGTATAATGGTAGCAACTCTATACTGATCAGTCAATCCACACGTCTAGGCCTTGTATATAAGTGAAGATTGATGCAAGTTTCACAGGTGTAAGCATTGATTGAAATGTTAAGAATAAGGTTACAAAGTATTTTGGACCTATACTTCTATTACTGTTAAAAAAATATGATTAAGTAATGAAATTAAAAGAAGACGAGAAGCGTATAGCATGTTACGATAGGGACGGTATAGAAATTGGCATATGTCTGTTTCTGATAGAAGAGACAAATTTTAAAATTTTTAAATGTAAGGTTGTGATTCACCTGAGACTGAATAAATTTATTAGCGAATCTGGAAAGGCGTCAAGACGCGGGGCAGATAAGTTAATTAGTGAAGGAAGAGTAACCGTTAATGGAAAGGTTGCAAAAGTCGGAGATCAAGTTAAGCCAGGCGATGATATTCGAGTAAGCGGCCAACAGCTTCGGATTGCTCGAAATAATGTATATATTGCGCTTAATAAACCAGTCGGCATTACAAGTACGAGTGAAAAAAAAGTAAAGGGAAACATCATTGATTTAGTCAATCACCCTTTGCGTATTCACCACGTTGGACGACTTGATAAGGATTCAGACGGCTTAATTTTACTTACAAATGACGGCGATATTATTAATGAAATTTTACGTGCAGAAAACAAGCATGAAAAAGAATATATTGTGGCAGTAGATAAGCCAATTACACCAGAGTTTATCAAAAACATGTCTGAGGGAGTGAAAATTTTAGGCACAAAAACGCTTCCTTGTGAAGTGACACAGCTGTCTAAGTATGAGTTTCAAATTATTTTAACACAGGGTTTAAATCGTCAAATTCGCCGTATGTGTGAAGTGCTCGGATATGAAGTGTACCGCCTTCAGCGCACGCGTATTATGAATATCCATTTAAACAACTTACCTGTTGGGCAATGGAGAGATTTAACGAAAAAAGAGCGTACGCAGCTATTCAAAGAATTAGACTATGAACCTAAAGAGTGGTAAATCAAAAGACACCAGCCTGTTAGACTGGTGTCTTTTTTATTCGCATACAACTACTTGTCTAGAAAATACGCTTTTGCGCGCTACGCAGCGATCTGAAATAGAAAAGCCCGCTTCATGAATCATATGGTCAATCGTATCTACTGTAATCACGACTACTTTATCCGCAAAGCGGCGCGCGTGTTTTAAAATAGAAAGCTGATCTTCAGGCGTCGCGTGGGTGTAGAGATTGTAAGGCATGTCGATGATAGCTACATCATAGTGAGTTGTAACATCTGAAATCGGTCCAGTTTTGACATCACCGCTTAAGCCGAAATGCGCAATATTTTCACGAGATCCGTCGGTCACAAGTGGATTGATATCGCGTCCTACAATATCAATACCCATTGAAAGGGCTTCTACAAGGACTGTACCAATACCGCAGCATGGATCAATCGCTTTGATTCCTTCGGGGTTTGGAACGGCAATGTTAGCTACAGCTCTTGCAAGGCGGGTACTGAGTGCTGTAGAGTATTCACGCGGTTTTTTCAAATGATGCAGCCATACCGCTTCGCTTTTTTGATATTTCCCAAAATACCAGCGTCCTTCAAATGGAACAATGCCAAAAAAATGGTCAGGGTTATGCAAGTCTGCTTCTGCTACAAAATGCCAACCCACATCACGTTCAATAGCACGCTGACCTTTATAACTTATTTTTTGATCTTTTTCCAAGTCATTAATTTTCATAAAAATGAGTTTAAATGTTTTGTCTCCGAGGTCAATATCTTCTACTTGCTTACAAATATCTGCAAGGTCATCTGATTCATACATAATATCTAATCGCTCTTTGATAAAAGGGCTTCTGCTTGGATCAAGTTTAACAGCACTTTTTATGATAGGTTTCTCAGTTTCAATTTCAAAAAGAGAGCGTCTCTCTAATTGACATAGTGAGAGTTCCTCTTCGCTGCATGCGTATGTGTAGATATACTGAGGCAGCTGCGTATGGTTATTCAATATCGTATCATCCTTTATCGTATCTAATTATCCTTCTTCTCAAACAATAGCGAGAAAAGAAGAGAAAAGCAACGAATTTAAATATATTTGGCTGTGAATAATAAATTGAAGCGCTACATAGTCCACTTATTTGACAAAACATGCTAAAATAACTGGTGATAACCTGCATGTGCTGCTGTCTATACAAAAGAACTGGATCAAGGTTTCTCAAAAATCATTTACACACTGCTGACATTTTGATGAATAGGAGAGGCTACGTGATGTCTAAAAGTGATCATGAAAAGCAACAGATGAGTCGGGCTGATATGAAAAAACAAGCCAAAACATCCTCGCAAAACCTTGTGATGAACGTACTCATTGCCATTGTATCTGTATGTATTTTAGCTCTTATTATAAATGTTTTTATACTAATGAAATGAGCCGTTATGCTGCTCATTTCTTTTTGTTAGGTTCAGCTTTTATTGAAGCATTTGAGGTCTCTTTCACTAGAGAGCACATTGTGAATAGCATATCTTTTTTTTACAAATGATAGTTGTGATATGATGAGGCAATAATATATTAGACAAAAAGCTGGAGGTTACTTAGTATGCCATTACTTAGATTTGATGTAATAGAAGGAAGAGATGAAAAAGAGTTAAAAACATTGCTAGACGCTGCTCACCGAGCGATGCTAGAAGCCTTTGGCGTCCCGGAGCGAGACCGTTATCAAATTGTACATCAGCATCCTGCTCATGAAATGATTATTGAAGATACAGGTCTTGGCTTTGAGAGAAGCAAGGATTTGGTTATTATAAGTGTAACGAGTAAACAGCGAACAGAAGAGCAAAAGCAAGCTCTTTACAGATTAATTGTAAAAGAGCTTGGAGAGAGCTGCGGCATTCAGCCAAACGACATTATGATTTCGATTGTTGAAAACGGTAATGCTGACTGGAGCTTTGGCATGGGAGAGGCTCAATTCTTAACTGGGAAATTATAAAACGGTTTATTATCTAGAGAAGCCCTTATTTCTAAGGGCTTTTTCTCATTTTGTCTCTAAAAATATTATTCTCTTAGTCACATCTTACTCAAAATTAAATACAGACATCTGTCAAATGAATGATACAATAAGCTTATATGCCGTTTTGAGTGGAAAAGCCATAAAAGAGTTCGGCGTACTAATTTTAGAACAACAATAAATTTACATAAAGATGTAAAGATTTAAAGGTTAAAAGAGAAATGTATAAAATCTGTAAAACAAAAGAACAGTTACGCGTTAAACATAGGAGTAAAAGGTTCTTCACGTGTTTTTTCGGATAAGAAGAGAAAGTAATTTTGATCATTGAGGAGGAACTTAGAATGTTTGGATTTGATGCAGATGTATCGCCACTAGTGCGAATTAAAGTAATTGGAGTCGGCGGTGGAGGAAATAACACCGTTAACCGTATGATTGAACATGGTGTACAAGGAGTAGAATTTATTGCCGTTAATACGGATGCTCAGGCGCTTAACTTATCTAAAGCAGATGTAAAAATGCAGATTGGTGCTGCATTAACGCGAGGATTAGGTGCAGGAGCTAATCCAGAAGTGGGAAGAGAAGCAGCCGAAGAAAGCAGAGAACAAATTCAAGAAGTACTGCAAGGCGCAGACATGGTATTCGTAACAGCTGGCATGGGTGGAGGAACCGGTACTGGAGCAGCTCCGGTTATTGCCCAAATTGCCCGTGAACTAAATGCTTTAACAATTGGAGTAGTCACTCGCCCGTTCAAGTTTGAAGGAAATAAACGTACGAAGCAAGCAGTAGGCGGTATTACTGCGATGAATGAATCGGTAGATACCCTTATTGTGATTCCAAACGACCGCTTGCTTGAAATTGTCGATAAAAAGACGCCTATGCTTGAAGCATTCCGTGAAGCAGATAATGTTCTTCGCCAAGGTATTCAAGGTATTTCAGATTTAATCGCTGTTCCGGGGCTGATTAACCTTGACTTTGCTGATGTAAAAACAATCATGTCTAATCAAGGATTTGCGCTTATGGGTATCGGACGAGCTTCTGGATCAGACCGGGCAATTGAAGCGGCGAAAAAAGCGATTTCTAGTCCGCTGCTAGATGCATCGATTGATGGAGCAAGAGGCGTGCTGTTGAACATTACGAGCGGCAGCAGCTTGAGTCTTTACGAAGTACAGGAAGCAGCAGATATTGTCACGTCTGCTTCTGATCAGGACTTAAATATGATTTTTGGGTCCGTGATTAATGAAGATTTAAAGGACGAAATGATGGTAACCGTTATTGCCACTGGATTTGATGATGAAGATGTTTCACCATCAGCTTCTACTTCTAGAGTTTCAAGAGCACGCTACTAAATTAAATAACCAGCTTTTATGGTGGCAATTGTTTTTCAATTGCCTTAAAAGGGAATCCGGTGCAAATCCGGAGCGGTCCCGCCACTGTAACAAGGAGCCTTATGTCAAAAAGCCACTGTCTATTTAGAGACGGGAAGGCGGTATAAGGCAATGACTTGAAGCCAGGAGACCTGCCATAAATCGCAGCACACAATAACCTACGAGGATAGGGAGGTGTTTTGGCAGAATCAAAAATAAGATAAACAAGGGATACGTTTATCTGAATTTGTATTGAAGACAAGCACTTCTTTTTAGAAGTGCTTTTTTTGTGTATTAAAATAGAAGGTGGAAAAATCAATGATAAATAATAAAAAACTCGTATCTATGATATTTCTTGTGTTACTTTGCCTCACTGCTTGTGCTCCTAATGAAGAGAGCATAAGTATAAAAGAAAAAAAGAAAACGGATAAAAGTGTGACGTTTTTATTTAATTTTACATCTGCAACGCTTGATCCTCATACGGATGATAATTATACAGCAGTTCGTGCGGGAGTAGGGGAGACGCTTGTTAAAATCAGCAATGATTTAAAAATAAAGCCCTGGCTTGCTGAAAAGTGGAAAACGGAAGATAACGGTCTTACGTGGACATTTACGATAAGAAAGAATATTACGTTTCAAAATGGTAAAGCGCTAGATGCAAATGCCGTTAAGTCTTCTCTTCAAAGAACGATAGATCAAAGTTATGCGATGAAAAACGCTTTAAATATTAAAGAAATGAAAGCGAACGGTCATGCGCTGACAATTACATTAAAAGAACCAATGCCTAAATTTCCTTCTGAGTTAGTACATCCAAACACAGCTATTATAGATGTTGATGTTTCTAATATAGCTAAGAAGCCTATTGGCACAGGTCCATTTCAAGTTTTGACTTTCGATCAAGGAAATCAAGTGAAGTTAGAAAGATATGAACATTATTGGAATGGGAAAGTAAAATTAAAAAATGCGATCTTTGCATTTAACGAAGATGCTAATGCGCGCGTTGCGGCTCTTCAGTCCGGAACAGCGGATATTATTTATCGCCCGCCTTTAGAAAGTTTGGGCACTTTACAAACAGATCCGTCTTTTAAGGTAAGTGGAGTACCCAGTGTGCGTACACATTTATTACTTTATAATCAAACCAATGACGCATTAAAAGACGAAAATGTAAGAAAAGCTATCGATACCTTACTGAACCGAAAAGAAATTGTCAGCAGCATCATGAACAATCAAGCGGCAGCAGCTCGAGGTCCATTTTTACCTCAATTTCCTTTTGCTGATAATAATGCTAATGAGCAAAGAGGTATGCCATCTGCTAAAAAATATTTAGAGAAAGCAGGCTATCAAATCAAAAATGACAAACCAATGAAAAATGGAAAGCCACTATCGCTCTCTCTTGTCACATACAGCTCTCTACCAGAACTTCCTTTGATTGCTCAGCTTATACAGTCTAATGCCAAAGAGTTAGGAATTACTATTAAGATTCATCTCGTTGAGGACAGCGATGAATATGTAATGGCAAAAGACGATTGGGATTTAGCACTGTACAGTCTTATCACTGCACCTAGAGGAGATGCAAGCTATTATTTAAGTACGAACTATTTGCCGGGCGGTGGTTTAAATGCCAGCCGGATTGATGACGATAAGCTAACAAAAATGATAGAACAGTTAAATTCAACAGTAGATGACGCAAAGCGAGATCAGTTAGCTAAGCAAGCAACCGCTTTGATTAATGAGGAAATGCTGACGTCATCGATTGTATATCCAAACATTGTTGTTGCTTATAATCAAAAAGTGAAAAACTGGACCACAAATCCAAGCGAGTATTATATGCTGACTCAGCATTTAGACGTAACGCCATAGTCAATATTGTGTTGTTCCTGTAGGAAAACGAGAAAGTATACAATGATAGATAAAAGGATGTGACAGTAAACGTGCAAGAAGTACAAACGTATCAAATTAAAGAAGTAAAAGAAAAGGATGCGGAAGTGATTCAGTTTGTCATGAATATGCGGAATGAGCTATTTCCTATGATGGAAAAAAATCAGCTTCCTGTGGATTTGCTTCATTTTAATAAATATTATGTTCAAGCGAAAGGCGCTGCTTTTTTTGCAGCTGTCACGGAAAATCAACAAGTAATTGGAACAATTGGTTTATACGCTTACGATGGAAGGTTTCATGCATTAAAAAAGCGATATGAACATAAAACTGCAGCCGAGATTGTAAAATGCTATGTCGATCCAGCATATCGGCGTCTAGGCATTGGACAGCAGCTGTTAAAGGCAGTGGAACAATTTGCTCAAAGTCATTTTTATGACACGTTGTATCTGCATACTCATCCTTTTTTACCGGGGGCTATTCCATTCTGGACTTCACAAGATTTTATCGAAAGGCTTGCTGAACAGGATGAGCCATGGAATACGCTGCACATGGACAGAAAAATACAACCGGTCGTAATGTAACGATATTATACAGTAATTACCATAGAATCTAGATAAGAGCTCATGCTATAATGAGCTTACTTACATTTATAGCCTGTAGGGCAAGTCCTTACAGAAAAGAACCACGTTTCGAATTGGCTGAAACGTGGTTTTTTTCTATGAAAAACAAATAACAAAATATTTTTAAAAATATATATGAAATCGCTTTCAAAATAATGAAATATATTATATAATTACTAGTGTTGTGTTGTACTTTGTTAGTGTTAAATCAATATCCTACATGTGTGAGCCGATTGCCTTATGGTAGTCGGCTTCCTTTTTTATGGTAGAGTCTAAAGGGAGATAGCATTCGTTAAAATGGCTGTAATTGTCATCACAATAGTTGTCCCAAAGGCCCACTTGAAAAGAAACTTTTGATGCTCCCCGAAATCTACTTCAACCAGCCCAATCAGAATGAAAGTAGCAGGTACTAAAGGAGATAGGGGAAACCCAGTTGTGGAATGTCCCAATAAAGCTGCTCGTCCTATTTCTACAGGGTCTACACCAAAATTAGCTGCTGTATGGCTAATAACAGGTAAAATGCCAAAATAATAAGCATCAGGTGAAAATACAAAGCTAAGAGGAAGGCTCGTTATTGCTACAACTAAGGGAAGGTGAGAGCCCAGCCATTCAGGAGTGAGGCTGACAATGGTATTAGCCATGGCATCCATCATTTTTGTTTCTGTAAAAACGCCTGTAAAGATTCCGGCTGCAAAAACCAACGTACTAACCATTACAAAGCTGTTTGCATGACTTAAGATTCTTTCCTGCTGTTCTTTTGGATGAGGAAAATTAACAAATAAAGCAATGGCAAAAGCAATAGCAAATAAAATTGGAATAGGGAGTATGTCTATGATCAAGAGAGTCATTAAGCACAGTGTCAATAAGGCATTAAACCAAAAGAGTCTAGGTGGCTTCCCAGGGGTCTCATGAACTGAAAGCTGTTCAGCAAATGCCATTGATGCACCTTTTAAATGAATAGTTCCTAAGCGCGCTTTTTCTCTCTTTCCTAGTAGATATGCTGAAAATAAAGTCCACATCAATCCCGCTGCCATAGCTGGAATAAGAGGATTAAATAGATCTGATACTTCTAATTGCAAACTTGCTGCGGCTCTTACGAGAGGACCTCCCCAAGGAATCATATTCATAACACCTGCGCTTAAACTAATAACACAAGCCAGTATTAGTCGGTTCATTCCCAGTTTTGTGTACAAAGGAAGCAAGGCGGAAACTGTAATTAAAAATGTAGAAGAGCCGTCTCCGTCCAAGCCAACAAGCATTGTAATAACGGCAGTTGCCATTACGACTTTTAAAGGATCGCCTTTCACAATGTTTAGGATACGAGAAATCATAGGATCAAATAAACCGACGTCAATCATTAGTCCAAAATATAAAATAGCAAAAACGATCATAATGGCCGTAGGAGCTACTTTTAAAATACCATTCATCATCATATCGCCCATATCAGCACTAAAACCTCCAATTATACCAAAGAGGATAGCGACAAAAATAAAAGCAACAACCACGGACAAGCGTTTACTGATGACAAGAAATAGAAAAGTCGCAATCATTCCAAACCCTAACAAAGAAAGCATTATCCATCACCTCTTAAAAAAGTTAGAAAATTCTATTAATTTTCATTATAGCATTAGAATTACTGTTAAAGTTTGGTATTTTTAAATAAGATAGCTTCAAACTAAAACTAAAAGCTAAAAAAGCCGCCTTATAGGCGACTGGTTTAAGCTAGGTCAGCTGTTATGGACTGCTTTTGAAGGTGATCAGACAGCAGGCTGTAAGCAATAATTTTCTTTTTATACTGTTTTACGACATCGACATGATCATCATAACTGTATACGCATAATCGAACATCTTTTTTTCCTTTTTTCGTATCGATAACCAGTGGAGTTTCACTGTCTTCTAGGTGTTTATAATAGTCCTTATTTCCTTCATGGACATAATATTGTTTTAAAAAGGTTGCTTTATTAAAATAATCAATCACTTGCATTTTGTCTTTGCCTTCTAAATGTTTCCCATCAACTGTGACAGTAACGTTGTGGTCATCAAGTGTTGGGTGTAATTGAAATTTAGTCATAAGCCATTTGACCACTGGAGTTGGAAGACACGTTATTAATATTTTGAGTGCACTTACAAGAATGATGGAAAGTAATACAATCCATGTCATAGTTAATCATCTCCGCTATAGTTTAAATGAAATAAGATTACATACTTATTTTACCACAGAGAACATGATTGCTTTTTGTACATTATGTGAACCTTCCTCAGTGAAAAGATGTATATGAAATGCGTTTATTTATGCACATTTAGGGAAATATAAAATTATAACAAATACTACATATAAAAAAGGAGAAAAAATTATGTTGTGGACGATTATTGGACTTTTATTTATTTTTTGGTTATTAGGATTAGTTTTTCATATTGGCGGCGGCATCATTCACATTCTTCTTGTCATTGCAGTGATTGTGCTAATCGTAAAACTTGTGAAACGAATTTAGATATAAAAGGCCTTTCCTTAGGGAAAGGCCTTTTATGTGGAGAGATTATAAAAACAAGACGTATTTCGATATAAAAATCATATGCTTCCGTTCCAGAAACTCCTTTGAGACGTGCTATTTCCTCAACGGACTGATGTATCATTGATGGAACCGTTATCTGGTTTTGAAAAGGTCCTTCAAATGGCCACGGACCATCTGTTTCGACCATCAAGTAATCAAGAGGGTATTCCATGGCAAGCGCTTGGATTTTAGGCTTATATACAATATCAGGTGTAACTGAAATATAGTAACCGTTGTTTTTCATTCGTTCAACGGTTTTTTTAGCTCCTTTGAACCAGTGGAAGTGAGCTTTAGACACGGAATGTTTTTCTAGTAAGTCACACACAATTTCAGCGTCTTCATATACAGCGTGAAGAATTAGCGGTTTTCCCCATTTTTTTGAATGAATAATAAAAGCTTCAAGCAGCTCCAAATAGGGCTCTAGAGAAAGAGTATAGGTCTGACTTAAGTAATAAGGTAGACCTACCTCACCAACAGCTATCATTTCTTCATTGTTTTGATCAATCCAGGCAAACAGCTCCGCTAATTCATTTGAAGAAGGCAGCATTTGTTCAGGATGAAATCCGTAGGCGGGTTTCACACAAGAATACAATTGGCTGATTTTTTGATTAAGTTGGCAAGACTGTAATGTGGAAGATACAGAAATAAGCGCTTGTAACGAAGGATCCTTCTCTACTATGTCTTTCCAGCTTTTCGGTTCATATTGATCGAGGTGAATATGAGCGTCAATGATTTGTTTCATAAATATCGCTCGCTCCTTTCAGCCCAATTTGTTTAGAAATAATACGTAAGAGAATGTATGATTCTGTTAGGCCTCCATTTTATTTCTTATTTGTTTTTTGTTCCCCCATTTAGCAATAGATGAAAACGTATAAACAATAAGAGCTAACCAAATAAAACTAAAAGCAATAACATGAGCTTTTGTTAGCGATTCATGGTACAGAATCACTCCTGCTAGCAGAGATAATGTTGGTGAAATATATTGAAGAATACCAAGCATTGATAATGATACTTTTTTAGCACTTTTTGTGAATAATAAGAGTGGTAAAGCTGTGACCATTCCACTTCCCATTAATAAAAGACTTGTTGAAAAAGAATCAAAAAACTGCAAGTGTGATTGAAACGTGAGGTAGCTTATATATGCTAATGCAATAGGGGAGATGACCATCGTTTCAAGAGTTAATCCGATTGTTGAGTCAGCTTTAATCTTTTTCTTTGCCAAACCATATAATCCGAAAGTAAGAGCTAAACTAAGCGAAATCCAAGGAACCACACCATAATGAAGACTGAGTGTTAATACCCCGATCGCTGCTAGTATAAATGCAAAAATTTGAGCCCCGCTTAATCTCTCTTTTAAGACAATAACACCTAATAAAACACTTGTTAGGGGGTTAATATATTGTCCAAGGCTCGCTTCTACTATTTTTCCATCAATGACAGCCCACATAAAAATGCCCCAATTTGCACTAATAAGTACAGACGCAGTAAAAAGGGACCAGAATAAGGATGGTTTTTTCATTATTTCTTTTACAAACGTAATGTATGTACGCCATTTCTTTGTGATCAATAAAAGAATAAGCATAAAAATAAAAGACCAAAAAACGCGCTGAGCTAAAATCTCCCCTGGTGCTACGTGGTGAACCAGCTTCCAATAAATTGGCGTGAGCCCCCACATAAGATAAGAAAGGACTGCATACGTTACACCATCTTTGTCATGATTTAAGTTCATTTAAAACCTTCCTTCTAACATGAGATAAATTTGGTAATAAGAGTCATAGATTAACATAAAAAAGCAGCATAAACGATTATATCACAGAGAAAAACGATTCTTCACATGTTGAATGGCTCAAAAAAGCGCTATGCGCAAGGTTATTGCTTTTTCATGTCTAAAATAAAGTCAAATTGTGTGTTTCTAACAAGGTAAGTGCTTACACAAGTGTGCATGATAAGCGCTCCTTCAGCTTTTATTCAAGTGGTTATGAAAAACAGTTGATTTCCCTATTAGAAACTGTCAAGCTTAAGGAAGAAAAAAATCTTAGAGGAAAGAATATATAGGTGACGAATATGATCGAAATAAAAGCGTCGGCGATAAGCGACGGAGAATTTAATAGAGGTGTATTTGCTAAGCAAGATATTAAAAAAGGAACGCTTATTCACGAAGCTCCTGTTATCGCTTATCCTAATAAAGAGCATGATTTTATTGAGAAAACAACACTAGCGGATTATGCTTTTGAATATGGAGTGAATCATACGGCTATTCTTTTGGGATACGGTATGCTGTTTAATCACTCGTATACACCCAATGCTACGTATGAAATTAATTTTGACAATCATACCTTTGATTTTTATGCATATACGGATATCCAAGCAGGAGAAGAAATTCTCATCAACTATAATGGAGATGAAGATGATCAAGAGCTCCTTTGGTTTGATCGTGAAGATGAAGAAGAACAAAAGTAAAAAGGTAAGCCCATCGAAAATCGATGGGCTTTTTATTATGCTTTTTTATCTGGATACATAGTCGAATTCAAACGGATGAATTGGTAAATATGCGTAATAATAACTTTTAAAACGGCATATCCAGGGACGGCTAAAATGATACCGATGATTCCGAATAAGTTTCCGGCGGTTAGAATGACAAAAATGACTGTAATCGGGTGAATGTCTAGGCTTCTTCCCATAATTTGCGGAGATATTACTTTACCTTCAAGCAATTGAACAACTGCCCAGACAATGGCTAGTTTTACAAGCATGAAAGGAGAGGTAATAAACGCAATAATAATGGCTGGGATAATGGCGATAATAGGACCAAGGTAAGGCACAACGTTGGTTACCATGGCGATAATCGCTAGAAGTAATGCATAATCTAACCCAATAATCAGATAGCCAATGAAAAGCAGTACACCTATACAAATCGCAACAAAAATTTGCCCGCGAATATATGCGCTTAATGCGTGGTTCATGTCGGCTAAAATGAATTTAGCCTCAGAACGAGAGCGGTTTGGAAGCAGTTTTACAATGTAATTAGGTAAATTTTTCCCATCTTTTAATAAGTAAAAAAGAATAAAGGGTAAAACGGCAACCGATAATATAATTTCTGTAATGGTGCCGACGAAATTCACAATACCGCTTGAAAATCCAGAAACATATTTACTCAAGTGTTTTGATGCATCTTTTGAAATCTTATCTAGGTCCGTGTTAGCCGACTGAAGACCTTGTTCGACATATCGGTTATTCGAAAGGTTCGTCACCGCATGCTGAACGTCATGCGTCAGCTCTGGGATATTATCAATAAGACGGTCAACTTGATTTTTTAGAGGCGGAATAACCGATGAAATAATAATGGCTAATGCGCCGATAATCACTATGTATAAAACAAGAATGGAAATAATTCGTTTTACACCTTTTCGTTCTAAAAAGTCAACAAGCGGATTAAATAAATAAAAGCAAATTCCTGCTAAGATAATCGGCAGTGCGATTGTTTTAATAAAAATAGAGATAGGAATTAAAATAAATCCGATTTTTGATAACGAAAAAATAGTCATGCTGAGAATAAAAATAATAATTGTATATACAACAAATTTATTATTTAAGATTTTTTCTCGGAAAAAAGTTCCTTTCTGAGGTCTAGGTTCCAAGCTGTTCAACTCCTTTTAAAAATAAATGTATAGTTATCATACCCTGATTTAGACTAATTTAAGAGGGTTTTTTACAAAGAAGTGTGCATACTAGTAGAAAATCTTCTAGAAAGAAGGGGTGAAATCATTGAAAAAAGACAAACAACCATCGTATGATGATTTCTCTACAGTAGAAAAAAGCCATGAGTATATAACCGCTGAAGAATTTCCAGACGGTCCTTTCGGTTCTCCTGTTAATCAAAAACTGGGGAAATCTACTTCATGGGAAGAAGGGCAGCGAACGTATAGCGCATTTAATTATGAAAACAAAAATCTTCATGAAAAAGCGCAAAGATTATTTCCGGGCGCTCATCCTGTACATGATAACCCAGAGGAACATGAACAAAATCCAAGTTAATGTCTTTATTATGCTCTGAATATATTGCCCTATCTTTTTGCTGAATTTTGTTGACAATAAGCAATTTAGCCTGTAATATAAAACGTAACTTATCACTGTTTCTACAGGATTCGACAAAATTTGATTTACTTAAACTTGTGATCTCAACTTCTATTTACAGCTATTAGAGCGCTGTAAGTAGAAGTTTTATTTATGTTATCGATAAAAAAAGAAAAAAGCAGGTCTGCTCAAGCAGGCCTGCTTTTTTTATTATTGAACAGCGTCAAATTTATTTACTTTCCACTGAGAATTAGATTTATAGAATGTGACAGTGCGTTTTACGCTGCCGCCATCTACAGTTGGAACTGTGAATTCATAAGAGCGAACTGTTGCTGTTTGATACACAAGCTTTGTTTTTGCTTTTGACCACTCTAACATGCTGAATCCGTCGCCGATTGGATGTGCAAGTTTGCCGTTATATGTGATATAGCCGTAATTTGTTAATCCTTTTTCTACTGCACTATTTGTAAATGTCTCAGATAAGTAGCTTGATAGCTCAGCTTTTGTATCAAATTCAGGGCAAAGATACACGTAATCAGTTCCTTTATATTCAAATGTACGTTCTGTACATGGTTTGTTTTTATAACCGTGCAGAGCACTCCAGAAATGATTGCTGGCACTAGCTGCAATTTTGACAGCATTTGCATCCGTTAGTGTTGTAGATGTTGTTTGTGCTGTAACTCCAGTGCTTAGTGTAAAGAAAATAGCGATTGATGATAAAACTAGTCCAATTTTTTTCATTTCTAACTCACTCCTAATTAATTAACCTTATTTATGTAACAATTGTGTGTTTTATATTTCTTTTGTTACATTTATATTACAATAAATCTGTAATAAAAGAAAGTGTTTTGTCTTTTTTTCTTAAATTTTTTTAGTTTTTTACTAGTTTCTAAACTAGATATAGTAAGAGAATTACCAGTTAAATGTTGATTTATCAACGTTTTCAGGCGTTTCTCTCTACTTTTTAATCTTTTTGTTACAAAAAGATTGTTTGTAACAAAAATGTAATAAAAGAAACTTAATACCTTTACGATACAGAAAAATAAAGATAAAACGGTGAAAAAGTGAATATGAAAACTGTTTTTTTCCTTTTTTTAGGCATATTTCTTTTTCCATTTACAGCTTTTTAGTAGGGTAGATTAAGAGGAGGCGAAATGATGAAAGGCATTATACATAGTGAAAAAAGTGGAATAGCAGGCATGAAGTACAGAGATCTTCAGGAGGTGCACCCTCAAAGAGGAGAAGTAAAAGTAAGACTAAAAACAGCAGGTTTAAACCGGAGAGATTTATTCGTTATGAATAATCGAGGCAAAGGAGATAAGCCGTTTATCCCCGGTTCAGACGGTGCAGGCATTATAGAAGAATTGGGAGAAAGCGTAAAAGGTTTAAAAAAAGGAATGGAAGTAATTGTTAATCCAAGTCTAGAGTGGGATTGTGTAGAACACGTTCCACTTACACCTGAAATTTTAGGCGGTCCATCACATGGAACATTTGCAGAGTATGTAATCATACAAGCGAATAACGTTGTACAAAAGCCATCTTATCTATCTTGGAAACAGGCGGGAGTTCTTTCATTATCCGCTTTAACTGCTTATAGAGCTCTATTTACAAAAGGCCAATTAAAAAAAGGAGAGCACCTCCTTATTCCCGGTATAGGAAGCGGAGTCGCGACCTATGGATTGTTATTCGCAAAAGCTATCGGAGCTAACGTAACAGTCACTTCTAGAAGTGGTGAAAAAAGAAAGCAAGCTCTAAAGCATGGAGCGAATTATGCATTAGATAGCGGAAGCAACCTAAAAGAAGAAACCAACAATAGAAAAGTAGATATCATACTTGATAGTGTGGGGGCAGCTTTATTTCCTGCTTATTTTGAAATATTAAAGCCAAATGGAAGAATTGTTAACTTTGGTGCAAGTTCTGGAAATGAAGTTGAATTACCTCTGAGAACCATTTTTTATCCTCAATTCAACATACTTGGTACGTCTATGGGAAGTCGGGAAGAATTCGTGGACATGATGGATTTTATAGAGAAATATCAAATTAAACCAATCGTCGATCGATTCTATCCGCTGTCAGAGGCAGTTGCAGCTTGCGAACGATTAGATAAAGGGAAACAATTTGGCAACATAGGTTTACTTATTTCGGAATAAAAAAACCCCCAGCGCTAACTGGGGACTTTTTTATATAATCAAACGTTTGTTTAAATGAAAGAAACACGGTAATAACAGCTTTTTAGCGCTTTTTTATCATAACCACCAAGCCAATAAAAAAGTAACAAACCCTCCTAGTATCAAAAATCCCATGCTGTATTTGAGCGTGTATTTAAACAGTTCACCTTCTTTTCCAGCCAGTCCCACTGCTCCGGCAGCGACGGCAATTGATTGAGGAGAAAGCATTTTAGCCATCACGCCGCCGGCAGTATTGGCCGCTACGAGAATAACTGGCAAGACATTAATTTGCTGAGCTGTAGTTAGCTGCAAGTTGCCGAACAGCGCATTATTTGATACGACAGACCCCGTTAGAAATACGCCGATCCAGCCAAGAAATGGAGATAAAAATGGAAAATAAGCAGCTGATGTAGCAAGCGCCAATCCAAGTGTAGAAGACTGTCCTGAATAATTTGAAATAAAAGCAAAAGCAATGACCATCATAATAGTAATAATAGGTCTTGATAATTCTTTTACGGTTTCTAAAAGAGTGGTCCATGCCACTTTTGGCGATACGTTAAGCAAGAAAACTGAAAGGATACAAGCAATAAGAATTGCTGTACCTGTTGCTGCAAATACGTCTATTTTTAAGACAGCAGCGTAAGGCGTAGGATCTTTTACTAAAGGCGCTGCTTTAATTACGTGATTGTGTAAAAATGGGACGTTAATAAGCAGGTTCATATGTTCAAGCATTATTTTGACAAAAGAAATGCTCCAAGCCGTAACGAGTATCGTTAATAGAATAAAAGGAGACCAAGCCTTTAAAATCTGTTTTGGTGACAGGCTGAAGCTTTTAGCTGCTGCCGGGCTTGTTCGTTTAATATAAAAAGCAAGAGCAAGCAAACTCACAATAGAAGATGTGATATTTGGAAGTTCAGGGCCGATGTATGTAACAGTTAAATACTGTGTCAGTGCATAGGAAACGGCTGTGATGCTCGTTGCTTTCCATACGTCTTTTAATCCTTTTATCCCATCCATAATAAAGACAAGTAAAAAAGGGATAAGAAAAGAAATAATCGGAAGCTGCGTGCCAAGAAAATGAGCAATTTCTTTTGGATCTATGCCAGATACTTGTCCTGCGACAATAACAGGAATCCCCATGGCACCAAACGCTCCTGAAGCTGTATTAGCAATTAAACATAGCGCCGCTGCTTTTAACGGTTTGAACCCAAGTCCAACTAAAAGCGCTGCTGTAATGGCAATTGGAGCCCCAAATCCCGCTGCCCCTTCTAAAAAAGCATTAAAGGAAAAAGCAACAAGCAGCATTTGCAAGCGGGGGTCATCGGTTATTGAAATAATAGATTGTCTGATGGTAGTAAACTGTCCGCTTTTGACAGTTAGCTTGTATAAGAACACCGCTCCGATAATAATATAGCTGATGGGCCAAAGTGCATACAGAAACCCATAGCCTGTGGCTCCTAAAACCATTGAGGCAGGCATATCATAAAAATAAATAGCAATAATCATAGAAAGAAGCACCGTAATACCGGCAGCAATATGTCCTTTTAATTTCAAAAGAGTTAAAGCAATAAAGAAAAAGATAATGGGGATGAGTGCAATTAGTGCAGAAAGCCAAATATTATCTAACGGATTATATACCTGAGTCCACGTCATAGTCATACACCTCTACTACATATTTAAAACAAGGGAGCGGGGGAGTCCCCCGCAAAAATCTTTAGATGTTACACAAAAGCTCTGTCGCGAGTTTGCTTAAGAATGCTAGCAGAGTGCTCGAGCTGTTGCTGTTCGTGAGGAGTTAAATTCAATTCAATAATTTGACGCACGCCGTTTTTATTAATGATAGCTGGTACGCCGATATACACATCAGAAATACCGTATTGTCCTTCTAATAAAGCAGATACTGTTAAAATAGAATTTTCATCATCTAAAATAGCCTTGGTAATGCGTACAAGCCCCATTGCAATTCCGTAATAAGTCGCTCCTTTTCGATTAATAATATGGTAAGCCGCATCGCGGGTTTGTTCGAATAGATGTTGCATATCGGGTTCTTTTTCAATAGCGGCAGTATTGATAAAATGTTCGAGCTTCACACCGCCAATTTGCGCGTGGCTCCAAACAGGAAATTCCGTATCTCCATGTTCCCCCATAATATAAGCGTGGACGTTGCGAGAATCTACTTCGAAATAGTCGCTTAACAAGTAGCGGAAGCGAGCTGTGTCAAGGATCGTTCCTGAACCAATTACCCGTTCGTTTGGTAATCCTGATACTTTTTGTGTAACGTGTGCGAGAATATCAACTGGATTTGTTGCCACTAAAATGATGCCGTCAAATCCGCTGTTCATAATATCTTTTACGATGCATTCAAAAATTTTAACGTTTTTTTCAACTAGATCTAAGCGTGTTTCCCCTGGAGCTTGATTAGCGCCCGCTGTAATAACTACTAAATCAGCATCAGCACAGTCTTTATAATCTCCAGCCCAGATTTTCATCGGTGTGGCAAATGGCATTCCATGATTGATATCGCGTGCTTCACCTTCTGCTTTTTCTTTGTTCATATCGATTAACACTAATTCATTGGCAATACCTTGATTCACCATTGAAAAAGCGTAGCTTGAGCCAACAAAACCAGTTCCGATAACGGCAACTTTTCGTGTTTTTGGTGTAAATTGTGTTTTCATTTGTATCATCCTTTGAATTTTATTTTGTGATGTTTTTCACAATGTTAGTGTAACAAGAATAAATACCCTCGGCTGTGATAAAAATCACACCCTTAAAAAATAGTAAACAATTTTACAGGGCGATTTAAAAAAATGTCCTTCTACATGAAGTGCCACATTTAGAAAGATCTTAAACGTTTAAAGTGTTGAGTAAAGGCAACTTGTTTTGCAGAAAGCTAAAGAGTTTAACATTCTCTATTTGTATGTTAGCAGCCAATAATGTTTCTATAGACCCACACGAAATCCATTTGTTACACTAAGTTTGCTTATTTTGAATAAAGGAGTGGAAGGGATGGAGAATTACTATGAGCAAGCCCAAAAAGGCGCTTGGGTTAGTATCTTATCATATATCTTTTTATCGACATGTAAACTTATCATTGCGGGTATCACCGCTTCCTCTGCATTAAAAGCCGACGGTCTTAATAATGTTACAGATATTATTGCATCAATTGCCGTCTTAATCGGCTTAAAGATTTCTAAAAAACCTCGCGATAATGATCACCCCTATGGACATTCCAGAGCGGAACATATCTCTTCACTTATTGCTTCTTTTATCATGATGGTCATCGGACTAGAAGTATTGGTCGATGCGGGTCAGTCATTATTTATGGACAAATCTGAAGCGCCTAATTTACTGGCTGCTTGGGTAGGTCTTGGAGCGGCTGCTGTTATGGGTGGTGTCTACCGATATAATATTAAGCTTGCTAAAAAACTTGATAGCCAGTCTTTATATGCGGTTGCTAAAGATAATTTGTCTGATGCACTTGTGAGTATAGGGGCTGTTGTGGGAATTTTTGGTTCACAGTTCGGTCTGCCCTGGCTGGACGTGGTAGCTGCTTTTGCTGTGGGAATTATTATTTGTAAAACAGCCATCGAAATTTTTAAAGAAGCGGCTCATTCCTTAACGGACGGATTTGATGAAGAAAAGTTAGGGCACTACAAAGAAAGCATCGAGCTTGTAGATGGTGTAAAAGAAGTAGAAGATGTGAAAGCGCGTAAGCTTGGTAACCAAGTCGTGATCGATGTAACTGTTAAAGTAGATCCCCATTTAAATGTTATCAAAAGCCATGAAATTGCTGATCAAATTGAACATATGATGAACGATGAGCATCAAATTAAAGATACGCTTGTTCATATTGAACCTGATGCATACGAAAAGCAAAAATAAAACCAGCACGTTCTTTCGTTATGAAAGGATGGGCTGGTTTTATTTTTGGGGAAATTTGAAATAAATCACAAAAACTTCTTCAAAAATGAAAATGAAAAGCCGTTATTAGTAATATAAAGATTTTTGTAGAAGGGTGAGGGAATGAAGAGGTTAAGTGCAAAGCTCGTAGTATTTTTTAGTATTTTTATAGCTAGTTTATTATTAGTTGTTTCAGGGGCTGTTTATCAATTTACCAAAACACAAATAGAAAAAGATGTAGAAGTTCAGTCTCAAAGTCAAGTGAAAGAGTTAAAAGAAACGATTCATACGTACTTAGACATGTATAGTCGTTCTTTGCTGACGTACAGTGAGAACGATGTAATCGTTAATTTTGTTAAGCAAGAAGGAAATGAAACAAATCAAGAGAAAAATCCTTATTTTACATGGAATACGGTTCAAAAAGAGTTTACGCAGTTTAAAGAAAAATATCCGAACCTGGCACTTGAATACATAGGCACAAAAAATAAAGGAATGTATTCTGTTCCTAAGCAAGAGTACGGATCAGATTATGACCCGACTTCAAGAGTTTGGTACAAACAAGCAATGGCATTACCTGATCAAGTAATTTATACGGATCCATATGAAGATGCAGCAACCAAAAAGACGGTTGTGACAATTGCAAAGGCTATTTTAGATCCAGATACTAAAAAGGTGCTGGGTGTTATAGCTACTGATTTAGACTTAGATGCATTAAAAAACATTGTAGGTAAAGCAGAAGTAAATCACGGTGGGTATGCATTTTTATTTGATCAAAATGGCACAGCGC
The DNA here is from genome assembly GCF_042787605.1 of Priestia sp. YIM B13491. Taxonomy (NCBI): domain Bacteria; kingdom Bacillati; phylum Bacillota; class Bacilli; order Caryophanales; family Bacillaceae; genus Priestia; species Priestia sp. YIM B13491. The sequence continues at coordinate 88,697 of NZ_JBHZOR010000009.1, read as the reverse complement.
TCGTCCATCCAACAGAAGCTGGAAAAAATTTAATGAATCAGCCATTTATGAAAAAAATGTACGAAGCAGACCGAAATAGAGATTTCATGAAGTATACCTTTCAAGGTGAAGAGAGAGTGATGGCATATGATACTCTCGAAGGAACGAATTGGAAGATAGGAAATGCCTTTATTTATAATGAAATGCTCTCAAGCGCTCATCATTTACTGACTGTTATTGTCTGGATTGCGTTAATTGGCATCTTATTATCAGTGGTGTTAACCATCTTTTTCTCAAGAATCATTACTAATCCGATTCGCCGCTTGAAAAATGAAGTAGCCAAAGTAACAGCTGGCGATTTAACGGTTCAGGTGAAGACGAAGTCAAAAGATGAAATTGGTGAGCTTACTCATTTATTTAATGATATGGTAGCCAAAATGAAAACATTGATTGGCACGGTTCAGACGTCTGTTGAGACAGTAAAAACGTCTGTTGAAGACTTGAGTGCCGTATCTGAAGAAGCCACTGCATCCAGTGAGGAAATCGGCCGGGCTATCCATGAGATTGCGAGCGGTGCCACGCAGCAAGCTTCTGACGCTGACACTACTAATCATAAAACGATGAGTTTATCTTCGCAAATTGAAGAAGTCATTGAACAAAATGCACAGATTAATAAAATGACGATTGAAGCTGTAAGCATCAATGAAAAAGGTTTAAAACAGATGCAGCTCCTTCGCAACCAAACTACTGAATCGGCTCAAACGATTCATGCTGTTCAAGCTGTAATGGAAGAGTTAACAAATAAGATGAAAAAAATTGAATCTATTATTTTTACCATTAATAGTATTTCAGATCAGACAAATTTACTTGCATTAAATGCTAGTATTGAAGCAGCTCGTGCAGGAGAACATGGCAAAGGATTTGCGGTAGTAGCTGAAGAAGTGCGAAAACTCGCTGAACAGTCCTCTCAGGCCACTGAACAAGTTCGCCATACGATTGCAGCGATTCAAGGGGAAGTCGCTGCTGCGCGTGAAGAATGCAACCGTACAGAAGAGCTTTCAAAGTCTCAGGACTTTGTGGTAGGAGATACAGAACGAGCTTTTCATGAAATTGCAACTACAATTGAACAAGTGGCGGCGGCTGTGGAACATGTGACAAGCAGCATGGACAGTATCGATGAGCATAAGGAAGACGTGGTAGCGGCCATTCAAAGTATAGCAGCTATTGCACAGCAATCAGCAGCGGGAACTGAAGAAATTACCGCTTCTACAGAAGAACAAATTAGAGCTATTTCTACTGTTTCTCAATCAGCTGAACATCTGCAAGAGATTAGTGAAGAATTGGCGAACTTGATTCGTCAGTTTAAAATTCAATAGAAAAAAAGCTGGGACAAAAGTATTTTAGTTAAAAGAAAATCCGAACGGTAAATTGAGATTCTTGATAAAGAATTCAACTCGTTCGGATTTTTTTATTGATATGGTGAACGCAGGTTTCAGGTAGGTATCTCAAGCGGTTCACCGCACTTCTTCTATTTGTTTGCCCTTAGCTAGTTGCGTCTTAACCTCTCTTTTAGTTTAATAGGAAAGCAACTTGCTGTAAGCCAAAAAGACTTGCTGAGTTGGAGGTGCAACAGCTGACACACGCTGATGTGTAAACGGGTGTATAAAAGAAAGCTTAATGGCATGTAAAGCTTGCTGCTGCTCTTTTAATCTCTTTCCTCCATAAAGAGTATCACCAAGTAACGAATAGCCGATGTGACTCATATGAACACGAATTTGGTGAGTGCGTCCGGTTTCGAGCGAAAGTTCGATAAGCGTTTCGTTTTTTGCCGTATTGCGTTTTAACACCCGATAACGTGTTTTGGCATCTTGTCCCGTTCTAGATACTCTTCTTCTTGTAGCGTGATGACGATCGCGTCCAATGGGTTCATTGATGATTCCATCCTCTTTTTTTATGATTCCTTGGACGAGGGCAATATAAGTCCGATTAATTTTACGTTCAGCCAGCAGCTGATCAAACACAGAGCTTGCTACAAAATGCTTCGTGAACAAGATAGCACCTGATGTATCGCTGTCCAAACGGTGAACGTGTCTAGGCTTTGTTTTGAGGCCTATTTTTTGAAAATAAGCAGCTACAGCATTTAAAAGAGTTTTTTGATCTTGCTCTGATGAAGGATGAGTATCTAGGTTTATTGGTTTGTTTACGATTAGTACGTGCTCATCTTCAAACAAAATCTCTATATCAACATTGTAAGGGGTGATTTCATTAGGCTCTGCTTCAAAAAAAGGAAGTGACACTTTATCATGTTCCTTAAGAGTGTTTCTCCATGGTAAAGGCTCACCGTTTATAAGCACATTTTTATTCATTCGAAACTGATGCAGCGTTTTTTTAGGAATACGCCATTTCGTTTTTAAATAATCTTCAATTGTTTGCCCTGCATCATTTTTTGCGATTTTATCTTCTAGCCATTGGCCATTTATACTCATATTTAATCCCTTCCTTACATACTAGTAAATATCCTTTAATCTTTTAAAAGAACTTGTAAATAATTAGGAGGAAATAACTACCTGAAGTTCTCGTTTTATGTTTATGTTATGCTAAATAAAGAGACATAAGTTAAGAGAAAAAAGGGGGGGTAACCATGAAAATTGCCCAAGCAGCTCCGCCAGAAATGGAGAATTACATAGAAGAGTTGACTGAACAGCTTCGCTATGACTTGTTACCTCGGTATGTATCTGTAGATAAGCTTAATCCTGATGAATTATTAAACCCAGATTATTGTACAGACCATTTATATAATGGCTTACTCGATGAAGCATTGCAAGTCATTAGTAGCCTTCAGACAATAATTGCCGTGATTGAAGCGATCCAACATCGGCCGATTGAAGAAAGCGACTGCGAGCAATTCGAAAAAAATATTGCAATTTTAAAAAAATACGGGTTTTTATTTCCTGTTTCCATTGAGTGTTTTGCAAAAGAAAACAATTTGATTACGTATTCGTATGAATCGTTTTATAATTCATACATAAATTAAAGAAAGAGGCTGGGACAAAAGCATTTTAGACGAAGTGAAGAACGAACCATTGATCGAGATTTTTGATTAGTGGTTCGTTTTTTTGTTATGGTAAACGTAAGTTTCATTTAGTTGTGTCTCAACTTATTTCTTTTTATTGGCATATTTCAGATTTCAATTGGACATTCAAAAAGAGCTTGTGATATGGTCAAACTTGTATAAATCCATCACAAAAAACAAATAGGAGCGAAAACATGACAAAAGCAAAATTATGTTTTATAGGTGCAGGCTTTCACGCATCAACGAACATTTATCCCTCAGTTATTGAAGCGGGAGCAGAAATTAAAGCAATTTCCACACGCAGTATGGAAAGATCAAAAGCTGCTCTTCAGCGATTTGGGAGCAGCGGTACGCCATACGATGATTATAAGAAAATGCTGAAGCAGGAAAAGTGCGACGGAGTAGTAGTTGTGGCACAGCCTGAAGATCATCCTGCTTTGGTGCTTGATTGCATTCGAGCGGGAAAAAATGTTTATGTGGACAAGCCTTTGGGGATGAATGAAAGAGAAGCAAAAGAGATTTCAGATGCTGCTAGGGAAGCTGGCGTAAAAGTAATGGTAGGTTTTATGAAGCGCTATGCACCTTGCTATATAAAACTAAAAGAGCTAATTGAAGAAGGAAACCTTGGAAACGTCCGTTCATTTCAAGCGAGGTTTGCTGTAGACAGTACCCCTTTTTGTAAAGATGAAGAGCAGTTTATGAAGCTTGCTGCCATACATATTGTTGATCTTGTCCGTCACTTGTTCGGCGAAGTCGTTCACGTGACAGGGTTCAGAAATAATCATGGTGAATATATTTCAAATAGTATTTCGCTGAAGTTTGACAATGGCACTGTAGGGAGCCTGTATTTTACTGGCATGACAGCGTGGTCTCGCGAAAGCGAAAACTTATTAGTGACATTTGACAATGGCTTTGCTTTTGCTGATGAAGTAAACGTATTGACTATTCACGAATCTCAGACTTTTGATGATTTACCATGGAAGTCATTAAAAGAAAACGACCGTGTGTTTACACCTTCTGCTTCTCCAATGTCAGGAGCATATCGAGATCTTTACCTTCGTGGATTTGTTGGAGAGATGGCTCATTTCATTGAGTGTTGTACAAGTGATCAAGAAATTATTTCCAGTGGGAGTGACAATGCAAAAACGATGAAATTATGTGATCAAATACTGTCATCTTTAATGTAAAGAAAGCTTTAGAGAAAAGAATGTACGATGAATAAACTTCTGTAAATTATGTAAATCATACTAAATAATGTTATGATTAGACAGGCCGTATAGAGAAGAGCATTTATCTTTCATAAGATTACAGAACGTTTCAATCTTATTACATATGTTTAAAATTAGCCTAAATGGTTTCTTTTTACGCCTATATCATATACAATGCCCCCTAGATGATTTTTTCGAATAGCTAATAATCGTTTGGGATTATGAAAGGAGATTAATCATGAAAAAACTGATGTATACATTGCTCATTGGGTTAATTGCTGCAGCTTTAACAGCATGCGGTTCAAACGATGATGCAAAGCAATCAAAAAGTGATGATCAGAAAACTGCACAAACTGAGAAGCAAAAAGAGGCTCAGGAAAAGCAGGAAAAGCAAGCAAAAGAAATGCAGAAGAAATTAGATAAACAAAAAGTAGATGAGAAGAAAACCGTAGCGGTTGTAAACGGTAAAAAAGTTTCTGGTGAAGAATATAATGCGGCATTATCTTCATCACAAGCCCAATATCAACAAATGGGACAAGACCCAACATCTAAAGAAGCAGCTAAACAAGTAAAGCAGCAAACAATTGACAATTTAGTAGGTCAAACGCTGCTATTGCAAGAAGCTGAAAACAAAGGCTATAAAGCAACTGATGAAGAAGTAAATAAAAAGTTAAAAGAAACGAAAAAGCAGTTCAAAACAGATAAACAGTTTAAAGCGGCTTTAAAAGATGCAGGACTAACTCAATCACAATTAAAGTCTGAGCTGGCTGACAGCATTAAATATCAGCAGTACGTAGATAAAGACATCCAAACACCAGAAGTAACAGATAAAGAAATTCAAGATTATTACGATCAATTTGCAAAACAAAGCCAAAGTCAAGCAAGCGGCGGTAAAGAACAATCTCAAATGCCAAAGCTTGAAGACGTAAAGCCTCAAATTAAGCAGCAGCTTGAACAACAAAAGAAACAAGAAGCATTAGAGAAAAAAGTTGAAGAACTTAAGAAAAATGCAAAAGTTGAAGTGAAGCTTTAAATACAAATGAAATGGCCCTTTAAAGGGCCGTTTTTTTTGTTATGTACATTTATTGCTTCTTGTCAGTAAAAAGGGGTGCGTGAAAGATTTTATTGTATTTTGACTTATAAGGTAAAAAGTGTTCTGATGGTTTGCCTTTCATCCTATACTTTTCTTATATAGATATAAGAGAAATTGGGGGAGTCAATAAATGAAAAAGGTGGCTGTTTTTTTTGTTGGGCTTATTTTTTTACTCGCGGGGATGGGTCTGACAGGCAATGCGTCTGCGGCTTCAAATCAACTTATTATTATTAATAAATCTACTAACACCCTTGCTTTTTATGATGGAGGAAAATTAGTAAGGACGTTCAAAGTTGCGACAGGGAGGCAGATGAGTTATACACCAGAGGGTACATTCAGCATTGTGAATAAAATTAAAAACCGGCCTTATTATAAAGATAACATTCGGGGAGGAGATCCTAGGAATCCGCTAGGTGATCGCTGGCTAGGATTAAATGCGCGCGGAACATATGGAACGACGTATGCTATTCATGGAAATAATAATCCAAGTTCTATCGGGACTTACGCAAGTTCAGGATGCATTCGTATGTATGATGAAGAGGTACGCTGGCTGTTTGACCGCGTTCAAACCGGTACAAAAGTGGTTATTGGTCAATTTCATTCTCAAAGTTTTGATTCAATCGCTGTTAAAAACAAATACAAAGTAAGCAGTGCTCCAGTCGCCCAGAATCTTTGTAAAACGAAAAAGCTCTCAAAAGGCCAAATTGGTTTTGTAACGATTCAATCACCGATGGTTTTGTTAAAAGAAGAAAAAGGAAAATGGGTAAAGATTCGTACGTTAAATCGCGGTGAACGCTATAATGTATATAAAATAAATGGCATTAAAGTCTCTTTAGGACCAGGATTTATTGAAAATTATCCTAATAAAAAAACATCCATAAAATTAGATATTTGCAAATAGAAAATGAGGCTGGGACAAAAGTATTTTAGCCTAAGTGAAAAATGAGCCATTGATCAACATGTTTGATTGGTGGTTCGTTTTTTTTATTATGGTGAACGTAGGTTTCATCTGTTTTGTTCCTTCTAGCAGTTGTACGGAAATCAACAGCGGTGTCACAAGCTATTCATACGAGCTAATGCATCCATTTGTTCGTCTTTAGATTGGATTTATTTTGTTATGTTTCAACTTCATTTTTTGAATTTTTAATAATGTTTATTATAATAAAAAACAGGGAAACTAATTGCCTAATGAAGAGAGAGAAAGGGTTGTTTTAGCGTATGTCTACAATAGATTTATCAAAATTCGAGAAAAAAATGATTATTCGTAACATCAAACCGGACGATATAGATGAAATTTTAGCACTTCAAAAGCTATCATTCCCCGGAATGGATCCGTGGAAAAAAGAACAGCTTGAAAGTCACCTGGCCATTTTTCCAGAAGGACAAATATGTGCAGAGTACGACGGGGAAATTATCGGATCTTGTTCAAGCTTGATTGTGAACTTTGATGAGTACGATGATCAGCATACGTGGGACGATATTACAGACGAAGGATACATTACAAATCATAACCCGGAAGGCTACAATCTGTATGGAATTGAAGTAATGGTTCATCCAAAGTATCGCGGCATGAAAATAGGACGCCGCTTGTATGAAGCACGTAAAGATTTAGCACGTGAATTGAACCTGAAAAGTATCATCATCGGAGGAAGAATTCCTAATTACCATAAGCATTCAGCTGAAATGTCGCCTAGAGAATATGTAGAACAAGTTATTCATCATAAAATTTATGATCCAGTCCTATCTTTTCAGCTAATGAACGGATTTACGCTTATGCGTATAAACCCTGGTTATCTTCCTGATGATCTAGCTTCTAATAAGTATGCAACGCTGATGGAATGGAACAACGTAGATTACGTTCGCCGTTCAAAACGCCATTTTAAAACGTCATTCCCAGTGCGCATTTGTGTTGTTCAGTATATGATGAAACAGATCAATTCATTTGAAGAGTTTGCAACACAGGTAGAATATTATACAGATGTTGCTTATGACGCAAAAGCCGACTTCTGCGTATTCCCGGAAATTTTCACAACTCAGCTAATGTCTTTCTTGAATGAAAAGATTCCAAGCAAAGCGGTTCAGCGCGTAGCAGAATATACGGAAGAGTACATTGAGCTATTCACTAACTTAGCGGTTAAATATAATGTAAATATTATTGGAGGATCCCACTTCGTCGAAGAAGATAATGGAGATATCTTTAATATTGCGTATCTATTCCGCCGAGATGGAACAATTGAAAAGCAGTATAAAGTGCATATTACACCTAATGAAAGAAAATGGTGGGGAATTAGCCCAGGAGATAAAGTCGAAGTGTTTGATACAGATTGCGGTAAAATTGCGATCCAAATTTGCTATGACATCGAATTTCCGGAGCTTGCTCGTATTGCTACCGATAAAGGTGCAAATATTATTTTTACGCCATTCTGTACGGAGGACCGTCAAGGCTATCTGCGCGTAAGATACTGTTCTCAGGCGCGCGCAATCGAAAACCAAATTTATACGGTTATCGCAGGTACAGTTGGTAACCTGCCTGAAACAGAAAACATGGATATTCAGTACGCTCAGTCTGCTATTTTTGCACCGTCTGACTTTGAATTTGCACGAGACGGTATTGTAGGAGAATGTAATCCTAATATTGAAATGGTGGTTATTGGAGACGTAGATTTAGAAATTCTTCGCCGCCAGCGTCAATCAGGAACGGTTCGTCAATTAAAAGACCGACGCCATGACGTTTACAATATCAAATATAAAAAATAACGCAGTTTCTAAAAACATCATGCAAATGCATGGTGTTTTTTATTTCAACTTTTGCCATAATAAAAACTATTACAATGAATTTTGTGGACTAACCATGGAAAAGAGGGGAAAACATGAGTTTTCATGGACAATCGGTATTACCCGCTGTTCGAGATATGAAGCAATTGGAAAAGTTTTTAGTAAGTAATTATGAGTACGGAGTTCTTTTAGACAATCAAGTGGGCATGCTAAAAGGAATCATGAAAGAAGTCCATAAGCATGAAAAAAAGCTAATCATTCATTTAGACTTAATTCATGGCTTAAAGCACGATGAATATGCGGTTGATTTTTTGTGTCAGGAATTTAAGCCAGCGGGAATTATTTCGACAAGAACAAACGTTATTTTAAAAGCTAAACAAAGAGGGATTTATGCCATTCAACGAGTCTTTTTATTGGATAGCACGGCTTTGAAGAAAAGCTATGAGTTAATGAAGAAAGTAAAACCGGATTATATTGAGCTTCTTCCTGGAATTGTGCCCACTTTAATCCAAGAAGTTAAAGCTGAAACGGGCATTCCGGTGTTAGCTGGAGGTTTAATACGAACGGCAGAAGAAGTTCATAATGCTTTAGAAGCCGGGGCTTCTGCTGTTACAACATCAAATAGAGAACTGTGGAGTATTTCAACTTAAAAAAACTGTTTGACAACGCTTTCATCATCTAGTAAACTTCTAGATAAGTTAATAGATGTGAGGGAGAATGGGAGATCCACGGTATAGCCTTTTAATGATTTTATTAGGGGGATGTATGGTGGATTTTCTTATTTTCTTGTTGTTTTAATCGTTTTCATACAAAGGGGAGGTTATTTATATGCAAGCATTCTTAGGAGAAATAATTGGAACAATGATTTTAATTATCCTTGGCGCTGGTGTATGTGCGGGCGTCAATTTAAAAAAATCGTTTGCTGCTAATTCAGGATGGATCGTTATCACAATGGGATGGGGAATGGCGGTAGCGATGGCAGCATATGCGGTTGGTAATATGAGTGGGGCACACTTAAATCCAGCGTTAACCGTAGCGCTTGCTATTACAGGTGATTTTCCGTGGTCACAAGTACCGATGTACATTTTAGCTCAGTTTATTGGAGCCATTCTTGGTGCAACAGTTGTTTATTTACACTATCTTCCACACTGGAAAGAAACAAAAGATGCTGGTACAAAATTAGGAGTATTCGCAACGGGACCAGCAATTGCTAACCCATTTGCAAACGTTTTAAGTGAGGCAATTGGAACGTTTGTATTAGTTGTAGGAATCTTAGCAATTGGAGCAAATAAATTTACAGATGGATTAAATCCTTTAGTAGTAGGATTTTTAATCGTAAGTATTGGTTTATCATTAGGAGGAACAACAGGCTATGCCATCAACCCTGCTCGTGATTTAGGACCTCGTATTGCTCATGCTATCTTGCCGATACCTGGAAAAGGCAGCTCGAACTGGAAATACGCTTGGGTACCAGTAGTGGGTCCTTTATTAGGCGGATCAATTGGTGCAGTATTTTATCAAGCGGCATTCTTAAATAAAATGTCTAGCAGCTTATGGATTGTCTTAAGCATTGCGGTGATTGTTTTAGCTGTTATCTACGCTGTTTCTAAACAAAAGACAGCACAAATTCAATCAGCAGTAGTACCAAAAAAATGAATGCGCTTTACCATCTAACTATGTACAATAAAGAAACGACACTATACAGAGAATAGGGGATATTGATATGGAAAAATTTATTTTATCTTTAGACCAAGGAACAACAAGCTCACGAGCAATGTTATTTAATAAAAAAGGTGAAGTTGTACATGTAGCTCAAAAAGAGTTTACGCAATACTTCCCAAAACCAGGTTGGGTAGAGCATAATGCTAGTGAAATTTGGGGTTCTATCCTTGCTGTTATTGCATCTTGTCTATCTGAGTCAGGTGTTCATGCTGATCAAATTGAAGGAATTGGAATTACCAATCAGCGTGAAACAGCAGTAGTGTGGGAAAAAGCAACAGGAAAGCCAGTATACAATGCAATCGTATGGCAGTCTCGACAAACGTCTGCCATTTGTGAAGAGTTAAAAGCAAAAGGATTAAACGATACGTTCCGCGACAAAACGGGATTATTAATTGATGCATACTTCTCTGGAACAAAAGTAAAGTGGATTTTAGATAACGTAGAAGGTGCACGAGAAAAAGCGGAAAACGGTGAATTGTTATTCGGAACAATCGATACATGGTTAATTTGGAAGCTATCAGGTGGAAAAGCGCATGTAACGGATTACTCAAACGCATCCCGTACGCTTATGTTCAATATCTACGATTTAAAATGGGATGATGAACTGCTAGATATTTTAGGAGTACCGAAATCTATGCTTCCAGAAGTAAAGCCTTCTTCTGAAGTATACGCTCATACAGTAGATTATCACTTCTTCGGTCAGAGTATTCCAATTGCGGGAGCAGCAGGAGATCAGCAAGCCGCTTTATTTGGACAAGCGTGCTATGAAAAAGGAATGGCGAAGAACACGTATGGAACAGGTTGCTTCATGTTAATGAATACGGGTGAAAAAGCAGTTAAGTCCGATCACGGTTTGTTAACTACATTAGCATGGGGGATTAACGGTAAGGTAGAATATGCGCTTGAAGGCAGTATTTTTGTAGCAGGATCTGCTATTCAGTGGCTCCGCGATGGTTTAAGAATGTTTAAAGATGCGGCTGAAACTGAAAACTATGCAACACGAGTAGAGTCTACAGACGGCGTATATATTGTGCCAGCTTTCGTAGGACTTGGAACGCCATATTGGGATAGCGATGTACGAGGAGCGATGTTTGGATTGACTCGTGGTACAAAAAAAGAACACTTTATCCGTGCAACGCTTGAATCACTAGCTTATCAAACAAGAGATGTATTAAGTGCAATGGAAGCCGACTCTGGAATTACATTAAAAACATTGCGTGTAGACGGAGGAGCAGTTAAGAATAATTTCTTAATGCAGTTCCAAAGTGATGTGTTAGACGTTCCGGTTGAACGTCCTCAAGTGAATGAAACAACGGCTCTTGGGGCAGCATATTTAGCGGGTCTAGCGGTTGGCTACTGGAAAGATTGCGATGAAATTGCGCAGCAGTGGAATATGGAAAAATCTTTCGAACCAAATATGGAAGAAGAAAAGCGTGAAGAATTATATAGCGGCTGGAAAAAAGCTGTGCATGCAACAATGGCTTTTAAGTAATTATTTGATGAAAATCCTTTAATTAAAAGTGCATGTATGATATAATTTACTCAAGTTAATAAATTGGTTGGAGAATCGGAGAGACCACAGATCCATATGTAGGCATACTATATATGTGATTTGTGGTCTCTCTTTTTGGTATATTGGAAAAATTTGATATCTTTGAAAAATGAAAGGGGAATGACTTATGTTTTCAAGTCAAACACGTTCGAATAAATTGGTAGACATGACACAAAATCAATATGATTTACTAGTAATTGGTGGGGGAATTACTGGTTCAGGTATTGCCCTTGACGCGACTCATCGAGGTATGAAAACGGCATTAGTTGAAATGCAGGATTTCGCAGCAGGAACGTCTAGTCGTTCAACGAAGCTTGTTCACGGCGGACTACGCTATTTAAAACAATTTGAAGTTAAAATGGTAGCCGAAGTTGGTAAAGAACGTGCGATTGTATATGAAAATGGCCCTCATGTAACGACTCCGGAGTGGATGCTGTTACCTTTCCATACGGGTGGAACATTCGGTAAATTCTCAACTTCAATTGGACTGCGCGTATATGATTTCTTAGCTGGTGTAAAACGCTCAGAGCGCCGCAAAATGTTTAGCGCAGAAGAAACGCTTAGCCGCGAGCCATTGGTAAAATCTAAAGACTTAAAAGGCGGCGGTTACTACGTTGAATATAAAACAGATGATGCACGTTTAACAATTGAAGTAGCTAAAGAAGCTGCCGCAAGAGGAGCAGATTTAGTCAATTATACAAAAGTGGAAAACTTCATTTATGATAAAGGAAAAGTAGTAGGGGCTGTTGTTCGTGATCAGCTTACGAATAAAGAATATAATATCTATGCGAAAAAAATCGTCAACGCTGCAGGTCCATGGGTGGACACGCTGCGTGAAAAAGATAATTCAAAAAAAGGCAAGCAGCTTCAATTAACAAAAGGAATTCACTTAGTTATCGATCAAGAGCGCTTTCCGTTAAAACAAGCCATTTATTTTGATACACCTGATGGACGTATGGTGTTTGCAATTCCGCGTGATGGAAAAACATATGTGGGCACAACAGACACGGTCTATAAAGAAGACGCTAGACATCCGCGTATGACTGTAAAAGATCGTCAATATGTTATTGATGCGATTAACTATATGTTCCCAACGGTTGATATTACAGTAGACGATGTGGAATCAAGCTGGGCTGGTGTTCGTCCACTTATTCACGAACAAGGAAAAGACCCTTCTGAAATCTCGCGTAAAGATGAAATCTGGACATCGGAATCAGGTTTAATTACGATCGCTGGAGGGAAATTAACTGGGTACCGTAAAATGGCTGAAATTGTCGTAAATCGCGTAGCTGAAGATTTTAAAGCAGAAGGACGCGAATTTGAAAGCTGTCAAACTAAACATTTACCGATTTCTGGAGGTAATGTAGGAGGTTCAGGTGGGTTCCCAACGTTTGTAGAGCAAAAAGTCAAAGAAGGCATCAAACTAGGATTATCACGTGACGCTGCTGAAAAGCTTGTAAAACGCTATGGCTCAAACGTAGATAAAGTATACCGCTACATGATTGAACGTCCAGATCAGCTAAAAAACAGCGACCTTCCAGCTAGTGTATTTCTGCAAATTCAATATGGCATAGAAGAAGAAATGGTTTCAAAACCAGTGGACTTCTTTATTAGACGTACGGGCGCTTTATTCTTTGATATCAACTGGGTAAGAAGCTGGAAAAAACAAGTGATTGCTCATATGGCCGAAGAGTTAAAGTGGACGCCTGAGCAAACAAAAGCTTATACAGATGAATTAGAACAGCACCTTCATGACGCAGTTGTACCAGTAGATGAAAAAGTTAACCGTATGACAGGTATTTCATGATAAAATAAAAAGTACCTCAAAATTTGTCAATACAGCCATAATATAATAGCAGGAAGTCAAATTTTGACGAAGAAATATAATATGACTGTTAAAAAAAAGAGAAAGACGATTACTCGTTTTTCTCTTTTCATACATATTTACATTTATATAAGGGGGCTTTTTTTTATGAGTTGGAAAGAAACGTATACATCTTGGGTTAATCATCCAAATTTAGATCCTGAATTACGTCAAAATTTAGACGCAATCAAAGGTGATGAAAAACAATTAGAAGATAGTTTTTACAAAACATTAGAATTTGGAACAGGCGGAATGCGTGGGGAAATTGGAGCGGGTACAAACCGTATGAATACGTATACAATCCGAAAAGCTTCCGAAGGCTTTGCTGAGTACATTAAACAAGCTGGCGAAGAAGCTATTAACCAAGGAGTAGTCATAGCGTATGATTCTCGCCACAAATCCCCTGAATTTGCAATGGAAGCAGCAAAAACATTAGCAAGTCACGGAATTAAAACGTATGTATTTGAAGAGCTAAGACCAACACCTGAACTTTCATTTGCAGTGCGTGAGTTAAACGCATTTGGAGGTATTGTTATTACAGCGAGCCACAATCCTCCTGAATATAATGGATACAAAGTATATGGTCCAGACGGTGGTCAGTTGCCGCCAAAAGAAGCTGATGAACTAGTTGGCTTTGTAAATGCTGTGGAAAATGAACTTGCATTAGCTGTTCAATCTGAAGCGGAGCTAAAAGAAAAAGGTCTTATTGAAATGATTGGTTCAGCGATTGACGAAGCATACAATGAGAAACTAAAAACGATTTTAATTAATCCAGAGCTAGCTTCTGAAACAGGTAAAGACTTAAAAGTGGTTTTTACACCTCTGCATGGTACAGCTAATAAGCCAGTTCGCAACGCGCTTCAATCCATCGGTTACGAAAATGTCACGGTTATTGAAGAACAAGAACTTCCTGATCCAAATTTCTCGACGGTTAAATCTCCGAATCCTGAAGAGCCGGCTGCATTTGAATATGCTGTTCGTAAAGGAAAAGAAATTGATGCAGATATCTTAATCGCAACGGATCCAGATGCAGACCGTTTAGGAATTGCTGTCAAAGATCCAAGCGGCGAATATGCGTTATTAACAGGAAACCAAACGGGTGCTTTATTGCTTCACTATTTGCTTTCTCAAAAGAAAGAAAAAGGCGTGCTGCCTGCTAATGGCGTTGTGTTAAAAACGATTGTAACGTCAGAAATCGGCGCACAAATTGCTCGTTCATTTGGACTGCAAGTTGTTGACACTCTAACAGGTTTTAAATTTATCGGTGAAAAAATTAAGCAATATGAGCAAACGGGCGAGTATACATTCCAATTCGGTTATGAAGAAAGCTATGGCTATTTAATTGGTGACTTTGCTCGTGACAAAGACGCTGTACAAGCAGCCATTCTAGCAGTAGAAGCTTGTGCTTATTATAAAAAGCAGGGCATGACACTATACGAAGCGCTTCAGCAAGTGTTTACTAAATATGGTTTCTATCGTGAAGGTCTGAAATCTTTAACGCTTAAAGGAAAAGAAGGATCTGAGCAAATTCAGCATATTTTGGCTACATTTAGAAATGAACCTCCTACTGACATTGCAGGATTAAATGTTTCGGTTGTAGAGGATTATACATTAAGTGAGCGTCAGCATATTAAAGCAGGAAAAGTAGAAGAAATTACATTACCAAAATCAAATGTATTAAAATATATCTTAGAAGACGGTTCTTGGTTCTGCCTTCGTCCGTCTGGTACAGAGCCAAAGGTGAAGTTCTATTTTGGCGTCGTGTCAGAAGATGAAGCAACAAGCATTGCTCATTTAGAAGCTGTACAAACAGCTGTAATGGGTGAAGTAGAACGTGTATTGGATAAAGTGAAAACGGTATAAAAGTAAAGCCTGCTCAAACTTGAGCAGGCTTCTTTTATGATACTTTGTTTGATTGCGTATTTGACAAGTACGAAGAAGATCGTAGGGCTTTATAAATTTTCGGAGCAAGCATAGCCCCAAGAACAGTAAAAATAAGATCCTTTACCGCAAACCACGACATAATCTTCCAAGCGGCTGCATATGTCATTGCAGGAGCTTCAAGCCAGTAATTAACTGCTGCATACATATACGTAGTACCAATTAAATAAATAACCGCAATACCAACTAGCGATGAAATTAAAAAGATAGAAAAAGTTGGCTTCCCGCGCATTTCCATAATTTTTCCTGTGATAAATGCTGCTACGATATAAGAAAGCAAAAAGCCGCCGGTGCTTCCAAATAAAATACCAATTCCTGCTTTAAATTGAGCAAATACCGGGGCGCCGGCAATGCCAATTAATACGTATACAATCATCGAAATAGAACCCATTCGGCTCCCAAGTAAAAGTCCTGCTAATATAACAAAAAAAGGCTGAAGTGAAAGAGGCACGCCGCCTACTTGTAAAAAAGGTGCCCAAGAAGTAATGTTTGCACCAATAGCCATCAGAGCCGCAAACATACCGGCTAGCGTTAAATCTAATGTGCGAAACCTTTTATTAGTACTCATATTGTTCCTCCCAGTATGTACTGAAATATCTTAGCGTATGTACTGAAGATTGTACGTCGAATTCACTTTTATGTCAACGATAAAAATGAATATGTTTACATATATTATGTGAGGTTTTTTGAAATAAAGTATGCATATTTTTAGTGCAACATAAAAAAATAAAGAAGGGAATTCATCCCTTCTTTGTCCAAGTGTGTGTATCAAAAATACTAGTACAATGATTCTTCCAGAAGCTCCGGGTTGTGCTCCGAATATTCCGTTGCATGATCAATGTAGCGTAGTAAGGAATAAAGCTCTTCTTGAATGATGCGGTAGTTTCGTTCAAAATTGTAGGCGTGCAAAAAATGTTCAATCTTTTTTGAAAGAAAATCGTCGTCTGTTCGAACCATTAAAATTAATAAGTTATCCCATTGTGAACGGTGTGTGTAATACAAAGCTCGATCATAATCAATTACATCCATTAATAACGTTCCTCCTTTTGAGGAGTTGAAATTAGTGTATGATATTTGCGGGAATTCTTACGCTGTAAATGTTGGGCAAAAGACCAGTGCATAATTAAAAGAGGTTGTAGTTATTATGCAAGAAGAATAAACGTACAGCACCGGATAAATCATAAGAAAAGCAAAGAATGATGCAGCATAACAGTTATATTACATCCATTATTTAAGACAACTAAATAAAAATCCCCTTTTCTTGAAAAAATAAAGCTTCTTTTTGATGAAAACACATGAATTGACATGTTTGTACATAGATTGAAGTAAGGAGTGAAAGGGGGAGCTGTCGTGAAAGAAGCAGATTATAAGCAATTATACCGTGCGATTGATGAAATTACGGAAATAGCTAGCGGTTTCGGCTTAGATTTTTATCCGATGCGCTATGAAATTTGCCCGGCAGATATTATTTATACGTTTGGTGCATATGGGATGCCAACTCGTTTTTCACATTGGAGCTTTGGAAAACAATTTTACAAAATGAAATTACACTACGATCTGGGATTGAGTAAAATTTATGAATTAGTTATCAATTCAGATCCTTGTTATGCATTTTTATTGGATTCCAATGCGCTTATTCAAAATAAATTAATTGTAGCTCACGTGTTAGCTCACTGTGACTTCTTTAAAAATAACAGCCGTTTTGCCAACACTAAACGGGATATGGTAGAAAGTATGGCAGCGACCGCTGATCGAATTAAAGAATACGAAGTAAAGCACGGTAAGCGTGAAGTAGAAAAGTTTTTGGATGCTGTCCTATCGATTCAGGAACATATTGATCCGTCCCTTATGCGTGCCAAGCTTTCTTGGAGCATAGATGATGTAGAATCATCGGAAGAAGAAATCGTTTCTCCTTACGATGATTTATGGAATTTGGATTATAAAGAAAAGAAAAAACCAAAACCTCCAAAGTCTTTTAAAAAATTTCCGCCTCAGCCTGAAAAAGACATCTTATTATTTATCGAAGAATACAGTCCTTATCTAGAGGATTGGCAGCGGGATATTTTAACGATGATGCGAGAAGAAATGCTTTATTTCTGGCCGCAGCTTGAAACAAAAATTATGAATGAAGGCTGGGCTTCTTTCTGGCATCAGCGCATTATTCGAGAAATGGATTTAACGAGTGATGAAGCGATAGAATTCGCCAAGCTAAATGCAGGGGTTGTGCAGCCGTCTAAGACGGGAATCAATCCATATTATTTAGGTTTAAAAATCTTTGAAGACATTGAAGAACGCTACAATAATCCAACAGAAGATATGATTCGCCGGGGCGTGGAGCCGGGGTCAGGAAGAGAGAAGATGTTTGAGGTACGTGAGGTTGAATCAGATATTTCCTTTATCCGCAATTACTTAACAAAAGATTTAGTCATGCGGGAGGATATGTACTTATTCCAAAAACAAGGAAAAGACTATAAAATCGTCGACAAAGAGTGGACAGAAGTTAGAGATCAGCTTGTTAATATGCGCGTAAACGGCGGATTTCCTTATATCACAGTAACCAATGGAGACTATCTAAAAAATGGAGAGCTCTATTTAAAACACTGGTATGAAGGAATTGAATTAGATGTCAAATACTTAGAAAAAGTGGTACCGTACGTTCATCAGCTTTGGGGCCGCCCCGTTCATTTAGAAACGGTAATGGAAGGCAAGCCAATCGCCTTTACGTATGATGGAAAAACAGTGCATAGAAAACATTTGTAAAAAAGAAGACCGCTTAAACAGCGGTCTTTTTGGGCTTCTGTAACTTACCCATATAAATTGAAAAAATAAAATTACTATGCAATAATCAAATGAGAATTACTTTCATTTAGAAAGGAAGATAAGATGTTTGTTGTAAACGCAAGTTTTGAAACAGAAAAGAAATTTGAAGAACAGCTCAAGCAAAAAGCTAAGAAAAACAAAAGAGAAATTGAGGCAGCCAAAGGAAATTTATCGTTCGAATGCTGGAAAAAAGATTCCGCAGATAAAGTTGAATATGTTTTTGTATCCAAGTGGGAAGACAAGCAGTTCTTTCAAGCGTGGATCTCAAGAGAAGAACATGTGAACGAACATAAAGAAGCGAATAAAAAGAAAACGAAAGCATGTGCTGAAGCTATGGAAATCAAGAAAACGCTGCGCTTTTATGAGGCGGTAGAAGAGGACATTCTTTCCTAAAAAAGCATGCTTGACTTTCATAAATGTTGTAACTATAATGATTACAACAAAATAGGAGTGAGAGCAATGAAAATTAGCAGTCGATTCACCGTGGCCGTTCACATACTATCTTTAATTAAAGTAGATAGCAGTCATCCTAGTACTTCAGAGTGGATTGCTAGCAGTGTAAATACAAATCCTGTTGTTATAAGACGAGTAATTGGGATGTTAAAGAAAGCTGGACTCGTGGGTGTAAAAGCCGGAGCTGGCGGAGCTTATCTATTGAAAGATTTAGAAGAGATAACGTTGTTAGACGTTTATCGAGCGGTGGCGGCAGTGGAAGAAGGAGAATTGTTTCAAATGCATGAAAATCCGAATGTGGAGTGTCCTGTAGGAGCCAATATTCAAAGTGTCCTTGAATTGATTTTAAAACGTTCTCAAGATGCCATGGAACAAGTCTTAGCCGATGTGACCATGAAAGAATTAGTGACGGATTTAATAGCAAAAATAGATGCGTAATAACATGCTTCTGTTCGTAAAAAAACGGAGAAACCTAGGTTTCTCCGTTTTTTTTATAGCTTCACAATTGTTCGTCCTCGAGCTTGTCCTTTTAATAAAGTCGGAAGTACCTCAGGGAGCTGTTGTAGTGAAATTTCCTGTTGAATGAAAGGTTCAAAGCTTTCAGGCTTAAAGTCACTAGCGAGTCTATTCCAAATCTCTTTTCGAGTAGGCATTGGACAGTAAACAGAATCGATACCTAATAAATTAATCCCTCTTAAAATGAAGGGGAAGACGGTTGTTGGCACTTTGCCTCCAGCTGTTAGCCCGCTGACAGCTACAGAGCCGCCGTACTGAATTTGACTGAGAACAGAAGCTAGAGGCTCTCCCCCCACAGGATCCACCGCAGCAGCCCATTTTTGTTTGCCTAATGTTTTTAATTTGCCGTTATAAACATCTTCACGCGCTACAATAGAGGAAGCGCCAAGCTCTTTCAAATAAGCTGCTTCCGAGCTTTTTCCCGTACTTGCTTCCACTGTGTAGCCTAATTTTGAAAGAATGGCAATCGCAAAGCTTCCTACACCTCCCGTAGCGCCTGTTACAAGCACAGAGCCATTAGATGGACTAGTATGGTTTTCCTCTAAGCGATGCACAGATAAAGCGGCTGTAAAGCCAGCTGTTCCGATAATCATTGCTTCTTTTAACGTTAAATTTTGAGGAAGAGGGACAATCCATTCGCTGCGTATGCGCGCATACTCACTATAGCCTCCAAAGTGTGATACGCCAATGTCATAGCTTGTTGCGATGACATGATCACCTTCTTTAAAATCAGGGCTGTCAGAAGATACAACGACGCCTGCTAGGTCGATTCCTGGGACAAACGGGTAGCTTGTCACAATATTGCCGTTTGCGATGCTGGCTAAGCTATCTTTATAATTCACTCCTGAATAATGAACGCGAATAAGTACATCGCCTTCTGGCAAATCGTTTAGCGTCAGTTCTTGGACGGACGCCTCCACTTGGTCTTCACTTTTTTTATCTACGATTAATGCTGAAAATGATTGCTCCATTTTATTTCTCCTTTCTATACTGAGATGTATACATCTATACATAGATTACCTTATTTCTATACCCATTATAGAAAATAGTAAAAGAAGTTCCTAATACTTTGATTACGAAAGAGATCATTTCATTATAAAATAGCGGTATAGCTATTAGTTAGCAATACATAGAAAAGAGGAGAAGAGAAATGAGCACAAATGTATATTTTAACCATGATGCAGGCATCGATGATTTAGTATCGCTTTTTTTACTGCTGCAAATGGATGATGTAAAAGTAACGGGAGTATCTGTTATTCCGGCTGACGGATATCTAGAGCCAGGTATCAGCGCAAGCCAAAAGATTATTGATCGTTTTGGAAGTTATGATATTGAGGTTGCTAAATCTACTTCACGCGGTATGAATCCATTTCCAAAGGAGTGGCGCATGCATACGTTTTATGTAGATGCACTGCCGATTTTAAATGAAAAAGGGGAAGTACAAACAAAAATAAGTCAGCTCCCTGCTCATGATCATTTAATCGAGACATTGCAGCACACAGCCGGGAAAACAACTTTATTGTTTACAGGACCGTTAACAGATTTAGCAAGAGCACTTGAAAAAGCGCCGGAAATAGAAGAGAAAATTGACAAGTTAGTATGGATGGGCGGTACATTTCAAGAAGTAGGAAATGTGCAGGAACCTGAACACGATGGAACGGCGGAGTGGAATGCTTTTTGGGATCCAGAAGCAGTAGCGAAACTATGGGAAAGCAAAATTAAAATTGAGATGGTTGCTTTAGAAAGCACGAATCAAGTTCCTTTAACACCGGCTATTCGTCAAATGTGGGCTTCACTTCGAAGATATGAAGGAGTAGACTTTGTAGGGCAGTGCTACGCGGCCTGCCCGCCGCTTGTGCACGTTGAAACCAATTCAACATATTATTTGTGGGATGTACTCACAACAGCATTTACAGGGAATTCAACACTTGTGAAGGTAAAAACGGTTTCGAGTATTGTGCATACAGAAACACCGAGCCAAGGAAGAACAGAAATTTCCGAAGAGGGACGACCTGTAGATATCGTATATGATGTCACAGCTGAAGCATTCTTTACGTACATTACAGATTTGATGAAAAAAGCAGTAGCCAAATAAAGAAAAAGGTTGCACATGAAAGTGTGCAACCTTTTTAATGAATCATATTCAAGAATTGACGTGTCCGCTCTTGCTGAGGATTTAAAAATATTTGATCCGGTATCCCTCTTTCCATAATGACACCTTGATCCATAAAAATAACTTCATCCGCTACTTCACGGGCAAAGCGCATTTCATGAGTTACCACCACCATCGTCATTCCTTCTTTTGCCAAGTCTTTCATGGCTTGAAGAACGTCTCCTACAAGCTCAGGATCAAGAGCTGAAGTAGGCTCATCAAACAGCATAACTTTTGGGTCCATCGCCATTGCTCTGGCGATGCCAACACGCTGTTGTTGTCCGCCAGACAGCTGGAAAGGATAAAAGTCGAGCTTGTCTCCTAAGCCAACTCGTGTTAATAATTCTTTCCCTCTTTTTTCTGCTTCTTGAGTGGAAACACCTTTTACAATTACAGGACCTTCCATAACATTTTCAAGCGCAGTTTTATGAGGAAACAAGTTATAGTTTTGAAAGACCATACCTGTTAGGCTTCGAAATGAAGTAATGTCTTTTTTGCGAACAGGCTTGGTAAAATTCATGCTTTTTTTATCAAGTTCAATCGTGCCGTCTGTTGGGATTTCTAACAGATTTAAGCAACGTAAAAAAGTTGTTTTACCCGATCCAGAAGGGCCGATTAATACAATTACCTTGCCCTGTTCAACTTCTAAATCAATTCCTTTTAATACTTGCAAATCACCGAATGATTTATGCAAATTTTTGATATTAATCATATAAAAAACTCCTTTAGCTACTTGAAACGGTTATTTAGATACGTAACGATCTAGTCTTATTTCAATGCGTCCTTGGATAATGGATAAGATTGTGCACATAATCCAGTACAATAGAGCTGCTTCACTATAAAGAAGTAAAAACTCATAGTTAGTTGAAGCAATTTCTTGAGCTTGACGGAACATTTCAGAAACAAGAATAAGCGATGCAAGTGACGTGTCTTTAATAAGACTAATAAAAGAGTTAGATAATGGCGGAATCGATACACGTGCTGCTTGCGGTAAGATAATCCGTCTTAACGCTTGGGAATAGGTCATACCAAGTGAGTAGCCAGCTTCCCACTGTCCTTTAGGAATAGATTGAATTGCTGCTCGAATAATTTCAGATGCATACGCACCTACACTTAATGAAAATCCAATAACAGCAGAGATAAATGGATCAATTGTTATATCTAAGTTAGGTAATCCGTAGAAAATGATAAATAATTGCACAAGCAAAGGCGTTCCACGAATAATTGAGACATATACACGTGCAATCATGTTTAATACCTTACTTGACGACAAGCGAGCAAGTGCTGTTAAAACAGCTAACACAATGCCTATGGCAAAGCTTATTAATGTTAGTGGAATAGAATATTGAATAGCTCCCTTTACCATTGGTAAGAGAGATGATTGAGCGATTGAAATCAATTGATTCAATCGCTCTCCATCAGGAAAAATATTATTTAGGAGAAACATCTTCGCCAAACCATTTCTTAGAAATCTTTGCGTATGTTCCGTCTTTTTTCATATCTTTCAATGCTTTGTTTACTTTATCCACTAACTTACCGCTGTCTTTTCTAAACATAAAGCCGCTTGCAGCACCATCGGATTTTTCATCCGCGATTTTGATAGGTGCGTTAGGGTGCTTTTTCTTATAGTCAAGGAACGATAATTTATCGTTGATTGTAGCATCAACACGGTTTGCGCTCATTAGTTCTACTGCTTGAGCAAAACCTTCAGCACTCGTAATGTTTGCACCATAAGATTGAGCCATGTCTTTATAGTTACTTGTTAATGACTGCGCTGATTTTTTTCCTTTTAAATCTTTAAATGATTTGATATCTTTTTCGTCTTTACGAACAATTAATACAGCGCCTGACTGGATGTATGGATCAGAGAAATCGTATTTCTTTTGACGATCTTCACGAATACCAACTTCATTAGCAATCATGTCAAATCGTTTAGCATCTAATCCAGCAAACATGCCATCCCACTGTGTTTCTTTGAACTCAGCTTTTACGCCAAGACGTTTAGCTACTTCTTGAGCCAATTCTACATCAAACCCAGTTAGCTTTTGTTTGTCGTCATGAAAAGTGAACGGAGGGTATGTACCTTCAGTTCCAATTGTTAATACGCCATCTTTTTTCACTTTATTATATAAATCTTCTTGTGAAGATTTATTGTCTCCATTGTTTGCTTCATTTTTTGAGCTAGAACCGCATGCGGCAAGCACAACTGTGAAAGCTAATAGTAGCGACAAAAGTGCAGCAAATTTCTTCATTTTCTAAACCCCCTAGTATTCTGATAGGAAATGATACTCTGTGATACTAAACAAGAACACAGCAAAAGTCAACAAAAAAAACTTATACGATTAATGTGACTTAAAATAAGGGAAATATACCTTCTATACACGGTTTGTCATAAGGATACAGAAAGATTTTAAAATTTGGATTTAGTGGATTTTTAAGGGAGATTTGAGGAGTAAAAAGGAAGTTTCATGCGACGATTTTCTCTTTCATTTTTTCATGACTTTTGGTGCAATAAACATATAGTTAAATGTTAAGGTAGAAATAAATTCCTTATGGTACACTTAAAGAAGAATTTATGAAACGGAGCGATATGATGAAAGCCATAAACTTAATCTCAATTGCCTTTGGTGCTATCGCTGGTACATATGCACGTTATTTGCTGAATCTTTCCTTATTATATACGGGCTATCCAATAGGAACGGTAATTGAAAACCTATTAGGAAGCTTCATACTAGGCCTATTAACAGGATTTTTTGTGTGGAAAAAGCCAAAAGAATGGATAAAGCTTGGACTAGGAGTTGGCGTATGCGGCGGTTTTACAACGTATTCAACGTTTGCAGGAGATGTCATTTCTCTCACTCAGCACCATTTATTTGGTGGAGCAATTTATGTATTTGTCTCTTTAGTAGGTGGAATCTTTCTTGCTTTAGCAGGCTATCTATGCGGTGAAGCGGCAGGAAAAAATTTAGTGAAAGTACATGAGGTGAAGTAAATGAGCATAGTGAGCTTGGCACTTGGCGGGGCAGCTGGAGGAATATGCCGTTATCTTTTGGGTTTAAAAGTTACAAAAACAGTTTCAAACCCTCCTTTTCCAGTATCAATGCTGTTTGTAAACTTGCTCGGTGCGTTTGGACTTGGTCTTTTTTACGGTAGTTATTATGGAAAGGTTCCGAGTCATGCTTATGATGATTCAATATTTTTAATGATTGGCATTGGGTTTTTTGGTGCCTTTACCACTTTTTCAACGTTTAGTGTGGAAACCGTACAGTTAATTCGAGAAAAATCTTATCGAAAAATGTTGGCGTACGTGGGGATTTCAGCATTTGGAACAGTTGGTTTATTTACAGTCGGTTTACTGGCAGGGACGTTTTTATTTAAGTAAAGAGAACGTTTCTAGTAGGGAAAAACAAAAAGACGGAGAAGTAGAGAATGGATAGAAAAGCAGAAGTTTGGAAATACATTTTGTTGATTGTAGCTGTTGCAGGTCAGATCATCGGTTTTTTATTTTTATTTATAAATGTTGTGGCAGCATTTATTTTTTACGGTTTTTATATTCTAACTTTTATTATGTTACTCCTGCTGTTTATATGGGATCGGAAAAAGGAAAAAGACAAAGAAGAATTCGACGACTATACCGATTACTAACCATATAAAAAGCAGAATGATGCGGTGCGCCGAGCCTCTTAGTAAAGAAGCCTAAAAGATACCTCTATAAAAGGAAGAGAGCCGTAAGAGCATAAAGGGATATTGTATTTACATCTAGTTGTGTTATAATTTTAAGTACGAAAACAAAATCAATAAATAGCAATCACTAGGGGAGCTTTTGAAGCTGAGACGAATGTATTTCGGACCCTTTGAACCTGATCTGGTTTGGACCAGCGTAGGGAAGTGGCGATCATGTTTACATAAAGATGCATGCTAACCACTCTACGTTGTAGAGTGGTTTTTTGTATGTAATAAAGCCCTCTACACAAGATGAAGTGATTGAAATTTCTCTTTATTCTGAATGGAAAGGTTTCGATCATGTGGATATTCCTAAATTTCATGTCATTACAACAGATAAGCAGCCAATCGAAGAGCTTCAAAAAATTTTAACAGCTATCGCGCCTTTTGCGGGCGCCGTTCATATTAGAGAAAAAGAAAAAACGGCAAAGCAGATTCAATGTTTACTAGAAAGCCTGCCATTTTGTTGCTCTAAAATTATTGTGAACGATCGAGTTGATGTAGCGCATGCTTTAAAAGCAAAAGGCGTACAGCTTGCCTATCATAGTTTAGACGTTTCGTTTGTTATAGACGCATTTCCTTCTCTCATGGTCGGAAAGTCAGTTCACTCTGTGGAAGAGGCTTTAGAAGCTGAAAAAGATGGTGCTCACTACATTCTATACGGACATATTTATTCAACACATTCAAAAAAAGGATTAAGAAGTCGAGGGATAGCAGCGCTAAAAGAAGTAGTAGATGCTGTGCAGATACCGGTTATTGCCATTGGAGGAATTACACCTGTAAATGCCAAAGAGGTGCTGCAAACAGGAGCACACGGTATAGCTGTGATGTCTGGTGTCATGCTTGCGCAAGATCCCCTTAAAGCGATTAAACAATATTCTCATATATGGACATCTGGAGGTGGAGAAAATGAAGCAGCATTATGATGTACTGTTAATCGGAGGAGGTATAATCAGCTCTTCTATCGCTTATCATTTGTCAAAACAAGGAGCGTCAGTAGCTATTCTTGAACGCAATCAAATTGGTTGTGAAGCTTCAAGTGCAGCCGCTGGTATTTTAGGTGCTCAAGCTGAAATTGATGAAGAAGGTCCTCTTTTAGACCTTGCTATTAAGAGCAGAAGCATGTTTCCCGAACTGGTGAAGGAACTAAAAGAAAAAACGGCCATCGACGTAGAGCTCATTCAAAAAGGCTTATTAAAAGTTGCTGTAACAGAAGAAGATGCACACGTATTAAAGAAAAAAGCCGCTCAGCACCACCGGTGGGATGAACATGTAAGATGGATCGATGTAAAAGAAGCGCGTTTGTTAGAACCCGGGCTTTCTCCAGACATATACGGAGCCATTACAATACCGGGAGACGGCCAGCTAGCTCCGGCTAAGTTAACCCAGGCTCTTGCTCATGGAGCCTTGTATCACGGAGCAGATGTATTCGAATACTGTGACGTTCATTCTCTTATTATGGAAAATGAAACGGTAAAAGGTGTACAGACGTCCAAAGGCTCTTTTTATGGAGAAAAAGTAGTTATTGCAGCAGGCTCATGGGCTAAACGCTTTATTTCTTCTGAACATTTAGGTCAGGTGTTTCCTGTAAAAGGGGAGTGTATTGCTCTGCAAAGTCATAAGCCACTGCTTTCTAAAACGATTTTTTTAGATGAAGGTTTTTACTTAGTGCCAAAGACTGGTGGAAGAATCGTAATAGGGGCAACTAAGCTACAGCATGATTTTACCAAGACGGTTTCTGCACAAGGTATTCAATTTTTGCTGAATAAAGCTTCTGCGCTTCTGCCGGCTATTAAAGATGCTACATTTGAAAAAGCATGGGCAGGTCTTCGTCCACAAACAAATGATGGCTGGCCTTATTTAGGAGAGCATCCTGAAATAGCGAATCTACACATGGCGTTTGGCCACTACCGAAATGGTATTTTATTAAGTGCTGCAACTGGAAAAATTATGGCTGATGCTTTGTTAGGGAAAAAGCCGAATCATTCATTTTTTACATCATTTCAGCTAACTAGAGTAATGGAGGGAGTTCATTGAATCTAATCATTAATGGTAAGACCGTTACTGTTGGAGATGAAATTGAAACGGTTCAGCACTTGTTGCAGGCTCAGAACCTGCATGAACGAGTGGTAATTGTTGAGCTAAACAAGAATATTTTACAAAAAGAAGAACATAGTGATGCAAGTTTGAAAGATGGAGATGCATTAGAAGTCGTTTCATTTGTAGGAGGAGGATGAAGAGTATGTTAAAAATTGGACAATATACATTTAATTCACGTTTATTATTAGGAACAGGGAAATTTCCAGACTTTACGACTCAGCGTCAAGCGGTAGAAGAGTCGGAGACCGAAATTTTAACATTTGCTGTTAGACGAATGGATATTTTTGATCAAAATCAGCCTAATTTATTAGAAGCGCTTGATGTGAAGCGTTTCACTCTTTTGCCTAACACTGCTGGAGCAAAAAATGCAGAAGAGGCCGTACGTATTGCTAAATTAGCAAAGGCTTCTGGACTTTGTGACATGGTGAAAGTAGAAGTAATTGGATGTGATAAAACGCTGCTTCCTGATCCAGTTGAAACATTAAAAGCCAGTGAAGAACTGTTAAAAGAGGGCTTTACCGTTTTACCTTACACATCAGATGATGTTTTACTTGCGCGTCGTTTAGAGGAGTTAGGCGTACATGCCATTATGCCAGGAGCTTCGCCTATCGGTTCAGGTCAAGGTATTATTAATCCGTTGAACATGCGTTTTATCATTGAACAATCAACTGTTCCAGTAATTGTAGATGCAGGTATTGGAACGGCTTCAGACGCAGCTCAAGCTATGGAGCTAGGAGCAGATGGTGTGTTATTAAATACAGCTGTTTCAGGAGCAAAAGATCCTGTGAAAATGGCTCGTGCTATGAAGCTAGCGATTGAAGCAGGACGAGCAGCATTTGAAGCAGGACGTATTGAAAAGAAACAATATGCAACGGCAAGCAGTCCAACAGAAGGGATGAGTATCGGTTGATTAATCGTTATTCCCGCCAAGAACTGTTTCAACCTATTGGAAAAGGCGGACAGCAGCTAATTCAAGAAAAGCATGTTCTGATTGTAGGAGCAGGTGCTCTTGGAACAGGGAACGCCGAGGCTCTTGCGCGAGCGGGGGTAAAGAAAATAACGCTCATTGACCGGGACTATGTAGAGTGGAGCAACCTTCAGCGGCAGCAATTGTATAGTGAAAAAGATGCTGATAAAAGAATTCCAAAAGCAATTGCCGCTAAAAAACGGCTTCACGATATTAATCACGATGTAAAAGTAGAAGCGCACGTAGCAGACGGTACCCCTCAAGTTTTAGAACAGCTTGTTGAGGGGGTAGATGTTATGATTGATGCAACCGATAATTTTGACACACGCCTTGTAATGAATGATTTATCACAAAAATATGATCTTCCTTGGATTTACGGAGCATGTGTAGGAAGTTATGGAATTAGTTATACTATCATACCAAGTGAAACACCGTGTTTATCCTGTTTGCTTGAATCTGTACCGCTTGGAGGGTTAACATGTGATACAGTGGGGATTATTAGTCCTGCTGTTCAAATGGTAGTCGCTCATCAAGTAACAGAAGTGTTAAAAATATTAGTCGGAGACTGGAATGCGCTTAGGAGAGAACTTGTTTCGTTTGACGTATGGAAAAATGAGTATACGAGCATCAATGTGAACGTGTTTCGCAAATCTGCTTGCCGCTCATGCGGCAGTGAACAAACGTATCCCTTTTTACAATATGAAAATCAAACGAAAACAGCTGTGCTATGCGGAAGAAACACGGTACAAATCCGTCCGGGCAAATCAGCCAAGCAGCCGCTGCAGTCTTTAGGTGAACGATTAAAAGAAAAAGGATATAAAATTGAACAAAATCCGTATCTGCTTTCTTTTTATGTAGATGATTACCGTTTAGTTATGTTTCAAGATGGGCGCGTCTTTGTCCATGGAACAAACGATATAGTAGAAGCAAAGTCACTTTATCATCGGTATATTGGGTAAGAAAGAGATGGAGGTTTCAAGCATGACAGTACCAAAAGCATTAACCATTGCTGGATCAGACAGCGGTGGAGGAGCAGGCATTCAAGCAGATTTAAAAACATTTCAAGAGCGCGACGTTTTTGGCATGTCTGTTATTACAGCTGTGACCGCACAAAATACAGTTGGCGTTCAAGGAGTTTATCCTTTAGAAGCAGAAGCAGTTGAAACTCAGTTAGATTCAATTGCCACTGACTTATTTCCTAATGCAGTGAAGACAGGTATGTTGTTCAGTGCTGATATTATTTACGCAGTGGCTCGTAAAATCAAACAGTACGGCCTGCAAAATGTTGTAGTTGATCCCGTTATGATTGCAAAAGGCGGTCAGTCTCTTCTTCAAAGAGAAGCCGTACAGGCTCTAAAAGAATTATTGCCTCTTTGTGAAGTTATTACGCCGAACATACCGGAGGCGGAAGTCATCACGGGTAAAGAAATTCACACGATCGAAGACCGAAAAGAAGCGGCAAAACAGATTCATGAGCTAGGTGTAAAGCACGTGGTAATTAAAGGCGGACATGATCAATCTCATCAAGATATGATTGATATAGTGTATGATGGTCATACGTACGTTGAAATCACGCATGAAAAGATGAATACAAAGCATACACATGGAACGGGATGCACGTTTGCTGCTTGCGTCACAGCTGAACTAGCGAAAGGCAAAAGCGTGGTTGAAGCAGTTCAAATCGCTTCCGATTTTGTTCACTATGCGATTAAGCACACGCTTGAAATTG
This sequence comes from Priestia sp. YIM B13491, assembly GCF_042787605.1. Classification (NCBI taxonomy): domain Bacteria; kingdom Bacillati; phylum Bacillota; class Bacilli; order Caryophanales; family Bacillaceae; genus Priestia; species Priestia sp. YIM B13491. The sequence continues at coordinate 59,030 of NZ_JBHZOR010000009.1, read as the reverse complement.
GTTCCGGACACGGTCCTACTAATCACTGGGCGTATGGAAAATACTTTCGTTCAAGCATATAAAAAAACGTGCCTACAATCTAGGCACGTTTTTTATGAAGAAGGAATATGGGTAGGAATCTCTCCATCGATGCCTAAATAATAATGTCTAAGGGGCTTTAAATTATCATCAAGCTCATAAACAAGCGGCACGCTTGTAGGAATATTCAAGTTCGCAATGCCATCAGGCGAAATGTTATCCAAGTACTGCATCAGAGCCCTAATCGTATTACCGTGAGCGGAAATAATAACCTTTTTGCCAGCTTTAATAGAAGGAGCAATAGTTTCGTCCCAGTATTCTAGAACCCGCTTTTCTGTATCGGCTAAGTTTTCCGTTACAGGAAATTGTCCCTTAGCTAATTCCTTATACTTAGGGTTGGAAGCTTCATAGCGAATATCTGTTGTCTCTAAAGCAGGAGGGCGTTCGTTCATCGACCTTCTCCACAAATGCACTTGCTCTTCTCCAAATTTTTTTGCGGTTTCTTCTTTGTTCAAACCTTGAAGAGCCCCGTAGTGCCGTTCATTCAGCCTCCAAGATTTATATACGGGAATCCACATGAAGTCCATTTGATGTAAGACAATCCACAGAGTGCGAATGGATCGTTTTAAAACAGAAGTATAGGCAATATCAAAAGTATATTCGTTTTTCTTTAGCACTTTTCCAGCTTCTCGCGCTTCTTGCAATCCATTTTTAGAAAGATCTACATCCGTCCAGCCTGTAAATTTATTTTCAAGATTCCACACGCTTTGTCCGTGCCGAATCAACACAAGTTTTATCATCGTGTTCTCCTTTCAACAGTGACTAAGGACTCTATTCTTTTTTATTATGAGAAGGAAAGAGTTTTTTATCCTAAAGCCGGGGAAAGGAGTTTTTATCATTTAGAAAAAGTGATGACGAAAAGTAAAGCTTTAACTTTTTTACGCATATGATAAAAATAAAAAAGGGAAGGGAAGATAGTGAATGAGTGACCAAGAACGTCAGATTCAAGCGCTGCACGGCCAGATTGAAGATTTAAAAGAAGAAATGTATCAGATGAAGCTTGATATTAGCACATTAGAGAAAGAAAAAGGAAAGCCTGTTTTGACACCGGCTCTCGTTGGTCAAATAGGAGGTTTTGTGCTAGGTGGATTAGCTATAATCGGTATTTTCTGGATGTAGAACTTCTCGTTTTGAAAACGAAAAGTTCTCCTGATTTTTCAATAAGCAATTCCAACGCGGCATTTGGAAAACTTTTGAGCCCATATCTCATGGTAGGTAAAGTGAGCGGTATCTCCCGTTGAAATTTTAACGGCATCAGCTGGTAAAATATCTTTTTCCACTCGATATGTGCCTGTTATTTCACCCTCAGGCAAGTATGTTGGGCATATAACCGTCCAGTTTAGATCACTTTCCTTCAAGTGTAAGTATCCTTTTAAATGATCTTCTGCTGCTCTCGTCGTTTTACGCTTTGATTCATTTGATTGAAAACGATACTTTTCTGGTTCTGTTCGTGATTGTAAGATGCCTGCAGTTCCAATAGTAAGAATACGATGAACGCCGTAATACTTCATGCTGTTTATAATAAGCGGCATACTTTTTGAAATCGTCTCTGCACCATCTGTATTTAACGCGCTGACTACGATATCTTGGTGCTTGAGGGCAAAGTTGATATTTTCTTGATGAAGTACATCGCCTTGTAAGATATGTAGGTTTGGATGACTAACCTGTAGCTTATTGCGGTCTCTAACAAGTACAGTAACGTCGTTTTCATCTTTTAGCATCATTTTTAATAAAGACTGTCCAACTCGCCCTGTAGAGCCTAATAGTAAAATTTTCATTGGCTACACCCCTCTATAAAAGATAGTATCTATTCTTTAGGATATACAATCTGTATACTTATTCATAATAAAAAGCATGCGTAGCATAAAGTAATACAAAGTTGATGAATGAAATATTCAACAACAAAAAAATTTGATATGATAAAAAGACAGAAAAATCAAAAAAATAGGAGAGTGAATGTCTTTTGGGAGACTTGCCTCTGAATCAAATGATGATATTAGTCGTTTTGCTTATGTTATCAGCTTTCTTTTCATCTGCCGAGACAGCCTTTTCAAGCGTAAATAAAATTCGTTTAAAACATTACGCTGAGAAAAAATATCGGGGAAGTAAAAAAGCGCTGCATATTGCTGAACACTTTGAGCAGACGCTATCGACAATTTTAGTAGGAAATATTGTCGTAAACATTGCTGCGTCCTCTTTGGCAGCCAAAATTGCCCTCGATATGTTTAAAGGAAACCTAGCACTTGTGATTAGTATCATCGTTATGACCATCATCATTTTGATTTTTGGTGAAGTCTTGCCAAAATCGTTAGCTAAAGAGCATGCCGAATCTTTTGCGCTGATGATTTCTTCCTTGTTATTTATTATTATTAAATTGTTAACCCCGATTTCCTTCTTATTTTTACAGGTGAAAAAAGGAACTTCTCACTTGTTAGCGTCTGCTCCTACACCAACGATTACAGAAGATGAAATTAAAGTGATGGTAGATTTAAGCGAAGAAGAAGGAACGATTAATAATATTGAAAAAGAGCTAGTTCATCGTTCACTCAATTTTAATGACATTGTGGTGGGGCAAATTTTAAAACCTAGAATAGATGTCACAGCAGTTGACGTAAATGCCGATATTGATTCGGTTTGTCAAATGTTTCTTGAAGAGAGATATTCAAGAGTCCCTGTATACGAAGATCATATTGATAATATTATTGGCATTTTATCAGAAAGAGAATTTTTAACCTGTTTAGTCCAAAGAAAAGAGATTTCTATTCGTGATTTGTTGAGACAACCTATTTTTGTAGTAGAATCCATGAAAATATCTGTTCTATTGCCAGAGCTCCAAAAAAGTAAGGTTCACATGGCAATTGTAGTTGATGAGTTTGGGGGAACGGCCGGTCTTGTGACCTTAGAGGATATATTAGAAGAAATTGTAGGAGAGATTTGGGATGAACATGATGAAGCTGTTAAGTATGTACACCAGATAGGGGAAAAGGAGTACGAATTTAACGCCGACATCCCTATTGATGAATTTTTAACCTATATAGCGGTTAGTTCTCCTGACAGTACGTGCCATACCTTAGGGGGATGGATATATGAGCAGTTTGATCATATTCCTGCTAAAGGAGACTTTTTCTCATATGAAGAGATATTGTTTACCATTAAGGAAGTAGAAAATCGACGTATTCGCAAAGTTTCCGTAAAGTCATTTGCGAATAAGAATGAGGAAGCTGATTAAAAGAAACTAGAAAGCGCTCCAAGAAATCTTGGAGCGCTAAAGCCATAATATGAAATTAGTTAATATTAGTACTTGCCGCCTAGGTTTTGCTCAGCTAATTGTACTAAACGTTTTGTGATTTCGCCACCAACAGATCCGTTCGCACGAGCTGTTGCATCTGGTCCTAAGTTTACACCAAACTCACTAGCGATTTCGAACTTCATTTGATCGATAGCAGCTTGAGCACCAGGCGCTACTAACTTGTTTGATGAATTTCTGTTTGATGCGTTTTGATAATTTGCCATGTGTATTCATCTCCTCGTTAGATAAAATAGATTGTAATGGTTGAGTTAGCTGGAGTTGAACCAGCCGAGCAGATGCATCGATTAGATCTGCTTGCCTACCGCGGCGTAACTCAATGCTTGCGAGCTGTTGTGCTCGGTTGTTACTAGTATTATGGCGAAAGGGAAAAAAACATATACATAGAAATCTGTTGGTAATTTATAGAAATTTTTGTGTGGAGTTTGATAAAGAGTAAGAGAGTTTTATTCCGTGCATATTATAGGTACATATTGATCAGGTAAAGTGAGGTGTGCGGATGTCGATTTGTTCCTTATGTAATGGGTTTAGTGATGTACAAATGACGTGCAAAACATGTGGAGGAGTGCTGGGGGATATGGGCAAAGTCAGCGATTATTTTGATGATTACAGTGCTTACATGGAAATCGATCAGTTAAAAATAGAAAATGGGTATCCTAGTGATTTAGCAAATCACCAATGTATTCATCTCTTTTACTGCTCTACTTGTCACAGTGAAGAATTGAAGCAAATACAGGAATAAAAAAAGACCCCTAGGGGTCTTTTTTTATTCCTGTTCAGCACGGATGCGTTGTTCGGATTCTGCATCAAAGAAATGCGCTTTGTTCATATCTAATGCTAAGTCCAGAGACTGAAGTGGTTTAATATCTGTTCTTGAATCTACGCGTGCTACAAAATCTTGTCCGCCAAGTTTAGAATAAAGCATGGTTTCAGCTCCCATTAACTCGGATACATCGACTTTGACTGTAACTTTTGTGCCAGGTGAAGATTCAATAAATACAGGCTCATCATGGAAATCTTCAGGGCGGATGCCTAAAATAATTTGTTTGTTTAAATATCCTTGCTCGCGAAGTATTTTCATTTTACCTTCCGGAACTGCAAGAAGAGAATCGCCTACTTGAACCTTCCCGTCTTTTAACGTTCCGGTTAAGAAGTTCATAGCAGGAGAACCAATAAACCCGCCTACAAATACATTTTCAGGTTTTTCATATACTTCTTTTGGTGTACCAACCTGCTGGATAATCCCATCTTTCATAACAACCAGACGAGAAGCCATTGTCATTGCTTCGGTTTGGTCATGTGTTACGTAAATTGTCGTTGTACCCAAACGCTGGTGAAGCTTCGCAATTTCAGAACGCATTTGCACACGTAATTTCGCGTCTAAGTTTGATAAAGGTTCGTCCATTAAGAAGACCTTAGCATCACGAACGATTGCACGACCTAGAGCTACACGCTGACGCTGCCCGCCAGATAATGCTTTTGGCTTTCGCTCTAAGTATTGCTCAAGTCCTAAAATACGAGCGGCATCTTTTACGCGGCGTTCGATTTCATCTTTTGGTAATTTACGAAGTTTTAAGCCGAAAGCCATGTTGTCATACACGCTCATATGCGGATACAATGCGTAGTTTTGGAATACCATTGCAATGTCGCGATCTTTTGGAGCTACGTCATTTACACGCTTGCTGTCAATATAAAAATCACCTTTGGAAATTTCCTCTAGCCCTGCAACCATACGAAGCGTTGTCGATTTTCCGCAGCCTGAAGGCCCAACAAATACAATAAATTCTTTATCTTGAATGTGAAGGTTAAAATCTTTTACCGCCGTCACATCTTTATCATACATTTTATAAATATGTTCTAAACGTAATTCAGCCATTTCCATTTCCCCCTTGTATGTACTCTGTGAAACCGTTTTCTTAACTCTAGTGTAATTTTTTTTAATGAAACGGTAAATGGCAAACATGCACAAAAAAAAGAAAGAGTTTTCGTGCACTATTTACGAAAACCCTTTCATTTTATTCTCCATCTTGCAAATTTTTTAAAGCAAGAATGGCTAAGTAAGCAGACACAGCTCCTGTGAAGTGTTTGATATCAAGGTGTGTGCGATCAATAAATTTCTCAATTCTATACTGCAAGCTGTTGCGATGCATGTACAATTTCTTAGCAGCAAGAGATACGTTTAAATTACATTCTAAATAAACTTTAATCGTTTCTAAAAGATCTCCATCATCTTTTACTAAGTCAAGTAAATGTATCATATGATTTTGGATTGCCTCTGAAGACTCTTGCAGAACCAAATGGGGTAAAACGTCGGCAAAATGGATAACATGGTTTTGTTCGACTGTATGCTTAATTTGATAAAACCATTTCTTTTCACGCTCAAAAATTAATCGCGGTGAAGACGGAAAAAAGTGAATTTGTCCTTCAAAGAACTGAATCGAAGTTTCAAAATCATGACATAGCACCTCGATAGAATCTGATAAATTTTCAGTTAAGTCATTAGGATCATTAAAGGTTTCGATAACGATACCTGATTGTTTATCAATCCACAACACAGTAATCGAGGTAGAATACAAGGCGTGAAGCGCATTTTCAAACTCTATTTTTTGTTCAAACAAACGTTTAATTAAAAACTGGGTGAAGCGAAAAGAATGGTGCGTATGATGAGAGTGAATGACTTTTTCAGGTGCTTCAAATAACAGGTTTGACCAATACAATTGCTCTGGCGTTAGTAAAGAAACTTTCTCATCATAAGGGGTTAAAAAAGCAGAAAGTAACGCCTGCTCTTTTTGAGATAAAGCCGTGTGTTCAATTCCAATGAAGCCTTCATCATATGAAAACCATTTGTAACGTTCAAATTGAGAAGGGATTTTAGCCTTAATCATTTTATCCCCAAATAGTGTGTGCAGCTGTTTCATCTGTGCTCGTTCCCTTCGGTGAAAGCTTACTATTCATAAACGTGAAAAAGCATAAGCTCATGAATATAATCAATTAATTGTGTTTCATCTATTTGATTAGAAAGCGCAGTTTTCCATACAATTTGTCCATCTTTTAAATAATCAGCCTCATAATAAACCCTATTCATATAAAACGAGATGTGCCAGCCCGGCATTCGATTATTTTGATACAGTGGTTTAACCTGAAAGTGTGAAACCATAAAGAAAATCTCCTTTCTCAATTAGTTATTATAAGCTTACCATGAGAAAAGGAGATGAAAAATCATTTAATCTAAAAATTTTGTTAATTTGTAAAATATGTTGCATATGTGTTTAGCACCTTGCGTTTGAATATCTGTTTCATCAAAAATCATCGGTTTTGCATTCACTTCAAACAAATAATACTGTCCTTGGGCTGACTTTGCCATATCAAGAGAAAATTCTTCAACTAGAGGGAAGGACTTTTGAAGGACTTGCCCGCACGTATTTACAAAGGACGAAAGAAAGGAAGTATCTACTTCATCTTCAAGATCTTGAAAAGATGAAATGCTGCCGCCGTTTAACGTATGTGTTGTAATGGATTGATAGGGACTATGTCGAATACCGACGCCGCTAATAACATATTGGCTATCTTTGTGGTGGGCTAAAATACGTAAGTCATAGCGCCTGTCTTTGAATGGTTGCGTCTCAATCGCTTCTTGAATGAGATAAGCAGACTTGGGAAGGTCAATTGCTTGTAAAGAAGAAAATTCTTCTTTGCGTTTATGATCTTGATAAATAATCGTATGCTTATGGAAAGATAATCGGAAAATTCCAGCACCTTTACTGCTGTTAATAGGCTTAAAGTAAAGGGAAGAGTGTTTTTGCAGAAGCTTAGCAATATCAATTTCTGGTGTTAAACGATAGGTTTTAGGAAGGTGAGAAGATAGCAGTGGATCCTTTGAAAATAATTGATATACTTTCCATTTTGAAAAAAAAGCGGAGTTAAAAAGTGGAATGTGCTTGCCTTTAATTTTTTGATGCAAAGATGTCAGCTTCTTGGTTTCTGATTTTCTTCCTGGATAACGATTATATATAACGTTTGGCAGCGGCAAAGTTGTTTTGATCCACTGCTTTTTTGCACCGTCAAAGCAATACCCTTCAAAGAAGTGATGAGACATTGTTTCTTCAGCGAATAAAGCAAGAAGCCCTCCTTTTTCTTGCAGGGTATGATGTAAGAGTTCCAATAAAGGACGCTGTTTTACATTCAGTTTTTCCAAAACAGCCTTGTTCGTTAAAACTCCCACAATAGGACCGACTTTTCCTCCTTTTAAACGAAGAAAAGCTTGAGTAGAAGAAATGTTTTGAGTAAAGGGAAGTTCAATTTCTTGAACTCCCCATGTGTAAGATGCTGAAGGGTTGTGATGAAACCACTGCTGCTTTTCTTTGTGATAGTAAATTGTAATCATATGCTGATGCCTTCAGGTGTATTTAGATAGTATCCAGACAAGTAAATCGCGTATTCTAGAGAAAGTTTTCTAGTTTGTTGATCCGCTTTTCGTAAGGCAGGGTGTGAAAAAATAGAGCGACCGGGCTTAGAGTTAGCTTCAAACAGCCATACGTTTCCTTGATAATCCACTCCAAAATCGAATCCAAGCTCTCCAATTAATCCGTTCAACTCCTGTTCAAGCACATGACTAATTGAGATAGCGGCATCTTTTAGCTTATTTTCAATTTCTTTTTTGTAAGAAGGGTTGGTGAATATTTTAGCTGTAGCTTCAATTTCTCCGCCGTAATCAAGATGCGTAGTGATGCTGTTGGGACCGGCTACTTTAGCAGCTAGAGCAGTAAGCACCCATTGGTTATTCCCGTTTTTATTCGTATGCACGCGAAAGTCTACACAGCGCTTTTCTTTTTGGATTAATGAAATACCCTGCTGAGCAATGTAGGAAGGATTAGTAAGTAAATATTCAAATTCTGATAATAGATCCTCTAAGGTTTCTTTTTCTTGAACATGAAGACCTTTTTCTCCTTTGTAAGTCAGCGTGTATATGGAATCCTTAAAAGATAGGGTATAAATGCCGCGGCCTAAGCTTCCGTTTTTCGGTTTTAAATAAACGGTTTGATGAAGAAGCAGAAGTTTTTTTATTTGCTCACACGAAGGACTTTCAACCGTATAAGGTAACAAATAGGCTGTCTGCTCGTTCAGTTTTAAAAGCTCATGAATTTCCCACTTGTTGAAAAAATCAGGATTAAAAAATGGAATGCCGTAATCAGTCATCATCTTTTCTTTAATGAACTTAAAAGGAGCTAACCCTTCTGTTTTTCGATTTGGCAAACGATTATATACAACGTTAGGAAGCGGGATTTCATGCTGTGTCCAGCCGCTTTCTTCATAAAAATAGCCGTTTATGGTCCCGGTTTCCCAGTTGATATGATGAGTTCCAAAAATAAAAGGCAGGCCCCCTGTTATACTTGCAGTAGAAAGAAGTTTAGCTAAGTGAAGGGAACGCTTTCCAATTGGCCGCAGCAGAGAACCAGTAAAACCAGCGGATAACACACCGATTAAAGGTCCTAAGTGAATGGTCTCATTCACAATAATAGGATGCATCATATGGGCGAAAGGAATTTGAAGTTTTGTCATTAGCTCAGCTGAAATCTGAATTTCTTCACGTTCTGAAGATTGTATAAGGCATGGAGCTGTCATTGTTCCAAAAGCTGCTTGTTTCAAGGAGTCTTTGTAAAGAGATGCAGGAACAGAAAGATCACAGCCTAGCTGCTCTACTACAACAAGGCGAGTAAGAGTTTTTTTCATAGCATTACTCCTTACGATACGATAGTGTGTTAGCTAAATAGACGCAGTAAGACAGGACATTTTTATACATGACTTCTTTTTGTTCAGGTGCTGTTTCCATTACTATTTTTCTTCCCGGTTTCGAATTTAAATCTAGAATCCAGATGCTGAAGTCTCTCGAGATACATAAATCAATACCTAATTCAAAAAGAGAAGGAAAGTGATTTTCCAGCACGGACGGAATCGTTTTACAAATGGTGTTGATTTCATCCATTACATATTGACGATGAACGCGAGGGATGCGAGGCAGCAAGTTTTCAAAAGGTACAATAGATGCTCCTGAACTTACATTTGTTACAATAGAGTCCCGTTCACCTTGTCTAATGCCTCTTCCAATTTCTTTCCAAGCACCATCGTTTCCTTTTTGTAATAGCAGTCTTATATCAAAAGGAGTGCGTTCATAAGGGAAAAATGAAATATGGGGCTGAGCAATATACAGTACATCACGAGTGGTTTTCGTAAACCAGCTCTTAAACTCTTGAAAAGAGGAAAATAGAATGGTGTTTACAATGTCATTTTGTTGATAAGAAGCTTCAATTTCACGTCCGCGCTGTCTTAATTTCACAATCCCTTTACCTTGTGAGCCGTTGGCAGGTTTAATCATTAGGCTATCGTTTGTTCGAAGCAGCTGGACAAGTTGCTCTACACTTTCGATTGGAGTGGTAGGAGGAATATATGAAGATAAATAGCTATCTTTTTTAATTACTTCATAGACATCTAGCTTATTGGGTAATCCATGGCCTAAAAATGTAACATCTTCCCGCTGTTTAAGCCAGTTTACAATAGGGCGAGCCTTTTTAGACAGCGAGTCTTTTCGATAAAAGCAGCGATCGTAAATAAACGAAGGAAGTAAGAAGGAATCTTCTATCCATTTCTCTTGTTGTAAATCGTAGCGGAAGCCTTCAATATTTTCGGTGTTAGGATGAATGTTAAAAGGAGTAAAACGGTATATTTCAATCGAAAACTCAGAAGCATGTTTAGCAATTTCGGTCACGTACTCCACTTCTTGCTGTGGGTGAATCGTTAAAAAGCCTAATGAAATCATCATAAATCCTCCTTGGGAAATTGAAAATTCGTTGCATGCAGACAATAATCAAGCAGTGCTTTTGTTGATGGACGGACAGAGAAAGCGCTTGAATCGGATTGTTTGGAAGGTTTGACATTTACTTCAATAATCCAAGGCTTTCCTTCTTGATCAATCGCTAAATCAATACCGAATTCGGCATAAAGTTCAGACGGATGAGAAAGCTGCGTGCAAATTTCAATCGCAATCTCTTTTAAAAGTGAAAGGATATGGCGCGTAGTTTTTGAATCATAGAGCTGAGTTAACACTTGCTGAGGAGGATGAATATCTCCTCCACGGGCAAGATTTGAGACAAAATTGCCGGGTTTTGATACACGTGTGACAATGGACGTGATTTTCCACGTCAAGTCGTCTTTTTTATGACAGAGAATGCGGAAATCAAAAGGGCACTGTTTGTATGTCTGCAGTGAAATTCCTTCTTGGATGAGGAATCCTTGCCTTTTTAATTGACTATAAAGCGTTTCAAATAAGTCATAAAGAGATTCATATTCTTTTTCATACGGCTGCGTAAATGTTGTATAGTCTAAAATATACTTCTCTTTTTTTGAAATTTTAAAAATGTTTTTTCCTTGGCTACCATGAACAGGCTTCAAAAAAACATCGTCATGAAGTTCCAAAGCGTCAAGAAGATCTTGCCGTGAACGAAGCTGATACGTTTTTGGCAAATATGGAAGCAAGTGTACGACATCTTTAAGCTGTTGAAAAACCGTCCATTTATTTAAGTAGCGTGCGTTAAAGAAAGGAACGTCATGTTCTTTTAAAAATGTTTTAAAGGTTTGAAAATCAGCGGTTTGCTCCGTTTTCCTGGCATGAATCCGGTTGTGTACGATTCCCGGAAAGGGAACGTCTGAATAAACCCATCGATCAGCGCGATAAACATATCCTTTAGGGGATAATGACTTCACGTCGCTTAATTTGCTCACATAGCAAAAACACCCTAACTCCTTGCAAGCTTGAACAAATTCCTTACAAAATACAGAAATGGAGCCAAAAAGTTCTTCATCTTCTCGAACTTCTGTTACGATGCTAACTACGGGTCCTAACCTAAACGAGTTCTCTTCATAAATGCCTCTCAGCTGATGTGTTTCATACGGAAAGCGAAAGTCTGTAAATAGAGCTTCTGACATCATGAAACAGCATTCTCGATGCTGAAACACGGTGGCTTCGACTTCTTTCGTGATGGAACCTACTGTTAACGTAAACTCGTGCTTGCACTTCACACGTGAGAACAGAGCAGAACTAATGTAAATGTCGCTGCTCATATGGTTCTCTAATGGTTTTAGAGAAATGGTAAAAGTATTCATAAACGAATCCTCTTTTTCTTTCCTTTAGTAGGCGAATGCTGATATATACTATGAGGAATTAGCCCAATCTGTGAAGAGAATTTATCGTTTTCGGAGAAAATAAAGGTCTTAAGCTGAATTTTATATAATAATTTGTTATAGTTAGGGAAGTCAAGAAATTATAGAACTTAATTAGGAGGAACTTAACGTGTCTGTAAACTTACATGATGTAGCAAATGATTTAGAAAAAGCAATTCGTCAAAGCGACGATTACACAAACTTAAAAAACTTATATGCAGCAGTAAATGCTGATCAAGGTTCAAAACAATTATTTGAGCGTTTCCGTACAATGCAAATGGAGCTGCAACAAAAGCAAATGATGGGCCAAGAAATCACTGAAGAAGAAGTTCAGCAAGCTCAACAAACAGTTGCAATCGTTCAACAAGATCAAAATATCGCGAAGCTAATGGAAGCTGAGCAACGTATGAGCATGGTAATTGGTGAATTAAACAAAATTATCATGAAGCCACTTGAAGAACTTTACGGTGCGGCTGAATAAGAGATAGAGGAAAGAGGAAAAGAGAAATCTTTTCCTCTTTTTTTATGCGGAAATTCCTTCTAATTGTGCAGTTCTGCTCATAAGCTTAGTAACAAGGCTACACATGCCGACTATCATGAAAAGGTCATTTATAACCGTATCCTAACGGATTAGACATCTATGAAAGAAGGGGTTCTCATATGGCTTATCGATTGCTAGCGTTGAATATTGATGGAACCATTTTAAATAGCCAAGGGCGCGTTACAAAAGAAACGAAAGACGCAATTCAATTCGTTAAAAATAAAGGGGTTTACGTTACGTTAGTAACAAACAGGCATTTTCCGTCTGCTAAAAAAATTGCTCGGTCACTTAAAGTTCATCCAGCAATGCTCATTACTCATAGCGGTGCCTTTATCGGAACATCGATAGACAAACCGATACTAGATAAGAGAATTAGCGAGGAAAAAACATTTAATCTCATTCAGCTTTTTGAAAATTTTAATTGTCATGTCCGCATTTTACATGAAAGGTTTTCAATTGGAAATCGTGTAAAGCTTCCGAATAATATTGTAGCTAAAAGCGTGTTAAAAACGGGAGAACCGCTCTTTTATCCCGTGCAGTTCGTAGATTCATTAGGAGATACGCTTCGTGATGAACCTGTTTCTACGCCAAAAATAGAAGTGTATTTTGCAGATCGTAGAGAAAAAGAATACGCCGAGCAAACAATTGCTAGTGCGGTTCCGGATATTGAATGGTTTTCGTATCCAAATGAAAATAGATGTTATATTACGCCAAAAGGAGCCACAAAAGCTGCCGGCGTTCGTTATGTAGCAAATCGCTTAGGGATACCAATGGAAGACGTAGTAGCAATTGGAAATTGCTATGATGATTTAGAAACGATTGAACATGCGGGAATGGGTGTGGCCATGGGCAATTCACCAACAGAATTAAAAATGCTTGCGGATTGGGTTACTCGTTCTAATAATGAAAATGGTGTAGCCTATATGGTGAAAGAACTATTTAGAAAGCAGCAGCGCCTTGGTTATCTTCATCAAATTGACAGCTTTCGTTTAAAATAAATAAAGGAAAAAGAGGCTAGAACAAAAGCAGTTTAGCCGAAGAAAGATCCGAACGTGAATCGAGATTCTTGATAGAGAATCCAATTCGTTCGGATTTTTTTATTGGAAGAGTGAACGTAGGTTTTATATATGTAGGTGCTTCTAGCTGTTGATTGGAGTGCAAGGCGAAGACTTCTGTGGGAAAAGCGCAAGCGACGAGAAGGCTCATTGGCCGCCTGCGGAAAGCAAAGCCTTGCGCGGAAATCAACAGAGGTGTAAGGAGTGATTCATATGAGCTCATTTATCCCATTTGTTCATCTTTAGATTGAATGAATGTAGTTATGCCTCAATCTCTTTTTCCGTTTTTTTCCTGTCCGCGCATTCCCTTGAGCTGAGCACCTTGACCGGACATACGTAGGTTTTGTAAACTGATTACTTAGATAGAATTGATTTGAAAGGTGATTATATTGAACATTTATATAAAAGGTATAGAAGATGAGCGTTTTTTACGTCCGCTTCACCGAATTTCAGATTTGTTTTTTGAAGAAAGCAATGTCTCCTTTGAGGATGATAACGAAGCTCAGCTGAAGGTCGAAGTAGAGCTAAAAGTTCATGAAGAAATTTATGCGAAAGCAGTGCTGCATGACGCTGAAACGGACAAGGTGTTTACAGAAGAGCTTTCTAAATCGTTTATGCCGTATGAAACAGAAAAAGAAGAATTTAAGCAAATAAAAAATGTGGTGCTTCGCGTCTACTTATCTGTACTACAGGAGTATACAAGCATTGTTCAAAAATGGGGTATTTTGACCGGTATACGTCCGACGAAGCTGCTTCATATGAAACTGCAGTCAGGCAAAAGTAAAGAACAAGCGCATCGTGAGCTAAAGGAAGAATATTTAATTACCGATGACAAAATTAATTTAATGCAGCATATTGTAGATCGTCAACTAGCAGCTATTCCCGATTTACATGAGTTAAAGAATGAAGTCAGCATTTATATAGGCATTCCGTTTTGTCCGACGAAGTGTGCATACTGTACATTCCCAGCCTATGCGATTAACGGACGTCAAGGATCCGTTACGTCATTTTTAGGCGGCTTGCATTATGAAATGCGTGAAGTAGGAAAATGGCTAAAAGACAATAACGTCAAGATTACAACCGTCTATTATGGTGGAGGCACACCAACGAGCATTACCGCTGAAGAAATGGACATGCTGTATGAAGAGATGTATGAATCGTTCCCGGATGTACAAAATATCCGTGAAATTACGGTAGAAGCAGGAAGACCCGATACGATTACGGAAGAAAAGCTAGCTGTTTTGAACAAATGGAATATTGACCGGATTAGTGTAAATCCGCAGTCTTATATTCAAGAAACCTTAAAAGCTATTGGACGTCATCATACAGTTGAAGAAACTATTGATAAATTTCATCTTTCTCGAAAAATGGGGATGAATAACATTAACATGGACTTAATTATTGGGCTTCCAAATGAAGGTGTAGAAGAATTTCAGCATACGCTAGACGAATCTAAAAAATTGCTTCCTGAATCTTTAACGGTTCATACGCTATCGTTTAAACGCGCGTCTGAAATGACTCAAAATAAACGGAAATACAAAGTGGCAGATCGCTATGAAATTGGTAAAATGATGGATTTAGCAACGGAGTGGACTCAAGAACAAGGGTATGAACCTTATTATTTATATCGCCAAAAAAATATTTTAGGTAATTTAGAGAACGTTGGATATTCATTCCCTGGTCAAGAGAGCCTGTACAATATTATGATCATGGAAGAAAAGCAGACGATTATTGGTCTTGGATGCGGTGCATCTAGTAAGTTCGTGCATCCAGAAACAGGCATTATTACAAGGTTTGCGAATCCAAAAGACCCAAAATCGTATAACGATGGATTCGAGCACTACACACAAGAGAAACTCAAGATTTTAGATGAATTATTTATGAAATAAAAAGGTCACTTTTTAGTGATCTTTTTTTATTTCCGGCAGGGAAATGTCGGAATCTGTTGAATATATAAAAAAGTTGTAAGCGTTCTCTTATTATGACGATTCGAGGTGCCGCTTAATGATGAATGTACAGTTAACCGTATCATCTATGATGGAAAGAGCTGAAAAGCTGTTTAGTAAAAAAGAAGTGATTTCTAAATCTTCAAAAGGAATTCAGCGTTTAACTTATAATCAGTTAATAAAACGGACTCGGCAGCTCTCTAGTATGCTAGAACAAATTGGAGTGAAGCGAGGAGAAAGAGTCGGGACGTTTGCATGGAATCATCATAGACATCTAGAAGCTTATTTTGCCGTGCCCGGAATAGGCGCTGTTCTTCACACCATCAATATCCGGTTAGATCCTGAGCAAATTGTATACATCATTAACCATGCACGCGATAAAGTCATTTTATTTGATGAATGTTTTTTACCTTTATTTGAAAGCATTCATCAAAAACTTCCACATGTTGAAGCCTATATCATTATGTCAGATGAAGATGAGCTGCCAGAAACAGACTTGCCAGTTTATCATTACGAAAATTGGATTAAGCAAGGGGATGCATCGCATTCTTTTGTTCAAGATGTAAACGAAGAAGAACCAGCAGGTCTTTGTTATACCTCTGCTACTACAGGAGAGCCAAAGGGCGTTGTATATTCTCATCGCGCTATTTATTTGCACTGTATGGCGCTAGGGCTTGCTGATAGTGCTGGATTATCAGAAGCTGATACCGCTATGCCTATTGTTCCAATGTTTCACGTGAACGCATGGGGAATTCCTTTTGCTGCCGTTTGGTTTGGAACAAAGCTCGTGCTGCCGGGTGCTTTTTGTACTTCAGAGACGATTGCTTCTCTGATTGAACAAGAGAAAGTAACTCTTGCTGCAGCTGTGCCTACCGTTTGGTTAAATTTTTTACAAGAGTTAGAAGAAAAACCTTACGCAGTTGATAGTTTGCGAGCTATTTTATGCGGTGGATCAGCGGCTCCAAAAAGCGTCATTCGAGAATTTCAGGAAAAATATCAAATTGAATTTATGCATGCATACGGAATGACGGAAACAAGCCCTGTGGTGACCGTCTCCCGCTTAAAAAGCTATCAGTACAGTGAAGACTTTGAGTATCAGCTCAACGTAAAAGCAAAGCAAGGTTTCTTAGTTCCTGGGGTTGAAATGAAAGTAATAGGTCAAAATGGAGAAGTTGCTTGGGATGGAGTGGAAATGGGTGAGCTATTACTAAAGGGCCCATGGGTAGCTTCTGAATATTACAAGGATAAAAGAACAGAAGATACGTTTAAAGACGGCTGGCTGTATACCGGAGATATTGTAACGGTTGACGAAGAGGGAACCATCAAAATCGTAGACCGAACAAAAGATTTAATTAAAAGCGGAGGAGAATGGATTTCATCGGTTGATCTAGAAAACGCGCTTATTGCCCATGAAGCTGTTTTTGAAGCCTGTGTCATAGCAGTCCCTCATAAGGTGTGGCAAGAGCGTCCAGTGGCTTGTGTCGTGTTAAAAGATGCATACAAAGGCATCGTTTCATCAGAAGAGCTGCTCGGATTTTTAGCGCCGCAGTTTGCAAAATGGTGGCTTCCAGATGACATTTTATTTATGAATGCAATTCCAAAGACAACGGTAGGAAAATTTTTAAAACGTACGCTTCGTGAACAAGTCCTCAATCATTATCAGAAAGGGTGAGTAAGATGACCGTCGAATTAAAAGTAGTAGAACTAGTTTTGCAAGAGCGTATCGCCACAATTTCGTTTAACAGGCCGGATGCGTTAAATGCATTAAACGAAGAAGTGCTAGAGCAGTTTATTCAATGTTTAAAAGTTGTCGAAGAAAGCGAAGCGGACTTTTTAGTAGTAAAAGGAAACGGAAAAGTATTTTCAGCAGGCGGAGATATTAATATGATGATGTCACCTTCACAATCAGAACGTTTTGAGCAGGTGATGGATTTGATTAATGAAGCCGTTCTGACTTTATACAGCCTTCCTCAAATGACGATAAGTGTACTGCACGGTGCGGCAGCAGGGCTAGGGCTCAGCATTGCGCTTGCTTCTGATTATATTATTGCAGAAAGACACACAAAAATTGCGATGAACTTTATCGGTATTGCTCTAATTCCAGACGGAGGCGGTCACTTTTTACTAGAAAAGCGCATCGGTGCTCATCGTGCAAAACAGCTAATTTGGGCAGGAAAGACATTAAAAGCAGAGGAAGCTCATCAATTTGGCATAATTGATGAAATAAAAGAAGGAGATTTGGCGAAGCATGTAGAAGATTATCTCTCATATTGGCTAAAAAAACCTTCACGTGCTTTGAAGGAAACAAAGCGAATTTATGTGGAGACATCTCTTTCACAATTAAAGCAAGTGCTTGCGCTTGAGAAAAGAAGTCAGTTTGCTATGAGCCGAAGTTCGGATCATAAGGAAGGTGTACGTGCGTTTCTGGAAAAGCGAGCGCCTGTTTTTAATCAAAGTGAAAAAGATATTTCCGAAAATTAAGTGAACTAGTTTAAAAGCCAATATTTTTGTCTATCATATTGATAGAGCATGTTTAAAAGTTGCAAAACAGTGGTAACACAAGATAATGTAGAAACTAATGAGGTGATTGGAAATGAACAAAACAGATTTAGTAAACGCAGTGGCAACAAAATCAGAGTTAACAAAAGCAGATGCATCTAAAGCAGTTGATGCATTACTAGAAACAATTTCATCAACGCTAGGTGAAGGTGAAAAAATTCAGTTAATCGGCTTCGGTACATTTGAAGTACGCGAGCGTGCTGCTCGTACAGGCCGTAACCCTCAAACGGGTGAAGAAATGCAAATTCCAGCATCAAAAGTACCGGCATTTAAAGCTGGTAAAGAACTAAAAGAAGCTGTAAAGTAATATAAAACGCCGGAAAGCTAAAACTTTCCGGCGTTTTGTATTAACGATGAAACAATACAAGTTTTCCGCTAGAGCTAACGCATCGATGCGTTTTTTCTAAATAGGAAAGCTCTTCTAACTTCTTGGTGCCGACAGTCTTTGCTTCTGTATCAGAAGCTGCTTCGAAACTTTCATCTATTAATTTTTCTCCAGTCTTTTCAAAAGCGGTTAATGTGTAAGTACTCATAAAATCTACTCTCCTCTTATAGTATAATTGTAAGCGTATTCAACATATTTCTCGTCCTATTCCCTTAAATCCTGCTAAGGTTTACAGATATCATTTTTTTCCATACAATAAACATAGGTTTATTTACAAAGGAGGAATTAAATGTCTCTTTCTATCCGTGAAGTTTCAAAAAGGTACGGTGAATTTACAGCTGTAAACGAGCTATCCCTGCAAATTCCAAAAGGCGAAGTGTTTGGTTTTTTAGGTGCAAACGGTGCTGGCAAAACGACGACGTTTCGAATGATTTTAGGGCTCATTGAACCAACCTCAGGTCACATCCAATGGAATGATAAATCTTTAACTTACAGTAGAAGTCATCTAGTTGGCTACCTTCCAGAAGAAAGGGGACTGTATCCAAAATTAAAAGTCAAAGATCAGCTTGTGTACCTTGGACGGCTGCGCGGAATGAAAAAAGCGCACGTGCTGCAAGAAATGGAGCACTGGTTATCTCGATTTAATATTCCTCAATATGCTTCCAAAAAAGTAGAAGAGCTATCCAAAGGAAATCAGCAAAAAATTCAATTTATTGCCTCCGTTATTCATCGGCCCGAGCTGCTTATTTTAGACGAACCTTTTAGCGGCTTGGATCCTGTAAACGTAGAGGTATTAAAAGAAGCGGTGCTTGATTTGAAAAAGCGCGGAACGACGATTGTTTTTTCAAGTCATCGAATGGAACATGTGGAAGAACTTTGTGAATATTTATGTATTATGCATCATGGAACGCCTGTAGTGTATGGAAGGCTCCCGGAGATCAAACGTTCATTTGGAAAGAAAAACGTTATTGTACACGGAAAAGGTCCATTTGAGAGAATTACAGAGCTTGAAGGCGTTGTAAAGGTGAAAAAAACGGTTGAAGGCATGATTGTTCAAATTCAACATGAATCCGTATCACAACTCATTTTTCAAGAACTTAAACACTTTTCATTTGTATCTAAATTTGCAGTGGAAGAGCCTTCATTAAATGATATTTTCATTGAAAAGGTAGGTGCTTCCTATGAATAAATTTTGGGTCATTGTCTTTCATACATATCTTAATAAATTAAAAACAAAATCTTTTATTATTACAACGATTATTACTGCTCTTATTCTAGTTGCTCTTACAAATATGGAGAAAATTATCGACGTTTTTAATTCAGACGATAATGGAACAAATGTGGGTGTCATCTATGAAGTGGAAAGCGTATATACATTGTTCAAACAAAATGTAAATGTCATGGATAAAGACATTCATTTAAAAGAATTTACGTCTGAGTCTAAGGCAAAACAAGCGGTAAAAAACGGGGAGCTCGATAGCTATTTACTCTTATCTTTAAACGATAAGCAGCTGCCTCAAGCTGTGTACAAAGCTAATTCTTTGGCCGAATCAAATCTTTCTTCTACCTTAGAACAGGCGGTACAGCAAACAAAAGTGGCTATGGCTACAGTAAAAATCGGTTTAGAAGAAAAGCAAATTGATCAGCTTTACAGCCCTGTTTCATTTAAAAAGAAAGCGTTAGTTGAAAATGCCAAAACAGAACAAGAGCTAAATCAAGCAAGAGGTCTTGTATATGTACTGCTGTTTGTTATTTATTTTGCCGTTATCATGTATGGGAGCATGATTGCGATGGAAGTAGCTACTGAAAAATCATCCCGCGTTATGGAGATCCTTGTATCGAGCGTATCACCTATTACACAAATGTTTGCTAAAATCATTGGAATTGCACTGCTCAGCTTAACACAGCTTGCAGTGATACTGAGCGTGGGCTACACATCGTTAAAAGCCAGTGTGGAAACAAATCATAACGGTATCTTTTCTTATCTCGGATTTAATGATGTTCCGCTGACTACATTCGTGTATGCATTTGTCTTCTTCATATTGGGGTACTTCCTTTTTGCTACGCTCGCGGCTTTTTTAGGTTCTCTTGTGAGCCGTATTGAAGATGTACAGCAAATGATTACGCCTATGACCCTTGTGATTGTGGCTGCTTTTTTAATTGCTATGTTTGGACTTGGTGATCCTGAAACCACAATCATTACGGTCACATCTTTTATCCCATTTTTTGCTCCGATGATTATGTTTTTGCGTGTAGGGATGTTAAATGTTCCTGTGTGGGAAGTGAGTGTATCGATAGGGATTTTAGTTGTGACGATTACGGCTTTAGCTATATTTGGTGCCCGTGTGTATAAAGGAGGAGTCCTTATGTATGGGCAATCTACCTCTTTTAAAGATATTAAAAAGGCGCTGCAGCTAACGAAAAAAGAAACATAAAGAAGTGAGAGGCTGAGATAAAAGTAGTTTAGTTGAAGGAAGATCCGAACGAACAACCTAGATTCTTGAGGGAGAATCCAACTCGTTCGGATTTTTTTGTTGCTATAGTGACCATAGTTTTCATATATGTGGCTGCTTCTAGCTGTGAATTGGAGAGCAAGACGAAGACTCCTGAGGGAAAAGCGGAATAGGTGAGACCCCCGCAGGAACGGAGGAGACGAGGAGGCTCAGCGCCCTCACGCAGAAAACGAAGTCTTGCACGGAAATCAACAGCGGTGTCTCGAGCAGTTCAGCTCCTTTATCCAATTTGTTCGTCTTTAGATTGCATTGATTTTGTTATGTCGCAATCTCATCTTGTATGAAAAAGCGTCTACCCGTGCATTCGGTGCCAAGCGATGGTAAAATGAAATGTAAAGAGCTGTAAATAAGCGAAGCGGACGAAGCGATAAGAGCTTCGTTATCAAATACATAGAATGAAGTGGTAAGGAGGAAAAGATCATGACAAAAGGAATTGCTCAATACGAAGTAGGAGAGCAAGTTGATCTTTATTTTTTAATTAAATCCTCAACGAGAGGAATTGCAAGCAATGGAAAGCCATTTTTAACGGTAATCCTGCAAGATAAAACAGGTGATATTGAAGCCAAGCTGTGGGATGCTTCCCCAGATGACGAGGAAAATTATGCTGCTCAAAAGATTGTGCGAGCTGCTGGAGAAGTAATGAATTACCGCGGACGCAACCAGCTGAAAATACGCAACATTCGGCCTGCACAGCCCCAAGACGGAGTGCGCACATCTGACTTTTTAGAAGTGGCGCCTTTATCTCAAGAAGAAATGGTCGAACATATTACAAAGAGTATATTTGAAATGAAAAATTCGAATGTCCAGCGCATCACTCGCCATTTGTTTAAAAAATATCAAACGGAATTTCTAGAATATCCGGCAGCAACTAAAAATCACCATGAGTTTGTATCGGGACTTGCCTATCATGTGGTGTCTATGCTGAAGCTGGCTGAGTCATTTTCAACCCTTTATCCAAGCTTAAACCGCGACTTGCTGTACGCTGGAGTTATTCTTCATGACCTTGGCAAAGTATTTGAACTTTCAGGTCCTGTTTCGACGATATACACAGTCGAAGGGAACCTGCTTGGCCATATTTCGATTATGGTGAATGAAATTGGAAAAGCTGCAGAAGAATTAGCGATTGAAGGAGAAGAGGTTATGCTTCTTCAGCACCTTGTATTATCGCATCACGGTAAGGAAGAGTGGGGAAGTCCGAAAAAGCCGTTAATTAAAGAGGCTGAGATGCTTCATTTGATTGACAATGTAGACGCTAAAATGAATATGCTGGACCGAGCATTAACAAAAGTGAAGCCCGGTGAGTTTACAGAGCGTATTTTTGCACTTGATAATCGCTCATTTTATAAACCAACGATTGATTAAAAAGGTATAAGTCTTTCTTCCTTCGCATATAGTGGTTGTAAATAACTGTGATGGGGGATCAATATATGGTGACACTACCAATTTGGATTTATTTAGTTGTAGCAGGCATTTTCTTTAGTGGATTTATGGCGATTCGTGCTGCACAACATGATAAGCAAGTGGATGATTCGTTTATTGAAAAAGAAGGACAAGTCTTCATCGAAAGAATGCAAGTGGAAAAAGAAAGACGCAACAGCGATTCCATCTGATTATATAAAAGAGCCTGTCACATGAGTGACAGGCTCTTAGCATTACTGCTGAGGAGTTTCTACGCCAGATTGACTATCTGTCGCACCTTCTTCGAAAATTGGTTTTACATTTTTATCTTTGACTTCCACTTTGGCTTTATCAAGCTCTTTTTGAATCTTCTTGTTCGCTTCTGCTTGATCTACTTTTGAACGTTTGATTTGCTGCTCAAGTTCAGGTTTCTTTTTCTCAAACGATTCTACTTTCTTTTTATCGACTAGTTTAATGATATGGTAGCCGTACTCTGTTTTGATTGGTTTACTTACTTCACCTTTTTTCAGCTTGTAAGCCGCTTCTTCAAATTCTTTAACCATTTGGCCTTCACCGAAGTAGCCTAAATCGCCGCCGTTAGCTGCAGACTGCTGATCCGTTGAATATTCTTTTGCTAGACTAGCAAAGTCCTCGCCTTTTTTGATTTTCGCTTCTACTTCGTTTGCTGTTTTTTCGTCTTTTACTAAAATATGGCTTGCGCGAATTTGAGGTTTTTGAGCTTTATATTCATCATAAGCTTTTTTCAGCTCTTTGTCCGATACCTTAATGCCTGCCGTAGCAGCTTTTTCACGGAGAATATCCACTTTTAGCATATCTTTGACTTCTTTTTCGCCTTTTTGCTTAATAACTGAATCCACCTGATCACCGTATTGTTCTCTTAGAATGTTCAGCTGCTGATCAAGCTCTTTATCCGTTACTTTATATTTTTTACTCAATACTTTTTCTTCGGTAACGCTTCGTACGAGTGTATTAAATTGGTCTTGTCCGATTGTATCTTTCATTTGCTTATACAAATCACCTTGAGTGATATTCCCTGCTTTTGTTTCTACAATTACTTTTGAAGAATCGTTTGCATTTGAAGCATCATTTCCCCCACTGCATGCTGATAAAGCAACGAGGCTGGCTGCCGTTGTTAGTGCAACTAAGCTTTTTTTCATACGTAAACACTCCTACTCATCATTTTTACTTATGTAGCTTGACTCAAGATTTACTATATCACATTTCCTGATGTTAGCAAATGAAGTTAAAACCACGTAAATTTACATTTATTTTCCACTAAGCATGAAGTGATTATACGCTTATGATGGCTTTTTTATAAAGCGTTTTCAAAACAGCAGACAAACTCACAGAGTAATTTCCAAACGAGAAGTAAGAGAAATAAATTATGGAGTTTGGGCTAAAAGCCTAGACGTTTTTTGAGCTGATGCATAAGATGCAGTATTAGTAAACAAAGGGGGTGCTCAAATGAGCGGAGGCGGATATGGAGGCGGTTTTGCACTATTAGTTGTACTGTTTATCTTATTAGTCATTGTTGGTTGTGCATGTTACCACTAGGAAACAGATGAATATAAAAGGAAAGGGGCGATAGATATGGGTTCTTACGGATGCGGATACGGCAGTGGATTTGCGCTATTAGTCGTATTATTCATCTTATTAGTTATCATCGGAGCTAGCTGTTTTTGCTAAGCCTATAAAAAAGCGGTGAGACATCTCACCGTTTTTTATGTAAATGATACTTCAATATAAGATGAAACTAATAAAATGGTAATTAATACATTAATCGTACGAAAAACTTTAGGCTGTTTTTCAGCTGGAATTTCTTTTTGAATACACAATGTATTTGTTAGTGCATTGATGTAGAATAAAATGAATAGTGCAAATACAATAAAGAATATGTACATAAAAATCCCCCTAACAAAATCAGTGTGACGAAGACAAAAAGTCTTATAGTCATTTATATAGTACAGCTTTGTATGAATTTACAAATATCTATATTAACATTACCAAAAAAGCGGTAAAATAGATAGTTATATATACAGTTGAGCAAAGAATTTCAAAAGGTATTTACACAGAAATGCGGTTTTTATTTTATAAAGGGTAGTTAAGAAGTTGAGAAATAGGTTTTAAACGAAATAGCAAAGTGAATGGATAAGAAATGAGTAACAATTACCCATTGTGCAAAAGGATTGTTAAAAAAGACAGAGGGATTTATATTAATATATGCAGTGAGTACATAATCAGTATATGAAAATCTTTATACGGTGCTACTTAAACAGGAAATGTGAATGACGCAGAAAGAATTATTTGGAAGAACATGAATGAATCATGTACAATATGGAGTAGAGGTATATGAACGTTGAAGGAGTAGGGGAAGCGGATGGAAACTTTAGAATCTCGAGTATCACGTTTAGAATATTACATAAAACTGTTATCTGGGACATCTGAACAAGAAGCTAAACCATTTATTGATTTAGTGGTAAGAAATCAGCTTACAAAGAAGGAAGTAGAGGAAATTTTAATTCTGTGTGAAGATACAAAAAACGAATATATTGAGCAAAAAGCGGAAGGTCTAACAGACTTTGTTCCGCTTCTTACACAATTTGTTGGCATGCTGAATTATAAATTAACTCCCAGAGAGACGGTCGAATCGCTTCGTTATCAACCTTCTTATCAAGATGTGATGAATGAATTTTTTGAAATTATTCAATGGATAAGGGACTAACCATTAAGAGTTTGAAATAGTCTCCTGGTGGTTCTCTTTGTCTTTCTTGACGAGCTTGCCATCTTCTTCAGTGAATTCTTCTTCGATATGATGGAAAGATCGCTCGAAGATATCCATAAAATCTTCACCGTAAATTTTGCGGATGACGGTCATCAGTTCCATAAATTCAGGGAATTTGCCGTACAAGTCGCGCAACGGAAGTGCGCCGCTGAACACTGAATTATTAGAAGGTTCGTAATGTTCCATTAAATCTAATAAAATGGCCTCGCCTTTATCTGTCAGCTGAATGTACGTATTTCGCTTGTCGCTTTCTTTTTTAGAAAACTCAAGTAAACCTCGTTCTTCTAGTTTTTTGGAGAAGTTAAATGCAGTAGAAACGTGCATAACTCCAAACTTGGCAATTTCGGAAATGGAAGCCCCGTTTAAATGATATGAAATCCATAAAATATGATGCTCGTTAATATTAAGGTCATAAGGCTTAATCCATTGCTGCCAATCCTTCTCTACGGTTTTCCAAAGGGCTTTACTTAATTGGGCAATGCGTTGGCTAAATAGAAGTGCTTCTTTCAAACTGTAATCTTGATCACTAGTCTTTTTCATCTTCTCCCACCTACTTAGTCTCTTTTTTTATTTATCTTCTATTATGCCAATAAAATAAAAAATTATAAAGATGTAAATTTACAAAATTTTAAAAAATTAAAAAAGAAGGCGTTTCAACCTTCTTTTTTGTCAATTTTTTCATTGGGATTTTTAGTTGTCTGTACATGTTCCTCAAGGTTTGACAAAGAATTTTGGATTTCTTTCAAATGATGCTGAAGGGATTCCTTATGAGGGACAATTTCTTCTTTAAACTGACCAAGGGTAGTAGAAAGGTCACTTGCGATATTTTTCACTATAGTATTTCCTTCTCTGGCGGTCATTTGTACTTGTTGAGAAACAGCTTTTATTTTTGTTGAGAGCTCTTGTTGTGAAGCGTTAACTCGGTCTTTTCGAGAGCTGACACGCTGTTTAAGTTCTCGTCCTGAATATGGAGTAACAAGAAGCGTTGTAATAGCGGCTACGGTGCTTCCGATTGCTGCTCCAGCTGCTAGTTTTTTCATTCTGCTCATTATTTATTTCCTCCTATGTAGTAAAGTAATTGCTAACACTTCCTTCTGACATAATCATAAAAAAATAGCATAGATTTATACAAAAGAAGGAGGTTATCAACATGGGGTAGCTTTATTCATTCTTTTGATAATTAGCCTGAGTTTTTTTCTGGCTGCCTTTAAATGGTTTAGCCTTACGACTAGAACGGCATCATATCCACCTAAACATGTGCTGAAACAAAAGTCTCTTACATGTGCGACAGTGGCTTTTGCGAGTTTTTTATTGGCGCTTATACTTTATTATGTAACCTAGGATGAAGAACTTAAACCTTTATTACATAGTAAGTCTTCATACCTATTGTATGAGCTGCAAATGAAATTTAAGTGAAAAGCATTCTGTACCATTTCTTTTTAAACAAAAAGTTAAGAGTCGAACTGTAGATTGTTTCTAAAAGATCAGCAACATACTATAAATGAACCGTTTTATCTAAAGGTCCGCCACGCTTTGGTGGGCCTTAGCTTTTGGTGTAAAAAAAGAGCCTGATTCTCAATTAAATCAGGCTCTTGACGTTACGATAATTTTGCTTTGATGCTTGTGCGTTTTAGAACGGATTGAACAATTGGGTAAATAACGACCATAACGATTGTATTCACTACTGTTGCAGGTAATACAACCGCAGCAACAAGCGCCATGACGCTGTTTCCGCCCGGTAAGCCGACGATTAGTGCGGCAGCAGACAAGAATACGGTTCCTGATACGAGCGTGCCAACAGCTGTTAAAGCAGCGGCAACTGGTGTTTTAATGCCTGTTGCTTTTTTCACAAGCATAAATAATGCAAAGAAAACAAATGCTGTAATTGGTTTATCAATCAAGTTTGCAATTTGTCCGCCAGGAAAGCTTGTTGTTAAAGCAGAAATAACCGCTGTGGTTAAGCTAACCAATGCAACATTTTTTATGCTAGGAAACAACAGGATTGCTAAAAACATCATTGTTAACATCATATCTGGCTTCATTCCAAATAAAATAGGAGGTACCACCGTGTGGAGAACCGCTCCAATTCCGACTAATAACGCTAAAGAAACTAAAACCTTTGTATTCATTTCTCATCTCTCCTCTTCTAAGCTAAGCTCGAAATATACCAATAGTGCGTCTATGCCCATTGCATATATTTACATACTGATTGTAACATATTTATGTGAAAAAAGGATCAGTTAATTCTGCCAATTATGCGTTTGCCTGTGCAAATTCATCCATAAAGGCGGCAAGAGCTTCACACGCTTCAAGCGGTACAGCATTGTAAATAGAAGCGCGGCATCCGCCGATTGAACGGTGTCCAGCTAATCCTACGAAGCCTTTTTCTTTTGCTTGCTGTAAAAACGCAGCCGTTAACTCATCGGTTGGTAAAGTAAACGTTACGTTCATAATTGATCGGCTTTCCTCTGTAGCGTGAGGGGTATAGAAACCATTTGAACGTTCCATGCTTGTGTAGAGTAACTTAGCTTTTTTATGATTTTGGGCTTCAATTGCTTTAACGCCACCTTGTTCTTTAATCCAATCTAAAACAAGTGAAAGCATGTAAATGCCGAACGTTGGAGGTGTGTTGTAAAGAGAGTTGCTCTTTACGTGTGTCTCATAATTCAGCATTGTTGGTAAACCTTCAGGAATACGTTTAAGCAATTCTTTCTTCAAAATGACAACCGTGACACCAGATGGTCCGAGGTTTTTCTGAGCACCAGCATAAATGAGTGAGAACTTAGATACATCAATTTGACGGCAAAGAATGTCACTTGACATGTCGGCAATTAAGTCTACTCCTTCGATAGAAGGATAGTCAGCCCATTGTGTACCAAAAATGGTATTGTTGGACGTGATATGCAAGTACCCAATCTCTTCTTTTGGAAGCTTTACGTCATCTAAAGCTGGAATAGAGCGGTAGTTCTCTTCTTTAGTAGAAGCAACAACTGCTGTTTTTCCAAGTTTCTTTGCTTCTTTTAATGCTTTTTCCGACCATGATCCGGTTAGTACATATGCACCGACTTGATCGGGAGCTAAAAAGTTCATTGGAATCATAGAGAATTGCAGGCTTGCTCCGCCCTGCAGGAATAAAATTTCATGTGTATCTGGAATGTTAAGCAATTCCGTGAGTGTTTCTTTAGCATGTGTTAATACATCTTCAAACTCTTTGCTGCGATGTGATAATTCCATCACAGACATACCTGTATTTTTAAAATTAACTAGCTCCTCTTGAGCAAGTTGTAAGACAGGTAGGGGAAGCGCAGACGGACCTGCATTAAAATTATAAGCTCTGTTTAACGTAATCACATTAATTCCTCCTCAAATTAGTTCGAACACTCATCATACAAAATGGCTAATGACTGATGTCAGAAAGAATATCATTATACTATCATGAAAACCATTGATTGTGGAGGTAACTTTTCAAAAATTTAAATTAATCTGTAAAGAGAAAATAATAGAAAAAAGATAAATAAAAAGTATATGCAAACATGTTTTGGCAAACATGTAAATGAAATGTTTATATGCTATACTGATGGAAGAAATAATGTGGAGGAACAGAATGAGAGTATTAAAATATGCCATATTAGGGCTCTTAGATCAGAAGGAGCTCAGCGGGTATGACATTACCAGACTTTTTAAAGAAGAGGTCGGTAATTTTTGGAGTGCTAAGCACAGCCAGATTTATCCTGAGTTAAAGCGATTAACAGAAGAGGGATTTATTCGCTATGAAACCGTGATTCAAGGCAAGAAATTAGAAAAAAAGATGTATTCGATAACGGAAGAAGGAAGAGCGGAGTTAAGCAAGTGGCTCACTACGATTGATCCTATTCCTGAAACAACTAAAGATGAATTTATGTTAAAAGCTTATTTTGCTTCATCCATGTCAATAGAAGAGTTAAAGCAGCAAATAGATAATCAGCTATCAAGCAGGAAAGTGAAGCTAACTTTTTTAAAGAAACGAATGGATGACCTTTTGGAACAAGTTAATCATCACATTACCGTTTCGTCTCCTCAATTTGGTCATTATTTGGTGCTATCTCGCGCTCAAGACCGGGAGACAAGCTATATCAATTGGCTTGAACGTACGCTGAATTTAATTGAAAAAGAACAATAAGAAAAGGTGAGCGGATCATGACTTGGTGCATAAAATCATTTCAAGAGCTGACAAACGATGAGCTTTATGAAATTCTACAGGTTCGCACCGCTATTTTTGTTGTCGAACAGAAGTGTGCTTACTTAGAAGTAGATGGAAAAGACAAACTTGCTTATCACTTGTTCAAAAAAGAGAATGAGAAAATTATCGCATACCTTAGAGTTTTACCAAAAGGAATTAGCTATCAGGAAGCTTCTCTGGGGCGCATTATTGTAGAACAAGCACAGCGCGGTACAGGTCTTGGAAGAGAACTAGTAGCAAGAGGAATTGATTTTTTAGAAAATGAGTTGCACGAGAAGACAATTAAAATTCAAGCTCAAAGCAGACTTCAAACATTTTATGAATCGTTTGGTTTTAGACCTGTTTCCGATATTTATTCAGATGAAGGGCTTCCTCACCTAGATATGCTAAAGACACCTTAGAAACTTCACCAATTGTGTGAAGTTTTTCTATTTCTCAAACGGGTAAGGTGAAAGAAAGATGTTAGGCTTTAGTACTGCGCAGATAGAATCGATATGACTACTACTAAATTAGTAATTTATGAATAAGATAGATAATGAATTTGTTTCTTTTTACTTATTCTTTGATTTTAAGTAAGTGATATATTGAAGAAAGTAATAATATTGTATATAATGATTTTTGTAACAAAAATGTAACAATTACGTAATATTCTTAATATTTATTGAGGAAGAAATTTGTTGTACATATTGCTTGGAGGCATTTTTATGAGTGCAAAGGAAAAGAAAAATAGGTATATATATAGTTTGGATGGACTTCGAGCTTTCGCTGTTATGTCTGTCATTGCCTATCACTTAGGATTTGGATGGGCATCTGGAGGATTTCTAGGAGTTGACGTTTTCTTTGTATTATCAGGGTATTTAATTACCTCGATTTTACTCGTGCAATCTTGGGAAAATCCTTTGAAAAATTTGAAGCATTTTTGGATCAGCCGAACGAGAAGACTTCTTCCAGCTGTGTATGTGATGGTAGTATTAACTGCAGCTTGGGTTATTTTATTTAACCGGCCATTGTTAACAACGCTACGAGGCGATGCATTATCGTCTATTTTTTATATGAGTAACTGGTGGTTTATTTTTCATAAAGTTTCATATTTTGATAGTTTTGGGTCACCGTCACCATTAAAGAACTTATGGTCACTGGCTATTGAAGAGCAGTTTTATATTGTGTGGCCACTTGTTTTATTGTTGGGTTTAAAATTTATCAAAAAGAGAGGAATTCTTTCTCTATTCATTTTAGCTGGAGTAATGGCCTCAGCTATTCTAATGTCTTTTTTATATGAGCCAGGAGGAGATCCTAGCCGTATTTATTATGGAACTGACACTCGGCTGTTTGCCCTTTTAATCGGCTGTTTACTTGCATTTGCCTGGCCGATGTATCGTTTATCATCAAAAAATCTTCCAGCCGTAGGCAAGCAAGTATTAAACGCGGTAAGTATGGTGAGTTTCTTTGTATTTATTCTCTGCGTATGGAGCGTTGATGAGTATACTCATGCATCTTTTCTTTATCAAGGTGGGATGCTGCTGATTTGTTTAAACGCTGCTGTACTGGTTGCAACAATTAGTCATCCTAGTAGTTTTTTAGGAAAAGCTCTGTCGTTTAAACCGCTTCGCTGGCTTGGTACTAGATCGTACGGCATCTATTTGTGGCATTATCCGGTTATTGTTCTTACAACACCTGTATCCGAGATTGGCCGCCCGGTCTATTGGCATGCGCTGCTACAAGTAGGCCTTACATTTATCATTGCTGAACTTTCTTACCGTTACATCGAAGTGCCTATCCGCACACGCGGCTTTCGCTATTATTTCCGGCACTACCATCCGAGAGAGCTTTTTAAATGGCGTAATCTCTCTCGTTCGAGACAAGCGGTTTTGGGCAGTCTCATTTTCTTTTTGGCGCTGTTTACAGCGGATATGACAAGCTTTGCTATTAGTACGCAGCAAAAGGATGAAACGACAGCGAAAGAGACAGAGGTTAAAATTCAAACGAATCATAAAGAAAATGCTTCAACTTCTGTCAAAGACAAGAACAAAGCGGATGATAAAAAAGCAGAGAACGCGGAAAAGAGTTCCGGGGAAGAAAAATCTGATGCCAAAGAAAAACAGCAGCCGAATTCTTACAGAGATGTTCTTGCGATTGGAGACTCGGTCATGCTGGATATTGCTCCTAATCTTAAAGAGATGCCGCTTAGTATTACGATTGACGGAAAAGTAGGAAGGCAGCTCAATGAAGCACTGCAGCTAACTCCTAGCTATCAAGCATTTAATAATCCGAACAGTGCAGTGATTATTGAGTTAGGAACAAACGGCTACTTTACAAATGAAGAACTTGAACAACTGTTAAAAGCTTTTTCACACGCGGACGTTTACTTAGTGAATACGCGCGTTCCTCGTTCGTGGGAAAGCACCGTGAACAAGAACTTGAAAGCTGCTTCTGAAAAGTTTGATCACGTCACGCTCGTAGATTGGTACTCAGAGGCTTCTAAGCACCCTGAATACTTTACATCAGATGGTGTCCACTTGGTACCTGAAGGATCAAGAGCATTAACAAAATTGATTGAAGAACGTATGAATTTAGAAGTTAAGGCGGAAAGTCGTTCATAATAAGTGAAAAGCCGCACGATGTTTTATATCACAAACTGATTAAACATGTGTTAAATGAATAGATAAAACAAAAAAAGCTTACATGTGTAAGCTTTTTTTGTTTCAAGAAAGGCGAGAAGAAATATTGCCAGCGATTTCTTGAAGTTTTTCAGGCGTGTATTCGCTTGTATGCTCTTTCCATACAGCACCGAATCCATCGCCTTCCCCATAGCGAGGAATAATGTGCATATGATAATGAAACACGGATTGACCAGCTTTTTCACCATTATTATTTAAGATGTTTAAGCCGATTGGGCTGTATGTTTCTTTAATTGCATTTGCGATTTGAGGAACCACTTCAAACAAATTGCGCGCAATTTCCGGCGTTAGTTCGTGAATGTCTTTTTTATGTACTTTTGGAATCACCAGCGTATGACCTTTTGTTACTTGACTAATGTCTAAAAAAGCTAATACATGTTCATTTTCAAATACTTTTGCACCTGGAATTTCACCGCGAATAATTTTGCAAAAAATACAGTTTTCATCATGTGTGCTCATTATGTTCACCTTCCGTTACTAATATAAATGTATGGGTATACATGTACGTTTATTTTACCACAAAGTAGAAATGCAATCAGCAGGCAAGAAATAGCTGCTGGCATTTTATACACAAAAACAGGATGCAAACGATTATGCATCCCGTTATGTGAAGAAGGAAAAAATAGCTTTTAATGCAGCATATGATCTTTAAGGAACACCTCATTTACGTAATTGCATTGCCTAATGACACAGTAACTTGAAAAAGTATATTCTCTTTAACAAACACCTCATTTAAGCATTGAGCTAAAAAAATATACAATGTGAACGAAATCGTTCTTGGTCTTTGACAAACACCTCATTTACACAGTAATAAATGAACATTATTGTCTACCCATTATATATATTCTTACTACGTTCATGACTACCATCCCCTTATGAATCAAACATACATCGATTTACAATAAGGTTTTCTGAAATATGCCTGCTGTAGACACCTCATCCCAAATGTAAGAAGCTTTGTAATGATTAGTTGTAATCAATAACTTGTTTTCCTTCTTCCCTATATAGAATGTCCCGATATTTTGATTATATTCTGGAAAAATTAACCGAAAAAAATTGAAAACGATGTGAGGAAGAAAAAGATTTGGTACAATAGAGCAAATAGCGCTTGCGCTTGGAGACAAAAAAGAACAAATAAAAGGAGATCATGATGGGTTCTTTATTGCAAATTAATAATATTACAGGGGGATATACAAAAACTCCCGTCTTAAAAGATGTATCGTTTGATGTAAATGCAGGTGAATTAGTTGGATTAATCGGCTTAAACGGAGCCGGCAAAAGTACAACGATTAAACATATCATTGGATTAATGGAAGCAAAAAAAGGAAGTGTATCCATTAATAATAAAACCTTTCAACAAGACCCAACAGGTTATCGAAGTCAGTTTACATTTATTCCAGAAACTCCTGTGCTATACGATGAACTAACATTAAAAGAACATTTAGATATGACAGCTATGGCTTATGGACTTGAGCCTCAAACATATGAAGCCCGTCTGCAGCCGCTTTTAAAAGAATTTCGTTTAGACCGGAAGTTAAAATGGTTCCCTGCGCATTTTTCAAAAGGAATGAAGCAGAAGGTTATGATTATGTGCGCTTTTTTGGTTCAGCCATCTCTTTATATTATTGATGAACCTTTTTTAGGGTTAGACCCGCTTGGTATTCAATCTTTACTTGATTTGATGACGGATATGAAAAAGCAAGGTGCAGGCATTTTAATGTCCACACACATTTTGGCGACCGCGGAACGCTACTGCGATAAATTTGTTATTTTACATAACGGAGAAGTAAGAGCGCAAGGAACGCTTAAAGACCTTCAAGAAGAATTTCAAATGCGCAATGCTACTCTTGATGAAATTTATATTGAATTAACAAAGGAAGAAGGCTATGAGTAAGATTGATGCATTATGGAAGCAACGATTTCAGCAGTATTTAGTGGATATAAGAAGATATACAAAATATATCTTAAATGACCACATTAAATTAGTGTTAATTTTTGCGATTGGCGGTTTGGCCTACTATTATCAACAGTGGTTGAGTACATTAACACCGGCGTTTCCTTCGGCTGTAGTGATTGCGATACTTATGGGATTGATTTTAACCATGGGTCAAATTCAAACGTTTTTAAAACGACCTGATTTAGTCTTTTTACTTCCTTTGGAGACGAAGCTGCAACCTTATTTTAAAAAATCTTTTTGGTTTACCTTTACGATTCAGCTTTATATTTTATTATTTGCAACTGGTGCAGCAGCACCTCTTCAGGTAAAGGTAATGCATGATTCTTACTCAAATGTTTTTGTGTTTTTTCTGCTATTACTCATCTTGAAAGTTGTAAACTTAGGCATGTCTTGGTGGGCCGTATGGTTTGAAGAAAAGTGGGCGAAGTGGACGGATTATATCGTCAGGTTTTTCTTGAATGCAGTTTTTACGTATTTCTTATTTTCGCATGCATACGCATTCTTTACAGGAATCGTAGCGGTAATTATGATTGCGCTAGCCATTTATTATCGGTCGCTTACAAAAAGAAAGCCGATTAAATGGGAAAAGCTAATTGACTTAGAAGAAAAGCGCATGGGCTATTTTTATCGATTAGCTAATTTATTTACGGATGTTCCTCAGGTAAAAGAGCGAATTAAACGCCGTAGATATTTAGATTGGTTAGTAGCACGTATTCCATTTCGTCAAAGTGCCACTTACCATTACTTGTACACCAGAACATTTTTGCGATCAGGAGATTATTTAAGCTTGCTCGTTCGCTTAACTGTCATTGGCGGATTTTTAATTGTAGCTGCGCCGTTTCAATACGGCAATATAGTGGTTGTTTTATTTGTTGTGTACATGACGGGTTTTCAATTGCTCCCGCTTTGGAAGCAGCACAAACAGATTTTATGGCTTTCTCTTTATCCAGTTGAAGCTAAAGAAAGGAAAAAGGCATTTCTGGACGTATGGAAAAAAGCGCTGTATGTACAAATTCTTGTGCTCGCCATAGCGGTGGCTTTTTCTAATCTAGTTGCTGCACTGCTTTCCGTGGCAGCAGGTGCTATATTTATTCACTTATTTATAAATGCATATGTAAATAAAAAATTAACGTAAAAAAAAGCTCCGAATGGAGCTTTTTTACGTTTTTAGACTATTTTTGTGACGAAGATAATATCCGAAAGCGATAGACGTTCATCGCTACTTTTGTAAGATGATCAAGAAGCTGATAATTAGCATACGCACCTACAACAGCTCCAATTCCCGGCATCAGCTGAAACATTTTCACAACATCAATGTAGTCGCGGTATTCTTGTTGAAAAGCTTTCCAATCAAGCTCAAGAAGTTCCTCTTTCTTTTCCTCCCAGTTTTCTACTACTTCGAGCAGCTTCGTTCTATGGTCATCGCTGCAAAAAGCAAGATGAAAAATATACAGCATATAAATGCGCTCTTCTTTTTCTTTTACATCAAAACCATACGTGGCGGCAATGTCAAATAAGCACTTCATTTTTATGGAAAGAAGAAGCGGGAAATCTGCTGCACCTAAAAGGAGACCGCCTGCACCAGTACCAGCTCCTTCTACAGCAGCAGTTTTTTTGTACTTAGGTATGAGCTCCAAAATTTTTTTCTCTTTTTCTTCAAACGAAAGACCGCTGACATCTCTTTTTTTAGTAGTGAAATCGGATCCAACAAGCGTGGTTTCAACCATTTTTTTTATGCTTTCAGTCATAATCTTATGGACTTTAGCAGGGATTTTTTCATTTATTTTAAGCTGTAAAGATTTTGCGGTCCGTTGAAATTTAGAAGGTCGTTTCAACATGCTGAATTTCCAATGTTCAGCTTCTTGTAACACTTTTTCTTCATACGTATTCAAAAAAATCACCTCATTTCAGTCGATATAAATACTACGTTTTAAGTGAGGAAAAGGTTCCTGAAATAAAACAACAAGCACTCGTCTGCTTATCCGTACGAATGCTTGCTGAATGATTAATTCGCTTTTATTACGTTTTTAGAAGGAGCTTGTTCTCTTAAATACTCAACAGCAGCCGTACCAAGCGTTTTAGCTGCGATAAGCATTGCTTTTTCGTTAAAATCAAATTTAGGATGATGATGAGGATACGGAGCATCTACACCTTCTGGCTGAGCTCCTGTAAAAAAGAAAGTTCCTTTAATATGCTGCAAATAATAAGAGAAATCTTCCCCAGTCATGTGAGGCTCCGTTTCTTCGACTGTATGAACTTCATCGATTTGAGAAGCAGCAGAAGCAAGAAAGGCCGTTTCTTCCGGGTGGTTGACGACGGAAGGATAGCCGCGCGTATAACTCAGTTCATAAGAAGCGTCAGCTGTTAAGCATGTACCTTGGACAATTCGTTCGATTTCTTTTTCGACGTCATTTCGTACATCTTCATTAAATGTTCTTACCGTTCCAATTAGTCGAGCAGAATCAGCAATAATATTAAATGCATTTTCCGCTACAAAAGAACCTATGCTCACAACCGCTGAATCAATTGGGTTTACACGTCTGCTTACAATTTGCTGTAAATTAACAACAAGCTGAGAGGCGATGACGATTGAATCTTTTGTTTTGTGAGGCTGTGCACCGTGGCCGCCTGCTCCTTTGATCGTAATTTCAAAGCGATCAGCAGCAGCCATAATAGGGCCCGTTCGATATTGAACCACACCAGTCGGAGTTAATGACCACAAATGCGTTCCGAATATCGCGTCTACACCGTCTAAGCATCCGTCTTCAATCATGGACTTAGCGCCTCCGGGAGCGTACTCTTCAGCGTGCTGATGAATGAAGACGATTTTACCGGGGAGAGAATCTTTTATTTCAAAAAGCGCTTTAGCAAGGACTAAAAGAGTAGCCGTATGACCATCGTGACCACACGCATGCATCACACCCGGAACAGTTGATTGATATGGTACATCTTTTTCATCTTGAATAGGAAGGGCATCAAAGTCAGCTCTCAAAGCTACAGTAGGACCAGGTTTTCCTCCTTGAATGCTTGCTACAATGCCGTTTCCTCCTACATTTGCTCGGTAAGAAATACCGATTTTGTCATAAAAAGATCGAATGTAGGCAGCGGTTTGAAATTCTTTAAAAGACGGTTCTGGATACTGATGCAGATATCGGCGGACTTGAACCATTTCATCAAATTTTTCTTCAAGTAAAGTATGTAGCTTGGAATTCACGTGACCATATCCTTTCTGTATAGGTTGAATAAAGTTTTGAATTTTTTGACATTTTAATCATTATATCATTATCCATAAAAAAGAAAAGAATGTAAGCGTTGTTATTGAAAAAAGTAATTGAATCATGAAATATTTTATATACATAATAGATACATAAGATGAGGAATAGGGATAAAGAATGAGTTTTTTACCAATTTTCTCATGAGATAATAGGAGGTAACGATATGGTAGATTCACAAACTGTATCTCTGTACAAAAAATTGATGTGGGTGTTTGGGGGGGCAGGTCTCGTTTTTTTAGGAGTGTTGTTTGTTGTGTCGACAGATTCTTTTCAAGGAGACCACTGGCTTGTTTCAGCTATAGATGACAGCACTGTTCTTCAGTCAGCGTCATCTGTTTTTCATGGCTTGTCTTTTTTAGCTTCAAAAGTGATGATTATGGTTCTTTTAGCTGTACTTCTCGTTTTTTTATTTTTTAAAAAGGACTATATCGGTATGATATCGGCATTTTTATTTATTTTAAGCGGTGATATTATTAATAAAGCAGTTAAAGATGCGGTAGAACGAGGGCGTCCTCTTGAAGGCATCGAAGGCTACAGTTTTCCAAGCGGCCATGCGATGATGGGAATTCTTATTTATGGTCTGATTATCTTTTTTCTCACAAAGCATATGAACAGTCAAAAGGTAGCCAAGCGGTATCAGCTTGCAATTACTTTAATTGTTTTATTAATAGGTGTGAGCCGTATTCTATTAAGAGAACATTTTTTAACAGATGTCTTAGCTGGCTACAGCTTAGGGCTTATGTGGCTTATTGTAGGCATTTTCTTCTATACGCTTGTTTATGCGTATGTAAAGCCTTCAGCGGAAAAAGAGTTTCCAAAAGGCATGTAAAAAATATATACATATGGCCCCCTTCATAAAAAGAAGGGGGCTTTTGTTTAAACTAAGAACATCGCGACAATTGTTGTAACGACTAATCCAATCGCTACAGGTTTTAAATTACGTCTGGCGAGTTCAAACGGACTGACTCCGCAAATCGCCGCAGCTGGAATCAATGCCCATGGAATCAACGTGCCTCCTCCAACCCAAATCGCAGCAATTTGCCCTAAAGCAGTTAGGGTGGCAGCGCCCGATCCTAAAGCAGATGCAAATAAATGAGAGACAGAGCCTACAAGTGAAATGCCTGAAAAGCCTGAACCGTCTAATCCGGTAATAGCTCCTAGAGCAGTTATCGTTACAGTGGCGACCTGTGCGGTTAACGGCACAGTGGAAGCAAGCGCAACGCCTAGGTCATTTACAAGTCCATGTGATCCTTTCGGAAGAAAGTCACCGATGATTGTTGTGAATCCAGCATCTCCTAAATAGAAAAAAGCTGCAATTGGAATAACGGGACCAAATACTTTAAAACCAAACTGCAAGCCTTCAATCAAGTAGGAAGTTGTTTGTTCGAGACCTTTTCCTTTGTGAGCAATAAGTGAAACCACCACTAAAATAAATAGAGCTGTACCTCCAACGAGAGCAGTCGCATCTCCTCCCTGTAAATGAAGGGCGAACATTGCCCATACGTCTATAGCAAAGAAAAGGGGAACTATAATGGCTAAAGCCCGGCGTATTGAAGAGGAAAGAGGTGTGGATTGGACAGAAGAACTGTTTGTTAACATTGTCGGTTGAGCGTGAATTCTATTGTGCTTCATATCTTGTTTTAAAAAGTAAAAAGCAGAGAGTGTCGTAACAACTCCCATCACGATGACCAGAGGGACACTTGCTTGAACCACCTCGTGAACTGGAAGACCTGCTGCGTCAGCTGTTATCTTAGGAGCAGCTTGAATAACAAAGTCTCCTGAAAGCGCAACGCCGTGGCCGAATAAATTCATCGCTACAGCTACGCCTATAGCTGGAAGCCCTACGCGGATGGCCACTGGTAAAAGCACGGCTCCAAGTAAAGCAACGGCTGGAGAAGGCCAGAAAAAATAGGAGATGGTCATCATAACTAATCCAATAACCCAATAGGCAAGAGCAGGCGTTTTAATAAGGCGAGCAAAAGGTGAAATCATCGATTCATTTATTCCTGTAGCCATTAAGACTTTACTCATGGATACAATAATTGAAATAATTAAAATGGTAGGAAGCAGTTCTGTAATGGCATAAATGAAGCTGGAAAAAACAGCGCTGACGGAGTGGCTTAACGAAGAGGTAGCCGTTAAGGAAAGCAAAAAAATCCCGAGTATACAAAGGATACTCGTATCTCGCCGCATAATCATAAAACCGATAATGAAGGCGATAAAAAGGACATACATCCAATGAAGAGCTCCAAGCTCTATGCCCATAAAAATTCCTCCCAATAGGTGATATAGTATACAATATGACGTTTGTGCCTATTGTGATACTCGCCTACTAGGAGGATGTTTACTTATTTAACTACGTGGTATGAGGTCACATAAGAAGGGCGAGAGAAAATCGATGGCTGCTGATCCACGCCTTCTGACGTACCGCGTTTTTTGTGTGCTTCATTATAGGCTTTTGAAGACTGCCAATCGCTAAATGAACTTTCATCTTTCCATCCTGTAAAGATAATGTATGTGTCGTTTTGCAGTGGACGAAGCACACGAATAGCTGAGAAGCCTTCTTCATTTTCAATTAAACGAGCTCGTTGGCTAAATCGCTGTTCAAATAAAGGACGGCCTTCATCTGTAACTGAAATATTATTTAGTACAGCAAATCCGCTATCTGCAAGATCTCCAGAAGCATCTAATACCTCATAAGCATGTCCTTCTTTAAAAATTGTATCTCCATCTGTTTCGTGAACTAGTGCAAATTGATCGTCATCTTTGTGAAGCAGTAACAAACGTTCACTCGGATGTTCGTCGATCAACTTCTGAAGGTAAGGGCCTGTTCCGTAAGTAATAAAGATCTTCATGGACTATACTTCCTTTCTAATTGGGAATTGCATACAATTTACAATTGTAAATCATACTAAAATTATAAAATTTCACACACAAAAATTCAAAAATTGTGAACTTCTAATGAAGATGGTAAAGTAAAACATTGATGAAGTTGTTTTCCATATTATCAAAAGTTTAGCGAAAGAAAAGGGGTGGCACGATGTACAAAAAAGGCTTATACGCAATTGCTGCCTTAGTTGGAATTTTTCTATTAGGATTGATTGGATATATTATCATCTTGTTTCTTGGAAACTATGTAATTGATGAGAAAAAGATTGTCATGGACTCGGCTACGAGGTTAGTGGACGAAAATGGAGATGAATTAACAAAGCTCTATGTGAAAAATCGAGACTTGGTTTCAATTGATAAGATTCCAAAGCATGTGCAACAAGCATTTATTTCAATTGAAGACGTTCGTTTTTATGAACACCACGGAATCGATTTTAAATCTATTGGTCGAGCATTATACCGAGATATATTGGCTGGAGGAAGTGTTGAAGGAGGAAGTACTTTAACACAGCAGCTGGCTAAAAATGTGTTTTTATCTAATGATAAAACGCTGCTTAGAAAAACAAAAGAAGTAGTGGTGGCCATTAACTTGGAGCAGCGTTACAGCAAGCAAAAACTGCTTGAAATGTATTTGAACCAAATATACTTTGGACACGGAGCCTATGGAATCCAAGCTGCATCCAAGCTTTACTTCAATAAAGATGTCTCCGAATTAACGGTAGAAGAAGGTGCACTGCTCGCTGCACTGCCAAAAGCACCGAATTCTTATTCTCCTATTTTACATCCAGAAAAAAGTATAGAACGTAGGAATGTTGTGTTAAATGCCATGCAAAGAGCAGGTTATTTATCGGCTGAAAAAAATGTCCGTTTGCAAGGAAGAACGCTGGGGTTGAACGTAAAGGAACAGGCTAAAAACCCAGCGTATTTAACCTATATCGATATGGTCATTCAAGAAGCAGAGAAGAAATACAGCATTTCGAGCAATGAGCTTCTGCGCGGCGGTTATACGGTCAAAGTACCGATGAGTACAAAAGTACAAGAAGCCGCCTACGAGTTAATGAAAGAAAATCGTTATTTTCCAGGTACAGATAACAGTGCCCAAAGTGCTTTTGTATTAGTGGATAACAAAAGCGGAGGAGTTTTATCTGTTATGGGAGGACGAGATTATGTACAAAAATCGCTCAATCGCGTAAATGTCAAAAGACAGCCAGGTTCTACGATGAAACCTATTGCAGTATATGGCCCTGCGTTAGAAGAAGGTCAATTCAAGCCTTATTCTTTGCTGCAAGACAAGCTTAGAAGCTACGGGGGATACACACCTAAAAATGTAGACGGTCAATATGCTAAAAAGGTAACGATGTACGATGCCCTAAAAGATTCTAAAAACGCAGCTGCTGTCTGGACATTGAATCAGCTAGGAGTTGAAACAAGTAAGCAGTATCTCACAAAGCTAGGAGTTCCTTTAGAAGATAAAGGGCTTGCGATTGCTCTTGGAGGATTAAAGGAAGGCATTACACCGCTTCAATTAGCAGGAGCGTACCGGGCATTTGCTGAAAACGGAGAAAACATCCAACCGTACTTTATTCAAGAAATAAAAGATCAAGACGGAAAAGTAATTGCAAAAGCTGTTCCCGACACTCACAAAGCATTTTCAAAACAAACGGCTTGGTATATGACAAAGATGCTTCAAGGAGTTGTTAAAGAAGGAACGGCAAAAAATGGAGAGTTTAAAGGAGAGTTAGCAGGAAAAACAGGGTCTACTTCGTATACGAATGTTAAAGGAGCCACAAGGGATGCTTGGTTCGTTGGATATACGCCAGATGTTGTAGGAAGCGTGTGGATGGGATATGATTCTACAAATGACCAGCATTATTTAACAAAAGGAAGTTCTTATCCGACTCTATTATTTAAAGATATTCTCACAAGAGCTGGTTACGACGAAGCTGCATTTCAAAAGCCAGCAGGCGTTAAAGATTTGCCAAAACCAATACGCTTAGAGCAAGTTAAAGACTTAAAACAAGAATTAACATTCCATCCATTTGGTTTGCTAACGGTAAATTTATCGTGGACACCTTCACCTGATAAAAGAGCTGTTTATTATGTTTATGAGAAAAAAGGAGATAAAGCCGAAGTAATTGGCAAAGTGAAGGGAAAAGGAGCATTTGAAAAAGAGCGTGTGAATCTGCTCGACAGTCCTACTTATTATGTAGTTCCTTACAATTCCCAAACAAAACAAAAAGGAAAAAAATCCAACGAAGTAACACCTGCTCTTTTTCAATAAAAAAAGGAAGAGTAGGGCGAATTTTTGACATTTTTAGCAGGTGGCTATACAAGTCGTAAAGAAATGGGTATAGTGACAAGTAGAGAATATAACGTGAAACTTTAATCAGTAGAGGAACCGGTATGTTCCTTTGCTGATTATTGTCTGTCTAATCGAAGAAAATACGGATGGAAGACAATCGAGAAAGGTGGAAATTATGAGTCAAGGAACGTTTAACGATACTTTTTTAAAAGCCTGTAGAGGGGAAAAAACGGATCATGTTCCGGTTTGGTATATGCGCCAAGCAGGGCGTTCACAGCCGGAATACCGAAAGCTAAAAGAGAAGTACTCTTTATTTGAAATCACTCATCAGCCGGAGCTTGGGGCATACGTAACACGCCTGCCCGTTGAACAGTACGGAGTGGATGCAGCTATTTTATATAAAGATATAATGTCACCGCTTCCTTCAATTGGAGTGGATGTTGAAATCAAGTCAGGAATTGGTCCTGTAATTTCTAATCCAATTCAATCTTTAAGCGATGTAGAAAAACTAGGAGAAATTACGCCGGAAGAAGATGTTCCGTATGTATTAGATACGATTAAGCTGTTAACAACAGAACAGTTAAACGTACCTCTAATTGGCTTTGCGGGTGCCCCTTTTACAGTGGCAAGCTATATGATTGAAGGAGGACCTTCAAAAAATTACAATAAAACAAAAGCATTTATGTATACGGAACCTAAAGCATGGTTTGCACTAATGGATAAGTTAGCAGATATGACGATTACATATGTAAAAGCGCAAATTGACGCTGGGGCAAAAGCCATTCAAATCTTTGATTCATGGGTAGGTGCTTTAAATGTAGCGGATTATCGTTACTTTATAAAACCTGTTATGGAGCGAATTTTCACCTCTTTACGTGAAAAAAATGTACCGCTTATTATGTTTGGAGTAGGGGCAAGTCATTTGGCAAAAGAATGGCATGATCTGCCGCTGGATGTAGTGGGATTAGATTGGCGAACGCAGCTGGATGAAGCACGTGCATTAGGCTTAACAAAAACGCTGCAAGGAAACTTAGATCCTGCTATTTTGTTAGCTCCATGGGAAGTTATTGAAGAACGTGTAACAGAAATATTAGATAAAGGGATGGCCAGTCCTGGTTACATCTTTAACTTGGGGCACGGCGTTTTTCCACAGGTTCAGCCGGAAACGTTAAAGCGTTTAACAACCTTTATTCATGAATATTCTGCAAATAGACAATAAATTGTCAAATAATTTGGAGCGCTAAACTTTGAATTTTTCTTTTTATTCATGGCAAAATGAAGACAAGTATTGAATCTAACAAAGAGGTGTCGAACACATGAGTAAAAAAGTAATGGGATTACTTGTAATGGCATATGGAACGCCATATAAAGAAGAAGATATTGAACGTTACTATACACATATCCGCCGCGGACGTAAACCGTCACCGGAAGCCTTAGAAGATTTACAAAACCGCTACGAAGCAATCGGGGGCATTTCACCTCTTGCAAAAATTACGCAACAGCAAATGGAAAGTCTGGAAAAG
Organism: Priestia sp. YIM B13491; assembly: GCF_042787605.1. Classification (NCBI taxonomy): domain Bacteria; kingdom Bacillati; phylum Bacillota; class Bacilli; order Caryophanales; family Bacillaceae; genus Priestia; species Priestia sp. YIM B13491. The sequence goes on along the minus strand of NZ_JBHZOR010000009.1, from coordinate 15,388 downwards.
CGCTTGAATGAAGTACAGGACGAAATTGAATTTAAAGCGTATCTTGGCTTAAAGCATATTGAACCGTTCGTTGAAGATGCAGTAGAAGCGATGCATAAAGACGGGATTAAAGAAGCGGTGAGCATTGTGCTTGCACCTCACTTTTCAACGTTTAGCGTAAAATCCTATAATGGGCGCGCCAAAGAAACGGCTGAAAAATTAGGAGGACCAATCATTCATTCAGTAGAAAGCTGGTACAGTGAGCCAAAGTTCATTCAGTACTGGGCTACACGTGTTAAACAAACGTTTGATTTAATAGACGAAAAGAAACGCCAAAAAGCCGTGTTGATTGTTTCTGCGCATAGCTTGCCGGAAAAAATTATTGCAGCAGGAGATCCATATCCAAATCAGCTTCAAGAAACAGCGGATTTAATTGCACAAGCAGCTGGTATTGAACATTATGAAATTGGCTGGCAAAGTGCCGGAAATACGCCAGAACCATGGATTGGTCCGGACGTACAAGATTTAACAAGAGAATTGCACGAAGAAAAAGGCTATACATCGTTCGTGTATACTCCGGTTGGATTTATCGCAGACCACTTAGAAGTACTTTATGATAACGACTATGAATGCAAAGTGGTGACAGATGAAATTGGGGCTGATTATTACCGCCCCGAAATGCCCAATGCACAGCCTGAATTTATCGATGGGTTGGCTACAGTTGTGTTAAAACAGATTGCCCGTTAAGTCAATATAGATTCTTTGTACGTTGAACAGGGATGAAAAGTAACTTATAATCAATATAGAGAAAAGTAAGAAGCGAGCTATGGATTTCCATAATCGCTTCTCTTTATATTGAATTTTACAGAAAAGGCGATGATAACATGACGGATAGACGAAAAAAGGTTGTCATCATCGGTGGAGGAATAACAGGTCTTTCAGCTGCCTATTATTTGCAAAAAAAAATAAAGGATCATCAGCTGCCAATTGACCTTCAACTAATAGAAGCGACGCATCGGCTTGGTGGAAAAATTCAAACGGTAAAACGAGACGGGTATTTATTTGAAAAAGGTCCGGATTCATTTTTAGCGCGTAAGCTAGCTGCTACAAAACTGGCAAAAGAAGTAGGGCTAGGCAGGGAGCTAGTCGGAAATGAAAAAGGAAAATCCTATATTCTAGTAAAAGATACACCGCATGCGCTGCCTGATGGTGCTGTAATGGGGATACCAACCAAGTTATCTCCTTTTATCACAACAGGGTTATTTTCACCTGTTGGCAAGCTGCGCGCAGCAGCTGATTTTTTTATACCGAAGACAAAAAATCAGGATGACCGTTCGCTAGGCGTGTTTTTTAGAAGACGGTTTGGTGATGAAGTTGTTGAAAATTTAATTGAGCCTCTATTATCAGGAATTTACGCAGGAGACGTTGATCGCTTGAGTTTACGATCAACATTTCCACAGTTTCTGCATGCTGAACATAAGTACAGAAGCTTAATTGTTGGAATGAAAAAGCTAAAAGAAATTCACCCACAGCACGGTGATGATTCGGAGTTCAAAAAAAATAGTGTCTTTTTAACATTAAAAGAAGGTCTTCAATCGCTAGTAGATGGGGTAGAAAAAGCAATAGATCCTGATATTATTACAAAAGGAATAAAAGTAGAGAAAATTTATAAAGAAGATACCGCATATGAATTGTCGTTAAATAGCGGGAAAGTCATAAAAGCAGACAGCGTTATTGTAACTTCTCCTCATGCAGCTGCTCAGTCTATGCTTTCGGAATATAAAATATTCGAACCGTTGAAGCATATGCCATCCACTTCAGTAGCTACTGTTGTGATAGCCTTTGCACAAGAAGCGTTGCAAGACAATCTAGATGCAATGAACATCGCCGTTTCAAGAAATAGCGATTACACGATTACGGCGTGCACGTGGCTGAATAAAAAGTGGCCGCATGCGGTTCCGGAAGGAAAAGTGCTGCTGAGATGTTTGGTTGGACGAACCGGGGATGAAGCTGTAGTGGATCAGCCTGACGATGAAATTTTTAAAATTGTCCTGGAGGATTTGAAGAAGCTCATCACCATTTCTGCTGAGCCCGAATTCTACGCGGTAACGAGATGGAAGCAGTCAATGCCTCAGTATACGGTCGGACATCACGATATGCTAGATACGATGAACGAACAGCTTGAAAAAGAGCTTGCCGGTCTTTATGTAGCGGGAAGCTCATACGAAGGTCTGGGTATACCGGAATGTGTAGAGCAAGGAGAAGATGTGGCTAAAAAAGCGGTTAAATATGTGCAGCAACTGTAGAAGTGGAGCGGTGAATCAATGCTCCGCTTTTTTGTCTACTACCTGTAGAGAAAGGTTATACTAAGAGAACAGATTGTGGTTGAAAAGCAAAAGAAACTTGTGCTATAGTAAAACCGTACTTGTTGACCGAAATATTCATTCGGTCAGAAAGAAGGGGATAACGTGGCGATAGACCGAAAGCAATCAGTTGTTGATGCAGCGTCAAAATCATTTGCGCTGTTTGGATATAAAGCAACGACTATGGAGCAAGTGGCGAAGCTTGCAAATGTCGGAAAAGGAACGATTTATACTTTTTTTAAAAACAAAGAAGAGTTATTCGATGAAATTGTTACACGAATGATTCGAGAAATGACAGATGCAGCTGAAACTGTCATTGATAGCAACCGTCCTTTTTTTGAAAATGCCCAAGCAGCCATTTTTCGAATCTTAGAATTCCGCACTGAGCATCAGCTCATGCTGAAGCTGGTACAGGAACAGCAGTTAGGCACTACAGCAGTGCAAGAAGTGCTGGTGCGAGTAGAAGAAGAGATTTTGACTTATATAAAAAACAAAATCGAAATTGCGATTTCTAAAAAAGAAATCAAACCGTGCAACCCGGAGCTCACAGCTTTTTTATTATTTAAAATGTACATTGCACTCGTCTATGATTGGGAAAAACGGCATGAGCCGCTTTCAGAAGAAAAAATTGCTGAATTAATTGAACTATACTTTTTACGCGGTCTGTCTCAGTGAGATGGGCTTTTTTCATAGAAAAAACAAAAAAGGTCTCATGACGAGACCTTTTTTATTGTTCATTATCATCTTTTTTTACACCGTTTAATTCTGTATTTCCTGTTTTTGCATCTTCTTCTTTTTGCTCTACTTCTGTATTTCCTTGCTTTTTAAGTTTGAAGTAGGCATCAATAACATCACCTGTAATAGTTTTACTTTGTCCTCCAGAATTCGCTCCAGCCACATACGCAGAAGGAATAACAACTGCTACGGCTACTTCAGGATTGTCATAAGGCGCATAAGAGACAAAAGTGGAGTTACGTACGCTTACGCCTTGATTATAGGTTTCAGCTGTTCCTGACTTACCTGCTATATTATATTTTCTATATTTTGGATTTGTATACAAGGCATGCCCAGTACCGCCTTGAGCAGTAACAACACGACGGAAACCACGCTTTACGATGTCAATTTGTGACTGATTCATTGTAATACGGTTTAATACTTGTGGTTCTACGGAACTTTGTATACTTCCTTTTAGTTCGCTGTCAAGTTCAGGCTCACGAATTTCTTTCACAAGGTGAGGTTTCATTCTGTATCCACCGTTGGCAATTGTTGAAATGTATTGAACAAGCTGAAGCGGTGTATACGTATCGTATTGACCAATTGCAAAATCGAGAGCTTTACCAGGTTCATTTGTTACAGTATTACGAATACCGGTTGATTCGTTTTCTAAATCAATTCCAGTTGGAATGCCAAGACCGAACTGGCTGTAGTATGAACGCATCTTATTAAAAATAGACGGCGAGATATGCAGTGATCCACCAGGTCGATAAGTTTCACCAGCCATGTTTAAAATCGTTCTATACATAAAAACGTTAGAAGATTGCTCAAGGGCTTTTTCAATACCTGTAGCTCCCATATTATGAGAGGATTTCTTCGGTTTAGTACCAGCAAACTTCATTGGCGCGTCATAAAAAACCGTGCCAGGCTGAATTGCACCTGAGTCAAGTCCGGCTAGAACGGTCGCTCCTTTAACAGCGGAACCTACTTCATAAGAAGTTGTAAGATTTCCAAGCGCGAAGTCTTGAACTTTGCGTGCTCCTGTTTGTTTGTCAGTAACCAGCTGTTTTCCTCCCATCGCTAAAATGTCTCCTGTATGTGGATCCATCATGATAGCAAACGCTCGGTCCATCAGGCGGTTCCTAGCAGCGCCTTCAAGTACAGCTTTCGTTAAAACATCTTCGACTTGTTTTTGAAGTTCCATATCAATTGTTAAAATTAAGTCACTGCCGCGCTGACCTTCAGTAACGGTCTCTTGGCTCACTAAGTTGCCGGAGCGATCGGTTACGTTTTGTATGCGCGCTTTTTGACCGCGAAGAACGTCTTCGTACTGCTTTTCTAAATAACTTTTTCCAACTCGGTCGTTACGGCTATAGCCGTGTGACAAATAGTACTGTAAGTTTTCGCTTGGCAATCCTTCATCAGCTGATGTGATTTTACCAAGCAGCGTACTAAGTAAGTCATCGTATGTATACATACGGTCCCAGTAAGTTGTCGTATCGACGCCCGGCAAGTCACTCAGCTGCTCACTAATAACGGCAAGCTCTTTATCGGTTAACCCGCTTTTAATAATTTGAGCAGTTAACGCATACCCGCCTTCCATCTTGCTTTTAATGGCAATAACTTCAAGGTCGTCCTTCACCGATAGAAGTTCATTTTTAGTAATACGCTTCAGCTGAAGAGGATACAAATCATCTTCAGAAATTTTTTCTTCTTTTACTTTTTGCTTATCCGCTGCGGTAATTTTTTTCGCTGCTGCTTTTGGATGAGTTGCAATCCAGTAATCTTTTAAGTCGCGTTCTGTTAGCTTAATCGTATTTTTATCTTTCTTTTTATCCGATTTGCCAAACACGTCTGTTGTAACAGGAACATCAATAAGAGTGGCAAGCTTTTTAGCTACTTTTAGCTTGTCTTCTTGAGTGACGCCTTTCAAACGCGTGTACGTGACAGCGTTCAACGGTTTATTATCCACGATAACGCGGTCATAGCGGTCTAGCATCTTTCCGCGAGGAACCGGTGAATCTACCGTTTCATCTTCTGTTTTTTCAACTTCTCGTTTATAGTTCTCTCCGTACACGATCTGTACGAAGCCTAATCGTAAAATGAGTGCAGAAAAAAGCAGGAAAACCACAATAAACAGCCAGTTAATTCGAAATGAGACATGTGTTTTTTTGCGCTTTTTAGTTTTCATGTAAACCCCTTCACTTTGTTTATACAAGTTAAAAAAATTCATAAATTTTCTTATGAATCTATCACTCTACATATTAACATAATTTTGTCTATAAATGTTATTAGGTGGAATAAAACAGACAAAAAATTTATAGAAATTTTTGCAGAAGAAGAGAGAACTGTCGAAGGGTGCTGAAGGGGGTGTTCAATATTTTCCACTCGGTTGTTCAATATTGTTACCTGTTCAAATGTCCTAGAATCGGTAAAATAAAGAGAGATAGATATCAAGGGGGGCAAAACGAATGAAAATGAAAAGGCTTTCAATAATGTCTGGCGTGTTAGCAACATCACTTTTATTTGCGACAGCATGTTCAAACTCAGGTACGGATTCAAAAGCAAGTAAATCAACAGGCTCAGGTGATCAAGTTGTTATTGATATGTTCCAGTTCAAAGTGGAAATTGCAGATCAGCTGAAAGAATTAACGGATGAATATACAAAAGAACATCCAAACGTAAAGTTTAACATCCAAACAGTCGGCGGAGGCGCGGACTATGGTGCAGCATTAAAAGCACAGTTTGCCTCTGGAAATGAACCTGATATCTTTAACAATGGAGGGTTCCAAGAAGCGCAAACGTGGAAGGATAAATTGGAAGATTTATCTGATCAGCCGTGGGTAGATAATCTGTATGATATCGCCAAAGAACCGATGACAATGGACGGGAAAATTTATGGTCAGCCGCTAAACTTAGAAGGTTATGGTTTTATTTATAATAAAGATTTATTTGAAAAAGCAGGCGTTAAAGAATTACCTAAAACGCTGTCCGAATTAGAAGCAGCTTCTAAGAAGCTTAAAGCAAAAGGAATTACGCCATTTTCTAATGGATACGGCGAGTGGTGGGTGCTAGGTAACCACTTATTTAATATTCCAATGGCACAGCAAGACGATCCAGATGCGTTTATTAAAGGTCTAAACGAAGGAAAAGCAAAATTTGAAGGCAATGAAACGTTTAAGCAATTTATGAATCTGTTCGACTTAACGTTAAAGTATGGAAATAAAAATCCACTAACGACAGACTACAATACACAAGTTACTCAATTTGCTTCTGGTGAAACAGCAATGATGCAACAAGGTAACTGGACGGTAAATATGATTACCAAAATTAATCCGGACATGAAAATGGGCTTTATTCCAATGCCAATCAGCAACGATGCAAAGAAAAATGATAAATTAGCAATCGGAGTTCCAAATAACTGGGTAGTGAACAAAAATGCGCCAGATGCAGATAAAAAAGCAGCAAAGGAATTCTTAAATTGGATGGTTTCTTCTAAAGAGGGTCAAAAATTCTTAGTTGAAAAGTTCAAGTTCATTCCAGCGTTCAAAAACATCGATGGAAAAGGAATCGATTCTTTATCTGATGATATCTTAAAATATTCTGAAGAAGGTAAAACATTATCTTGGAACTGGTTTAAGTATCCGGAAGGAACGGTTCAAGAAGTGGGCGCAGCAATGCAGTCTTACGCAGGCAAGCAAATGACGGAAGAAGAGTTTATGAAGAAATTAGATACAATTTGGGCAAAAATGAAAAAATAAACAAAAAGTCCGCGTGGAAAACGCGGACTTTTTGATGTGAAAAAATAGTTGGTTAGATTCATAGCTATGAAAAAATAATAGTCAATTGAAAGCGCTTTTAATGTATAATAATAGTCATAATGTATGACATTAGTCAAAGGAGGTTATTTGTGAAAGGCTGGAGCATACGCAAGAAATTAATTTTGTTTTTCTTATTCGCAACGGTTATTCCATTTTTAATTTCAACGATTTTTACGTATCAGTACACCAAAGAAACGGTTAAGAATCGATTTATTTCTACCAACTATCAAGTTATTAAAAACGGAAGCAATGATTTGAGCGATTACTTAAATGAAATTGCTAATATTACAAAAAGGCTGTACGGCTATCACCCATTTATTAAGGTATTAGATGAAGGTGTATCAAGTGACTTAGGAGCCAATCAACTGGAAATATCACGAACTCTTCTTTATTTATATAATACTCGTCCAGAGATTGAACAGCTCCATCTTTACATTGAAAACGGGCATGATTCATATACAGCTTACAATTCGAAAGTGAGCAGCAGAGGGAAGTACGATGATATTTACACTCAGCCTTACTATTCTTATTTAAATAAAAATCATAAATTTCTTGTGATTGAGCCTACCCATGAAATTTATAGCTACAATAATTTATCAACGTTAATTGATTCACTGCCGAATCAAGTGATTAGCTTTCATCAGCGGATTGATGAGATTCCATCAGACAAGTTGTTAGCTTATCTATCTTTAGACATTAATATGACACAAATTCAATCTATATCGCAGCGTCTATATAATGAAGAGTCAGAAGATTTTTATTTAATGAACAATAAAGGGAAGGTTTTGTATTCCTCTGATTCAAAGGTTATTGGAAAAAATGAAAACTACGCGTGGGTGAAGGCGCTTACTTCTCAAAAAGACCATAGCATGGAATGGGAAGATAAAAGCTTCTCAGGCGTATTAATGTATGAAAAGCTTAAACAGCCCTTTGAGGACTTGTACATTGTGAAACGAATTCCTTACAGTGTTTTATATGAGGATGCAAGAAAGACAGCACTTATGAATGTATTAATTGGCCTACCATTTTTGTGTATGCTCGTTATCGCTACCCTTTTTATATCAGTACGTTTTACACAGCCGATTAACGTATTGATTCGCAATATGAAAGAAGTGGAAAAAGGATCATTTGAGGTGCGGTTTAAGTCGCTTGGAAACGATGAATTTGGTGTTTTAGGAAGGCATTTTACCTCTATGGTAGAAACAATTAATGACTTGATTGAACGTAAATTTCGATTGGAATTAGAAAATAAATCAACGCAGCTAAAAGTGCTGCAGTCACAAATTAATCCGCATTTTTTATACAACGCATTTCAATCGATTGGAACTCTTGCTCTTAAGCATAAAGCAGTTGAAGTATATTCTTTATTAACCTCACTTTCCCACATTATGCGTTACAGCATGAATATGAAAGAGGATATCGTTAGCTTAAAGCAAGAAGTCGATCACGTAAAAGCTTTCTTAAGTCTGCAAAAGCAGCGGTTTGGTTCAAAGTTTGAGTATGAGTTAAATATCGAAAAAGAGGCAGAGCTTATGCGAATACCGAAAATGATTTTGCAGCCTCTTGTTGAGAATTCTTTTAAGCATGGATTTGAAACCCGCACAGGAAGCGGAAAGCTGTTGATTTCAGCTGAGTTGAGCGGTGAAGAACTGATTCTAACTGTTTCTGATAACGGAAAAGGGATAGGGCAACAAGAGTTGAATCAATTAAAAACGAGACTTCAGCAATCGTATAATCAAACAGATGAGCATATTGGCTTGCAAAACATTTATGAACGACTTCGCATCTACTATGGAGATCATGCTTCAATGCAAATTAGCAGTCAAGAAAATCACGATTTTACCGTTGTCATAAAGCTAACAACAATTGAAGAAAAGAGGGATAGTGATGAAAGTATTAATCGTGGATGATGAAGAGCATGTAAGAGAAGGAATAAAGCTGCTTGGACAGTGGGAAGAGCATGAAATTACAGATGTGATAGAAGCTGATAGCGGTGAGCAAGCGATTGCGCTTATCGAGGATCATGGACCGGAAATCATTTTTACTGATATGAAGATGCCTAATATCGATGGAATTGCTTTGTTGGAGTGGATTAAAGAGAATTCACCTTCTAGCAAAACGATTGTGGTAACAGGGTATGATGACTACCACTATATGCGTAAAGCTATTCATTTTGGAAGTACGGATTACATTCTAAAGCCAGTGGATCCTTCGATTTTAAACGATACGCTTGTACGAGCTGTAACCCAGTGGAAGAAAGAAGAAGAGTTCAGAAAAGTCCATAATAGCAGCTATCGTTTAATCAATGAAATGAAGCCGATTTATCGAGATCGAAAACTGACGCAGTTAATGAACAATTATTTGCTAAATCAATCAATCTATGAAGAGTTTGGTTTCCATTTGACTAGAGAATATGAAGTGGGGATTGTACGTGTAGATGAATCTATCATTCGTTCTTTTGGCGGTGACCGGGATTTAGCCTATTTTTCAATTTTAAATGTAATCAATGAAATGCTGATGGAAGAAGAAAATGGGGTAGCCTTCCGTTATTTATCAAATAAGTGGGAAATTATCATTATATTTTGGAATGATTTTGAACGCATAACCTCTTTACTGACGACTTTACATACAGCCATTCGCCGTACGTTAGACGTGAGCTGTCGGATTGCAAGAGGGTGCAAAGTTTCTTCTATTGATCAGCTAATGAAATCCTATGAAGATGCGAAAAATTCGCTTTTATTAAGCAATGTTCTTGATCAAAATAAAGTGAAGGTCTACGGCGAGCAAGACGTTTTAGCAAGTGCTTTATTAATAAATATGATGGACTATAACAGTAAAATTGAAGAAGCGCTGCAAGTCGGGAAGTTTGAAGCCTTTTTGCCGGTATTCAACGAAATTATCACAGTTTTTGAAGCGCAAAATTATCTCTCATTAAAGCAAATTCTGCATTTTGAGCAGGAATATCAGCTGTTAAGCCAGCATTGGTTAAAAAGATATCACATTCCTTATACGATAAATAACGGTCCTGAATATGTTCTTTCTTTTTTCTATAACCAAGATGGGCAGTTTCAGCTAGCAAAGTATGTAGAGAGAAAGAAGCGTGAAGTAAAGCGTTTTTTAAAAGTAGTAAAAAGGTATAGCAAGCAAAACAATCGGGACGTTATTTATGAAATCGAACAATATTTGCAGCAAAATTTTCATCGAGATGTGAAGCTTCAAGAAATATCGGAACGTTTCTATCTAAGCCGTGAATACATTTCGAGAAAGTTTAAGCAAGAATTTCAAGAAAACATTTCAGATTATATGGTGAAAGTCAGAATGAATAAAGCCAAATCACTTTTACTAAATGAAGAACTAAAAATCTATGAAATTGCGAATATGATTGGATATCATGATGATAAATACTTTCGAAAAGTGTTTAAAAAAGTAGAAGGCATTACGCCAAACGAGTATCGCAGTTTAACCGTATAAAAAAAGCTGAAACTGTTTTATAACAGTTTCAGCTTTTTTTATTTCATGATATCTAGACAGTGATCGCATTTATTTCCGTAGCACTCATGCTGTTCCTCGATGTCGTTTCCACATTCTACGCACTTTTTATTAGGTAATCTTTTGAAAAATTCAGTCATTTTTTCTAACATTTTAAATCCCCTCCGTTGTTTTTGTTACTAACATTGTATTATAACAGATGATGAAATGTCAATTATGTTTTATAACAATTTAGCCTATTTTGCTATTCTAAGTGGTTATTTGTTATATAACAATGAGTTATTTCGATAAAATGATCGAAACAAGTGCCTTTCAGTTAGTTTTCAAAAAAAAGTAGGGTATACTGAACGTAATAAAAATAGTACGAAAGGGTGATTGAAATGAAAGTAACTGTTATTGGTTTTTGGGGAGGATATCCTGCGGTTTCAGAAGCTACTTCTAGCTATTTATTGGAGCACGATGGTTTTAAGCTGCTTGTTGATTGCGGAAGCGGTGCATTGGCTCAGCTGCAAAAATATGCAAAGCCAGAAGAAATAGATGCTATGATTTTATCTCATTATCATCATGATCACGTGGCTGATGTCGGAGTGTTTCAATATGCACGCCTCATTCAGACTCATCTAGGAAACGCTGTTAAGGAACTTTCTATTTATGGACATACATATGATCAGGAAAGCTTCAACAAACTTACTCATAAAGGAATTACTAAAGGGGTAGAGTATGATCCGAGTCAAAAACTTGAAGTTGGGCCTTTTACCATCGAATTTATGAAAACGAAACATCCAGTCGTTTGTTATGCCATGAGAATAAGCGCCGGCAATCAAACTGTCGTGTACACAGCGGACTCTAGTTATTTAGAAGAGTTTGTTTCCTTCTCAGAAGAAGCAGATCTTCTTATTTGTGAATGTAATTTTTATGCCAATCAGGATGGAAGAGGCGCTGGACACATGACAAGTACAGAAGCCGGTACACTTGCTTCAAAAGCAAGTGTCAAACACCTCATGCTTACTCACCTTCCGCACTATGGAGAACATCAACAGCTAGTAGAGGAAGCCGCTGCTCATTATAGAGGTACGCTTACGTTAGCTGAATCAGGATATGTATGGGAATAACAAGGAGGAAAATGAATGTTATTTATTGATAATCAAAAAAACTATGATCCCCGAATTAACTTAGCAATTGAAGAGTATGCGCTTAAGCATCTAGACATTAATGAGACATATCTGCTGTTTTATATTAATGAACCTTCTATTATTATTGGGAAAAACCAAAACACCATTGAGGAGATTAATACAAAATATGTTGAAGATCAGCAAATTCATGTAGTGAGACGTCTGTCTGGAGGCGGTGCCGTTTATCATGATAAAGGAAATTTAAACTTCAGCTTTATTACGAAAGACGATGGAAATAGCTTTCATAATTTTAAAAAGTTTACCGAGCCGGTCGTGGAAGCGTTAAAGAAATTAGGAGTTAATGCTGAGCTAAGCGGACGAAATGATTTAATGGCTGAAGGACGGAAAATTTCTGGAAATGCTCAGTTTTCAACGAAAGGGAGAATGTTCAGCCATGGAACTCTTCTTTTTGATTCAGAGATTGAAAACGTCGTATCAGCGTTAAGAGTAAAAAAAGATAAAATTGAATCCAAAGGCATTAAGTCTATTCGAAATAGAGTAGCAAATATCAGCGAATTTTTAGAACAGAAAGTAACGGTGGAAGAGTTTAGAGAAATGCTGCTTCGATATATCTTTGACGGAGAAGAAAATATAACAGAATATAAACTAACGGAAAAAGATTGGGAAACGATTCATCAAATTTCTAAAGAGCGCTATCAGTCATGGGGTTGGAACTATGGAAAATCACCTAAATTTAACTTACAGCACTCTCACCGCTTTCCTGTGGGACAAATTGACGTTCGTTTAGAAGTGAATAAAGGGAAAATCGATGCTTGCACCATTTACGGAGATTTCTTTGGAGTGGGGGATGTCCAGGAAGTGCAGGGAAAATTAACAGGTGTTCGTTATGAAAAAGCTTCTATTGAACAAGCCTTAGAAGACATCGATATTCCACATTATTTTGGTAATATTACAAAAGAAGAGTTTGTTGAATTAATCTATTAAGAAAAAAGTCTGCTATATCAGGCTTTTTTTCTTTTTAAACAGATGAGTCTTGTCAATAGAACAGCAGTAACATTATAATATAATAGAAGAAGTAAGAATTTTTACATTATTATGACTTAATAATGAATGGGCGTTCATTCATTCGTTATTAAAAGGAGGAAGTTATGAGATGAATTTGGCAGCACAGCTTCATAAAACAGCTGAGCAATTTCCACAAAAATCGGCATATGTTTTTATGGACCAGGAAACATCTTATGCAAATCTTGATGCATCGGTATCTAAGTTTGCTAATGGTCTGAAGCAATTAGGTGTAAAAAAAGGAGATCATATCGCTTTGATTGTCGGCAACTCGCCTCATTTTGTTATTGGATTGTACGGTGCTCTTCGAGTAGGAGCTACTGTTATACCCATTAATCCTATTTACACAGCGGATGAAATTAGCTACATGCTTCAGGATGGGGATGTAAAAGCAGTTATTGCGGTTGATTTACTTCTCCCTATTTTAAAGAAAATCATTGGACACGCTCCATTTTTGGAACACGTTATCTTGTGTGAAACGACAGATACAGTAGAAAATATACCTTCTTATTTTCACACGTTTTCGCAAGTTGTAAACAGAGGGGAAGCTACATATGATTTTCTGGAGTTAAAAGAAGAAGATGTGGCCCTCATTCTGTATACGTCAGGAACAACTGGAAAACCAAAAGGAGCTATGCTTACACATAAAAATATTTATTCAAATGCTCAAGACGTAGCAGATTATTTAAGTATAAATGGGAATGACCGAGTCGTAGCTGCTTTGCCGATGTTTCACGTATTTTGTTTAACTGTTTCATTGAATGCGCCTTTAATGAATGGAGGAACGATATTAATTGAACCAAAATTCAGTCCATCTTCTATATTTGAATTAATTCAAAATCGACAAGCGACTATTTTTGCCGGCGTTCCCACAATGTATAATTTCTTACTTCAGCATGACAAAGGGAAAAAAGAGCACTTTCACACGGTAAGGCTTTGTATATCAGGGGGGGCATCAATGCCGGTGGCACTTCTAACCAATTTTGAACGTAAGTTTGGGGTAATGGTAGCAGAAGGGTATGGATTATCTGAGGCTTCTCCTGTGACGTGTTTCAATCCGATTGACCGAGAGAGAAAAGCCGGTTCTATAGGCACATCTATTATGAATGTTGAAAATAAAGTGGTAAACGAACTAGGAGAAGAAGTAGAAGTAGGACAAGTCGGCGAACTTATCGTCAAAGGCCCTAACGTGATGAAAGGGTATTACAAGCTTCCTGAAGACACGGAATATGCTCTCCGAGATGGTTGGCTGTATACAGGTGACTTAGCAAGAATGGATAAGGAAGGTTATTTTTATATCGTTGACCGTAAAAAAGATTTAATTATTGTAGGAGGATATAATGTTTATCCTCGCGAAGTAGAAGAAGTGCTATATGCGCATCGGGATATTGTAGAAGTGGCTGTTATCGGAGTCCCTGATCCTTCCTTAGGTGAATGTGTGAAGTGTTACGTGGTTTGCAATAATCAAGAGATAACGGAAGAGAAGCTTATTGCCTACTGCAAAGAGCACCTTGCTAAATATAAAGTGCCAAGTGAAATTGAATTTTTAAAAGAACTTCCTAAAAATACAACGGGAAAAATTTTACGGCGTGCACTGAAGCAACAAGTATCCCAGGAGCGATAAAATGAAAGCGATTCCAAGTTGGAGGTGGTAAAAGGATGTCATCTATTTCTTATGAAATGAAGGGACACGTCGCCCATGTGATACTGAACCGTCCGGAAGCAATGAATGCTTTTAATTACGATATGCTTAAAGAATTGGAAGAAGTAATTGAAGGAATTCGTACTCAAAAAGATATTCGAGTTGTGACGTTTAAAGGGGCAGGTGAAAAGTCTTTTAGTGTAGGGGCCGATTTAAAAGAACGTAAAACCCTTTCTGATCAAGAGGTAAAGCGCAATATTTACAAAATAGGAGAAGTGTTTTCGAAGATAGAGCAGCTTCCTCAGCCAACGATAGCAATCATCAATGGATATGCATTTGGAGGAGGAATGGAGCTGGCTTTAGCATGTGATTTCCGGGTTGCTTCAACCGAAGCGCTTATGGGTTTAACGGAAACAAGCTTAGCGATTATACCAGGCGCAGGAGGAACACAGCGTCTCCCTCGGTTAGTTGGGGAAGCAAAAGCAATGGAACTAATTTTAACAGCTCAGCGTCTCTCAGCATCAGAAGCGAAAGAATGTGGTCTAGTAACGAAGGTGGCTCCCGGATATGAAATAGAAGAAACAATAGATATTTTTATCTCTCTTTTATTGAAAAATGGGCCAATTGCGCTTCAGCAAGCAAAATTTGCTATCAAAGAAGGAATGAAGGCCGATTTGCAGACTGGTTTGCAAATTGAACGAAAAGCATATGAGTTAACGATTCCGACAGAAGATCGTTTAGAGGCGCTTCAAGCATTTGCTGAGAAGAGAAGACCTAGTTTTAAAGGGAAATAAGAAAGGGCTGTCTAATGGACAGCTCTTTTTTAGTTTCTTCTATAAGAATAATAAAAAAGAATATGTAAAAGCGCAGGAACAAAGAAGGCAAAGTTACAGCTGGCTTTTGCCTATAATATTTACTATAATACGGTACAGTAGTCATTGTTCAAGTCTATAAATAATAGTTTTTAATTTTTTCTTTAAAAACTGTTGACTTTAGTTAAAATATATTTTATTATTATAAAGCGTCGTTGAGACATACCGTTAAAAACGAAGCTAAAAAAAGAATTTTAAAAAGTTGTTGACATTACGTTGAAAACTTGATAAGATGATAAAGTCGCTTAAGAGCGGCGGTTGAACTTTGAAAACTGAACAAAGCGACAAACGTCAACGTTAATTTTTATTTTTT
>NZ_JBHZOR010000008.1:0-160865 GCF_042787605.1 Priestia sp. YIM B13491 | reverse complement strand
CAGGTTGATAGGTCAGAGGTGGAAGCGTGGCGACATGTGTAGCTGACTGATACTAATCGATCGAGGACTTAACCAAACTTTAAAAGCGTAAGCTTTACTCAGCGAACTGTTATCTAGTTTTGAGAGAGCAATCTCTTGTCTGGTGGCGATAGCGAAGAGGTCACACCCGTTCCCATACCGAACACGGAAGTTAAGCTCTTTAGCGCCAATGGTAGTTGGGACTTTGTCCCTGTGAGAGTAGGACGTTGCCAGGCCAATAAAAAGACTAGTCATTCAATGACTAGTCTTTTTTTGTTTCTAAAAATTACAGCGTGAATTTAACTTTTAAATTATGTTACACTATAGTGGATTCATTTAATTTTTTATTATAAAAGTTCTTTTTGACGTTGTAAGAAACTTCTTTCAAACTGGAGGCTGCATTTTGGGTAAGAAATCAAAAAAAGTACTATACGAATTACAGGAAAATGAAACAATCGCAAGTTGTTTAGATCGGATGAAAAAAGATGGGTATATGCCCGTTCGACGCATGGAAAAGCCTATCTTTGAAGAAAAAGAAATAAATGGTAAAAAAGAGTATGTTCCGGTAAAGCAACAGATTGTTTTCGAAGGGAAAAGTCTCTAAATACGAACATTTTAATGATAAAAATAGTAAACATTCGATTTTTGGGTTGACTTTTTTCTGGTTTGGCTGTTATTATTAAGTTGTCAATTGAGATATCCGAAACCTCATATAATAGTGGGAATATGGCCCACGAGTTTCTACCCGATGACCGTAAATCATTGGACTATGAGGAGAGTACAATTACTAAATAGGTAAACATGATTCCTTTTCAAAAGGAATGTTGATACATGAAACCTAGGGTAGTTGTGGCTTTCCTTTAGTGAGCCATAACGTACCCTAGGTTTTTTTATAACGTGAAAAAGGAGCTTTTATTCATGAATGTAAAAGTTGCTGTTGTAATGGGCAGTCAGTCAGACTGGAGCACTATGAAATATGCGTGTGACATTTTAGATGAATTAAATATTGAATATGAAAAGAAAGTTGTATCAGCACATCGAACGCCGGATTATATGTTTGAGTACGCTGAAACTGCTAAAGAACGAGGGATTAAAGTTATTATTGCTGGCGCTGGTGGCGCTGCTCACTTACCTGGTATGATTGCTGCAAAAACAATTTTACCTGTAATAGGTGTACCGGTTAAATCAAGTAACTTAAACGGTTTAGATTCACTTTTATCGATTGTTCAAATGCCGGGCGGCGTACCGGTAGCTACAGTAGCTATTGGAAAAGCTGGTTCTACGAACGCTGGCCTGCTAGTAGCACAAATCTTAGCAACACAGGATCCAACGTTAAGTGATCAACTTGAAAATCGTAGAGAGTCTATTAAATCATCCGTGTTAGAAAGTAGTGATCAACTTGTCTAATTTACTTATACCTCCTGGTAAAACAATTGGAATCGTAGGCGGTGGACAGCTAGGAAGAATGATTGCACTATCTGCTAAAGAAATGGGTTATTACATTGCAGTGCTTGAACCAACAGAAGATTCTCCTTGCGGTCAAGTAGCAGATATTAAAGTCATTGGCAACTATGATGATAGAAAAGCGGTTGAACAGCTTGCTGAAGTGTCAGATGTCATCACCTATGAATTTGAAAACGTTGATGTTGAGATGATGAAATGGCTAGAAACAAAATGCTACGTGCCACAAGGCAGTCATTTACTAGCCGTTACACAAAATCGTCGTTTAGAAAAAGAAATGATTACAAAGCTTAATCTAGACGTTCCTGATTACGCAATCGTTACGACTGAAGAAGAACTTTTAAAAGCTGTCGAAACAATTGGTTATCCATGTGTCGTAAAAACTTGCCGAGGCGGATATGACGGTAAAGGGCAAGTTCTAGTGAAAAATGAGAATAATATTCGTGAAGCAGCTGAGCTATTAGCACAGTCGGAATGCATTGTAGAACAGTGGATGAACTTAGATAAAGAAGTATCAGTTATTGTACACCGCAATGCAAAAGGCGAAACGGTATGTTTACCAGTAGCTGAGAACATTCATAAGCATCATATTTTGCACCAAACGATTGTTCCGGCACGTATTACAGCAGATCAAGAAGCGAAAGCTCTTCAATATGCGCAAGAAATAGCAAAGGGATTAGATTTAGTTGGTACATTAGCAGTTGAGATGTTCCTAACTGAAGAAGGTCAGCTTTATATAAATGAAATGGCACCTAGACCTCATAATTCAGGTCATTATTCAATCAATGCTTGTGATCTTTCTCAATTTCAGCAGCATGTAAGAGCCATTTGTAACTGGACCCTAGCACAGCCGACTTTATTAAAACCTGCTGTTATGGTTAACCTATTAGGGGAGCATATTGAGAACACAATGGCAAAAATCGAATGTTTAGATGATATGCACTTGCATTTGTACGGAAAAAAAGTTGCAAAAGAGAAGAGAAAAATGGGACATATCACGGTATTAGCTGATAAGATAGATGAGGCGATAGAAAAAGCCGAATCTCTAGGAATTTGGGAAAGAACGGAGGAAGTAACAACATGATTGAACGTTATACAAGACCAGAAATGGCAGCTATTTGGACAGAAGAAAATAAATTTAAAGCTTGGTTAGAAGTTGAAATTCTAGCTTGCGAAGCATGGTCAGAATTAGGACATATTCCGAAAGAAGATGTGAAGTTAATTCGTCAAAATGCATCTTTTGATATTAACCGCATCAATGAAATTGAATTAGAAACGCGTCATGACGTAGTAGCTTTCACTCGTGCAGTATCTGAAACGCTTGGTGAAGAGCGCAAGTGGGTACACTACGGTTTGACTTCAACTGACGTAGTTGATACAGCTCTATCTTATTTATTAAAGCAAGCTAATGAAATCTTGCTAAGTGACGTAGAGCGCTTTGTAGAAGTACTAAAGGAAAAAGCTCAAGAACATAAGTATACGGTTATGATGGGACGTACGCACGGTGTACACGCTGAGCCAACGACATTTGGTTTGAAAATGGGATTATGGTACGAAGAAATGAAGCGTAACCTAGAGCGTTTAAAACGTGCTGCAGCTGAAGTGGAATTCGGTAAAATGTCAGGAGCAGTTGGAACGTTCGCTAACATCGATCCTTTCGTTGAAAAATACGTGTGTGAGAAGTTAGGAATTTCACCAGCACCAATCTCTACGCAAACATTACAGCGTGACCGTCATGCACACTATATGTCAGTACTAGCGTTAATTGCGACATCTATTGAGAAATTTGCAGTAGAAGTTCGCGGTCTTCAAAAGAGTGAAACACGTGAGGTTGAAGAGTACTTTGCAAAAGGTCAAAAAGGATCATCTGCAATGCCTCATAAACGTAATCCAATCGGTTCTGAGAACGTAACGGGACTTGCTCGCTTAATTCGTGGCTATATGGTTACAGCTTATGATAATGTACCGCTTTGGCATGAGCGTGACATCTCTCATTCATCAGCAGAGCGTGTCATCTTACCTGATGCAACGATTGCTTTAAATTACATGTTAAATCGTTTTGCAAACATTGTTAAAAACTTAACAGTATTCCCTGACAATATGAAGCGCAACATGGATCGTACACTAGGATTAATTTACTCACAGCGTGTACTGTTAACACTAATCAATAAAGGCATGGTACGCGAAGAAGCATACGACTTAGTACAGCCAAAAGCAATGGAAGCATGGGAAACGCAAGTTCCTTTCCGTTCTTTAATTGAAGGCGAAGAGCGCATTACTCGCCACTTATCACCAGAAGAGATTGAAGATTGCTTCGATCATAAGCACCATTTAAAAAATGTAGATATGATCTTTGAACGTTTAGGTCTTTAATAAAAAAGGCAAGGCACGTCCTTGCCTTTATCTAAGAAAGTGTATCTGAATATTCTGTATGTAGAGGTGACAGCATGGAAAAGCAAGAGTTACTTTATGAAGGAAAAGCGAAAAAAATTTACGCTACTGATGAGCAAGATGTATTGTGGGTTGCTTATAAAAATGAAGCTACAGCATTCAACGGTCAGAAAAAAGCGGAGATTAGCGGAAAAGCACAGTTGAACAATCAAATTAGTAGTTTACTATTTTCAATGTTACATGAGCAAGGGATTACAACTCACTTTGTGAAGCAGCTTTCAGATCATGAACAAGCGGTTAAGAAAGTAGAAATTGTCCCGCTTGAAGTTGTTGTACGAAATGCTACAGCAGGAAGCCTTGCGAAGCGAATTGGCGTAGAAGAAGGTATTCGTTTTGAACAGCCAATCGTTGAACTTTATTACAAAGACGATGCGCTTGGTGATCCATTAATTCTTGCAGAACATGCGATTTTCCTTAAGGCTGCAACTCAAGAAGAGATTGATAGTTTAAAGGCACAAGCACTTCAAATCAACGAAATATTATCGAAATTTTTCAAAGATAAAGATATTTTCTTAGTAGATTTTAAATTAGAATTCGGCCGTACTTCTCAAGGCGACATTATTTTAGCGGATGAAATTTCACCTGACACTTGCCGCTTCTGGGATGTTCATACGAACGAAAAATTAGATAAAGATGTATTCCGCAGAGATTTAGGCGGTTTAACAGAAGCATACGAAAAAATCTTACAGCGAATCGGAGGATAACCCAACCATGTATAAAGTAAAAGTATTTGTCACATTAAGAGAAAGTGTATTAGACCCTCAAGGAGTAGCCGTTAAAAATTCATTGCACCGTATGTCTTATGAAGAAGTAGAAGAAGTACGCATCGGTAAATTTTTAGAGCTAACAATCGACAGCACAGATTCATTAGATGAACGCGTAAAAGAAATGTGTGAAAAGCTTTTAGTTAATACAGTAATTGAAGATTACCGTTACGAGGTTGAGGAGGTTGTCGTACAGTGAAATTTGCTGTAATTGTTTTTCCAGGATCAAACTGTGACGTCGATATGTATCATGCTATCAAAGATGAGCTTGGTGAAGAAGTAGATTACGTTTGGCACGATACAGAATCATTAGATCAATATGATGGTATCTTGCTTCCAGGTGGTTTCTCATATGGAGATTACCTTCGTTCAGGTGCTATCGCTCGTTTCTCAAATGTAATGGACGCTGTAAAAAAAGCAGCAAGCCAAGGAAAGCCAGTACTAGGTGTATGTAATGGATTCCAAATTTTATTAGAAGCAGGATTACTGCCAGGTGCTATGCGCCGTAATGAAAACTTAAAATTCATCTGTAAAACAGTGAATTTGAAAGTAGCTAATAACGAAACAATGTTTACAAATGCTTATGGCAAAGATGAAGTAATTGCTATTCCAGTGGCACACGGTGAAGGCAACTACTATTGTGATGAACACACGTTACAAAAATTGATTGAAAACAACCAGATTCTTTTCCAATACGCAGGTGATAATCCAAACGGAAGTCTTCAAGATATTGCAGGGATTACGAACGAAACAGGCAACGTATTAGGAATGATGCCTCACCCAGAAAGAGCGGTAAGCGATCTTTTAGGAAGCGCGGACGGACTTAAATTATTTCAATCAATCGTAAAGCAGTGGAGGGAACAAAATGTCGTTACTTCTTGAACCAAATGTAGAGCAAATTAAAGAACAAAAGTTATATCGAGACATGGGATTAACAGACGAAGAGTTTGCGAATGTAGAGCAACTGCTTGGTCGTACTCCTAATTATACAGAAACAGGCTTATTCTCTGTTATGTGGTCAGAGCACTGCAGTTATAAAAACTCTAAGCCTGTACTGAAAAAATTCCCTATCACGGGTGAAAAAGTATTACAAGGTCCTGGTGAAGGAGCTGGTATCGTTGATATTGGTGACAACCAAGCCGTTGTATTTAAAATCGAAAGTCATAACCATCCATCAGCGATTGAACCTTATCAAGGAGCAGCAACTGGTGTAGGTGGTATCATTCGTGACGTCTTTTCAATGGGAGCAAGACCGATTGCACTTTTAAACTCTTTGCGTTTTGGTGAATTAACATCTCCAAAGGTTCGTCATTTGTTTGAGGAAGTAGTAGCGGGAATCGCAGGTTATGGTAACTGTGTAGGAATCCCAACAGTAGGCGGAGAAATTCAGTTTGAAGCTTCATATGAAGGAAATCCGCTTGTTAACGCTATGTGTGTGGGTTTAATTAATCACGAAGACATTCAAAAAGGTCAAGCTAAAGGCGTTGGCAACACGGTTATGTACGTAGGAGCAAAAACAGGCCGCGACGGCATCCACGGCGCAACATTTGCTTCTGAAGAACTATCTGATCAGTCAGATGAAAAACGTCCTGCTGTACAAGTAGGAGATCCATTTATGGAAAAACTTCTTCTTGAAGCTTGCTTAGAACTTATCAAGTGTGACGCTTTAGTCGGTATTCAAGATATGGGTGCTGCGGGCTTAACAAGTTCTTCAGCAGAGATGGCAAGTAAAGCGGGTTCTGGTATTGAAATGAACCTTGATCTTGTACCTCAGCGTGAAACAGGTATGACACCATATGAAATGATGCTTTCAGAATCTCAAGAGCGCATGCTTATCGTTGTTGAAAAAGGCCGTGAAAATGAAATCGTAGAAATCGTAGAAAAATATGGATTAGAAGCTGTTTCAGTTGGTCACGTAACCGACGATAAGCGCCTTCGTTTAACTCACAACGGAGAAGTAGTAGCAGATGTTCCTGTAGATGCATTAGCAGAAGATGCACCGGTATACCACAAGCCATCTCAAGAACCAGCATACTATCGTGAGTTCCAAGAGCAGTCAGCATATGCTCCTACTGTTGAAAATCACAGTGATATGTTAGTAACACTTTTAAAACAGCCTACTATTGCAAACAAAGAGTGGGTTTACAACCAATATGACTATCAAGTACGTACAAACACAGTTGTATCTCCTGGATCTGATGCGGCGGTTGTTCGTGTACGTGATACAAATAAAGCATTAGCGATGACAACAGACTGCAACTCTCGCTATTTATACCTAGACCCAGAAGTAGGCGGCCGTATTGCAGTAGCAGAAGCTGCTCGTAACCTTGTATGTTCAGGTGCCCAGCCTCTTGCAATTACAGACTGCTTAAACTTCGGTAACCCTGAAAAACCAGAAATCTTCTGGCAAATTGAAAAAGCAACAGACGGTATGAGTGACGCTTGCCGTGAGCTATCGACTCCGGTTATCGGCGGTAACGTATCTCTTTACAATGAAACAAAAGGTGAAGCAATTTACCCAACTCCTGTTATCGGAATGGTTGGTTTGATCGACGATCTCAACCATATTACAACTCAATATGCGAAGCAAAAAGATGACTTAATCTATGTGATTGGTAAAGCTGAAGCAGAATTCGCAGGTACTGAGCTTCAAAAAGTACTAGAAAACGGTACGGTATTTGGGCATTCACCTAAATTAGATTTAGCAGTTGAAAAAACACGTCAAGATCAGCTTCTTCAAGCAATTCGTGAAGGCGCAGTTCAATCTGCTCACGATCTTGCAGAAGGAGGATTCGCGGTAGCACTAGCTGAAAAAGTGATGAACGGCAGCGGATTAGGTGTGGACGTAACGGTAGACGGCGAAGCAACAGCAGAGCTATTCAGTGAAACACAATCGCGTTTTATCGTAACGGTTTCTCCAGAGAATAAAGAAAAATTCGAAATGCTTGTACAAGATGTAACATTAGTAGGACGCGTAACAGAAGACGCAACATTAACTGTTAAACATCAAGAAAATGTTCTTGTTCAATTATCAGTTGAAGAATTAACTACTGCTTGGAAAGGAGCGCTTCCATGCTTGCTGAAATCAAAGGCTTAAACGAAGAATGTGGCGTATTCGGTGTATGGGGACATGAAAATGCAAGCCAGATTGCTTATTACGGTTTGCATAGCTTGCAGCACCGCGGACAAGAAGGCGCTGGTATTGCTGTAACAGACGGAGAAAAAGTGACAGTAATGAAAGGTGTCGGTCTTGTTAACGAAGTATTTGGCCACGGAGAGTTAGAGCAACTAAACGGTAAAGCAGCAATTGGACACGTTCGTTATGCAACAGCTGGAGGCGGAGGGTTTGAAAATGTTCAACCCCTTCACTTCCGCTCTCATAGCGGAAGCCTTGCGTTAGCTCATAATGGAAACTTGGTTAATGCAAATGCATTAAAGCATCAGCTGGAAAACCAAGGGAGTATTTTTCAATCAACATCGGATACAGAAGTACTTGCTCATTTAATTAAACGAAGCGGCTATGAAGATATGAAAGATAAAGTAAAAAATGCTTTATCAATGGTTAAAGGCGCATACGCATTCGTTATCTTAACAGAAGATACGATGATGGTTGCACTTGACCCTCACGGATTGCGTCCGTTATCAATTGGACGATTAGGTGATGCTTATGTAGTAGCTTCTGAAACATGTGCGTTCGATATCGTTGGAGCAGTTCATGAGCGTGATGTAGAGCCGGGTGAATTACTTATTATTAACGATGAAGGTATTCAATCAGAACGTTTCACATTAAATGTAAACCGTGCAATTTGCAGTATGGAATATATTTATTTCTCAAGACCAGATAGCAATATTGATGGAATCAATGTTCACTCTGCTCGTAAAAACCTTGGGAAACAACTTGCAGTTGAGTCACCGATTGAGGCAGACGTTGTAACAGGCGTTCCCGATTCAAGTATTTCAGCAGCGATCGGTTTTGCAGAACAGTCAGGAATTCCATACGAATTAGGTTTAATTAAGAATCGATACGTAGGCCGTACATTCATTCAGCCTTCACAAGAATTGCGTGAACAAGGTGTAAAAATGAAGCTGTCTCCTGTACGTAAAATTGTAGAGGGTAAACGTGTTGTCATGGTAGATGATTCTATCGTTCGCGGCACAACAAGCCGTCGCATTGTTCGTATGCTTCGAGAAGCAGGAGCAACTGAAGTACATGTACGCATCAGTTCACCCCCTATCAAAAATCCATGTTTTTATGGAATTGACACGTCGTCATCCTCTGAGCTAATTGCTGCTACACGCTCTGTTGAAGAAATTCGTGAATTGATTGAAGCTGATTCACTTGTTTTCTTAAGCAACGAAGGGTTAGTAGATGCAATCGGCAGACAGTATGAAGGCAACGGCGGACAGTGTATGGCATGTTTCACTGGAAAGTATCCAACTGAAATTTATCCAGATACTGTACACCCTCATGAAAAGGTAACTTGTTAGTTTTAACGTAAAAAAGGAGTGACAACATGTCATATTCATATAAACAAGCTGGAGTTGACTTAGAAGCAGGATATGAAGCTGTTTCACGTATTAAAAAGCACGTAGAACGCACTGCTCGTGCAGGTATTATGGGAACAGTCGGCGGCTTTGGCGGAATGTTCGATTTATCTACATTGAATTTAAAAGAGCCTGTTCTTGTTTCTGGTACAGATGGAGTAGGAACAAAATTGAAACTTGCTTTTCAAATGGATAAGCATGACACAATCGGTGTGGATGCAGTGGCCATGTGTGTAAACGACGTTTTAGCACAAGGAGCAGAGCCACTTTACTTCTTAGATTATATTGCTTGCGGGAAAGCAGTTCCTGAAAAAATTGAATCGATTGTAAAAGGAATTGCAGACGGCTGTGAACAATCTAACTGTGCGTTAATTGGCGGAGAAACAGCTGAAATGCCAGGTTTATACGAAGAAGATGAATATGATCTTGCAGGGTTTACAGTAGGAGCAGTAGAAAAGTCAGAAATTATTACTGGAGATGAGATTAAAGCTGGACAGCTGTTGATCGGTATTTCATCTAGCGGTATTCACAGCAACGGCTACTCTCTTGTACGTAAAATCGTTGATGATCAAGGATTAAATCTTCAAGAAACTTACGCTGGTTTTAACGAAAAGCTTGGAGTTGAGTTATTAACGCCAACAAAAATATACGTGAAGCCGGTCCTAAAAGCATTACATGCAGCTAAGATTGCAGGTATGGCTCATATTACTGGAGGCGGGTTTGTTGAAAATATACCTCGTATGCTTCCTGAAGGTTTAGGTGTAGAAATCGATTACGGTTCTTGGCCAATTCCATACGTGTTTGATTTCCTTGAAGAGCAAGGCAAGCTAGACCGTAAAGAAATGTTCGAAGTATTCAACATGGGAATCGGATTTGTTTTAGCTGTTGAACCTGAAGATATGAATAAAGTCATTGAAGCAATTGAAAACGAAGGCGAAAAAGCATTTGTTATCGGACGTGTAAAAGAAGGAACAGGTGTTGAATTTGCTGGAGGGACGTTTGCATGATAAATATTGCAGTGTTTGCTTCTGGAAACGGCAGTAACTTTCAATCCATCTACGAAGCAACTCAGTCAGGTCGATTAAAAGCAAATATTGCGCTTGTTGTTTGCAATAAACCCGATGCATACGTAATTGAACGAGCAAAAGCATGTGGAATACCATGCTTTGTTTGTTCGCCTAAAAACTATGAAAACAAAGAAGCGTATGAAGCAGCAATTCTTGCAGAGCTTACATCAGCTAAAGTAGAATTTCTTGTTTTAGCAGGATATATGCGATTAGTTGGTTCGACGTTGCTTAAGCCATACAAAAATCGTATTGTTAATATTCATCCGTCGCTTTTACCTGCATTTCCTGGGATTGATGCTATTGGTCAAGCTTTTGATGCAGGAGTAAAAGTGATTGGAATTACCGTGCATTTTGTAGATGAAGGAATGGATACAGGACCAATTATTGATCAGCAGGCTATTCGCATTGAAAAAGGCGATACAAGAGAAACCGTTGAGGCCCGCATTCATGAAATTGAACATCAATTTTATCCCGCGGTACTAAATGAATTATTTGAACAAGCCGCAGTTAAATAAATAGGATGTAACCTTGTCAAAAAAGTTTTAATCCTTTACTATGGTAGAGTAGTAGTGAAAGAAAGATTTTAAATGAGAGATCGGATCAGGAGGAGTTTACAAAATGACAGCAAAACGCGCACTTATTAGCGTATCTGATAAAGAAGGTATTGTTTCATTTGCACAAGAATTAAAGGACTTAGGAGTAGAAATTATTTCAACTGGCGGTACAAAACGTACGCTAGAAGAAAACGGCATTGACGTTATCGGAATTTCTGAAGTAACTGATTTTCCAGAAATTTTAGACGGTCGTTTAAAAACATTGCATCCTAACGTTCACGGTGCTTTATTAGCGTTACGCGATAATGAAGAGCATCAAGCACAAATGAAAGAGCATAATATCTCGCCAATCGACTTTGTAGTTGTAAACTTATATCCATTTAAAAAGACAATTGAAAAAGAGGATGTAACGCTTGCTGAAGCGATTGAGAATATTGACATCGGTGGACCTACAATGCTTCGTTCAGCTGCGAAAAACTATCGTTCTGTCTCAGTTGTAGTAGATCCAAGCGATTACGCAACCGTAGTAGAAGAGTTAAAAGCTGATGGCAATGTTTCATTTGAAACTAATCAACGATTAGCAGCAAAAGTATTCCGTCACACGGCAGCTTATGATGCATTAATCGCTGAATACTTAACAAACATTACAGGTGAAACAACTCCTGAGAAATTAACAGTAACGTATGAGCGTGTTCAAGGCTTACGATACGGAGAAAATCCGCACCAACAAGCTTCTTTCTATAAAAAGCCGTTAACACAAAAAGGTTCTATTGCAACAGCTACGCAGCTCCATGGAAAAGAGTTATCATACAATAATATCAACGATGCAAATGCAGCTCTTCAAATCGTAAAAGAATTCAAAGAGCCGGCTATCGTAGCGATCAAACATATGAATCCTTGCGGTGTAGGTGTGGGTGAAACAATTGCTCAAGCTTATCAAAAAGCATACGAAGCAGATCCTACATCTATCTTTGGCGGTATCGTAGCAGCTAACCGTCCTATCGACCGTGAAACGGCTATTCAGTTAAAAGAAATTTTCTTAGAAATCATCATTGCTCCTGCGTTCGATCAAGAAGCATTAGATGTATTAACAGCTAAGAAAAACCTTCGTTTACTAACGATCGAACTTGATGAAAAGGCAGAAAAAGAAGCTTTCTTAACATCTGTAAAAGGCGGCGTGCTTGTTCAGGATGAAGATGTATTCGGATTTGATGATGCAACGATTACTGTTCCAACGAAACGTGAGCCAACAGAAAAAGAGTGGGCAGATTTAAAATTAGCATGGAAAGTTGTTAAAAATGTTAAGTCTAATGCTATTGTACTTGCAAAAGATGACATGACAATTGGCGTAGGAGCGGGTCAAATGAATCGCGTAGGCGCTGCAAAAATTGCGATTGAACAAGCTGCTGAAAAAGCACAAGGTTCAGCTTTAGGTTCAGATGCGTTCTTCCCAATGGGGGATACAGTAGAAGCAGCAGCTAAAGCAGGAATCACAGCTATTATTCAGCCAGGCGGATCAATTCGTGATGAAGAGTCAATTGCAAAAGCAGATGAATACGGCATTGCAATGGTATTTACAGGCGTAAGACATTTTAAACATTAATGAGGTGAAGAACGTGAATGTTTTAGTTATTGGAAAAGGCGGAAGAGAGCATACAATTGCATGGAAAGCTTCAAAAAGTCCACTTGTTAACGAAGTGTTTGTAGCACCAGGAAATCCGGGCATGAGAGATGTGGCAACGATTGTACCAATCGATGAAAGCAGCCAAGAAGAACTTGTGCTATTTGCAAAAGAAAACAAGATTGGATTAACAATTGTTGGACCAGAAAATCCGCTAATTGAAGGCATTGTTGATCGATTTGAACAAGAAGGTCTTCCAGTCTTTGGACCGCGCAAACAAGCAGCGATGATTGAAGGAAGCAAAAGCTTTGCAAAAGAGCTCATGAAAAAGTATGATATTCCAACCGCAGCGTATGAAACATTTACGTCTTACGAGGAAGCAAAAGCATATGTGGAAAAGCAAGGCGCTCCAATTGTTATTAAAGCAGACGGCTTAGCGGCTGGTAAAGGTGTAACTGTTGCTTTAACAGTGGAAGAAGCTGTAGATACATTACGTGATTTTCTAGTTGACCAAAAATTTAAAGAAGCAAGTGCAAAAGTAGTTGTAGAAGAATTTTTGGATGGTGAAGAATTTTCATTAATGGCATTTGTACGCGGTACAAATGTATATCCAATGGTAATTGCACAAGATCATAAGCGTGCTTTTGACGGCGATCAAGGTCCGAACACAGGAGGCATGGGAGCTTACTCTCCTGTTCCGCAAATCAGTGATGCAGAAGTACAAGAGGCTGTAGAAAACATCTTACTTCCAATGGCTAAAGGATTAGCTGAAGAAGGCTGTGAGTATACAGGAATTCTATATGCTGGTCTGATTCAAACACAAAAAGGACCAAAAGTTATTGAATTTAATGCGCGTTTTGGAGATCCTGAAACACAGGTCGTACTGCCGCGTATGAAAAGCGATTTAGTCGACGTGCTTCTTCGCATTTTGAAAGAAGAAAAAGTAGAAATTGAATGGGATGATGAAGCGGCTATCGGAATCGTATTAGCAGCAGCAGGCTACCCAGAAGATTATCAAAAGGGTGCGCCAATTAACGGTTTGGATGCGATTAGTGAAGACGCGCTTGTTTTCCACGCTGGTACAGCTTTAGAAAACGACACATACGTTTCAAACGGCGGCCGTGTTCTATTAGTAGGTGCTAAAGGAGCAACTCTTCAAGAAGCGCAGCAAGAAGTATACAAGCAAATGGCTCATATCGATGTAGAAAAAGGCTTTTTCTATCGCAAAGACATCGGTCATCGTGCATTAACAAAAGCAGCTTTAAAATAAAAAAGGAGAGCCTAGGCTCTCCTTTTTACCTTATGAAGGATTATACGTTTCTTCATTTCCATTTGGATGGTGTTCATGTTCATCATGTTTTTGACATGAATCATATGCGTACGTAAGGGGGCAAAAACGCGTGATGCCTTCTGCAACTTTTAAAGCTCCCATTAACCCTAAGAAGATGTATGAATCTTTGTACGGTCTGCGAGATAAACGAGATGTTGTCCAAGAAAGAAGGGTAAAGCCCAGTGTAAGTCGAATTAATGCGTTAACAATACCGATATTTGGTTTCATGTTTTATCACCTTTATTCATAAAATTAATAACAGTTTCTGAATGCGTTTACATCACGGATGTGTTACGATAAAAATACATAGTAAATTAGGGGGAATTTAGCATGCCGGAACAAAGATACCGCTGGAAAAGCAAACATATTAGACAGCAGCTCTTAGTATTAAACGGTCAAAAAGCACCAACTATTGTCTTAAAAGATGCAACATATTTGAACGCTCGAATGAAGCAGTGGAAAAAAGCACATATTTGGGTTTACCAAGATCGTATTGTATACGTTGGCTCAGAGATGCCTAAGCACACAGACGCTTCTACAGAGATTATAGACTGCAGTGATAAATATGTGGTTCCTGGGTATATTGAGCCGCATGTTCACCCGTTTCAGTTATATAATCCCCAGACTTTTTCCCAATATGCAGCCAAGCATGGAACAACGACTTTATTTAATGATAATTTAATTCTCGCTTTACAGCTTGAACAAAAAACGGCATTTTCATTGATTGAAGAAATGAAAACGTTACCACAATCGCTGTACTGGTGGTGCAGATTTGATTCCCAGACGGAAATTGATGAAGAGGCTGACATCTTCTCACACACGAACATTACTTCTTGGCTACAAAATGAAGCTGTCTTACAAGGAGGCGAACTGACAAGTTGGCCGAAGCTTTTAGACGGAGATGATTTAATGCTTCACTGGGTTCAAGAGACAAAAAGGATGAGAAAGCACATTGAAGGACATTTCCCGGGGGCATCAGCATTTACCTTGGCAAAAATGAAATTGCTCGGAGCAGACAGCGATCATGAGTCTATGACGGGGGAAGATGTTGTTGCTCGGTTAACACAAGGTTATGACGTTGCTTTACGCCACTCTTCAATTCGGCCGGATTTGCCAAAATTGCTTCAGGAGTTAAAAGAGCTGCAGGTAGATTATTTTGACCATATTACGATGAATACAGACGGTTCTCCGCCTTCTTTTTACCAAAATGGCGTGTCAGATATGTTAATTACATTAGCTATTTCAGAAGGGGTTCCCCTGTTAGATGCTTATAATATGGTGTCTGTAAATATTGCTCGCTATTATAACATGGAACATTTGCACGGGCATGTAGCAACAGGCTGTGTGGCTAATATTAATATTTTAGAAGATCCTATGCGGCCTACTCCAGTCTCTGTGCTAGCAAAAGGAAAGTGGATGAAAAAAGAAGGCAAAGAACAAGCATTAGCCTCAGCAGAATTTCCTTGGGAAAAGTTTGGTTTTTCCCCGTTAAAGTTGGACTTTGATTTAACGATGGACGATTTTCAATTTTCAATGCCAGTAGGCGTAAAAATGAAAAATGCTGTTATTATGGAGCCGTATTCAATTCACTTGAATGTGAGCGGAGATGTATTAGCCTCTGATCATGATGAAAGTTTTTTAGTGCTGGTGGACCGAGAAGGCAAGTGGCGGATCAATACCCTGTTAAAAGGATTTGCGACAAATGTATCGGGACTGGCGAGTTCATTTTCAAATACCGGTGATTTTATTTTAATTGGAAAATCGAAAAAAGATATGATGTGTGCATTTAAACGTATGAAAGAAATTGGAGGGGGTATTGTCATTACCGAAGATGAGAAAGTAGTATACGAACTGGATCTTCCGTTAAAAGGAGTCATGTCGAATCTGCCGATGGAGGAATTAAGTAAACGAGAGGTAGAACTCAAGAAAGTGCTGTGTGAGCGAGGATACAAACACGATGATCCTGTCTATTCACTGCTGTTCTTTTCGTCTACACATTTGCCTTATATTCGTATCACGCCAGTAGGAATTTATGATGTTATGAATAAAAAAGTACTTTTTCCGTCTATAATGCGTTAAAATATAAAAGTATCAAAGGAATTTGAAATTTGTATGAAATTGGCTGTCTTCATACAGAATGAATGTATGTGCAAACAAATATAGAAACTGTATTTTATAGATAGAAACAACCAGTAAAGAAAGCCAATGATAAAGGAGTTCGATACGATGCAAATCAACAAACTACGAGGAAAAGAATTAGATCAGCTATTTCAAGCGATTTTATCATTAGAAAACATTGAAGAATGCTATCAATTTTTTGATGACCTATGTACAGTTAATGAAATTCAATCATTAGCACAGCGCTTAGAAGTGGCAAGAATGCTGAGAGAAGGCAACACGTACCATAAAATTGAGACGGAAACTGGAGCAAGCACAGCGACTATTTCCCGTGTTAAACGCTGCTTGAATTATGGAAGCGATGCGTATCAAATGGTGTTAGAACGCCTTCAAGAAGATTCAAATCAAAAGTAAAGCGTATGGCTGAAGCAGCCATACGCTTATTTTTTAATTAAAACTGAGTTGCTTCTTCAATGATATTTTTAAGGTCGCTAATTGCTACACGTTTTTGTTCCATTGTGTCGCGGTTACGGATTGTTACTTGATTGTCTTCTAATGAATCGAAGTCGAATGTAATACAGAACGGCGTACCGATTTCATCATGGCGACGGTAACGTTTACCGATTGAACCAGCATCATCATAGTCAATCATAAAGTATTTTGCTAAATCTTCAAAGACAGCGCGAGCTTCATTAGAAAGCTTTTTAGAAAGTGGTAATACAGCAGCTTTAAATGGTGCTAAAGCAGGGTGAAGCTGCATAACTGTACGAGAAGATCCATCTTCTAACGTTTCTTCTTTATAAGCATCAATCATATAAGCTAATGTTACACGGTCAGCACCTAAAGAA
The DNA here is from genome assembly GCF_042787605.1 of Priestia sp. YIM B13491. Lineage (NCBI taxonomy): Bacteria > Bacillati > Bacillota > Bacilli > Caryophanales > Bacillaceae > Priestia > Priestia sp. YIM B13491. The sequence continues at coordinate 144,088 of NZ_JBHZOR010000008.1, read as the reverse complement.
GGCTCGATGCAGTAAGGTACATAGCGTTCGTTTGTTTCTTGATCAACATATTGGAAGTCTTCTCCAGAGTGTTCCATGTGCTGTTTTAAGTCATAGTCTGTACGAGAAGCTACGCCCCATAGTTCGCCCCAGCCGAATGGGAACTTGTATTCAAAGTCTGTTGTGGCATTACTGTAGTGAGAAAGTTCATCATCATCATGGTCGCGAAGACGAACGTTTTCTTCTTTCATACCAAGAGAAAGAAGCCATTTGTTACATGTTTCTTTCCAGTAGTTAAACCACTCTAATTCAGTGCCTGGTTTACAGAAGAATTCAAGTTCCATTTGTTCAAATTCACGCGTACGGAATGTGAAGTTACCAGGTGTAATTTCGTTACGGAAGCTTTTACCCACTTGGCCGATACCGAACGGAAGCTTTTTACGCATTGAGCGCTGAACGTTTTTAAAGTTTACGAAAATACCTTGAGCTGTTTCAGGACGAAGGTAAATTTCATTTGTTGATGTTTCAGTAACACCTTGGTGCGTTTTGAACATTAAGTTAAATTGACGAATTTCAGTGAAGTTAGCTGAACCACACTCAGGACATGTAATTTCATGTTCTTTAATTAAGTCAGCCATTGCATCGAATGAAAGGCCGTCTACGATCATTTCAATGCCTTTTTCTTGAAGTTTTTCTTCAATTAATTTATCGGCACGATGACGGGCTTTACAATCCTTACAGTCGATCATTGGGTCATTAAAGTTTCCTAAGTGACCAGAAGCTTCCCATGTTTTTGGATTCATTAAAATCGCAGCGTCTAAACCAACGTTGTATGGAGATTCTTGAATGAATTTTTTCCACCATGCTTTTTTAATATTGTTTTTTAATTCTACGCCAAGCGGGCCGTAATCCCATGTATTTGCAAGACCGCCGTAAATTTCAGATCCTTGAAATACAAAGCCGCGGTGTTTAGCGTGAGATACGATTTGATCCATTGTTTTTGACATTCTAATTCCTCCTGTAAATGGTAGTGATTCAAGCGAAACAAAAAGAGCGGGTACAAAAAAACTCTCGTCCCTGGGCATATCAACAATATGCCCAGGGACGAGAGTTTTTCCCGCGGTTCCACCCTGGTTGATACAAAATGTATCCACCTTCGTCTGTATATACTCCAGATTGCCTTTTCCTTAAACCATTCTCTAGGCTCCCACCGTCCCTAGTTCGCTTTGTGAAGAGGATTTAAGTACTATTGATCCTTCAGCGTATATCATATGAATTTTAGTAGCTATATATTAGCATATCCTATGCAGAGAAACAATAACCTTGTGCAAAATAGGCTTTTTTTGTGATGTTTTCTTCCGGATTTGAGGGTGAAACCATATCTTTTGTACATATTTTTTGAAAACAAAAAACGTGATGAAAAGTTCGGTTTTCCTTTCATTTCACCCTCTTAGTTTTGTTATAATGAACAAATGGACGAGCGCGAACTTTTAAGTGTAAAGAAATGGAGGAACATATATGTATGATATTAAAGAGTGGAGACATGTCTTTAAATTAGATCCTAATAAAGAGATTTCAGATGCAGATTTGGAGAAAATTTGCGAATCCGGCACGGATGCGGTTCTTGTCGGAGGATCTGATGGAGTGACTCTAGACAATGTACTGCAGCTGTTAATGCGTATTCGCCGCTACACGGTGCCGTGTGCGCTTGAAGTATCAACAATTGACTCTGTAACACCTGGGTTTGATTCTTATTTTATTCCGACCGTTTTAAACAGCAAGGATCCAAAGTGGATTGTTGATTTACATCACGCGGCGATGAAGGAATACGGAGAGATCATGGACTGGGATGAAATTTTTGTAGAAGGATACTGCGTACTTAACCCCGAAGCAAAAGTAGCTGCGCTAACGGAAGCGAAAACAGATTTGGATGCAGAAGACGTTGTAGCGTATGCTCGTATGGCTGAACGCATGTTTCATTTGCCCGTTTTCTATCTAGAATACAGCGGAACGTATGGAGATCCTGAATTAGTGGCAGAAGTGAAAAATTCGCTAAATGAGACGAAGTTATTTTACGGCGGAGGTATTGAGACAAAAGAGCAAGCGAGTGAGATGGGAAAGCTAGCCGATACGGTGATTGTAGGAAATGTTATTTATACAAATTTATCGGAAGCGTTAAAAACTGTAAAAGCAGTAAAAAAGAATATTGCACAGTGAAAAATAAATAAAGTAGAATAGAGAATATATGTTCGATATAGGCGGTGAAAACGTGAATTTTTTAAGTGAAAAATTATTAACAGGATTAAACCCTCAGCAACAAGAGGCAGTTAAAACAACAGACGGACCACTATTACTTATGGCCGGTGCAGGAAGTGGAAAAACACGTGTATTAACGCATCGAATTGCGTTTTTAATGGCAGAAAAAGAAGTTGCACCTTGGAATATTTTAGCCATTACTTTTACAAACAAAGCAGCTCGTGAAATGAGAGAGCGTGTGGGAAGTATCGTTGGCGGAGTGGCAGAAGATATCTGGATTTCAACGTTCCACTCGATGTGCGTGCGTATTTTACGAAGAGATATTGATCGTATTGGCTTTAATCGTAACTTTACGATTTTAGATTCAACGGATCAGCTGTCCGTTATTAAAAATATTTTAAAAGATCAAAACATCGATCCGAAAAAATTCGATCCGCGCTCGTTATTAGGAAGCATTAGTTCAGCTAAAAATGAACTGAAAGTAGCGGAAGAATTTGATAAAACAGCAGCGGGACCGTATGAAGAAGTTGTAAGCAAAGTCTACAAAGAGTATGAAAAGCGTTTAAAGAAAAACCAAGCGCTTGATTTTGATGATTTGATTATGACAACGATTCAGCTATTTAAACGAGTTCCTGAAGTGTTAACTTACTATCAGCGCAAGTTTCAATATATTCATGTGGACGAGTATCAAGATACAAACCATGCACAGTATATGCTGGTTCGCTTGCTAGCTGCAAGATTTGAAAATGTATGCGTAGTAGGGGATTCAGATCAGTCTATTTACCGCTGGCGCGGGGCTGATATTACAAATATCTTGTCATTTGAAAAAGATTACCCAAAAGCGAAAACCATTTTGCTTGAACAAAATTATCGTTCAACTAAAACGATTTTGGCTGCGGCAAACGGCGTCATTGCAAACAATATGAATCGTAAAGTGAAAAACTTATGGACGGAAAACGATGAAGGCCAGAAGATTTACCATTACCAAGCAATGAGTGAGCATGATGAGGCACAGTTTGTAGCACGTAAAATTAAAGAAGCAGTAGACAGCGGAAAGCGTAAATACAGTGATTTTGCCATTTTGTATCGTACAAATGCACAGTCTCGTGTGATGGAGGAAGTGCTGTTAAAATCCAATATTAATTATACAATTGTCGGCGGCATTAAGTTCTACGACCGCAAAGAGATTAAAGATTTACTTGCGTACTTGCGCTTAATTGCCAACCAAGATGATGACATTAGCTTAGCTCGTATTGTGAACGTTCCAAAGCGCGGAGTTGGAGCTACTTCAGTCGATAAAGTGGCCAATTACGGAAACGTTCATGACATTTCGATTTTCAAAGCACTGGATGAAGTAGAATTAATGGGGTTAACAGGCAAAGCAACAAAAGCCCTTCGTGATTTCCAATCGATGATTTCGAACTTAGCTCAAATGCAAGACTATATGTCTGTTACAGAGCTTGTGGAACAAGTATTAGAAAGAACAGGATACCGTGAAGCGCTTAAAGTGGAAAAAACAATTGAAGCACAAAGCCGCTTAGAGAATATTGATGAGTTTTTATCTGTCACAAAAACGTTTGAAGAAGCAAGTGAAGATAAAAGCTTAGTAGCATTTTTAACCGATTTAGCACTTGTTGCTGATATCGATAAGCTTGACGACGAGGAAGAAGAAGAGAACGAACAAGTGATTCTGATGACGCTTCACTCAGCAAAAGGTCTAGAGTTCCCGGTTGTTTTCCTAATGGGTATGGAAGAAGGCGTATTCCCTCATAGCCGATCATTATTCGAAGATAATGAAATGGAAGAAGAGCGACGCTTAGCCTACGTAGGGATTACGCGTGCTGAACAAGAATTGTATTTATTAAATGCTCAAATGCGTACACTATTTGGTAAAACAAACGTTAATCCAAAATCGCGCTTCATTGGAGAAATCCCAAGCGAGCTTGTGGAATCTTTAAATGAAGCAATGCGCAAACCTACTGCTGGTCGTTCAGGGGCTTCAGCTTCGCCTTTTGCAGCGCGCCGACAAGCGGCCGTGGCAAAAACGAAGCTTGTGTCAACAGGCAGTGAATCAATTGGATGGAGCGTTGGAGACAAGGCCGAGCATAAAAAATGGGGAATTGGTACAGTTGTAAGTGTAAAAGGAGAAGGAGATTCAAAAGAATTAGACATTGCTTTTCCTAGTCCTACAGGTGTAAAAAGACTGCTTGCTAAATTTGCCCCGGTTACGAAAGTGTAATCGTGAAAAGGAGCTAGAATATGGAGTTTGAGACAGCAAAATCACGCGTTCAAGAATTACGCGACTTATTAAATCAATATGGCTATGAATATTATGTGTTAGATCAGCCATCTGTTCCAGATGCAGAATACGATAAATTAATGAATGAGTTAATTGAGATAGAAGAATCATTTCCAGAATTAAAAACAGCTGACTCACCTACTCAGCGCATCGGCGGCCAAGTGCTCGATGCGTTTGAGAAGGTTCAGCATCAAACGTCTATGCTGAGTTTAGGAAATGCATTTAATGAAGAAGACCTTCGGGATTTTGATCGCCGAGTGCGCCAAGCCGTTGGAGATGAGTTTTCTTATGTATGCGAACTTAAAATTGACGGCCTTGCCGTATCTCTTCGCTATGAAGATGGATACTTAGTGCTGGGAGCTACGCGCGGTGACGGTACAACTGGTGAAAATATTACTGAAAACTTGAAAACAATTCGCTCTATTCCACTGCGAATTAAAGAACCATTATCAATGGAAGTTCGCGGAGAAGCATTTATGCCAAGAAAATCATTCGAAGCACTTAATGAAGCAAAAATGAAAAGGGATGAGGTTCCGTTTGCTAACCCGCGTAACGCAGCTGCAGGCTCACTGCGTCAGCTAGATCCTAAAATTGCGGCAAAACGTAATTTAGATATCTTTGTATATGCCATGACTGATACAGGAGAATTAGAAATCGACTCTCACAGCGAAAGTTTGAATTTACTGGATGAGCTTGGTTTTAAAACAAATAAGGAAAGACAGACGTGTGAAACTATTGATGATGTGATTGCTTACATCGAAAGCTGGCAAACGCAACGTCCAGAGCTATCTTATGATATTGATGGCATTGTTGTAAAAGTAGATTCATTTGATCAGCAGGCTGAGCTTGGAACAACGGCCAAAAGTCCACGTTGGGCTATTGCTTATAAGTTTCCTGCTGAAGAAGTCGTAACCAAGCTTGTAGATATTGAGCTGACGGTAGGCCGTACAGGTGTCATTACGCCAACAGCTATTTTGGAGCCTGTTCAAGTAGCAGGTACGACGGTACAGCGTGCGTCTCTTCACAATGAAGATTTGATTCGCGAAAAAGACATTCGCATCGGAGATTATGTCGTAGTGAAAAAAGCAGGAGATATTATTCCTGAGGTAGTGAATGTGATTGAAGAGAAGCGAACGGGAGAAGAGCAAGAGTTTACGATGCCTACTCACTGTCCGGAATGTGAAAGTGAACTGGTGCGTTTAGAAGGAGAAGTTGCGCTTCGCTGCATTAATCCAAGCTGTCCTGCTCAAATTCGTGAAGGACTTATTCATTTCGTGTCCCGCAATGCGATGAACATTGATGGACTTGGTGAAAAAGTTATATCGCAATTATTTCGCGAACAGTTAATTAAAGACGTAGCGGATATTTATACGCTGACAAAACAGCAGTTAATCGAGCTTGAGCGCATGGGTGAGAAATCTGCTGATAATTTGATTGCAGCCATCGAAACATCGAAAGAAAATTCGCTTGAGCGTTTGCTTTTTGGTTTGGGTATTCGCCATGTCGGAGCAAAAGCTGCAAAGACGTTAGCTCAGCACTTTGAAACCATAGACAAGTTAACAAAAGCAACGTATGATGAATTAGTGGCAATTAATGAAATTGGTGCCAAAATGGCTGATGCTATTGTCGCTTACTTTACACAAGAAGAGGTTCAAGAACTTATACATGAATTAAAAGAGTATGGAGTAAACCTTACATACAAAGGACCCAAGCTTGTAAGTGTAGAAAATGTAGATTCTGTTTTTGCTGGTAAAACCGTTGTATTAACAGGTAAGCTTGAACAGCTATCTCGCAATGAGGCAAAAGCACAAATTGAAGCACTTGGCGGTAAAGTCACAGGAAGCGTAAGTAAAAAGACAGACCTTGTTGTGGCAGGGGAAGAGGCTGGTTCCAAACTGATAAAAGCTAACGAGCTTGAAATTGAAGTATGGGATGAGGCAAGGCTACTTACGGAATTAAATAAATAAGAGGTGTGTGTAGTTGAAAAAGATATTGTTACTTTCTCTTGCGGTCATGCTTGTAACTTCAGCGTGTGCACCGAATCTTTCGGACGATAAAGAGACTGTTCAACAAACCAACAACAAGAAAGAAAAAGCAGTTATTCCGAAGTATAGTATTTCAGATGATTATTACCGAACAATTCTTCCATTTAAAGCGGGAGTGGCAAGAGGCTTAGTAGCAGCAAACTTAAACAACCGCTTGGATGCGCAAGAATTTGAAACAGGCTTAATGCGCTTATCGACAGATAGCTATTCTCCGAAAAAATATGTGTATCAAGAAGGCCAGTATCTTGATAAAGATACTATTCGCTCATGGTTAAGCCGTAAGCTGAGTGATAAACAGTTTAAAGATCTTCAAAGCAAAGCAAAAGATGATACGGCGAAAAAGAAGCTTAAAAACACTGGGTTAAACCCAATTGATACAGAAAAAGGCGATTTGAAAACTCGTAACGAAACAAGTCCAATGTACTTAGCGAACATTACTGAGCAAGATTACCTTATCCAAGACGGAGATGACAAGGTAAAACTTGGAGGCGTCACAATTGGCCTGGCGATGAATTCCGTTCATTATTATACGGAAGAAAATGGTTATGCCCGTGAAGTGAAGCTTACAAATAAAGAGATTGAAGCCCAAGGAAAGCAAATGGCAGATGAGATTGTTAAGCGTATGCGCGACATCAAAGGCCTAGAAAATGTGCCAGTTCGAGTAGCATTATTCAAACAAAGTGCTAAGTCTTCTTTAACACCGGGTAACTTTATAGCTGTCGGAAATGCAGGTTCAAATGATACGGCCGTTGGCAGCTGGGATAATTTAGACGAGCAATATTATTTATTCCCATCATCAGATGCAACAAAAGATCATCGAGACGATGCGATGAAATTTGATGAGTTTAAAGCGCAAATCGAAGACTACTTCCCGAACTTTACAAGCGTAGTAGGGAAAGGGTATTACAAAGATGGACAGCTTCAAAAAATGACGATTGATATTCCCGTACAATTTTACGGAAAAGGTGAAATTGTAGGATTTACTCAGTACGTTGCTGGTTTAATGCTTGATCATTTCCCTTCATATATGGAAACGAGTATCTCTATTAACTCAGTAAGCGGACCGGAAGCTCTCATTGTTAGAAAAGCAGATGAAGACAAGCCGTTCGTTCATATTTACGAAGAGTAAGCAAAACAGACACTGCTCAAGCAGTGTCTGTTTTTAATTCTATGAAATTGCCTCCTATGAAGAAATGGCGTGAGAATTTTGTTTCGTAAACTTAGCAAGATAATAAGCAGCAAATGCAAATGCATCTTGTTCGGTTGTCCGCTCTTCATACGGGCGCTTTTTATCCAGCTCAAATTCTTTCTGATAATAAGGGATGTGATCTTGAATATAGTGGCGCAGCTCGTGAAAGATCGTTTCAATGAGCGGAAGATAGTCATCAAATTTAAAAATAAATATAATGCCTACTTCTCGCCAGTAAACGCCTGATGCAAACTGGAGGTACTCTGTTTCTTCTTCTCCAAGGGCAGAGACAATTTTATTGGCTTCGCACGAATCACAAAAAATGATAGGAATATGAAAGGCTTTATTTAAACAAGCAAAAACATCTTTTTGCAAGGTGGACAAATCCCACTTGAATTCTTCATCTAATACAAACCATCTTCCGCTTTGCTGATACACAGGGCGCTGGTGGATGACTGACTGTATAAGTATTTTATTCAATTTTTATAGCACCTCTTTTACGGTAAAGTAGTTATTCGTTTTCTTTACTTTCCCAAAGACTAGTGAAATTAAAACATAGTGGTGTGTTCATCTAAAGCATGTTTCTCTTTCTATCTATCTTTTCTAAAAAGAAGGTTATTTTATACCTATGCAAGAGAGAAATATTTTATGACGAAGGAAAAGTATGGAATGTTGTTTGAATGAAATAGATTTGGTATAAAATAGAAGTGATAAATGTAAGCCCTGTCTTGTCTGGCGGGGTTTTTAATATTTTAGGAACTAGTCTCAGAAATGTTGCCTGTTGCTAGTGAAGTTTGGTATTATCAGTATATTGTAGTGGGACGAATATTCGGAGGTGAAGGAACATGTCAAGAATTTCTGTTGATCAAGTAAAGCACGTTGCAAACTTAGCGAGACTTGCGGTGACGGATGACGAAGCAGAACTATTTACAAAACAATTAGATGCTATTATTACATATGCAGAACAATTAGATGAGTTAGATACTACAAATGTAAAACCAACTTCTCACGTATTGGATATGAAAAACGTAATGCGTGAAGATAAGCCAGCTAAAGGTTTACCAATTGAAGACGTAGTAAAAAATGCGCCAGACCACAAGGATGGCTACATTCGAGTACCAACTATTTTAGAATAAGGAAGGAGGCTTTACGATGTCTTTATTCGATCGTAAACTTTCAGAACTACATAGCCTTTTACACAAGAAAGAAGTACGTGTACAAGATTTAGTAGACGAATCATACAAACGTATTAATGAAGTAGATGATAAAGTAGGTGCGTTCTTAGCGCTTAATGAAGACAATGCTCGTGCTTATGCAAAAGAGCTTGATGAAGCATTACAAACAAAAGATGAATTTGGCCTATTATTTGGTATGCCAATCGGTGTAAAAGATAATATTGTCACAAAAGATTTACGTACAACTTGCTCTAGTAAAATTCTAGCAAACTTTGATCCGATTTATGATGCAACAGTTGTTCAAAAATTACAGGCAGCTGAAGCGGTAACAATCGGTAAATTAAATATGGATGAATTCGCAATGGGTTCTTCAACTGAAAACTCAGGTCTTCAGTTAACGCGCAACCCATGGAATTTAGATTACGTACCAGGTGGATCTAGCGGTGGTTCAGCTGCAGCTGTGGCAGCAGGCGAAGTTCCGTTTTCTTTAGGTTCTGATACAGGTGGTTCAATTCGTCAGCCAGCTGCTTATTGCGGTGTTGTCGGATTAAAACCAACGTATGGTCGCGTATCTCGTTACGGATTAGTGGCATTTGCATCTTCTTTAGATCAAATCGGACCAATCACAAATTCTGTTGAAGATAATGCATATTTACTTCAAGCAATTTCAGGCGTAGACCCAATGGATTCTACTTCTGCTAATGTTGATGTACCGGATTATGTATCTGCTTTAACAGGTGACGTAAAAGGTCTTAAAATTGCTGTTCCAAAAGAATACTTAGGCGAAGGTGTGGGCGAAGAAGCTCGCCAGTCTGTTTTAGATGCACTAAAAGTGTTAGAAGGACTAGGAGCAACTTGGGAAGAAGTATCGCTTCCACACTCTAAATACGCATTAGCTACGTATTATCTATTATCTTCTTCTGAAGCGTCTGCTAACTTATCTCGTTTTGATGGCGTTCGCTACGGATACCGTACAGATAATGCGGAGAACTTAATCGAAATGTACAAGCAGTCTCGAAGCGAAGGCTTTGGAAACGAAGTAAAACGCCGTATCATGCTTGGAACATTTGCGTTAAGCTCTGGTTATTATGATGCTTACTACAAAAAAGCACAGCAAGTACGTACGTTAATTAAGCAAGACTTTGAGTCTGTATTTGAAAACTATGACGTTATCATTGGACCAACTACACCAACTCCATCATTCAAAATTGGTGAGAAAACAGACGATCCATTAACAATGTATGCAAACGATATTTTAACAATCCCAGTAAACCTTGCTGGAGTACCTGGTATTTCTGTGCCTTGCGGCTTATCAAATGGATTGCCATTAGGGTTACAAATTATCGGTAAGCATTTCGACGAAAGCACAATCTATCGTGTTGCTCATGCATTCGAACAAGCAACTGAGCATCATAAAGCGAAACCAGCACTGTAAGGGGTGAGATAAAGATGAACTTTGAAACGATTATTGGTCTTGAAGTACACGTTGAGCTTAAGACAAAATCTAAAATTTTCTCAGCAAGTCCAAACGCATTTGGTGCGGCTCCAAATGCTAACACAAGTGTAATTGACTTAGGTTATCCTGGCGTATTACCTGTGTTAAACAAAGAAGCAGTTGATTTTGCAATGAAAGCAGCGCTTGCGCTAAACTGTGAAATCGCAACAGATACAAAGTTTGACCGTAAAAACTATTTCTATCCGGATAACCCAAAAGCTTATCAAATCTCTCAATTTGATAAACCAATTGGCGAGAACGGTTGGATTGAAGTAGAAGTTAAAGGTGAAACGAAGCGTATTCGTATCAACCGACTTCATTTAGAAGAAGATGCTGGTAAGCTAACGCATACAGGCGATGGCTATTCACTAGTAGACTTTAACCGTCAAGGTACACCTCTGATTGAGATTGTATCAGAAGCAGATATGCGTTCTCCTGAAGAAGCATATGCTTATTTAGAAAAATTAAAATCAATTATTCAATATACAGGCGTATCTGATTGTAAAATGGAAGAAGGTTCACTTCGCTGTGATGCCAATATTTCTTTACGTCCAGTTGGACAAGAAGAATTCGGTACAAAAGCTGAGTTAAAGAACTTAAACTCATTTAACTATGTGCGCCGCGGTCTTGAACACGAAGAAATTCGTCAAGAAAAAGTGTTATTGTCTGGTGGCTTAATCGAGCAAGAAACACGCCGTTTTGACGAGTCTACGGGCGAAACAATTCTAATGCGTGTAAAAGAAGGGTCTGACGACTACCGCTACTTCCCAGAGCCTGACTTATTAGAATTACACATCGACGAAGAGTGGAAAGAACGCGTTCGTGCTTCGATTCCTGAACTTCCAGATGCTCGTAAAAAGCGCTATGTAGAAGAGCTTGGCTTACCTGCTTATGATGCAATGGTATTAACGCTAACAAAAGAAATGTCTGATTTCTTTGAAGCAACACTTGCTGCAGGCGGAGACGCGAAGCTATCTTCTAACTGGTTAATGGGTGAAGTTTCTGCTTACTTAAACTCAAACCAAAAAGAACTTTCAGATGTAGCTTTAACACCTGAAGGCCTAGCTGGTATGATTCAATTAATTCAAGAAGGTACGATTTCGTCTAAAATTGCGAAAAAAGTATTCAAAGAATTAATTGAAAATGGCGGAGATGCAAAGAAAATTGTAAAAGAAAAAGGTCTTGTACAAATTTCTGATGATGCAACTTTACGCAAATTCGTAACAGATGCATTAGATGCAAACCCTCAATCTATTGAAGATTTCAAAAACGGTAAGGATCGTGCCATTGGCTTCTTAGTTGGTCAAATTATGAAAGCTTCAAAAGGCCAAGCGAACCCACCGATGGTTAATAAAATTCTTTTAGAAGAAATTAATAAACGCTAAATTTGATAACTAAATGTGAGGTGGGTTTCCATCTCACATTTATTATGAGTAAGGGCGATCGCGCTGAAGGTATGAATAAAAACCGAAACGTGAATATTGTATATCAAGGTTAATTTCTTTATAATATGTTTGTTCATGCCCCCTCTTGTTGATGATGTAATGTGAGGGGGCATTCTTTCACTGATAAAAGTAGGCAAAGATTTGTGACAAATTATCATTATTAGGATGATGAATATGAAAAGAGCGAGAATTATTTATAACCCGACATCGGGCCGTGAAATTTTTAAGAAAAACTTACCGGAAGTTTTGCAAAAGCTAGAGCAAGCAGGCTATGAAACATCTTGTCATGCTACAACTTGCGCTGGTGATGCAACAGAAGCTGCTAAAGTAGCAGTAGAACGTCGCTTTGACGTTGTAATCGCAGCTGGTGGAGACGGTACCATCAATGAAGTCGTAAACGGTATCGCTGGACAAGACTATCGTCCGCAGCTAGGTATTATTCCTGTTGGAACAACCAATGACTTTGCTCGTGCCATTAATGTGCCGCGTACGATTGAAGGCGCTATTGATGTCATTGTAGAGGGCATAACAAAGCCAATTGATTTAGGCTGTGTAACAAACGACGGAGAAACGCATTACTTTGTAAATATCGCCGGAGGCGGCCGTTTAACTGAACTAACATATGAAGTGCCAAGCAAGTTAAAAACAATGCTTGGACAGCTAGCTTACTATTTAAAAGGCATGGAAATGCTTCCTTCTATTAAACCAACATCTGTTGAAATTGAGTATGACGGAAAATTCTTTGGCGGCGAGATTATGTTCTTCCTCGTTTCCTTAACGAACTCAGTCGGCGGTTTTGAAAAGCTGGCACCAGATTCTTCTTTAGATGACGGCATGTTTGATTTAATTATTTTAAAGAAAGCAAATTTAGCTGAATTTATTCGAATTGCGACACTTGCGCTGCGAGGAGAACATATCAATGATCCTCATATTATTTATACAAAAGCAAACCGTGTTAAAATTCATACAAATGATAAAATGCAGCTAAATCTAGATGGCGAGTACGGAGGGTTATTGCCTGGGGAATTTGTAAACTTATATCGCCATGTAGAAATCTTTGTTCCAAAAGCAACAGCTGAATTGATGGAAAAAAATGAGATCGCCTAATTGCGATCTTTTTTCATGCTTTTCTTTGTTTGGCTTTCGCTCTTATGGTACAATCAGTTCAGCATTTTCAAATGACTAAAAGGATGTAACGATAAATGGAAAAATTAAAACCACCTGTAGAAAAAAATGAATATATAGATGTTGCGTTTGAAGATTTAACGCATGACGGAGCGGGTGTAGCGAAAGTGAACGGATTTCCTATTTTTGTTCAAAATGCGCTGCCCGGCGAAAGCGGCCAAGTAAAAGTCATTAAAGTAAAAAAAGGCTATGCGTTTGGCAAGCTTATCAAGCACCATACCATTAGTGAGCAGCGTGTTGAAGCACCCTGTCCGGTCTACAAGCAGTGCGGAGGCTGTCAGCTGCAGCATGTAAGCTATGAAGGACAGCTGCAATTTAAACAAAAGCAAGTAAAAGACGTCATGGCGCGAATTGGCCATTTGCCTGACGTTCCGGTACATTCGACGCTAGGAATGAACGATCCTTGGCGCTATCGAAACAAAGCTCAAGTTCCCGTAGCAGAACGAGAAGGCGGTTTGGTCGCTGGATTTTATCAGCAGCGAAGCCACGACATCATTAACATGGATGCCTGTTTGATTCAGCAGCAGGCAAATGATGATGTTGTTCAAGCTGTCAAATCAATCTGTGAAAAGCATGGCGTTTCTGCTTATCAAGAACAAAAGCATAAAGGATCGCTTCGTCATATCATGGCGCGCTACGGACTTGTAACGGGTGAAATTATGGTTGTCATTGTAACTCGTACAGCTGAGCTGCCAAACAAAAAGCGTATTATAGAAGACATTATCGAAGCCGTGCCGAACGTGAAATCAATTGTTCAAAACGTAAACAGCAAGCGCACAAACGTCATTTTAGGGAACCAAACGAACGTACTTTGGGGAGAAGAATATATTTACGACTATATCGGCGACGTTAAATTTGCCATTTCAGCAAAATCATTTTACCAAGTAAACCCTGAGCAAACGAAAGTGCTTTATGACAAAGCGCTTGAGTATGCAGATTTAACAGGAGAAGAAACGGTCATTGACGCCTACTGTGGAATCGGAACAATCTCGTTATTTCTCGCTCAAAAAGCGAAAAAAGTATATGGCGTTGAAATCGTGCCTGAAGCGATTGAAGATGCAAAGCGCAACGCTGAGCTAAACGGTATTCACAACGCTGAATTTGAAGTAGGCGAAGCAGAAGTCGTCATTCCAAACTGGTACAAACAAGGCATCAAAGCGGACGTCATCGTCGTAGATCCGCCGCGAAAAGGATGCGACGAAGCTCTTTTGAATACCATCATTGACATGAAGCCGAAAAAAGTTGTCTATGTTTCATGCGGACCAGCAACTCTCGCACGTGACCTAGCTATTTTAGAAAAAGGCGGATATGAGACGGTTGAAGTTCAGCCTGTTGATATGTTTCCGCATACGACACATGTGGAGAATGTGGCGGTGCTTACATTAAAATAAGAGGATAAATACGTAGATCGCTATCAATGAAATGATAGCGATTTTTTATTTTTCTTATAAATAAAAGGTGCAAGTAAATAAATTTATAGTTCTTTTGTCGTAAAATGTCTAAAAGTAAATAGTTATATTTTCTTAAAATACTGATATTATAGGTCTGTAGTATTATTTTTAGAATATCGATAAGGGGGACCTATATGAAAAAGTCTTTAAGTGCTTTATTGGGAGTAAGTTTATTAGTGTCTGGATTAACGCTAGGCGCGGAGTCAAGTTATGCAGAATCAGGTACTAATTCTAATGTGAAAAAGGCTACGCAACAGTTGAATCCTACTATCCAAATTCCTGCTAATAAAGTGAAGAAAAAAGAAAAAAATTTATTTAGCAGTAGCTCTAAAAAGGAAACTAGAAGAGGAAAGATAACTGAAGCGGATGCAAAAAGAGGATACATAAAAGACGAAATTATTGTTAAGTTTAAAACGAATAAGTCTATTAGTAGTCTAGGAGATAAAACAAAGGTAAAAGGGTTAAAGTTAAATAAAACGTTAGATAAGAAACTGGGAATTCAAACGTTAAAGTTTGATACGAATGTATCAACTATGAAAGAAATCTTAAAAAGCTTAAATGCTTCCAACGCTGTGGAATATGCTGAACCTAATTATATTTATAAACCAGCAGCTGTTTCAGAGCCATATTATCAATATATGTGGGGATTAAAAAATACAGGTCAGTATATAGATGGAGTGGCAGGGAAAAAAGGTATTGATATAAACGCTGAAAGCGCTTGGGTGAAAACAAAAGGAAGCGCTAGCACTACGGTAGCTTTAATTGATACCGGTGTAGATATTTATCACCCGGATTTAAAGGATAATATTTGGAAAAACACTGGAGAAATTCCTGGTGACGGAGTAGATAATGATCATAATGGTTATGTAGACGATGTGAACGGCTGGAATTTTTATGATGGAAACGAAGATGTTTATTATGACGAAACCGAAGATGATCATGGTACTCATGTAGCTGGAACAATCGCGGCTAAGGAAAATTCAGTGGGTGTAATGGGTGTAGCACCTAACGTCAAAGTCATGCCTTTAAAATTTATTGGTCCTGATGGCGGTAGCACAGATGATGCCATTGCTGCAATTAATTATGCAAAATCAAAAGGTATTAAAATATCTAATAATTCGTGGGGAGGCGGACAGTACTCTCAGGCTTTATATGATGTTATTAAAAACTCAAACTCTACGTTCATAGCGGCGGCTGGAAACGATGGTGACAACATTGATTATTATGCCGCTTATCCAGCTGCTTTTGACTTACCTAATATCGTTTCTGTAGCAGCGGTAGATAACCAAGGTAATCTAGGCTATTTTTCGAATTATGGAAGTAAAAATGTAGATATAGCTGCACCGGGTGTTTCTATTTTGAGCACGCTTCCTGAGAATAGTTATGGCTATTTCAGTGGAACATCTATGGCTGCTCCGCATGTAACGGGTGTAGCATCATTGGTTTTAGCAGCAAATCCATCTTTCAGTTCTGCACAACTAAAAGATACATTGATGAAAAGTACCACAAAACTGTCATCTTTAACAGGAAAAGTTGCAAGCGGCGGTCTAGTTAACGCTGGATTAGCGGTATCAGCTGATATAGATGGAGAAATACCAGGAGTGTCTTTAAATGGAAATAGCATAAGCTCTACCTTGAACGCTTCCACAGATAAAGATGATGTATATTCAATAAAGTTAACAAAAGGCGAAAAGTTTACGGTGTCGTTATCAGGAGCTACGGGGACAGATTTTGATTTGTATTTGTATAATCAAAATGCAAAAACTGTAAACTCTAGCGATGGTATCGTAGCTTACTCAGAAAAGTTGAATACTTCAAGTGAAGCTTTAACGTTTGTAGCGTCAGCTGATGGTACTTATTATTTAGATGTATACGCTTATAAAGGAAGCGGAAGCTATAAAGTAGATGTGAAGTACGGAGCAACTGCTGGGGTATACGAAGATACTAGTACAAATTTGGCTTATACAGGAAACTGGAGTAAAGTGTCAAACAGCAGTTCATCAGGAGGATCATACAAAGCTGTAAATGAAGCAAATGCTAGCATGCAGTTTGTATTTAATGGAACTGAAGTATCTTTAAATACGCTTAAGGATAATACCCAAGGGCAAGCAAAAGTAACACTAGACGGCACCGCTTATTGGGTTGATTTGTACGCTGATAAGTCACAGTATAAAGCTACAGTGTTTAACAAAAAAGGATTAAAAGCAGGAAAACATACTCTCAAAGTTGAATGGTCTGGAAAAGTTCATCCTGGAGCTAAAAAGACCGTAACAAAAGTAACGCTAGATTCCATTACAGTTAAATAATATGAATATGTTTGTTGATTAGGGGCAGCTTTCAGCTTTCACTTTAGGAAGCTGTCTCTTCTTAAGTAAAAAAGAGGAGAGACCTTCATGGAAAAGCAATACTTTAATTTAATGTCATTCTTTAATGGTTATGTACGGAGCTATCGAAGAATGAATTTATCAAGTTTACATAATCGATCCATGTTCACAAAACGAGAAATTGATTATTTTGCTCATTTAGGGGAGTCGTTAGGCTTTGACGCCTTTATTGAAGACTCTAAGTTCGATTGCTTGAAAGGTCGTTCTAGACCAATGGATTTATCTTGGTGGAAATGGGATGCTCGATTTGATGACGAATACTTTTTATATCTGGCCTTACATTTAGAACGAGAAAATGTTTGGGAAAAAGATGTCGATACCATTCAAAAGTTATTTTCACAAACGAAAGAAGAATATATTCCTCATAATGTAATAGGAATTCAGTTCGTAGAGTCTTTTGAAAGGATACAATATCTAAATGAATTGATTCTTCAAAAAAATGCCACTCAAAAATCTAATGCTTTAATGATTTATCGATATTATGACGCTGAGATTAATTCAGAAAGAATTTATGCGTGCATCTTTACTCCAAAAGGTATGAGTGAAGTAAGAAAAGCTATATGTGCTCAGGATCAGACGGGGTATTGGTTTATGGTATTTGAAGAAGAATATCAACAAGCTGATTTTGATAACGAGAAAATTAGTATAGAAAGATAAATGGGAAATTCACTACATGAAAAATCAACCTATTTGAATTTAAAGCGAAAGAGGACACCGCTAAGGTTTTTTCTTTCGCTTTTTTACATTTGTCCACCTCACCAACACAGCAAATTTCTGAATATACTTTTTTTAAGGTTTTCAATATTTTAGGAATTATAATAAAGAAGCAATAAATGAAAACATTATATTTGTGGTAAGAGGTGAAGGGACATCATGTATAGAGCAATTGCTATTATAGCAGGTTCTGTGTTAATTGGATTTGCATACAATTGGTTTTTAATTCCCCATAAAGTGCTAAGCAGCGGTATTAGCGGTATTGCTATGATTATAGGAATTTTAACGCCTGCAAGCACGGGAACAATGAATTTTTTGTTGAATTTACCCCTTTTAATTATTGGTTTTATGAAGTTAGGAAAGCGGTTTGTTTTACATACGCTGCTGTCCGTTGTGGCTTTATCAATTGCTTTATACGTGATTCCCCTGAGAGCTGTTAGTACAGATCCTATTCTGTCAGCTGTTTTTGGAGGAGTTTTAACTGGAATTGGCGTAGGATTTGTTTTTCGTCAGTCAGCTTCGACAGGTGGATTTGATATTATTGCGATGCTTCTTACGCATAAAAAAGAATTTCCGCTTGGCGCTATATTATCAGCGATGAATGCCGTGGTTGTATTTGTTTCAGGTTTTTTTGTGAATTGGGACGCGGCTTTATATACGATGCTTTCGATTTTCGTCACAGGAAAAGTAGTGGATGCGATTCATACTCGCCACATTAAGCTCACGTTAACAATTATTACAAGAAAAGGCGAAGAAATGAAGCAGCAGCTTCTTACGAATTTGGTGCGCGGCGTGACGTTAATGAACGGTGAAGGAGCTTATTCAAGAGAAGACCGTAAAATATTAATGACGGTAATTTCACGCTATGAGCTTGCAAACCTCAAGCAGTTAATTCAATCCGTGGATCCTGAAGCTTTCGTAAATATTACGGAAACGGTAGAAGTAATGGGGCTGTTTCGACGGGATGCCTATTAATATATTTGTTATTTCAGCGCCGATTTATGATAAATAGCCATTTTTATAGTATAAAAGTTATAAAAAAAGCCTTAAGAGTAGTTCTTGAGGCTTTTTTTGCGTAAAATATGAGTAAGAAAATATCGTGTATGAAAAGTATAAAAAAGGGAATTTGATAGAGTACATAAAATATTGACATCAAAAAGGAGAGACTATATGACGGTAGAATATCAGTTAACGAAAAAGAAATATTACGAAACGTTTATGCAAGAAAATGAAAATCAGCCGCCTGTAAAAGTCCTTGGACAAGCTTATTACGAAGAGCAGCAAAAAGAGTGGTACGACTTATCGCTCGTTCGCTTAGCTCAGGGAGAAGTGTACTTCCATAATCAAGATTTTGAGTCCGCGATTTTTAAGTGGGAGAATGTAAATGGCGAGTTTAAGCTGTGGGCAAAGAAAAATACAGCCGACGCACATTATGAATTGGGGTTGTCTACGCTAGCTGAAGAGCTTTACCTATCCATCGAAACGGATTCAAAATTATTAAAAGCTGAAATAGCGCTAAAGCTGTTTTCGCTTTATACGGACCATAACAATATTGAACGAGCTTATGAAGTTATTAACGAGCTGGTTGCTTCTCAGCCGGATTATCCAAACGTCACGGCGATTGCACGCAGATTTTATGAAGAGCAAGAAGACTTTAACAGCGCAGTAGAGCTTGCGGTAGATGAGTGTATTCGAACGGAATCGTTAAATTGGTTTGCGGTATTAAAGACTTACGTAGATAAAGGATATACAGCAAATTTTATCCCTAACTATTTTTATCAAGTGATGATTTCATTTTACAAAGTGGATCAAGTATATTTCAAACAGCTTGTCTCAGCTTTATGGAAACAATATAAGAGTCAGCCTCCTTATCTTGCTTGGATTAAAACCATCAATGATATTTTCTTGAATATTGAAGTGGGCCTCTATGATTATTGGCAAGAGATTTCAACTCTTTATCAAGAGACGTACACTGACTTAATGGAAAGTGATCATTCTGTAAAGGAATTGCATGAAGTCATTCCGAACGTATTAACAAACTGGCTTAAAATTACCAATAAGTCACGTGCGTTATTTCCGTCTGCGGCCGTGCTTTCATGGAATGAAAAGTTTCCGTCAACTATTGATACCATTACAATCGAAAATGCAGGCAGGTTAATTTTTGAGGCGCGTAACGACATTGATGGTCTTGAATATCACTACAAGCTTTGCCATGGCATTATTAAATGGGCTAATGAAAATGGTTTAGAAGTGGGGCATACTTTTAAATGGTGGGTAGATTTCTTATTAGATGCTCATACGACACACTTATTAATTACCGGAACAAATGCTGCAACGTCTTCATTTGTGGGATCGATTACAGAAGAAAAGGTACCGCAAAATCACGAAACAACCTTTGTGTTCATTCATGATGAGGAAGAATCTATCCAGCAAATCGCTGATCAAGAAATCACTCCGATGGAAACGATTGACGGAGCGGAGCAATCTCCTCACAAGGCGCTTGTAGAAGTGAAAAAACCTTTTGCGTTCCTTGATAAGCATAATTGTTCATGCATTGTTACGCCAAGTTTTACAGAACAAGAGGCGCGTGAGCAGGATGCATTTAAATATGCTCCTTTAGCAGATGGTTTACTGTTTGTGCTTGATGCAAAAGAATCGCTGCTTGATGAAGAAAGAGAACTATTGCTGGAGATTAAAGAATATGCGCCAAATACGCCAGTTCATTTTGTCATCAACAATATGGACAGTCTTTATAATCAAGCAACGATTGAGCGAATTACAAAAGAATTTGAGGCAAGCATTGGAGCAGATTTCCCGCAGGCGCATGTATTAGCCTATACGCCTCACTACGTATCGAGTCAGCACCACGGAGACTTGGCTCAGTTTATTAAAGCTAATTTCTATTACGATCCAAACAACGTTGGAGTAGAAGAGCGTGCGCGCAGACTGCTGTTCTTTATTCAAAGCATGCTAAAGGGCTTAGTGGAGAAGAGAAATCAAACAGAAAATCATTTGATTGAAAGCATTAAATGGAACGAAGATATGCTTGTGCGATTAAATGGCTTCTTGCATCGAGTAGATGACTTAGAACAAGAAAAAGCGAGTAGTATTGTTTCGGCTTATCACGGCATCAAAGAGGATATTAGCAAAAAGTTAAAAAATAAAATTCCTCGTTTACTCAAAAAGTCTTCAGAATTAGTGAAGGAAGACAGTGATTTTAGCACGGTTCATATTGAGCTGAATAAACAAATGAATATGCGCGTGGAAGAGCACTTGCAGCAAGATGTCCTACCTAAGTTCCGTATTTCTTTAAAGGACTGGATTGCTACATCAAATGAAGAGCTGATTGCGAGTCAAGTAGATATTGAAGAAGTAGCAGAGTCATTAAATAAGATGTACAATGAGCAAAAATTAACGTTAGCCTGCGATTTTAAAGTGCTGGATGACTGGCGCCGCGACGTTAATCGTATGGCTAATCGGGTTCAGCTGGATGAAGAAAATATTTTACTTCGCGTTAATCCAACGCAGCTCTTGTTAAAAGGAGCAGGAAAGCTGTTTTCTTCCATTCTTCAAAATCAAACGCTGCTTTATAATCAATATAAAAAGTACATTGAAAGTCAAGACTATCAAGATATCACAGAATCTATGCTGGCAAAGTTTTTTATGCAATTTAATTTATTTGAGAAAAATTTAGAAGTTGATATTGAACTATTCTTTGAAAAGCCAAAAGAGGTTTTAAAAGAAACGATTGAAGAAACACAGGCGCATATTAATGAAAATCAAGACGTTTTAAGTCATATGAAAGCCAATCCTGAAGCTTACTATGATCCGTTAACATTATTCCAGCTTCGCTTGCGTCAGTATGAGTTAATGGTTAAAGCTACAGAAGAAGTACACTATAACGTATAAAAGGTGGAGCAGGATGTATTTAACGATAAAAGAAGCAGCAGAGTATCTATCTTTTCCTGAAGAATATGTACAGAAGTTGATTCAAGAAGGAAAAGTACGGGCTATATTTGATGGTGAAAACTACTTATTAAATAAAGAGCAGTTTAACACCCATTTAGAGCAAATGGAAAAGTACAAAAAACAAATTGAAGAATACTTAAATGAGCCAATCCCTGAAGATATGGACGTAAAAGATGAAGATTGAAGGCAGAAGCAGAAAACAGATGTTTTCTGCTTTTTCTTTTGGAGTGAAAGTATTAAAAAAGGTAAGATATGAAAGAAATGTCGAAAAAAGTTGGAATTTCGTTAAAGATGTAGTCTTTTTAGATGCTTTTTTTATATAATGAAAGTATGCTAAACAAAAAGGAGAAGGTCTATGCAACGATCAAGACAGTTAAGGCTGATTTTATTGCTTGCCCTGATTGTTGTCGCTTCGTTTTTAATTATTATTGTTTCGAAAACACAAGGGATTATAAGTCAGCAAACGACAAAAAAAGTAGAAAATACAAGCGTTGCAATTCTCACCTCTGATGTACTGACAGATCAAAGCTGGGGCAGTCTAGCTTATAAAGGAAAAATCAACATCGAGCAGCAGTACCCTGTTTCGGCTCAAGTTATTAGCGAAGTAAATACGAACCAAAAAATGAAGGAAGCTGCTGAAAAAGTTATTCAAAATGGAACAAAAGTCGTAATTGGACATGGAAGAGAATTTTCTACCGTTTTTACAGAACTCGCTCCTAAGTATCCTCATGTTCATTTCGTCACCATTCACGGTACTTCAACTTATAAAAACCAAACGGTATATACATTTGATCAAACCAAAATAGAGTATCTGGCAGGTACGGCAGCTGCCATGAAGACACAAACGAAAAAAATTGGATTAATTGATACATTTGCCAAAGAAAAGAATCTAGGATTTGAACAAGGAATCAAAGCGTATAATCCATCGATTGCTTTTTATTATCGAGTTGTAAACAGCCGAGACGATGGAGCAAAAGCAGTAAAGCTGCTCCGTGAGTTAAAAGGTGAAGGCGTCGATATCGTCTATGCTAAAGGAAATTCGTATAATCAAGAAGTTATTCAAGAAGCGAAAGTACAAGGAATGTACGTAATAGGATATTTAGATGATCAGGCGTACATGGGTAGGTCTGTTATTTTAACAAGTGTGATCAATGATGTTCCTCAAGCTTACAACGTGATTATGAAAGACTATTTCAGTAAAAAGGGTCTTCCAATTGGAGAAGTCAAACTTGACGCCAGAGACGGTGTTTATAAGCTTGCGCCTTTTGGACCGATGTACAGTAAACGGGAAAAACAAATTTTATATTCGAAAGTTAGAATGTCTACACAGCCGAAGTAACTATGAAAAAGAAAGAGATGATTATGAATCAATTATTTCGCAACATGTCATTCCGTAGCCAAATATTAACGATTCTTCTTTTGATTACATTCATGTTAAGCGGGTTCTCTTTAGTTTTAGTGCATGCCGTTGATAAAATGAATCATGTAAGCAACGAAATTAAAGATGAAGATGTTCCTCAAATGGTGTGGCTTTCTTATTGGGAAGAGCAGCTGAACATAAAAGAATACATTGTGAAAAATAATCTAAAGAACCCCACTGTCTCTTTGATAGAAGAATATCAATCATATGATACACGAGTTATCGAAAATAATGAAAGATATAAGCAGCCTGTGCCAAAATCGTTGATTCCACTGAAAGAAAAAATTGAGCTGCTGGATTTTAAGATCTCTAATAACGTGCAAGGACTGCTGAAGTATGGAGATATAGAGGGAGCAAAAGAGTATCTTAAGGGAAATTATTTGCCGGATTTGCATCAGATAAAAAAAGATATTAATAGTTCAAAAGAGGAGACGGTTGATTCACTTGATACACTATCAGATACACTGGCTGTCATTATTAAGGATTCATTAATTTTATTATTAATTTTAACAGTAAGTGCTATTGTGGCTTCTCTCTATGCTTCATATCGCATGAGTGCGAGTCTTACGAAACCAATTGAACAAATGATTGAAAAAGTGAATGACATTGCAGACGGAGAATACGGTCTTGTTCTTCAAGACACAAAGCAAATTGAGCTGAAGCAGCTTTCGGCTTCTATCAATCAAATGTCGGTTAGTTTAGAAGATTCATTTTGGAAAATCATTAAAGATAAAGCGTATCGCCAGCAGATCTTAAATTCACTGCCTGTTGGAATTATTACAATGGAAGATGAGACAAATAGTATATTTGCCAATACCTCAGCAAAGCAGTTTTTAGATCTCGATGAAAAGGATATTTGCGGGTACATGGAGGAATGTCCTGAATATAATACTGAGTTTTGGAGAATGTTGAATTCGGGAGAAATTCACGAAAATAAAAAAGTATTATTTGGAACAAAAAAGACGTGCTATTGCTTTTTAGCCTCTCAAACGCAGCTGTTTAACGAGAAGAACGAGAGCATTGGAAGGATTTTTTATTTCATTGATATATCGGATACCGAAGAATTAGAAAAGCGAATGCATCAGTCTGAGAAACTTGCCCTGGTTGGAGAAGTGGCAGCCGGAGCTGCTCATGAGATTCGTAATCCTCTTGCCGTGATTCATGGATTTATATCTCTTATGAATCAGTCTCTTTCTGATGAGGAGAAAAAGCGTTTTTACCTGCCTCTACTTATGAAAGAGCTAGAGAGGATTAATTACATCATTGAAGAAATGCTGTTGTTATCAAAACCAGGGACTCCGGTGATGAAAAAAGTCAGCATGCAGGAGATTATTAATGAGCTATTGCCTTTGATTACTCACTCAAGCAAATTTACAGAAAAAGATAAGCTTATCTTCGATGTGAAACTGCAGCCGCATATACTAAAGGTAGATGAAAAACAAATCAAACAAGTTCTTCATAATTTAATTCGAAACAGTATGGAAGCCATGGATGGAGAAGGAGTCATTACAATCTACTCGCAGGTTCATGAAGATAGCTACTGTCTATACATTGAAGATACTGGAAAAGGCATTCCTTTGCATATGCAGCAGTCGCTGTACCAGCCTTTTTCCACTTCAAAAGATAGCGGAACAGGTCTTGGTCTGCCCATTGCTCAGCGTATTCTAGAAAGCCACGGAGGACAGATTAAATTATTATCTACTTCTTCCCGCGGCACCGTTTTTGTTATTAAATTTCCTCTACATTAAAAAAACAGCCTCAAAAGGGCTGTTTTTTTAATGTGCTGTTAAAATAAGAGGACCGTTTTTCGTAATCGCAAGTGTATGTTCAAATTGAGCGGATAATTTACCGTCTGTTGTACGAGCCGTCCAACCGTTTTTATCCATTTTAGAATGCCATGTACCAGCGTTTACCATTGGCTCAATTGTAATCACCATGCCTTCTTTTAAACGTGTACCTTTGCCAGCTTTTCCGTAGTGAAGAATGGTAGGTGCTTCGTGCATGGTATTTCCAATTCCGTGTCCTGTGAAGTCGCGTACCACAGAGAACTTTTCGCCTTCTACATAGCTTTGAATAGCGTGGCCGATGTCACCTGTGCGATTTCCTGGCTGTGCTTGCTCGATTCCTTTCAAAAGCGCTTCGTATGTAACATCTACTAGACGCTGTGCTTCGTCTGAAATGTCTCCAACGGTATGAGTCCATGCTGAATCTGCTAAGCCTCCGTTTAAATTTACAACCATATCAATGGTTACGATATCACCGTCTTTTAACGGTTTAGTTGTTGGAAAACCGTGGCAAATTTCATCATTTAAAGAAGCGCACGTTGCATATTGATATCCTTTGTATCCTTTTTGTTCCGGTGTTGCTCCGTGCTTTGCTAAGTACTCTTCAACAAATTTATCAATTTGCATTGTTGTTATGCCTGGTTTGATCATTTTAGCGATTTCTTTATGACAAGAAGCTAATAATTTACCTGCTTCGTGCATTAAATTAATTTCGCGTTCACTTTTTAATGTGATCATTGTTGTTCACTCCTTTTTTGATGTAACTTTACGAAAAAAGTTGAGCAGCGGTTATAGCCATGAAAGTCGACTATTCATCAGTTCATTTTTCTTTATTTGAAAATCCAAGAAATACAGAAGCCGTCTGCTATGGGGCGATATAAAATCATCCTTAATCATAACGCCCAATGGTAGGAAAATGCAAGATGCAGGCTTAAAAAGGAAGGGTTTGACGATAGGCATGTAGGGAAAACTGATAAATGAACGTTGAATTGGAGCATTCTCTATAACAAATGCGGTATGATATAGTAAAATAAATGAAACAAAACAATTCTTTAGGAGGGGTATAGGAAAATGAGTGAACATGGAAAATTTATTGGATTTGCAGGTACATATACAAAAGCAGGCAGTGAAGGTGTCTATACATTTACGTTAGATACAAAGGCTAAAAAGATTGTAGAAGTAAAAGCCGTGGCTAAAATTGAAAATCCTACATACTTAAATGCAAGCAAAGACAACGAACATCTTTATACAGTTATTAAAGAAGGAGAAAAAGGCGGAGTAGCTGCTTTTAAGATTGATCCAAACACGGGGCAACTAAAGTTTGTAAACAAACAGCTGCTAGACGGCGCACCTCCTTGCTATGTTTCAGTGAATGAAGATAATACGCTTGTTTTATCTGCTAACTTTCATAAAGGGAGCGTTGAGACGTATTCTGTTAATGAAGAAACAGGGGAAATTGAATATGTAGCATCCGTAGTGGAACATCCTCATTCAGACCTCAAAAAAGGACAAAAAGGAAAACCACACGTACACTATGCCGATTTTACTCCTGGAGAAAAGCACGTGGCTGTTGTGGACTTAGGTATCGATGAAATCGTGACATATGAAGTGGAAGAGAATAAATTGAAGGAAGTCAACAGTCTTTCTACATCTGTTGGTTCGGGCCCTAGACATTTAACGTTCCATCCAAATGGCCGCTATGCCTATGCAATGACAGAATTCAGCTCTGAAGTTTTATTTTTAACTTATGACGAAAGCAAAGGAAGCTTTACTCAACAACAAGCTACTTTAGCGATCCCGGCTGATTTTACAGAAAATAATCAAGGGAGTGCGATCCATATTTCTTCAGATGGCCGCTTTGTCTATGCAGGAAACCGCGGACATAACTCGATTGCAACATTCAAAGTAGATCAGGATTCTGGACAGTTAACATTCGTAGAATGGACAGGTACTGAAGGCGACTGGCCGCGCGATTTTGTTTTGGATCCAACGGAACAATTTATTGTAGCGTCTAATCAAGAAACAGGAAACTTGGTACTGTTTGAAAGAGACCAAGAAAGTGGAAAGCTAACGCTTCTTCAATCTAACGTTACGGTTCCAGAAGCTGTATGCGTAAAGTTCCTCCACTATAAGTAATCGATGTAGAAAACCAGACCTGATCAAAGAACAATCAGGTCTGGCTTTCAAATCTAAGCGGATGTCACTTCCCTTGCGGGGTTAGTGCCATCCGCATAGGTGAATCTTTGAGGGAATAGTCAGGTAGTGTGCGTTCCTTAGCATCATTTATAATCTATCTATATATGGAAGAAAAGTCCTTTTGGAGGGCTTTTTTTTCTGGGATTATAGTAGAATGAAGAGAGAACGCATGAAAGGCTGAGGTGATAAGTGTGGAAAATATATGTGAGTATCCAATTGTACAAGCTCCCATGGCAGGAGGAGTTTCGACGCCTAAACTAGCTGCAGCAGTATCTAATAGCGGAGGGCTAGGGTTTTTAGCTGCGGGATATAAAAGTGCGCGTGAATTGGAGCAGGAAATTATAGAGATGCACTCACTTACGAAAAAACCTTTTGGAGTGAATCTGTTTGTTCCGACAAATGAAAAAGTAGCAGTTGATGCACTTGATTGTTATCAAAAAGAACTGTCAAAAGCAGCTGGATATTTGGAGTGTCAAGTTGGTATACCAAAGAATGATGATGATGAATGGAGTGCCAAGCTCGACATCATTCAAAAACATCGAGTACCTGCTGTGAGCTTTACATTTGGGTGCCCGGATCGAGAGATTGTAGCAAGTTTAAAAGGAATTGGAAGCCTTGTTTTCATTACGATTACAACACCTCAAGAAGCCGAAGTGGCTTTGAAAGCAGGAGCGGATGCGCTATGTTTGCAAGGCATTGAAGCCGGCGGCCATCGATCTACTTTTTTAGAGAGTTCGGTGGATTACCCGCTTATGAAGTTGCTGAAAGAAGTTCGCTCAATCACCAAAAACCCATTGATTGCTGCGGGAGGGTTGATGACGGGGTCTGACATTAAACGTGTGTTACAAGAAGGAGCTTCTGCTGCTCAGTTAGGTACGGCTTTTATTTGTTGTTCAGAAAGCGGAGCGAGTGCTCTTCATAAAGAATGCATTCTTCAAAAGCGTTTTAATGAAACAGGTGTCACCCGAGCTTTTACAGGGAAACGCGCTAGAGGATTTGTGAATGCCTTTTTTATTTCCTATGATAAATCAGCACCATCCGCCTACCCTCATATTCATTACATGACAAAGCCTATTCGCTCAAAAGCTACACAAATGAAGAATCCAGAGTATGCATCTTTGTGGGCAGGAACTGGATTTACGCTGGCAAAAGAACTCCCTGCACATCTTATTGTGGAAGAGCTTGTACAAGAACTAAATGAATGATGAGAATTAAGGCGTTGCTTGCTTTAAGCGCAAGCAGCTTTACATAAAGAAGGTGAACTTATAGTGCAAAACAAATTTACGATTGGACAAATGGCCAGACTGCATGATATTCCGGTTAAAACACTTCGCTATTATGATGAAATTGGCCTGTTCGAGCCTTACGAAGTTGATCCGCAAACCGGTTATCGATATTATACGTTAGAACAATTTAAGAAATTAGATATCATTGTCTATTTAAAGCTGATGGGAGTTCCGTTAAAAGAAATTAAAAGAAAGATGGAACACAGCAGCTTGGATGAATTTATTGAAACTTTAGCGGAATATCAGCAGGTAACAAAAGAAAAAATTCGTCACCTTCAAAGAGTGAATGCGCAGTTAACAACTCGAATGAAGGAATTAGAACAGACGAGACATATTAATCAAATAGGAGCCCCGTTCATCAAACACCTTTCTTCTCGTGAGGTTGTTCAAGTAAAAGCGGAGGTAGGTACGTTAGATGGTACTGAAAGTGTTCTGCGTGATTTAAAAAAGAAAATCAGCCATATTACCCCGATTATGATTGGGAAAGTAGGATTTATGTTATCGGTAGAAAACACGAAAAAACAACAATTTACAGATTACGATGGCATTTTTTTATTGGTCGAAAGCGATGTTTCTTTTAAGCATGAACTCGTTACGTTAATACCTGAAGGCGATTACGCATCTATTTATATGAGAGAAAAGAGAGATACCACAGGAGTCTATTACGATGCGTTACTGAACTTTATTAAAGCCGAAGGATACAAAGCAGAAGGTCCTTTCTTAATTCGGCGGATTGTAGATTCCTTTATTTCTCATCATGAAGAAGAGCGGCTGACGGAAATTCAAATTCGAATTACGTCTTGACTATCCAGTAGCTGGAGGGTTTAAGATGAGACTATTGTAAAACTGCTGAAGGGAGAGACAACAATAGATGAATCAGCAAAGTATTTCCCAAGGAATGTCTTTAAGCCGAGGAAATCGCATTTTATTTATTTTAATTTTGGGTTCACTGAGCGCATTTGGACCATTATCAATTGATATGTATTTGCCAGCGCTGCCGACGCTTGCTAAAGAATTGCATACTTCCGCTTCTTTAGCGCAGGTCAGTCTGACAGCTTGCTTATTGGGCTTAGCATTTGGGCAAGTGGTCATGGGGCCATTCAGTGATATTCGCGGAAGAAAAAAGCCGCTTGTAGCAGCATTAATCACCTATGCAGTTGCATCTGTTTTATGCGTGTTTGCACCGTCTATTTGGATTTTTATCGTTTTGCGATTCATTCAAGGTATGGCAGGAGCAGCAGGAATGGTTATTTCAAGAGCGAGCGTGCGAGACTTGTTTTCAGGTTCGGATTTAACAAAGTTTTTCTCCATGCTCATGCTTGTAAATGGATTAGCTCCTATTTTAGCTCCGGTTGCTGGTGGACAGCTGCTGACGGTTATGTCGTGGCGAGGAGTATTTGGTGTGCTAGCAGTGATTGGTGCACTAATGTTTTTTGCCGTTTTATTTGGTTTAAAAGAAACGCTTCCGCTCGAACGCCGTAAAGAAGGTGGATTAACAGAAGTACTGCGTACGTTTGGCGTATTGCTAAAAGATGGTGTCTTTGTGGGATATGCGCTGGCGCAAGGTTTTATTATGAGTGCCATGTTTGCTTATATTTCAGGTTCTACATTTGTCCTTCAAGACATTTATGGCCTGTCTCCGCAGATGTTCAGCTTTGTTTTTGCGATTAACGGTTTTGGACTCATTATAGCTACTCAAGTGACAGGACGTTTAGCGGGTAAAATAAAAGAAGCTACTCTTCTTATGTATGGATTGCTTCAAGCAGCTGTTGGAAGCGTGCTTTTAGTGGCCGTGATTGCTACTCACATGTCCGTTATTTTGGTCTGCATCTTGCTTTTCTTTGTAGTATCGAGCGTAGGAATTGTGAACACAACTGTTTTTTCACTCGCTATGGAAAATCAAGCTTCGAACGCGGGAAGTGCTTCAGCGCTTCTAGGGTTGCTTCCGTTCTTGCTCGGAGCAGCCGTAGCTCCTCTTGTTGGTCTTGGAGGAGGGCAAAATGCTCTGCCGATGGGCATTGTGATTATGGTCTGTGATTTATTAGCATTAGGTGTGTACATGACGTTAGTGAGAAGGAAAACTGCATCATAAAAAAGCTACTTGGCTTTCAATAGCCAAGTAGCTTTTTTTGTTATTGAGCTTTGTGCTCATGATTTTCAAACGGCATTGTAACGCCAAGCTTTTGAATTTCTTTTTTTGCATTTTCCAAAATGGTTTCAGCTTTCGCTTTTGTTTCAGCATCTACCCCGCTTAGAAAATCTTTCTTTTTAGCAGGAAAATTCACGCCCAGTTCTTTTAATTTGGCTTCCGCTTGTTCTTTAGTCAGGGTGCCGTCGCGATGCTGATCCATAATAGCTTTCGCTTTTTTCTTNCAGGAAAATTCACGCCCAGTTCTTTTAATTTGGCTTCCGCTTGTTCCTTAGTCAGGGTGCCGTCGCGAAGCTGATCCATAATAGCTTTCGCTTTTTTCTTTGTAGCCGCATCTAAATTGTTAAAAGGACCGCCTTTATGTTCAGGAAAATTCACGCCCAGTTCTTTTAATTTGGCTTCCGCTTGTTCCTTAGTCAGGGTGCCGTCGCGAAGCTGATCCATAATAGCTTTCGCTTTTTTCTTTGTAGCCGCATCTAAATTGTTAAAAGGACCGCCTTTATGTTCAGGCAAGTTCACGCCCAGTTCTTTTAATTTGGCTTCCGCTTGTTCCTTAGTCAGGGTGCCGTCGCGCAACTGATTCATGATAGCTTTCGCTTTTTCTTTAGTAGCTGCATCTAGATTGCTGAAAGGGCCTTCTTTGTGCTGAGGCAAGCTTACGCCGAGCTTCTGTAATTTTTCCTGTGCTTTTTTCATAATATCATCAACTTTTTGTTGTGTTGCATCATCCGTATTTGTTGTACTGCCACTTGTTCGCTCTACAACTGTTGAAGAGCTTGTTTCATCTTTGCTTGCTGCAAATGCCGTGGAATTTGCAGCGGCCATAACTCCTAGTGTTAAACCGCTTGCCATGATATAACCGAATAGTTTCTTTTTCATGCTGTTGTCACTCCTTAAAAGTTATAGGGGTGTGGTACAGAGCTGTCCACAATTGTTAATGTAACCACCAATAGTGAAAAAATGGTGAAAATAGATAAAAAACGAAAAAATATAGACGTTTGTTGAACAATACAGCTCTTTTATTGGATAACAAAATGAAATTCGATATGATTTTATCTAAACAGCAGCAAAAAAGAATGGAGACTTTATATAGATGAACGTTCTTAAAAAATTGGCAATAGCTTTGATAGTTGTAATAGCGGTAAGCCTGGTATTTTTGTTTCGCGATGAGTTAAAGCCTGGTCCAAGGCTAGAAGATTTTTCAGGAGCAACTGAGTTGCATCCTGTCGTAGAAGAAAAGAAAAATAAAATTGTTCAACAAGCAAGTGACCAAGGAATCTCGATTGTCATTACGGAAGGTTTCCGTTCAAAAGAAGAACAAGATAAGCTTTATGCAAAAGGCAGGACGGAAGAAGGTAATATTGTTACCTACTCAAAGGGCGGCCAGTCTTATCACAATTACGGATTAGCTATTGATTTTGCTATTCAGTTAAAAGACGGGCGAGTTATTTGGGACATGAAATATGACGGTAATAACAACAATCAGTCTGATTGGATGGAAGTTGTAGACATTGCAAAAAGTTTAGGGTTTGAATGGGGAGGAGATTGGCAAGGTTTTAAAGACTATCCGCATTTTCAAATGAGTCCGGAAAATATAAAAGACCACACACGTTAACAAAACGTGTGTTTTTTTAGAAGGATAATATAATTTTACTATATCTATGTCAGAACCTCTAACACGAATAGAAGCTTGTAATTTCTTTTTTTATTAATTTACTGTTAAGAGAATTATATATACTAATATAATAAAAATATAGACGGATAATTAGAAAAAGGGGTGATTAGAGAGAACTGCCCCCTAAAAATGAAAGACAATTCGTATAAAGATATGCGTTAACTAATATAATCTATTGATTAAGCTTATACAAGTACCTTCAGCCTAGCGAACGTATCCTTACATATCGGCAAATGCCAACAAAGCCTTTTATTTTTCTAGCATATTTTATTTGAAGATAGTTCATTTAGATTACAAAAAAGAGATAATTTGTCAACTGTTGACTTTGCTTTAAGGGTAAGAATATAATTTTTAACATATTTTAAATATTTTTAAAATTTAAATATTTATTGTTGTTCGCAGATTAGGAGGGGGAAAATGATTGTTTTTGACGGAGTGAATAAATATTACGGTGACTTTCACGTATTAAAAGATATCAATTTAACGATTAAAAAAGGGGAAGTTGTCGTCGTAATTGGACCGTCGGGTTCGGGTAAAAGCACGATGCTGCGATGCATAAATTATTTAGAAACAATATCTAACGGACAGTTAACGGTAAATAATATATTGGTCGCGGATAAAAAAACAAATATTAATAAACTGCGCCGCAATATAGGTATGGTGTTTCAGCATTTTTATTTATATCCGCACAAAACGGTTTTAGAAAATATCACGTTAGCACCTATGAAAGTATTGGGACAGTCGTCAGAAGAAGCTAAGAAAACAGCTCTATACTATTTAGATAAAGTCGGAATCGGTGAAAAAGCTAACGCCTACCCGTCCCAGCTTTCAGGCGGCCAGCAGCAGCGTGTAGCTATTGCGAGGGGACTCGCGATGAAGCCAGAAATTATGCTTTTTGATGAGCCTACTTCTGCTCTTGATCCAGAAATGATTGGAGAAGTGCTGGATGTCATGAAAACATTGGCTAAAGAAGGAATGACCATGGTAGTTGTAACTCATGAAATGGGGTTTGCAAAAGAAGTAGCGGACCGCATTGTATTTATGGATCAAGGAAAAATCTTGGAAGAGGCAACTCCGGCTGAGTTTTACGAAAACCCGCAAGAAGAAAGGGCACGTTTATTTCTTAGCCGTATTTTAAATCATTAATTGTTTAATAGGGGGAGTAATATGAAAAAATCAAAAACGTTTTTAAAGGCAGCTGTGCTTTCATTAGCAGCGGCTATGATGTTAGCAGCTTGTGGAGGGAAAAGTGAAGAAACGAGTGGATCGTCAGCTAAAAAAGATGCGCTCACTGAAATCAAAGACCGAGGGAAGATCGTCATTGGAGTTAAAAATGATACGCGGTTGTTCGGATTAAAAAATCCGAAGACGGGTGAAGTGGAAGGTTTTGATGTTGATATTTCTAAGCAGCTGGCTAAAGAGATTTTAGGCGATGAAAACAAGGTAGAATTTAAAGAAGTTACGTCTAAAACAAGGGTTCCTCTTCTTCAAAAAGGAGATATTGATGCTGTTGTTGCAACAATGACTATTACAGATGAACGTAAAAAAGAAGTAGACTTTACGGATGTATATTTCCAAGCTGGCCAGTCTCTGCTTGTGAAAAAAGGCAGTAAAATTAAGAGCGTTGATGATTTGAAGAAAGGTACTAAAGTGTTGGCTGTTAAAGGATCAACTTCAGCTATTAATATTCGCGAAAAAGCACCAGAGACAACGGTATTAGAGTTTGAAAACTATGCAGAAGCATTTACAGCTTTAAAATCTAAGCAAGGAGATGCTTTAACAACTGATGATGCTATTCTTTATGGAATGGCTGATGAAGATCCTTCTTATGAGTTAGTAGGAAAGCCGTTCACAGAAGAGCCTTATGGCATTGCTGTGAAAAAAGGAAACAAAGAGCTTGTAGATGCATTAAACGATGCGCTTAAAAAGATAAAAGACTCTGGAAAATATGATGAAATTCACGACAAGTGGATCAAATAATAAGCGTACAGTTTTCTTTTCTCAGGATGAGCAGCATTATGCTCATCCTGCTTGTTTAGTTGAAAGGAGGAAGAAAATTGTTGGATTTTTCAATTCTGACGGACAATATGGATCTTTATTTAGAAGGATTTAAATACACTATTATTGCCAGTCTGATCGCTTTAGTCGCCAGCTTTGCACTCGGTACGATCATTGCGGTAATGCGAATAGCCCCTCTCAAAATAGTAAATGTAATTGGTACGGTCTATGTAGAGTTCATTCGAAATATTCCCCTTGTGGTTATCGTCTTTTTTATTTTTATTGTGGCGGGAATCAGCGGTACAGTGGCAGGAGTGCTGGGACTAACTATTTATACGGCAGCTTTTATAGCCGAAGCCATACGAGCGGGAATTATGGCAGTTCCAAAAGGGCAGCTTGAAGCGGCACGTTCATCTGGCCTTACGTACGGTCAGGCGATGCGGTTCATTGTATTGCCTCAAGCCATTAAAATCGTCATTCCTCCTCTTGGGAATCAATTCATTAATTTAGTCAAAAACTCATCGGTGTTAGGGATTGTTGCTGGTTTTGATTTAATGTATCAGGCAGATCTTGTTTCCTCTCAAACTTACGTAGTGTTTGATGTGTATATTTTTGTGGCTCTGTTCTATTTAGTTCTAACGATTCCGTTAAGCTTAGGAGTTGGTTATCTTGAGAAACGTCTTGGTAAAATAAGCTGAAAGGAGTGAAAGTGATGGATTTTATGGGTGCTTATTCTCCTGATCACCTTTCCTTCTTAATGGAAGGATTTTGGGTCACTTTAAAAGTAGCATTCATTTCGATTGTATTAAGTTTTCTTATTGGAAGTATAGTAGGTATTTTAAGGTATGCCCGCATTCCAGTTCTGTCTCATGTACTTGCTTTTATCGTAGAAATTATCCGGAATTTGCCGCTGCTTTTAATCATCTTTTTTACATACTTTGCTTTACCTGAAATCGGAATTGATATGGAAATTACGTCAGCAGCGATTGTGGCCCTCACTGTATTTGAATCTGCTATGATTTCAGAGATTATCCGAAGCGGATTAAAATCAATTGAAAAAGGACAAATCGAAGCGGCGCGATCATCAGGTTTAAACTATTATCAAACGCTTCGTTTCGTTGTGCTGCCTCAAGCTTTGCGGAGAATGGTGCCTCCTTTAGTTAGTCAATTTATTTCCTTATTAAAAGATACGTCGCTTGCAGTAGTGATCGCACTTCCTGATTTGCTGCATAACGCTCAAATCATTTACGGACAGAAACAAAGCTACGTAGTCCCAATGTTTTTGATCATCGCGATGATGTATTTTATTGTAAACTATGCTTTATCTATCATTGCAAGAAGACTAGAAGTCAAAAGGGTGTAGATACTCTTTTGACTTTATTTTTGGAAAATAAATAACATTGACAATGTATTGATTCAACGCATAAAATGACTAAAGTAACAGTGGTAAAATCAGATCATTTTCATTCATCATAGAGAAGAAAAACAGTGTTGGTTCACCCCCTACTGAATATCCGGTAGGGGTTTTTGCGCAAGAAGTGATTTGGTTAAACTAACACGTAAAATGAACAGAAGGGACGGGCATCATGGAAAAACAAGATCAAAATTTAAAAAAAGGTCTGTTGCCTCGTCATGTGCAGCTCATTGCGCTTGCCGGTATGATTGGGACAGGCATTTTTAAAGGCAGTGCTGATACGCTAGGTATTGCAGGACCAAGTGTTGTACTGGCGTATTTATTTGGCGGTCTTATCTTATTTATTGTAATGACAGCATTGGCAGAGATGGCAATTGTCTATCCGAATATGAACGTACAAAATTTAGTGCATAAGGCATTCGGTACGCAAACCTCTTTTATTGTAGGGTGGCTGTACTGGGTGAATTGGATTGTCGTGACAGTTGTTGAACTGCTTGCGGGAGGAAGCTTTTTGAAGTTTTGGTTCCCTTCTGTACCTCTTTGGCTCTTAAGCTTTCTCTGTGCAGTGCTAATTGTAGGGATGAATTTATTTCAAGTGAAGTATTACGGAGAAATTGAGTTTTGGTTTGCCGGTATTAAAGTAATTGCTCTTACTGCTTTTATCATTTTGGGAGCTTTCATTTTATTCGGTGTAATTCCAAGTGATGTGCAAAACCCTTGGGCAAATTATACGGCTCATGGAGGCTTTTTCCCTCACGGCATGAGCGGTGTGCTGAGTGCCTTTTTAATTGTGATGTTCTCTTACGGCGGAGCTGAATTAATTGGTGTGGCCGTAACGGAAACAAAAGATGTGAAAAACGTCTTACCGAAAGTGATT
This sequence comes from Priestia sp. YIM B13491, assembly GCF_042787605.1. Lineage (NCBI taxonomy): Bacteria > Bacillati > Bacillota > Bacilli > Caryophanales > Bacillaceae > Priestia > Priestia sp. YIM B13491. Next base: position 107,703 of record NZ_JBHZOR010000008.1, on the reverse strand, counting down.
AAAGGCACAGTATGGCGAGTGATTGGTTTTTACATTTTGCCTATTTTAATTATTTGCGGCCTTATGCCCTGGAATTCTGTGTCCGGACAGGACAGTCCATTTGTCCAAGTGTTTAGTATCACCGGACTGCCGGGTGCGGCTCATATTATGAACTTCGTTTTATTGACGGCCGTTTTATCAGCAGCGAATTCAGGGATGTATGCAACTTCGCGTACGCTCTATGCTATGGCTCAAAGCGGAGAAGCATCAAAGCGCTTCTTAAAAGTTTCAAAAAACGGTATTCCGATTAATGGTTTAATGATTACGGCTGTTTGTATTTTAATGGGTGTGTTTTTAGCTTATAAAACACCGGATAATGTAATTAGTTATTTAATGACCATTCCGGGCTTCACGATTATTCTTATTTGGGTAAGCATTTGTTTAGCTCAATTAAAGCTGCGTAAAGGGTATAAAGAAAAGCCGTTTTTCGCATTAAAGTGGTTTCCTTATACAACGCTTTTTGCAACAGCAGCACTGCTTGTTATTTTTGTATCATTTATGTTTAATAAAAACAATGTGATTGGATCCAGCGTATGTGCGGTTATCTTGGTCGTACTCCTCATTTTTTCATTTATTAATAAAAGTCGAAAAGAAAAAAAGTTTGAAGTATAGCAAAAAGGCAATATACTAGAAAGACGAGGGTAAAAGCTTGTCTTTCTTTTTTTGTGGAAGTTTCTGTATCACGTTACATATTTCTAGATGAAATGTTTAGTTAAATAAATAAAGGATGAGGACTATAATGGAATCAAATAATGTATTTACAACAAACCCAAAGAAGAAATCAAAGCACTTAGCCGTGATTTCTTTGGCGATTATGGGAGTGGGCTTCGTTGCCACAATGCCTTTTGGTGATTCAATTTGGGGTCGGTTGCTTCAAGGTGGGTTCGAAGCTGGGTTAGTCGGCGGATTAGCGGATTGGTTTGCCGTTACGGCTCTTTTTCGTCACCCTTTAGGCATTCCTATTCCACACACTGCGCTGCTTCCTAAAAACAGACAGCGTATTACAAGAGGGCTAGTCTCAACGCTTGAAAACGACTGGCTGTCAAAAGAAAGTATTCAAGAAAAAGTAAAAAGAATTGCGTTTACACAGCGTTTGCTTCCGATTGTTCGAAAAGGTGTTCATTCGGAAACAATTCAACAAAAAGGAACAGCACTGCTTGTTGATGCGATTAATCGTGTGGATACAGAGAAAGTCGTTCCTATTATTGAAAAAGAGCTCAAATCATCGCTTTTAGCAATAGAGTTAAAGCCTATTGTGCATTCGATTGTTGGAGAAGTGGTAAAAAATCAGTATGATGAAAAAGCGCTTGATGTTCTTTTAAATAAAGGGGAGAGCTGGATTAAAAAAGAAGAAACGCAGTATCAGCTCGGAAGTATTGCTAAAAATGCGCTTGATAATATTGAGCTTGATGGTATTTTACAATTCGCTCTCAAATCATTTCAAAGCATGATTAATGAAGAGAAGCTAGGATCTATTTTGCAAAATTTATTGCTTTCTATTACAGGACGTCTTCGTAACGAAGATGATGAATACCGCCTTGCTTTGGTAAATGGAATGAGAAAAGAGCTGCAAGGCTTGGAGCAGAATGAAGAACTTCTTGAAAAATTAGAAGCATGGAAACAAAAAACGATTAATGAATTAAATGTAACGAATAAATTAACAGAAATCGTCGATAAAATGAAAGCGAAAGTGACAGCATTCATTGAAAGCCCTGAATTTATGAAAAGCTACGCGGTTCCTTACGTAGAGAGCTGGCTGAATGCTCTTGAAGAGGATGCACAGCGTCAAGAAGCAATTGATACGGCTATTCAAAAGCAAATCATGAGCTTTGTAGAAGAGAATCATTCGAAAATTGGACAGCTTGTTCAAGAAAACTTAGATAAATTAGATGATGAAACACTTGTGGATATGATGGAAAACAATGTCGGAAAAGATTTGCAGTGGATTCGAGTGAACGGAGCTCTATGTGGATTCTTGATTGGTATTGTATTAACGGTTATTAAATTAGCGGTATAAAAAAAGAAGCACACTCCTTTTGGAGTGTGCTTTTTCTATTAATCATCTAGTTCTACACTGATTACGCCGCCGTTTTTGGCATCTACTGAAACAGTTGCTTCACGTTTATCAGCTGTGTCAATTTCAATTTCATATACTAAACGGTTGTTTTCTTGGTCTAGATCCGTTTCATTGACGGTTCCTTTAGCACTCTTTAAAGCTGTTTTTATCGCTTGATCTAATGAAATAGCAGGGGAAATGTTTTGAAGTTCCTCTTCTTTCTCATCTTCATCGTCTTTTTGCTCTTCATCAAATTCAATGATTTTACCGCTGCTGCTGTCAATGTCTACATCGTATTCTTTATTACCTTTTGTGATGTCTATTTCATATTGTTTAACGCCGTCATCTATGGCTAATTGGATATTTGTAATGTCGCCGCCATCTGTTTTTTGAAGGGCAATGTCTTTTGCCTTTGCTTCTTCAATCGTTGTGGTTTGCTTCTTATCATTGCTTTTAGACTGATCTGTCATTGCGTATGCGCTTGCACCTAATCCACCGACTAGTACTGCACTGGCTAAAACGGTTGTAATAACTTTCATATGTTATGGCCTCCTCGATTTGTTGTTAAGACTATCTTAGCCAATGAACTTTAAAGGAAAAGAAGAAGAAGTTTAAAATTTTCTTAGAAATAAATAAAAATAGATAAAAAAAGCACAGCTTTCCGCTGTACTTTTAATCATCGTCATTTTCATAGGTGATGGAATCTACATGTCCGGAGTAAGCATTGATCATCACTTTAGCTTCTCTTGTTTTAGACTGATCAATTTCGACTTCGTAGAAGGTTTGGCCTTCTTCCTCTTCTATTTCAACTGAGGAAAACGTTCCTTTTACTTTTTGTAAAGCAATGTCTCTTGCTTGTTCCATTGAAATGAGAGGCTCGTCGGATGTAAGAGAAACTGGTGGCTGCTCGCTCTTTTTTTGCTCTTCTTCTATATTATTTTTAGTTTGAGTAGACGTTTGTTTCTTTACTTTTTGTTTGATTAATGAATGGACTTCTCCATTTTCTCCATTTACTGTGATGTGGTATGGAATATCATTTTTAAGCAAAGTGATTCGATAAATCGGTTCATCATCTTTTTGGGAAAAGCTTGCATTTTCAATAGTGCCGCCATATTTTTGCTGAATCATAATGCTGACGTCAGATTCGGATAAAATTGTATCAGGCCGATTCACTGCTTTTGCTATTCCGTAAAAGCAAGCTGAACCAACAGCAAGAAAAATAAGTATAAAAAGCACCGTTTTCTTCATACATTCACCTCCAGTATCTTAAAAAGTAGTATAGCAGGCAATTCTTAAAAATCTCTAAGAAAAGGCGAGAAATCAAAGAGGAAAGCAAACCTTCACTGATGTCCCTTTTCCTTCTTGGCTGTTAATCTCAATACGCCCGCTATGAGCTTCTACAATCTTTCGAGCAATGGATAATCCAAGTCCAGAACCACCGGTTTCTCGATTTCTTGCTTTATCTACGCGAAAAAAGCGTTCATACACGTTTGATAAGTCTTCTTTTGGAATACCAATTCCTTGATCTGTGACCGTAATCATAAAGCTTTCGCTTCTTGTTATGGTTACCTCTACCGCTTTTTCACTATATTTAATGGCATTATCTAAGAGGATGTACAGCAGCTGCTTTAAGCGTTTTTCATCCGCTGTTACGACGGGATGATCCGTTTTTATATTTAAATAAATGGTTCGTTCAAAAGCTCGTTCTAGATGCTTAATTGTTTGGTTACAGACGGCCGCCGCATCTACGTGTTCCATGTGAAGCTCCCGCTGCGACTCATCTTTCGCAAGCACCAGCATTTGAGACGTAAGCTGTTTCATGCGTAAAGACTCAGAGTGAATGGCTTCGATGGCTTCTTCTAAAATATCAGGCCGCTTCATTCCCCATCGTTTTAGCATATTGGCATAGCTTTCTACAACGGTCAGGGGTGTTTTTAATTCATGAGAAGCATCGGATACGAACTGCTCTTGCTTTTTATAGTTTTCCTCTAATAAATCCATCATATTATTGAAGGTGTTGGCCATTTGATCTAACTCATCTTTAGAAGGAGAAGAGAGGTCAATCTTTTTGAATGTGCGAGACACTTGAATTTCTTCCATAGTATGAATAAGAGATTTGATAGGCCGCAAAATAATTTTACTTAAAAGCCGTCCAGCAAATATGGTTGGAATTAATATAACAAGAGAGGCAATGAGCAAGATAAATTTTAATGTCTGCAGAGATTGTTCCACATCTGCCAGTTGTTCCGTGACTTCCAAAGAAACAACTTCACCGTTCGTCCAAATGACAGGGGTGTGTGAAATCGCGTATAGATGGCCGTCATCTTCTTTGATGCTTGTTTGTTCATTTGAATAATAGGAATAAGGTAAGTCCTGAAGCTCTTTCGTTTGATCCGTAACGGATACAACTAAAGGACTGCCGAATTTGGGTAAAATACGAATCATTCCGTTAGGGGGCAAATAGGCACGAAGCAAGTTGGCTTGTTTAACCGTCGCACTCGTTTGCTTTAGCCCATTTGTTACATTGCTTGTTTCTGCTTGCAAACGTTCAATTGCGTTGTCTTCCATGGTCTTCTTGAAAATGAAGTAAATCGAACTGTTTGCAATTACTAGCAGAATAAAAAGCAGCGCAGTTGATGTAAGAATAATCTTTGTTTGTAGTTTCATAAGCTACTCCTTCAGCATGTAGCCAACGCCGCGCACTGTTTGAATGTAAGGAGTTGAAAATGAAGCATCAATCTTTTTACGTAAATAACGAATGTATACGTATACAATATTTGTGTCTCCGTAATAATCAAATCCCCAAACGTTTGTAAGAAGCTGTTCAAAGCTCAGCACTTGATTTTTGTTTTGAAGCATATAGACAAGTAAGTCATATTCTTTAGGAGTCAGCTCAATAGCTTCATTTTCACGCGTAACTTCTCGCGTTTTTTCGTTAACGACTAAATTCCCTAGTTGAAGAGTTGCTGTTTCTTGTTCAGCAGTCGATGTTGATGCGGGATGGCGAAGCCATACGCGAATGCGTGCAAAAAGCTCTTCAATTTGAAAAGGCTTTGTAATGTAGTCGTTTGCTCCTAAATCTAGTCCGCTTACCTTATCAGGAAGGGCGTCTCGAGCTGTTAATAAGATAACGGGCGTTTGATCATCATTTGCTCGAATGCGACGAAGTACTTCGAGTCCGCTCAGTTCAGGAAGCATCACATCTAAAAGCAGCAAATCCCAATCGTGTTCTTGAAACTCTGCCAATCCTTCTGTTCCCGTGTAAGCTATGCCCGTTTCGTACCCTTCATGTTCAAGCTCGAGTTGAATTAAACGAGCAATTTTGCGCTCATCTTCTACTATTAAAATTCTGCCTTTACTCAACGAAAATTCCCCCTTGTGTCTATGTATAGCTGCGTACATTATAGCACGGAGAGATTGGAGGTGTATAAAAACAGCCGGAGGTTAGTCCGGCTGCCGATCTGCTGAAAGAGGAAGGTGCAAGATAATGGCAGTGCCTTCGTGAAGAGTAGATCTTACTTCGATATGGCCTTTATGAAGTTCACAAATAGCTTTTGCGATGCTCATGCCAAGTCCAGCACCTTCTGTTTTTTCGGTTGTATTTGTGCCGCGGTAATAGCGGTCAAATAAATTTTTCTGCGTTTCTTCATCCATTCCAATTCCATCATCTTGAATTGTAATCAAGACGCGGTCACTTTTTATCGCGGTCGAAATTGTAATGGTAGTGTTCTTAGGGTTATGTTTAATAGCATTAAAAATTAAATTATCAAGCATTCGTTCAAACCAGCGCGGATCAGCTTGAATAAAAGGTTGAAGATGAGCAGGCACATAAGAGAAGTGAACATTTTCAATGGTTCTATCGTTAACGAATTTTAACACAATATGCTGAAGTAGTTGATGAACGTCCACTTTTTTGGTTTCTAAAACAACCACGTTATTCTTAAGCTTAAAGGCCAATGAAAAATCCTCTACAAGCTCCACCATGTATTCACTTTTATCACGGAGTGTTTGGCCAATTTCTTTTAACTCTTCTTCGTTCCAATTGTAATGGCCGCTTTCAAGCATATGCCCATATCCTTGAATCGTCGAAAGAGGTGTGCGCAAATCATGTGATATTCCCGTCATCCATTCTTCGCGAGTAGTTTCTAGCTGCTTTCGTTCTTTTTCAGCTAAGCTAAGCTGCTCCGCCATCTCATAAAAAGCTGTGATTACTTCTGAATACAAACGATATTGTAAGCGTACCTTTCCATTCTTCCGAAAGACCCGCTTCCGCTCTTTTTCTGTTAGCACTTCTGAATAGTTTCCGCTTCCCATGCGCCCGAGCCAGCTGGTGAAGAGAAGTAAGGGGCCACCGTAACGAAAAGCGTTCCAGATGGAGAAAGTGATAGTGGCTATAAGAACAGAAATAGCTACGATAATGGAGATCATCCAAGCTGTTCGAATAATAGATTCATCGGTTATACTGTGGTAATTATTAGGAGTGTAAAAAATCCATGAAACTTTCTTCTTCGAGTCATGGAATACAGTAGCCGTTGAATCATATTTATCTTGTTCAATTTTTCGGGAAATAATTTCTAAAGGATCGTAACGTGTTTTTTCTTTGGACATTCTAATTGAAGCTAAGATATCACCTTTATCATTTAAAATTTGAAGCGAAGCATTTTTTTCTTTTAATGCCTTTTTGATAAGAGGGATATCGCTTTTTGGAGGCACACCTTCTTTATTATAGTTAACATACATAGCATATAGCTGGTCTTTTAAATCACTTTTATAGCCCAAAATATAATAAGTAGGTGTAGTCAAAAAGGTATCAAGTTCTGTTACTACACTATAGCCTCTAAATTTCTTGGTTTTATCCATTTCTAATAATTCGGAAAGACCGTATTGGTGGGGCAAGTCTTTTGGTGAGTTAATTTCTCCAATTACTTTTCCTTGTTTGTTCAGCACTTGATACCATAGTCCTTCTTGTTTAAGCTGTTTCGCTAAATCTTCTGAAACGTTCGCTTTCCCGTTTTTAACCGTTGTGTCCGTAGTTAATACACTAAGTGACCCAGAGGGCAAGTCTCTTTTGATATCTTGCTTTGTAAGGTAATAGCCTAGAAATATTAAAGCGCAAAAAAGAATGGAGCAAACACATGCAATAACTGCGATAAACTGAAACGAAAAATGAAAGGTCAATCTTCTTTTAATTGATTTCATAGCGCTTTTCCGTTCACTAATTTATATCCAAGCCCTCGTACCGTAACTAAATGCTTTGGACTGCTAGGGTTATCTTCGATTCTTTCTCTAATTCTTCGAATGTGTACGGTTACCGTATTGTCGTCTACGAACTGGTTATATCCCCAGACGGCTTCAAGCAGCTGTGATTTAGAAAGAACAATATTCATATTTTTACAAAAGTGAAGAAGCAATAAAAACACTTGTGCGGGGCAAGAAACCGTTTGACCGTCCACAATGAGTTCTCCCGCCGATTCATCTACAGTAAAACGATCAAACTCATAGCGATTTGACGATTGTGGTTCCGTTCTTATAGAAGTTCCTTCAGTCAGCGCTTGCTTTCTGCGCAGTCGTGCTTTAATTCGTGCTGCAATTTCTAAAGGATTAAACGGCTTAGTTACGTAGTCGTCCCCTCCCATGGCGAAACCCGTTAGTACATCCAGGTCGGATACTTTGGCTGTTATGAATAAAATATACGCGTTTGAGAGCTCACGAATTTTAGGACAGATATCAAATCCGCTTTGATCGGGAAGCATTACGTCCAACAAAATAATATCAATTGTTTGATTATGTAAAACATCCAGCGCTTCTTGAGCGGTGTGAGCTTTATAAATTTTGTTGAATCCTTCTTTTTTTAATACTGTCTCCAGCATTTTGACGATGGCAATTTCATCATCAACTAGCAATATAGACGCATCTTCCAACGTAAATCACCTCTGTTTTATTTCATACGTATTCGATTTTAGCATAAGAACATTACGAAAAGATTAACAAAATTGGAAAATGTTAAGGAAAAGATAATCTCCTGGTTATTTTCTTGAAAACTTCATTTCATATACTAAATGCATAGACACATAGTAAAGGAGTTAAAAGGATGAGTAATGATTTTAGGCGGGTTAAAGTAATTGATAGTATGAGAGGATTCAGCTTGTTTGGTATTTTACTAGCAAATATGCTGATTTTTCAATATGGCATTTACGGAAAGGATATGATTCATCTCTTCTCGCTATCACCAAGTGATTCAGCAGCCTATGTCTTTTTAAAAGTCGCGGTAGAAGAAAGTTTTATGCCGATTTTCACCTTTTTATTTGGCTATTCAATGGTGAAGATGAAAGAAAGCTTAGAAAGAAGGCAGCTAGGCGTGAAAAGGCATTTCTTTCGCCGTTTTCTTCTGCTTCTAGGGTTTGGCCTACTGCATGGAGTGTTTTTATGGGAAGGAGATATTCTTACGTTTTACGGAATGATGGGAGTATTTTTACTACTTTTCTTTTTAAACCGTAAAGTCAAAACACTATTGGTGTGGGCATCGATTTTGCTGATTCTTACAGGAGCAGCCGGATACGGTTCATTAAACGATAATATGTATCTTCTTAGCGATAAACAAACGCTTACGACATATGTAAAAGATACGATTCACGTGTATGGAAGCGGAACTTATGAACAGATTAAAGACCATCGCAACAATGTTGATCCGATGAATATAGCAGGATATAAATTTGCTTTTGCCTTTTTGTTTACGCCATTTATAATGGGCGCTTTGTTTTTATTTGGTATGTATGCAGGAAAGAAAAAGTGGTTTTACGATGTTTCAGCTAATCAAAAACAGTATGGCCGTTGGGCGGCCGCTCTGATTCCGCTTGGCTTGCTGTTAAAAGGAACTATGTACGTGTGGCCGGATGCTAATTGGGCTGGTTCTACACATATGTTAGGGGGAAGTCTTCTATCTCTTGGTTATATTGCAGGCTTTGCTTGGCTATATGCGAAATGTGAAAAGTCATTTTTGATGAAGGCTTTTGAAAGCGTAGGAAGAATATCACTTAGCAATTATTTAATGCAAACGGTTATATGCACGACGATTTTTTATGGCTATGGCTTAGGCTATTTCGGAAAGCTTGGCATGATTTCAGGAATTTTTGTCTGTATCGGTATTTACGGAATTCAGCTTATCGGCAGTTATATGTACGTGCAAAAATTTAAAACTGGACCGGTGGAAAAGCTGCTGCGCATATGGACAAATTTTTCTTGGACTGGAAAGCCCAAAGAAAAAAAAGCCGTACCGGCGGAAGTAAATCATCCTTTTGTTGGATGATAGCAGTCAAACTTATTTAAAAGGAGATTTTAAAAATGTGGGCTATTAGTGTAAAAGAGTTTCAAAGCTTATTTAAAAGTATTAAATCAATTATCGTTATCTTAATCGTATGCGGTGCTTCCTATGGAATAGCCCATATAGTTAGTCAACTTGGAGGTCAACTGACGAGTGCACAGATTCAAGATGGAGCCAACGGGGGAATTTTGGTGATGCTTCTCGGGTTCGGACCTTTATTTATTTCAAGTCTTTCTCATAATGTTATTAATCAAGAAATTAAAACAAGAACAGCAAGGTTTTTAGTTACCAAAACATCAAGAGAGCGTATTGTACTAGGAAAATTCTTAGGTATTTGCTGTTTCTGGCTTGTTTGTATCTCTATTTCATTTCTACTGATTGTGTTTATTTCGCATCATTTTTCTTTTTATATATTTTTAGAGTGCCTGCTATTCACCGTTTGTATCATTTCATTTATTTTAATGCTTTCAGCTTTAATGCCAAGCCCAACTCATACTATGTTTTTATCAATTATTTTATCGTTTGTTCTACCGGTACTGAGCGTGTGGAGCATATTTTCATCAAAAGCGTACATTGCATGGTTTAAGTATGTGACACCCTACTACTATTTAAAGCTGGAGAAAGGGTATCTAACAGTTCTTCTTATTTTTGCAGCACTTTGTTTATGTACGGCACTTTGGAGTTTTAAAAGGAGAGAAGTATAATATGTATGCTATTGAAACAAGTAAATTAACTAAAAAATATGGATCTAAAACAGTTGTTAACGGTATTAATTTACAGGTACCACAAGGGGAAATTTACGGATTTTTAGGAAGAAACGGAGCAGGAAAGTCTACATTTATTAATATGCTTACCGGCGTTTCATTTCCTTCAGCAGGAGAATTTACGCTGCTGGGACAGAGTGATATTGATTTAGAGCTTCAGAAGAAAATAGGTGTGCTTCCTGACTATGCTAACTTTTATGATGAGATGACAGCGCTCAATCATTTGCGCTATTTTTTAAAGATAAACGGACATCGTTTTTCGAAAGAACACTGTAGTATTGTACTGAAGAAAGTAGGATTAGAAGGACATGAGCATCAGAAAGTTGGAAAGTTTTCATTTGGAATGAAAAAGAAGTTAGGAATTGCTCAAGCAATTGTAGCAGACCCAGATCTTATCTTTTTAGATGAACCAACTTCTGGAGTAGATGTTGAATCTGCTCTTCACATTCATGAACTAATAAGAGAACTCCAAAATCAAGGCAAGACAATTTTTATGACGTCTCATAATTTAAATGAAGTTGAGAAGATTTGTACACGTGTAGCGATTATGAAAAATGGGATCATTTTAATAGAAGGTACAATGGAAGAGCTGCGCTTTCAATATCAAGCGAAAAAAACGGTGATGATTAAACATGATCCCTACCCAAGCAGTCATAAAGAATATATTCAACAGTTTTTCCGTACGTTGAGTCCCGAAGTTGAATACCATCACATGTACACAAAAGTGATGCTTCAAAAAGAAAGAAATATTCCTCTTATTATTCGCGAATTGATTCAATGTGGCATCGACATTTATCAAGTTCACGTCGAAGAACCTTCTTTAGAGGAAATCTTTTTGCAAAAAAATATTGTGGATCACTCACAGGTGAGTTAATGGGCGAAAGTCCGTTGGTTTACTACTCAGTCTGAATACATTATTTATAAATACCAGTTAGGAAGCTTCTGACAAAAACATGTTCATTTTCTCAAGAAACTGATAAGATAGCTAATGACATTTAAAAATAAGAAAGGATTTCGATTATGTTATCAGCTATTAATTCAGTAGATTATACCATCTTCCACGCGGTGAATCAGTATGCCTCACACGTAAAGCCTCTAGATTCGCTGATGGTATTCTTTGCAGATTATGCCCAGTATGTACTTATCGTTTTACTCGGCTTGTTTTTACTTATTAATAAAAACGGCAGCCGTGTTGTAGCATTTCAAGCTTTGTGTGCTTGTGCCACAGGAGTCATTATCAATAAAGTGATTAGTTTATTTGCTTATCGAGATCGTCCGTTTATCTCTCACCACGTGAATCAGCTTATTGATCACGCCGCAAATTCTTCATTTCCAAGCGATCATGCTACATCTGCATTAGTTATCACTTTTACCATTTGGCTGCATTTCAAACGTTCAGGGCGCATGTGGGTTGTCATGGGCGTACTCATTGCCTTTTCACGCGTATGGGTTGGCGTTCATTATCCATTCGATGTGTTAACAGGAGCCGTTTTAGGCTGCGTGCTGGCGCTGTTTATTCATTATGTTATTTTTAATACGAAACTGATGAGAGCTATTACCAACTTGTCTATTTTTCGAAAATCAGCTTATGACGAACAGTCTCAATATTATTAAGAAAAAGTCGCAAATACGCGGCTTTTTTTATTGGGGAATTTTTAATGTATTTAATACTTGTTTTTTAAAATTAAATTGTGTACAATTAAATCACAGAAACGATAAACAAAAAACTTTTAATAAAATTAATGAAAAAGAGGAGAGGTTTATACATGAAAGCTTTATATGAAACAACAGTCGTTAACACAGGTGGAAGAACAGGAGAAGTTCACTCTTTAGATAACATCTTTAACTTAGACGTTGCAACACCTCCAGCGCTTGGTGGAGAAGCAACAACAGCAACAAACCCAGAGCAGCTGTTTGCAGCTGGATACAGTGCTTGTTTCAACAGCGCGTTAGAATTTATGTTGAAAAAACATAACGTAGAAATCAAAAGCAGTGAAGTAAAAGCTACTGTTCAGCTGCTTCCTGATAAAGCTGATCAAGGAGTGAAAATTGGAGTAGCGCTTGAAGCTCATATTGAAGGCTTAGATTTAGAAACAGCGAAAAAATACGTAGACCTAGCTCACTCATACTGCCCGTATTCAAAAGCAATCAGCGGCAACGTAGACGTAACGGTAGAAGTAGTTTAATTGCTTTAAAAAGCCCTGCTAAGCATGTAAAGCTTAGCAGGGCTTTTTTATTTGAATTTTCTCTATTCATTTGTAAGCGGTACTAGTATAATGAGGAAGAAAATGAATCATTCGCACAGTTTAGGTGCTCTTACATAGCGTAAGAGGTAACAGGGAATCGAGTGCAAATCTCGAGCGGTCCAGCCACTGTAAGCAGGGAGTTTTCTATCTTATCGTCACTCAAAACGGGGAAGGCGGTAGAAAATGATGATCTCAAGCCAGGAGACCTACCTATTCTGTACACTTGACTCTTCTAGGAAAGAGGCGGTGTATCAAGGTACGCAGTGAGCAATTGCTGTTTATTTTCATATGCCGACACGTCCTCAATTTCTATAGAATTGAGGCTTTTTTACGTTTTATTTTAAAAAAAGGAGTGTAGGAAATGGAAGGTTTATCAGTTTTTTTACTTGTCTTTTTATTAGGAATCAGGCACGGATTGGATGCAGATCACTTAGCTTTTATTGACGGCCAGACCCGATATAATTGGAGAATGGGCAGCCGTTTTGCCCCTTGGGTCGGAACGCTGTTTTCACTAGGTCATGGAGGAATGGTGGCCGTCACGGCCGGGGTGCTGGGCGTGGTGATGAAGAATTTTACGTTTCCATCATATTTCGATCATTTTGCATCTTGGGTATCCATTATCTCTCTCTTTCTGATTGGAACATTAAACACATATCATTTGCTTCGAACTAAAAATAAAGAAGAAGAGTTTCAGCTGAGCGGATTAAAAGGGAAGTTTATTCCGAAAATCGCAAAAGGAACAACGAATCCTTTTTTAATTATTCTTGTAGGGGCATTGTTCGCTTTAGCAGCCGAAACGGTCAGTCAAACGGCCGTGTGGTCTCTAGCTGTAGGGAACGCAGGCAAGTATACGCCGCTTTTGTTGGGACTAGTGTTTATGTTTGGCATGATGCTTACAGATACAATCGATTCGATGATTGTACACAAAATGGTAAATGAATCGAGTAAATTTGGACAATCTGCTTCCCGCTTGATGGGCTGGGTTATTGTTGTCCTCGCGTATGGTGTGTCGTTCTATTTAGCATTCACTTTCTTTAACCCATGGGCCGAAGTAAACTTTGAAATGGTTGGCGTTATTCTGTTTATTTTTTTAGTGTCTATGTTTGTTTTTGTGAGTGTGAAGTCAAAAGGGAAAAATATTAAAATAAATGTCAATTAGTCAAACGAAAGCTTTAATCTGTTGAAGATTGAAGCTTTTTTGTATGAATTTGTTGAAGTTTATGGCTATTTTCGGTCGGTTATGAATAAGTTAAAGTATTATCTGTATTTAAAGGATGGAAAATTGTCTGAAAACCATTATAATTAAGGATAATTTAAGGTCGTTATGTGAAACGTAGAACATAGTTATACGTACGATAAATAAAAGCATTTAATGCAAGCAGCAGGGGTTTTCTAGAGGAGGAATTGATTTGAGTCAGGTAATGGTAGAACAAAGCGTGTTTAGTTATTTAAAAGAACACGAACAAGAGATGCTCGAAGATTTAGTGGGATTTGTGAAAAAAGAATCACCGTCCTACAGTAAAGAGTTAGTAGATCAGTGTGGAAAGTATTTAACGCAGCTGTTTCAAAAGCGTTTAGGGGTAGGGTACGAAATCATAGAAGAAAAAGAAGTAGGAAACCACTTGAAATTTACGATTGGAGAAGGAGAAAAGCAGCTTTTAATCATCGGTCACTTTGACACGGTGTGGGAAAAGGGAAGGCTGAGTCTAAGAACAGAGGGAAACAAGCTGTACGGTCCGGGAATTTTAGACATGAAAGGCGGCATTGTACAATCTATATGGGCGATTAAAGCCATTCAAGAGCTTGGCTTACCGCTGGATAAAAAAATTGTGTTTTTCTGCAATTCGGATGAAGAGATTGGGTCAATTTCTTCTAAAAAATACATTGAAGAAGAAGCGCAAAGAAGTGAAGCAGTGCTAGTAGCGGAACCGGCGGTGGCGGGTTCAGGTGCGTTAAAAACGTCGCGCAAAGGAGCGGGGATTTTTACCGTGAAAGTATGGGGACGAGCAGCACACGCGGGTAATCACCACAAAGAAGGAATCAATGCTATTGAAGAGCTGGCGCGCCAAGTGATTTTCTTGCAGGGCTTAACAGATTATGAAAAAGGTACAACGGTGAACGTTGGGACATTTACGGGAGGAAGCGGTACAAATGTAGTGCCGGAATATGCAGAAGCGCACGTGGATTTACGTGTTTCTACAGAAGAAGAAGCAAAACGCATGACGGATATTATTTTGAATTTAACCCCCATTCTAAAAGGGATTAAGCTCGAAGTAACGGGAGGCATGAATCGTCCTCCGATGGTCAAGTCTAAACAAACGGAAGAGCTATTTGAATGTGCTCAATCAATCGCGGCCAAACTGGGTATGAAATTGGAAGAAGCAGCTGTGGGCGGCGGAAGTGATGGCAATTTTACAGCCGCCATTGGTGTTCCCACGTTGGATGGATTAGGAGCATGCGGAAAAGGAATACATGCGGAATATGAACATATTCAAATTGATACGTTGTCCGAGCGTTCTTCTTTATTTGCGAATTTGCTACTGCAAATATAAAAAAAGCCCGCCTCAAACGGCGGGGACTAATCTGAAAGCTTATATTGGGAGAGTATAAGCTTTCTTTTTTTTATTTACTGCTTTCTTCTTGAAGAGAAAAGGCAGTTTCTTTCTTTTTGAATACCACTGCATCAAGAGCAAGGAACTGGCTTCCTGCAAGAAATAAGTGAGCAGACATGGCAATCAAGGCAATATCAAACTCAAACCCGCCAACAAATCCGCTTTTAAGCTTGGCTGTAAAAATGGCGCCAAGCATAACTGCCACAAATAAAGCAGCTACGACTCTTGTTGCTAGGCCAAGAATAATAAGAATCCCACCTACAAGTTCAATGGTTGCAACAATATATGCCATGAAACCAGGAATTCCTAAGCTATCGAAGAACCCTACTGTATTTTCAATCCCGCCTTGCCATTTTTGAAAGCCGTGTACTAAAAATGTAAAACCTAATACTAAACGAATAATAAGTGAACCAATTTCGACGTTTTTATTCACTTTACTTCCTCCTTTAAGTGTATTTGAAAAACACTACGTTATGTAGTGTAAAAGCCCGAAAAAATAAATGTAGCAATTAAATCAGAAAGTTTTTCTGATTTGGATAATTTTACAACATTATGAACATCACACTACACATTGTAGTGTGATGTTTGCCCCCAGTCAAGTGAAAATATAAAATTAGACCATTTGGCATACGAAAATTTTCTGAAGGGCACTTGAAAAATCCTTTAATTATGTACAAGTTAGTCCCTTATTTTCAATCTTATTCTCCAACATGCTATACTGATGGCGGAGGTGTTACGATGCGCTTAGAAAATAAAAGAGTTATTGCGCTTGTTAGTGCAGACTTTGAAGATCTAGAACTATGGTATCCAGTGATGCGTCTTCGAGAAGAAGGAGCAGAAGTACATTTAGTTGGAGAAAAAGCAAACGAAACGTACATGGGGAAATACGGTGTTCCAGCCGTATCGGACTACGCGTTTAAAGATGTTGATCCAGCTGAATATGACGCTATTTTAGTACCTGGAGGTTGGGCGCCGGATAAACTGCGCCGCTATCCTGAAGTAATTGAAATGGTTCGTCATATGGATGAACAGCAAAAGCCAATCGGCCAAATCTGCCATGCAGGATGGGTATTAATTTCTGCGAAAATCTTAGATGGCCGAAACGTAACAAGTACGCCAGGAATCAAAGATGATATGGAAAATGCGGGAGCTATTTGGCATGATGAAGCAGTCGTAATCGACGGCCACATCATTTCAAGCCGCCGCCCGCCAGACCTTCCTCCTTATGCAAAAGCATTTGCTGATGTACTAGCAGAGCAATAAGAAAAAAAGTCGAAACCATACTGGTTTTGGCTTTTTTTGTAAGGTCCGCTAAAAAAGAAATGATAAAGCAAATAAAAAACAATCATTAAAAAAGCGAGCAGATGCATCTGCTCGCTTTTGTTCGTGTTTCTTATCAGTAACTTGCTTTCTGCAAGTGTAAAAACAAAATGATTACTTTCTTTATAAAATCCATGATTACGGTTTTTGTATGTTTCGTTGTTGTTAGGGCACAATTAGCATTGATTGTGCTTGCATGGATTTCATCCATTGCCGCGGTTTGTTTTTCCACATGATCGATTAACCTAAACGACGCAAGCCCTACCTCTCTTGCATCCTTACGGCTCCGAAGCCGATCCAGTGTGAATAAGTTTTGTTCAAAGACATGTGTCGAATGCCAGTATTTTTACCTTGCATTGTACGATACATCCTTTCAAGTTACTTTCACTATGTCCAGCTCTTAAAGAAAAGCCGGAAATCTAAATATAACACCTCAGTTGATCTATGTCAAATAGAAAATGCAATTTTTTCACGTGAAACAATTGCAGCTAAAACATGGTTAAAGAAAGGGATATCTTTTTTATATGGAAGAGTTTTTTGATACGATAAGCTAGAGGAATCCTAGAGGAGGATGAAAAATGAATAAAAATGAACAGTTTCGAAATGATGTATTGAGCAGTGTAGAATCATTAACATATGAACAATTAAATCAACAGCCAGCATCTAATACGTGGAGCGTTATGCAAGTATTAGAACATTTATATTTGATGGAGCGCATGATTGTTTCACGTGTGAAAGATCAGTTAGAAAACGGTGTAGATCAGCCGACTGAAGATAAGCCGTTTCATTTAGCGGTAGACCGTGCGCGAAAAGTAGATGCACCGGCTCAAGTTACGCCTTCTAATGAAAAGCAGACATTAGAAGAAATGAAGAGTAAGCTGGCAGAATCGAGAGCGGCTTTAATAGAGCTAGAAGAAACAGCAAGTGAAGACAAGCTAAAGCAAAAATCATTTCCACACCCTGTGTTTGGGTTAATGGATTTAAAGCAGTGGATTGATTTTATTGGCTATCATGAAAAGCGTCATCAAGAACAAATAGAAGAAATCAAAACGGCAATTGGTGCATAAAAAAAACAGGCAGTCCGCCTGTTTTTTTATTTTTGGACCAAAATAGGATAATCCGACATCATCCAAATACCAACACTATATGTTTGGGGATTATGGTTCCCTACGGTAGAGCCTGTTTGAATGGTAAACGAGAGTTGCAGAGGATCTTGATCATAATAAATCGTTTGCTTGGTGGAAGGGGAATAAAGGCGCTTCGGGGGGATTTTAGGAACCGTATCCGTCGTGTTAACAAAACAGCGGCTATTTGAAACAAGATTTGTGTATGTTTGAACGAATTGAGGATCACCTACTCGAGGAGCTCCGTAGTTGTACATTGTAACTTCCGGAAAAGATGCGTTTGTGGCGACATCTAAGGCATGAAGAGCCGCGAGTGCACCACCTAGGCTATGCCCTGTTATATAAAGTGGCTTGGGGGTAAGGGACTGATACGTTTCAAAAATTTCATCACGGCATGATTCGTAAACGGCTAAAAAACCTTCGTGAACGAGACCCGCTTGTTGATTGTATGGATAAGGGCGTTGCCTAATGCGAGCATCAGCAATCCAGTCTGCCTCAGATTGAGTTCCTCGAAAGGCAATTACGATAGAGTCATCAGATTCTAAAATAAAACCAAACCATTCTTGCACCCCTACGGCAGAAGCTTTAAACGATTTAATAAGCCGGTAGCCTTCAGGTACATCAAATGTGCCTCCCTGTGCGTATTGCTTATAAGCTAAGACGCACGCGTAAAGAAGGTCTAGAGCTAAAGGACGATAAAATAAAGGCTCTATTCTCATCATTGTTTTTCACACCTTCTAATAGAAAATAACTCCTATAGCCTATGTGTTCCTGAGAAGAAAGGTGCAGATATCTCTCTTTTGAAAGCGATAATTACGGAATGTAAACGGTTTATCATTGGATGTTTTTGAGGGTTTTATAAGTTTTTTGTGTATTTTAACTAAAAACGAGTTTTAATTTAGAGTTTTATTGTTAAAATTTATAATTTAACTTATAATTTAAAATAGTCTGAATGAAAAAATAAGGGGGTTATCTTTTGGAGCAATTTGTAACGAGTTTGAATAATGTGCTATGGAGCACACCTGTTATTTATGGGTGTCTTGCGATTGGCCTGTTTTTCTCAATTTTAACGAGGTTTTTGCAGGTACGACACTTAAAAGACATGGTTATGCTGATGTTTCAGGGTAAAAGCTCAGAAGCAGGAGTTTCTTCCTTCCAGGCACTGTCTTTAGCGCTGTCGGGACGAGTTGGAACAGGAAACATTGCTGGAGTTGCAACAGCTATCGCTTTTGGAGGTCCAGGAGCTGTATTTTGGATGTGGGCAGTTGCTTTTATTGGTGCTTCTAGTGCATTCATCGAATCAACACTTGCTCAAATTTATAAAGTTAAACAAGATGGCCAATATCGAGGTGGTCCAGCGTACTACATTGAAAAAGGAACAGGGATGAAATGGTATGGCATTTTATTTGCTATTGCAGCACTTGTTGCGATGAGTATCTTAATGCCGGGCGTTCAGTCTAACTCCATCGCGCTTGGCATCGACAACGCATTCGGCGTTAGTCCAACGGTTACAGCAGTAGGATTAGTTATTATTCTTGCTTTTATTATCTTTGGAGGCGTTAAGCGTATTGCAGGGGTGGCCCAATTCGTTGTACCTTTTATGGCACTTGGGTATATTATTTTAGCTCTTATTATTATTGCCATGAACATTTCTGAGTTGCCGGGAGTTATCGCCCTTATTTTTAAAAGTGCTTTTGCATTAGATTCTGCTTTTGGAGGAATCGTTGGTTTAGCTGTTTCTTGGGGAGTTAAGCGCGGCATTTATTCAAACGAAGCAGGACAAGGAACAGGACCTCACGCAGCAGCTGCAGCAGAAGTTTCACATCCGGCGAAACAAGGCCTTGTACAAGCTTTTTCG
This sequence comes from Priestia sp. YIM B13491, assembly GCF_042787605.1. Taxonomy (NCBI): domain Bacteria; kingdom Bacillati; phylum Bacillota; class Bacilli; order Caryophanales; family Bacillaceae; genus Priestia; species Priestia sp. YIM B13491. The sequence continues at coordinate 88,363 of NZ_JBHZOR010000008.1, read as the reverse complement.
GTTTATATTGATACACTGTTCGTTTGTTCAGCAACAGCGTTTATGATTTTATTCACAGGCATGTACAACACGGAAGGACCAGGCGGTTCATTTATTATTTCAAATTTACCAGGTGTAGAAGCAGGGCCTGGATTTACACAAGCTGCTATTGAAACAGTGTTGCCAGGGTTCGGAGCTGGCTTCGTGGCAGTAGCCCTATTCTTTTTCGCGTTTACAACGATCATGGCATATTATTACATTGCTGAAACAAATATTGCTTACCTAACTCGCGGCAAGAACGGAAAGTGGGCTATGTTTGCATTAAAGCTTGTCCTTCTAGGAGCTACGTTCTACGGGTCAGTTAAACAAGCATCACTAGCTTGGGCGTTAGGTGATGCTGGACTTGGTATCATGGTATGGCTAAATTTAATTGCTATCTTAATTTTAGCTAAGCCTGCGTTAGTTGCATTAAAAGACTATGAAGCTCAGAAAAAACAAGGGATAGATCCTGTGTTTGATCCTGTTAAGTTAGGAATTAAAAATGCAGACTACTGGGAGAAAGAATATAAAAAAGATGAGTCACAAGTTTCGTAAATAAGAAAATCCTCACATATGTGAGGATTTTTTTATGAAGAAAGTGAGACAGATGAGTTATTTAAGTTATATCGATCCTTCAAACAATGAATACGGTGCAGTTCTTCAAGCAGATGGTGAATTGCAAGCAGTTCGTACAGCATTGTTGTTTCTGTTGAAAAAGGGTGATCCCCTCTGTGTTCTTCCTGCTTATGTGCCCAAAACCTTTGTTTTAAAGTCAAAACAAGCGTTTGATGGTGCAAAGAGCTTTTATATTGTTCATTTTGTAAGACGTTATGAAAGGAAGTGAAAGTATCCCATATTACTTGATGTCTTGCACTTTGCAGCTGATGAGCAGGCAAATAAATTAAATTACCAATATGGTAGACAAGCTGTCTCATAAGAGAAAGTTTTTTATATTCATAGTGAAATTTTCTCATAGCTGTACGAGTGAAATGGTGAAACTTCCATTCTTTGCGCTGATACTCACAAAGCGTCTCAATTTTTTCAATTTCAGCAGAAAGCTGCTGAAATTGAAGCTTTGTTTGTTTATGACAAGCGTGTACTTGGGAAAGCTCACTGCCTCTTTGGTGTAAAACGCCGCCCATTTGTTTTGAGAGATTTTGAATTTTCCTCGTAATAATCGGTGTATAATTAGGAGGAAGAACGATGATATTCACGAGTGAAGAAGTGAGCAGCCCAATACTAGTGGTCGCTAAGCGAATTAAAAACGATATAAAATAATGGTCATGCACAATCGTCAGCATAGCCACTCCTGTTAGCGTAGCAACGAGTGTTCCCGCATGTAAACGTAATTTATAACAGGATATAATAGTAGAAATGGCAACAAGCATATAGGTAAGCGGCGTTACCCCTAATAGAAATGTGTAAAGCATGGCAAAAGCAGCTCCGATTGCTGAAGCAGGAAAGCGGATGAATGCTTTTTTGATAGAATCGGCAGCGGTTGGTTCAATCGTAACAATAGCTGTAATAACAGCGAGCATATAAGGCCAGCCAATGGCCTGACAAATGAGCGCAGTTAAAAAAACGGCAATGCCTGTTTTAATAATACGACCGCCTAAAAAATTGAATTTTTTTACGTTAATCATTATGCATACCTTCTTTAAAACAGTTAGTAATTTAATTATAAGGCATATTAAGGTGATAGGAAAACCCGTCTTAAAAACTAGCTTTCAAAAAACGAATAAATATACTATAATTTGTTTAAATATTTAAAAGAGGAGTACAACTAATGAAACAATTAATAAATGAAACAATCAATAAATTACAGGATACATTTTATGATGTAAGCAAATATATTGGGCAAAATCCTGAGCTTGGTCACGAAGAATTCAAAGCTTGCAAAGCATTAACGGATGTTTTAAAAGAACAAGGCTTCACAGTTGAAATTGGTACATGTGACTTACCAACGGCTTTTACCGCTGTTTATGACAGTCAAAAGCCAGGTCCGTCGATTGGGTTTATGGCTGAGTACGATGCTTTGCCGGATCTCGGACATGCATGCGGACATAACTTAATTGGAACCATGTCCATTGCAGCTGGTATTGGTCTTAGTAAAGCAGTTGCAGAAACAGGCGGCAAAGTATACGTATACGGCACGCCTGCAGAGGAAACACGAGGCGGCAAAGTGACGATGGCCGAGCAAGGTATTTTTAATCATTTAGACGTAGCTATGATGGTACATCCTTATTACTGCCACCAAAAAAGCGGACGTTCTCTTGCGATGGATGCCATTCAGTTTGAGTTCTTCGGAAAATCCGCGCACGCAGCTGCTGCTCCTCATGAAGGAATCAATGCGTTAGACGGCGTATTACAAACGTTCAACAGTATTAATGCGCTTCGCCAGCATGTGAAGCCGGATGTACGAATTCATGGAGTGATTACAGAGGGAGGCAAAGCGGCCAACGTTGTGCCTGATTATGCAGTAGCGCAATTTTATGTCCGTGCTTCAACTCGTGCATATGTAGATAAAGTGACAGAAAAAGTAAAGGCATGTGCAAATGGTGCTGCTTTAGCCACGGGAACAAAATTGAAAATCTCAAACTACGAGTTTTCTTATGATGATATGCAAACGAATCAAACATTATCCGATGTCTATACAAATAATCTCATCTCATTAGGCGTAAGTGAACAAAGCATTACAGAAGACCAAGGCGATCATGGATCTTTAGATATGGGGAATGTAAGCCAAGTTGTTCCGGCTATTCATCCTTATATTCAAATTTGTGATGATTATTTTGTTTGTCATACGCACGAATTTAGAGAAGCAGCTTTAAGTGAGCAAGGAAGAGAGGCAATGATACTCGGGGCACAAACAATGGCATTAACAGGGTATGACGTATTAACAAATCAAGCGTTGCTCCAAAAAATCAAACAAGAATTTAATGCTACCAAGTAAGAGGTAATGATAAAACCATACTAAATAATACGCTTGCCACTGCAAGCGTATTATTTAGTATGAGAAGTGGGACTGAATGGTTCGGAAAATTTGACCGTGGCGCTGTTCATCGCTCGCAGCTCGAACAATGCGGCTTTGAATTCGAGCATTTGTGATTCTTCTAGCGATTGATTGATAAAATGGAACGGTTTCTACTTCATCTTTAATGGATTCAGAGACCCCTTCTTGAAAAGTATTTGGCAGTTTTATGTTCAATGAAATCTGTGGATAGCTGCCTGATAAATCATAATAGGCTTTAGAAAACCAGTCAAAGTGTTTAATTTCATCCTGCCGAATACCTGATATAGCTTGTTGAAATTGATTATTAGGAGCCAGCTCTGCTAGGCGTGTATAGTAGTGAATAGCGGAAAACTCATCGTTTACAGCTTTGTTTATATCTCTTAGAAGCTGTTCATCTAGTCTTGTATCATCTTCCCAATATTCTTCATGCCGGGAGTAAAATTCATTCATATGGATATACCTCCTCACCGTTTTGTTCTCTTGTCGTCACCATCATCGTATGTATAGACAAGAACAGACGTACTTTAAAAGAAAAAAGTTTAACAAAATGGTAAAAAGGGTATGTGCAGAGAATAGTATCAAAAAAGACAGAGGTTATCTTATGATTAAAATTGTAGCTAAAACCAAAGAAGGAGCTATTAAAGAAATAGAAATGAATGAGATTCGTTCAAGCCATGACTTTCAATGGTATTGGGTTGATTTTTACAACCCCACCGAGGAAGAAAAAAAGCAGCTTGAACAATTTAATTTTCATCCTTTAGCAGTTGAGGACTGTTTAAATCAAGGTCAGCGGGCTAAATTTGAGTTGTATGATGAGCATTATTTTTTAGTCTATTATGCCCTTCATAAAGAAGAGCTTGAGCACTTAGAAGTATCTGCGTTTGTAGGAGATAATTTTTTAGTCACTTACCATATGGATAAGCTAACGAGCGTGGCTAGGGTGTGGGAGCTTATCAAAAAAGACCCTGAGGCTACCGAAGATGGAACATGGGATATCATGTATGAACTCTTAGATCATACCGTTGACGAATACTTCCCTGTGCTTTATAAATTTGAAGATCACATAGACGACATTGAAGACAATGCAAAAGACGAACCTATGGATGAATTAATGAGGCAGCTTTATGACATCCGAAGTGATTTGTCACGAATGCGCCGCATTTTAAACCCTATGAGAGATTTAATGTATCGTATTATGTCAACTAATGCGTTAAAAGCAAAAGAGCAGGTTCGCTATTTTAATGATATTTATGACCACCTATTAAATATGATTGAAATTATGCAAGCAAGCAGGGATTTGTCAAATGACATCCGAGAAAGCTTTATGTCCATTAACTCGGATCGTATGAACTCGATCATGTTTACGCTCACGCTTATGTCAGCTATTTTCTTACCGTTGACGTTTATTGCTGGCCTCTATGGCATGAACTTTTCATATATGCCGGAACTGACGGGGAAATATAATTATTTTATTGTACTTGGCATTATGATTGGGCTTGTAGGAGTAATGGTCTTTGCTTTTTATAAAATGGGATGGTTTAAATATCGAAAAGGACCTAAACTATAAAGTAGATTGTTAACCTTCCTGTATAAATGTTAATCAACTCAGTAAAAATGAAATTAAATAAGCGAAGATCTTATCTGACTCTAGATAAGATCTTTTTCTTGTGCTATAAACAAGAAAAGCAGGGAAGCGAGGGAAGAATGTGAAGCACGGAAGAATGGGGCTGCGAAGCATCACGGTGCTGCTTGTATGCATGGTGGTGATTCTATCGCTATTGTTAACGGATTTATTAGTTAGCAGTTCAATTGGAAAAAATATTCGGGATCAACAGGCTGAAAAAGCTCGGACTATTGCTACGATTATTTCAGAATCAACGAACGTGAAAGAAGGACTAGAGACAAAAACACCTCAGTCAATTCAAGAATTTACTAAACGAATTCGTGAAAAATCAAGCGTCTTGTTTATCGTTGTTATGGATATGAATGGAATTCGCCAATCTCACCCAGATCCTAAAAAGATAGGAAAGAGGTTTGCCGGAGGCGATGAGCAAAAATCATTGCACGGGAAATCTTATGTATCTGTATCAAAAGGAACGCTTGATAAATCTCTGCGCGCTTTTGCACCTATTTATAATGAGAAAAATCAGCAAATTGGCGCAGTAGCTGTGGGGATTTCTTTGAATAATGTAAATGAAGCAATTAGAGATGGGCATCGTCGAATTGTTTTAGGTTCATTAATTGGTTTACTTGTAGGCGTTCTTGGTGCTATTTTATTAGCGAATTACATAAAGAAAATTTTATTTGGCTTGGAACCTTCTGAAATTGCTAAAATTCTAGAAGAGAGAAGCACCATGCTGCAGTCGGTTCGTGAAGGAGTGATAGCTGTTGATAAAGAAGGTAATATTACACTTGCTAATCGTTCTGCACGCCGCTTATTTGTTAAAGCTGGGTTAGCACCAGAGCCAATCGGTTTGTCTATTCGAGAATATATGCCCACCTCCAGGTTGGACGACGTTTTGTCTACGGGGGAATCTCATTATGATGAAGAGCAAGTCATAAATGGAGTAGCCATTGTGGTTAATAGGGTTCCGCTAGTAGTAAACGAAGAGATTGTAGGGGCACTTTCTACGTTTAGGGATAAAACAGAAGTTAATATCTTAGCAGAGCAGCTAACAGGTGTTAAAATGTATGTGGAAGCGCTTCGAGCACAATCGCATGAATTTATGAATAAACTTCATGTGATTTTAGGAATGGTGCAGATGAATTATTATGATGAGCTAAAAACGTATATTCATCAGCTTGTTAATCACCGTGTCGATGAATCTAGTTCAGTGACTAAAACTATTAAAGATCATGCGTTGGCAGGGTTCCTCATGGGCAAAATGAGTTATGCTAGAGAGGAAAGCGTAGAACTGACGTTTTCCGCTGATGAAGTTATTCCAGAACCTTCAGATCCACACGTTACTCATCATCTCATTACCATTATTGGAAATTTAATTGATAATGCAATTGATTCAGTTTGTCATCAAGCCTCTAAAAAAGTGTCCGTTATGCTTGTGTATAAAAACAATAAACTTACGATTCAAGTCACGGATACAGGCTGCGGCATTCCTTCCGATACAATGAATCAGATTTTCAAGAAAGGCTTTTCTACAAAAGGCACGAGCAGAGGGTTTGGGCTGCATTTAGTAAAGCAAACGATTGATGAATTAGGTGGCCAAATCGTCATTGACTCATTTATAAATAGCGGTACCACATTCTATATTGATATTCCGTACGAAACAAGGAGAGATCAAGTTGATTAAAGTATTAATTGTTGAAGATGACCCCATGGTTGCTCAGTTTAATCAAAAGTACATTGAAGAGATAGAGGGGTTTACAGTAGTCGCTGTTGCTCATTCGGGTCATGAAGCCTTGGTGAAGGTAAATGAATATCAAGTTGATTTAGTGTTGCTTGATATCTTTATGCCCGGGCAAAATGGTTTGAGAGTTTTACAAGAGATTCGAACAAAACAAGAGGAAATAGATGTCATTTTTATCACCGCTGCTTCAGATGCCCAAACGATTCAGCAAGCTTTACGCTACGGAGCGATTGATTATTTGATTAAGCCTTTTACATTTGAACGCTTTTATCAAGCACTTTCGGCTTACAAACAAACATTTCGCACGTTAAAACAGCAACCTCAGCTTAATCAACAGGAATTGGACGGGCTGTTGTCTAATAAAAAAATAAAAGAAGCTCCGGTAGAGCCATTGCCTAAGGGTTTAACGACTGGAACATTAGAAGTTATCGTAGAAGCCATCGAGCATCTTAAAGATCACCCTTTTTCGACCGATGATGTAGCTGAAAAAACGGGAATCTCAAGAGTGTCTATTCGGAAATATTTAAAATTTCTAACAGATATAGGTCTTCTTGGAGAAAGAATGACTTACGGCACAATAGGACGTCCTGTGTATGCGTACTTATACAATGAACAAAACCGTCACTTGCTGCATCACTACCTCGTTGACTTTGAAAAATAAAGAGATTGACCTGTCAGAGACGTCCGGTGCTATTTTGTCGGTGTGAGAATATTTTACTGTAGAGTGCCAGTGAGTTAAGTGGTATGGTTGATAATAACAAAGAAAAAAAACAAGTCGTTTGACTGAAAAAGAGGTGGTTTCTTGATTGGAAGCATAGAACGCTTGACTGAATTACTGTTATCAGGGAATCAAGATGAAGCTTGGAATATTGTGTGGAAAAAAAGACAGCAGGGTTTCGATACATTTTATATTTTTCAGCAATTCATTTCAGTGTCAATGGCTCAAATCGGTATGATGTGGGAAGAAGATGAAATTTCAGTGGCTGATGAACATTTAGCTACTACTACCTGTGACTATGTTTTGTCACGCTATCAATTGTGTATAAGAGAAGAAGTTATTAAAAATGAAAAAAAAGGTCTGTTTTTGTGTATAGAAAATGAGCAGCATTTTTTAGGGTTAAAAATGATTTCCATTCTCTTTGAAGAGCACGGATGGCAGACGAAACTTTTAGGAGCAGATTCTCCGCTTTTACATGCAACGCACGCTGTGGAACAATGGAAACCTGACTTAGTAGGAATCTCGTTCAGTTTAACTCATCATATAGAAAAAGCAAATGAATATATAAAAGGATTACAAAAGACAAAACATCAGCCGCTTATTTTAGTTGGAGGCCGAGTAGTTTCAAACTATAAGTTTCCTCTTGCTCAAACAAATCAAGTTCGGTTTATTGCACAGTTAGAGGAGTTGAAAGAGTTTTTTCATTATCAATCAATTAGGGGGATTAAGGTTGTCGACTATTAAATATGCTCCGCTTCCTGTTTTTATTATGGATGAGGAAATGAATATTCTAGCGCGATCTGATGAAGCAGCCACTTTATTCGGAGAGGTTCAACATTTTTTAGAAATTGTTGACGAAGATAGTCAGATCAAAGCTAGAAAACGATTAGGGCAGAAGAAAAAAATAAAAACAGAATTAGTCATGCATTCGCGCAAAGCTAAGATGTCTCTTTATACCGTGAATTGCAAATGGGAGCAAGATAAGGCGCATGTAATATGTGTAGAGGAAGATTCTCAAATTAGAATTCTTTCAGAAAAAATCCAACAACATACAGCGCGTTTATCTGAAACAGACTTAGAACTGCTGCTGCAAAAAGAACGATTAGAAAAAGCAATGAACCGAGTTATAGAACTGTCGGGACCGTTTATTCATTTATCGAACAACATGGTGCTTATACCTCTGTTTGGCGATTTATTTGAGGAAGTCATCATGAAAAATGAACATCGGCTGCTCAGACAAATAGATGAGGAAACGGTTGATCGAGTTATCATTGACTTTAATGGAATAGGTCAAATTGATGAACGAGGTGTTGCAGCCCTAGAACATTTAATATGGGAATTTCAGCTAATGGGTGTACAGATTTATTTAACAGGTGTGACACCCGATCATAGTCAGTGGCTTCACCAGTATCATTTTCAAGCAAATGTAAAATCTATTAGTAACTTAGGTCAGGCCATTCATCAATTTTTTACAACGGCATGAAATGGCTACAAAAAGTGAACACTTCATATAAAGACAATAAGACAGGGGATCAATATTGATAAACAGGTGATTAAAATTTGGTGAAACACGCGCGTAAAGTAGCTTTAAGAATTTCAATTATATATATCATTATTGGCGCTGTATGGATCCTGATATCTGATAATATATCTAGAACATTAGCGCAAGGTCGTTTTGAAGTATATATTTTTTTTCAACAATACAAAGGTTGGTTTTTTATTTTAGCTACGGGGATTATTTTGTATGGGTTGGTATATAGGAGAGCTTATAAACTAGTGGAGTCCCAGCAAGAGCTCGTAGTGAAAGAACACGAACTTCAAACGAGCAACCAGCACTATCAATCTTTATTCAAACATAATCCCGATGGCGTTTTTGAAATAAGTAAAACGGGTGAAGTTCTTCTTGCTAATCCAGAAGGTGAAGCAATCGTTGGATACTCCAGTGAAGAATTGCAAAAGATGAAACCTTCAGCTCTTATCGCAGCTGAAGAGTTTGATATGTGTAAAGAGTATTTTAAAGAAGTGCTGAATGGAAAAGGTGCTAAGTTCGAAATGAATGTGATCAATAGAAAGAGAGAAAGACGGTTGCTGAGGTGTTCTTTGCTTCCCATTATCGTTCATAAGCAGGTAGTAGGTGTATTTATGATTGCACGCGATATTACTACATACCGTCAAGATGAAGAGCTTATGATAACCTCGGAAAAAATGTCGGTTATTGGACAAATGGCAGGTGCCGTCGCACATGAAATTAGAAACCCGCTTACTTCTTTAAAAGGTTTTGTACAGGTTATGCAAGCCTCTAAGGAAACAAATGACACATATTTAGATATCATGATGTCTGAAATCGACCGCATCAACTTAATCTCCAGTGAAATGCTCATTCTTGGAAAAAAGCAGCATGTATCTTTTGAAAAGACCAATTTATGCGAGATTTTAAAACAAGTTATTACCCTAATGGAAGCGCAGGCCAATTTAAATAATGTTTCTATTTTATTGAAAGAAACAACAAAAAGGCCTATTTATGTTTCGGCTGATGCAAATCAGTTGAAACAAGTGTTCATCAATGTGATCAAAAACGGTGTAGAAGCTATTATGGAGAAAGGTCATATTACAATAACAGTTGAAGAAAAAGATACACGAGCATTGATTCACTTTGAAGACAATGGAATTGGAATGAGTCAAGAGAGGATTGAACAAGTAGGAACGCCGTTTTATTCTACAAAAGAAGCTGGAACGGGCTTAGGGCTGGCCGTGTGTTACAAAATCATGGAGCGTCATCAAGGTACCATGCATTTTAAAAGCGGTAAAGGAAAAGGGACAACGGTTACTATTGATATGCCAATTATAGAACGAAACAGCCGCCTCTCGTAGTTCAGAGAGGCGGCTGTTTTCGTGAAAAAGAGAAAGTAAGCAGCTGAGCCCTTTGGTCTGGATCCATATAGGACATAAAACCTCCTTCTTATACAAGTTTTCGTCCATAATAAAGAGGATCATATTGTTTTCTATAGAAGCAATAGTGTATCATAGTTGAAGCTATGTTTATTGATGTAGAAAAGTTAAGGTAACAACCGATTTTTCTACTGACGGATTGACAGGGTCCCTTGGGATAAGAAAGGTTTATTTATAAATAGAAATTAAGGTCAGTATTAACGCAAATGGCCACTGATACATTCGTTTAATTGAAATGAAAAAAATCGTTTATAATATCGAGAAAAGCATGGAAAAGGAGATAGATATGAGTCAGTTTATAGAGACTTTACAGCCTTTTTTACAAGAGGCATGGAAAAAAGCAGGGTTCAATGAGCCTACTGCCATTCAAACGAAAGCTATTTCAGAGATTTTAGCTAATAAAGATGTAATAGGAGAATCCCCAACGGGAACAGGAAAGACGCTGGCATATTTGTTGCCTGTCTTACATCGCATTCAGCCGGGACCATCTCATATTCAAGCAGTTATTTTAGCATCTTCCCATGAATTAGTTATGCAAATTCACGGTGAAATTCAAACTTGGTCGCAGGGAAGCGGTATTTCAAGCGCTGCGTTTATTGGCGGAGCAAATATGAAACGGCAATTAGAAAAACTCAAAAAACGTCCTAATATTATTGTTGGTACCCCAGGACGTTTGAACGAGCTAATTAAAATGAAGAAATTAAAAATGCACGAAGTCAAAACAATTGTGATTGATGAAGCGGATCAATTGTTTGTACCTGAGCATGTTCAAACGGTTCAACAGATTGTAAAAATGGCGTTAAGTGATCGTCAAATCCTAGTCTTCTCAGCTACTGTATCAGAACGTACCAAATCGCTAGCGAAAGATATGATGAACCACCCTCTTGAAATAGAGGTAGGAAGAGATGAACTTCCTGCTTCGAAGGTAGAGCATGTATACATCAAAAGTGAAGCTAGAGATAAAGTGGACGTGCTTAGAAAACTAGTTCGTCAAGAACAAATGAAAGCTTTAGCCTTTTTTAAAGGAATTGATACTTTAATCGAGTTTGAAGAAAAATTAACATTTAAGCGTGTAGAAGCAGGCTCTTTACACAGTGAAACGAAAAAAGAAGATCGTGCTACGACGATTAAAGGGTTTCGAAAAGGAGATTTCCCTGTCTTATTAGCAACGGATGTCGCAGCTAGAGGATTAGACATTAAGGGATTGACGCATGTAATTCACATCGATGTTCCTCAAGATGCAGATCAATACGTACATCGCTCAGGTAGAACAGGCAGATCGGGAGCAGAAGGTACAGTCATTTCTCTTGTGACTGAACGTGAAGAACGAAATTTAAAACAAATCGCACGTGAACTTCAACTTTCATTAGTGAAAAAAGAACTTTATATGGGTGAAATCGTGGATGAAGGAACAAAAGAGCAGTCCCGTACAGCTAAAAAACCTTCAAAAAAGCCGTTTAACAAGAAAAAGAAACAAAAAGGTCGAATGTAAATTAGGTATTCTTCCTTTTTATAACAGCAGTGTCATAACCTAAAAAGCAACGTCTACTGCTTTATTACAGCAGCCTGGCGTTGTTTATTTTCTCTATTTTCCCTGTATAAATAAGTAAAAAAAGAGAAATGTAGATATTTTTTCCTAGGTATGAAAATAGTTTGAATGATGGATTTTGTTTTTTGTAACCTTATTTTAACATTACTTTAAGAGACTTCTAATAAAAGAGGAAGAAGGACGTGGGGACATTTTATGGATGCAATTGATGATCTCTTTGACGACATAGAGCGAAGAAGAAAAAGTAAAGAATATAGTCGAGATGCAGATCAATTAGAATCATATTTACATGAAGTTCAACGTATCATGGAATTTCTTGAAGAGGGTATCTATCTGTTTCAAAATTCGCACCAACAATATGCGTCAGATTGGTCAGGGCGTTCTAAGAGCTCATATGAGGATATTTATAATGATATTACGCAATCTACTTTTCATCTGTACGACGTAAGGGATGAATTGTTTCAAACTTTACGCTTAGAAATTTCACGACTAAGAGAGTTAGCATCGGCGTAATAAATAACATTATCGACTCACTCCTTTAGAAAGTGAGTCTTTCCGTATAGGCTTAAAAAATGTTTAGATGATGACTGAAGGCTTACAAGAGATAGGGGGACGGACATACATGGAGATAAAAGTAAATCCAGAGGTGCTGCAGACATTTGCAGAGCGAATTCAGCAGTCTCATTCACAGACGGCTGATGCACTTCAAAAACTAAGCTGGGAAGCTACAAATCTACATTTCTTGTCTGTTGCAGATATTGATAAAGTGCTGGACTTGCAGGAAGAGTTACAGCATATGATTCGCAAACTTGATTCGCTAACGGAAAACGCACATTTATTAGTAAAAGACACGGCAGAACAAATGAGAAAAGCAGATGGAGAGCTAGAAGGCTCTTCAGGCTGGACGGAGTTTTGGTCGAGCGTATGGAGCGATGGGAGCACCCATTCACAAGATACGTGGAATGATATAAAGAACTTAAAAGAATGGAATACGTATGACAATATGCATAGAACGATTGAAAAACCTTTAGGTACTCTTAATGTTATGTGGAATTCGCTTTCTATGTCTTGGGAAGAAAAAGTAGTGAATGGTTCTACATGCAGTCGAACGGAATTTTTTACTTATGGCGTTATTCAAATGGGGTTGGGCATTTTAAGTCAGGAAATGAATCCTTCAAACATTATGTTTAGTGACAGCACAGAGGAAGTGAAGAGAGAATGAATGAAGTATATGATGGCGCTGGAAGTGAAATGGTACAGTTCCTTACAGGGTTGTCTCGGCAATGAAATATACATTTAACTTATTAGAAAAATCATTAATTGAAGCAATGAAAGATAATAAGAAAATTGCTCAATTTTATAAAACTTTAATGAATAGCAATTTATGGCTAGTTGTGAATTCAGAGCATGGAGCATCAGATATATTGATTGCAGAGCACTACGTTCAGACAATGAAAAGCGCAGCGTACCGATATTTACCTGTTTTTTCGTCAAAATATCCGATTGAACAGATGCTGAAAGATGAAAAGACCGTATGCGTATCATTTAAGGATATGCTGCCTGTATTAAATGAAGAAATAGCGATATTACTTAACCCTGACACGCCTCTCTCAAAATTATTCATCCCCGAAGAAATAAGGATGTTAAAAGAAGATCAAAATTATTTTAAGCAGTAGCCAAAAAATAAAAAGCGCATGTGCTTTTTCCAAGCATGTCTGAATCTTAAATAAATATAAGATATATAAAGAGGCAGGGCCTTAAATAGGCTGCTGCTTTTTTATTACTAGTAAATAGTTCTATAGATAATGAACAAAAATGTAATTTAATAGTCTTATAGTTTTTATTTTCCTTTAAATAGGTACCTATAGATCAGATAGAAAAGGTTTAAATGAGAACAAAATCTTGGTTGTTTAGGTTTTATTTGCATTTTTTAGGGGTATTTGTAGATACATATTCTCATTTTTGGAGGCTTTTGCAAGTAACCTTTGACCTTATCACTAGAGTTTCTTACAATAATAGTAAATATATAAACCGAAGGAGAGATATGTATGTCAGGAATTATTCGCGTAACACCAGCAGAGCTTCGCGACATGGCAGGTCGTTATACTAACGAAAGCGGTCAAGTTCAAGAATTAGTAAGTCGTCTTGATACAATGAAAAATCAACTTCAAGACATGTGGGAAGGTGCTTCAAGCGAAGCGTTTGCTGCTCAATACGAAGAACTAAAGCCTTCTTTCGTTGAAATGTCTAACCTACTTACAAAGATTGCTAAGCAATTAGATGACTCTGCAAACGTTCTTGAAGATACAGATAACCAAATCGCTAGCCAAATCCGCGGTTAACTTCATCTAATAATCTAAGTGAAGTAATAAAAGGAGCGCCCTATTCTCAAAAGATGAAGGCGCTTTTTCTATGTTTTGAGGTGATGAAACCCTATGTATATAGAAGTAACAGTAGACTTAAAGCACTATACAGGTGATCGGTTCGATTTGCGACTATCAAACTATCATTCACTCAAAAAAGTAGTCGAGATCGTTTGGCAAGCTAAAAAGATTACTCAATCACCAAAGGACGGTGCGTGGATACGTATTTCAAATAAAAATCTTATTTTCTCGGGAAATGAGACGATGATTAACTGCGGAATTACCACAGGTGATTGTATCGAAATTCTCTAAAGGAGTCTATTAGAATGTCAGAGAAGAAACCGACTTACTTAGAAGAACAGCTCGAAGCTGTAATGACACGTCATAATAATGAATATACATTTGTTTTTCAAAAAGAAAAAATTCGACTTAATCGTTCTGTTGAAATTGAAATGTTAAAGGATGTAAACATGGCTTTTCAAAAAGAAATCATGATGAGCGATGATGAACTTAAAATAACAATTAAGCCTACCTCTGAATTTCAACCTTTTACGGCATTAAGAGGAAAAGAAGAACAGCAAAAGTGGCTGTTTGCAGATCAGCTTATCAAACAGGTAAAGCAGCATTCTTTTTCAAGGCTGCATTTGTTGATTTGTCCAGAAAATATCATTTTTGATAAAAGTTTAAGTCCGGCTTTTTTACACTATGGAGTGAAAGAAAGTTTACCTCCTTATGAGTCTAACGAGGAACAAAGCTTTCAAGAGTTAAAGGCTACGATAGCAGCGGCCGTTGACTCATCACATACATTTGAACAGTATTTTAAGTTATATGAGACCTTGCAATTAAAAGAAGACGCTAAAAAAATAATGCATATCAGCAATGAGGAAGAGTTGAGCCAATTTGTTCAGCATAAGCTAACTCAAATTGAAAAGCATCAAAAGACACTCGTTCAACTTCCTCAAAAACGCTGGACCATTTTTAAGTTTTCATCTGTGGGTATACTTGTCTTATTAATTCCAGCTCTTATTTATACTTTTTACTCTTACTTTTTTGCTCAGCCGAAACAAGAAGCATTTGTAGAAAGCAACGAATACTTTCTTGAAAAAAACTACAGCAAAGTAGTCGACACACTTGAAGATTATGACATTGAAAGCATGCCTAAAATTGTGCAATACGAAATAGCAACTTCCTATCTTGTTAATGAAAAGTTAGGGGAGGAGCAAAAAGCAAATGCTTTAAAGACCATTACGCTTCAGTCAGATCCTCAGTATTTTGCCTATTGGTTTTACATTGGCCGAGGAGACAACAAAAAAGCGCTAGAAGTCAGCAGGTTGTTAGAAGAACGTTCGTTAATTATCTATGCACTAATGAAATACGAAGGTCAGCTAAAGACAGACAACGATTTAGCGGCTGATAAAAAGCAAGAGGAGCTTGATAAAGTAGCGAACGAACTTGAAGAATTTAAGAAAGAAAATGATCAGCAAGAAGCGGAAGCAGCCAAGCAGCAAGAAGAGAAACAAGCTGAGGAAGCACAGGCGGCCAAGCAGCAGGAAGAAGAACAGAAAGCTGCAGAAGCCGAGAAAAAGAAACAAGAAGAGCAGAAAAAACAGCAGGAAGATCAATCGAAGTAGGGAGGTAGTTGTATGAATATGCTTTGGGTAGTTAGTGGGCAAACGTATCAGCAGCTGCCTGTAGATTTTAAAACCTTTCGCCAAGCAACGGTAGGAAACACTCAGCATCACACTTTTACGTTTTCCTATCCGTTTGAGAAAGGGCAAATGACGCTGTCATCTGAAAAGAACGGCCGGCTCTTGATTTCCTACGGAGAAGAAAGGATAGCAGAGCTATCTGTTTCTGAGTCATTTGTATGGCGAGAACAAGGACATGTTTTAACCTTTGTCCTTACAGAGACGGCTGTTAAAGAAGCTGTCTATTATATTGATTACGGATCAGAAGTCTCGTTTTCCACAAGTGATGAAGCAGCTGATGTGTATCAGCAGAAAGAAAAGTGTGTAATAGAGCCAAAAGAAGGATTTTACTTATCAAAGATAAACGGGAAGTGGAAGGTCTTTTATAACCAAGAACCGCTTTATCTTAACGGACACCGACTAGAAGAGAATACGAACCTTCAGCCTGGAGATCTTATTTTATGGTCTTCTATGACGATTCAATTGATCGAAAAAGATTTGCTGAAGATTCAAAGCTGCTATGATTATGCATCTAAGCTTCCAGCTACGGCACAGCCTATTTCTGAAATGAAAAAGAAGTACCCGGTTTATAGACGGACACCGCGCATGATATATGATTTGCCTAATGATAAGGTGAGCTTGTCCTTTCCGTCGCAAGACAATGATGAAAATAACCGAAGCTTATGGCTTACTATTTTACCGCCATTAGTCATGCTTTTAGTCATGGGTACGGTCTCGATTATTCAGCCTAGGGGAATTTTTATTATTATATCTGTCATGATGTTTACGACCACGCTGATTGTATCTACCGTTCAATACTTCAAAGATAAAAAACAGCGCAAGAAGCGGCAGGAGCGTCGTCGTCGAATTTATACAAAGTATTTAGAGAACAAGCGCGAGGAATTACAAGAACTAGTATCAGTTCAACGAGATGTATTATCTTATCATTTTCCGACGTTTGAACGAATGAAATATTTAACAGAACAGATTTCTGATCGAATTTGGGAACGAACTGTAGAAAGCAGTGATTTTTTACAGGTGCGCCTTGGAACAGGAACAGTTCCGGGAAGCTACCAAATTTCTTTGAATAGCGGAGATATGGCTAATCGAGAAATTGATGATTTGCTTGAGCAGTCTCAGCACATGGAAAAGGTCTATCGAGAAGTGAAAAATGCCCCTGTTACCGCTCATTTAGGTTTAGGCTCTATCGGTCTGGTAGGAAAGATGAAAACGGTGAAGAATGAACTGCATCAGCTTGTAGGACAGCTGGCATTTTCCCACAGTTATCATGACGTAAGATTCGTATTCATTTTTGATGAAGAAGAATATAAAGAGTGGGAATGGATGAAATGGCTTCCTCATTTTCAGCTTCCGCATTCTTTTGCGAAAGGTTTCATCTATAATGAACAAACGAGAGATCAGCTTTTATCTTCTATTTATGAAATGCTGAGAGAACGCGATTTGGATGAAGCAAAAGGAGAAGGGGTTTTCTTGCCTCACTTTGTTTTTATTATTACGAATCAGCAGTTAATTGCAGATCACGTTATCTTAGAGTATTTAGAAGGGTATCACCCTCACCTTGGGTTTTCTGCGATATTTGCGGCAGAGACAAAGGAAAGCTTAACGGAGCATGTTCATACACTCGTCCGTTATATTAACGAATCCGAGGGGGATATATTAATTCAAAAGCAAAAGGCTGTGAATATTCCATTTCAGCTTGATAAACACACGCTTGATTATAATGAAAGATTTGCAAGGATGCTGCGGACATTGGATCACCAAGTTGGCATGACCAACTCAATTCCAAATAGCGTTTCATTCTTAGAATTATTTAAAGCAAGAGAAATTGGTGAGTTGGATATCATGCAAAGGTGGCAAAGCAATGAATCAGCTAAGTCGCTAGCAGTTCCTATTGGGTTAAAAGGAAAAGAAGATATTGTTGAACTAAATCTTCATGAAAAGGCTCACGGCCCTCATGGATTACTTGCAGGTACGACGGGGTCAGGGAAAAGTGAATTCTTACAAACGTACATTCTTTCGCTAGCAGTGAATTTCCATCCACATGAAGTCGCGTTTTTATTGATTGACTATAAGGGCGGAGGAATGGCTCAGCCGTTTAAAAACATGCCTCATCTGCTTGGAACCATTACAAATATTGAAGGAAGTAAGAATTTTAGTACAAGAGCCTTAGCTTCTATTAAAAGTGAATTAAAGCGACGCCAGCGCTTGTTTGATAGATATGAAGTCAATCACATTAATGACTATACAGATTTATATAAGCAAGGTATGGCAGAAGAACCTCTGCCTCATTTATTCTTAATCTCGGATGAGTTTGCCGAGTTAAAAAGTGAAGAACCAGAGTTCATTCGGGAATTAGTGAGCGCGGCGCGCATTGGACGTAGTCTAGGAGTTCATTTAATTTTAGCCACGCAAAAGCCAGGCGGTGTTATTGACGATCAAATATGGAGTAATGCGCGCTTTAAAGTAGCTTTAAAAGTCCAAGATGCCGCTGACAGTAAAGAAATCTTAAAAAATGCAGACGCTGCTTCTATTACGGTGACGGGTCGAGGCTATCTGCAGGTTGGAAATAATGAAGTGTATGAACTGTTTCAGTCAGCTTGGAGCGGCGCGCCGTACATGGAAGATACGTATGGGGCTGAAGATGAAGTCGCCATTGTCACAGATCTCGGGTTGATTCCTTTATCTGATGTATCTACTCAGCAGACGTCATCTAAACAAGCGGAAGCAGAAATTGATGTTGTGGTGCAAAAAATTGAAAAAACGCAGCAGGAACTAGCTATCAAAAAATTAAATAGTCCATGGCTGCCGCCTCTTAAAGAGAGATTGCTTCGCAGTGAGTACACAGAGAAGCGAGACGGCGTATTCCCAATTGGCTTGATTGATGAACCGGAAAAGCAAAGTCAAACGGTATACAACTATCAGCTGATGGACGATGGAAACATTGGTATATTTGGTTCGTCAGGATACGGTAAATCGTTTACAGTCATGATGTTGCTTCTTAGTCTAGCTGAAAGACAAAGCCCGGAGCAGCTTCATTATTACATTTTTGACTTTGGAAACGGCACGCTGCTGCCGCTTCGTCAGCTGCCTCATACGGCGGATTATTTCTTAATGGATCAAATGCGTAAAATTGAAAAATTTATGACGATTATCAAACAAGAAATCGCAAGGCGAAAGCAGTTATTTCAACAGCAGGAAGTTAGCAATATCAAAATGTATAATGCTCTAAGTTCAGAAGAGCTTCCTCTAATTTTTATCACGATTGATAATTTTGATCTTGTCAAAGAAGAAATGCAAGATCTAGAAATGCAGTTCACACAGCTCGTGCGTGACGGCCAGTCTTTAGGAATTTATATGATCTTTACAGCGACGCGCGTGAATTCTATTCGTCAGTCGCTTATGAATAACTTGAAAACGAAGGTTGTTCATTATTTAATGGATCATTCAGAAGCGTATTCTATTTTAGGACGTACGCCGTATGCGCTAGAGTCTATTCCAGGCCGGGCTATTATCAAAACGGATCAGCCTTATTTTGCGCAGCTGTTTTTACCTGCAGAAGGAAAAGATGATTTTGAAATTTTTGATACAGTTAAGCTGCACATTCAACGATTAAAGAATCAATATGCTGATGCTATTGTTCCGGAGCCTGTACCAATGCTGTCATCGAAACTTGTGCTTGCCGAGTTTATGACGGACAGAAGGGTTATTCGGGAAAAAGGAGTCATTCCTCTTGGGTTAGATGAAGAGTTTGTTCGACCGGTGCATATGAACTTTACGAAAAATAAGCATTGCATCGTCATGGGGCAGACGCAAAAAGGAAAAACAAATGTAGTGAAGGTCATACTGCAAACAGCGCTTGAACAAGGCGTGAAGCAAATCGGATTATTTGATTCGGTTGATCGCGGTTTATCAAGTTATACAGCTGAAGATGAAGTTGTTTACATGGAAACAAAAGAACAGATTATCGACTGGCTTGATTTAACTGAAGAACGGTTGCAGCGACGTGAAAATAAGTATTTGGAAGCAGTGCAGGAAGGAACGGTACACAGTCTTTCATTTGCTCCGATCATGCTTGTAGTAGACGGATTTGTACGATTCCAGCAAAACTTAGACAGCGTCCTGCAGGATCGTATTACAAAATTGATGAAAAATTATAGTCACCTGGGCTTTAACTTGATTGTTGCAGGGAACAACAATGAGTTTTCAAAAGGATTTGACGCGTTAACAACAGAAGTGAAGCAAATTAGCCAAGCTGTGCTGCTGATGAAGAAAACAGAGCAAAGCTTATTTACACTTCCTTATGACCGAAAAGAAGCCGACGTTAATCCTGGCTTCGGTTATTATATTAAAAGTGGAAAAGAAACAAGAATTCAAATCCCGCTATGTGTAAGTGAAAGGAAGATCTTAACATGACCGAACAGCGTAAGTATACACTTAAAGTCATATTAGCTGTTGTTTTAATTTTGGCTCTTCCTTCTTTCTTTTTCCAGTATATTGGAGACAATCCGCTGCAAGTCACAGAAAACTCAACAAGAACGATTGCGGTGGTTAACGAAGATAATGGAGTAAAAGAAAATAGTGAAAAAGCGATAGAGTTTGGAGAAAAAGTGACTCCTCTTTTACAGGAGGGGTCGGATTATCAATGGACCGTGCTTGGACGAAGCGCAGCTACAAGCGGTTTACAGAATGGAAAATATGATGCGGTTATCTATATTCCCTCGACTTTCTCACAAAATATTTTATCGTATCAGGAAAAAAAGCCAGAAAAAGCTACTTTGGAATACAAAGTTCAAAGTCAGCTTAACGCAGTTAATAAGGAAAAAGTAGTAGGGGAATTAGAAGATGCTACTACAAAGGTTAATAATGAAATGTCCTCTTTGTACTGGAGTTATGTATCACAGGAAGTGGATAAAGTACGCGGACAGTTCGATAAAATTCTAAATAAAGAAATTGCCTTTCAAAAAACAATGGTCGCTTTTTATAAACCGAATTCAAAAGATTTAGCAGGTGAATTAAATGATCAAAAGAAAATTCTTCAGCAAATCCAAGATAATGTAAATAAAGCAGAAAAAGGTTCGAGTGACAGACAAGGCGACGTAGAACAGGTTGAAAAGAATTTAAACAGCTTTATTGAATATGTAAATCAATATCAAACATATCAAGAAACACAGAAACAAATGCTTGAAAAAATGCAGGCTCAAAGCGTCACTGCGATTCAAGAAGGGCTTTCTTCCCTTGAATCTAATCAGCCAAGCTCTAAGCAAAATTTTAATGAGCAGGCCAATCAAGTGTTTAGTGGCTTATCTTCCATTCAACAGCAGTTGGATCAAAATCAAAAAGCCGTTGGAGAACTTGGAGACCAACAAGCGGATAACATCAGTGAACAAGAAAAAGCTCTGCAAGATTTGAACGGCCAAATAGTCAGTTCCTATAAACAGCAGTCTGAGCAAACAACCCTAAATCAAATTGAAAGTAAGCTAAAGCCGCTTCGTGCGCAGCTAGAGACAGCTTCATCAAATGATAGTGGCGGAGGCTCAACGGATCCAGGGGAAAGTGATGGAACTCAGCCAGACCCTACTCAAGGCGGAGAGACGCCAATGGACCCTGGGGAAGGTGACGGAACTCAGCCAGATCCGAATCAAGGTGGAGAGACGCCGACGGATCCTGGAGAAGATGATGGAACTCAGCCAGATGCTGGTCAAGGCGAAGGAACGTCAGAACCAATTAAAGTGGATTTATCTCAGCAAACAGCAAAGCTTGATGATATATCAAAAGGTCTTGAAGACTTAGAACAGCAGCTCCAAGGAATGGTGAACGAAACACCTGAAGCACCTGAAGCACCTGAGACATCTGAGGGAACGGAAACGCCTGAAACGCCTGAAACACCGGACACACCGGATGCATCAGGTACATCCAATGCTGTGAAAAGTGCGCTTGAAAAAGTGGCTAATCTGAAAATACAGGTACAAGCAGTCAAAGATGAGCTGCAAAATGTAACAGTTCAGCCGGAAGCTTCAGGAGAAAATACGGATGCGCTGAAGCAGAAAATTGCCAGTTTGGAAGCAGACGTTGAGTCTTTGACAGCACAGAAAAACAAAGCAGAGAAAGACTTAGAAGAAGCGACCAAGTCGTCCAGCAGTCAAATTGCTAAGCTTCAAGAAGAAAATGAACGATTAAAAAAAGAGAATGAAAAGTTGAAAGAAGACGGCAAAAAGCCTTCTAAAGGTAGTGTGAATGTAGACAATCTCATTACGATGATTACAAACAAAGAAGATAAAATTTTATCTTCTCCAAACCTTTCAGCTTCTCGCAAGGAAAAGTTGAGCAATACATTCTCAGGTAAGATTCAAAGCAGCAGTGCAGAAGATCTGCTAAAGTACTACGGTGATTTATCGCAGTATGATTTGACTTTAGCTCAGGTAGGAAATACAGACATACAGAACAGCGTCCTTAACAATGACTCTATTAAAGGAAGTTTGCAGCAGGCGTTAGCTGGCACCGTCTCTTCTCAAGATGCACGTAAGCAAATCCAACAAAACCTGTCTCTAACAAAAGAAGAGTTAGCACAGTTCCAAAGTTCAGTGCAAGATTTTGCTGATCAATATGGACAAACAGTTGATGCTGAACAAGCATCTATTATGGAAGAGCTATCAGCTATTCAAGAAAAAGCAAATGCAATGAATCAAGAGCTTCAATCTAGCGCAGGTGAAGATCAAGTATTAGAAAAGAAAGAAGCTCCGGACGTAACGGGCTTAATGATGCTGCAACAAAGCATGGGTCAAGAGTTGAAGGGAATGAACGAACTCATTTCATCTTTAGGTGAAAGACAAGCAAATGTTGTCACATACACAGATGAATTGCAGAAGCGTGTAAATGAAGTCCAGGATAAAGCTGACACGCTTAACAGCAAGTGGGCCCAAAACGTGGATTCAACGAAGTTGGTTCGCGGCCAGGTATACCGTTTGTTAAATAATACATTAGTAGATGGACAGAATAATGATTACGTTTATCATTATTTAGCCAATCCTCTTCAAGTAAGCGGTGAAGTGCCGGCTGAAAAAGTAAAAGAGGTTCCACCAGTTGTCATTTTGGTTATTATCTTAATCAGCAGCTTACTAATTGGCTATTTCAGTCAATACTACCGACATGCACCTATGCTTGTGAAAGGTACGCTGTTTGGGTTATTGAATTTGATTGTAGGGTTAATGGTAAGTATCTTTAGCCTTAATATTTATTCGTTATCGGGAGACCGGGCAATGGAATGGTCAATCTTTACGATTGTCTTATTACTTGCTACATCTACACTCGTACGTATTGCTTTCTTATTAGGGAGCTTCGCTGGATGGGTGACGACAGTAGGGTTGATTTTATTTTATATTACCCCACTTCTTAACTTATCTATGCCAAACTTTAATTACGAAGATCCAGTATCTAAAGTATATATGTCAATTCAATATGATACGCAGTCGCTGTTTGGACAGGCGCTTATTGTATTACTGGGAATGACTGCCGTTTTAAGTGTTCTGCCATCTATTATTCGTGCTTTAAAGACGACTAAAGAGGTTGAAAATGATGAAACCTATAGTGCTTAATAAGAAGATTGGAAGTATTGTTCTTATTTTTTCACTTCTTTGTTTCCCTATAGCAGCAGCGGCTGAAGATGATGACGGAAACGTTGAAGAGATTAAACCAAATGTATATAAGGATGATCCGATTAACTTGGACCCCGAATCTTTGCTGGAAAATAAAAAAGAAGTAGGAAATATTCCGGAGGAAATAAAGGATCTTACATTTGAAAAAGAGGAAGATGCAGAGAAAGAGAGCTTAAAAGAAAGTCTTTTTGCGAACGCATCAGCTGAAGATAATACGATTTCTGCGAAAGCAAAAGAATATAACTTGTTTTCTTCTAAAAACACTTCCTACAAGAAAGATCGAACAGAACAAACTGCCTCTGAAAAGTCATCAGACCTACAACGGTTTTATTTATTATTGATTGGTGTGGGGGTTGTTGTATTATTTGCGGTTTTAATACCGCGCATTAGCCCTCAGCCTTCTGTGAAAAAATGAAAAAACCTCGCTGTTGATCAACAGCGAGGTTTTTGCGTATAGACGTAAATTTACAGGCGGCGGAAGCCTTCTTCAAACAAATAATCTTCGGCTTCTTCGTAAGATAGAAATGCTGCCTCTAAATTCAAGCCAGAATAAACATTCCACAGATCATCTTCATGAACAAGTAAAAGCGTTGCATTGTCTGGACCGTTCCAGCGCTGTTCATTTCCATTCCCTACAATAGCTTCTTCTCTAGCTGTATCAGGAAGGGTTGACAAAGATTCAATAGAAGCTTCAATAATTGAGCGAAGCTCTTCTTCTGTATAATCACGGATATTTACAAGACCTTTGTCATTTGTTTCATATCCTTTTAAAAACCCTCCATATACAAATCCATTTCCGTTAGGATGCAGATGATGCACAACAACCGTTTTATCGTACACGCTTTCTTCATAATGAAAATTCACGCGTCCTAAAGATACATCTTTTCGATGCAGCTCTGGAAACGATGAAATAATAGCTAATTTTTCGTCAAAACTAAGCATACACAATCCTCATTTCTATTTAAATCATTTCATTTTCTGAAATGGTATAAGCTCTTTTACGATTCGGTTGATTATACCATATATAAAGAAAGACACATAATGCTTTTTCCAATGTGGACTTTTAAAAATATAACCCTTCGCATAAAGTGGCCGTCACTGTAAAGAAGAATACATCTTTTTCACTATAAAACTTAACAAAAAAGAGGCAGGGAATTCACAGTGAAAAAATAATATAAAGAGGTGGAAGAAAACTAGTTTTCAAACCTATCATATAGGAGGAATAAAAAAGTGAAATTATACGATCTGTGTAAAAAAACATGGGCACTATCCCTGCTTGTTTTTGTTCTTTTAGTGAGCTTAACTCCTGTTAGTCAAGCAGCCGCATTTTTATCTGTTGCACAAGCTCTTGAGAATCAAAACAATAGTGTACAAACGGTTAAAGGATATGTAGTAGGTCAACCTACAGGCACATCTACAGTTATTACGAGCAATTACCCAAACGATTATGCACTTGCACTTGCTGATAGTGCAAATGAAACCAATACAGACAAGATGGTGTACGTTCAAATTCCTTCAAATTTGCGAAGTACATTTGGACTTCAAAGTCACTCGGAGTTAAAAGGGAAAAATCTTACTGTTACGGGCACACTCACTCCTTATTTTTCACACCCAGGAATAAAATCAGTTACTTCTATCAGTACAGAAACAGGAGGAACTGATCCGGCTCCAGATCCCACAGAGCCAACTGTTCCAGTAGAAGACTATTATCGTACTGCAGCTGGAAAAACAGGAAATACCTTAAAGACAGAGCTTCATAACATTATTGATCATCATACAGAACTGTCGTATTCAGCCGTATGGGAAGCTTTAAAGAAAACGGATGAAGATCCAGCTAACGTAAATAACGTTATTTTGCTCTACACGGGGCGTTCACAGGCTAAGAGTACAAATGGAGGCGGAGTGGACGATTGGAATCGTGAGCACGTCTGGGCAAAGTCTCACGGGGATTTTGGAACAGCTATGGGACCTGGAACAGATCTTCATCACTTACGTCCAACCGACGTGTCTGTAAACAGTACGAGAGGAAACTTAGATTTTGATAACGGAGGGACGGAACATAGCGAAGCACTCGGAAATTATTTTGACAGTGATTCATGGGAACCTCGAGATGAAGTAAAAGGCGATGTGGCTCGTATGTTGTTTTATATGGCCGTGCGCTATGAAGGCGATGTAAGTGATGAGCCTGACTTAGAACTTAATAACACAGTAAATAATGGCACTGCTCCTTATCACGGGAAATTATCTGTGCTTCTTCAATGGAACGCCCAAGATCCAGTAGATGATCGAGAACGACGTAGAAATGACATTATTTATTCAGATTATCAGCATAACCGGAACCCGTTTATTGACCATCCTGAATGGGTGAATGAGATTTGGAACTAATGAAGGAGGCGTCCTGGCAGGGCGTCTTTTTTTTATAAAAGAAAAAGGAAAAAACTAAAATCCGCCGAATACCTATAGGTGATTTTGAAAAAATGGAGGGAAGATATGAAACAGCTATGTAAAAAAGGATTGGCTTTCGTTTTGATGTTCATTTTTGTTAACGCTTTCATTTTAAGTCCAATTAACGGAGCGGCTGCCGTAGATGGAAATTCAATGAATCCAGGTTACAAAACCTATTTAATGGCGCCTTTAAAAAAGGTAACAGACTATACGACATGGGAAGCGTTTGAGAACGATTTACGCAAAGCGAAACAAAATGGATTTTATGCAGTGACAGTAGACTTCTGGTGGGGAGATATGGAGAAAAACGGCGATCAGCAGTTTGATTTTTCCTATGCGCAGCGCTTTGCTCAAGCTGCTCGTAATGCAGGTATAAAGATCGTTCCTATTATTTCTACTCATCAGTGCGGAGGCAATGTAGGAGATGATTGTAACGTTCCGCTTCCATCTTGGGTATGGAACTTAAAAAGCGATGATAGCCTTTACTTTAAATCTGAAACGGGAACGATAAATAAAGAAACGCTAAGCCCGCTTGCAACAGACGTTATTTCTAAGCAATACGGTGAGCTCTACACGGCATTTGCGCAAGCGTTAGCACCTTATAAAGAAGTGATTGCTAAAATCTATTTATCAGGAGGCCCTGCAGGTGAAATTCGTTATCCGTCTTATACAGCAGCAGACGGAACCGGCTATCCGTCTAGAGGGAAATTTCAAGTGTATACGAACTTTGCCAAAAGCAAGTTTCAATCATATGCTTTGACTAAATACGGTTCACTCGCGGGCATTAATCAAGCATGGGGAACCAATTTAACGTCTGCATCGCAAATTTTACCGCCGTCAGATGGCTATCAGTTCTTAAAAGATGGTTATTCAACAGCTTATGGAAAAGATTTCTTAGCATGGTATCAAGGAGCTTTGGAAGATCACACAAAACGTATTGGACAGTTAGCTCATCAGGCTTTTGATTCCACCTTTAACGTACCAATCGGTGCAAAAGTGGCGGGAATTCATTGGCAGTATAACAATCCCACGATTCCTCATGCTGCAGAAAAACCTGCTGGATATAATGATTACAATGCGCTTTTAGATGCGTTTAAAACAGCTAAATTAGATATAACGTTTACGTGCTTAGAAATGACGGACAGCGGAAGTTATCCAGAATATTCTATGCCAAAGACACTTGTACGCCAGGTAGCAGGTATTGCGAATGCAAAAGGAGTTGTTTTAAACGGGGAAAATGCTTTAACTATAGGCAGTGAAGATCAATATAAAAAAGCAGCTGAAATGGCCTTTAACTATAATTTTGCAGGATTTACGTTGCTTCGTTTCTACGATGTTATTAACAATGATACGCTGATGGGGCAATTTAAAAATACGTTGGGCGTTACACCTGTTGCGCAAACGGTTGTAGTAAAAAATGCGCCAACCGCATTAGGAGAAACGGTTTATATTGTTGGAGACAGAGCTGAGCTAGGTCAGTGGGATACGTCCATGTATCCAATTAAATTAACATATAATTCATCTACAGCTGATTGGAGAGGCACCGTCTATTTTCCTGCGAGTCAAAATGTTCAATTTAAAGCAATTGTGAAGAGAGCTGATGGATCGTTAAAAGCATGGCAGCCTTCGCAGCAATATTGGAGCGTACCTTCAACAACAATGACGTATACAGATAATTGGTAAAACAAAGCCGCATAGCACGTGCTATGCGGCTTTGTTTTGAACACAAGAATTATTTCCAGTTCTCTTGAATAAATTCATCTCGACCGGACTTAGCACGGTCTTCTTTATAATGCTTTGGATTTTTCTTGTGGAAATCTTGGTGATACTCTTCGGCTTCATAAAACGTAGAGGCAGGAAGAATGCTTGTTACGATTGGTTTTTTAAAACGTCCGCTTTCTGCGACCTCTAGCTTCGTCTCTTCAGCTGCTTGTTTTTGGCTGTCGTTATGGTAAAAAATTGCTGTTCGATACTGCGAGCCGCGATCTTGAAATTGACCTCCGTCATCTGTTGGATCAATTTGCGGCCAATAAAGATCTAATAAACGTTTATACGGAAACACTTCGGGGTCAAATGTGATTTGAACCACTTCGTAGTAACCGCTTGTTCCAGATTTTACTTGCTCATAAGTAGGGTTATCCACAGTTCCCCCCATATATCCTGATACAATGCCGTGAATACCTTCTAGCTCTTCAAAAGGTGTAACCATACACCAGAAACATCCACCTGCAAATGTAGCTTTTTCCATACGTAATCCCTCACTTAATCCGTTGTTATGAAGGGTATTATAACAAATTTATATTGAAACAGCTAGAAAAGGGTTTGTAGTCTGTGTAAAAGCTGTGGATAAAGATAAATATCCACAGCTTTTACACAATAAACTCGACTGTTTTGAAGATTGAAAAATGAAGGAGAGAATAAAGAAAAAATGATAGAATAGATAAGATGTATATATCGATTTAGAAGAAATTGCACAGCAGAAGTACAATCTACGGACTGGACTTTGGTGTACTGGTGGCATCTAGATAAATAAAGTTAGTACGTTAGTAACAAGAGGTACGAAACAGCATATTCGCGCTGTTAAATAAATATACAAAGATAATAGGAGAGTTGAATATGTTACAAGATAATCTCATCCTAGAGCACTATGGATTAAACGAATTAAATTTTGATACGATCAAAAGCTACCGGGATCGGTTTGCTGAAGTAAAACCAGCTCATCCTTGGAATGCACTTGAAACAAAGGAGTTTTTATACAAAGTAGGAGCTTGGGGAAAGGTTAGAGATACCCATAAAGAGGGAGTCACACTCGCAGGCCTGCTTTTATTCAGTGAAGAACGGATTATCACAGAAGTTTTACCACAATACTTTTTAGAATACCGGGAAAGTAAAGGGAACGAAGAATGGACAGAGCGCTTTACCTCTCAAGACGGGACGTGGTCAGGAAATATTTTTGATTTTTATTTTCATATTCATGAAATTGTTCGTAATAGCGAACCTCAGCCGTCAATCGCTTCCTCTTTAACAGAAGTTTTGATTAATATGCTTATTCATGCAGATTATAATGGCGAGGGCGGCGTTATTTTAGAAAAGCAACCTTCTCATTACGTTTTTTCTAATCCAGGTCTTTTGTTAGTACCTACAGACTCAGTTTTTAGCAATACCGTTAGTCAACTTCGAAACCCAAATATCGTTAAGCTATTTAGTTTACTAGGGCTATGTGAACGTTCGGGCTCTGGTTTGAAAAAAGTAAAGCAAAATTGGAGCCTGCATCATTATAAAACGCCGGCTATTGATCAAGATGTTTCTATGCATCGTACAGTGGTCATGTTATCTCTGTCCACTCAAGAAAGACAGGTAAGTTCTTCTGAAAAAGACACTTATAATACGTCTATAGATGATTCGGGAAATAATTTTAAAGATGTCGAAAAATATCAAAATACACCTGAAAACGATGTCGAAATATACTCCTATAATAAAAACGATTACTCCTATAATAAAGAATTAATAGAGGAGTTAAAGTCATACAATAACGATGTTAACTCCTTGAATAAGGAAGATAACTACTATAATAAAGAGAGTGACTTATACAATAACGATGTTAACTCCTGTGATAATAATCATAACTCCTATAATAATGAACAAGGAGAGAATTCTTCTAATTTGGTAAATGTAGAGAATATTGATACGAAGCTATGGGATATTGCAGCGCTGGCTCGTGAAAAAAAACGGCTTTCGCCGAATCAGATGGAACATATTATTCTTGAGTTATGTAAAGAAAAACCGCTCATGCTTAAAGAGTTTGCTTATTTACTAGAAAGAACGCCGGATGGAGTACGTAATAATTATTTAACAAAGCTATTACGAAAAGGACAATTACAGTTGAAATATCCAAATCAGCCAAACCATCCAAAACAGGCATATTTATTTAATAAGAAAGATATAGAGAAATAAATCAAGCAACCGATAGAACGTATAGAGATTAAGCTGCAAAAAATTGATAAGGAGGAGTTTGCTAAAAGCTACAGATTTAAGGGGGAAATTCACCATAAAGTTGTGCCAAGCTGTCAGACTCTCTTTATATGAGTTCTGGCTCGTATAAAGGAGGAAAAAGAGTGTGAAAAGCAAGTGCGTTCTTATTTTTCTGGTGGTTGTATGGCTGTGTAATATGGGGAAAGGAATAGGATGTGGATCAAAGGTGAATGCAGAGATGAATATACCGCTGTCGACGTGGGTGTGGGATACAAAGAAATGGATGCTGAACCAAGAAGCTATCCTCGAAAAGCTTCAAGAAAAAAAGGTGACAAACGTTTATTTACAAATTGATACTCATCTTTTACCTTCCGTATATCGGCATTTTATCCAACAAGCACAAGCCCAGGGCATAAGTGTTTACGCACTTGACGGCGCTCCTTATTGGATAGGGCCTTCTGGTATAGAAGAGCAGGAAGCATTTTTTAATTGGATAACAGCTTACCAAGCACAAGCAGACGAGCCACAGCAATTTTCAGGGGTTCATTTGGATGTAGAGCCTTATTTGTATAAAAGTTGGGAAAATAATCGCGCGAAAAGTATTCTGCAGTATCAATATGTTATTTCTCAAGCCGCTGTACAGTCTCATGAGTTACACTTGCCGCTTGCTGTAGATATACCGTTTTGGTTTGACGAAGTTCCATTCAAAAATAGCAACGGTTCCGGTTCGCTTGGGCGGTGGGTTATTCAGTACGCTGATGAAGTCACAATTATGGCGTACCGAAACCACGCGGATAAAGAAAACGGCATTGCTGAAATAACAGAAAATGAACGCAAGTGGGGACGTGTACTATCCACGCCGATTGAAATAGGGATAGAAACGATGGCTTCAGATGAAGGAGAGTACATTTCTTTTTCTGCTAAAGGAGAAGAAAAGATGATGCAAGAGCTGGGTATGTTGCTTACGGAGTGTCAAGCTGAAAATCCTCCAAGCAGTATAGCTGTTCATCATTTTGATAGCTGGCTACAGATGAAGCCATGACAATGAAAAGACCGCTGCATCGCTGCAGCGGCCTTTTTGGGTTTAGGGAGTATAGATACAATATAGCCATTTTATTAAAGGACTATACATAAAAAAAGTAACCATTTAAAAAATGGCTACTCACACAAAGGGGGGGAACTTAATCTTATCATTCCCACTTTTTCTAAAAGATATGCCTTTTTTAACCCGTTTTTTTAAAATAATTTAGTCGTCCAAGATTCGCAGTTCCACACGTCTGTGACCACATCTTGATAAAATTCAGGTTCGTGGCAAATAATTAAGATACTTCCTTTGTATTCTTTTAAAGCTCGTTTTAATTCATCTTTCGCATCTACATCTAAGTGGTTTGTAGGCTCATCCAGTACAAGAATGTTGGTTTCGTTGTTAATCAGCTTACATAGACGAACTTTTGCTTTTTCTCCACCGCTTAGAACTTCTACTTTACTTTCAATATGTTTTGTTGTTAAGCCGCATTTAGCTAAAGCTGCACGAATCTCGTATTGGGTAAAGTGAGGAAACTCATTCCATACTTCTTCAATACACGTATTGTAATTAGCGGTTTTGATTTCTTGTTCAAAATAGCCAATATGCTGGTAATCTCCTTTTTCTACAGAGCCTGAAATCGGTTTGATTTCTCCTAAAATACTTTTTAAAAGAGTTGTTTTCCCGATTCCATTTGCTCCTACAAGGGCAATCTTTTGACCTCGCTCCATTTTTAAATTCAGTGGCTTAGAAAGCGGCTCTTCGTATCCAATGACTAAATCAGATGTTTCAAAAATTAATTTGCTTGAAGTACGAGCACCCTTAAAGTTAAACTCTGGTTTTGGACGCTCCTGAGCTAGTTCAATTACTTCCATTTTATCGAGCTTTTTTTGACGGGACATGGCCATATTTCGTGTCGACACACGGGCTTTATTTCTTGCTACGAAATCTTTTAAATCTGCCATTTCTTGCTGTTGTTTTTTATAAGCTGCTTCAAGCTGCTGTTTTTTCATCTCATACACTTTCATAAAATCGTCGTAGTCTCCTACATAGCGATTTAACTCTTGGTTTTCCATATGATAAATTAAATTGATCACGCTATTTAAAAATGGAAGATCGTGAGAAATTAAAATAAAGGCATTTTCATATTCTTGCAAATAGCGTCGCAGCCACTCAATATGCTGTTCATCCAAGTAGTTTGTAGGCTCATCAAGTAAAAGAATTTCTGGTTTTTCAAGCAGCAGTTTGGCTAATAATACTTTCGTACGCTGTCCGCCGCTTAAATCCTGTACATCGCGATCTAAGCCGATATCTTCTAATCCTAATCCGCGTGCAATTTCTTCGACTTTTGCATCGATAACGTAAAAGTCATTGTTTGTTAAGAGGTCTTGAAGCGTACCGACTTCTTCTAATAGTTTTTCGAGTTCTTCTGGTGATACCTCCGCCATTTTCTCATAGAGGCCATTCATTTGAGCTTCTAAATCAAATAAGTATTGAAAAGCACTTTTTAGTACATCACGAATAGAAAGGCCGCGCTCTAATGCTGTGTGCTGATCTAAATAGCCAACGCGCACTTTTTTAGACCATTCTACTTTTCCAGCATCCGGTTCTAGCTTGCCTGTAATGATGTTCATAAATGTTGATTTACCTTCGCCGTTTGCTCCAATTAAGCCGACGTGTTCACCTTTTAACAATCGAAATGATACATCGTTAAAAATCGCACGGTCACCAAAACCATGACTTAGATTTTTTACGTTTAATACACTCATGCTGACACACCTTTTCTTTTAAAATATCTATCGTACGTTTCGTTATAAACAAATTGATTCATAACGATTATAGCGAACTTATATACATAAATCCATATGAGTTTTCCAGCCTTGAAAGTCATATAAAATTCACTCGCGTCTTCCTTTCACTTCATTCATACTATATATATCAATGTAGAAAATCCTTCATGAAGAAGGGACGGTTATATCGAATCATTCAAATAGAGTATATAAAAGAATAAAAAGGCAGGGGGAAAAGAAATGAACATTTATACGATACTAGTGGCAGGAAGAATGCATAAAGAGCTGGAGGAGATAATTAAACAAAAGCAGCTGTCTCAGACGTTTCGATTTATGGAAGAGCAAGACGTTACAATTGAAGATTTAAACTGGGCTGATGCGCTTTTATCCTTCGGTCCAACGAATTGCTTTGAAGATCATAGCTTTAAATGGATTCATTCTCTCGGCGCAGGAGTCGATCGGTTCTTAGAAAGCGGGAATTGGAAAAAGAGTGTGATGTTAACACGTACGGTTTGTTCATTCGGTCAGCGAATCAGTGAATATTGTCTTAGCTATATGCTAGCTGAACTTCAGCATCACGCACAGTTTCAGCATCAGCAAAAACAAAAGCATTGGAAAGTGGTAGAGCCTAAGCAGCTTTCTGCTCAAACGGTCATAATTTACGGAACAGGTGAAATCGGCGGGCGTCTTGCAGCCGTTTTAAAATCTTTTGGTGTACGAGTAATAGGTGTATCTAAAAGTGGAAATGAAAAGCCGTCATTTGATCAAGTGGTCTCGATTTCGAAGGAAAAAGAATTGCTAAAAGAAGCCGATTGGATCATTAGTACAATGCCGCTAACACATGAAACAAAAAGCTACTTTGATTCAAAATGGATGAATGTAGTTGAAAATGCATACTTTATAAATGTTGGACGAGGAGCAACTGTAGATGAACATGCGTTAGTAGCGGCTGTTGAGCAAAAGCGTATTCGAAAAGCATACATAGACGTATTTGAGCATGAGCCGTTAACGAAAGAATCTGCTTGGTGGGATCATTCAAACATCATCATAACACCTCATATTTCAGCGGTGACTACGCCTGAAGAAGCCGTCGAGTGCTTTGTTGAAACGCTGCAAAAAGTTGAGCAAGGCGAATTGCCTTCTAACTTGGTTAATATTGAAAGAGGCTATTAAAGCATTATGATGCGCGTTTCCGCTATGAGAATGGTATACTGAAACTTGCTTTTCTTGAACGAAAAGAATGAAATCTGTTCTTCTAGGGGGGAACAAACGTTGAAGCAAGAAGAATTATTTGAACAAGCACGTGTATTTATAGAGACGTGTTACGCTGAACTTGAAAAAAGCGAAGCGGATAAAAACAAGCGGTTAAAAGAAATCCATCAGCAAATTATGTCACTCGGACATTATGATCATACATTTGAAGAGTTAGAGCAAGGAGCTCGTATGGCTTGGAGAAACAGCAATAAATGTATTGGACGATTATTTTGGCACTCACTCAATGTATTTGATAAGCGAGATGCGAACACAGTTGAAGAGGTAAGAGACGCCCTGTTTCACCATATTGAATATGCAACAAATGACGGGAAAATCCGGCCTACTATTACGGTGTTTAAACCGAAAATGAAAGAAAAAGAGCCGGTTAGAATATGGAATCATCAGCTAATCCGCTATGCAGGGTACGAGACGGAATATGGTGTGATAGGAGATCCTGATTCTGTTGCG
The DNA here is from genome assembly GCF_042787605.1 of Priestia sp. YIM B13491. Lineage (NCBI taxonomy): Bacteria > Bacillati > Bacillota > Bacilli > Caryophanales > Bacillaceae > Priestia > Priestia sp. YIM B13491. Next base: position 54,074 of record NZ_JBHZOR010000008.1, on the reverse strand, counting down.
TTCACGGAGGTTTGCCAAAAGCTGGGGTGGGAAGGTGAGAAAACTCACTTCGATGTTCTTCCTTTGGTCCTGCAAGTTAATGAAGCATCACCTCGATGTTTTGAGATTCCAAAACATTTAGTGAAAGAAGTAGCTATTACGCATCCAGAACTTCCTGAATTTGAAGACTTACAGTTGAAATGGTACGCTGTCCCGATGATTTCAGATATGAAGCTAGAAATTGGAGGGATTGATTACGTGGCAGCACCATTTAATGGATGGTACATGGGGACTGAGATTGGTGCCCGAAATTTAGCGGATACGTATCGCTATAACCAACTTCCAAAAATAGCTTCTATGATGGGATTGAACATGGATTACAACGCTACGCTTTGGAAGGACAAAGCCCTTGTTGAATTAAACGTTGCGGTGCTTTCTTCTTTCAAACGAGAAGGTGTAAGCATTGTAGATCATCATACGGCTGCTCAGCAATTTCACTTGTTTGAAGAAAGAGAGCAAAAAAATGGCCGCGAAGTGACTGGGAACTGGACGTGGTTGATTCCACCGGTTTCGCCAGCTACCACGCATATTTTTCATAAGCCTTATAAAAATAAAGTATTATCACCAAATTATTTTTATCAAGACGCTGCTTATTAAATGAACAAAAAAGAGAGTACGCATTTGTACTCTCTTATTACACGTTAATTAATTTTTGTGTTTATCAAGTAAGTTAGCAAGTACATATGTTTTGTACTTTTCTACTTTGCGGCCTTCGTGGTTGCGAACTCCTCGTTTTTTAAGTTCCTCAACATACCAACCTTTGCTTCCTACGTGCATACTCAAACACCCTTTCGTCATTTTTTTAGGATGAACAGAATGAGGTTCATTGTCTGCTCGAATGGAGACATCTTGTCTTTCCAATACGTGCCTCATTGTAACATCTTTTATTTTATGATGAAAGGGAAAAAGGTCGAAAAAACGAGAATGATTTCAAGTGAATTTTAGTTTACTCATTCCTCGTTTTTTTGAGATAGAAGGAGGAGGTTTAATTCATCTTTATTTTGAATTAGATCTTCTAGCGTATATTGATCTAACACCTGAATGAAGGCTTGCATGGCTTCATGTAAAACACTTTTTAACTTGCAGACGGGGCTAATAATGCAGAAGTTTCCTTCACGATCAAAACATTCAACGATATGAAAATCTTCTTCTGTTTGACGTACCACTTTTCCAATATTAATGTCTTTTGGAAGCTGAGCTAAACGAATACCGCCGTTTCGTCCTCGGATCGTTTCAATTAAGCCAAGTTTTCCAAGCTCGTGAATGATTTTCATAAGATGGTTTTTTGAAATATTATACGCTTCAGCAATTTCTTTTATATTGCTTAGTTTATTATTATCGCGAACGCCTAAATATAATAAAACTCGCAGTGAGTAATCTGTATATTGTGTGAGCCTCATCTTTTTACCTCTTCTCTTATCAGCAGCTGATATATCTATAATAGCATGTCTATATCTAAGAAATACAGAAAGAATGCTCACATTTTTGACAGGGTGAATTTGTGAACATTTCTTTAAATATGTATATAAAATATATCTTTTTAAGTAGGATATGAGTATTATAAAGATGTATTAAAAATATATCTTTTAAAAATGAATCTTTCGGAGGCGAAAGTTATGAAACAAACAACTATTTCTATTGTAAAAAGTACAGTTCCTGTTTTAGAACAGCATGGTCAAGCAATTACAACTCGTTTTTATGAGATGCTTTTTGAACAGTATCCTTCTTTAAAAAATGTATTCAACCAAACAAATCAAAAAACAGGCCGTCAGCAAATGGCGTTAGCTAATACAGTTTATGCCGCTGCGCAGTACATCGATCGTCTTGAAACGCTGCTTCCAGTTGTAAAGCAAATCGCTCATAAACACCGCAGTATCGGCGTAAAAGCAGAGCACTATCCAATTGTCGGAGAGTTCTTATTAAAAGCAATTAAAGATGTTTTAAAAGAAGCTGCGACCGATGAGATTATGGAAGCTTGGAAAGAAGCATACGGTGCCATTGCGGACGTATTTATAAGTGTGGAGAAAGAATTATATGAAGAAGCCGAAGAAAAAGGATGGAAAGATTATAAAAAACTAATGGTCCATAAAAAAGTAAAAGAAGCAGAAGACGTGTACTCGTTTTATTTAGTATCACCTGATCGAAAAGCGCTGCCTGCTTTTCTGCCAGGTCAGTATGTGAGTGTACGAATTCCTGGTCAAGAGTATTTATCCATTCGTCAGTACAGCTTATCTGGCTATCCAAACCAACCATACTATAAAATTACGGTGAAAAAAGAAAAGCAAATGGAAGACGGGGTCGTGTCAACTTATTTACATGACCAATTGAAAGAAGGAGACTTGCTTGAAGTCAGCGTTCCAGCAGGAGATTTTGTCTTAAAAGAAAATAGTAAATCAGTATTTATCAGCGGAGGTGTAGGAATTACTCCAATGATGTCAATGCTTCATCAAGCACTAGAAAACAATCAAGAAGTAACATTTATTCACAGTGCTAAAAATGAGCAGTTTCATGCAATGAAACGAGAGCTTCAATCGTTGTCAGAGACATATACGTTTGAACAACACGTTTTCTATAGTCAAGCGCAAACAGCTCAGCATGATGAACATATAACGTATGGTCGCTTAACTAAAAAAGAGCTAGCTAAATATGCCGGTGATAAACATGCATATTATTATGTTTGTGGATCTTCTTCATTTACGCAAATGGTGTTAGAAGGCCTAGCTGAAATGGGTATTTCCCAAGAAAATATCATGTATGAATCGTTTGGCCCGAAAATGAGTATGACTCCTTCCGCATAAATGTATGGAAAAAGGGTAAAAAGCTAACAGTAGACAATACTGTTAGCTTTTTTTATGAAAGGGAGTTTAAAGATGACAAATACGCAGTATGACATGGTGGGAATAGGAATAGGACCTTTTAATTTAGGCTTAGCGGCCCTTGCTGAGCCTCTTGATGAAATTGATGCCATCTTCTTTGATAAAGAAGAGAAATTTGAATGGCATCCGGGCATGTTAATTGACGGCACGGACTTGCAGATTCCGTTTCTAGCAGACTTAGTTACATTTGCGGATCCAACAAGCCCCTATTCTTTTCTAAATTACATTCACAAGCAAAAACGCTTGTATCCGTTCTTTTTCTTTAATCGTTTTGACATTCCGCGTCAAGAATACAACGAGTACGCAAAATGGGTAGCGGAGCAGCTATCTTCCTGCCACTTTTCTTCAAAAGTTGTGGACGTGATACCGAAAAATGAAGAAGAGTATTATGAAGTAAAGGTAGAAACACCTGAGGGAATTCAAACGGTCAATGCTAAACACGTTGTAATGGGAACAGGAAGCATTCCACTTGTACCTCCGGCTTTTGAAGAAAAGCTGAATGAGCATATTTTACACAGCAGCGGCTATTTACATAAAAAAGAAGAGATTCAAAAAGGAAAACATGTAACGATCGTTGGTTCAGGGCAAAGCGCTGCAGAGATTTTTCTTGATTTACTAGAAGAACAGACTGAACATCATTACCACCTTACATGGTTTACAAGATCCTCTAATTTTTTTCAGCTTGATCAATCCAAGCTTGCTCAAGAGTTATTTTCGCCAGACTATGTAGATTATTTTCATTCGCTGCCTTTTGAGGAACGTACAAGCACGGTAGAAGATTTAAATCCTTTACGTCACGGAATTGAATCTTCTACCTTAACGAAAATCTATGATTTACTTTATCATCGTTCACTTAAAGGAAAAGTACCCGTTACGATTCAAGCTTCGACTGAAGTAAGTGATATTCATAAAAAAGGAAATGGATATGAGCTGGAGTGCAAACAATTAAAGGTTGAACGCTCTTTTCAATACGAAGCGGATCGTTTGATATTGTCCACGGGCTATAAGCCGAAGGTTTCGCCGTTCATCGAACGAATAAAAGATGATATCGAATGGGAAGATGACAAGCGTTTTAAAGTCACAAAAGATTACCGGCTTGTCTTTAAACAACCCCGTAACCACCACTTTTTTACGTTAACCAATATTGAACATTCACATGGATCTGGCGCAACAAATCTTGGTTTATCCGTTCAGCGCAATCAGCGTATTCTGAACGTGATTGCAGGGAGAGACGTGTACCCAGTTCCAGAAGAGACGACGTTTCAGACATTTAATTTGTTTTGAATTTCTTCTTTATAAAAATCTTCAATGTGGTTTTTGATTATTGTAGAAAAGTTTTTTACCCATAAACTATGTTTAAAAGAATAGTGTACGGGTATTTTATTTATAGAACATTAGTACACAAATCAATTAAGGAGTTGCTTAGAATGAGTAAGAAAATTGCAGTATTAGTAACAGATTTATTTGAAGATGTGGAATATACAGATCCAGCCAAAGCCTTTGAAGAAGAAGGCCATACGCTAACAAAAATCGATGTTAAAACAGGTGAAGTAACAGGTAAACAAGGCGAAACAACATTAACAATTGATAAAGCAATTGCGGATGTAAAACCAGAAGATTTTGACGCATTGTTTTTACCGGGAGGTTTCTCACCAGATATCTTACGTGCGGACGATCAAGTCGTAGCTTTCACAAAATCATTTATGGATGAAGGCAAACCGGTTATGGCTATCTGTCACGGACCACAGTTGCTAATCAATGCTGAAACATTAAAAGGACGTGACGTAACTGGTTTCAAATCAATTGCTATTGATTTGAAAAATGCAGGTGCAAACTTCCATGACAAAGAAGTGGTGGTATGCGGTAATCAACTAGTTACAAGCCGTACACCAGACGATATGGAAGCATTCGTACGTGAATCAGTAAATGTCTTAAAATAAGTAAATAATATTAGCAAAACTTTCTGTAAAAGGCGATAACAGGGTGGTTTACCACTCTGCTGTCGCCTTTTTTATATGTAACGATTTTGACGAGGAATTTACAGTTATATTACTGCATTAGGTGAAGAGGTTTCTAAAAGAATATGAAAACCTTTTACTATCAATAGATAGAAGCCACGTAACACAATCGAAATATTTTTTACATAAATGAAAGTATAATTTTGGTAGCTTAAAAGACGTTGCGAGTTTCATAGTTTTCATGCAACAATGAGGGTGCATCACGAGATTGGCTTGCTAAAAGCTTAGATGCGTTGCGGTTTTACAAAAAAACTTTATTATCACATAGGAGGATTTCAAACATGAAGAAAAGGTTTCGTATTGCCACTGTCGCAGGTGCCGTATCATTAGGATTACTAACAGCAGGACAAGCAAATGCAGCAGCTCCTGATTGCAACACTCCAAAACAAATTAACATTAAAGATGCTCAAGCAGCACAAAATATAAATGTAGATGAGCTATTAAAGAAATTTAACGCTCAAGGCCAATCTGCTCAAGCAGCAGCTCCACAACAAGAAACACAAGCACCAGAGCAAGCTGAAGCAGCTCCACAGGAACAAGCACAAGCACCAGAGCAAAGTGAAGAAGCAAAAGCTCCAGAGCAAACACAGCAAAACACAAAAGCTCAACAATCAGAAAATACTGATAAAGCAGAACAAACAAAAGATGCTAGTCAATTCGAACAAAAGGTCGTAGATTTAGTGAACCAAGAGCGTGAAAAACAAGGTTTAAAACCTCTAACACTTAACAAAAAATTAAGTGACGTTGCACGCACTAAATCAAAAGACATGATGGACAAAGGGTACTTTGACCACAATTCACCAACATATGGTTCACCATTTGATATGATGAAACAATTCGGCATTGAATATACAACAGCAGGTGAAAACATTGCAAAAGGTCAGCAATCTCCTGAAGATGTAATGAATGCTTGGATGAACAGTGACGGTCACCGCAAAAACATTCTAAACCCTGATTTCACTGAAATTGGTGTTGGATACGTAAAAGGTGATACTACGTACTGGACTCAACAATTTATCGGTAAGTAATACAAAAAGAGCAGGATATACCTGCTCTTTTTTGCGTTTTTAGCTGTCCAATTTGGGTATAGTAAAGTAAGAACACGTAAAGGAGTGCCTTAAATTGGGACGTATATTAAAAAAAATTCTAGTCGCTGTTTTTCCTATCCTTTTAAAAGAAGGATATCGTCATTATAAAAATCGTAAAACTCGAACTGCGCCGTCTAAAGGATATAAATAAAAAGGACTCGAAAGAGTCCTTTTTATTTTATGCTTGAACGGTGATATGCTTGAATTCTTTTACGTTAAATAATCCTTTGTCGGTTAATTTTAGACATGGGATAACAGGCAAGCTTAAGAAAGACAGTGTCAGCAACGGGTTGAATTTCTGTGAAATATCAAGCTCATGAAGAGCCCCGTGAAGCTGCTTAAGTAAGCTGTTTACTTCATTGTAAGGGTGAGGTGACATTAATCCTCCAATGGAAAGAGGGAGGGAGCCAATCACTTCATTGCCTTTTACAATAGCAATACCTCCGCCGATTTCTTCAATTGCCGCAATTGCTTTTGCTAAATCTTCATCATTTGTTCCTACGGCTACGATATTATGTGAATCGTGAGCAATCGTGGTAGCAATCGCTCCGTCTTTTAACTGAAAACCTTTTACAATTCCAAGACCAATATTCCCTGTTAGATGATGACGCTCAACAACAGCCATTTTCAGCTGATCGTTTTCTACAGAAGACTGAAATTCGTTTTGCTTCACTTGAACTTCTTCTACAATATGATTTGTAATCAGGCTGTTTGGATTAATTTCAATAATATTAGCGCGATTGTGCTGAAGTGGTATCGTAAGTTTTTTAATGGAAAACTCTTTGAGATGAACAGAATTCATTAGTTCTGTTGGAAGATCAATTTGTTCTTCTTGAACAGAAAGCATCTCTCCATTTTCAGCAATAAGCTCTCCGTTTTGATAGACATGTGCTGCAGATATATCGGTTAAGTCGTCTAATAGAATAAAATCCGCTTTGTAACCAGGAGCAACCGCACCTCTATCTTTTAACCCGTAGCATTCAGCGGCATTTAACGAAGCCATTTGAATCGCAATTAACGGATCCAGCCCGAGTTCAATAGCAAAACGAACATTATAATCAATAGAACCTTCCGTTAATAAATCATCTAGGTGTTTGTCATCTGTACAGAATAAAAATCTGCGCGCGTTGCGTTCATTTACAGCAGGTAATAATTGTTTCAAATCTTTAGCGACAGAACCTTGGCGGATCAGAACATACATCCCGCGCTGAATACGTTCAATTGCTTCTTCTGCTGTTACGCATTCATGATCTGTTGAAATGTTAGCGGTACGATAAATATTAACGCCCGTAGCATCTAACCCTGAGCCGTGCCCATCAATTACGCCGTTTGCATCGTTAGCTGCTTGTAATTTATCGAGCATATCGTCATCTCCATCTCGCACAGCAGGGAAATCCATCACTTCTGCTAATCCAAGCACGCGAGGGTGAGAGAAAAATGGCGCTAAGTCAGCTGCTTTTAAGACGGCTCCAGAGCTTTCAAAAGGAGTTGCTGGCACGCTTGAAGGTAAGTTTACAAATACGTCTAAAGGAATGGAATCCGAGTTTTGAAGCATAAATTCAATGCCAGATTTCCCTGAAACATTCGCGATTTCATGAGGGTCCGTTACGACAGTTGTGACGCCTCTAGGTACAAGAAGTTTTGAGAACTCTTTAGGTGTAACCATTGATGATTCAATGTGAACGTGTCCATCAATGAATGTAGGAGAAATGTATTTTCCTTTTGCATCCACGACGTTATTCCCATCGTATTGACCTATTCCAACAATCACTCCATCAGCAATCGCAATATCAGCTTCAATGATGGAAAGCGTAAAGACATCGATAATTTTCCCGTTTTTCACTACAAGATCTGCAGGTATTTTTTTATTGGCAACAGCAAGCTGTTTTTTTAAGGTTGTTTTTGTATTTGACATGAATGTGACTCCTCTCATTGTATAACTGAATAACAATGAAGGACTATGTAAGGGAGAACATAAAGAAGAATAAAAATGCAGTATGAATGATGTTCAACCCTCGTAGTCCAACTATTTACGGTAGTTCGGTAGAAACTCTTGGACCCTATTTCCAAGACTATACGAGCTTTAGGTATTTCGATACATTCTATAGACAAATAATAAAAACGTCAATTCCTAATAAAAAAGAAAGATTTTTGGGAATATTTCATCTATGTGTATGTAAACGATTTAACTCTTATTTGCTCGCTAAAAGGCGCAGCATTCATGTGTAGAAAAAAATGTAGAAAAAACCGTCAATGGCTATTAGTCATTGACGGAGTTGTCATTAAGCTTGTTTACGCAGTGTACCTAATTCTTCCGCGATCGCTTGCATTTCACTTGGGCTAAAAGAATCTTTTCTCATTACCATATCGTATAAGTACTTTAAGTCTTCATACATTTCTTCGTCAAAAGCTTCAGCTTTAATTGCTCCGATATTTAGCATGCGCAGTTTTTCACTAATGCTATCGACCATATGTTTAATATTCTCTGGAGATTTTACTGATAAATCCACTTTGTTCATCCTTCCAGTTGCGTTTTTTTTATTGTAACATGTTTTTATCGTGTGAACACTTTTATGTCAGGTTCTTATCCACAGAAGAGTGGAAACGATATAAATAAAAGAAAACTATTTTTTAGTTTAAAAATGATTGTATATAATGTTTGTAATAAGGGAAAGGAGTCGAGACTATGATTAACGTATTATTCGTTTGTTTAGGAAATATTTGTCGTTCACCCATGGCAGAAGCGGTCTTTAAAGATATGGTGAAGAAAAAAGGGCTGGAAGGACAAATTCACGTAGATTCTGCAGGCACAGGAGGCTGGCACAAAGGCAATCCTCCTCATGAAGGGACGCAATCTATTTTAACGAAAAACAACATTGATTTTAAAGGGCAAACAGCAAGACAAGTGATTCAAGAAGATGTAGCTAAATTTCATTATATTATTGGAATGGATGTCGAAAATGTAGGAAATCTGAGAAGGATGGCTGGACATACTAAAACAGGTTATATTGCAAGGCTTTTGGATTTTGTGCCCGATTTACATATTGAAGATGTGCCTGATCCTTATTTCACGGGAAACTTTGACGAAGTATATGACTTAGTTCAAGAAGGATGCAAGGCTCTTTTAGACGAAATTATAGAGAAGCATTTCTCGGAATAAGCGATACTTAAAAAATAAAAAACGGAGGAGAAACGACAAATGGGTAAACGCAATAAGCTAGTAGAAGGTATTGTCATTGGAGCAATTATAGGAGGAGCTATTTCTTTATTTGATAAAGAAACAAGAAGATCCGTCATTCAAGGAAGTAAAAAACTGAAAGACAAAACAACAAATCTTATTCAGCACCCTGAACTTGTAACGGATACTGTCAAAGAGAAATACGAAACCATTCGCACGACCATTGAGCAAGTTTCTGAAGATGTATCATTTGTAGCAGGAAAAGTAGAAAAGTTAAAAGAAACAACGCCTCAGGTGATGGAAATTGTAAACGATACAAAAGAAGCATTTGTGGAGAAGTATGGTGATGAACAAAAATAAATAAGGAGGCACATATGGCTGGAATGTACATGAATAACATCGTAAGGTTTGGCAAAGAACTGATGGGTCGCATTCATCGAGATGAGCTGCCCAGTTTATCAGCTGAATTGGCTTATTATTTGCTGCTCTCGCTATTTCCTTTTTTAATTTTCTTAATTACGCTGATTGGATTTTTGCCATTGGAATCAACAGACCTGCTTGACTTGGTCGAAAATGTAGCGCCACAGCAAACGCTGCACATGATTGAAAGCAACGTTTCCCATATCATTGGTTCTCATAATGAAAAGCTATTGTCCTTTGGTATCATTGCGACGATGTGGTCTGCTTCAAATGGAATTAATGCGATTGTAAGAGCATTTAACCGAGCGTATCACGTACAAGAAAATCGGCCTTTTTTAGTGGCGAGAGGTATGGCAGTTCTCCTTACTTTTGCGATGATATTTGTTATTATTGTAGCGCTTTTACTTCCGGTTTTCGGTCATATGATTGGTCTTTATTTATCGTCTACGTTTGGGTTTTCAGAAACCTTTCTCGCTTTATGGTCTGCTTCCCGCTGGATTATCAGCGGCCTCATTTTGTTTACTGTTTTTACGGGGTTGTATTACTTTGCTCCTAATAAAAAGCTGCTGATTCGAAATGTTGTAAAAGGAGCGGCTTTTGCTACGGTCGGATGGACAGTGGTATCGATGCTGTTTGCGTATTACGTAAATCATTTCAATAACTATACAGCTACATATGGAAGCTTGGGCGGAATTATTATCCTGCTTATTTGGCTGTACCTATCGGGGATGATTATCGTTATTGGAGGAGAAATTAACGCTATTTTCTACGACCGTCGAGTTAAATCTTCATAGTCACAAATTGGGATGAAATCATTCGCAAGATATGAGCATACTAACAAAGTGAAAGGGAGGTTTTACATCATGACAAAGCATACAAAAAAAGACGGAAGCAATACAAAGCAAAATAAAAAGAGCCAGCCAAAGCATAAAACAAGCAACAGCCAAAATGGACAAAACGGTTACCATTAAGGCATTGATTTCCATAATAAAAAGCCTAACAAATACGTTAGGCTTTTTTTGCGTTAAGATTTTAGCAAGCGAAGGCCGTTTAAGATAACTAAAATGGTGCTGCCTTCGTGACCTATAACACCAAATGGCATATCAAGCACTTGGAAAAAATTCGAACAAATTAATAAAAAGATGACGGCAATAGAAAAAATAACGTTTTGCTTCACAATTGAGTTCATTCGTCTGGAAAGAGCTACTGCATCCGAAATTTTTGATAGATCATTTTTCATTAAAACGATATCCGCTGTTTCAAGTGCAACATCCGTTCCTTCTCCCATGGCTACTCCAACGTTAGCAGTAGCCAGAGCAGGTGCATCGTTAATGCCATCTCCTACCATTGAAACGGTAGGGAATTTTTCTTTTAACGCTTTAATTTTATCTACTTTCGCTTCAGGCAAACATTCTGCAATGTATTCATCGACTGCACATTCTTTTGAAATGGCTTCGGCTGTTTTTTCGCTGTCTCCTGTAATCATGACGGTATGAATACCCTGCTCTTTAAGAGATTTAACAGCATCTACAGCTTCTGTTCGTACAACGTCTTTTAGCGCAAGCAATCCCACAATACCATGCTGGTCTTTTGCGTACACAATCGTTTTTCCTTCACTGGCAAGCGTAGATGAAATCCCATTTTCAAATTCACCTGCATCTTCTTTACCTACAAAATCTGCTTTTCCTATCTTCCACGTATCTCCTTGAAGAGACCCAATGACACCATATCCGGGAACGTCTTCAAGCGAATCTGGCTGAACGAGCATCAATTCCTGCTTGTTTTTCACAAAGTCAACAATGGATTGAGCAAGCGGATGATTGGACTGACGTTCAATTGATGCGATTTTAACAAGAAATTCCTGCTCGTTCATATCAGAACGGACAATGACATTTGTCACTTCGGGCTTTCCTTTTGTTAACGTTCCTGTTTTGTCAAAAGCGATTGCGCTTAAATGGCTTAACCTTTCCAAATGAACGCCGCCTTTGAACAAAATTCCTTTTTTTGCTCCGTTTGAAATAGCAGACAGCGAAGCAGGAGTGATAGATGCAACCAGAGCGCAAGGAGACGCTACAACTAAGAGAATCATTGCACGGTAAAATGTCTCGGTCCAGCTCCATCCAAGCACATAGTGTGGGAGAAATAGCATAACTGCCACAACCGATAGAACAATTTTTACGTATGTGCCTTCAAATCGTTCAATAAACAATTGAGAAGGCGACTTTTCACTTTGAGCCGTTTGAACAAGTTGAATGATCTTTTGAAACAGCGTCTCAGCGCTTGGCTTTGTCATTTTAATGGTAATGGCGCCTTTCACATTCACCGTGCCCGCGAATACTTCATCATCGAGCTGTTTTAGTACAGGAACAGATTCCCCTGTAATAGCAGCCTGATCAATCGTTGTTTGACCTGAGACAACAATCCCATCGGATGGCACTCGTTCACCCGGCTTAACTAGCAGCAAGTCACCGATTTGTAAATCCGAAATGGATACAATTTCTTCTTGATCTCCAATCAGACGCGTTGCTTCTTGCGGCTGTAAATTCATCAAGGCGCTAATTTCTCGGTTGCTTTTATTCATGGTGTACGTTTCTAATGCACCGCTTAATGCAAAAATGAAAATAAGCATAGCACCTTCTGTCCAGTAGCCAATTACAGCCGCTCCAACGGCTGCAATAATCATTAACATTTCGACATTCAATTCTTTATTTTCAATCGTTTCTTCAATGCCTTCTTTTGCTTTAGCAAATCCGCCTATCACGTAAGCTAATACAAAGAGCGTAATTGATACAGCAGTATCCTGCTGTTTTGACAGCAGCCAGCCGGCTAAAATCAGCACGCCGCTTAACAGTGCAGCAATGAGTTCACCATGTGTTTTTAATACGTTGACAGCAGAAGATGTTTGAGGCGTTTGTTCTTGTTTTTTAGGTAACGCATTTTCCATACAAATCCTCCTTGAACGATAATTGAGAAGAATAATCACAATCATTACCCCTAAAAAAACACGAAAGCTGCCATCTCAGCGATAGCAGCACATTTTTTCAGTTCTTCTCTTTTAAATTGGGATATTTAGTATAGTATAGCACGGAACAAGCAAGGAGGTAACGACTAACGCTTAAAAAATAAAAACAGAATGCAGCTGGACGTCTGCATCCTGTAAAAAACGTACTACATATCTAAATGTTCTTCATAATATTTATAAGCGGAAGTGTAAATGTGCTCGATATCGGCATCCGTCATGTACATTAAGGTTTCACGGTCAATCCCCTTCATTGTTTCAATAAATGTAATCATGTTTTTGCGTTCTTGTCTGCTCATTTATTATTCTCCTCTCCATCTGTTTTAATACAGTTTATTATATTTAATTGTATTATATAACAGAAAAAGTATTTTGTGTGTATTTTTTTTAAAAATAGGCAAAAAAAATTTAGAAAGACGTAAATAATTGACTATATAGAAAAAGGTGTTTTATAATTTATATATGAACATATGCTCATATACTTGCATATAATGAACGGAGAGATGTTATGAAAAAAGATGAACATTCGTTTTTATCGCCTCAAACAGTAGAAGAAGCGTCAAGAATACTAAAAGCTATTTCAGATCCTACGAGAATGAAAATTCTTTATTTGCTATTTCAAGAAGAGTGTTCAGTCGGTCATATGGTTGAAGTGCTTGGTGTTTCACAATCAGCTATTTCACATCAGTTAACACATTTGCGTCATTTACGTTTAGTAAAATATCGCCGTGAAGGGAATACGTATTTCTATACGTATGATGATGAACACGTGGTTGGAATACTGCATCAAGTAATTCAGCACGTAGAATGCGCACATAACGAGTAGAAGGAGGGGCTTTGCATGAGTCATGATCATCACCACCATCATGGTCACCATCACCATTTTGATACACAGCGTGAAGGCAACAAAAAAGGTTTGTTAATTGCACTCATTATCACCGCGGGTATTATGGTTCTTGAGTTTGTTGGAGGGCTTTTTACAAATAGTTTAGCGTTATTATCCGATAGCGGACACATGCTTTCTGATACAAGCTCACTTGCTCTTAGCCTTGTAGCGATATGGTTTGCTAACCGAGCTGCATCGGCTAAAAAAACGTACGGTTATTATCGTTTTGAAATATTAGCGGCTCTTTTTAACGGAGTGGCACTGTTTGTAATAGCAGGATTTATCATCTATGAAGCCTATCAGCGCGTATTAGAGCCGCAGTCTGTAGCAAGCGGCAGCATGATGCTGATTGCTACTGTTGGTTTACTCGCTAATTTAATCAGCGCCTGGTCACTTATGAGACAAGGCGATGTAAAAGGAAACGTAAATTTACGCAGCGCTTACTTACACGTATTGGGAGATGCTTTAGGGTCTATTGGAGCTATTGTAGCGGGACTTCTTATGATGCTGTTTGGATGGTATATTGCTGATCCTATTATTTCTGTAGTTGTGTCTGTATTAATTTTAAAAAGCGCTTGGGGCGTGCTTGCTCATAGCGTTCATATTTTGATGGAAGGCTCTCCTGAAGGGGTAGATCACAGTGAAATAAAAAACCTTCTTGAAAACATTGAAGGAGTCAAAGATGTGCATGATTTACACATTTGGACCATTACTTCAGGACTGGACTCATTGAGCTGTCATATGCGCGTAGAAGATGAAAAAGATTGTCAGCAAATTTTGCAAAAAGCCATCGATTTAGTACATGATCACTGCGGCATTGAGCATACCACGATACAAATTGAAAAATCAGCTCTTCAGCATCGAACGCTAAAAGTTTAAAAAACAAGCGAGAACCTATAGGTTCTCGCTTGTTTTTTGTTGCATAGGCATCTTTTGTCCGAATACAAAAAGAATAATAAAAATAAAGCCAAGCATCCCGCTAATAATATTAAAAAAGCTGATATGGTGAAAGAACTGAATAAACGTGCCGCCTATGTAAGGGCCGGCAAGGCTTCCGATACTAAAAGCAATGCCGCATAGTAAATTACCTGTAGGCAGTAGACGAGCAGGAATCAAATCCGTCATATAGCTGATTCCTAAACTAAACGTCGAGCCTACAACCATGCCAGCTATAAATAAACAAGCTACTAATGGAATAGCAGTCTCTTCCAAGAGGCTTGCTGTAAAAAACGTAACGGCTCCAATTGATAAAATCCATCCTAATACCAATTTCCGTCCAAATTTATCGCTCAGTATTCCGAGAGGAAGCTGAAATACAATAGCTCCAACTGCAAAGGAAGTCAAGAGGAGTGAAATAAACTCTACTTGCAAACCAATTCGTAAGCCATATACAGGAAAGCTTCCGTTCAGTGATGATTCTAAAAATCCATATCCAAAAGGCGGCAAAAAAGCAATCCAAGCATACTTAGCCGCCTTAGAAAATCGTTTAGCTGTTTCTTTTAATGAATTAACCTCCACTTCCTGTAGGGGAAATTCATTTTTTATCAAAAATAAAAACACCCACGTTATGAGGCAGAGAGCTGAAGAAATCATAAAAGGAAGCGCTTGATTAATTTCAATTAACGGCGTCATTAAAGGACCAACAGCAAAACCAATACCGAAAAAAAGCCCGTACAATGAAATGTTTCGACCTCGTTTATCAGCAGGTGAAGACGATGTAATCCACGTTTGAGTACCAAAGTGCAGCGCGTGGTCTCCTATTCCAATAAATAAACGGAGCACAAACCAAAAAACAACAGATTTCCACAAGGGAAACAAAGCTAAAGACACAATAACTAAAAGTCCGCCTGCTGCGATAATTGGTTTATATCCGTATCTGCGAAGCGGCCCTTCCATGAAAGGAGAAATAAATAAAATGCCTAGGTACAATCCCGTTGCGTTTAATCCGTTTATAGTAGAAGAAAGACCGTCTTTCTCAAAAATAATAGCAATTAAAGGCAGCAGCATACCTTGGCTGAATCCAGAAATGGCGACAAGGCTAACTAAAATCCAGAAACGTTGTTTATGAGTAGCACTCATAGCATTCAACCTCTTTTTATCTATATTTTGTCAATCCAACTGTTTAATCGTACAAGGAAAACGCTTTATTGACAAGGATGTAGACGTGCTGTGCTGTTAATTTGACATCTTTTTATAAGGGAAGTAGAATAAAACATGTAACTATTTACATGTTTTAATTTACAATTAAAAGGCAGTCGCTAGAATACACACAGTGCTTAAGAAAATAGCGACATTCACAATCAATGTCGGTACAGCGATTGTCATTGGTCATACAGGAAGTGCGAAATACAAACGCTTACAAAACTGCGTTTTTCTAGGCACTGCTGTGAGACGCTTAGATCGGATCGCGTTGTGTCAGACATATACGAAGTGTTATAAATCAAAGGAGCGATATAAAAATGGGAAAATTTATTGGAAATCATATGATTTACACGTACGAAAACGGATGGGAATATGAAATTTATATCAAAAACGAAAATACAATCGATTATCGTATTCACAGCGGAATGGTGGCAGGACGATGGGTTCGCGACCAAAAAGTAGATATTGTGAAATTAACAGAAGGTGTATATAAAGTATCGTGGACTGAGCCGACTGGAACAGATGTATCTTTGAACTTTATGCCTGATGAAAAACGGATGCACGGCATTATTTTCTTCCCAAAATGGGTACATGAACATCCTGAAATTACCGTGTGCTATCAAAATGATCATCTTAATTTAATGCATGAATCCCGTGAAAAATACGAAACATATCCGAAATACGTTGTACCCGAATTTGCTGACATTACATTTATCAAAAATGTCGGAGCGAACAATGAGGAAGTTATCGCTCAAGCGCCTTACGAAGGAATGACAAATGATATTCGCGCCGGAAAATTAATTTAACACAGAGTCATAAAAAAGGCTGAGACAAAAGTAGTTTAGTTGAAGGAAGACCCGAACGATGAATCGAGATTCTTGATGGAGAATCAAATTCGTTCGGATTTTTTTATGGTGACGGTGTAACAAGTATCCCTATTGAGAGTAGTTGGTTATATAAAAAGCGGTTTATAATGAAGTAAAGGAGTGAAGAAAGTGGAATTTAACATGAAAAAAGAGGCGGGGTTTACAACAAATCTTCCTTATGGAGAGCTACATATCGCCGGAGATGAAGAGTATGGCTTTCGTCCGTATCAGCTAATGGTATCGTCCATTGCTGTTTGCAGCGGAGGCGTGTTAAGAAAGATTCTAGAGAAAAAAAGGATTGCTTTTTCCGATTTACGCATCCAAGCTGATGTGACGCGAAATGATGAAAAAGCGGGGCGAATCGAAAAAATTCATTTGCACTATATCATCACAGGAGAAGACCTTCCATTAGACAAAATTGAAAAATCAATGGAGCTAGCACGGAAAAATTGTTCGATGCTACAGTCGGTTATTGACAGTATTGAAGTGACAGAAACCTTCGAAATTAAATGAGGTTGGGACAAAAATATTTTAGTTGAAGAAGATCCGAACGATGAATCAAACTCGTTCGGATCTTTATGGTGTTGTTACAAGCGGTTTATCTCCTTGCTCCCATTTGTTTGTCTTCAGATGGAATGGACTTAGCTACGTCTCAATCTCATATTTCCTTCGGTTTGCTGCCGGCTTTATCAAAATAGCGCATGCGTTCAGGAGTCAGCTGAAGAAGCAAATAACTTGGGTCATCTGGACTTTTAATCCACTCTTTTAACTTTTCATTCCAAAATTTCTTTTTTAACTCTTCGTTTGTTTCTACATTTACTTTCGCTTCTACCTCTACATACGGATCACTCCAACCTTGCCCATCATAGCCTAACAAAATATGAACGTAAGGGTTTTTTTCTAGTTCTTCGACTTTATGTGTATCTTTATTGGTGGCGGTGTAGAGCACAAGATCTTCATGAAAAAACATCATAAAGCGTGAATAAGGTTTTCCATCTTGAATTGTAGCTAACGTTCCAATTGTATAGTCATCCAGTACGGATAAAATTTGATTTTTCACATCATTATTGCTCATTTTTTTCACTCCTTATTATATCTTTTTACCCTTGGTAGTTTGGCTGATTTTTAACTATCTTAATCAAAAATCAATTAAGGGTTTATCATTTATAAAAATAGGTTAAAAATACTAACATTGACGGTGAGTCTATACAAATTCCATTAATTTGATATGATTGATTTTGTTGTCAAAAAATGAATAAGGTAGGTGTACATATCGATGATCAATCGGATTTTTCTTATAGCGGTTATTCTTGGGGTGCCGCTATCTGTTATTGGGCACATGATGCACTGGTCAGATGTTCTTATGTTTATTATTTACTGTTTAACAATCATTGCCCTCGCAGCTTTTATGGGGAGAGCAACAGAGAGCTTAGCTGTTGTAGCTGGTCCTCGAATAGGCGGACTATTAAACGCTACGTTTGGTAACGCTGTAGAATTAATTATTTCTATTTTTGCTCTAAAAGAAGGTCTTACAGCGGTGGTGCTTGCATCGTTAACCGGTTCTGTATTAGGAAACCTCCTTCTTGTAGGCGGTCTTTCATTCTTCATTGGGGGATTAAAATTTAAGCGTCAAGAATTTAATGTCTATGATGCAAGACATAATTCTGGATTATTGATCTTTGCCGTTATCGTTGCGTTTGTTATTCCTGAAGTGTTTGCTAGCGAAATGGACGAAGCGAAGACCATGTCCCTGAGTGTCGGAATATCCATTATTCTCATCATCTTGTACTTAGCGGCGTTATTTTTTAAGCTGGTAACGCATCGAGGCGTGTATCAGCATAAAAGTGAAGAAGTGGAAGAACATGAAGAGCCAGAATGGTCAATGTGGAAAGCGATTACTGTTCTCTTTTTGTCTACGTTAGCTGTAGCTTACGTATCCGAAAGCTTGGTTAGTACAATCGAAATTGTATCCGAAAGTTTTGGGTGGAGTGAGCTGTTCATCGGGGTCATCATTGTAGCGATTGTTGGAAACGCAGCAGAGCACGCTTCCGCTATTATTATGGCCGTTAAAAACCGCATGGGTGTAGCTGTTGAAATTGCTGTTGGATCCACTTTACAAGTCGCGATGTTTGTAGCACCAATATTAGTGTTAGTTTCGCTGATGTTCGAAAACCAAATGTCTCTTGTCTTTACTTGGCCTGAGTTGATTGCGATGGTAACGGCCGTATTTTTAACTATTGCTATTTCTAATGACGGAGATACAAACTGGTTCGAAGGTGCAACTCTTTTAGGTGCTTATATTATTATGGGAATTGGTTTTTATCTTATTTAAAAAAGAAGAGGCTGGAACAAACATGTTTTAGTTGAAGGAAGAATCCGAACGATTAATGGTTCGGATTCTTTTTGTGTAAGTAAATAGAAGAATTTCCCTTTTAGTATTCAGGATAAAACAGGAGATGTTTGAAAAAACTATGGTTGCATTCATTAACGATGTTGAAAGGAGTTTCTAGATGTTACGTAAATTGCTTTTATTTGTGTTTACCATCATTATTTCATTTTCATGTTCAACGAAGATCGCCATTGCGAAAACAGCTCAGCCTACCATCAACGTGCCTTCTTCAGCTTTAAATATTTCAAAAGAAAATACGTATCCAAATGCTAGTCAAGATACGCCATATTTGCAGCCGAGTGAGTTTACAAAAGAGCTCATTGAAACATCAAATGTGAAAATTGAAAACCCTGATTTAATTCGTATATTAAATGAATCAAACATTTCTAAAACTCCATGGGCAATTGGTTTTAGAGCAACTATCTTTTTAGGACAGTGGCCATTAAATTACGAATCAACAGAAACAAACGTTAACTGGCAGCACCAGCGAATCAATACAAATCATTATGATAACAGAGCAGGAAAAACTCAGTACAAAATGATGTACAGCCAGGAAAATCAAAGCCATATAAAAGGCGGATTAACAGCAAAAGTGCCTCAGCCTGATCATGTGAAACAAATGATGCTAATTGAAGCAGCTAAAAAAACAAAGCTCACTTTATCATTTCAAACGTTTGTAGGTGCCGGAACGAAAAAAGACCAGGTCTATAACGTAGCTCCTAAAAAAGTAGGTTATCTGTATGCGTATACGCCTGCTGTAAGTGAAAAAGGAAAAGTAACATATGGAGAAGTGTATGTAACGGTAAAAGGAAGCAAGCGTTCAATTGTAGTGAGAAATGTAACGTCTCAAGGAATTGGAGCATGGATTCCAGTACAAGATTATGTTTCCTTAAGCTTTGGGGCTTACGATCAGCCGAGATAATAAAAAAGAGATTCCAGTGGTGGAATCTCTTTTTGTTATTTTGTGATATTCGCTTGGAGTTTGCTAAAATCAGTATCTTGATAATAGCTGTTTTTCACCAAAATATTAGGTCCTAAACAAGATACTGCTGAACAATGACAGCTAAGTTCTTTAGAAATTGTGCTTTGCTGCCACATATCAAAAGCGTCTGTAAGCTTTGTATCTTGAATGTTGCCAAGAGGAGGCGTATCACCAAAATCGGTTACGATAATATCTCCGTCGAAAATATTTACATTTAGGCGAGAGCGCCCGTCTGGATCGTTTCGAACGGTTACATTTTTACTGCTATACAAGCGCTGTAAAAGCGATAAGTCTTCCTCATTATTACTGCATGCATAAAACGGTAACGTGCCGAATAGCATCCACACATTTTCATCTCGAATATCAAGAAGGTGATGAATAGCTTGACGCATTTCAGGAAGAGATAATGTTTCTAGAGTGCTAGCAAAGTCACTTGGATACATAGGGTGTACTTCGTGACGCTGACAAAGCATTTCATCAACAATTTGACGATGAATCTTTTCCATGTGAGGAAGCGTACGTTTATTTAACATCGTTTCAGCTGATACGGTTACACCTGCTTTTACAAGCGCGCGGCTGTTTTCAATCATACGGTCGAAATATTTGGCGCGCTGCTCATAAGTAGGCTTTCGCTCCATCATTGCAAAGCCAGCTTCCACAAAATCGTCCATCGTTCCCCAGTTGTGAGAAATATGTAAAACATCTAAATAAGGAATGATTTGTTCGTAACGAGCAAGATCTAATGTTAAATTTGAATTAATCTGTGTACGGACACCTCGTTCATGTGCATACTTTAATAAAGGCACCACATAATTTTTCACAGAAGATAGAGACATCATCGGCTCTCCGCCCGTAATGCTTAACGCTCGAAGAGTTGGAATTTCATCGAGACGTTTTAAAATTAAATCAAGCGGCAGTGCGTTTGGGTCTTTTGGCTGCAGCGTATATCCAACTGCGCAGTGCTCACATCGCATATTACAAAGCGTCGTTGTGGTGAATTCAACGTTTGTAAGCGTCGGTTTGCCATATTGTTTCATATCTAAATACGCTTCCCACGGATCGAACTCCGGGGTAATTCGTTGTAAAGTGGCCATAAAAAAACTCCTTTTATTTTTCCGTAAAGTGAAATGATGAAAACATCTCACGGTCCGTCCTGCTAGACTAAATTATACGTCTCATTCAAAACGGACACCAGTGACTATTATGGATTTTATTGCTTTTAGTTGTCAAATATGAAAGTATTCGTTAGGATATAAAGAAATACGAATGAAAAGCTATATCAGGAGGGTTTAAAATGGGAAACGCCGTTCGAGATAAAGATTCACAAGTACGTTATTTAAAAGATCGTTTAAATATGTTTGTACACGTATTAGACTCCATGGAGCCTGAAAACACAGACCTAGAAGACATTGACCGTTTGATTACGATGATTGATGACCTCGAAGCAAAATGTGAGCAGTTTAAAAAAGATAAAGAATGAACAAAGGAAAAAGCGCTAGAAAAACTAGCGCTTTTTTGCTTGAAGTGGAAATCCTCCTATAAAGGTCTTTCGAAACAATTTTTGAAGGAGTATAATAAATTTTGAAAGTTGTACGACAGATAGATAAATACATACATTAGCGGGATATGGGAGGAATTAAGTGATGATTGAAGCTTTAAAACAAAGCATGTACGATTTAATTGTTGAAACATCTACAAAATTGCCAAAAGACGTTCGACGTGCTATCGCAAAGGCAAAAGCGCGTGAAAATGCAGGAACGCGTGCAGCAATGTCTTTAGCGACCATTACCAATAATATTAAGATGGCGGATGATAATTTATCGCCAATTTGCCAAGATACGGGTATGCCAACATTTAAAATTAAAACCCCTGTAGGAGTGAATCAGCTTCAAATTAAAGAAGCGATTTATTGGGCAATTGAAGAAGCAACAAAGCACGGAAAGCTTCGCCCTAACTCCGTAGATTCGTTAACGGGAGAAAACAGCGGTAATAATTTAGGCGGCGGCACGCCGGTTATTAAGTTTGAACAGTGGGAAAATGACTATATTGATGCGCGTCTTATTTTAAAAGGCGGCGGCTGTGAAAATAAAAACATTCAGTACAGCCTGCCTTGTGAAGTAGAAGGTTTAGGTAGAGCTGGCCGTGATTTAGACGGCATTCGTAAATGTGTGATGCACTCTGTGTATCAAGCACAAGGTCAAGGCTGTAGTGCCGGCGTCATTGGTGTTGGAATCGGTGGCGACCGTACAACAGGCTATGAATTAGCAAAAGAGCAGCTGTTCCGAAACTTAGATGACGAAAATCCAAATGCTCAGCTGAAAGAATTAGAAGAGTATGTAATGGAAAATGCCAATAAGTTAGGAATTGGTACAATGGGCTTTGGCGGAGAAACGACATTACTTGGCTGTAAAGTCGGCGTAATCAATCGTATTCCTGCTAGCTTTTATGTGTCAGTTGCGTATAACTGCTGGGCTTACCGCCGTTTGGGCGTTAAAATCAATGCCGATACAGGAAGCGTTCAAGAGTGGCTGTATCAAGAAGGCGAAGAAGTAGATTTTAATAAAAATGCAGGCGAAGAAGAGAAACAAAATGCGGATGAAACAAAAGAAGTTGTATTACAAGCACCTATTACAGAAGAGCAAATTCGTGAATTAAAAGTTGGCGACGTGGTGCGTATCAACGGTATGATGTACACAGGACGCGACGCTATTCATAAGCATTTAACAGATCACGATGCGCCAATTGATTTAAATGGACAAATCATTTATCACTGTGGTCCGGTTATGTTAAAAGATGAAGATGAAAAATGGCACGTAACCGCTGCAGGACCAACAACAAGTATCCGTGAAGAACCGTACCAAGGAGATATTATGAAGAAATTTGGTATCCGAGCGGTTATCGGTAAAGGCGGTATGGGTCCTAAAACACTTGCTGCTCTTCAAGAGCACGGCGGCGTATATTTAAATGCGATCGGCGGAGCTGCACAGTACTATGCTGACTGTATCAAGAGCGTAGAAGGCGTTGATTTGATGCAGTTCGGTATTCCTGAAGCAATGTGGCATTTAAAAGTAGAAGGCTTTACAGCTGTAGTGACGATGGATTCACACGGAAACAGCTTGCATGCAGATGTAGACAAGTCTTCATTTGAAAAGCTTGAGCAATTTAAAGAACCGGTATTTAAATAAACATATGTCCGGAGCGTATGGTAAAAAGTAACGTTCATGAACGAGAAAATTGAGTGGATACTAAGCGTAAAATGACTTCCGAAAGGAGCTTCTTATGCGCCGGTTCACCTTTTTTCTCGTTTTTTTATTTGTGATGTCAACAGGCATAGCATCTGTTGAAGCACAAATGTATCCAAACACTCCGATCAGCTGGGGATTTCAAAAAAGCAAAAATCACAAGCCTGCATCCGCAGGTACAGCTTATGAACAAATTCTTGCTAAGTATGATGCTTTTTATCTCGGAGATACAACTAAAAAAAATATTTATTTAACATTTGATAACGGTTATGAAAATGGCTATACACCGCAGGTCTTAGACGTCCTCAAAAAAAGAAAGGTTCCTGCGACGTTCTTTGTAACAGGACATTATTTAAAAGAAGAGCCTGAGCTAATTAAGCGAATGGTAAAAGAAGGGCATATTGTCGGCAATCATTCATGGCATCACCCTGACTTAACTCAAGTGGATGACAAACGTTTTAAAGAAGAACTGCAAAAAGTAAAAGATGAATACAAAAACATTACGGGTCGTGATGAAATGAAGTATCTTCGCTCACCTAGAGGTGTATTTAGTGAACGAACGCTAGCTCTTTCAAAGCAAGAGGGCTATACGAATGTATTTTGGTCACTTGCATTCGTTGACTGGAAAGTGAATGAACAAAAAGGCTGGCGCTACTCATACGACAATATGATGGCTCAAATACACCCAGGTGCGATCATGCTTTTGCATACTGTTTCAAAGGATAACGCAGATGCATTAGATCAAGCGATTGTAGATTTAAAAAAGCAGGGCTATACGTTTAAAAGCATTGATGATTTAATGAACGAACGCAAACAAATGAAGAAAAGTTCTTCTAAAACGAAATAAAGATAAAAACCGATGGGAATGTTTCTCCTGTCGGTTTTTTGCTGTTGAAGTGTTATAATATGCGTTGATGTCTTTTTTAAAGCGATACGGTCTACTAGGTTTTAAGCAGCTAAGGACCGTTAATAACTATATAAAGAATTTAAACTAATCGGAGTGGGTCTCATGAATAAACCAAAAACTGAAATGAAAGTTCAAAAAGGACAAACGTTTCCGTTAACGATAAAAAGGCTCGGTATTAATGGAGAAGGCGTAGGATATTTTAAGCGCCAAGTCGTCTTTGTGCCGGGAGCACTACCAAATGAAGAAGTGGTTGTAGAAGCAACAAACGTTCAGCGTAATTTTGCCGAGGGGAAAATCAAGCGAATTCGCAAAAAATCTCCTCATCGCGTAGAAGCACCCTGTCCTATTTACGAGCAGTGCGGAGGCTGTCAGCTTCAGCATTTATCGTATGAAGGTCAGCTAGAATCTAAGCGCGATATCGTTTTGCAGGCGTTCGAACGTCACAGTTCATTAAAAAAAGTAGAAGAGAAAACACGCCAAACGATTGGCATGGAAGATCCTTGGCGCTATCGTAATAAATCCCAGTTTCAAGTGGGTATGGACAAACAAAAAGTCATCGCTGGTTTGTACGGACTGAATTCTCACCGCTTGATTGATATTGAAAACTGTCCCATTCAGCATAAAGCTACAAATCACGTGACAAAAGAAATAAAACGAATTTTACAAGACCTTCAAATTCCTATTTACAATGAGCGCAAACGCCGTGGTATTGTACGTACTATCGTATCTCGAGTAGGATTTGAAACGGGTGAAGTGCAAATTGTCTTGATTACGGCTAAACAAGACATTCCGAAAAAAGAGCTGCTGATTAAAGAAATTCAGCGTCGCCTACCGGAAGTGAAATCGCTCGTACAAAACGTAAACGGCCAAAAAACATCGCTTATTTTTGGAGACGAAACGTTTACTCTTGCTGGAAAGTCAGTGATTCAAGAAACGTTAGGAGACATTTCATTCGAACTTTCAGCTCGTGCATTCTTCCAGCTGAATCCTCTTCAAACCGTGAAGCTATATGACGAAGTAAAAAAAGCAGCTGCGTTAACAGGCAGTGAAAAAATTGTAGATGCTTACTGCGGAGTAGGGACAATTGGCTTATGGCTTGCTAAAGACGCCAAAGAAATTCGCGGAATGGATACGATTGAAGAATCGATTGCAGACGCAAGAAAAAATGCCCAAGATCATGGGTTTGAGCATGCTACGTACGTAACGGGTCCGGCTGAGAAATGGATGCCGCAGTGGGTAAAAGAAGGCTGGAAGCCAGAAGTTATCGTCGTTGACCCGCCGCGAACAGGCTGTGATGACCATCTTCTAAAAACGATTTTACAAGTGAAGCCAAAGAAAGTGGTTTACGTTTCTTGTAATCCATCTACATTAGCGAAAGATGTGCAGCAGCTGTCGAAGGCTTATCATGTTGATTACATTCAGCCTGTTGATATGTTTCCGCATACGGCGCACGTGGAGAATGTGGTGAGTTTGACGTTAAAAAAATGAATAGAAAAAGAGTAAAGGGCAGATTAGATTCTGCTCTTTTTTCTTTGAGCTGTACTCTTATTAAATGGAGAAAGTTGTTAAAATTCAACATCTGTTCTTTTAGTGTAAAAAAATATCTTAGTATAGTGAGATGAAATTCCCATAAAGTTTAGTCATGGAAAGTGTTACGTCGCTAAAGAGAAATTACATAAGAGGGTTAATGCCTTTAAGATAAACTATAGTGACGTCTTTTGTACAAATAATAAACGCAAACTCTATCCCAAAACCCAAACCTTTAACCACATCGATAATACTATATTAATAAAACTACTAAAAAGTATGTACAAAGGGTAAGAGGTTAAATGGACTCAATGTTTTTAAAAGGACTTACGGGCGAAGTGGTAACGCCAAAAGACCCCATTTATGAGGAAGCTCGTCAGGAATGGAATCGCGCTATTGATAAATTTCCGCTTGTGATTGTGTACTGTGAAAAAAACCAGGATGTTGTGAATGCGATCCACTGGGCGCGTAAGCATCGTGTTGAGATTCGCATTCGATCTGGCGGTCATCATTATGAAGGATATTCTACGGGTGACTGTGTATTAGTCATTGATATTAGTCGATTAAATGGGGTGAAATTAGATAGGAAACGGAACATTTTAAAGATGGAAGCAGGAGCGAAAAATACGGAAGTGTATGATTTTATCGGTTCGAATGGATATGTGTTTCCAGGAGGAACGTGTCCGACTGTTGGGGTGTCTGGCTTTACGCTCGGAGGAGGCTGGGGGCTTTCGAGCAGACTTTACGGATTAGGCTGTGACAGCTTGATAGAGCTAGAGTTGGTCAATTATGAAGGAAAGATTATTAAAGCAAACAAATCGTGTAACGCGGATCTTTTTTGGGCATGCCGAGGTGCTGGTGGCGGTAATTTTGGCGTTGTGGCAAGCATGACGTTTCAGCTTCCAAAACCGACGAACAGCTCTGTGACGCTTGTTCGCTTCTTTTATGTAGGTACTACAAGAGAAAAACAGGTACAAGTGATGAATATATGGCAAAGCTGGCTGCCTGAATTGGACAAACGTATGACGCTAGTTGCCAGTTTTTATAATGCAGAAGGAGAAGGATTGGGCATATTTGCGAACGGCTTCTTTTACGGATCTCCAGAAAGAGCTCGAAAGATCTTGCAGCCTTTTGCAGAGGTGGAGGGGTTCCGAGTCGAGCTAGAGTCATTATCTTTTCTTGAAGCGGTACAAAAGATAGAAGCAACCTATCCTCCGTCTGAAAAATTTAAGTCAACGGGAAGATTTGTGCAAAGAAGTTATTCAGTTGGCGAGCTTGAAAATCTTGCAGATCTCATACAGCGTCCAGCAGAAGGGTCCATTTACGCCGCGATTTCTTTTTATGCACTAGGAGGAGAAATTCGCAGTGTTGGTAACAGAGAAACGGCCTTCTTTTACAGAAACGCTAGATATATTCTGGGCTTTCAATCTGTATGGACAGACGATGCGTTTGCACGAGCAAACAGAGAGTGGCTGTATAAGCGATTTCAATATATTAAACGTATTACGAAAGGCTCCTATGTGAATTTCCCTATCAGCAACCTTAGAAACTACGAGTATGAGTATTCTGGAGACAACGCAGAGCGGTTAGAAAGAGTAAATAAAAAGTACGATCCATTTAACGTATTTAGGTTTCCGCAGGGACTCAGGTAGCATGTAGAAAAGGATACTAAGTTGACGATTGAACCTGTTTCATTACCTTCTTTCGAAGAAGGTAAATAAATGAAAGTCATCTTTCTTGTTGACAAAGCATCCAACTGGTATTAGAATAAACAACTATTCGACAGTCATTATCTTGATCGAAAAATTTAATACGTAGAAAGCTATGATTGCTATGGATCAAACTATAGCAGGAGCAGCTTCTGGAGAGATCGCGATAGTTTCGCGACGCCGAAGGGTTCACAATCTCAGGCAAAAGGACAGAAGAGTACCGGATATTTATTTGGCATGTTACTAATTGGTAGCATGTACCATAATATTTGTTATTCTTATGACCATGAGATTGGAGCGCATCCAATCTCTTTTTTTATTGGACTTTATTTTGTAGTCCGCACGATCGCATCAAAGGTTTTATTGTTAGG
Organism: Priestia sp. YIM B13491; assembly: GCF_042787605.1. NCBI lineage: Bacteria > Bacillati > Bacillota > Bacilli > Caryophanales > Bacillaceae > Priestia > Priestia sp. YIM B13491. The sequence goes on along the minus strand of NZ_JBHZOR010000008.1, from coordinate 26,415 downwards.
AGGAGTTAGAGTTGGAACAACGAGAATTAAAGAGGGATTTATCCAATCGTCATGTTCAGCTAATCGCGATTGGAGGAACCATTGGGACGGGATTATTTTTAGGTTCTGGTAAAGCCATACAGCTTGCGGGTCCCTCTATCATCTTTGCTTATTTAATTGTGGGTATTGCGCTTTTCTTTGTGATGAGAGCGCTAGGAGAACTACTGCTGTCTAAAGCAGGTTATCAATCGTTAACAGATATTGCTGAAGAGTATCTTGGACCATGGGCTTCATTTGTCACAGGGTGGACGTACTGGTTTTGCTGGATCATGACAGCTATGGCTGATGTGATTGCCGTTGGCGTATATGTGAAATATTGGTTCAATATTCCTCAGTGGATTCCTGCACTTATTTGTGTAATCATTTTATTAGGACTTAACTTATTAACCGTAAAATTATTTGGAGAATTAGAGTTTTGGTTTGCTTTAATAAAGGTTATTACGATTCTTGCGTTAATTGTTATTGGCGTTATTTTACTGGTAATCGGATTTAAAACAGATGCAGGATCCGTTACGGTTCAAAATCTTTGGAATCACGGAGGACTGTTTCCAAATGGGGTTTCAGGTTTCTTACTTTCATTCCAAATGGTTATTTTCGCATACGTCGGGGTTGAATTGGTAGGGGTATCGGCAGCGGAAACATCAAATCCCCAAAAAAATATTCCATCGGCCATTAATAAAATTCCGCTGCGAATCTTATTTTTCTATGTTGGAGCGCTTATCGTTCTTTTATTTATTAACCCGTGGATGGAATTGAATGCAGCAGAAAGCCCATTTGTTAAAACCTTTAGTTTAGTCGGAATTCCGCTTGCTGCTGGAATTATTAATTTTGTTGTATTAACTTCAGCCGCTTCTGCTTGTAATAGCGGAATGTTTTCAACGAGCCGTATCTTATATAACTTAAGTAAAAATGACCAAGGGCCATCTACGTTTGCAAAACTGAACAAAAACCACGTACCAAGCAACGGATTGTTTGTATCTACGCTGGTTATCTCGGCGGGAGCTTTATTAAGCAAACTGATACCAGATCAAGCTTTTGGCATCGTAACAACCATCAGCGCTATTTGTTTTATTTGGGTGTGGAGTATCATTTTGATTTGCCATCTAAGATATAAAAAAACGCGTCCGCAGCTGCATGCAGCATCAACATTCAAAGCACCGTTAACACCATTTATAAACTATGTTGTGCTAGCGTTGTTTGCAGTGATTCTTATTATTATGCTGTTTTCTGACGCGACGCGCCCAGCCTTATTGTTGACGCCCGTTTGGTTTATTCTCTTATTTATTTTTTACTGGACTAGAAAGGGAAAATAAATAAATCTTTAAAGGCTAGAAAATCAGCAGGAAACAATCATAATTTTTTATAAAAGAATATAGTAAACTTCTGACCTCATCACTCCGTGATGAGGTCTTTTTAGTGGAGGATAAATAATTGATTTCTACTGCATGAATAAAATGCAGGAAGCAAAGTTTATAGAAGAAAACTAAAAGTTGTTCTAACAGAAAACACAGTGAGAAAGCTCATAGTTTTCTGTTAGGAATGTAGAACAAATTGCTTTTCTTCTATGTCTAAAGATGGAATTCCGTCATTTATATGGAAAAGTCTTCATTTTGGAGTACAATGAAGGTAGACTTCATTAGATTAAGGTGAACAAACATGAAATGGTTTAAATCTCATACGTTTTGGAAAATCTTCACGATTAACGTGCTTCTTATTTGTACCATATTAACGCTAATGTTTATTGTTTCAAGAGTGATGCTGCCTAATATTTCTCAAGATCAATATCGACAGGTAACTGATAAAACCGTCAAGAGAATGAAAGAGCAAATTAACGTCGTCATTAAAGATATTTGGAGCCTAGGCGACGAGGTACAGCAAGATCCTATTTTTTTATCGGATGATGAACAAGAAATAGACAAAGAATTGCAGAAAATAGTTAATATTTCACCGTATATCGATAGCGGAACCATTTTTAATGTAAAAGGGTATGTTGAGCATTATTACCCGAATGATTTAAAAAATATGAAACATGTGAACTTAAGTAAAAGAAAATATTTTCAAGAAGCGCTGCGAACCAAAAAAATATATTTAAGCGATGTCGTTTCAGCAGATACAAAGCACTACATTGTGGTGATGGCGATTCCTATTTTGGATGGGCAGCAAAATGTAAAAAAGGTTGTAAATTTAGCGCTGCGAATTGAAGAAAATAAAAGTTTTCAATCCATCTTTCAAACGTTTGATATAGGAGAGAACGGCTATACATTTATTGTAGACCGCAATGGTAGAATTATTTCCCACCCAGAGAAACAGAGAATCGGTGAAAATGCCAAGAAAAATGAAATCGTTCAGAAAACGATGAATCATAAATCAGGATATCAGCGCGTGGTGAACACCGAAGGTAAGTATTTCTTTGCGTCTTTCGAATATATTCCTGTTTTGGATTGGGGAATTGTCGCTGAATTACCCGTTGAAGAAATTTACAGGCCTTATGAAATGTTTGAAAAAACTCTTTGGATCGTTTCAGGCGTTACGATTTTACTGCTTTCTTTTTTTACTGCGTTATATGCAAGGCAAATTGTGAATCCTATTCATAAACTATATGAATTGGCGGGACAAGTAGCGCGCGGGAATTTTAATCAAAAAATTCCGGAACGAGAAATTGAGCGGGGCGAAATCGGTATTTTATCTAAACAGTTTAATGAAATGATTAGCTATATACGCCATTCTAAAGCAAATTTACAGCAAAAAGAAAATCAGCTGCAGGAACAAAAAACGTTTTTAAGACAAGTTATTGACATTAATCCAAGCTATATTTATGCTATCAATCAAAAAAGGGAATTCATTCTCGTTAATGAATCTTTTGCGATGCTCTTAGGTGAAAAATCTGATGACTTAATTGGACAATCAATTGATAAATATCAGTTCAACCTTCAATCAGATCTTTTATATAAAGGGGCGTTTTCAAACTGTACCCAAAAAGGGATGGTATTAGAAGAACAGTTTAAAGATTCGAAAGGAAACCGGCGCTGGGTCGAAACAGCAAAACTTCCTATTATGAATGAAAAACAGGAAGTGATTCAAATGCTGTGCGTATCGACAGATATTACGGAGCGTAAAAAGGCAGAAGAGAAGCTTAGAACTTCTGAGAAGCTTGCCGTGGTAGGAGAACTTGCAGCTGGAGTGGCTCATGAAATCAAAAATCCTTTAACTTCTTTAAAAGGCTTTGTTCACTTATTAAAAGAACAACATCCTAAAGATGCTTTGTATATAGATATTATGGAAACTGAATTAGAGCGAATGAATGGAATAGTAGAAGAATTTTTGATGTTAGGAAAACCTCAGGTAATGAAGGTTGAATCTTTGAATATGCAAGCGCTTGTTCAAGAAGTGTGCTCACTTCTTGAACCTGAAGCAGTAGAAAGGGAAGTAGCTTTCATATTTGAAAGAGACGACCAGTTACCAAGGGTGTATGGAGATAAAAATCAGTTAAAACAAGTATTTATTAATATTATTAAAAATTCTATCGAAGCAATGCCTGAAGGAGGAGCTATTCATATTACGACTAAGGTAAAAGAAAACCACCTTTGGCTGCAGCTTGCTGATGAAGGACAGGGTATTCCTCCTGAACGGTTAGCGAAGATAGGTGAGCCTTTTTATAGTACAAAAGAAAAAGGTACAGGTTTAGGACTGATGGTCAGCTATCGGATTATTAAAGCTCACCACGCACAGATGACGTTTTCTAGTCAGTTAGATAAAGGAACAAGTGTGGATATATTGTTTCCAATCATAAAAAAGTAGGGGAAGTTCCCCTACTTTTTATTATTATACTTATAATATATCAAAAGCCTTGATGGTACTAAAATCAATGAAAGTACTAAAGAAGATATCCACAGGTTAACAAGAAGTTAACTGCTGAATTATATAGGATATTCACAACTTTATCCACACTATTCACATTTTTTCAGAAAATTTACATAAAAATTACCCACTGTTATTTCAAGTTATGAAAGCGGTAATATGCATATTCAACAAAGTTATACACATTATCCACATAATTGTGGGTAAACTTTGTGGATATAGTAGAGTATTAAAAAAACGTAAATCATACGCTTGAAATCTTCGTGTTATTATTTTTACATAATATAAAAACGTCCTTCCGATACAAACTGTACAGAAAGGACGTTGGGATGATCAAGCGTTGGATAGAGATGTTTTGCCTCACTTATTTTTTCGTGTAGCCGCCTGCACGGTCTGCTTTTTTAAACTCGCGGCCGTAATAGATTTCTTGAGCGCTACTTAACGTATTTTTTGCGTTTTCTTTTCGTTTTTTTTCAGACATAAAAAACCCTCCAATTAACGTTTTTCGATCATGCTACTTATTTTTTCCAGAATCTCTCGTTTTTAATCATAAAAAAAAGCTCTCCGTTACACGGAGAGACTCTTACGCTTCTTTAAGCTGGTGATCTTCTTGAACGTCTTGTTCGTGACGCAAGTAGTATAATGTATACAAGTCTTTTGGAATTTCGTATAAATCATATACGTCTTCATGTTGATTAATTTCATCGTATAAAGCTTTGTGTGTTTCATTCGCAAGTACTGCGTAAGGCAGTTTTTCTGCAGCCTTAATAGACCTGATATTGATTTTACGAATTCGCATAAAAATTCGCTCTATATTTAACTCAAAGAACAGTTCATTAAAGAACGCTTCTTTTGCAATTTGATTATATCCTTTTCCATGAAACGGTTTGCCAAGCCAAGTGCCTAAAAAACCAGCTTGGTCCTGTACATCAAATAAATTAATGGTGCCGATAGGGTTACCCCATTCGTCTAAAATCGTGCGAGAAATGATTTCTCCATGATCTTCTGCTTCCATCGTTTGTTTAGTCACAAATAAAAATTCTTCATAGGAATGGGCTTTATGACGAACAAAAGGGAAGACATCAGGATGTACCATGAGTTCGTATAGAGATTGACAGTCATTTAGGTCACGTTTTTTTAACATAACTTTTCCCTCCTGATCGAGGGTATATACAGACTCCAATCAAGTCCCCACCCTCGAAATTTTTTAATAATTAAAAAAATTTCGGGGTGGGAATCGAACCCACTAGAACCAGTTACCTGGTGGCGCACCATTTGCCTTCCCATTACAAGTCAACAAACATAAAAAGTCAACGTGTGATGTTTATGCTTTTGTGAAATTCACATGCTTCTAAACGTATCATACTAAAAAAAATAAAAAAAGAAAATAGGTAAAATGTTAATTTTTTTTAAATAATATTTTACCATTTATCATCGTAAAAATAGGCTTTGCTAAGTAGTGAAAAGGATGATGGCTCCATAGCACCAAATCAGCGTCTTTTCCTGCTTCGATACTGCCAATTCGCTGATCAATACGGAGATTCCTAGCAGCAGCAATCGTGATGCCTTCTAATGCTTTTTGTTCTTCGAGCCCTTCACGTACGGCAATGGATGCACAAATATTTAAGTACTGAATGGGCGTATAAGGATGGTCTGTTGTAATGGAAACTTCTACTCCTTCATTGCAGAGAGCTTGATAGGTTTTCCACGTTTTATTCTTCAGTTCAACCTTTGAGCGGCGTGTTAAAGTTGGTCCCACGCTTACTTTTAAGTTTCTTCCCCCTAGCTCTTTAGCGATTAAATGACCTTCTGTGCAGTGTTCAATACGAACGTCTAAATTAAATTCATCTGCTAAGCGCAGAGCTGATAGAATATCATCGGCTCGGTGAGCATGAATTCGAACGGGAATCTCTCTATTCAGTGCTTGAATGAGTGGTTTGATTCGCAAATCATCTTTATTGTCACTGCTTTTTGCATGATAAAAGGCTTCTCTCAGCATCCCCATAATACCCATTCGTGTAATGGATTCTTTATTGCCATGGCTGTGGATTCGTTTTGGATTTTCTCCTAGCGCAATCTTAAGTCCAGCTGTCTCTTGAATCAACATTTGAGAAATACTTGTTCCGGCTGTTTTAATAACAGACGTTGTGCCTCCAATCACATTTGCACTTCCAGGCATAATGTGTACAGACGTAATACCCGCTTCAATGGCATCTTTAAACCCAGGATCTAAAGGATGTACGCTGTCAAAAGCTCGGATATGGGGAGTCATAGGCTCGATTGTTTCGTTAGCATCATTTCCGGCCCAGCCGGTTCCTTCATCATATAGTCCTAGATGTGTATGAACATCAATAAATCCAGGGAATAAATAGCGCTGTTTGCAGTCAATAACTTCTACTTGAAGAGGAGGCTGCAAGTTTGGCCCAATTAAAACAATTTTTCCATCTTGAATGAGCACATCACTATTATAAATAGGTTTTGACGTAATAGGATAGAGCGTTGCATTTTTCAAGAGAATGGTTTTCATAAAGGATGCTCCTATCTATCGGCAGCTTAGTCACCTGTTTTAGGTAAATATCAGAAAATAACTAGAGTAAATCTCGCAATGCATCTTCTAATACAGTATATGTAAAAATGTAATTCTGTTGAATCAATTTTTCAGGTAAAACGCGCTGTCCTTTCAAAATAATCATACTCATTTCTCCCATCAGCAGCTGAAGGCCAAAGCTAGGTACGGGCATCCAGTGAGGACGATTCAACACTTTTCCAATCGTCTTTCCAAACTCTTTCATTTGAACGGGGTTTGGAGCAGTTACATTAACAGGTCCTTCTATTTGTTCGGTATGAATGCAATAATCAATAATTTTGACGACGTCTTGAAGATGCACCCAAGACATCCACTGTTCTCCCGAACCAACTGTCCCTCCTGCAAATAATTTATAAGGAAGGGCAGTAGAAGGGAGTGCCCCGCCATCTTTGCCTAATATAACGCCGAACCTTGTTAAAACAGTACGAATATTGAGTTCCATCGCTTTTAGCGCTTCATTTTCCCATTTTTTTACCGTTTCAGCTAAAAAGTCCGTGCCGATGGATGGAGAAGCTTCTGTGAACGTTTCTGTAGTCGATGTCCCGTAATAACCAACTGCGCTTGCATTTACATAAAGGGAAGGTTTTTCGGGTAAGGCAGCCATAATACGAAGGATTTCTTGAGTAGAAGAAAGGCGACTTTCCACAATGGCTTTTTTGCGCTCGTCCGTCCAGCGGCCGCTGTTAAGTGAAACGCCAGCTAAATTGATAAAAACGTCTGCTCCTTCTACATGCTCTTCAGGTTGGCTGTTTTCTTGCATCCATTCTACATATTTAAGTTTCGGATCTCTTGCAGCTTTATCTGCATTGCGTGTTAAAATATATACATAATGTTTTTGTGTTAAAAAATGTTTTGTTAAAGCTTTACCTACGAATCCAGTTCCTCCAGCAATAACAATTTTCATACGAACTTCCTCCTTTGTTGAGATAAATAAAAATGTGTATGATACGTTTGGCGGTTCTTCAGCCATCAATTTAATAAGAAATATGAGGTGAAGGTGTATGCCTGTTGTCACAAAGATCACAACGCAAAAGAATAGCGGTGAACGTTATAATGTGTATTTAGATTACGGTAAAGGTGAAGAGTTTGGCTTTGGTGTTGACGAAAATGTCCTCATCAAATATGACTTGAAAAAAGGTCGTGAGCTTGATGAATTTGAATTAACGGAAATTCAGTACGCAGATGATGAGAAGAAAGCTTATAATTTAGCGATCACTTACTTATCTTATCGAATGCGCTCTGAAAAAGAGGTACATGATTATTTAAAGAAAAAAGAAATTAACTCTACTATTATTCAACAAGTTATTCAAAAATTAGTCAGCCACCGTTATTTAAATGATGAAGAGTTTGCCAAAGCATTTGTGTTAACTCAGATGAACACGACATCAAAAGGACCAAATGTGATTCAAAGAGAATTAAAAGAAAAGGGAATTTCTGATTCCATTATTACTCTTAGTTTATGTGAATACCCCGAAGAACAGCAAATTCAAACTGCTGTGAAATTAATTGAAAAGTTAAAAGGAAAGTATAAAAAATTATCTCAGGTAATGATGAAACAAAAAATGGAACAAGCATTGGCAGTGAAGGGCTATTCATTTTCTATTATTCAAGAAGCATTTCAGCGCACGAATACAGAAAAAGAAAGCGATGAGGCATGGGAAGCTCTGCAATACCAAGGAATGAAAGCTCATCGTCGTTTTTCAAAGTATGAAGGCTGGGAATATCAGCAAAAAATGAAGCAAGCTCTTTATAGAAAAGGATTCTCTATTGACCAAATTCAATCATTTCTAGATTCTATTGAAGAGGAATAAAGGCAGGACAAAAGTATGTTAGTTGAAGGGAAATCCGAACGATGAATCGAGATTCTTGATGGAGAATCCAACTCGTTCGGATTTTTTCATTGAGATGGCAAACGTAAACTTCATGTGTTTATCTTTAGATTAATGCAGTTATGTTTCACTCTTTTTTAAAACAAAATATCTTCTGAGTCATTCTGCTGTTTATAAATAATCTCAGCAATTTCTGAAGCCGAGCGCAATCGGCTTTTATCTTTAATGTGGTTGTTGTGATCCCAAAAAGGGGTATTCATGCCTCCCATGTAAGCTGCAATCACATGAAGGTTGGTATCTTGATACTCCACTTTTAAACTTTCTGTAAATCCCCTTACGCCAAACTTACTTGCCACATAGACGCTTTCATTAGCTTTCCCGCGAAGTCCTGCAGTTGAAATGATATTCATCACTTTAGGTTCAGGTCTCGTTAAGAGATGAGGCATAAGCGCTTGTGTTAAAAAAATAGTTCCTTTTACATTTGTATCGATGACTTCATCGATGGCTTGTTTTGTATAATCCGTCAAAGGACCAAAATGTCCAATGCCTGCATTGTTGATAAGGATATCTACTGAATGCTGCATCAGCAGTTTTTCTACAGATTTTCCTACTTCTTCATACTTTGTAATATCTACAGGCATCGTATATACGTTGTCTCCTAGCTCATGCTGCGCCTCTTTTAATTTATGTTGATTGCGTCCAGCCAGAATGACGTTGTAGTCTTTTGCGTAAAGTTTAGCGAGTTCTTTTCCAAGACCCGTCGAACCGCCCGTGATTAGCACTGTTTTCATTCCCAAAACTCCCTTTTCATAGTCTCCCTTTAGTTATACCTTTTGTTATAATAAAATGAAAGCAAACAAGGGGGAAAACAGCATGTCTGAAAAACGTTACAGCGATATGACGACGTATGAACTTCAACAAGAAATTGGGTCTCTTCAAGAAAAAGCACGAAAAGCTGAACAGCTTGGCATGGTCAATGAGTATGCAGTATTAGAAAGAAAAGTAACAATGGCTAGGTCGTATTTATTGGATCCCGAAACGTTTAAAGCAGGGGAAGTATATGAAATTCAAGGAGATCCGGGTTCATATTTTAAAATTGATTATATGAACGGAGTTTTTGCGTGGGGATTTAGGCTTGGCTCACCGCATAACGAAGAGGCATTGCCTATTTCCATGTTGAAAAAATAACGGGATGAACAAGCAGCACGAAGTGTGCTGCTTGTTTGATTTCTATATTCACTCTATTTTTAAACGTAAAGCAAGCGGTTATTCTTCACGCTCATTAGAAGCATGCATACGTTCTTGAGGATGCGTGTTAATCGTTCCATTTGCACGTTTTGAAGCGTACTCAGCTTTTGCTCGAGGTTCGCCTTCAAGCTTAGTATGATGTTGGTTTGTAAAATCTTTTGCTTTGTTGCGCATCGATACCTCTCCTTTTACAACAGAAAGCGTTGCGGTTATGATATAGTACATGAGGGAGTGAATAACTCCGCATTTATAGTGTAAGTTAAAAGTGCAAACATACTCATAAAGAATTTTGGTAATCGAGGTGTTCTTATGAACGATATATTTGAAAGATTAACGAATCAGCTCTTAAATAAAAACAGTTCGCTCTCATATGCTCAAGCACGCACGTGGGTTGAACTTTTCTGGGAAGATTTTGAGTCATCTTACGCAAAAGCCGGATATGATTATAAAGGGAAAGAAGCGACGGAAAAGGTTGTTACGATGTATATTAACAGCTACGATGATAAGCTTCATGAAATCGCGGTCAAAAACCCTAAATATCAGCATTTGTTGAATAACGATGACTATTTAAAACATTAAATAAAAACGAACCGTCTTGAGCAGACGGTTCGTTTTTGGGTTTCATATTTGTTCTTGTTATGATTAGTGCGGGAGATAATCAAGCTTTTTACGCAATTTTTTCTCACTGAAAATCCAACCTGTGTACGAACAAATGATATTTAAATCATAATCAAGCTGGACCACGGCTACAAATGGATAGTAATCCTTGCTGCGGTAGCGTAAATCAATAAAGCGCACTTCAATGTGGTCGTTATATTCATCCAGTTCCCATCTATAAATAGGTGAAAATGAAAGAAAAGCAGATAAATTTTCATCTTTTTTCGCTACTTCAATTACGGCTGATTCGGGAATTGGAACTTTATCAAACGTATCATAAATAAAAATTTCTTCTCCGATTGCTCTTCCTACATGAAAATACTTTTCGGTCGTCACAGCTAAGTGCCAGTGAGTGAAACGCATTGTAGGAGAGATATTGAGCTTGATAACATCAGGAAACTGTTTTCGAAGCTTCTTGGCAATTTGGTGGCGCATATAAAAGCGCAATCCATAGTAAAACGCCAATAACACATACAGCGTAATAAATGTTGGTCCTGGCTCTGCTCCAATAAACCAGATTAAAATCGCGAGTACGTGAGCTGAGAAAATCACGTAATCAAACGTGTTGATTACGCCAAGCGCAATCCATTTATTTGTGAAAGGCCGTAAAGCTTGCGTACCATAAGCGTTAAAGATATCAACAAAAACGTGAATAATGACGCCTGCAAAGGTCCACATCCAGAGATGCAGCAAGTTAGCTCCTGGCAGCAGAAGCGAAAGAATGAGCACGATAAGCAAAGGCCATAAAATAACAGCCGGGATAGAATGTGTAATTCCACGGTGATTGCGGATATACTGTGCATTGTTTCGCAACTTTAAAACAGTGTCTAAATCAGGTGCTAATGACCCGGCCATTACGCCAATCATTACAGCATCCATTGTGGCTGTATTCGCAGATACAGTGGGGTCTAATGTTGCAAGGCCGCCTAAAGCGATTCCCATTGCAATGTGTGTACCAGTATCCAGAGCGAACTCCTCCTTTGTAAAATGACAATCTTAGAGTATCCTAATTCAGCATGGAAGCTTAATTTAGGGCGAAAAATTTCGCTTTATTACTAACGCAGCAAATTAGCTGTTTTTATTCATTATTTGAACAATTCATTTTACTATTCATATTTGTAGTTGTTATAAGGTTATCATAAAGTTACTAAGATTCAAAAAGCAACACATTGTATATGTATAGTTAATACCTCGGAGGCTATGACGTGAAACAAAGTAAAGATATTGTACAAAATTTCGATATTCGAGCATTTCAAGATGACTTAATCTCTTGGTTTGAACAGGAACAGCGCATTTTACCTTGGCGTCAAGATCAGGACCCTTATAAAGTGTGGGTATCTGAAATTATGCTTCAACAAACGAGAGTAGATACGGTCATTCCGTATTTTAATAATTTTATTAGTAAATTTCCCACTATCAAAGATTTAGCTTATGCGAATGAAGATGATGTGTTAAAAGCATGGGAAGGGTTAGGCTATTATTCCCGTGCCCGTAATTTACAAACCGCCGTTCGAGAAGTTCACGAACAATACGGGGGAGAAGTTCCAAATACGCCAGCAGAAATCTCCAAACTAAAAGGAGTAGGCCCTTATACAACAGGAGCCATTTTAAGTATTGCATACGGAGTGCCGCAGCCTGCTGTAGATGGAAATGTCATGCGTGTGCTATCGCGCATTTTATCCGTTTGGGATGATATTGCAAAACCGAAAACAAGAAAGTTGTTTGAAGATATCGTGCATGAAATTATTTCAAAAGATAATCCTTCCTATTTCAATCAGGGCATGATGGAACTTGGTGCCATTGTCTGTACACCAACTTCTCCTTCCTGTTTGTTATGTCCAGTTCGCGAACACTGCCGCGCGTTTGAAGAAGGAGTGCAGAATGAGCTTCCTGTCAAATCAAAGAAAAAAGCGCCGCGTGCTCTTCAGCTTGCTGCAGCGGTGATTAGAGACGAGGAAGGAAATTATCTGATTCATAAACGTCCAAGCAAAGGACTTTTAGCTAACCTATGGGAATTTCCAAATATAGAAGTAGATCTTAGTATAGCGCCAGATCATCAGCAGCTTCAGGCATTTATTCAAAATGAGTACGGAGCCGATATTAAAATTCATGCGCCGTTTACCACAATTCAGCACGTGTTTTCTCATATCGTCTGGAACATCACAGTATATGAAGCAGAGCTTGCAAGTGATATCAGTGCATTAAAAAATTTGAAAGTGGTTTCTGAAAAAGATTTAGAACAATATGCATTTCCTGTTTCCCATCAAAAAATCTTAAAAGAATATGTACTTGTTAAATAAAAGAAGCGTGGATAAACTCCGCGCTTCTTTTTATTTAATCATATGATACATGCGTGCCGTGTGTATAATCTGCTTCGTGGCGCTGTAGCCCGCCCCGTGCTTCAATTTCTTTAATAATTTGCTGATGAATACTTTGTCCTTCAGCATTTAAATACGGCGTCATTTGCTGTAAAGAGTGATGGAAAAACGCAAGCTCGCTGTCTTTCCACTCGCTTTTAGAAATCATTGAAAGAGCCGTCATGTCTCTACCTACATACATTCTATTCACCTCATTCATTTCATCAAGTTTTATCTATTTTCTCTATATTACTTGTTTCTTATGCGATAAAATCAGTACAATGTAAAGATAATACGATACATAAGGGAGATGACATCATGTCACAAAAGGTAGCACTAGTTACGGGAAGCAGCAGGGGTATTGGTAAAGAAATTGCCTTACGTCTGGCTAAAGAAGGATACGATATTGTATTAAACTATGCACGAAGCAAAAGTGCAGCGCAGGAAGTAGCAGAAGAAATCAAAGCGCTAGGCAGAGAAGCATTAGTTGTTAAAGCAAACGTAGGAAAAGTAGAAAAAATTAAAGAAATGTTTGAGCAAATTGATGAAGTATTCGGTCGCTTAGACGTATTTGTAAGTAATGCAGCGTCAGGAGTTCTACGTCCTATTATGGAATTGGAAGAAACTCACTGGAACTGGACAATGGATATTAACAGCAAAGGATATTTATTCTGTGCACAAGAAGCGGCTAAACGTATGGAAAAAGTAGGGGGAGGAAAGATTGTTACCATCAGTTCGCTTGGGTCTATTCGCTACTTAGAAAATTATACAACAGTAGGCGTGTCAAAAGCTGCTGTAGAAGCGTTGACACGCTATTTAGCAGTGGAGCTGGCTCCAAAGAATATTGTGGTAAATGCTGTCTCTGGAGGGGCTGTGGATACAGAGGCATTAAAACATTTCCCAAATCGCGATGAGCTTCTAGATGATGCACGCAAGCATACTCCAGCTGGTCGTATGGTGGAGCCAAAAGACATGGTAGATGCAGTTATGTTCTTAGTGTCCGATCAAGCAAATATGATTTGCGGTCAAACGCTTATTATTGACGGAGGGCGTTCACTTTTAATGTAAGGTAAATGTGTTTTGTGCTCGCGCCTTAAAATACTGAAAAAAGTTTGCATACCCTATTTACCTCCCGGGCATATTAATTTTCGTGGAGGTGATTACAATGGCAAAACAAACAAACAAAACAGCATCTGGTACAAGCACACAACACGTGAAACAACAAAATGCTCAAGCATCTAAAAACAACTTCGGTACTGAATTTGGTAGCGAAACAAATGTACAAGAAGTGAAACAACAAAATGCTCAAGCAGCGGCAAACAAAAGCCAAAATGCTCAAGCATCTAAAAACAACTTCGGTACTGAATTTGCTAGCGAAACAAGTGCTCAAGAAGTGAGACAACAAAACGCACAAGCTCAAGCAAAGAAAAACCAAAACTCTGGTAAATACCAAGGTTAATACCAAAAGCGAACTTAACGTCTTTCATACGGCGATGTTAAGTTCGCTTTTTCTTATATAAAAAGCAACAAAGTATGACAAAACTTCTTGAAACTTTACACAACTCGTCAAAGGAATCTGTCTCACCTAAACAGAATGTTAACAGAAGTGCCGCGTGTATGGTTAAGGCAAATAGGGAGGAGCTACCGTATGAAAAAATTTGATCAGCTAGTGACTCAACAATTGGAGACCATGGATCAACTTCTGTTTTTGCAGTCTGAGATTGAGCGCTGTCAGGAAATCGAAGGTGAACTAATAAAACTTCATGAAGAAGCAAAACTTCATTCTGTGCAAGATGAAATTAGTGAAATGAAGCTAAAATTAAAAGAGATTCAATTGACGTTTGAAGCACAAACCGAAGACATTATTCGTACATATAAAAGTGAAGGGGCTTGCTCTACACTTGCTTAATGAACATTGATGTGTCACTTCCTCTCTTTTTTAAGGCTGCCAAGCAAAGGAAAAGTAGGGGGAGTGGCTTTTTTGAACTCAAGAAGGTTAGCACATTTGTGTTAAAATGAGAGAGAAACCGTTATAATAAACATAAGACAAATGGAGACGTTATATGAATTTTTTTAAGTGCTAAAATGAAAGTAGGTATTGGAGATGGGAATTCCGGTGGAAGGAGAAACAATTCAAATACACAGCTACAAGCATAATGGACATATTCATCGCGTGTGGGATCGGACAACCGTATTAAAAGCAACCAATAACTTAGTGATTGGAGGAAATGATCGTACGATCGTTACAGAATCAGATGGACGAACATGGGTCACAAGAGAGCCTGCAATTTGTTATTTTCATGCTCAGCAGTGGTTTAACGTCATTGGGATGATCCGTGAAGATGGAATTTATTATTACTGCAATATCAGTTCGCCGTTCATTTATGATGACAATGAAGCGCTCAAATATATTGATTATGATTTAGATATCAAAGTCTATCCAGATATGACATACACCCTTCTTGATGAAGATGAATATGAGAAGCATCGAAAAGAAATGAATTATCCAGAAGTGATTGACCGTATTTTACATAATCACGTCGAGGAGTTAAAAGGTTGGATTCGACAGCGAAAAGGCCCGTTTGCTCCAGATTTCATTGACATTTGGTATGAGCGTTTTTTAACATATCGGCATTCTTGATGAATGATCTAGAGAACATTATGTTAGGCCGTCTAAAGCTGACTGTTTGATATAATGTTCTTTTTGGCGTTATGCTCACCATCTTTTAGAAGAGATAAAAGCACTAAAAAATCGACGGGTGTACATATACTAAGAAAGCTTGCCCTCATAGATAGAAAGGGGAGATTTTATGGGAAGTATAAGACGCTACATGAAGTTTGTACAGCCATACAAATGGCAAATTGTCGGCACTGTATTAATTGGTATTATTAAATTTGCTATTCCTTTATTAATTCCGCTGCTTTTGAAATATGTTTTGGACGATATCGTAAATGGACATGGCATGTCCTCCTCTGAAAAAGTTCATAAAATGGTGACGATTATGGGGATTTCGTTTGTTGTATTTTTAGTGTTAAGACCTCCCATTGAATATTACAGGCAGTATTATGCTCAGTGGGTATCGAGCAAAGTACTATATGATATACGGGATCAGCTGTTTAGCCATATTCAAAAGCTTAGCTTGCGTTATTATGCAAATACGCGAGCGGGTGAAGTGATTTCACGAGTCATTAATGATGTAGAGCAAACAAAAAACTTTGTTATCACAGGTTTAATGAACGTATGGCTTGATATGATGACGATTGTAATAGCCATTGTGATTATGTTTACGATGAATGTACCTTTAACACTGGTGTCGATTATTTTGCTGCCGGTTTATGCGTTCTCTGTAAAATATTTTTACAGTCGTCTTCGCCATTTAACACGAGTCCGTTCGCAGGCTTTAGCGGAAGTGCAGGGGCATTTACATGAAAGGGTTCAAGGGATCTCTGTTATTCGCAGCTTTGCTATTGAGCCTCATGAGCAGAAGCAATTTGATAAGCAAAATTCAAATTTTCTACAAAAAGCAATCAATCATACGAATTGGAATGCAAAAACATTTGCAGTAGTGAATACCATTACCGATTTGGCACCTTTAATCGTGATTACATTTGCTGGATATCAAGTCATCACAGAAAGTCTTAGCGTAGGAACGATGGTAGCATTTGTGGCCTATATTGACCGCTTGTATAATCCGCTTCGCCGCTTGGTCAATTCATCGACTACGCTCACGCAGTCTGTTGCATCTATGGACCGGGTGTTTGAGTTCATTGATGAAGAATACGATATTACAGACAAGAAAGATGCAAAAGAATGCACTGAGCTTCATGGAAAGGTGCAGTTTGAGCACGTTTCATTTGCTTATGAAGAAGAAGAAAAACCTGTGATTCATGATATTAATTTAGATGTAGAAAAAGGAAAATCCGTTGCGTTTGTTGGAATGAGCGGAGGAGGGAAATCCACGCTTATCAGCTTAATTCCGCGCTTTTATGATGTGACAGAGGGTAAAATTCTCATTGATGACATTGATATCAAAACCTATAAAGTACGCAGCCTGCGAGATAAGATTGGAATCGTCCTGCAGGATACGGTGTTGTTTAGTGACACGGTTAAAAACAATATACTGCTTGGAAAGCCAGGAGCGACAGATGAAGAAGTAATTGCTGCGGCAAAAGCCGCAAATGCCCACGATTTTATTATGAATTTGCCCGAAGGATATGATACAAAAGTGGGAGAGCGGGGAATGAAGCTATCAGGGGGACAGAAGCAGCGTATTTCCATTTCGCGCGTATTTTTAAAAAATCCAGCTATTCTTATTTTTGATGAAGCCACTTCAGCTCTAGATTTGGAAAGTGAGCACTATATTCAAGAAGCATTAGCTGAACTAGCAAAAGACCGTACGACTTTCATTGTAGCCCATCGTTTATCTACAATTACTCATGTTGATGAAATTGTACTTTTAGAAAATGGAAGAGTAGTCGAACGAGGTTCTCATGAGGAGTTAATTAAGAAAAAAGGTCATTACTATCAGCTCTTTAACGTTCAGCAACTTGATACAATTTAAAAACACCACCTATTGTCTAACAATAGGTGGTGTTTTTAATCTTCTTGTCGCTGATGATTAATATCAAATGAGTTAGCATCTTTGTGATAGTTTTGGAACGTATCAATCAGCTTATCAAGATGCTCTAACTCTTCACTATACTCAATGATGACAGAAATTAAAGGGAAGATATGATAAATAACCTTATTCTCTTCATCATTATCGTATATTTTGTACTGCATAAATTTATCGATTAAAGCTCGTTTTCCAACGCAGGCTTCGTTTGGTACAGTAGTGGTTGGCTGTACGCGTAATTTCCCAATGAATTTTAATAATACTTGCTCATGATACATTAACAGGCACTCAACTTCAGATTTGATTAAATCTTGAAATTGCTGCGGCATGACTTGAAGATCATTTTCTACTCGGTGAAGTAGTTTCAAGGTTGTAAGAGCTCGTGTTGTTACGGTAATCATTTGACGAAATAAAACGAGCTTGCGTGACTTAACAAAACGTTTTTTGGTTGAATAAGTGCGTTCTTCTTTGTAAAAATCAAAGATTTGATTCATTTTAGCCACATTGTCTTTCATTTTTTCAATGTCTTCTTTTAACAATGTGTGCTCAGATGCGTGATAAAGATTCATACGAATCCATTTAATAATTTCTTCCGTTGTGCTTACAATTTTATAATACAATCTTGTTTCATACTTTGGCGGAATAAAAATAAGATTGACAATAAATGCTGAGAATACCCCAAGTAACACTGTACCAAAGCGTATAAGTGCATATTCAACGAAATTATCTCCTGGATTTTCCATGATTGCAATTACTGTCACAAGCGCAAGCCCAATTGTATTATTAATACGTAATTTTAAGTTGACTGCAATGACAACAACAGCGGTAAAACCAATAATGATGGGATGGGTACCAAAAATAAGTCCAAAACAAACTGCAGAAGCAGCTCCAATCACATTCGCCTGTATTTGCTCCAATATTGTTAAGTAAGATCTGTAAATAGACGGTTGAATTGCAAAAACTGCCGCAATTGCCGCAAATATTGGAGATGGTAAACTTAGAAATTCACCTAATAACAATGAAAGTGTAATGGCAATTCCCGTTTTTAAGATGCGGGCACCAAGTTTCATGTGCGTTCGTAGTTCCTTTCTGTAAAAAAGTTTTTTCGTTATGAAGAATGTTCCCCAAAACAAATGATAAATTGCAAAAATCAATCCTTCTTTATTACATAACCTGTTGGAAATAATATAAACAATAACATACTATACAAGGTTTAAGAATGGATATCAAGAGAAAACAAGCAGAAAAATCAGGGTATTTCTCGGGATTTTTCGACAGGCTGACAAAAAGGAGATGACGCGTAAGAAATGGTTATGAAAGGTGGGAATGTTCTATAAGGAAACCCAAAGGTAAAACGAAAAAGAGGTCGAGACATAACGAAATAAATCCAATCCAAAGACGAACAAATGGGATACATGAGCTGAATGGCTTGTGACACAGCAGTTGATTTCCGCAGGAGTCTTCGACTTGCCCTCCAATCAGCTGCTAGAAAGACCTATACACATGAAACCTACGTTTACCCTAACAAAAAAAACGAACCACTAATCAAACATCTTGATCAATGGTTCGTTTTTCACTTCGTCTAAAATCCTTTTATCGCAGCCTTTTTAGAATAAGAATTAGCGTTCTTCACTTAATTGTTTAAATGCTTTTTCGACTGCTTCTAATGTGTCGGTAATATCTTGTTCTGTATGAGCTGTAGTAAGGAACCATGCTTCATATTTCGAAGGAGCTAAGTTGACACCTTGGTGGAGCATTAGTTTAAAGAAGCGTGCAAATAATTCGCCGTCTGTATTTTCTGCTTGTTCATAGTTTTTGACCGTTTCTGTTGTAAAGTAGACAGTAAGAGCGCCTTTCAATCGATTGATAGTGATAGGCATGTTATATGTACGAGCATGTTTTAAAATACCTTCTTCGAGCATCGCCCCTAGCTTATCCAACTGTTCATAAACACCTTCTTGCTTTAGTACTTCCAGGCAAGCAATCCCAGAAAGAATAGAAGCTGGGTTTCCTGCCATTGTACCTGCTTGATAAGCTGGTCCAAGCGGCGCTACTTTTTCCATGATTTCTTTTTTACCGCCGTAAGCCCCGATTGGAAGGCCGCCGCCGATGATTTTTCCAAATGCAGTGAGATCAGGTTTTACACCAAGTAAATCTTGAGCTCCACCGTACATAAAGCGAAACGCTGTAATAACTTCGTCGTAAATAACAAGTGCTCCAGCTTCGTGAGTTAATTCATTAACTTGTTCTAAAAAGCCAGGTTCCGGCTCAACAATTCCGAAGTTTCCAACGATTGGTTCTACTAAAACAGCCGCAATTTGATCGCCCCATTTTTCTAATGCTTCCTTATAAGGCTCGATGTCGTTAAAAGGAACTGTGATGACTTCGTTAGCAATACTTTTTGGTACACCAGCAGAGTCAGGAGTGCCGAGTGTAGAAGGACCAGATCCAGCTGCTACTAACACAAGGTCAGAATGGCCGTGGTAGCAACCTGCAAATTTAATAATTTTATCGCGTCCAGTATAAGCGCGCGCTACACGGATCGTTGTCATAACGGCTTCTGTCCCAGAGTTGACGAAGCGCACTTTATCTAATGCGGGCATCGCTTCTTTGAGCATTTTAGCAAATGTGACTTCATGAGCAGTTGGAGTACCGTAAAGAACACCTGTTTCAGCTGCTTTTGTAATAGCTTTCGTGATATGAGGATGAGCGTGTCCTGTAATAATAGGACCATAAGCTGCTAAATAGTCAATATATTTATTTCCATCAACGTCCCAGAAATAAGCTCCGCTTGCCTTCTCCATTGCAACAGGCGCTCCGCCTCCTACGGCTTTATATGAACGTGAAGGGCTGTTAACGCCGCCTACAATATGTTCGAGCGCTTCAGCGTGTAATTGTTCTGATTTTGTGAATTGCATAGTATGCCTCCTAATGAAAAGTTCAACTTCTTTATTCTATCAAACTTATTTGTTTCTTGAAAAACATTCGAGAACGTGTATGATAGAAATTTGTGAGCTAACTGCTAGAAAATAGTTCTTCGTCTCTTGGAGGAGTTGCTAGCAAGGGCGCCGGAAGCAATAAAAGAAACCACTAATACGTCGACGTAACGGAGGGAATACAATGAAAAATGCTATTGAGGTGAATCAACTTCGGAAAGAATTTAAAGCCTATTCTAGCCGCTCTGGCCTTAAAGGGGCATTCCGGGATTTATTTACCCGTAATTATAGAGTCATGAAAGCTGTGAACGATATTTCGTTTACCGTAAAACAAGGGGAAATGGTAGGGTATATAGGAGAAAACGGAGCGGGGAAATCAACCACAATCAAAATGCTAACAGGGATCTTAACTCCAACTGCAGGCGACATTACCGTAAATGGAATGAACCCTCATAAAGAAAGAGAAAAGTTTGCCCAAACGATTGGGGTAGTTTTTGGTCAACGCTCTCAGCTGTGGTGGGATATTGCCGTACAAGAATCTTTTCGCCTGTTAAAAAAAGTATACAAAGTGTCAGATGAAGATTATAACGCTCATATGGAGCACGTTATTCAAACGTTAGATATCGGGCCGCTGCTAGATAAGCCGGTGCGAAAGCTTTCTTTAGGTCA
Organism: Priestia sp. YIM B13491; assembly: GCF_042787605.1. NCBI lineage: Bacteria > Bacillati > Bacillota > Bacilli > Caryophanales > Bacillaceae > Priestia > Priestia sp. YIM B13491. The sequence continues at coordinate 5,619 of NZ_JBHZOR010000008.1, read as the reverse complement.
AAGAATGCGCTGTGAGTTGGCTGCTGCTCTCATTCATAATCCGCCGCTTCTATTTTTAGATGAACCGACGATTGGTTTAGATGTACTAGTTAAATTAAAAATCCGCCAATTTTTAAAAGAAATTAATGAAAAATACAACACGACGATTTTGCTTACAACACATGATTTAGCAGATATTGAAGCTTTATGTGAACGCGTTGTAATGCTGGATGAAGGCAGTATTATTTATGATGGATCGCTGCAAAAGCTGCGTTCGAACTGGGGCGACCTTAAGCAGATTACGTTTGAATTTGGGACTGCGCCAAATAAAGAGCAGTTGAAGCTATTGACGCAAGGAATGCCTGTTAACTGGATTGAAAGTGATCAAAAATATTTGTGGACAGCGCAGCTTCAAAATAAAGGAGACTTAATGTCGCAGCTGATTGCTAAAGTGGTGGCAAAGCATGAAATCAGCGATATTAACATTGAAGAAATTTCAACGGAAGAAATTATCCGCAACATTTATGAAGAAGGTGTTGTGAATGGATAAATATATAGAGATGATACGCATTCGCTTTTTAATGATGCTGGCGTATCGGACGAATTATTACAGCGGAATATTGATTTATGCAATTAATATTGGTGCTTACTATTTTTTATGGTCGGCTATTTATGGAGGAAAAGAGAATATTCAAGGTTTATCCATTACTCAAATGACAACGTATGTAGCCGTTTCATGGATGGCCAGAGCCTTTTACTTTAATAACATTGACCGTGAAATGGCAACGGAAATTAAAGATGGCAAAGTGGCTGTAGAGTTAATTAAACCATACAGCTACCTTGGTATGAAAACGATGCAAGGACTGGGAGAAGGGATTTTTCGAGTGCTGTTTTTCTCAGTGCCCGGCATGATTATTGTCGCGTTTTTATTTCCAGTACAGTTCTCAGCAAATGCAGCAACATGGCTTTATTTTGGACTGTCTTTAATTTTTAGTTTCATTATCAATACACAAATTAATTTATTAACGGGTATTACGACTTTCTTTCTCTTTAACAATGATGGACTCATTCGAGCGAAGCGCGTTGTTATTGATTTGTTTTCAGGACTTCTTCTGCCCATCAGTTTCTATCCTTTCTGGGCGCAACATATTATGAGCTATTTCCCTTTTCAAGCCATTAGTTATATTCCGAGCATGATTTTCACAAATGGATTTAAAGGGCAGGAAGTAATAAATGCTCTTATCACACAAGCAGTTTGGTCAGGACTTCTATTTATCCCTATTGCATGTTTGTGGAACATAGCGAAGAAAAAAATGGTTATTCAAGGAGGGTAGTCTATGAAAATGTTTTATTTTTCGATTTTCTTTCAGTACATTGGTCAATATATGAAAACAAGGCTTCAGTATCGTACCGACATGGTAGTTGAAATCATATCGGACTTATTATTTCAAGCGGTTAACTTAATTTTTATTTTAGTTGTATTTGGTCATACTCAGTCGCTGCACGGATGGTCACGAGAGGAAATTATCTTTATTTATGGTTTCTTTTTAGTTCCTTTTGCTATTTTTTCGTCTTTCTTTAACATTTGGGATTTCAATGAGCGCTACATTGTTAAGGGAGAAATGGACCGAATTTTAACGCGGCCGATTCATAGTTTGTTTCAAGTTATTTTGGAGCGAATGGAGCTAGAATCATTGTTTGGTGGTGTCACAGGGATTGCCGTAATGGCTTACGCTGCGTCTTCTTTACATCTTCATTTCCAGTGGTATGATGTTTTTATTTTTCTGTTATTTATTTTGGGAGGAGCGCTTGTATACGCAGGAATTTTCATCGCCTTAGCAAGCATAGGCTTCTGGTCGGATGCAAGAACTTCTATTATGCCCACTATTTATAATATTGGAAACTACGGAAGGTATCCTGTAGATATTTACAATAATGTCATCCGCTATGTTTTAACGTGGATTCTTCCTTTTGCATTTGTAGGCGTATATCCAGCTGCTTATTTCCTAGGAAGAGCTGAATGGTACGGATATGCATTTTTAACTCCAGTAATGGGAATCATCTTTTTTACAATCTCTATCTTCTTATGGAATACAGGTGTCAAAAAATACAGAGGAGCAGGCAATTAAATGCCTGCTCTTTTTCGTGGCTTCGGAGTAGTAATGAATGGACAAGAACGCGCGTATAGTGGTAATAGAGTATAAATTAAAGGAGTAGAATGATGGTTATTTTTCTAATCCTCGTTATCGTTGTTTTTGTAATTGGTAGTATGAAGTTTCTCTTTGAAAAAGAACTTGGAGAATTTCATTTTTTCTCAATTGGTCACTTCTTTGTCTTGTTTTATTCATATATTACAGTTTTATTGGGATTTAGCCTTATTTATACAGTGTGTGAGATGGGGAGTATACCAGTGTTAAGCGGAGGGTTTGAACATGAAGGTCATTATTTTTATACGCTGTTTAACAGCATGTATTTCAGCGCAGCAACGTTATTTTCAGTAGGATACGGAGATATGTATCCGGTTGGAATTGGGAAATTATTTGCAACTTTTGAAGCGTTTATCGGCTATATTATGCCTGCAATCTTCGTGATGCGAACTGTTACCCGCACTTAAACTTGTCATCTTATCTAATATTGGGTACGCTATTCAAAGAAAATGAAAAGCGTAAAGGAGAAGATAAATATGACAGCTGTAGTTGGAGAAAAAGCACCTGATTTTGTATTGATGTCTACAAATGGAGAGCAAGTATCATTAGCGTCGATGAAAGGCAAAAATGTTGTGCTGTATTTTTATCCGAAAGATATGACGCCAGGCTGTACAACAGAAGCCTGTGATTTCAGAGATCAGCATGAAAATTTTGAAGAGCTAGATGCGGTGATTCTAGGAGTGAGCCCGGATCCAATCGACAAACACCATAAGTTTATTGATAAGCACGGCCTTCCATTCTTACTTTTAGCTGATGAAGATCACAGCGTAGCTGAAGAGTACGGAGTATGGACACTGAAAAAAAACTTTGGAAAAGAATATATGGGCATTGAACGCTCCACTTTTATCATTGATAAAGAAGGAATGCTCGTAAAAGAGTATCGCAAGGTTCGAGTGAAAGGGCATGTGGAAGAAGCTTTATCATTTATTAAAGAAAAAATGGCATAAAAACAGGCAGATAACCAGAGCAGTTTTAGTCTTTGAACATATAATATCAGTGTAGGGCATACCTCCTCAGATGTTAATATATTTAAAAGTGTGGATTGATTTCCACACTTCTTTTTTTTGCATAAAATATATGAAAAACTTCTACTTATTACATAAAATAGGAATAGGCATCAAGTTGACAAAACGTGGGTAAAACATGTAGACTAATTATAAGAATTATAAAGTAATAATACTTACAGAAGAGGGGTGCATGACGTGTCAAATCATTTACAAGAAGCCCTTGAAACGTTAAAAGGTACTGGCGTTCGTATTACACCACAACGTCATGCTATTTTAGAGTATTTAATCAATTCCATGACACATCCAACAGCAGATGATATTTATAAAGCGCTGGAAGGTAAGTTTCCAAATATGAGTGTAGCAACCGTTTACAATAATTTAAGAGTATTTCGCGAAGTAGGTATTGTAAAGGAACTAACATACGGTGATGCATCAAGCCGGTTTGATTATGTTACAACAGAGCATTATCATGTGATTTGCGAAAGCTGCGGAAAAATTGTGGATTTTCATTATCCTGGTTTAGACGAAGTAGAAAAGCTGGCTGCTCATATTACTGACTTTGATATTAGTCACCACCGAATGGAAATTTACGGAACGTGTCCTGATTGTACGGCTAAAAAAGCGCATTAATAAGCTGATAGTAGTGATACTATCAGCTTTCTTTTTGTTTTTTTCTATTATACTTTTCATCGAATTGTTTTCCTTCAAGAGACCGGTCAAGCGTAAGCGGCTCGTTGCAATACATACACATATCTACGCGCCCTAGCATTTTTGTTTGCTTTTGACATGTAGGGCAGGTTACTTGAACCGCTTTTGTAGAAAGCATGCCAATCCAGAAATAAACGCCGGTACTGGCTACGATGCACAGCAACCCCAAAAGCATAAAAATAGTCATTAGCCAGACTGAAGACCGAAAGAAAATTCCCCCATACATAACAATGAAACCAACAAAGATCAGACTGAGTGCAAACGTGCGAATCTTGTTAATTTTATTTGAATACTTTATCCCCATCAGTATCCCCCCTGTTACCAATATATCATAGAGTGAGACAGTGAATGATGATAAAAATTGAATCTTCGGAAAATTATCGTTGGTTTTTGAGCTTTCTGAATGATTTCCATAATTCTGAGTGGGATATCCGTTATACATCGTATATAATAAAAAAAGAAATCTTAGTCCATAGCCTTTAAAATTTTGAAAAATATTTGTTTATTACAGTTAGGAGAGCTCAAAATGGAAGATGTTTTACGGCCAATATATCAAGAAAGAGCTAGCAATAAAGACACACTAGGTATTTTACTGATTGAAAAAAAGAAATCAGAATCTCCAGTGACGGATAATTTGGATGCTATCTTATTTATTGTGACCAAAACTACAGAAACTTCTCTTTTTATTAAACAATACGAATATGAAAATGAGCGTGCGGCACTTTATATGGCTTCTGAACAGCAAATGAGTGAATGGATTATGAATGGGACGAACCGCCGTATTATTGATTGGATCTTAAATGGTAAAGTGCTATTTGATCGAAACGAATATATGGAAAACTTAAAGAAACGCTTAATTGATTTTCCTAGAGAAGATCGGACAAAGAGAATAGGTGTCGAGTTTGCTAAATTGATTCGGCGATTTAAAGAAGGAAAAGACTTTTATGCGTCTAATCATTATTTAGATGCATTTAATCATGTCATTCATGCTCTTCATCATTTAGCACGACTGTCTGTGTTAGAAAATGGATTTCACCCAGAAGTGACAGTATGGAACCAAGTGAAAAAAATAGAACCTGAAATTCATCGTCTTTACGAAGAGCTAATTATTAGCCAAGAAGAGGTTAGCAAGCGTTTAGAGCTGCTTTTCTTAGCGAGTGAATTTCTAGTAAATAAAAAAACTGAATTGGGTGCCAAGCATCTTGTTCATATTATGAAAAGTGAAAAGCAGGAATGGACGTTTAATGAACTGGTTCATCATCCCGAAATACGCCCTTATGCTATTGATTTAGGAATACTTCTTGAGTATTTAATTGAAAAAAATATCATTATGGTAAAAAAAGTAGAAACCAAAGGAAAGAGTTTGTACCATAGACACTATGTGGCGAAATGATAGAGAGGATAAAGGGTATCTGATACGGTGCGGTTATGACGTTTAGATACCCTGACATATGACTTTATAGCCTGGATAAAAGGTTTTTCTAAAAAAACACGATTTATTTTAAAAAATCTATTGACGCTTTAAAATATCCGTGGTAAATTTATATACGTCGCCAATGAGCGATACTAAATTTATCAAGAACTTGAAAAAACTTCTTAAAAAAAGTTGTTGACAAGAAAGAGATAAACTGGTAAGATTAAAAAGTCGCTTAAGAGCGGCGGTTGAACTTTGAAAACTGAACAAAGCGACAAACGTCAACGTTAATTTTTATTTTTTA
>NZ_JBHZOR010000007.1:0-168523 GCF_042787605.1 Priestia sp. YIM B13491 | reverse complement strand
TCCATTTCGGACACATCCTCTCAAAAGTCATTGTAAGGACTTAATTAAATGGTGTCCATGAAACTATACTAACTCCATTATATTTGTCTAACTTTCGGAAAAAGCAACCAAATAGTTGGTTGCTTTTTTATTCATCATACGTATAGAATGTCTTTTCATTTATTATCTGCTATGTGTCCCTTTCGCTCCCCAATAAATTTAAAATGAGGTTAGGAGGAGCGAAGGGAACAAGAACATATTTATGATAATAAAAAAAGAGAGAAATCCATTTTATTTTAAGCACCTTATTTCTTCTATTTAAAATCTAACCTCAATAAAAAAGCTTTCACAAAGGCTTAATAATTTAATATAAATTCATTTTCTTCATCGAATTCTGAAACTTCCTTTTGTACAGCTGGTACCTGATCCACAGGGGATGAACTTGAGTAAATAGCAACAACTAAAGTAACCAGAGACGAACAAACAACTACCCATCCTCCATAATACAATGCTTTTTTCATAGTGATCTCCTCCCTAGGGTATTCTTTATAAAATATAAGATATTTCTAACTTGAAGATAATGGAACTATCTCTATTTAGTTAAGCTGGAAGGTGAAAACCCTTAAAATTTTGAAAGGGTTAAGAACCCTTTCCGTTTAGCGAACTCGCTTAGCCATATTACTACCTAACTATATGCATTATTTAGCTTATATAAAAAATCATCTAGTTCTTCTTCGCTTTGAAATTTAAAAGAGTAGCCAAAATTAGTTGGTGTTTTCCCCTTGTTTATCGCTTTCGGAAAGCTTCTTAATGCCGTATTGTGACTCGGTTTGTCAGGAATTTCAAACTTTTCCTTAGCTGTATCTGGGTGTAGAACAATCGTTGTTAGCTTATTAGGTAGTAAATATACAATCTCTTTAGTAATTTTGTGTTCAAATTCTATAGCCTTTTTCGTTGGGTGATTCAATTTAAATTTATGTTTATCAAAGATTTTATTAACCTTTTCGCTTATCGTAATGGTTTTAACTTCAGTGTCGTGGGTTTCTGACATATTCATACGTACTACACTTTCAATACTATTAATTTCTTCCCAAAACTTTTCCATACCTTGGTTACCAATACCATTTAATTTCATATGCAGCTCAGCCATCGGCTCGTTAATTTTATTTAGAGAAGTAATTCCTACACGTGAAAACTCACTCAATAGATACTTACATCCATTTACAGGAAGCATAGTGATAGGCATATCTGCTAGTTCGCTAGGTATAAAAATCTTTTCATTTTTAAATTGAAGATGAGCATTCATGGGAGATAGAATTGCCTCGTTAGTGGCGGAAAGCTTTAGTTTCGCTACATTTTTTACTTCTTCCTTTTCTAACCTCATATCATCAATCTTTTGATCTAGATATAGTTTAAGTGTTTTATCTTGATCGTTATTTGTTTCTGAGGCAATAGGAAGTTTATACGCCGGAGCTTTAAACTCGTATGTCACATACAGCTGCATATACCAAACGCTTATTTCAAATAAAAACTTATGAGTCTGCAGCACATCGGCAGTCTCTACTTCCTTCACGTCATGTACAGCTTTATTTCCCTTCTTTCGAATCCACTCTAATTTTAGATAAATATCTTCTTCAATCGCATTTTGGCGATATAATTTATGTATTCTCTCAGCATGCTTAAGGGCATATAGCTCCTCAAGTTCTTCTTCCTTACTGATTAACTTCACAAGGTGCTCACTATATAAACGGGCCTGTATCAATGAGGCATGGGGCTCGTTAAACAAATTATCTTCTATACGCTCAGCCAGGTTTGCTAATTCGTTCGAGAATTGTCTAACGAAATCAAATAAAAAATTCATCTTTCTCTCTCCTGTTTCTTAGTATCTATTAAGCTAAAAGTTTTATTAAAAATTACTCGTTTTCAATACTATTTAGTTGAAATTTATTTAAGGAATGCTTTTATTACTCTTTCACTTGATATGATAGTAACCTTTGCAAATTAGGAAACTGATTATCTGGAGTAGATAAACAAACTTTATATCATGTTTTTGATACCAATTATTACGTATTAATTCGTTAGCACTCAACAGTTACTTTCACATGTAAAGTTATGCGGATTTTACATCATTTTAGCATAAAATCCCATAAAAAAATCACTCCTTTAAAAAACTATATAACTTTAGTGGCTATCATAACTGTTTTAGGAATTGTATAAATCCGGCTAAATCATCTACTTGTAAAGAAATAAAATATAGAGTTCTTTCTCCCTTTATACATATCGAGGTCCACTTAATTGACGTATTCAATAATAAAAAGAAGAATTTCGATTTACGGCCGATTAACTGGAGAAAAGATGTACCAATAGAAAGTCTCATCGGTCTTTTCATTGGTTTTTTTATTGGGATTTTTTTAATTTATTGTTTTACTGATTATCGTAAAAAGAAAAAACATAATTAATTCACTGCTTTACAAACGAAGCGCATGATGCAAATTTTAATAATCTAAAATAGCTTTCTGTACAACGTTCATAAAAGCAGCTATTTAGGTTAAATTATTATTGAATAAACGCATGGTACTGGAGGTTGTAATTTGTTAATAGGTGAAATTGTTCAAAAGCTAAATAATGGTGCTACTTATGAGGAGATTGCTTCTTCCACCAAAAGTAATGAAGATATATTGAGGAATGATTTAAAGAAATTCGGATTTCACTATGATAATAACGAAAAAAAGCTGGTATTTACAGGATACGAATCTGAGTATAAGAATACACTTCGTATTTGTTATCCAGATATAAAAGGACTTTCCACTTAACATTTCTGCTGTAAATATATAATCTCCCATCATAAAAGCGTGGACTGCATTCAGCCCACGCTTTTAACTAACTTCATTTTAGTTCTCTTTTTAATACTTTACCGAGCTGATTTTTAGGGAGTTGATCAATAAAATAAACTTCGGGAATTTTGTAGCTTGCTAGACGATCTCTACAATATTTTAAGATATCTTCTTTTGTTAAGGAAGAATGAGGATCTTTTACCACATACGCTCTAGGTTTTTCTCCATAAACTGGGTCTTCTACTCCTACTACAGCAGCTTCTATAACCGTATCTATTTGCTCAATTATTTCTTCTACCTGATCAGGATAGATATTATCACCGCCATATACGATAACATCTTTAAAGCGTCCCATAATATATAAAAAGCCGTCTTGATCTACCTTTCCAGCGTCTCCCATATAGAACCAGCCATCTCTAAGGACTTTGTCAGTCGCCTCTTGATTATGCCAATAGCCTTTAAAACAATAGGGGCTTTTTATGATAATTTCTCCAACTTCTCCTGTTTTCACTTCTTGTCCTGACTCGGGATCAATAATTTTTACTTCTACACCAGAAAGAGGCTTGCCTGCTGATTCAATTTTTTCATTTCCCATATTTGGTGTCCATACACTGACTGTCCATGCTTCTGTACTTCCATAACCTTGTATCATGCTGATGTCCAATTTTTCATATTCCTTAATAAGATAAGCAGGAACTTTTGCCCCTCCAGCAATAGCAACCTTTAGTGAAGATTTCTTTGCCTCTGCATTTTTCACTGCTTCGAGCATTTGCATATACATAGAGGGAAACGCTAACATCATAGTGATCTTATGAGTTTCAATCGTTTCCCAAATGATTTCCGGTGTAGGATCTGACAACAAAAATAACCCCATCCCGTTGGAAACAGATTTCAAAATGTTATTAATAGAACTCATATGATAAAAAGGATGCGAGGCAAGAAAACGACCATCCTCTTCATAATCGATTCGTTGACTAGATGGTTGTATGTAAGAATATACATGACCATGCTCAATCATACAGCCTTTTGCGTTGCCAGTTGTTCCAGAAGTAAAAAGAAGCATGGCAATGTCGTCTTGAGAGACCTGTATATTTGGATTTAGTATAGAATACGCAGAAAAAATTTCATTATATTCTTCAACTGTCTCCACACTATTTTTTCTTCCTACTTGTAAAGTAATCACGTCATTTAATATTTCAGAATCAAAAGGAATAACCTCATGAAATTTTTGGTCGTAGAAAATAACTTTAGGTTGTGCACTATCTAAAATATCAATAATTTCATACTTCGTAAGCTGCCAGCTAATAGGAACAGCTACGGCCCCAATTCTTAATGCGGCTAGCAGAATCGTAGGAAACGGATGATTGTTTTGACAGAGAATTGCAATTTCGATCCCCTTTTTTAATGTTATGGCTTAACAGGTAATGAGCGAGTTGATTGACACGTTCATTATATTCTTTAAATGTAAGGAAAGATGTACTCCAAATTAAAGCCTCTTTTTCAGCAGATTGTGTAGCCCTTTGCTCTAATAGTTCTCCAAGTGTATACATGATAGCTCTCTCCTTTAATGATAATGACCAGTTTGAATCATATTTAAATGGTGCTTCATTCTAATTATTTTTAAATCTATAAACTACATTACCCACAATTAACGTTAACGCAAACGTTAATTGTGGACATTCGAAAAATTCATATCTTTTTAGCATGTAGAAGATATATATTGGCTATTCAAAGCAGACTATTCAATATACTTTGAAGCTTATGTTGAGGAGTTCATAGCGCTTTATCTTGTACGATTCTTTTCTTTTTTAACTTTACACCAGCTATTAAGTATGTTCTCTTTCTATGCGTCGAGTTAATTGCTAGTTGCACTCTCCATGTGAATAACAAAAGTCTTAAGAGTTATATTAATAAAAACGCTAAGATAATATAGAGCTTCTCTTCTTGCTATAGGATCTATAAATGACCATGGAGGAAAATATGAATAAAGTCTTTTTCATTTTTATGATTATTGGTGTACCTCTTTCAATTATTGGCAGCATTTTTAATTGGAATTATATTTTCATGTTCTTTATTTACTGTGTGACATTAATTAGCTTGGCTAATTACATCAGACGTTCTACTGAAAGCCTTAGCGTTGTAGTAGGTCCAACAGCAGGAGGATTACTTAATGCTACGTTTGGCAACGCTGCAGAAATTATTATTTCGTTTTTTGCATTAAGTAAAGGACTAAATACAATTGTCATTTCCTCTATTACTGGAGCAGTCCTCGTTAATCTACTTTTTGCGAGCGGAATATCAATGATTGTTGGAGGAATTCGATTTAAAAAGCAAAAATTTAGTGTGTTTAAAACACGACACAATACCTCTCTCTTAATGTTTGCTATTATCGTAACTTTTGTATTGCCATTTATCTTTGCAAAACGCTTGGATGATAAAGATATGCAGGTTCTATCAACTTCTTTTGCTATTGTGATGCTGACCATTTACCTGCTTGCTCTTCTTTTTAAACTTGTCACGCATAAGGGGATTTTTACTGGAAACGCAGAAGAAAATGGAGAGGAACCAGAATGGGGAAAAAAGAAAGCAATCGTTGTACTTGGACTGGCTACAATTGTACTAGCTTATATTAGTGAAAAACTTGTTGGCACCATTGAGCCAGTAGGTGCTGCCTTAGGCTGGAGTCACGTTTTTATTGGAATTATTGTTGTAGCCATAGTCGGAAGTGCTGCAGAGTACGTGTCAGCAATTGCAATGGCCTATAATAACAGAATGGACGTAATGGTGGAGATTTCCATTGGTTCAACCGTCCAAACGGCCATGTTTGTTGCTCCTATACTCGTTCTATTTTCATACTTGTATGATTTTTTGCCTCTTGTATTTAATACAGCGGAAATGATTGCGATGATCCTTGCCGCTCTCATGACGGTGACCGTTGTTAACGACGGTGATTCCAACTGGTTCGAAGGTGTTTTACTTATTGGTACCTACATTGCGATAGGCTTTAGTTTTTACCTTTTATAGAATTTTTTCAAGAAAAAGATGAAAATTTCAGCTTACATAAAGACAACGCTTGGTCATCTTTTTAAATCTTGACGAATAACATATATGCAAAAATTTGCTTTTCTTTTGCATGGTTTTCAACTTTAAACACGATTAAAATATTGCTGCATTGATAATATATAAAGGTATATGAACGAGAAAAAAGAGCTCTTATCTGCTAAGGGCTCTTTTTTTACATTTATTTCATCTGCCCTTATATACAAGCATTTAAAATAAATAAAAGACACAAGTAAACCTAAAACATATGTACATATTCTGACGTAAATGACATATTAATAGCTCGACAGTGCTAATAATAAAATTCAGAGGAGATGAGAGTGGGAATGGATAATTTTAATTCACAATCATCCACCAATCATTCAAACCCGCAAGTATGGAATTTTGTTTCGGCTCCTAATTTACATCCCATGAAGGTTACCATTAATGTTGATAAGCCCGGAACAGCTCCCGGCCTATTATTTGTTGCGCCCTATACGGTATATGAAGCAGCGATGATTGGCCAAACTGGGGCACTAATTATGGATCAGACAGGTAATCCAGTGTGGTTTAGACCACTTGCTAGTAGATATATTCAAAACACAGACTTTCGAGTACAAATGTACTGCGGGAACCCTGTTCTTACGATGTGGCAAGGAACAATTTCAGGAACTCAAACCGCAACTCCAAACCTTCCAGCAGGCGATCCTGAACCTGGTGCTTATTTTCAAATTATCAACCAGCATTATAAGGTCATTAAAAAATTATTTGCTAAAAAAGGATTTACAGCTGATGTGCATGAGTTTACAATCACCGAACGGAATACGGCTTTGTTTACGGCAGTAAAACAAGTACCTGCGGATTTATCTAAGTATGGTGGACCAGTACGCGGATATTTTGATGATTACTCTATTCAAGAAGTAGATATTGAAACGGGAGAGCTTCTCTTCTTTTGGAGTGCACTTGAACATATTAATCCAGCTGATTCAGTGGTACCTGCTTCATCCGCGACAAGTTCTAATAATATATGGGATTGCTACCACGTAAATTCAGTCGAAGAAGGGCCAAACAATACACTTCTAGTGAGTATGCGTAATATGTGGGCCATTTATAACATTGATAAAAAAACGGGAAAGGTAATTTGGCAACTTGGTGGAAAACAAAGTGATTTTAAGCTTGGACCGAACGCTGCATTTTCTTGGCAGCATGATGCGCGCTACAGGTCCGAAAATAGGATAAGCTTGTTTGATGACGCCTGCTGTGCCTCTTCAACCTCTCCTCCGGAGGGACAGGCGCGTGGTTTAATTCTTCACTTAGACTATAAACACAAGGTCGCCAATGTAGATCGAACGTATTATCATGACCCAGCTTTATATGTTCCAAGTCAAGGAAATGCGCAAAAGCTTTCCAATGGAAATCAACTCATTGGGTGGGGGCAAGAGCCCTACCTTTCAGAGTTTAAAAATGCTGGCAATACACAAAGAAACCCTTCATTTAATTTGTTATATGATATGCGGTATCCAAATCAGAATCTTTCGTATCGAGCATTCAAAAATAAGTGGGTAGGTCTACCACTTTATCCGCCTAGCATAACGGTAGACTTATTGCATGACGGTCAAGCTACAGTTTACGCATCATGGAATGGTTCAACAGAAACGGTTGCTTGGCAGGTACTGGCGGGACCAACACCTTTTAAATTAGCAGTAGTGATATTTAGTAGCCCTCGTACTGGATTTGAAACAGATATTCATGTCCAGGCAGCTGGCCCCTATTTTCAAGTAAAAGCATTAGACTCTTGCGGGAACGTCATTGGTACATCACCGACTACTTACGTAAAAATAAGACGAAATAGACGAAAGTGAGCATTAATAATCTTCTATTAGATTTTAAAAATGGTCGTATAGCGCCCCACTCAGAAGGCTTGAGGGGGTCTTTTACCTTTTAAGGAATCAACTAGAAATTACATGAGCTAAGGACTTTTTCAAAAAACCGCTACTATATTAATCTAAACTGCAAAAATAAAATTTCTGATATATAATATTATATTTTAACAAATAGTAAGGATAAAGAACTGGGGGAATATTTGATATAGATGAGTATAAGGTGCTTTTTCTCCCTAATTACTTAACTTTTAAAATCATATCTTCTGACTTTTCATTCCATTTAACCGTTAAAATCATATATTCAGGTTTAATTACATCTTTACTAGCATCAATCTTTACTTTTTCTTTGAAATTCCCTTCTTTATTTAACCTTGCGTCTCTTACTGCAATTCCATTTTGATTATTTGAAGTGTCTAAATTAATCCCAAAATCTCCTACGGATTCTACCTTACCACCTAGATAATTTAAGTTCATTTGAGCTGTTTCTTTCCTATTTTCAACAGGATATAACGTAATAGTAGCTGACCAGCTTTGAGTTTCACCTGAAAACTCTAAAGGATCCTCAGCTTTACTTTGACATCCAACTACTAATGAAATAAAAAAGAAAAGACTAAATAAAGCAATATAAAACTTTCTCATGCTCTTCCTCCATGTAAACACCATAATGTCATTTTTACTACTATATATTTTATTAAAATATATACCTTTAGTTAACATGGCGTAGAATATTATCTAGTAAAGAACATATGCAAGATCTTTTTTAATAGCTGTTCATAGGTTTTGAAAGCCGCACTAAATGTGGAACGTTCCTTTTCATTTCCCATCATAATTTTATCCCCTTTTATTTTAAGCGGGTATATTATATACAAGTTTATACAAAATGAATTGTCGTTAGTTTAAATAATGAAAGGTCTCCCAGAAATAATTCTGAGAGATTAGTAAAAAAAATTAACCTGTAAAAAAACTTACAACACCTATAAGCACAAAAAATATGAGAATTGCAGATAAAATGAGTACAATTGTAAAGATAGGTTTATACTTTGCTCTACTTTCTTCATTACTTATCTTATTATGTAAATCATCTAATTTTCTTTCAATTTCATCCAGACGTTTTTCCGTGTTAATATCCATCACCTCCTACCTTTTATACGAATTACTTCTATAAAAGTTTCCTAATTACTGTATTTTAAGGAATGTATATGTAAAAGCCGTTTTGAATTGTATTTATAGTTAGTTACCGAAATCCCCTTTTCACATAGTAAATTTTCATTTTTTTAAAACCTTAATCTAAATCAAAAGTGAAGTGGACTTACTTGTTTGATAATAAACGAAATGATAAACGAAACAGAAATTGTTGCCGCTAGCTGCTTTGGATTTTTGTAAAAGACTCCGCATAAAACAGCATACATAATGAATTCTTCCATATAACTTACATGGATATAAAATACTCCAACCCCTAAAGAAAGACTTAGCAATAACCCCATAGGCAACGCTGGTAATATCCAAGCTAGACGTAAATTATTTTTAGCCATCTATATAATAGCTGCTAGAAACGGAGACGCTAGTGCGATACTTCCCCACAGTAAAAAATAACTAGTTGGAAAAAATCCAAATAGAAAAGCGGAATATATATAATAGCCTGTTAGCATTCCTATAAAGAACATGAATGTATTAAGAGCTCCACTAATTTTGGTTTTACTATACGCGGCTATAAGGGTAGCAATCAGGACCCAAATACCGGCCCTAGAACACAAATCCCCAAAATACGGCAGAATATTCATCCACCAGCTTCCATCAACACCTGCAATAGTATCTAAATATTTGGCTACTATCCCCAAAGCTGTACCGAAGACTAAATAGATAATAGAAAATGCAAGTTTATTTGTAGACTTAACTACTCCAATAGTAAACTCCCCCTAACCAAAGCAAATCTATTAAATTGTTTTAACTCTTTCGTCCAAAAGCTTTTGTATCAATATTGTTGTCATCTAGAAAATTCTCTATCTTTTTCTGTTCCCTTCCATTTACACCTTCATTTCTATTCATAAGTGACTCAATTTCTGTTTCAGAAAAATCTCCTTCGCTCATATGCTCAACCATGTCATCGATGGCTTGATCCAGTTCATCCAAAATTTGATTGGAACCCATAATAAAGCGGCTAATTCTCTCTGACTCTTTTTTATATCCTTCTGGTAGAGTATTGTGCGAGATATATGTGGAAAAGTTACGATCATTTTCTTTGACCAGATCGTTTAGTTGTTCAAGTTTTTTCGCTTCAGCTTTAGGTAGCTGTTGATCAGAATCCATCATTTCTTCAAATTGATCACTGATATTGGATAAATCCTCGTTAGTATTTAAGTAAGTCTTTATACTTTCTTTCATTTCCTTTTCATCAATTACAGCATTATTTTTCGATGAACTAAATATAGAAGTTGGTAATACAATTTCTTCACTAACTTTTTTTGTACTTTCCTGATAAGAACAAGCACCTAATAAACAAATAATCATTAAGCTAAAATAAAGTTTCTTCAATTCAAACGCTCCCTTTACCAATGTGTTAATTCCATTAATTTACATAGAAAATTTTAGCATTAAAATTCCCTTAGGACTATACATCTAGAGGCGTATATTGCAAAACTACCCTCATCTAATTGAATATAGCAAAAAATGTTAAGAACAACGATTTGTTTGCTGTTATAGTGAACGTAAGGTAGGTGAATGTAAATGAATTATGTAACTTGTATACAGAGAACGCTAGATTACATTGAGGAGAATTTGGAGACACAGATTACTTTAGAAAAGTTAGCAGAAATTGCTTGCTTTTCTCCTTTTCATTATCACCGTGTCTTCCAAGCCATGGTTGGAGAATCGGTGATGGATTATGTGAGGAAACGAAGACTTACACGCGCAGCAGAACGCTTATTTTTCACAGATGAAAAAGTCATTGATATCGCACTTGATGTTGGTTTTCAATATCAAGAATCATTTAACAGAGCGTTCAAAAAATTTTATGATGTTTCACCGAAGCAATACCGTAACGCAAGGAGAATATCTGGACCGCTGCAAGGAAAAGCCTACCTAACTACCACACTTTTGTCAGGAGGAAATAAGATGGAACCAAAACTAGTCACTAAATCTGCTTTTTATGTCATTGGATATGAGCTAAAAACGAAGAACGAGGGTGGTCAGAATAACAAAGACATTCCTGAATTTTGGCAACAGTACATGCAAAATGGATTAGGCTCTAAAATCCCCAATCCCCTAAACGCAAGCGCGGAGCTTGGCATTTGCACTGATTTTAATCCTGAAACGGGTGAGTTTGTTTATATAATTGGCATGGAAGTAAAGGAAGGCACTCCAGCTCCTGAAGGAACAGTTTACAGAAGCTTCCCTGAACTAGAATATGCCGTGTTCACTACTCCAAAATCAAATGAAGAATCTTTTACTTCTTCCATTCAGTCCACATGGAACTATGTTTTTACAGAATGGTTTCCAGAATCAGGTTATGAGCACTACGGATCAATGGAGTTTGAACTGTATGATAAGAGGTGCTATGGTTCAGAAAATAAAGAGATTGACATCTACATTCCTGTAAAAAAACAGACTGTTAAGGCATAAAAGAGAACTTCCATTTGTTTAAGAGAAAAGTAGTGTAGAAATTCATTTATAATACTGAAGATATTCCTATACAAAAGCCCAATCTCTAAGCAATTAAATTTAGGATAGGGCTTTTTGTTATTTCGTGTTGGGAATTTTGGAGTTAATCAATGTGACTATTCACTTCATTTTTAATTATTATCATGTACGATATCGGCCATAAAAACATCAGCTATATAGAGAAATGTGAGGTGCTTTTCTTTCCAATTACTTAACTTTTAAAACAATGTCTTCTAATCTGTCACTGGATATAAAGTAATACTAGCTAAACCGCTTTAATTTTCATCTGAAAACTCTAAAGAATCCTCAGCTTTATTTTGACGTTCAACTAATGCGACAAAATAGAAAACAAAGTTAGATACATTTCCTATCATTTTATTTTATATATCTTCCTCATGCGCATATTTTTTACATTTTATAGGAATGATAACGTTACTCGTTGTATAACAAATATTCACTCATATAAAAGGTGGTAAAACGTGCGACAAAGATATCTTTTGAAAAGCTCTACTAAAGAAAAGACAACGGATTGTTCAGCAACTCCCTTATATGATGATATAAATAAAAATATAGAGAGACTATTGAACGAATTGGGAAATAGCTCTGATGTATCGTTTCGAATGGTTGAGTCTCCGTATCAAAAAACGTTAAAAGCAGCCGTTATTCACCTTGACGGATTAGCAGATGAAAACATTATAAATGAGAATATCATGACTCCTCTTATTCAGGGGCTTAAGGAAAGTAATCAAGTAGTAACCGTCAAAGAGATAGAAGCACAAATACCCCAGATGTTAACTGTATCTCAATTGACTATAAAAGAGAATTGGCATGAATTTATGTCAGCGGTTTTAACTGGTGATACAGTCATACTACTGAATGGAAGTTCTAAAATTTTCATTGGCAATACAAAAAAACTTCAGTCCCGCGCAGTAACAGAACCAACCAGCCAAACTGTTGTTAGAGGACCTAAAGATAGTTTTACAGAGAATTTAAGGACTAATACCTCCTTGATAAGAGCTAGAATTCAGGATTCTAATTTACGCTTAGATAGCATGAAAATTGGAAGCGTAACCCAAACAGATATAGGGATTATGTATATTAAAGGGAATGCAGATGAACGTATTGTAGAGGAAATCAAAGAACGTTTAAAAGAGATTAAGGTAGATGGGGTCCTCGAGTCGAACTATATTGAGGAATTTATCCGGGATGATAGGACGACTATTTTTCCACTTTTATTAAATACGGAACGACCTGATGCTGTTGTAGGAAATTTATTAGAAGGTCGAATTGCTATTATTGTACAAGGAACACCTTTTGTATTAATTGCGCCTGCTATTTTTTCTCAATTTTTTCAGTCTCCCGAAGATTATTATCAAAATTATTATATTGCTTCCTTTTTAAGGATACTAAGATTTGGCTCTTTTTTTCTTTCTATGTATGCGTCTGCTATCTATTTAGCATTGATTACGCATCATCAGGGACTTATTCCAAACACATTAATGGTCAGCTTAATGGCGCAAAGAGAAAGAGTTCCTTTTCCAGCAATTGTAGAAATGGTAGTGATGGAACTAGCTTTTGAGATGTTGCGAGAAGCAGGAATACGAATGCCTAGGGCAATCGGACCAGCAGTCTCCATTGTAGGAGCGCTGATTCTAGGACAAGCAGCTGTAGAAGCAGGTTTTGTATCGGCGGCTGTTGTGATCATTGTTGCTATTTCTGCCATCAGCAATTTTACACTGCCATCTACTAGCATTGTCAATGCGGCCCGTGGTTTTCGGTTTATCTTGATTCTAATTTCAGCATTTATTGGCTTATATGGAATTTTGCTTATGACCTTATGTATATGGCTTCATATAAGTAGTCTAAGATCTTTTGGTATCCCCTACTTTTCACCTTTTGCTCCCTTTGATTTTAAAAAGCAAAAGGATACTTTAGTTCGATTCTCTTTACCATCTCTGTTGAAAAAACATCAAAATAAATAGACTTCGTATAAAGATAAATGAGGATAGAAAATGAAAACTTATCTTTCGCTTTTATGGATCGCTGCCATTTGTTTATGCGTTTCAGGATGTTCGAATTACCGAGAATTAAACCAAATAGGAGTTATTATAGGATTGGGAATTGATGAGAACGAAAACTTGGAACAACCTTATAAAGTAACCTATCAGATCATTAATCCAAGTGGTTTATCACAGGGCAGTTCGTCAGGAGGACAGGGTCTTCCTGTCATTAACTATACAGTAACGGCCAAAACGTTAGTGGAAGCATTAAAAAAAGCCTCTGTCGTCATCCCAAGAGAACATATTACTTCTCATCTTTCGCTTATCGTTGTAGGTGAAAAGTTAGCAAGAAATGACCTTAGCTTATTATTTGATGCCTTGGATCGAGGCAAGCAAGCTCGTACAAGTATTCCAGTTTTTATTGCACGTGATGGAACTGCTGAGAAATTGCTTGGTGTAATTGAACCTTTCGAGGTTACTCCAGTCAAAAGTATTCTAAGTACAACCCAGAACAATCAAAAAATGTACGGAATAGTTAGTAATGTACAAGCATATGAAGTTATTTCTATGCTTTTGAGTGAGGGAAAAGACCTATCTCTTCCTGGAATCACCATTAACAAACCCTCTCAGAAGTCAGAAGAAGCAGGCAATTTAGAGAATACCAGCCCAAGTGCTATGCAGGTAAAGGGATTAGCTATGTTTAGAAAAGGGAAATTAGTTCGATGGCTGGATGGCGATGAGGCTCGATCTGTTCAACTTGTTACGTCTAAAGTGAAGAGCACGGCCCTTGTTTTCCCTTGTAATATAAATGCGAATATCACAGTTACGACGACCGGAATAAAAAGTCAAATAAAGACAAAAATCCGCCATGGACAACCTTTTATTCATACAGATTTGAATGTCATGGGAGAAATTACGGAAACATCATGCCAAAAAGATTTAAGCAACCCAAAGGTATTAAAAGAATTGGAAAAAGAGGTACAAAATGAATTACAAAAGGAAATCACAAAAACTATTCGCATCGCACAAAAAGAAAAGGTAGATATATTTGGCTTTGGTGATAGCTTGTCTCGAACCAACCCTAGTTACTGGCGTCAGCATAAACAGAATTGGGAGAATCTATTTTCAAGCGCAAAGGTATCGATGAATGTGAACGTCAGTATTGTAAATACCGGAATGCGGACAAATCCTTATGAGGTAAACTAGATGAGGAGCTGAAAAAGCGTTGACTAAAATAAAAATCGATGGGTTTCAATTATTTTGTATGATGTTTATCTTTATATTAGGCAGTACGTTGCTTTTAGATATAGGAAAGGCTGCTAGGCAAGATGCATGGGTAGTCCCCCTTTTGGCTACTTTTTTTGGATGTTTACTGTATTTAGTCTATATCTCCTTATATAAGAGATACCCTAATATACCCTTGACTGGCTACCTCATTAAAATCTGGGGTAAATACGTAGGCGGTGCTATCAGCTTTTGCTATATTATATATTTTGTTTATATTGCTTCCAGAGTACTACGTGATTTTGAAGAATTACTAATTAGTTCTTCTTACTATGTTACATCGATTATTACGCTGGGGATATGTATGACCTTTGTGCTGATTTATAGTATTCACTTAGGAATAGAAGCATTCGCACGAGTTACATGCTTATGTTTTGTTGTTATTTTACTGACTCTTTTTATATTAAATGTTTTATATGTAGTAGGAGGCTATATCAAGGTGGAAAACCTTCAACCCGTATTAGCAAATGGATGGGGAAACATAGGGAAAGAGTTAGCCCCTCTTGGTATTACTGTCCCTTTCGGGGAATTGATTACCTTCACTATGATTCTTCCTTATTTGAATAAAAAAAGTCAGGCTGCAACAATTGGGTTATCCGCTATTATAACAGGAGGAATTGTCTTAACCATTAATTCGATTATTCTTTTGTGTGTACTCGGACCAGAGACTGTTTTAAGATCCTCTTTCCCCGCTCTGACAGCTGTGAGTTACATTAACATAGCTAGTTTTATTCAAAGGCTGGATACCTTTATTCTTATTCTCATGGTCATTTTAGGTTTTGTTAAAATAACCATCTATTTCTTTTGTGCAGTGATTGGCGCGGCTGATTTGTTTCGAATGAAATCTTCTGTTACAAATATTTATTTAATTGGCGGTGTTATTTTTTTCTCCTCACTCATGATTGCTCCTAGTTACCAAGCTCATATAAATGAAGGACTCAAAATTGTTCCTTATTTATTGCACCTTCCTTTTCATATAGCAATTCCCATCCTATTGCTGATTACAGCATATATAAAACAAAAAATAAAGCCTGCCCTTTCATGACAAGGGAGGCTATTGTTTTTTTAAAACAGGAAAAATGCTAACAGTAAGGAATATCAAAGCAAATAAAATAACCAAAAAATAATCTTCTCCACGGGCAATTACAAAATATTGTTTTAGGTTATAAAACGATTGAAACATATAGTTTCCCTGAAAAACGTCGATGAATGCAATAAGAACATAAGCCCCCAGCAAAATGCATAAGGATGGAATTGTTTTAGCCATTATATCAGCCTCACCTTTTTCTTTTAAATTGCGGTAAATAATATAAAAATATACAAGGCGTCCATGAGATTCAATAATATTTATTAAATGATGGAAAATAATTGATTTTCTGCAAAGCAATCTGTTATAAAAATTTAACGCAACAAGAATTGTGGACATTGAGCTCCAAGGAACTTTGTTCATTCTAATGCACGATTCTATTTTTATAGACTCTTAAGAAATAGTACAAGCCAAGCAGAAGTAATCCTACATTTGTATAAAAATAAAAGATAAATTCATACAAAAAGTTCTTTTGAGCCAATGAATCAAAAACGTAGTGCAATAAGTGGTATAGCGCTACATAGATTAAACAAAGATTCCAGAAAATATTTTCTTCTCTAGAATAAATCTCTCTTAGTAATAAAAGAATGATCCACCAAAACACAAGTATGGATAATGTACTGAGTAAGTTAATTGGATAAGTCTTATAGTAAAAGAAATACGCGCTGCTATAAAATAAAAGCATCGATAGTAACAACATGAATAGTGGCTTTCTAGAGTGTTTATTGGTGATAAAAAAGTACAAGCCAACTAAAATGGCAATAAAAAAATAAATGTAATTCAACAAATTTCCCATCTTAAACCTCAAAATCTTTATAATTTAATACTATGATATTTAAGTTTCTACTAAAATCTTTTATGTATTGGCTCAAAAACACAGCACTTTACGCTTCCTTGCCTTTTTTATATGTATAATACCCGAAGATAGCAATCCCAAAGGAAACTCCAAAAGCGGTTGAAAATGCTGTTAAAAGATCAAAATTAGAGGTGAACAGAATATTAATCATTAAGTTTCCTCCAAAGAAGATTAAAAAGTATACAAAGAATTTTAAAATAACTTTTTTCAAGAACTACCCTACTTTCATAGATGTCGTTTAAATTGACTGCTGATTCAACATAGATTTTATAAACTGCAAAATTATAAATATATCCAATATAAGATTATATTACCATATATTTTTTACTGGCCATAAAAAAGAACCTCTTTAAAATAGAGGTTCTTTTTTTATAACAGATAAGATATTTAGTTACGGTAATGACAAGAATTAAAATGTCATTCGCAAGCTTTAATAAAGATAATCTTCTAATCCTCTTACTACCTATAGCTTCTCTACCAATTCATCAACACGGACACAAGTGAATCCTTTTGTTTTCACTGTCTTTAATACATCTCTTAACGCATTAATTGTGTTTCTTGGAGCTTCAGATTCTGCTCCGAGCGTATCTCCGCAGTCGTGCAGCAAAATGACGTCCCCGCCTTTTATATTGGCTAGGCGTTTTTTAATCTTTTCGCTTCCGCCAGAGGTTCGCCAATCTTCCGCCATGATTGACCATAGAATAATCTTATATTTACCTCTTCTCATAAAATCGAAAAGGTTGAGCATTCCCCAAGGCGGTCGATAATAAATAGGTGTGACTCCAGTGATAGATTTAATCACCTTGGCTGTATTCTTAACTCCATTTCTAACCTTCCAAGGCGACATAAACCAGTTGGAGTGATGTACGTAGTTATGAATTCCGATTAAGTGGCCTTCATTATGCATGCGCTGAATCAGTTCAGGGTACTTTTCTGCTTTAGTACCGACCACAAAAAAGGTTGCCTTCACCTCATTTTTCTTCAGTAAATCAAGAAGTATGGGGGTATAAACAGGATTCGGACCATCATCAAACGTAAAAGCAATTTTGGATAAATCCCTTCCTCTTTTAACTACGTTCACTCCTAGGCTACGTGATAGGAAATACGGAATAACGGTGTATAATAAAATAAAAAAAATAATAGCAGAAATCATGAACTCCATATTATATACTCACCTCTATCTCCTTTTGCTTTTGTATCGTTCTACTATCTGTTACGTTACGTAATGAACCGCATCTTGCTGCTTCGACAATGACATGGAGAGCTTCCGTGGATGATGTTTTGGTTTGATATTTTTTCATCCTTTGTTTCATCCATCTTAAAGGTGCTGAATCGCGGACAAGATTTTCAATTTGCGCAATTAACTTTTTTTCTGACTGTGCAGACAGTGCGAATCCCGAACGACATAAATATTCTGCATTGTCTTCTTCTTGTCCTGGTAACGAATGATAAAGTAGTATTGGCAAACCCATCGCCATTGCCTCAGAGGTTGTTACTCCCCCCGGCTTGCTGATCATTAAATCTGAAATAGCCATTAATTCTTCAACCTTTTCACAGTATCCAAAAATTCTCACGTCATGCTTTGAGTCTTTTAATTCCCACTCTAATTGTGTTTTTAATTTCTTATTTTTACCGCATACTATAAAAAGTTGAATCGGTGTGGAAATGGATTCTAATGCCTTAAAGGTTGAAAGTCCTTTTCCAAAAAATCCGTCTCCCCCTCCCATGATGAGCAGGGTGAACATATTTGGATTGATCATATATTTATCTAAGAGAAGGTCTGTTGGAAGAACATCCATAAATCTTTTCCGTACAGGTATTCCAGTGTTTTTAATTTTGTCCGCCTCTACCCCTAACGCAATTAATTGATCACGCAATCGAGCAGACCCTACCATATATTGATCTGTAGAGGGATGAATCCAATAAGAATGATCCGTATAATCTGTGATGATGGTTATCGCCGGAATATCAATTAACCCTTGCTCTTTTAATTTCGATATTATCCCAGCGGCAAATGGATAGGTACTAACCACTACTTTCGGTTTTATTTCCTGTATGATTTTAAGCACCGTTTGCATGCCCGATAAAAAGATCGAATTTAGCTTAACGGAAAACGAATTTTTTACACGAGTTTTTTTATACAAAAAGCTATACACTTGAGGAAACTTCTTAATGCTTTTTTTATAGATATAGTTGCTGATTGGATAGAGGTTGGGATGAATCCATTCCATGATATCCATGTTAATAGGCTCAGCATCAGCAATCAGCTCATTTACTGCCTCGCTTATCGCATTTGCCACTTGTTTATGCCCTTCTCCAAATGTAGCGGAAAGAATGAGGTATTTATCTTTTTCACGATTATTCATGACTTTTCCCTCCTTGTAGTTTGTCTGCTTTTGCTATGTGGTAAAGCCTGGGCTGTTTCCCGCACCTTTTTGTTCTCTTGTTTATACGATTAAAGAATTACTCTACTTGGAAAAGAGTAAGCATTATAAAAAATTAATAATGGGTAGTTACCCTTTTTAATCAATTTGTGTGATGTGTCTTTTCTTCTTTTTCGTTACATAGATTGGTTAGGAAC
This sequence comes from Priestia sp. YIM B13491, assembly GCF_042787605.1. Classification (NCBI taxonomy): domain Bacteria; kingdom Bacillati; phylum Bacillota; class Bacilli; order Caryophanales; family Bacillaceae; genus Priestia; species Priestia sp. YIM B13491. The sequence goes on along the minus strand of NZ_JBHZOR010000007.1, from coordinate 149,323 downwards.
TCCTTACACTATTTATTAGAAAAACAAACAGTCTTAAGTTGAGCTTTCAAATAGCACATTTTCAGTCTACGTTTTGTAATTAAAAATAGGCTAAAAATAACATTAAAAATCAATGAAAAATCCAGTTTTTTTAATAAATAATGCTACATTAAAAGAAATACAAAGGTGAAATTAATCTTTTCATCTTTGTATTTCAATCCCATGTAAGCATATTCGCCTTACCGACTGTGCTTTAGATACATACTATGAAAGAAGGACAAACCATGGATTTTATCACATCTTATATAAATCAGTACGGATATATCGTGCTGTTTCTAGCATTAATGCTGGAACTTCTTGCGCTTCCTCTTCCAGGCGAACTGCTTATGGGCTACGCTGGGGTTCTTGCTTTTCAAGGACATTTAAGCTGGGTGGGAAGTATCTTGGCGGCTGGTATGGGGAGTATGGTTGGAATGACTATAGCCTACGGGGTAGGCTATAAGTTAGGGACTCCTTTTTTTGATAAATACGGCAAACCCCTTCATATGGGGCCAGAGCGAATTGAAAGAATGTCAAAATGGTTTAGTGTACATGGAAACAAGCTGTTGATTATTGCTTATTTCCTCCCAGTTATTAGACATATTACAGGATATTTTTCAGGAATTACTCGGCTTCCTTTTCGCACGTATGCACTGTACGCCTATAGTGGATCATTTCTTTGGGTCACCACATTTATTACTCTAGGAAAGTTATTAGGACCTCAGTGGGAACAGTTTCATCATTCTATTAAGAAGTATTTTATCATTGGGATAATTGTAGCTGTAAGTTTGTTCGTTGCTATTTACATTTATAAAAAGTTCAAAGTAACGATTAAAAAGATAGCAATTAATTGTCTCGAGTGGATAGTAAATGTGTTTCATACGCGGAAACGGGCAGGTCTTGTTTTTATATTTACAGCATTAGTAACATTAGCGTTTATTCTGCTTATGGTTGGAATGACGCAAGACTTTATCGCAAACGAGTTTGGAGATTTTAACAAAATAACCAGTCTATTAATATCAGCCCTTTTTAATAAAGATTGGAATGTACCAATGCGGATACTTTTCATGCTCGGATCCAGGCAAGTTCTGGTGGCATTAATTTTCTTTACACTTGTATGGATTTTATGGAAAGGCAGAGATAAAAAAATCGAATTATTATCTCTGGTAGTTGTGGCAGGCGGCGGAGAGCTGTACGAAGAAAGCCTAAGACGAATTTTTCACCATTTCTCCCCTATTAGAAAATCGTTGATAGAACAGCTTTCATACACCTTTCCAAGCGAGCAGTCTTTAATGGCTTTTGTTATTTATGGGTTTGCTGTGTTTATGATGGTTCGACACTCTAAAAGATTATGGGTTCCTACATTAGCACCAATAGCAGCCATTCTTATTTTATTGCTTATTGCGATTAGTCGTTTGTACCTCAGCATACAATATCCCAGCGATATTGCAGCAGGATATGTATTTGGAGGAGTATGGCTAGGGTTAAACGTTTTGCTTCTTGAAACCTTCCGTCTTATGAAAGGTATTAATCTATAGTGGTTCACTAAAAAGAAAGGTCCAACTAAACAGGAGCTTATCTTGTCCAAATGAAGTTTATTACATTTTGAACGATGCGAAAGGAGAACCTGCATGCAAAACCGTATTTTAATCGTTGAAGATGAAGAAATGATTGCACGAGCTCTTCAGATTGAGCTTGAGCATGAAGGATACCAAGTACTCGTAGAGCACGAAGGAAAAAGCGGCCTTGAAGCTGCTTTACATAACAGCATTGATCTAGTTTTATTAGACGTTATGCTTCCAGAACTTAGCGGTATCGAAGTCCTTCGAAGAATTAGAAAAAAGAACACCTACCTCCCTGTTATTCTTTTGACAGCCCGTGATACTACGTTAGATAAAGTGATGGGACTAGATCATGGAGCTAATGATTACATCACCAAGCCCTTCGAAATAGAAGAGGTATTAGCTAGAGTGCGCAATAGTCTTCGTCATAGATCTATCATTCAAGAAGTTACTGAAAAAAAAGATGTTCATTTATCAATAGAAGATTTATCTGTAAATTTAGAGACCAGAGAAGTGATAAGAAAAAACAAAACGATTATATTAACACCGAAAGAATATGATTTGCTTGTTTATTTACTAAAAAATCAAAATATCGTACTGAGCAGAGAAAATATCCTTTTGACCGTTTGGGGCTATGATTATGAAGGAGAAACAAACGTCGTAGATGTGTATATTGGACATTTGAGAAAGAAAATAGAAGAAGAGATTAACTCTCCCTTGATTCGCACCGTCAGAGGAGTAGGATATGTGATAAGAAAGGAACCATATGAAAATTACTACCAAGGTTAACTTGTTTATTACAGTTTCTCTGTTAGTCAGCTTGCTCATTGTAAATACGATTGTATTTTTCTTATTTATGAAAACAACCGTTAATATGGAAGCACACTTAGTCTTCAAAAATGCGAATGAAATGTTGAAAAAATACCACATTTCTGAATCATTATCGCTAGACAAAAACCTTTTAAACTCTTACATGCCTAGTCACTCTTTTATTCGAATCGTGGGACCGAACTCTACAACTATTAATCAAGTCACTAACGACAAAGTCCTTGTTCAGAAAATCTCACCTACTTTTTCAACGGAAAAGAGCTTTGAACTTAGACCTTTTCAAGAACATCAAAATTTAGTAGTTCACGTACCGATTCATCAGAATCACAAAGTAATAGGCACGTTAGAAATAAGTGAGCGGTTATCAGGACTAGAAAGCCGCAAAGATATTATTTTGTCCATAATGGGGACTGTTACCGTTGTTTCGGTTCTTCTCTCTTTTCTAGCTGGCAGATGGTTATCGGCTATCATTATGAAGCCTATTGTATCAATGATCTCTACAATGGAGGATATTGAACAAAGTGGAACGCTGAAAAAGATTGGTATACAAACTGAAACAAAAGATGAAGTGTACAAAATGGCAGCTACATTTAACCGCATGATTAGTAAACTGAAGGAAAACTCAGATAAACAACGGCAATTTATTTCCGATGCCTCTCATGAGTTAAAAACACCTGTGACTGTTATTAGCAGTTTTATTACGATTCTTAGAAGGCATGGAACACAAGATGAAACAATAGCAAAAGAAGCAATTGAGGCTATTTATTTAGAAACAAATAGAATGAAAAATTTGACTAAAACACTGTTAAGTTTAGCTGAATTAGAGGACTCGGAACCTGTTGACATAAAATCAGTTGACCTTGTCTCTCTCAGTACAGCCCTTGTAACTCAGTTCATGCAAGTTTATGACCGACCTATTATCCTGCATAAAAATTCCCACTCCATTGTCATCAAGGGAGATGAATTGAAGCTGAAACAAGTAATCATTATCTTTTTAGATAATGCCATAAAGTATAGTACCGATGTAATTGAGGTCTTTTTGGAAAGTAATCAGCATAAAGCGATTCTCCGAATAAAAGATTATGGCATTGGCATACCAGAAGAAGAACAATCTCATGTTTTTGAAAGGTTTTATCGAGTAGACAAAGCCCGCAAACGGGATTCAGGAGGAAGTGGACTGGGATTAGCTATTGCTAAAAATATTGTGAATCTCCATAAAGGAGAAATTGATATACAAAGCAAAGAACATGCTGGAACAGAGATTAAAGTTACTTTTCCCCTTACAAACTGAGTAAGTCGCTTTTATATAAATTAGCTCATGTACCACTAGTGAGGCAGCAACTATCAATATTTAATTTCTAAAAATGCTACCTACTGGATGCACCCAAAACGGAATCCCCAGTTTTTTATGAGAAAAAACACCTCCAAGTGATTGCTCGGTACTCCATACCCGGTTATCAGCTTGAAGGTGTTTTTTATTTATATAAAATCAGAGCCTGTCCAAATTATTAGCAACTACGTTTTCTTAATCTGCGAACGCTGATACTTTCTAAACTAGTCGTATTTCTATTACCTGAATTATCTTCCCATACCAAAAATCCGCCTTCTGCTCGAATAAACGTACCATTTCCATCAAGCTGTCTTCCAGCAGAAAAAACTTGAATTTTATCTCCTCTTCGAAAATTATCTACTATAGAGCGAGATTGAGATGTACGACGATCTCCACTACGACGTCCTGGCATAACTTCACCTCCTTATACATTTATAGTACATACTATGAAAAAAACGAAAATTGGCATAAGCAAAACGCGTAAAAGCACAAAAAATATTTTACAAATCGAAAATTTGGCCATCCCTGTCCATAGTATTTCTGCAATTTCTCTTACATTCATTCCTACTCAACATAATGCTTTCTAGAGCACATATAAAAAGCTAGCTCTTAGTGCATAACGATCCTTTTTGTTGCTGCAACTTAAAAACACACTGAATCTCTTTCATCTTATATTGCTGTTGTTGCATTGATTTATTGAGTATAAAATACATATATGTTAAAGAGTTTGATATATATAATTTAAAAAGTTATATCTTTTAGACACAAAAAAAGAACCCTCCATAAAATGAGGATTCAAACAGGGTAAGTAAGAAAAAGAAATATACATGCATGTTCCTGGGGGGCACTACGCTTGTATAATCAACTTATACCCGCTATTCACTGATTCAAACAGTTAAAAACATTTCAAATAAAAATTAATCGCTAATCTATTAAATACAATCTCTGAATATATTCAATAGCTTTATCTTTGTACTCTACCTGTTCTCTAATATTAATAATTCGCATAACAAGTCCTCCTCTACAAAGAATAACAACCATCATTTACATAAAGGGTGTTATAGACATGCTTTTTAATAAAAGTGTGTTGCTTCTTCCATTAAAACTTATCCTTAAGCCCATTCTTTCCTATGTTCACGAATAAATTTAATGTCATTTTGATAATGTTCAAGATGTCCTTCGTCTATCATTTTTTGGAACGCCCTGTCGCCTTCACTGGCTTTTCTTGTAATTGTTTTACATAACCCCTCTAATCGCAGCAATACCACTTCCAAATAACCTTCTCGTAATTCTTCGCCGTAAGATTCAAAAAATAATTTCACTCTTTGTTTTCTATGTTGAGCATGGTGCAATGAATTATAATAAATCTTCTCACCTGTTTCAGAAAGGTAAAATCTACTTAAGGGGACGCACGTATAAAGAGTATAAGCAATGTCCCAAATTCTTGGCCCGGGCCCAGCAACATCAAAATCAATGATGCCTACGGGTCTTTCTTGCTTGAAAATGATGTTGTATATGGCAAAATCATTATGACATAGTACCTCAAATGGTTTAGGAGTGTTATCTATTGATTTCCAGCTGTCATCAAATGAAAAACCACTCACTGAATTATGATAAAGACGGAGCATTTTCCCTATTTCTATTAAAACATCATCAGACCACATATATTTCTTCAAAGGATAATTCCCAGCTTCACCTTCAATAAATGACAAGACCTCTCTCCCTTTTTCATCAATGCCTAAAAATTTTGGTGCATAACTAAAACCTTTGTTCTCTAAATGCTTTAATAGCTTATGAAATTTATGGCTATCTGATTTTAGTTCTCGTCGTACAGTTTCTCCCAAGCGATAAACGTTAGAGACATTCCCTCCTGTTAGCACTTCTTCGTCCTCAAAGCTTGACATATAAACATTCCCCCTGAATATATCCTATTTGTCGTCAATAAGTGAAAATGATAAAGCATTCGTCATAAATGAAATACCTGATTTTACTACTGATTCAGAAAAGCCCGTACTTTTTCTTTTATAGCCCATCAACAATCCTTTGGGACTGACTAATAAAGTGGAGAAAATCGGTTATCGTTACATTATAAAAAAAGAATCTTCCTTCGAAGATCCTTTTAACTGCTTGTTTCATACAAAAATCCTCTAAAAAATGAAAGACCGCTACTATATTAAATCACCAAAAGCCTCCATCTGAGTGAATAATTTGTCCGGTAATCCATTCTGCTTCTTCACTTGCTAAAAAAATAACTAATTTTGCGGCATCCCGTGGCTCACCAAGTCGACCCATCGGGAACTTTGGCCGTAGCTCTTCTTTTAACTCACTGCTCATCCAGCCAGTGTTAGTTGGTCCAGGATCTACAGCATTAACAGTAATCTTAAGAGGTGCTAATTCAATAGCAACTGATTTAGTAAACGTAGAAACAGCCCCTTTTGTTGCAACATAGGCCAAATTCCCCGGCTCAGGTGACTTATCTTGACCTGACACCATATTAATAATTCGACCGCCATGCTTACCTTCGATTAGACGTGCAAACTCAACAGTCAAAAGACACGTCCCTCTAACATTCACGTTATAATGAGCATCAAGCGTATCAGCATCTATAGAACGAAAATCTACGTCCACAGAATGTGTTGCATTATTTACAAGGATTGATGGAGACCCTAGTTTGTTTTGAACTTCATCAAGCAGCTTTCTTGGTGCATCGGGTTGCGATAAATCCAATTCCATTGATTCACATCGCACTCCCAGACCGCGAATCTCTTCCATAAGATGTTTCGACCATTTAAAATCATCCTCATTGCAATAATCCATTAAACGATCATACTTTGACCAATGAGTGAAAAAAATATCTGCGCCTTCTCTAGCTAATTCCCTGCATATTTCAGTACCAATACCTTTTGCCCGACTGGCACCAGTAACAACCGCAATCTTATTTATTAACCTCTTCATAATGCATCTCCTCATGAGAACGTTGAATTCATATGCTCACCAATAGCACAGGAATTCAGCAATCCTGTATATGTATATTAGTCTATCAAGTTATAATAAATGAAAAAATGTAATTAAAGTTTAAAAGGTATTTTCTCCATAGTAATCATTCATTCTTATTTCACCTCACATAAGTATTTTTCCATACATGCATTCAACTTTCCTGCCTTATCAACATGTTACAGACAGCAAAAACTGAATCCCCCTAGTCTTCAACAAGTTTGGACTTACATTTTCAAGAACGTTATATTTTACTTTTTAGTAAAAAGGTAAAGAGATAGGTAGAATAATGGATTTCCTAAATAAAATTCCAAAAGGAAATATCCCTATGTTAGAGAACTGAATAAAGGACTGCTTTTCATTTCTCTAACACTTAAAAGGAGGTACACGAATGAATGAAGAGATAATAAAAATTGATAACGTTGAGATTTGTACAGAAAGTTTTGGAAACCCCAAGAATCCCGCTGTACTTTTAATAATGGGAGCAATGTCTTCGTTAGATTGGTGGGATGAAGACTTCTGTCTTCTCCTCGCTGAACATGAGAGATTTGTTATTCGTTACGACCATCGTGATTTAGGACGGTCTACCACTTATCCACCCGGTACGTCTAACTATACAATAACGGATATGGCTGACGATGCAATTGGTGTTTTAGATGCTTACTCTATAGACAAAGCTCATATTGTTGGAATGTCTTTGGGCGGGATGATAGGACAAATCCTTGCTCTTAGATATCCGGATCGCATAGACTCCCTTACTTTAATTGCATCAAGCGTATTTGGAAAGGAGGCGGAAAAATTGCCCCCAATGGATCAGCGGATACTTGATTACCACACGAAGAGCGCTTCCATAGACTGGTCAAATCAAGAGGAGACTGTTCCCTACCTTGCAGGTGGATGGGAAATTTTAAGTGGAACAAAACCTTATGAAGAGAAAAGAATGTATAAGCTAGCAGAAAGAGAAGCTGCCCGCGCCAAACGGCTGCCGAGTAGATTTAACCATGCTTTGCTTCAAGGAGGAGGCCAATATTATGACAGATTGAGTGAAATTACTATACCTACACTGATTATTCATGGAACAGAAGATCCGGCCCTCCCATACGAACATGGACTTGCTCTTGCAAAAGCTATTGCTCATGCTAATTTAATAGCTCTTGATCGTACAGGACATGAAGTCCATAGTGAGGACTGGGCACAAATTATCGAATCAATTGTAGGGATTAGTTCCTAAAAGTAAAACATGAGATATGAAGACTTCAAAGCGCTTTTTTAAGAAAGCTTTGGGGTCTTTTCATGTTTCAAAGTTCCTTCCTTCTACTTACAGTAGACAAAACGTCTCCTATAGCAAAGGGTGTTTTGTACAAAAGTACCTACATCTTTTCAAAACATCATATTTACGATACACTGATAATTCGCGAAATATCCACATAAGGGTATTACAGTAAGAAAGTGGAGGTTTTTATGAAATATTTTAAGGTGCTTTTTTGTTTAATCTTATTAATCCTTGTAGGTATAACCGGCTGTTCTTCAAAAGAAGAAGTCACAAGCATTAACACTGTTGATGTAAAAGATCTTAAAGACCACAGTGGAACTTATGTTGGAGATAATTCTAACGTAGTAGCTATCGTAAGAGCATTGCCTGGAGGAGAAACGTTTAAAGAAATTAATTTACATAATAAAACACCAAAAATAATGTATGGTACTAAAGAGGACTCTTTATCAGAAGATGAAATATTAAAATATTGGCTCGACGGTAAGGATACACTAGAGAAAAACTTTCTTTATAATGCTATTTATTTAACGATACTAATACCTAATGCTGAAGGGTACAGTTTTAAAATAGATGATCAGAAATTCTCAGTATCTAGAGAAGAAATGAAACAATTCATTTCCAAAAACATTCAAACTTTACCAGATAGCAATGAGTTATTTGATAAAGAAAAAGCACAGCAATTTATAGATAATAATAAAGAGAAGATTAATAAAGCAGTTAAATCGGCAGCTATTCGAGAACAATTTTTTAAGAATGTTCCTATCGTAAAAGAATAAGAACAAATAAAGAGCCTTAAATAAGGCTCTTTATTTGTTTTCTATTTACTTCACCAAACTTTCAAATTAAATAAAAGCTCCAGAAAGTCACGCATCAAGGAAGCTTTTCACAGCAGTTAAAAAAGCGGATAAGTTTCCTGTATGCACCTCATGTCCAGCCCCTTCTATCGTTGCTAATTTACAATTTGGAATGCGCTTAGAAACTTCCTGTAATTTATCTTGAGGAATATGGCTGGATCCTCCTCCTATGATGAGAGTAGGTGCAATTATCTCTGTAAGACTTCCCCACCATTTAGGTTTGGGGTTGTTTAACTGTTGAAGAATTGAAGGTACAACCTCCCAGTCAAACGGTAAAGAACCAGGCGGTTTGGCAGGAATTTCGAACTTCTCTCCTGTAAAAGGTGGAGGAGTATCTTCAACAATCAGCCGATCTACCCTTTCTGGAAATGTTTCAGAAAAAAGATAGGACACCGTACCGCCCATAGAATGCCCAATTAACGTAAAGCGCTCCAAATTCATCGCATTTACAAACTGAAGCAAGTCATCACACATGAGTTCAAACGTGTACGCGTCAGTTCTCTCACTTCCACCGTGTCCTCGCTGATCTAAAGCTAGAAACCGATATTCCTTCCCTAATACAGCTGCTACTTCATCCCAAGACTCTGCACTCATTCCCAAAGCGTGAAGTGCAATAATAGCGGGTGCCGAAACTTCGCCCGCCTCTCGATATTGAAATGTTAAACCATTTAGTTCAATTTGATTTACTCCCATTTTCAAATTAGATCAACTCCTAACTCAGATTTCACCAATTAAAATCTAGATTATTAAGGTTCATCTATATATTAGCGAAGGAATGAAGATTTCCTTCACCTCTTATCTTATTAGGAAAGATATTAGATTATTTTATGTATCCTGTGTAATTCTTTAGTCAGCATAACGCACCTAGAGTTTTTTACTTTCGAGACCTATATAATTTAAACCAAAAGTACTGCAAGCCAATTGAATAAAAGATTGCAAAGGAAGAGACATGAATTTATCTTTATGCCAAAACATTTGTGTGTAAAGAGGTGTATCAACTTTAGTGCATGCTAATTCTTTTAATATACCTTTCTCAACTTCCGCTTTTACTACTACTTCCGGTAGTATGGCAATACCTAAATCTAACATTACACACTGTTTAATAGCTTCTACGCTTACAAATTCAAATTTAGTTGATGTGCAAATACCCGCCTCACGAAACAAGTTTTCCAATACTACCCGGTATGAACAACCCGACTCAGTATACAAAAGAGTCTCATTCTCAAGGTCTTCTAAGTAGATTTCCGCTTTATTAGCTAAAGGATGCTGAGGAGAAGCTATAATTTTTAGGTTTTCTGCAACAAGACATTGCGTATGTAGATTTGCATCGTAATGCTGAATAGGCTCCAATGTAAAGGCAATATCAAGAGTGCCATCTAGTAGCTGCGCTCTCGTTTGTTCTTGAGAGTAAATGGGCTTAAAGATCATTTTAACCTTTGGAAATTGATCCTTGAACTCTTTTAATATTGGAGGCAATCTATACGTGCACTGACTTTCAGAAGATCCAATGATAAGTGTACCTGCGGGCTCCTCCACTCCACTTACAGCGTTTTTTGCTTCCTTAGTCAATTGAATCAGTTTATCGGCGTACCTTTTGAATTCTCTACCTGCTTCTGTTAAAACCAAGCGCTTTCCGAGACGTTCAAATAAAGGCGTTTCAAGTTCATTTTCAAGAGCTTTTATTTGAGCGGTAACGCTTGATTGAGCAAAGTTCAAAATTTTAGCTGTATATGTAAAATTTAAATTTTCTGCAGCTGTTTTAAATGTAATCAGTTGTTTTATTTCGATTTTCCTCACCTCTTTATAATCGGATATTTCGATTGATTCAATCGTAATGTTCATCTGTAACGATTGCTAATTTCATTATAAAATATGGTAAATCAAACCACAACACACTAAATATAAAGAGATAAGGGGGAAATCATAATGTCTATAAAAAAAGAGAATACAAAGGAATCAACCGTTCTAATGCCAAAAAATACAAGTGACAAAAACTTCAAATACTATTGGAATGAAATTATTCGAGCGCTTATCGTAACCAAATAAGTAGGGCTAATCAATTTTATTTTTTGGAAAAGTAAATCCACATACAAGCGTATAAATATAAAAACAATAGCTCGCTAACGCTGACGATATACAGAATTAGCGAGCTATTAATCTATTTAAACTTATTAATCATGTTTATTGGCTTGAATCTAACCTAAACTTTGCAATATCCTTTTCATCTTGGGAGATAATGAGCGTACCCTTTAACGCATTAGCTTGTAGCTTTTTTAGTTCTTCTTCAGTTGGTAAAAGAGGTAATTCATTATTTTTTTCCTTTGCTCCTAAGGTATAACTAAGAGTAAATTTACTTGTTCCTTTAGATGGAATTTCTCCTATACTCATACCAATACCTAACTTATTGTTATCCATATTATAAATATTTGAACCAATTGATTCCTTTACAGCTGATACTAACTCCTTATCTGGTTCTATGCGAATGTTTGTTTTAGCAGAATCAAAGAGAGCCATAATATTATTAGACGTATTTTCCATCGTAAATGTATAGCGTAACTCCATTGGAACGATACTTTTACTTTTATTCTTTTTATCAGGTACTATCATTTCCCCAACGATTTTTTTATCATCTGTTAACGTTACCTCTGCTTTTTGTAATTTTAGGTACTCAACATTGTTTACATATTCCGTTTTTGAACAAGCGGAGATGATAAACACCAAACACATAATAAACAAACCAAGATAGAACTTTTTCATATTTCTCCTCCAAACATTTTTTGTCCCCCAACAATAAACATATGTTATTACATTTTCTATATTTTGTATTTTATAATTGTCATATGAGCTATTATTAAACGTAAAAACACCAAGGTGCTTTATGTTTCCTTGGTGTCTTTTATTTGTTTTTGTATCTAGTAATTTTCTTCTACAAAACGTATCGCTTTGTTTAATTCTGAAGTTCTTAAAACGACTTCTTTATCATTAAAAATAATAAAGAAAGGGCTGCCTTCTACCTTTAAGTCCGGATATTGATTCTTTACTTCTTCCAACGAAGAAAAATATCGAACTTGTTTTAAACCCATTATTTCCTCTGGATGATCGATCTCTTCTCCTACTGCCAAAATAGAATATTCTTCTCCATCTGACAATAACTCTTTAGGTGGAGAATCCGCGTATTGTGTTTTCCAAGTTAAACTTGAACATGCTGCACATAGAATAACCAAAGATAGAATAAAAGGTAAGTATAACCACTTTTTCATAACACAGCCCCTTCTGTATTCGAAATATATTTCAAAAGAAAAATGATGCAACATCTTTATTTACCATAATGGGTTTTACAGACACTTTAGCACCTTTATTGACGCGAGTACAAAAACCACGCAGGCATCTCGGTGTTTTCAATTAGCAGCACTTGTTTATGCTTAGGATCACCTTTAATAGCATAAACAAAATCCCCATTTTGTGTTTTACCAAAGGCTCTAAAATATTTCTTAGAGTCATACTTTGTTTGATCAGACATCTCTGTGCACTCATATTTTCCATATGTATCACTTAAAAGCTTTGTGTTAAACATATTATCGTCTTTTGTTACATAAAACTTATCGTAAGAAAAGAACAAAAAATATATACTTAACGCCCCTATAATTGTTATACAACTAGCTAAGCCCCATCGAATTTTTTTATTCACTTTCGACCTCTTAAAATTTTTTTGTTTTACTATAATTAGGTTTTGATATATGTAATACGCTCACGTAGAACGTATTTTCTGAAAGACAAAGTAGTCAACTTAAATAATACTCAACTTTTTTGGGCTACCTTTTTCATTAACTGACTTTTATGATCTTTATCTTTAACTATAATATAATCCTCTGTTCCTTTTACTGAATAGATTTCTGAACCAACTGTAAAATAGTTTGATTGATTATTACCTTCGGGCATCGTAGTTGCTTTAGTTTTCTTTTCTATGGTTCCTATTTGGTCTCCTATTTCTTGTGTTTGATCTAATTTATCTTCTGTTCCGTTATATTCCTTGTTTTCAACTACAACAATGATAGCAGAAGAACTCTCTATATTTTCCCCTGTACTTTCTTGATTACATGCAGTTAGAACGGTTAAATAAACTACTGACAGAAAACTAAGTGTTCTCTTCATAATAGCCTCCGAAAATCATTTTCCTTACCCCTTGATTAAAATTGATATTAGGCGATATACCAAGTTCAGTGACGTATCATAATGTATTCCAAAACGAACAATCCTAAAAGTTCTATTAAACAAACTTTCCGGGTTCCTCCACATAAAAATCCACATAACCGCAGCTTGAACAAACATAAGGTATTAACTCGCTGTAATGGTGATTGTTATTTAATACGCTACTCGGTGTTTTATTTACACCTACTGTACCAGGTGATAATTGAATACGATCTTTGATTAGAGCTGAATCACATTTAGAGCATTTTTTGCTTTGCATACACATCATCCCTCTCTATTCCATAACATTATTCCTATTTTCTATAGTACATGCTTACTAACTTTAAAATTAATAATTAGCCATATAACTTGAATAATCAAAGGGAAAATACATGCAATTAGCAACACTATAAATCCCAATAATTTTAGCTCCGGTGTTTGGGTAACACCCGCTCCATCCACTTCTCTTGTCCAGATAACAGCTGTGCCTACAGCGAAAAGTATGATCCAAATTATATTAGCTATACACCAGGAAATCCATCGTCTTTTCACATCATCACTTCTTTCAATTTAAGCTGCATCTTTCTTTATTAATTCCCAGATAAGAGCAATGGTAGAAATAGCTCCACCTACCGCAAAGAGATAAGAAGAAAACGGTATTGTTTCATGTATGAATAAACTTCTTACTCCATAAAAACACAGGATAATAGTGCTGATTAAACCAATCATAAGCCGAATATTTTTATTGATCGTTTTCTCCCCCTTTAGGCTTCTCTTTACACCTGATCCTTTATCATAAGCCCAAATATAGCGAAAAAGTTTAATACAACCAGAAACCCATAATAAAAGCCGATCCCTTCAAAAAGCAAAGAGAGAATAGGAAATATCATAGATTCAAAGCCAAACAACATAATAATAAGCCCAATTCCTTTAGCGAGCTGTTTTTCATCCTTAGGTGTAAATATCTTTCCATACCCAGCAATAAAATTAGTACTACCTTTTTTCCATACACGTTTCCCAATATAAATGATGAAGCAGCTTACTAAACATATAAATAATACGTTTAACATCAGATATTATCCCTTCTTTACACACTTCAATTTAACATATATAGTATATTTTACCATAAAAATTTACAAATATTATGTATTAAAGGTGGACTCATAAAATATAACACTATAAAATATATCCATACTAAGTATGGATATTTTAATTAATCAAGAACTCACTGAAGAATATAATAAAACTGAAAAAGTTGTGAAAAGCGCCTTTTAAAATGAAGAATACAGCGATAAGAAAGAACATTTTGACGTGCCTGAAGAATTCTTTATGACCTTAGAGTTAACAGAGGGATTATTAAAAAATATGCAAGGTGTTGTGCAGTACTCAAAAGTTTTTTCAGAGTAAGTACTAACTGATTAATTAGGTTTTATGTAAAGGCTGCCTGAGAAAAAATTTTATAGTATTTTCTATGGACAGCCTCTTTTTTATTTACCTGATATTATTAAAGCGGTGGGTTTTCCACACCTAAATGAACCCAATCTTCTTTTGGAGGCCCATAAACTCCAGGGGGTTTCAGTCCTGCTTGACGCATCAGAATGGTAATTTGACCTCGGTGATGAACAATATGCTTGATTAGTCCCATTAAGATTGTGGCATTTGATTGGGTTCTTCCGAACGCTTCTTGCGTATGTCCTAAAGATTCATCTGTCCATTGCTGTTCAATGATTTTAGCAGCGTGAGAACTTACATTTTTAAAGGTTATAGCGATTTCCTGTGCTGAAGATGGAACGCTTGCTGTACTTTCTATTCTATCTATGCTCAGTCCAAATTCAGTTAGATAATCTGGAATATTTGTTGTAAAATGCCAAGCGATTCTTCCTAACGTACGTCCTTCAGGGCAAACTTGTTGTTTCAACGAATCATCTGTTAAGCTATCCAAAACTTTTTGAGTTAGCATGGCTTCGCTGTTCCATTCTTTGATAAAATCTGAAATGGTGTTATACATGTAAAAGACCTCCCAATATAAATCTAACCTAAATTAACACTTAAATAATATCATAGAAAAAACCAATTGGCTTATTTACTAAAGAAAGGAGATTCTATGTTATTTAAAGCTACCGCTCAAAAAACTATCATGTTTGCTTTATTACTTTTGTATGCTTTATTATTCATTCAAGCAATTCAATATAAAGTACTTGCCTTCTTACTTCTTTTTGCTATCCTCTGTTCATTTCTTTCCCTTTTCCTCAGATATGAATTTCAGATAGACAAAGATGCTTTAACCTATAGAACATATATATTATGGTTTAAAGTATATGCAAAAACCGTTAAACCAATGGACATTAAAAGAATTGTATTTAAAAGGTTAAGTTGGAAAGCAAAATTGGCTGTAGTACAAGTAGAAAACGGCTGGAATATGCGAATAGCATTATTTAATCCACCAAATGTTTTTAGGGAATTAGAAAGATTTGCACATGAATATGATGTAGATATTCAAAAAACATCAGATTATAAAATTTTAGATAAAACGCCTTGAATGTCACTGCGTTTTGGATACATTAAACTACACGTAAGTTAAGCCTTATAATCAGCAGTTATTCATTTCTAATTAAGCAGCTTTTGGACCTCTTTACCGCTACCAAACATTAGTAAAGAGGTCTTTTCCTAAGTACCTCCAAGTTTAAACACTTTGTCCTCCTTCCTCACATCAACCTCAAGCCCTACATAAAAATAGGCTTCAAGACCATTCTGTTTAACATTATTTAGATATACAATTCGTATATAACGCTTTTTAAGAGGTGATGATTCTGTATATATCGAAAAAGGTTGGCATTTTAAGCTGGTTTGCTACTTGCTTGTATTTTTTAGTTGAACCTTTCTTTATTTTGACTTCAACTGCTCCCTACAGTTTTTTAAATCACGCAATGAGTGATCTTGGCGTAACTTCTTGTGGAACCTACACCTATTCAATTGCACCTCATGACATTTGCTCTCCTCACCATTTCTGGATGAACGTATTGTTTATTATAAACGGATTAACACTTTCGATTGGTGTTCTGTACATTTCACAAAAACTCAAGAAAACAAAAATAACCCAGCTAGCAACAGCTTTTATTCTTATATTAGCTTTAGGTAACGTTGTTTCAGGCTTTATACCGGCTGATATAAATTTATTTTGGCATTCAATATTCGCTCAACTTGGCATGATCACTGTTTTAGCTGGTCTATGGATATATGCATCCTCCTTAACCAGCGGCAAGTATTGGACTTATGGCTGTTTAGTCTCCTTACTAGTCATCCTCATACTCATTATGCTTGTATTTTTTGTTCCTATGCCTACCGGTCTGCTGCAAAGATTATTCTATTTAGTAATCTTTATATGGGGCACTATGCTTTCCTTTATGTTAAACAAATAATCTATCATCACAGGACTATGTTGAACTACTCCTCGTCATCTCAAAAAGCAAAAAGTCCATAGAGGCATCCCCTATGGACTTTTTTGCAATTTTTTAGATAAATTCTCTTAATAATTCTTTAGATTTCTTTCCGCTAAAACCAAAATAATTGCCAATAAGCTTGACGTATTCTGTGTAGGTAACTTTTCTATTTAAAGCAGTTTCCCACCATCTCTGTGGATTATAATAGCGACTTCCACTAGAACAATAGGTTAATTGTATTTGGGTATCCTTAAATTCTTTATTAAAGTTTTTTTCTACTCTTTTCATATGATAGTTGGAAGAAACAACGATAGCGGATTGAAAATGATAGTTCATCATTAGCCTTTTTGTGAATTTAGCGTTTTCCGTAGTACTTGTAGCGTGATTTTCTAATATAATTGAATCCTCAGGTATTCCTGAGTCCTTGGCTTGATGATAAAAATTATTTTCTTGACCATTCGAAAGGATTAAATGAGCCGCATAGCCTTTTTTATATAATTCAATTCCTTTCTCCAGTCGATCATTATCACCACTTAACACAATGATCACGTCAGATTTTACAGGCTTTTCGTTTACCACAAGCTCTTTCCCGGCAAACAGAAAAAAAATAATCCCTAATCCCAGCATAAATATACTAATTTTTATCCTTTTACCTTTAATTTTTTGCATATAGACCCTCATTTAAAAAGTTCACTTCATATCGTATCATAAAGCTCAATATTCATAAAAATAAAAAGGTGCTTTCAAAAAAACTTTGCATTCTGTAAACAATCACAGCTTTTATATAAAAGTTAACATTAAAAATTTCAAAGAACATTCTTTCTCAATATTTTCATGAATAACATGAATTTTATATAAAATTAAATATTTTTTAACTTATTTGTATTAATATTTCTCTTTTCACTTATTTTTCATTTTTTAATGATAAAATTACAAACGATATGAGAAGTAAGCAAAATAGCTTATTTATTAACCTTAAAAAACTGACCATTATGGTCAGTTTTTTAGTGTAAAAAGAGTTAGTTGCATCATAGTTTTCTAACCGAATTTAACCAAAGTAATTCAGTTTGTAGTTAAATTCTAAGTTTTTTATTAGACAAATATTTTTCCTTAATGTTAAAATGTTTCCCTGAGGAAAGATAAATTAGGATTCTAATATATAAACTGCTAACACATGTAGACATTTCAGTTTGTTCTAAGTCAAAATTTTATTTTCAAAGGGTTTCTTATGCTCCAAAAGTTTCCTTAGGGAAAATTTATAGTATTTAATAAAAAAAATAAGCTGAAGTCAAAAAAATGTCTTGTTCACTAAATTAGGGCTAATAAACGTTTTGATTATACAGGCTATCGTATGGTAGACCTTTTATATAAAAAATCACAGTTAAAACAGATTGGAGGTTTGTGATAGATCGTGAGAAGAAATCTATTTTATTGATATTTTTCTAACATACATTAGAGAACCTTATATTCAGTGATTGGAATAGAAATTTAATAACGAAAAGGTGTTTTAAACATGGAACGCAAGAAGTCAGAAAGCTTTAATTATGGTCTTGCTTTTACACTGCTGCTGTTTTTTATTATTAGCTGTATAGCTATTTATAACGCGCAAAAAACAGGACAGTATTCTACAAACTTCGTAATTAAACAAGTTGAATGGTACGCAGTAGGTATTGGGATTATCTTCATCACCATGAGGCCTGATGAAGATCAGTGGGACCAATTCACATGGTTCTTTTATGGGCTAAATATTTTTATCCTTATTTTACTCATCGTTTCTCCCCAAAGTATTGCTCCTGTCAAAAATGGTGCAAAAAGCTGGTTCGTCCTTCCTGGTATTGGATCGATACAGCCGTCAGAGTTCACAAAAATCTCTTTAATCTTAGCATTTAGTAAAGTGATACGAAATCATAACGAAAAATTTCGCGTAAGAGATATAAGAAGCGACGTTTTACTCGTTGGAAAGCTAGGAGCTACGTTAGCGGTCCCTATTCTTCTTATTATGCAGCAGCCCGATTTAGGAACGGCACTCGTGATGATCTTTTTATTCTTTGTCATGATATTCGTTTCAGGAGTCAGTTTTAAGCTCATTCTTCCTACCTTTACTTCAATTATAGGAATCGCTTCAGGTATTTTATATATGGTTTTGAACCACCCAAAAATATTGGAAAAATATTTGCACGTTCAATCCTATCAGTTTGATCGTATCTATGCGTGGTTTGATCCAGAATCTTATGCAGGCAGCTTGTCTTACAACTATATGCAAGTGTTAAAAGCAATAGGTGCCGGATCCATTTCAGGAAGAGATACATCAAAATTTTCAGTATATGTTCCCGAAAAACATTCAGACTTTATTTTTAGTGCAATTGGAGAAAGTTACGGTTTCTTAGGAACTAGCCTTATTCTTTTCTTATTTATGGTGCTGATTTACCAAATTATTACCGTCGCATTTCATACGAAAGATCAATTCTCTACATACATTTGTACCGGCGTTATTTCAATTGTTTTCTTTCATGTTTTAGAAAATGTGGGCATGTGTATAGGACTTCTTCCGATAACGGGAATACCACTGCCGTTTATAAGCTACGGGGGAAGTGCGTTAATGAGTACGATGTTTTTGATGGGACTAGTATTAAATATAAGCTTTCAATCAAAAGCTTATATGTTTGATCAGGATGTGAGGTAATACAATGACTAATAAAAAAATGGCTAAAGAGATAAATTTAGACCTAAAGATTCGTATAAAAGTATTGAAATATATGTGTATTTTTTTATTTTCTCTCTTGTATATAGCCGTTATTAGGTGGGTTTTTTAGGAGGAGTTTTTTATGTTCAAAAAAATTCTAAAATGTTACGATTACAAATTTATTGCTGCGTTAATTGTTCTAAGCCTGATCGGTTTAATTATGGTTTATAGTGCCAGCATGGTAACAGCAATTAGCCGTTATGGTGTATCTGGGGATTATTTTTATAAAAAACAAAAGCTTGCTCTTATAGCAGGCTTTATCCTTTTCACATTAGCAGCTATCGTACCATATAAAATTTATCAAGAAAAAGCAGTATTAAAATTTTTATTAGGTGTCGCTATTTCACTCCTTATTTTAGTTTTAGCTTTTGGACATACAGCGGGTAATGCACAAAGTTGGTTTAAAATAGGGCCTATTGCTATTCAGCCGTTAGAAATAACAAAATTAACGCTTATTATCTATTTAGCCGCTGTTTTTGCAAATAAACAAGAGTATATCAATGATTTAAAAAGGTCGATTCTTCCACCTATGGTGGTTGTGCTTTTTATTTGTTTCTTAATTATCTTGCAGCCTGACTATGGTGGAGCCTTGCTTATTTTAGGAACAGTTGCAGCTATTGTGTTATGCTCAGGAATTTCAAAGAAATCTATTTTAAAAATTAGTTTATTAGGGCTAATTGGAACACTTGTTATGTTAGCCGTTTTATTAGTAACCGGAAACATGGATCTTTTGTTTTCTCCGGGGCGTTTGGCCCGTTTTACCGGATTCTTGCATCCTTTTGAAAATCAACAAGGCGATGGATATCAACTTGTTAATTCTTATGTGGCTATAGGAAACGGAGGAATATTAGGTATGGGGTTAGGACAAGGCATTCAAAAAACGGGCTACTTGCCTGAATCACATACGGATTTTATTATGGCCATTATTGCAGAAGAGCTGGGATTTTGGGGTGTACTTCTTGTATTGGGGCTACTGTTTTTTATTATTTTTAAAGGATTAAAAACAGCTATTAAGTGTCGTGATCCTTTTGGAGCACTGTTAGCTATCGGTATTTCCGTTATGATTGCTGTTCAAGTATTTGTAAACCTTGGGGCTGTCACAGGTCTTCTTCCTATTACTGGTGTCACCCTTCCTTTTATAAGCTTTGGAGGTTCTTCGCTTACATTGTTAATGCTTGCTGCAGGAATACTTACCAATGTTTCCATGTTTAACACGTACACTCAAACATTCAAAAGCCATTCAATGGAACAAGCTTATATAAGAAGTGTTTAACGCCTGAATGGCTAAATGATGTATGTTAGCTAGCGTTATTGTTATTAACAAGCTGCTACAGGACACATACATCTAATTCTTTCAACCAAGCTCAACCTCTATATTAAGACCATTGTTCGCTGCTATAACAAAAAGTCCTGACTGTATATCAGGACTTTTCACTTTATTTACACAAATAATAATAAAGCTGCTTAGTTTCAATTGCTATATTTTTTTACTAGTAATCTATTAGAAAATAGATTTACTTCCTAAATAACGAGGTGCCCAGTAAGAGTTGCTTAACGATGCAATAGTTACACCAGTTGAACTGCCAGCATGAATAAACTGCCCGTTTCCAATATAAATTCCAGCATGTGAAGGACCTCCAGTAGTATCAAAGAACACAATATCTCCTACATTTGGAGTAGATGTACTTTTTCCTGACTGATACAAGGTAGCTACTGTTCGCGGTACAGTTACTCCGCCTCCATTTTTAAATACATAATAAATGAAACCGCTGCAATCGAAACCACTCGGTGATGTTCCTCCCCACACATATGGTACGCCTATGAATTTTTTAGAATAAGCAATTATATCACTAGCTGTCGCTTGCGTTGAACTATTGACAGTTGAAGAACCAGTGGAGCTGCTAGATGCGTTATTTAAAGCATTCAAAGTAGCCGGACCTACTATTCCATCCACGGCTAAACCATGATCCCGTTGGAAATTCATAACCGCAGTTTGAGTAACTGTACCAAAATAGCCTGTTGGTGTGGCATTAAAGTAACCTTTTTCCTTTAACAATTGCTGTACTTTTTCAACTTCATTGCTAGTCATTCCATATTTTAAAAGTGTACCGTTTGTAACCGTACTTGTTGAATTACCTATTAACGCTTGATATGTATTAGATCCTACAATTCCATCAGCGGTTAAACTATGAGAACGCTGAAAGCTTAAAACTGAATCTTTTGTAATTGAACCAAAATAGCCAGTCGAAGTAGCTGAAAATATCCCCTTCTGTCTTAAAACATCCTGTAATTCTTTTACGTCTGGATCTGTCATACCTTCTTTTAATAGCTTGTCTCCTAAAGCTGCCTGGCTTATTGTCGGTAACACAATCAATGACGAGCATAGAGCTAATGAAGAAATTATCTTTTTCACTAAGTATATCCCCCGATGTTATATTTTTCTTGTTCTTGACTATAAAATTTTAGCAGGGAGAAAGAGAAAAGAAACAACCTATTTGTGAATTTTTTGTGAAATTTTCAAAAATCACTTGATTTATTAGGAGGTAATTATTTGTTTTGTCATATAAAGTATAAATATACTTATAATGGTTAAATCTGTTGTTCTTTAACCTCATTTATCTTTTTACTTATATAACGCCAAATCTTGAATACAATAAAACACCTTTCTATAATGGTATACACCAAAAGGAAAGATAGGATGCCAGCGTGAAAAGATAGGAGGAATAATGTGGGCAAATTAGTATTTTTGAAGCGCCGATTTAAATACTTACTTCTTAAACTATTAAGATTAAAAGATCATTCACATAAAGTTGCGCTAGGTTTTAGTCTAGGTTCTGTTGTGAACTTTGTTCCTACCTTTGGATTGGGCCTTATAATATCCGTAGGTTTAGCTAAATTATGTAAAGGAAACAGCATAGCGGGCCTTATTGGTGGAATGTTTTTTATGTGGGCCTTTCCGTTGATGTTTTACTTAAATACAGTAGTGGGAGGATATATATTTCCAATCGACCTTAATCAAACTTTGCTTCAGAATGCAGATGAAGATTTGGATAATCGACTAGAACTAGGAGCGAAAGTAGGAAAGAATTTTTTAACAGGAATGGTTCTTAATAGCTTCTTATTTGGAAGTATACTTTATATTGTTAGTTACTATATTATAAATCAGTACAGAGGCTTCCTCTTACACTACATCTATAAGAAATGGACAGTAAAAAAACACACTAAAAAAACGGATAATTAGCTCAATTTCAACATTTATCTTTAATTGTAAAGCGATATAGCTGAACATTTTTTAAAAAGGCATAGAGATAAATTAGCCTATAATTGATACCTATGGTTATCAATTATAGGCTATACGATCTTTATTTCTGTTTTAAGATGAATATGGAGGAAATAAAGGACTGCTCTCATTCCTTTGTTGAAGATAATACAGTTTGTTTCACCCATTTTTTTCGATTTCTTTGGTCAATTATCCATTGATATAAACTTTGTATACCTAGTATCAGAGAAATTATGACACCGCTAGCTGCCAAGATTAATGCAAAATATTCTACAGGATTGTACGCAAGTATATTTCTCCATTTGATTCTTCCGATAAAATCATTTACTACAAGCCCCATTCCAAGCATTTGACCTACTACGGAATAAAGAGTCAAAATCAGCAATAGCAGGCTGTCTTTTTTCGCATTAACGTTTTCCTGGTATCTAAATAAACTCTCTAGAGATTGTTTAGCTTCCTTATATAACAACTCAATATTGAAATTTTTCCTAAGAAGATAAAAAATATCACGGCTCCGGGACTGAGATACTATTTCAAGCGAAAAATAATTGGCGGTAAACGAATTAATGGAATAAATTAATTTTTCCATTTCTTTTACGTCTTTTTCAATATTTAGCTCTGTATAGGTATTAGCTAATTTTAATAAAACGATCTTGTGAAACAGATTTAATACAAGCCCGTAGTAAAATTCTCCATAAAACTGATTAGCTAAATCAGGAGTTGTACGTTCATCTTGAATCGTTATACAAGTAAAAATATGTTCTTCTATCAGAAAATAAGTGCTAGGAGCCCAGCGCTGATAAGCATGTTTTTGTAAATAATCTTGAATGTAAGGAAGGTTATTAGCATGAACATATGGCTTCCCCTCTACAGTTAAGCCGCAGAGACTTCCCATTCGATAAACATCAACTACATCGATTTTTTCATTTTTCTCTAATGCCACTAAAGATTGGACATACATTCTTTCATCTTCAAAAAAAGAAAAGGTTTCAAAATAAGAATTTTCCTTTGAATCACCTTCAAAAAAGCGGGAGAGCCCCTCAAAGAGGTTGTTAAATACAAATTCCCCTGCTCCCTTGTATATCTTGCCATCGCATTCAATTTTTGTACTGCTATCTTTTTGTGTTCGTGGTTCTAATACGCGAAAGCGATCTGCGAATTCTAAAGAATGAGACAACGGCACAGAAGTAAAGGGTTTCAACTCAGTTCGAATGGTTAAAAACCCAAGTTCATAAGGACATGTAGTTAAATCCACAGAGTGTATTTGAAAAGGAATGCATTCTGTATCTGTAATTAACTTACCTCTTATATTTAAAGGTTTTGAATATCTATGAAGGCCTTTTTCTTTTTCTGAGTGTGGAAAGAGTATCTTATTAGTGAAAGACAAATAATACGCCTCCATATCACGATGTGAGACTTTAAAATCGCCGTAATATGCACATTCGTCTTCTAGTTGATTTAACTGAAATAGCTTAAATCCGCTCTTATTTAAAAAAAGGGAGATACTAGATTCAGTTCCTTGCTTTAAGGAAAAAGGGAAAACAAATTGAAAGAGAGCTCTGTCTATCTTTTTTTCTTGGATATCAATTTGCTGCATTTGTTCTAATGTACTCCTTTCAATTATATATATCATTTACCATTTTGCATCATAACAATCGATAGTAAACCTACTATAATTTTTTCTTGATAAGAGTTCATTCAATTTAATAATTTAAAAACAGTAAAACAGCTCCACATAAAAATAAGTAGCCATACTACGATAATAATTGAACCCGCAACCCAATTTTTAGGTCGTTCATTTTGAATGAGCTCTTCTGCTTTTATTGTGCAGTCCTCTATAACACTTGTAGGTAGCATTTTCAAAGCAAGCATAATTCCTAAAGGAACAATGATTATATCGTCAATATAGCCTAAAACCGGTATAAAATCAGGAATTAAATCGATTGGACTGAAGGCATATGCAACAACACAAGCAGTAAATAATTTGATATACCAAGATACTCGTTCATCTTTATAAGCTAAGTATAAGATGAATAGCTGTTTTTTTAACTTTTTCGCCCACAGCTTTAATTGATTAAGCATGTTTCCTATTCTCCTTTGCTATATATCTGGACGGTTTGATGTAATATAAAATTACTTTTATTCTCATTGATACCTACATATTTCTCTTATTAATAAATTTATAACTATAAAAATAACTGATTAATGCAATCATCTTGATTTACAGCTAGTTTGGGAATAGCTTGAATAGGAGCCCAATAGTATGAAAAGATTAATCCTGCATCTTCCCCTTTAGAATTAACCTTATATTCCCACCGTTCTGCAGGTTCTTCTTTAATTTCCAAATGAAAAACATGTCGTTCATGATACTGGCTTTTACCTTCATGATGGTAAACATATGTTTTCAATTTTGTTACCGATAAAAACTCCATTAATCCAGATTCTTCTTTAATCTCCCTATATAAAGCTTCTTCAATTGTTTCTCCCTCTTCTACAGTACCTGCCGGAACTTGAACTCCTGCTTCTGGATAATCTTTGTGTTTGTAAACTAATAACTCTGTATGATGACCATTAAACCTAGTTATGTAAGCCATAACTTTTGTTATCATCGTTTTACCCTGCATCTTTGCTTCCTCCTATATATAGATACTAACCATACAGATTTCTTCATCAGCAAACAAACTTCTTTAACTCCCAATAATAAATCAGGGATATTTTATTACATCTATTTTAATTGTAAATAATTAGTCTCAGTGTTGTCATAATAAGCTGCTTTTACGGAAGGTTAACTGGTATGGGAATTGGAATGGTTAGTTTTGCTATTCTGATAGGATCTATAATCATCATATCAGGAAGTGAAATAATAGGAAAAGGCAAGAATCAAATTGATTCTTGCCTTTTTTGTCTTTATTTTCTTTCAAGAGAAGGTTCTGATACATTTTCGTATTCTGTAATTTTACAGATGCGATTTTCATGACGGCCTCCAACAAATGGGGTTGTTAACCAAGTCTCCGCAATTTCGCGGGCTAAACCTGGTCCAATTACTCGTTCCCCCATGGCTAAAATGTTCGTATCGTTGTGTTCACGCGTCATTTTAGCTGAAAAAACATCATGAACGAGTGCGCAACGAATTCCTTTTACTTTGTTAGCGGCAATACTCATGCCAATTCCCGTACCGCAGATTAAAATTCCAAAATTCGCTTCTCCATTTGCTACTCGTTGGGAAACTGGAATCGCATAGTCCGGATAATCGACTGAACTGCTGCATTCACAGCCTAGATCTTCATATATTATGGACATTTCATCTAATAGATTTATAATCTCTTTACGAATGTTTATCCCACCATGATCTGAAGCAATTATGACTTTCATAAGATTACTCTCCTTGTTCAGCTATAGTCTTAATTAAAATTCTAATGATTTTTGGGGTCTCTTTTTACCGCTACGTTATTTCCTGGAACAATCCTCAGAACACTTCCCGTACCATGTTTTAACCCCTTCAGAGTTGTCTACATTCTCAATAACTTTCCCACATACTTGACAAACGATAGTTCCCTGTTTTACATTAACCTGCTTATTCATGTTTATTTCCTCCTTTTTATTAGAAAAATTCGTTTGTATTCAAATACATTTCTTTAGAGACAAACTCGTTTTATCTCTACTTTGATAAAACATTGGATGTTAGAAAAGATATTCTTAAGCCAGAATGGTATCCAGTAAGCTGTATTTATCATCATTACTAGATAACTTCGAATGAACTTTTTCAATATCTACATTAATTAAGTCATTTTCTTTGATTCCTACAGCCCTACCAGAATATCCTTTGAATAATAATTCTACTGCTGTGATTCCCATTTTACTTGCTAATATGCGATCAAATGCGGACGGCTGTCCTCCTCTTTGAATGAAACCCAATATACTTGTCCTTACGCTAATATCTAATCGATCCTCCACATATTTTTGCAGGTCTTGAATATCGTACATTTTTTCAGTAATCAGGATTAAGTTATCTTTTTTACCATTTTTAATTTTCTCATTAAGCTTGAAGCAGATCTCTTCAAAGCCCAATTTTCTCTCTGGGGTTGAAATAATTTCTCCAGCTCCTGCTAAAGCAGAGTATAGGGCCAAATCTCCGCAATATCTTCCCGTAACTTCTACAATGGTAGTCTTTTCATGAGATAAATCTGTATCCTTAATTTTACCGAGGCATTCTAATATCGTATTTAATGTAGTATCAAATCCAATTGAATAATCTGTATAAGATAAATCATTATCAATCGTTGCGGGAATAGCAATGACATTTGCACTTAATTCATGTAATTTTTGAGCGCCTTTAAAAGATCCTTCACCGCCGATTACCACTAAATGATTAATTCCATAATCTTTTAATATACTTAAAGCTTTCATTCTGCCCGACTCTTTCATAAATTCTGCGCAGCGGGAGGTTTTTAAAAATGTCCCTCCTTTATCCGCAACATAATCTACATCTGTAGAGGTTAATCTATGAAGTTTACCTTCTATTAAACCTTGGTAACCACTCTCGATTCCCATTACCTCTATGTTATGATAGTCAGCTGTTTTTACTACTGCTCTAATAGCAGCATTCATTCCTGGAGCGTCTCCGCCACTTGTTAAAACTCCTAGCTTTATCATTGCTAAACACCTTCTCATTAATTTAGAAAGGTGACCGACACATATTAAAGACCTTTTTGTCGGTCACTCTCAGTAGTACAATTTTTCTTTCAAACAAGAATTAACTAGTTTTTTCTAATCGATCGACTGTGTTTTTTTTAATAGCTCTTCCTGATTGTTTTAATAAAAAAGCTACGATAAAGGAAGCTACAAACATGCTAATACCTAGAAATGTCATACTAGCATTAAAAGATCCGGTCATATCTTTAATATATCCCACGATGTACGGTCCGAAGAAACCGCCTAGATTCCCAATACTATTAATAAGGGCAATGGCACCTGCAGCAGCAGCTTCCGTTAAGAAAGACGGTGGAATTGCCCAAAACGGAGAATATGCTCCGAACGCTCCGCAAAGGCTGATCGTTAAGAATACAAATGATAAAACAATGTTCATATTTGCAACGTAGCTACTAATAATCAATGCCACGCCACTTGTTACTAAGCAAGCAACGACGTGAAAGCGTCTTTCATTTTTCTTATCAGAGTGGTTACTAACCAACATCATGGTTACCATTGCACAAACATACATTAATCCTAAAATCCACCCCATAGCATGCGTACTAAGAGAAGTGGTTTTAGATAACCCTTCTGAAATTGTCGGTAAAAACATGACGATGCCATAGTAGCCAACCATCCAGAAAAAGTATCCTAAAGATAAGGTTAATACGTCACGGTCTTTTAAGGCCTGAGCGAATGTATAGTGTTTGGCTTCCTGCTTTTCTAACTTCTCTTTTGTTGTAACGTCGATTAACCATTTCTTCTCCTCGTTAGTCAACCATTTTACATCCTCCAGCTTATCGTCAAGATAGAAGAAGCATATCACACCTAAGATTAAAGCTGGAATCGCTTCCAAAATGAAAAGCCATTGCCATCCAGCCATGTTTAACCAGTCAATACCTAATAAATAAGTAGAAAGAGGAGATCCTATTGCATTAGCACCAGGGATTGCAATCATAAATCCAGCAATTGCTTTTGCATGATGTTTTGTTTGATAAAAACCACTTAGATAAAAGACCATACAAGGATAAAAGCTAGCTTCAGCAATTCCTAAAAGAAATCTTGCGGTATAAAACTGCCATGGTGTTTGGATAAAAGCCATTAAAATAGCAATTACTGCCCATGTAATCATGATTCTACTAATCCATCTTCTAGCTCCGACTTTCGTCATCATAGCACTTCCAGGTACTTCTAAAAGGAAATAGCCAAGGAAGAAAATTCCTGCCCCTAATCCAAAAACAGCATTAGAAAAACCTAAATCTTCATTCATTTGTAATGCAGCAAACCCAATATTTACTCGATCAAGTATCGATATGGTAAAACATAAAAATAGAAATGGAATGAGCCTTAACGTTACTTTTTTAGTAGTTGAACGTTCTAAGTTAATTGGATCCAAAATAATTCCTCCCTGGGTTACCATCCTTCTATTCTTCATACTCTTCGGTCTTTGACCTGAGTGTTTGCTCTAGGCTAATTGACAGAAAGAATTAAAAGTTTATATAAAAGATGATTGATCTATTTCTAAGTCTCAGTAAATCTAGTCCCTACTTCTGTAATCCCTTTCATATGGACATATAAAAAATGAAAGAGCGAAGTATCCCCCTGTATTATTTATCATTTAAAAAAGTAAGAACTATTAGAAAATATCATACACCAAAACCTTACTAGCGATATGAAAACACTATAAATCCACTTTCTACTTTCTATCCTAATAATCCAAAACATTTGTACTCCACAGTAACGGTAAAAAACGCTTACATTTTCGAACCCTTCTCTTAATCTCTCTAAAAAAATATCGAGCTGTAAAGACTAATGAATTTTAAGATTCACATTACCTCCGTTTTATAGATTTAGCTACTTGTATACTAAGTTACCTTATATAAACAGTGTACTTACATACCTATCAATTGTCAATATAATTATTATATTAAATATTTTCTGAACCTTATTAAAAATGAAAAGAAATACACAGTTTGTTTGGAAAGAAAACACTGAATCTTACTCATTTTATGCTATCTTTTCAACAGCAAAAAGACAGCTACACTTTAGCTGCCTTTTACCTCTATATTTGGTATTGTTCTAATAAAAAATTAGTTGGAATTAAGCTTTCCAATAACGATCATATAGATTTTGCATGTGAAAACTCATAATTCTCACAGCTTCTTCTTCGTTATGCTGTTCAATTGCATTAATAAGTAATTTATGCTCATTAAAATTAACTTCCCGGTAGTCAGGTCTAGTGACGGTTCGATCTCTTATAAACTTCCACATTTCCTGCTGTTTCATCGCATTGCTAATAGCTGCCATAATACTAATAAATAAATCATTATGAGAAGCCTTTGCTATACCATTATGTAGGGCTTCATCTGTTTCTGGTACGTACACCCCTGCGTTCGTTTCTTCCTCCATCTTATCAATAGTTGCACGCAGGTCCTTAATATCTTCTTCTGTAGCTCTCAAAGCTGCAAAACGTACAATAAGAGGCTCTATGTTCATTCTTGCTTCTACAATGTCTTCAGGGGAGGTAGAGTCCGTTAAAAGTGTTGATTGAGAATTTTCAGCTTCTGTTTGAAACTCTTTAACATATACACCTTCTCCTTGACGAGAATAGATAAAACCGTTCAATTCCAGGGCGCTAAGGGCTTGTCTAACAGGCACGCGGCTTACACCAAATTGTTCACACAGCTCCCTTTCAGCAGGGAGTTTATCTCCTACTTGAAACGCTCCAGATTGAATTTCAGAAAGAATTTGATTATAAATTTGAATATATAATTTATTATTAGAAACTGGATTAAAACTAATGGAAATCACTTCTCTCTATAATTATTAGCTCATTTTATTCATAATTAAGTAGACATAATTATTATATACTGTTCTATTTTTAGGGGCAACAAGCCTAGCATCTTCTAGCAAAAAAATCCTTATTTATGTAGTCAGTTTCTCATTTTACTAATGATTTTATCAATAAACAGCTATACAGGCATACCATCATGGCATGCCTGTATAACGAACCTGAATATTAATCCATATGTGAGCCACCGTTTATATCAATTTCTTCTCCTGTAATATAAGAAGCTTCTTCTGAAGCTAAAAAGGCAATTGTAGCCGCGATTTCTTTCACTTCACCTGGTCTACCCATAGGAATACTGTCAATCACAGACTTTGCATCTTCTTCAGGAAGTGACTTCCAAATTTCTGTATTAACGAGTCCAGGAGCTACACAGTTAACCGTAATGCCATCTAAGGCTACCTCGCGCGCTAAGTTCTTCGAAAAACCTAGTACTGCGGCCTTAGATGCCGAGTAGTGAGGTCCCCCAAACACTCCTCCACCTCTTTTAGCCGAAACAGAAGACAAGCTTATAATTCGACCATACTTTTGATCTTTCATTGTTTCTAATACTGCTTGTGTACATAGAAACAACCCAAACATATTGACGTTAAACACTTTTGTAATGTCTTCAAGCGTCATATCTTGAACGGTAACCTTTTGAGAAATACCTGCATTATTAATTAAAATATCAATTCTGCCGAATTCTTCAAGTGTTTTTCTAACCATCGCCTCGCAAGAATCTTTACTTGTTACATTTAACTCTATTCCTAAGGCTTTGCCACCAGCTTCTTTTATTTCGTTGACTGTATCCTGCACACCATCAAAATTAATATCTGCTATAACAACAGCCGCTCCTTGCTCTGCAAGTGTCAGGGCGATTGTACGTCCAATCCCTTTTTTGGAACCGCTACCAGTAATAATTGCTACTCTCTCTTTTAAATCAAACATGTTATATTTCCCCCATCTTGTTAGCTTTATCTATTTAATATAGTTAGTCTTACATCAGTTCTTTAGCTGTTTTGATAATATTTTCTACAGTAATTCCATTTAACTCTAATAGTTTTTCATAAGGCGCAGATTGTCCAAATTGATCCTGTACACCAATTCTTCGAACTGTACCTTTTCCTTCTTCCGCAACTACTTCACATACGGCACTGCCAAGGCCATTTAGAATATTGTGATCTTCAACCGTAATGATTTTTCCAATATTTAAGCAGTCAACCACTGCTTCTCGATCTAAAGGCTTAATCGTATGCATGTCTAGTAATTTCACAGATATGCCTTGTTTCTCTAATTCTTTCGTTGCTTCTAAAGCGAGTCGTACTGTATCGCCGTTGGCAATAATAGCGATGTCGCTTCCATCTTTAATTTTTTTCGCTTTTCCGATTGTAAACTCTTCATTTTCATCGTAAATCATTGGAACCGTATCACGAGTAAAACGAAGATATACAGGTCCGTACACTTTAGCAGCTTGTTCTACTAGCTTTCTAGTAGAATAATAGTCAGCTCCCATAATGACGGTCATATTTGGAACCGATCTTAATACACCCATATCTTCTATAGCTTGATGACTTCCGCCATCATTAGCTGGCGTTAAACCGCCGTGTGAACAAGCAATCTTTACATTTAAGTTAGGGTAGCAGACTTCTTGTCTAATTTGTTCAAGCATTCTTAACGAACCAAAAACCGCGTAAGTGCTTACAAAAGGAATTTTACCAGTCGTAGCAAGTCCAGCCGCTAACCCGGCTGCATTTTGCTCTGCAATTCCTACATTAATATGCTGGTCGGGTAATTGTTTGATAAAGTTTACTGTTTTACACGACTTTGCAATATCGACATCAATGACATAAATATTTTTATTTTCTTTCCCTAATTTTACGATTTCATCTCCAAAGGCTTCTCTCGTAGCTTTTTTTACTGTAAGATCTTTTTCTAGTATGCTCATTATCTTAACCCTCCTGCTACTTCTTCCATTGCTTGATGATATTGTTCTTCATTTGGAGCAACTCCGTGCCAATCAGCCACATCCTCCATGAACGAAACTCCTTTACCTTTTACCGTGTCACAGATGATACATTTTGGTCTTCCATTCTTCGCTACTTTTACTTCATCCAATGTTGCTACAATCTCTTCCATGGAGTGTCCATTAATTCGCTTTGTTTCAAAACCAAATGCATCAAATTTTTTCTCTAAATCTTGCAATGGCATAATTTCATCACAAAATCCATCGATTTGAAGTCTGTTATTATCTACAAATACAACTAAATTATCTAATTGGTACTTAACTGCTGTTTGAGCAGCTTCCCAAATTTGTCCTTCTTGACATTCTCCGTCTCCTACTAAAGAAAAAACTCTATAGTCTTTAAAATCTCGTTTACCTGCGATTGCCATACCTACGCCACACGAAAGTCCTTGTCCTAGTGAGCCTGTTGAAATATCAATACCTTTGCACTTTTTCATATCTGGATGCCCTTGAAACGGAGAACCGTATTCTCTTAACGTGTATATCGTTTCATAAGGAACGAATCCTCGTAAAGCTAAAGCGGAATACTGAATGGGACAAACGTGACCTTTAGAAAGGACGAATCTATCGCGATCTTCCCAGTTAGGGTTGTGCGGATCAACATTCATTTCTTTAAAGTAAAGCGCTGCCATAATATCAGCCGCAGAAAGTGAACCTCCTGGATGGCCAGATTGTGCTCCATAAATCATTGTAAGAGCTGTTTTTCTTAATTGAATGGCTTTTTCTTTTAATTCTTCAATACTAATTTCTTTCATTTTAGTCACCTCATTAATTTATGACTTGCTGTTTTCTAAATAATATATCTATTAACATATAATTTAGTATACTTAGGTAACTTGTATACTAAGTAGCTTTGTGACTTAAGTGTACATCTGAAATGCGAGTTCGTCAACAACAAGATTGAATTATTAGAATTTTTTTTATTTAAAGCAAGTCATTTTGTAAATTCGTATGTTGTTTTCTCTAAAGTTTTTAAGTAAAAAAAAGTACTGCTCCTATTTTAGAAGCAGTACTTTTTTTATTGATTGATTAGTAAATTGTGTATATAAACAAAAGCTTTATCAAAAAACAACTATGCTTTTGCACTAGAATTATTGCTGCTTATTACATCTTGGCTACTAGATTTAATGCTTCTAGCTACTAGTATGCCTACTATCCCCGATATCCCTAAAATAATGAAGATGTAGTTATAGCTTGTAACGAGCGCAATAAGCGTGGACGAAATAATACTTCCAAAATAGCGAAATGTCGAGTAAATGCCAGAAGCTGTACCAGACTGTTCTTTGCTTACGGAGTCCAGCGAGGCAACCTGCATGCTTGTTAAACCTATTCCGGTCGAAAAACCTCCAATAATTAAAGCTACGATAAGAAAAAGAATAGATCCAATGTTCTCTAAAGATAGAAAAAGGATATTAGAGACAATAATCATAGCAAAAGAAAACCCAATCACTTTTTTAGAACTAAATTTATTGTTTAATAATCCACCTATCCAGCCGCTTAAAGACATTGAAATCGAAAAAACTGATAAAACAAGCCCTGTTTGCGCTGTAGATAGATGAAATTGAGACTTCATTAACAGAGGCATAATTAATAAAATCACATACATAACAAAGTTGCTAAGCATAATAGATAAATTAGCGCTTGTAAAGGTGGAATGTTTAAATAAAGAAAAATCGAT
The DNA here is from genome assembly GCF_042787605.1 of Priestia sp. YIM B13491. Classification (NCBI taxonomy): domain Bacteria; kingdom Bacillati; phylum Bacillota; class Bacilli; order Caryophanales; family Bacillaceae; genus Priestia; species Priestia sp. YIM B13491. The sequence continues at coordinate 115,593 of NZ_JBHZOR010000007.1, read as the reverse complement.
AATCGGGTTTTCTGCCGTATTTTCTCTTTTGATAAACAAGATTGTAGATAAAATAAATATTATTCCCATTATTAAAGCCTTGGTAAATTCCATACCGTGTGTCAACAAGATCAATAAAGAAATGCTAATTGCTAAATAAATAGAACCTTGAATATCTAAAGTACTTGTTTGCTTTTTAACATTAAATTTAGGAATCATAACTATTCCGCTGATTAAAGCTAAGAAAAGAAAAGGAACGTTGACCCAGAATATAGCTTCCAAATTGAAGTTTTCAAGCAGGACAGACCCTAATAAAGGTCCAATTGCAGCACCCAAACCCATCCCCATTCCAAATATACCTAGAACTTTAGGAAGCCGTTCTTTTGGCACCACATATCTAATGATTGCTATAGTGTTTGGAGTAAGTAAAGCTCCTCCTACTGCCTGCAGTGATCGAAAGGTAATAAGGGAAATGAGATTAGTTGAAAATATACAGCCTAAAGATGCTATCAGAAAGAACACCACGCCCCATAAATAGATATTTCTGTTTCCATATAGATCTCCTAGCTTTCCAGCGATAGGCTGAGTGACAGCCATTACAATTAAATAAATAGTTACTACCCAAGAAATACTTGCAAGTGGTTCATTAAAATGAGCCGATATGGTTGATAGAGCAACGGCAATCATTGTCGAATTTATTGGTACAAGAAATGTCCCAATTAGTAATGAAATAATCAAGATAAGCTCTTTATGTTTACCCAAACATTATTGCCTCCTTTTAGTGGAGAGAAATTCCTTTTATAAACGTGTTTATGCTGTTTTTTATCATATCTTGATAATCTGCATGTAAGGCTTTGTCTCCAAAATTTAGTTTATACATAAAATATCCCCAATACGTACTTAGGAAAATCTCCGCTTGTGTACAGCAATCTAATTCTTTGATATATCCTTTCCTTTGCATTTCTTCAAAGTATTCTTTTAGTATTTCTTTCGTATCATTAATTTTTTTCAAAATTTCTTCGTGCGCTTGTGAGAAAATTAAAGGATCTTTTAAAGCAATTGAAATCATGTCTCGGTTATTATCAAAGTCTTTTAGTAACAGGTAACCGAAATTCGTCAAATCTTTTTCAAGCTCCCATTCAATTGATTTATCAAAAATTTCAAGCGAAAAGCTTGTTGTTTTGACAATAGCTTGAATAATGCCTTCTTTATTGCCAAAGTGGCGAAAAACAGTTAATTCATTAACGCCAGCTTGTTCTGCAATTTCTCTAGTGGTAGTACCTTTGTAGCCTTTTTCTTTAAGCAGTTCTATTGTAGCTTTTGTTATCTTCTTTTTTGTTTCATCTTTTTTCATGTTAATCATCCTTTATGCTTCCTGAATGTAAGTATTTACTTTCCATTAGGCAGTATATAAAGGAAAAAGTGCTGTTGTCAAATGGAAGCGAAGAGAACTATTTATTCATTTAAAAGCGTGACAATTCCATTCGTACCATCCACCATAACTATATCGCCATCTTTTAGCTTATTTGTACTTATTTTCGTACCAACCACTGCAGGAATTTCATATTCACGTGCAATTATTGCCGAATGAGAAAGAATGCCTCCAGCGTCAGTAATAACAGCCCCCGCAGTCTGAAATAAAGTAGTCCAAAGTGGAGTAGTGGTTTTACATACTAAAACATCACCTTTTTCCAGCTTATAAAATTCCTTCGTATTTGAAATGACTTTTACTTTTCCGGTATAGGTTCCTGAAGAAGAGGCTAATCCTTTAATAGAATGTTCGCTGTTATCGTCATTTTCTTCAATAGCTCCCATATATTTCTCAGCTTCTTTTAGGTGAGCTGGCTCAGGGACGCCGAAGTATTTAGGCAAATTAGGCATTTGTTCATGTTCTGCGTGTTCTTTTTTACGTTTCTCAACTAATTCTGTCACGTCTACCGGATTTTCTAAAAGAGACTTTACTTCATCAAGATATAAGAAGAAAATATCTTCTTTCATTAGAAAAACATGATGATGTACTAATAAATCACCTAGCTTGATTAGGAATAAACGAGCTTTTGCATCCAACATTGCATCGATATAAAAATGGTGGTCATCTCTTATAACAGATGCATCTAATGCCCACTGATAATATTTTTTAAACTCTTCTTTGTTTGTGCTATCCGCTATCTGTTCCAGAAATTCATTATAGTTCTGTTCACGTTTTTTGACCGTCTGTTTGAAATTCTCATCAAAGTTGTAACCGTCATTAACATACCCTTGAATAATCAATAACGCGTGAAGAGGATTCTCTAGCCAAGTTTCCCCTACAAAATCGTGACTTACGACGCTTCGATATCCATACTGTTTTAGAAAAGTATCTACTTCAGCCATAAAGCTTTTTGCTGCTTTATTTTCCTCTAATTTCTTTAATAAAGTTTCTGTACATTCTTCTTCAAAGATCTTAGTAAGCTCCGCATCGCCTTTAACTGTTAAAGCAAGTCTAGAAAGCTGCTGATCCGTTTCCAACGATTTATTCATTTCCCCGGTCAATAGCTCATAAACATCATGTCCGGATTTTTTATTTGTAAGGTTTTTATAGTATTCTTCAACCTTAGTATTTAAAGACATTTGAGGCATAACAATGTCAAAATGCAAGTCATATGCCGTTTTATAAAAATCAGTCAAACTTTGAAGAATCTCTTTTCCTCTCTGAAGATTGAGATTTCCCTCAGTAAAGCTATCTAACTTGTTATAGTAAGGCAGGAATTGTTCTTTAATCATTTGATTCATTCGTTTTGTTAGGATTGGATAAATACTTTCCATCAATTCTTTATTTGCTTGGAATCTTTTATTAGAATCTCCTTTATAAGGCTCCGTTTTTGTATAGATATGACCTTTATAAAGTTTTAAATGAAGTCTATCAAACATAAACTGTAACTTTTTAAAACTAGCAGCTGTTCCTTCCGAAAATGCCGGAATAATAAATGAAGCGTACAAAGGACTAACAGCATGAGAAAAACTTGTGTCATTTAAAATCCAAAACTCTTCCATATTCTCGAAACTTAAAGATATATCTTTTTGGAAAGGAGTTAATTCTTTTGATTCTGTTAATGTGGTAATCGCTCTTGCCTGTAATAGATATACTTGATTGTCTTGAATACCAAACTCTATGTCTACGGGATGTTGGTAAAGAGCTTCTACTTCTTTTGTTATTTCGCCCAATTCAATGATTTTCTCGTCTGTTAAACAAAACCTTTGCTGTTCATCTTCCGTTGTTTCGATTTCTTCAACGCCTTCAGCAAGTGGAATTATTTTCACTTCCTTTAGCCCTTTCTCTTTCTCTATCTCAAAGGTTTGTTTATTAACCAGGTAAACATCAGGTGTTACTATGCCCGATACGATTGCTTCTCCTAGTCCATAGCTGGCATTAATCATCATTTCTTTTGTATTATGAGTAACAGGATTTTGGCTGAATATGACTCCCGATACTTCGGACTCAATTAATCCTTGAACAACAACTGCCATTGAAATTTCATCAAAATCAGCATACATATTTTGAGTATATTGTTCGACTCTTTCAGTAAAAAATGAGGCCCAGCACGCTTTTACTTTACTTAAAAAATCCTCAGGGCTTTTCACATTAAGATAGGTTTCATACTGGCCAGCAAACGATGCACCTTCTAAATCTTCAGCACTGGATGATGATCGAACAGCTACTGATGTATAAGAGCTTTTTAGATTTCTAAATGCCTCTATGAGATCCGATTCAATTTCAATAGGAATTTCCCCTTGCAAAATTCTCTCGTGGATATTATCCGTTTGACGATTAATCCCATTCCATTCGATATATCGCTTTAAAGCTTCTGTTTGAATAACAAACCCATCTGGAATCGGTAAATTTTCTTTTTTCATTTTTATAAGGTTTAAAGCTTTTGCTCCAACTTTTTCGTTCGCCTCATCCACCTTTTGAAAACTTAAACTATACATTAAAAATATTCATCCTCCTACAAACTAGTTTTAAAATGTAAGTAACTACTTACTTTATATTTATTTTAATTCTTTTAAATTTTTATGGTCAATAAAAAGTGGTAAAACATTTAAAAAATGCATATTTAGTTGTGCTTTATTTTAATTTCACTTAAATAATATTCCTCTTTTTTATTACATTTTTTAACTTTTATTAGTCTTTTTTATTATAAAGTCTAAATAGTTAACCAATTAAACGGTTAATAAAAGAAATGCAAAAAACCCCACCTAAATTAAGGTGGAGGTTTCCTTTTTTATAGTTGGGTTAACCATTATCTTTGAGTGCTTACAAGCTTCCACTGGCTGAGTGTCAATTTTATCTTATATCCTCTAATATATAACTGAGCGCTATCAGATTTACGAATCATATGCGAAGTCATAATCAAAAATCTCCTTTCTCATAGAATTATTTTTAATATAAAACTATTTTGGAAATCTTAACCTAAGCATAGCTCAGGATTGTAAACCATTTATTAATGACAAGAAAAGATTATGTAAACATTTTAAATTGCAGAGGAACCGCTCATTGTTTATGTTTCAACTTCAGTAGATGGAGGTCTATATATGTGTGAGTTCATTGACGGAGCAGAAACTGCAGTGAAGATTCAAAATCAAGTGGCTTCCAATACTGTAAGGTAAATTAAACGGATAGGCCTTTAAAGGCCTATCCGTTTACATAGCATATAAAAAATTTATTTTCTTAATAGAATTGAGACATTAACCATCTATAATGGTTATGTACGAAGATCCGTCTATTAGATTGACAAGCTACTATTTATGTTAGATACAATGCTTTTTAACTCCTTCAAATCATCTATTACCACATCAGCCTGCGCAAGCTCAGCTTCTTGAGCAAAATCAAAATTACACCCCACTGCCATTAAACCATTATCCTTTGCAGCATTGATATCAGATAGGCGGTCTCCTACTACTGCAGCATGTTTGATATCATATTTCTTTATAATTGTTTTGACTAGCTCTCCTTTATCGAGGGTTTGGATTTGTTGAATACTAAATGTCTCTGTCACCCAATTATTCAAATCGTAATGGTCTACAATTGCTTCTAAATATTCTTTTAAACCGTTACTTGCTATGTAAATGAAACAGTTATTTTCTTTTAAATAGCTAAAGACCTCTCTTACATTGGGGTATAAAGCACCTTTCCCTTTTCTTATATTCTCCAATAAGCTTTTTAAAAAATAGTCATCCGTATACTTTCTTATTTCATCTGATTGATTAGGTAATAAAGCTTCCCATACTTTTGGTAAAGGTACACCCATAATCTCACGATACTTATCAATAGGAGTGCCAGTATCCCATTGATTGAGTGCACGTAAATGGTTAAAGGTATCGTCAAGCGATAATTCTAAAATTTTATCTGTTTGAAACAGCGTTCCATCCATATCAAAAATCAGTGATTGCAACATTAAGTATCTCCCTCTTTCAACAGTACTGAATACGTATCTATATATAATACCATAAAAAGGAAAAATAGCAGTTATTAAAAATCATAATGAATATTTTCAGCACAAAAAAGCACCTAATCATTTATAGGTGCTCTTTTTAACTTTACATCCTTTTTTTGAAATAATAAATGCAACGGTCGCTGCTATAGTAGCACTTAAAAATGGGTAACTAAAAGAAAAAATACTGACCGTTGAGCTACTCAAATGCCGTGAAGTCTCAGGTACATATGTAAGTGTAAGAAATAGCCCAGAAACAATTTGAAAAGCAAACAGTAACACTATAAAACTACCAATAAAGACTGCATAATTTTTCAAAATGACTCCTCCAGTACTCTTAATTTATAAACCTCATATTATTTTAAAAATAGGGACACAGCGATAAAGCCTATAATCAGTACAGTAATAAGTATACCTAGCCCCTTCCATCCTAAGCTGCCTGCTAAACCAGATAGGTTTCCAGCTTCATTTCTGTTAAATGCATCGTTCATATTCCCTGTGGGGTTTATCTTGACCTCTTCGTGTTTTAATCTCTCTCTTCTTCTTTCAGGTGTTTCTTTATCTTCGCTCATCGTCACACCACCATTTTTGAAATATTATAACATATTATGGTTAAAATATAAATTAATGGGTTTTTGTCAGATCCCTTTTCTTACACTAACTGTACACATTTCTTTTTTTAATAAGTATGAAACACCGCTTTGTAATGAAGAAGTATACAACGCTAGTTAATATAATCACTATTACAAACACCTGCATCAAAGAGATCCTCTTTATGTAAGGGGATCTCTTTAATAACCTTATACTAGATACACATTCTTCAAGTTTTTTTTGTACGCTTATTTATGTAAAACACCTTCTTTTGTGATTACTTTTTCATAAATTAGTGGTTTAGTTCCTGCTTCTGGCAAAAGATAAATAAAGACAGTAAACATAAGTTGAAAGATTGAAACTACAGCCAAAAATAGAAAAAGACGTTCCCTGTCCTTAAACCATATTACTAAACATAAAACTAGAGATATTAATGACAAAAATAAAAAAAGAAAAAAGCTATATGAATAAGAAACACCATAATGATAAGAAATATCTAAAAAGAAAAATACTATATAGAGAAGTATAAAAGCTGACGGTACTACTTTAGTAAACGTACTCAATAGGAAAAAACCCTTTCTGTTTATTTGTTTTAGATTTATAGCTCAAACATACTCAATTTACATAAATGAGTACATATTAAAAGCTGCAGCAAAAATGAGTATTACTCATCTTAATTATTTATTTTTTGAACCAAAATGCCTCCAACTTTGTCCTTGTCATCTAAAGAAAACTCAATATTGAGTTTATGATTTTTATCAAAATACCCTATTATTGTTGCTCCGGTATCTTCTCTTTCGTAATAATTTTCTCCATACGCCCTAATAACATCTTTTTTGCTGTCACCAGTATGTATTCCCTTTTCGCTACCATACTTGCTGCTAATCAAGTCATACCTGCTGACTTTATTATCTACTATTTTAAATTCAACATCATACTTTTCTGTACTTTTTCCGTAAACGTAGGTAGTGTACGGAGGCTGCTCAGTAACCTCTATAAATTTTGGTTTCTTCCTCAAATAACTTGCTACGTCATATTTAGAACTTCCTACTGATACTGACTTAACGTTTTCTAATTCAAGATTGGTGGTTTTGGTACTTGAATAGTATTTTTCCTTAGGTGTAGAAGATGGATCGCAGCTTGCTAATAATAATAAAATGAGTGGAAAAACAAACAAAAAATAGCTCTTAATGCGCACTGTTAGACTCCTTTATATAATTTGTGTTTACTCTGACTCTCAGAATTTTCTAATCTATTAACTATTTTTCTTTTGCATATACAAGTCGATCGAATAGAAAACACTAGCTGCAAAGTAATACATGGCGAGTATAGCTAACGTCTCATAGACAGATTCCGCAGCGCTATTTTTCACAAAAGAAAAAACAGTACGCACTACAAAGAAAACGATAGGATAGACTATAAATAAAGAATTAAATTTACGATTCATAACAACATAATGTTCCTTTATTTGGATATTTATGATTATTATAACATATAATTTTCTTTCTTATTTCTTTACTACATATTCTTTAGGTTTTTCATTTACATAATTATTAAAGGTACAACATCAAAAGAAATTCTTATTAGTAGGTCTTCTTTTGATTATCCGTTGTTTTCGATTTCTTATCTAAGATGAATTTTAAATGGCTACTAAAGATGAATAAACCGCAGATGACCATCAACCAGCGCGTAACCCCTTGATGTATAGGACCAAAAAGGTTTAATAAAACGATTCCTAATCCTGATAACATAGCTAGATAACGAAAAATCAAGCCCCTTCCCCCATTCCAGAAATGAAGAGGATCTCCTCCCCTTCATACTTAATTCATAGCTTGGCACCACACCATGGGCAAAATGAAATTCCAATGATGGATGAACCACCATCATGGATAATTAAACCGTATTCCTTATTGGTTTTATCAAATAAGATAAGATTATCTGGACAATCAAACGGATCACTGTGAATATCACACGTAAAGTTCGCATGATAATTCATATAATCGCAGCAATGCTTTTTCATTCGTTTTCTCCTTACTGTATCGTCATTATTACTTTTCTCGGTAAGCTGAGCAGTGGTCATTTGAAATACGATAATTTTCCTTACCGGTCGGGGCTGCTACCTCAACTAATTTATGTCCTAGCCGGTCCCATACTGCTACTGTATGCAAAGATACCCATTTCAGATCTCCTCTAGCAAGACGAAAAGAATCATACCAGTTTTCAGTCGTTACTAATAGATTTCTATAAGTAAGTTCCTTTTTCCTTAAGTGTTTAATTTCCAGCACAAAATCTAACATATTTTCTTCCTTAGGTACTTGAATAATTCGCGCTATAAATGTTCTGTTAGGATTTTTTTTCGTTTTATAAACTTTTTCCCTTTCTATTTCTAGCTCTGGCCTTCCCCTCATATTCCTTCTCCCTGTGTATTAACAAATAATCTCAGTGCTAAGTAGAAATCTATAATTGGTTCAGTAATTCTTCTAACTTTTCTTCAATATCAGCCTCTAAATGATTTTTTGACAAATCATACAAAGTGCCTGTCCCTTTAAAATACCCACTAAAGTAATACCATAATTGGATGTAATGAACGTATGCATCTTCTTCATCTGTAAACCCATCAAAGTTTATTGCCACTTGGGAACGATATTCTTTTTCTAAACACTGCTCCGAACTTAGATTTGGTAGTTGGTCGCCATCAATATCCCGGCACACCCATATTTTTAAGTTCTGCTTATCCTCACGTGCAAATTTATTTCTATATTTGTGCTGAAGACTTTTGCAGTATGCCTCTCCTACTTCTTCCAACCTCACAATATCTCTTTTTAAAGTCTCACTTATTTCATTCTCAGGTACTAAAATGTATTTGTCATTTGTTTCCTGATCCTGTTTATCCATAAATAGCTTTTTCAATTTATCAAACAAGCTTTTCCCACCTATCTAAAAAAATCATATAAGCATGTTAAATTCGACTAAAGAAATCTTATTTCCTTCTCTGAGCTCTAGTCGTCATAACTAATATGATATCAGCTACTTCCTTACAAGTAGATTCTTTTACTGGAGTGCTGATTTTCTGACATACTTGTAATTCAATATTTTTTACAGCGAACACATGTGTTAAAGTGTAAAGTAGTGAAGCGAAAGGAGTAAAAACAACATGGCTCAACGAATCGTCAATATGTTTTTATCTGTCTTAGCTGCTTATGGAACGTTAATTTTAACCAAAAACATGAGCATTGCAGATAATATCTTTGTGACACAGATTGTTCGTCTGATCATTTGTGTTGTAGCTGTTATCATTGTGACAGGAATTACTACATACATTTTCAGAAATAAACCTTCTAATAAATAAAAGGGCTGCTATTTAGATAGCTGCCCTTTTTATTTTCCTTAATTCCTATTTTATTTCACCCTATTAAGGTCATACATACTTTTACGCGTTTAAAGCACGCACAAATTCTTTTGCGAGGCTGATAGTAGACTGTGGATTTTGTCCTGTTAAAAGCTTTCCGTCTACTTCAATATGATCGCTCCAATTATCTTTTGCAATAAACTCAGCGCCTAGCTCACGAAGCTTTGTTTCAAGAAGAAACGGCATGTATTTATCTAAGGTTGTATCTTTCTCTTCTGAATCAGTAAACGCTGTAATACGTTTACCCTTTACAATCGGCTCACCGTTTTTAAGCTTTCCGCCTGCAAGAGCTGCCGGTCCATGGCATACTGCTGCAATCAGCTTGTCGTCTTCAGCAAATTCTGTTAACAAACGGTGTAAGTGCGTATCGTCTGGAAAGTCAAACATTGTTCCGTGCCCTCCAGGTACAAACATGCCTGCAAAGTCTTGTGAACTTACTTCAGCTAATGATTTTGTATTCTCTAAAAGTTTTCCTGCTTCTTTGTCTTCGTCCGTCACATCATCTGTTAAGCTGTTAGGATCCACAGGTGATTTACCACCTTTTGGACTTGCTACAACTACTTCGTATCCTTCTTTCTTAAATTCTAAATATGCTTCAGAGAATTCTGTAAGCCAAATGCCAGCAAGCTCTCCGTTTTCCATTGTATGTCCATTTGTAACAACCATTAAAATTTTTGAATTTCCTGTCATGATTTACTCATTCCTTTTTCATTTATTATTTATAATTTACATACATGTACCTTTAATAATTCATTTATATCTTTGAATATGTTCCCCGGTATTATTTGATGAAAACATGGTAACTTTTTCTTAATAATAAAAAGAGCAGGTAAAAACAATGGTTAAATTATACGAAAAAATAGACGCTTTTTTTATAGTTTGAAGACTATACAGAGCAGATTTTTTATATGCAGTGTGAAAAGTGATCACTTTAAATATTTTCACTTTTTTGACATATACATCTAATTCGATTATTATCTAATTAGATGTATATCGAATTAGAGAAAGAAGGTAGTAAGCTATGCAATTAGATAAGTTGGTGAATTATCATAAAGCCGTTGGTGATCCTACCAGGATTAGAATTATTTCACTATTAAAAAAAGGACCTCTTCACGGGCAAGCCATTGCTTATAAGCTGGGGTTACAGCCTTCAACTATTACTCATCACATTTCAAAGCTAAGAGATGTAGGAATTATTTATCAAAGAAGACAAGGGAACATTATTTATTTTTATCTAGACCTTGAAAGACTCGAATATAACTCGAAGGCTATTTTGAGTATTGGAGAGGATTCGATGGAAAATCAAGAAAACCATTTACAGGATAAAGACAAATTATCGATTGTTAAAAACTTTATAAACAGTGATGGAACTTTAAAGATCATTCCAAGTCAAAGAAAGAAAAAGAACGTGATATTAGCTTATTTAATACGTGATTTACAGCATGGAAAAACGTATCAAGAAAAAGAACTGAATGAACATATAAAAAAATATCATGAAGATTATGCAACGATTCGCAGAGAGTTAATTATGCAGCATTTTATGTATAGGCAAAATGGAGAATACGAGTTAAATCCGAAAGAGATGTGGCCCATTATCTTTTAAAATGGACGTAAAAACGTTCATTTTTTAAGTTTTCTAATTCGATATATATCTAATTAGTCTATGTTATTTCAAATAGAATTAAAGTAAATTGGTAAGCATGTGATATTAATTTCATTCTCCTATGTGCTGGCACAGCAGCCATATTAGTTTGCTTACTGCTTACTCTAAAAGCATCTGCTTTGAAAAAAATCATAAAACCTCTGTATGCAATAAGGATTATCCTCTACCAGTTAAATTAGTCAATAATCCTTATCGTACTTTATTTATCTTTTAAAAAACTATAAAAGTGTTTTCACCATAATAAAGTCTATTTGTTCTTCGTCTCCCATGTAAAACGAGTGAGATCCGGTTTGAACAAATCCCTGTTTCTTATAAAAAGCAATCGCATTTTTATTTTTTTCCCATACGCCTAACCAAATTTTCTTTTTATTAAGTGTCGTTGCTATCTCTGCTGCTTTATTAAATAAATGTTTACCAAGCCCTTGTTTTTGAAAGCTGTTACCTATATAAATTCTTTCAATTTCAAGCGCTTCTTCCCCCATCTCTTCAGATTGAGCATCACCCGTATTAACCTTTAAATAACCTGCAATTTCATGATTAACATACATAAAAAAGAATTGCGAGGACGTATTTGATAGTTCTTTTTCTAGCTGTTCCACTGTAAATGCTTTTTCTAAATAAGCTTTCATGTTTTCAGGTGAATTTTGATCTTTAAATGTTTCATTAAATGTTTTGTAGCTAATATCTTGAAGGTGATTTACATCTTCAAGAGTACACTTTTTTATATCCATCATCACTGACATACGCCTCTCCTTTATATCCTCAATAATTTCTCTTGTTTCCTTTTTTGACAAACTCCCAGTCTGCTTCTATATTTTTCCTTACTCTTTGAACCAGCTTAAGAATGGTATCTGTTTCTTCCTGGGTAAAACCTTCTAATGCCACTTTATCCGAATAATCATTTTCTCTTTTTATAAACGGATATACGTTCTTCCCTTTTTCAGTTGGAAAAAGATTTTTATTTTTTTTATTGCGGGGATCGTCTTTCTTCTCAATAAAACCATTTATTTCAAGCTTTTTTATAGCCCGAGCCGCTGTTGTTCGATCTACTTTTATCATCTCAGCTAACTTTTCTTGAATGATTCCCGGATTTTCACATATTCGCACTAAATACAAATACTGCCCCTTAGTCAGGTCATACTCTTTAAATTCTATATTACTAATCGAATCCAATGCTCTTGCTATCATTCCAATTTCACGCAGAATTTCACTCATAAATGTCTCCTTTGCACATATTTTTGTTGCAAATACAATAAAAGTAATATAAGTTTAATGTACCTTAAAATAGTTGCATTTGCAACAAAAAATAGTGAATAAAGGAGCTGATTACAGTGAAATATGTTGTTTATGTAGGAGGAATTTTACTATTAACTCTGGGAATTTCTTTAACGATCCAATCCAGCCTAGGAGCTTCACCTTTTGATGCACTTTTAGTTGGACTATCCCTAAACGTAGGCCTTAGCGTTGGAAGCTGGGAAATTATACTTGCATGTGTATTAATTTGTGGTAATGCCCTTTTAAGCAAACAAAAGCCGGAAGTACTGGGACTGTTAACAGCATTCATAACGGGTCTTGGTATTGATGTATGGCTTTTTTTATTACAGAATTGGGCTCCCTTTGAAATGTGGTACAGCAAATTATGTTGTTTTGGAATTGGTTTAATCATTATAGGTGTAGGAACCTCAGCCTATTTACATACAAATTTTGCACCCATTCCAATTGACCGCTTAACATTAATCATACAGAAACTAGCTAAAACAAACTTATTACTTTCAAGAACATTGATTTACCTCACATTTTTACTAGCTGCGATGCTTTTAAACGGACCCATTGGTGTTGGGACGCTATTAACCGTGTTTTTAGGCGGCGTGCTGCTTAATTTTTTTATGCCTATTACAAAAAAAGCAGTAGACTGTATATTACCAAAATCTCATACCTCACAAAATCATATTCAAGACAACAAGCGTTCCATATAGCTACATTTTTATTACTCAACTATCATAATAGATTTGCACCATAGTACTAGATATAATAAGAGCAATGAGGAGGAAACATTTAATGAAGGAAAGGAGTTATTATTAATCAATGATTGTATTGTATGAAGATAAGTATAAAGAAGCAGTTATTCAACTAATATTGCATGTACAAAATGTAGAAGCTGGTGTAGGTATTAGTGTTGAAGAACAGCCGGATATTTTAGACATTAAGTCAAACTATCTCCATACCGGCGGTAACTTTTGGGTAGCTTTGAATGATAAGCAAGAAGTAATAGGATGTATTGGGTTGCAAAAGAAAACCAATGAAATAGGCATATTAAAGAAATTTTTTGTCTACAAGCACTATAGAGGAAAAGAGTTTGGAATAGGAAAAAATCTTTATGCTTCTTTACTTTTCTTTGTGCAGAAGCACGGGCTTTCTAAAATTATTTTAGATACTCCATCTCAAGCTACTCGATCACATAATTTCTATAAAAAAGCTGGGTTTAAACAAGTGACCAAAAAGGATCTGACAGTTCAATATGATTATCCAGATCGAAATTCTCTTTTTTTTGAGCTAGATTTATCTAGCAAACAATTACATAATTAAACCAGAGAAAGCAGGTCTCCAGTTAGAGATCGGCTTTCTCTGGTTGATTAACTATTTATTTTGCTTTAGCTTTAATAATAAAACGATGTTGTTTTACGTCAAAGAAGCCTTTAGACTGTATAATTCCATGTATGTTATACAACCCTTCGATATGTGTTTCTATATCAAAATTAGGAACTTGCCAAGGAATTGCCTTTAAATAAAAGACCAGCGCTCCAATATCATAAAATCTCTGTACAGGAAACTCTTCTTTGAAAGAAATGATGTTAAAAGAACTTTGTTTAAGCTCTTCTATTGCTTTCTTTAAATTCCAATTACAAAACTCTTTATTTATTGGAACCCCTATAGATTCATTGATTCGTGAACAGTCTAACCCTCCCACTTGCTGCGTGAAAAACGTGCCTTCCTTTGACAAAATCCTGCTTACTTCTGAAGCACAAAAAGATTCGTGCTGGTTCAAAATCAAATCAAATGTATCATCTTTAAACGGTAAATTTTTGTCTTCAGTTCGTTCAACAACTTTGACACCAAGCGGTTCTAAACGTTTTTTAGCGATTGGAATGTTAGGTTTGTATCCTTCTGTAGCGTACATAACGCGAGGAAAAGGCTGTAACAAAGATAAAAATTCTCCTCCTCCTGTTCCCATATCTAAAGCGGCATTAGAGTTTTGAATAAGACGAATAGCTTCACTTCCGTATGACCACGAAAGCACGTCGCTATCCATACGACCAGTACGAGTAATAATAGAAAAATCCCAGCCAGTAAAATCAACATTATTTGTATTGTTTACAGCATTAAAAAAATATTTGTCCGTTATCATATTGAACTCCTCCTTTTTATAGCTAGCATTAATCATCTATTCTAAACTAGTAAAAGGCGGACCACGGACATATAGACAGCGTTGTTATGTTTCGTGTGCTAACGTATTCACACTAACCGCTCCTTTATTAAAATTACGTATGCTTCATTTGTTTGTCCATTCATATGTAATATCGGGGAGTTTCTCTTCGTTTTCACATCCTCTTTTTATAATACTGAAGCCGTGTTTCTCGTAAAACCTCTGGGCATTTTTATTTCGTTCAAATGTACGTAATATTAATTTTCCATTTGATTCTGTCTTGGCTCTTTCGAGTAAACGCTGTCCGATTCCTCCTCCTTGATAATCTACATGAACGTACAGTTGGCTAATTTCGTCAGCATGATAAGCAATCATTCCTACTATTTGTTCATCCATTAACGCTAATTCAATTTTATAGTGTGCTGACAATATATGATTTAAAAAATAGACATGACGGTCAAAACTATGCATTTCCTTTTGTTCAATCGCTTTTTCTTTACTATCTCTCCACATTTTTACCGTTTGCTCAGCAAATTGAGAATGATAGTGAACAATATCAACATTAAAACGGGTCATACATTTTCCCCTTATCTGTCATTGTGCTATATTCTTAATAACGATGTCTAGATATTCTCTTCATGTGGTTGAAGCCTGTCAAAATCTTGTTTTAATAACGAATACATATACAAATCATCAAATTTTCCACACGTAAATTCATAGCTTCTTAATAGGCCTTCTTTTATAAAGCCATGCTTTTTTATTAATTTTTGTGAAGCAACATTAGCAAGCTCTATTAATGCTTCAATTCTCCGCAAATTAAAATGTGTAAAACCATATTTTATAACAGCGCCCAATGCCTCATTAGCAATCCCATTCCCCCAGTAATCTTTGCTTAGCTCATATCCAATTTCTGCACGGTAATGGTTATGAACTCTATTAAGAAATCCGCAGCTACCAATAATGTCATCCTGTTCTTTAAGAGTAATACCCCATCTTATTCCAGATTTTTCGTTTAAGATTGATTTATACCACGCAATCTCATTTAAAGCATCTTCAACCGTTGTAAAAGGCTCTAGACCGTAGTGTTTCATTACTTCTTTATCGGATAGGTATTTTAAAATACTGCCTGCGTCTTCTGTTTCAAATTCCCTTAGGATAAGCCTTTTTGTTTTAATTACGGGAAAATAATTTGACACCTGTACCTTTCCTCCTCTTATTCATTCACTAAACGGAGCTTTTCTCACAGCTTTATCTAATTTAAATAAACGTTAATAAGAAATTTCTTTTATTATTACTGAATTCCTTTTTAATTCTAAATATTTGTCGAGAAATGAACAGAAAAAGCACGCATAACTTCATTTTTAAATCAGCACTGTCATTTCTTTTATCTTTGTTAGTTCTAAAAATTAAAGGAATGAAAGCTAGTAATGAAGAATTCTTTTCTAACTAGTCTAACTGAGAAAATAAGGAGAAAAAGATGAAGCAATTCGCGATGTAGCTCTTTATTTAAGCAGTACATACTAGAATAGAACAAACAAAACAAGATAACCATGCAGTTATCTTGTTTTGTTTGTTTCGCAGTTTTTAACACCTGTATAGTTTGTGTATGAACAGGATTTTCTGTTATCAGCATTTAAATTTTTATTTGTTTATTGTTTAAACCAGCTTCCAACGTATCATACAGCGCAAATTTATAATTAATTCGTTCTAGATGCAGGTAGGTTTGCGACATGTCTGCTTCCACTTTCTTTTTATGCTGAAGCATCATGTTTCTACGTTCGCTGATGGTACTTTCTCCTTTTTTATATGACTCTACATACTGCTTGATTTCAGCAAGAGGCATCCCTGTTGCACGTAAGGCTAAAATAAACTTGACCCACTCGATATTCTGGTCATTGTATAGACGCTGATCATGTTCATTTCGTTCGACAAACGGTAAAATACCTTCCTTTTCGTAGTAGCGCAGAGTGGGCGCAGACAGCCCCGTTTTTTCTTGCATGTCTCTCATTGTAT
The DNA here is from genome assembly GCF_042787605.1 of Priestia sp. YIM B13491. Lineage (NCBI taxonomy): Bacteria > Bacillati > Bacillota > Bacilli > Caryophanales > Bacillaceae > Priestia > Priestia sp. YIM B13491. Next base: position 99,043 of record NZ_JBHZOR010000007.1, on the reverse strand, counting down.
AAGACATGTAGTTTCACTCCTATTTTCATATGCGTATCAATGGTACAAATAGAAAAAGCTGTCCAAAGAGTAATGTCACTCTCCGGACAGCTTTTGAGTTAACAAGGTCCTCACATTACCATTCTTGATGTACAGGACGAATAATCATTTCGTTTACTGCCACACCTGCTGGCTCTTCGATGGCAAACGCAATCGCGCGTGCGATGCTTTCCACTTCGATGGCACCTTTATAAAATTCATCAATACCTGATTTTAAATCTGTATCCGTGATTGTTTCTTTTAATTCTGTTGCAATTGCTCCTGGAGAAATATTCGTTGCGCGAATGTTGCTTCCGCCAGCTGATTCTTCTAGACGAAGACCTTCTGTGATCGCTTTAACCGCAAATTTTGTTGCGCTGTATACCGCACTTCCGGCACCTACTGCGTGACCAGCTACAGAAGACAGGTTAATCACGTGTCCGTCTTTTTGCTCTCTCATCGCTGGAAGAACTGCTGAAATTCCGTAAAGAACCCCTTTGATATTCACATCAATCATTGTGTTCCATTCATCTACTTTTTGGTTGCGTAGAAGAGATAATGGCATAAGTCCTGCATTGTTTACAAGCACATCGATGCGTCCAAACTCTGAAAGCGCATATTGTGCTAATTCCTGCATTTGGTCGTGAGAAGTCACGTCCACTACTTTGTAGATCGCTTCTCCGCCGTTTGCTTTAATATCTTCTTGTAGTGATTGTAAACGATCTTCACGGCGAGCCGCTAAAACAAGCTTTGCTCCTTTTGCTGAAAGCTCTTTTGCTGTTGCTTCTCCGATTCCGCTAGAAGCACCTGTAATAATAACAACTTTACCTTTTGTGTTAGACATAATAAACATTCATCCTTTCTGTTTTAACTGATTTCTACCTTTAATGAGAAAGCAAGTCGATGACCGGCTGTTTTTCGCTGTGTTAACTGGTACAGTAGTAGCTTATCTCCTAAAGTCAGCTTCAACGCAAGGATTTTTTAAAAACTTTTTCTTATTTATTATGTAAAAATGCTGCTGTTAGTGTCTATAGAGCCTTTTTAAGAGCTGTTTTTCTTTATACAGCCACCTTTTTAACTTCCTTTAATTTCCTTTAATTTACATTTAATTCATGGTTTTCTGTTATTTCTCTTGCTGTGCATTAAAGTAAACTTTATGTGTTGTGTTATTTTTAATGATTTATATTAGGAATAATTACATAAAATATATTGTTTTACACTAAAGTTACGAACTTATATGGTGAACATCTCTTATGTAAAGTCATTAAGAAGCATTCAGCACTTTCTGCTCCTTTTTTCCCTTTTCTTTAATTAGTAAGACACCTAACAACCCCATTATTGAAAACAAAATGGGAATCATAAAAGCATAATGATAACCAACATGCAGCGAACGCTCGGGGAATAAATCCAAGACATTCCCGAAAATACTAGGTAATAATACGGCGCTTAAAAAGCCTCCCATATTGGCAAAACCTGATACAACTCCTACTTCTTTTACTGAGAAGGATTGACGTACTACGGCAAATGTCAAAGCGCTTGCGCCGTTTCCAAAGCCGATGATAAAAAGCAAAATAACGACTAGCATGAATGAAGGTTTCACGCCGGAAAGTAATAACCCAGTCCAGCTAAGCACCACAATAAGATGAATAAGTGAATAAATTTTTTTAATGGAATTTAACCTGCTTGATATCCAGCTGATTAAAGGTCCGCCAATCATAGCGCCAAACAGACCATACATAATAAGCTGACTTGCATCAGCGCGAGATAAATGGAACACATTCATTCCATAAGGAACTCCCCAAGAACCAATAAAGCCGATATATGTACCAACTACACCAAAATGACAAAGAAATGTTGCCCAGGCTTGGCGAGTTGTCATCACTCTCCTTAGGATCGCCCATACACTTTCCGGAGTCTTAACAGAGGATTTATTTGCTTTAGCATCATCTTGAAATAATCGTTTAGGTTTTACCACTAAAACGACATAAAGCAGGTAGGATACCGCCATTAAAACTAGACCTATGCTAAGAAAAGGAACTCTCCAGCCTGAAAATGAAATCCACATAGACAAAGGCACGGTAGCTGATAATGAACCTACACTTCCTACCAGCCCAATTAAACCTAATAGCTTTACAAATTCATTTCCCTTAAACCACTGACTTAAAATTAACACTAAATTGACAAAAATCATGGAGTCTCCCGTACCGACTAGTAAACGAGAGAAAATTAACACATATTCGTTAGGGGCCGTGCTGTAGATAAGACTTCCTATTCCCGTTAAAAGCGACCCTATAATCAAAAATCGATTGGGACCGTATCGGTCAGAAAGTAAACCAATAGGAATCTGAAGACCTGCATATGCTAAAAATTGTATACTAGTCATTAATCCTATAACAGACGCTGAAACGTGAAAATCTTTCATTAACTGTTCTGTAATAAGTCCAGGGGCTGTTCGTTGACTGACAATCAAATAATACGCTAATAAAGCGGTTCCAAAAACAACCCATCTGTAGCTACTTTCCTGTTTGTTCATTTTGACAGATCCTCTCATGTATAATTTTTCTGCGTAGAAATGCTGGTGGAAAATATTTAAGAGATGAAGATATTGATAGAATGAAGGTCTGTTTGATAAATAAGTTGCTATTGCGGACAGCTCTTCTTTTTATCCTTGTTTTTCCTTTCTATTATAATTTTAAGTTTTTAAAGATGATTTTTCAATGAGGGATGTAATCTTGTAATATACCTTTTTCAATTTCTTTTCACTATTAGATATCCAAGTTAGAGTCGTTCTCGCCATTTTTCGGGTGTAAAAAACCTTAATAATGACCCATAAATAACCTATATTACACATAGAGCTTTTAAAAAAAGCCTTCTTTCACTATTTTGCTGGTGTTCAATAAGTTGGTATAAAACTTGCATATTCATTTATGAACACTTATTAAAGGAGGAGAACTTTATGAAAAAAGCTGAACGTAAGAAAAGTATTAAAAAGCAAGTCATTACTTGTGCTGTTCTCGCGGCATCTCTTTTACTTCCAATCTCCACTTCCGCTGCTTCTGCACCTTATACGCTTTATCAAGTCGGAAGTACTGCAGATAAAGCTACTAGTACAAGCTTCGGACAAGTCTATATGGGCGGAAGCACCGATGTAGATGAAGCATTCAAATGGATGATTCAAAAGGCAAACGGCGGAGATTTCTTGGTTATAAGAGCGACGGGTACTGACGCCTATAATTCATATATCTATGACCTTGCCAAAAGCATAGGTAAGCCCCTTAACTCTGTTAGCACAATTGTTGTTGATGATTTAATAAGAGCAGGTTCAGACTCTGCTTTAATTGACAAAATTAACAAAGCAGAAGGCATCTTTTTTGCTGGAGGCAATCAAGCTGATTACGTAGATTTCTTAGAAGGATCCCCAGCTCTTACAGCCTTAAATAATCGTATTAATCAAGGCATTCCTTTTGGAGGAACAAGTGCCGGCACCATGATTCAAGGTGATCACGTTTATGACTCTATCTCAGCAGGCTCTACAACTTTAGATTCGAAAACAGCGCTAAACAATCCCTATAGTTCTCTTATTTCTTTTACAGATTATTTGATTCAAACCCCGCATAATAATAACATTCAAACAGACACTCATTTTGAACAACGAGATAGAATGGGACGCTTTTTAACATTTCTTGCACGTAATATCAAAGACGGAGAAGAAACTGGAACAAGCGCCAAAGGAATTGCTGTTAATGAACAGTCAGCGCTTCTGGTAGAAAAAGATGGTTCAGCTAAAGTAGTAACACAGCCAGGCTCTACAAACGCAGCTGTTTATCTAGCTAAAACGAATAAGGCGCCTGCTACTTGTATAAGCGGTCAGCCGCTGACGTTTAATAATATTTCTATCTATAAACTATTTAATGGCAGCACTTTTAATCTTTCCACTTGGACGGGTTTTGGAGGGTTAGCTTATACTTTAAACGTAAACGGCGGTGTTATTACTTCCTCTACAGGAAAAGTATACGGAGGAAATCAGCCGTAAACGCCAAGTCTATGACGACACTATTTTATAGAAAAGGGAAACTTGATTAGTGAAGTTTCCCTTTCTTCCGTATATTAAGGATTGATCAAGTGCTGTTTTGTTTTTAAATGATATAGATAATGCAGTCCTTTTTCTGTTATTTTCGTTCCTGCTCTGCCTCTGCGTTTTATAATATACTCTTTTTCTTCTAGTACATCCAAACGATTTCTCACCTGCTGTTCTGTAAGAGTAAAGCCTTTTAAATGCTGTGTAATCCACTTTCTGCTTGCTGCTTTTCCTGTATCATTACACTGCTTTATCGTTTCTAACAGGGCGTGATTTTCTTGAAGTTCGATCAAGTCAACCGATTCATTTTCAACTTCATGTAAAGTATGCTCCTCCTTTTGACTACTAAGCCTATACTCTACGTCTTTTGCTTTCACTTCGTTTTCATCGCAGACAGTAAGCAAATACTCGATGACTCCTTTTAATTCTCTTATGTTTCCTAGCCATTCATATTCGATAAGCAGCTTCATCGCTTCTGGATAGATATGCGTCCACGTTTTTGATTTAGAAATAAAATGATGAATCAGTAAAGGAATATCGGTTCTTCTATATCTTAAAGGAGGAATCGTTAAAGATAATACGTGTAAACGATAGTACAAATCTTCTCGAAACAACCCTTCTTTCATTTTATGTAGTAAATTGTTGTGAGTAGCTGCTATTATTCTTACATTGATTGGAATAACTCTTGTCCCTCCTACCCGTCTAATTTCTTTTTCTTGAAGCACTCTTAAAAGCTGAGTTTGTAAACGCGGACTGATATCACCAATTTCATCCAGGAAGATCGTACCTTTATCGGCGCTCTCAAACAGCCCTTTTTTGCCGCCTTTTTGAGCTCCTGTAAAGCTGGCTTCTTCATACCCAAACAGCTCACTTTCTAGCAATGTATCGGTCATGGCACTGCAATTCACGGCTAGAAACGGTCCGTTTTTACGTGTAGAATGATTATGGATAGCCTGAGCAAACAGCTCTTTTCCTGTACCGGTTTCTCCTTGAATTAAAATAGGGTACTCAGTAACCGCCATTTTCCGGGAAATTTCAATCGTTTTAAGCAAAGCTGGGTGTTCTCCGATAATATCTTGATAATTATACTTAGCAGAAAAGCCGTTTTTTCTAAGTTCTGACTGCGCTTTTCCTTCTATTTCAACAGCTTGATTCACACTTTTAAACGTTGCTACCGTAGTATTGCTTTCCTGAATCATAGACTTATAGATAACCATTTCGTACCCATTTATGTTAAAGTACTGACTTTTCTCTTCGGACGATGTAATAAACTCCACAAGGGCTTCGTTAGAAATGACATGTTGAATTTCACGATCTACAACATCAGAAGAAGATAGCTGAAACAATGATTCTAACCTCTTATTAAATAACGTAATTCTTTTGTTAAAGTCCACGGCAAGAATACCATCTTCTACTACATTTACAACACTCCTTACATGGAGGTGAAGTTCTTTCATTTGCCCTTCTGCTTCTATTAGTTTTTTTTGCAGCTCAATAATATTTCGTAAATAGCGATCCCAAATAATTGAATGATTAGACTGATCAAAACCAAATGATTTTATAAGTTCAAAAATGGTCGCCATATCAAAAAGCCTAACACCTATATCAATTACATGTTTTACATATGGCGGACACAAGTGAACCTCACCTGGAGAAACAGCAATTTCAACACCTTCGTAATAGGTCTTTTTCTTTTTAAAAGGAATAAACTGAACATGATTAATTCCTACTTGATAGAGAGATTCTATTAACTTAAGAGTTTCTCTATCATCATCGTTTACAATTAATACTTTAGTATGGGCAGGAATTTGCAGCAATTCATTTATATGTTTATGGTGAATCGTTCTATTTCCTACGATTTCATGTGCACATTGAACCTCTAATCTGTCCTTCATTTCGTTCTTTATACTCTCTGATGAGTAGAGTACAACATCGCCACCAATTTTTTTCGGTAATTCTTCGTCAACTGCAAAGCATTCAATAAAAATGTAATCGCCTAATAACTCTTTTAATTGGTTATGTAAAATGATTCTAGTTTGCTTGCTTCCTGTTATTAAAACTAATTTCTTTTTCATCGTATGAACACCTTTCTGCAGGCCTTTAAATTGGCTTGCCTTCAGAGATTAGTCTTGGAATACTGTACCTATCATTTTATACGTTGCCCTGCATTTCATCTAGCGGACGTTTGTCCCTATTGCAAATAAAAATAAGTAGAAAAAAGTGCCTCCGCTTTAATAGGTGGAGGCACAATATGCTAAAGTGCTAGATGCATTGAATTACTGTCTGTTCTCTTTTTATTTAATAGCTACTTTTATTGGTTTGATATCTAACGAAACTTTCACAATGGAATAATCGTCTTTTTGACCGTCTGTATAAGCCCAATAACCATTGCTTTCAGCACTTTTTCGGAAGGTAAGCTCAAATCCTTTGTTTTGGTTAAACGCATAGCTCTTTATTTCTTTGCTCTGAGCGTTATCAATAAGATCGTAAGCTAAAAACTTGCTTAGTACAGCGTGCGGAGAGAAAAGACCTGTATTTGGTCCAACTTTTTCACTGTAGTATTCATTTTTTCTAGTAGATGTTTTAGCTGGGTTTATGACGATTTCTTTTGTTGTGAGATTTACTTTGTCGCCTGGAGTGATACAAGAGATAAGAATATTTTTGTAATCACTCGGAAATTTGTCATTTGCCTGTACCTTCGCTAAGTCAACTAGCGTAATACCGCCTCTTCCCACAACTTCTATTTGTTTTTCTTTATTATTTACCACCATAGCAGTATCTTCATCAATTCCGTATGAAAGCTGATTTTTATTTCCTTTTTCATATGCTGTTGCAATAAGACGTCCGAGTCTTGCTTTGTTGTCAAAATGCTGATCTACAAGACCGTATTGGAAAAAGCCAAGACCTTTTTCCAAATAAGCAGGCCCGCCTTCTTGCTGAGTCATATCATCATATGTGTTTGTAAATCCGTATGAAAGCGCTCCGTAGCTATCTCCGCCTGCGAGCATAGTATTACTCATAATTGCCGCGCCGGCGCTCGTACCGCCAAGTACTGCCCCGTTTTTATACGTATGCCATATAGCTTGTAAAACTTTTGAGTCCGAGCCATTTTCATTACGCAAGGAGCCCGTAATCAAGGTTTGATCTCCTCCTACAAACCAAATGCCCGTTAGCCCTTTAACTTTTTGCGCTAGTTTATCACTGTTCATATTTGTTTTCCAGGTCGACTCATTTTCAGAAGTTCCTTTAAAGTCATGGTTCGAAATAGGTAAAATCTCTATATTTTCTGCTTTCACTCCGTATTTAATTAAATCACTTTTAAACTGATTAGAAGAGTCGAACTTAGTACTCGCTGCAGGCACAATTCCTATTTTGGCTTGTTTTCCTCCTGCAAGATTAATAAACTTGTTATACACGCTTGAATTGCTGCTGCCAAGCGCTCCTCCTGCAATTAAGAGATTACCTTTAATCGAATCGTATGCAGGACTTTCAGATGAAGAAAAAGTAGGTTTTTTATACGTTAAACTAGTTTTTCTATCCGATTGGAATTTGAAGGTTTTGGGCGTAATATCCATTCTGACATTTACAATGGAATAGTCGTCTTTTTGTCCGTCAGTATATCTCCAGTAGCCGTTTGTATCATTGTCCTTTTGAAAAGCAATTTCATATCCCGACCCTTTACTGTCATAAACATAGCTTTTCGCAGATTTCATCGATTCATTGTCAACAAGAGAATAGGATAAATAAGCCTTTAATCTTCCATATGGCGTAAAAACACCCGTAGCAGGCAGTGCATTAAAGGAATAATATTCAAATCCCTTCGTTTCAACTTTATCTTTCGGAAATTCAAATGATTTTAAATGATAGTTAATTTTATCTCCAGGAGATAAGTAACTAACCTTTATGTTCTCTAAGCCTGAACGCGCTTTTTGTTTAGACACAAGCTGAGCTTTGCTCGTATCTAAGACGGCTACTCCGCTTCGTCCAACAACTTCAATCTTTTGATTTTTATTGTTAACAATCATAGCCGTATCCTCGTCCACACCGTATGCAAAGTTTTTTTCTTTGTCACGTTCAGAAGTATATGCAGCTACTGCAAGTCGCCCAAGTCGTGCTCGTTCATCCATGTGCTGATCAATTATGCCGTGTTGGAAAAACCCCAGCCCTTTTTGAATTGATAGAGGCTCGTACTCTTTTTGACTGCGTTGGTTTTCGCTTACATGTTTATTTCCCTTGTTTTCTACACTTTCTTTTAACGCTCCTAGACTGTCTCCTCCTGTAATCATGACCTCACTCATAATTGCCGCCCCTGCACTTGTACCTCCAATTACTGCTCCTTTACGATATATATCCCAAATAGCTTTTAACGCTTCAGAATCACTTCCATTATTTTGACGAAGAGAATCCACAATTTTAGTTTGATCTCCTCCTACAAACCAAACTGCCGTTAGTCCTTTAATCGTACGGGATAACTTCTTATCATTTACTTGATTCTTCCAGGTTGATTCATCCTTTTGTGTATCAGAAAAATCGTGATCTGAAACGGGAAGGATTTTAATAGAATCTGAATTCACTCCGTATTTTACGAGGTCTTCCTTAAACTTTTTAGAAGACTGCAGCGTTGTGCTGGCAGCTGGAATAATCCCTACTTTTGCTTTTTCTTTTCCTCCAGCAAGCGAGATAAATTTTTCATATACATCGTGATTAGACGTCCCTACACCTCCGCCTGCAATAACAAGGCTGCCTTTAATGTTTCCAGTATTTCCTTGTGCTTTTGCAAGCAGCGGTGTACTTAAAGAAGAAAGTAATGTAAAGCTGATAAGACATGAAACAAGTTTCTTTTTCATTTGAAAGATCCTTTCCACGCAAATTTTGATACCTTTCTCAAATTAGCTCGTATCCTTCCGCGATACTTTCGTTAACTGATGTTTAAAACCTGTTATTCAAACATCCCTTTCACAACAGGAACACCGTCTTTTACCATTACTTTACCTTGAGCAAAAACTGTTTTAATTGTTAGCGTCTCTTTGTCTAAAAGGACTAAATCTGCATCTTTCCCGGGTTGAATATGCCCTTTATCGGACAGTTTTAATACTTTGGCAGGATTAGACGTAATGACTTGAAGAGCTGTTTCTAACGGCACTGATTCTTCTAGTACTGCATCTCGTACTTCTTGAAATAAAGAAGACACTTTTCCAACTTGAAGCCCTTTGTAGTCTCCGTTCTCATCAAAAAATGGCAGGCTCGCTTGTCCATCGGATGAGAACGTAATGCTTGAGATTGGAACTTCTTCTTCAAGCATGATGCGTAACCCTTTGCTGCACTTAACTTCGCCTTCTTCTAAAAAATATGGAATAGTGCTAGTTGTAAGATCTACATAGCCACCTCGTTTGGCAAATTGAATTCCTTCTTTAAACAGTTCTTCATTTCGATTAATATGTGTAGGATGAAACTGACGAATTGGCAGGTCTGTTTCATCTGCAATTTGATTTAATAAAGATAATTTCCGTTCCCCGTCTCCTACATGAACTTCTAATATTCCGGCTTTCCCTGATAAAATCCCTCCATTGCGGGCAGCAGAAGCCGCCTTTACCAGTTCTTCAAATGTCGGTTCAGAGGAACGGTGGTCAGAAATGGCAATTTCACCTACTCCGATAATTTTATCAATTAAAATAAGATCTTCTTCGATGCTGGTAGTTAACGTTTTTACTGGTATTTGATAGGAACCTGTGTGAATAAAGCAGCTAATTCCTTCTTCTTCTAATCCTCTTGCTTTAGCAAGAAGACTTTCCATTCTTCTTGTTGTACCGTCTGTTCCAAGTACACCTACAATAGTTGTAACACCGGCAGTCGTTGCATCGGTTAACATTAGTTCAGGCGTGCGTGTTTTATATCCGCCTTCTCCTCCTCCGCCAATAATATGAACATGTGAGTCAATAAAGCCTGGAGCTATAACATCATTAGCAGCGTCTACAACATGAATAGGAATGGACGTATTTACATGATCAATACAATCTTCTATAAGGATGATTTTGCTGTTTGCAAGCAATACGTCTTTTTTTCCTAAATACTCTGGTGCATATACTTCTGCGTTTTTGATTAAGGTTAACAACTTCTATTCCTCCTACTAGTAAGCTCAACTTACGAATAACATTTTTCTATATAATTTTAATGCTTAAAATGGTCCGTAATTGATAAAATAAGCAATCACAACGGCAATTAAACCAATCACATATTGAATAAGGACTAACGGCAACACCCATTTGGCCCACTTTGTCCATGAAATTCCCGCAATCGCTAAACCAGCCATTAATGTTCCAGCTGTCGGGAAGATAATATTTCCAATGCCATCTGCAAAAGAAAAAGATAATACTGCTGTTTGCCTTGTAATATCAAGTAAATCTGCAAGAGGCGTCATGATTGGCATCGTCAGCATCGCATGACCTGTTCCAGATGCTAAAATAAGATGAATCAGCGCTTGGAAGTTATAGATTCCGATGACGCTTAAATATCCCGGAATATGCTGAATAGCTCCAGATACTTGATGAAGCATAGGGTCTACAATATGTCCTTCATTTAAAACAACAAGAACAGCACGAGAAACTCCGATAACAAGCGCTCCTCCAACTAGTGCTGCTGCCCCGTTTGTAAACGACTTAACCGTATTTTCAACAGAGAGCCTTCCAATAATCCCAATTACAACTGTCAAAATGACAAATAAAGAGGCAATTTCAGTAATGTACCATTTGTACTTAATAACGCCAAAAGCAAGAATTACATAGTTAACAAGAAATGCTGCCATAATCCATTTATGCTTTCTAGTTAACCTGGCATCCGAGTTTAAAAGTTTATTTGCGCTGGTTATGCTGTATTTTCCGTACGTCCCAATAGAAGGACTTTTTTTCACTTTCATCGCATATCGGTAGACAAACCAAACTGAAACAGCGTAAACAACTACAAACAAGATGAGTCGAAAGCCCATTCCAGAAAACATAGGAAGCTCTGCTACTCCTTGTGCAACACCCACTGTAAATGGATTCATAACTGCCGTAGTAAAACCAGCCGATGCGCCAATTAAAACAATAGCAGTCCCTGTTAATGCATCGAATCCAAGAGCAAGTGCCAAGGGAATTAAAAGAGGAATATAGGCTAGCGTTTCTTCCGCCATCCCCATTAAAGAACCGCCTACTGCAAAAAATAACATCATAACAGGAATTAATAATTTTTCTCGGGTAGCAAGTTTTTTAGCCATCGTTGTAATTAATACATCTACTGTCCCTGTAGCGCTTAGTACACCAAAGAAACCGCCGATAATTAATACAAAAAAGATAATGTCGGCTCCTTCTACCATTCCTGTATGTATTGCTTTGACCATATCAAAGAATCCAACAGGTGTAGAATCAATCCATTTAAACGATTGAGGATCTACCGTTGTTCTCCCGTCTACTTCTACACGCGCATATTCTCCAGCTGGCAAGATATACGTTAAAATGGTAGCAATCACAAGAAAGCCTAACAATAAAGCAAAAACGTTTATTTTCCTCTCTTTTTTCCGTACCTGATTTAATGAACTCATTTCCTTTTGCGGTTCACTCATCCTTCTTCTCCCCTTCATTGTGAAATAATAACTTTAAACAGACATCTCGTTCTTTAAAAGCAGCTTCCTTATCTGCGACTACATATTGCTCCTTTCTTTTGTATTCCTCATATACAGTACAAGCAATTTTCGTGCCAACGTAGAACCGTTTAATTTTCTGAATTATGATATAATTAAATCGTGTTTTAGGTGTTAATTGGGTGTTTTTAAAAAATCAACAGCGCCAATTAAGATGTTGGTTGATAGAAAATCTGGAGCACGAAGCATTAGCTAGTTCTTTTTTTAAAAAGCCACAAAAAGAAAGATAAAAGAATTTAATCTATAAACATAAAAAAATATTATTTTATTATTGTCTTTTCTTTAAGTAGATTAATACTATAAACCTTCAATCTATTTATAAAAGCATTGCGCATAATGAAAGGGTGTTCAAAACAATGACTGTTTATCGTATCGGGGTATTGGGGGGGGATGGCATCGGCCCGGAGATTGTCGATGCCGCAGTTAAGGTAGTTAAAAATGCTTCTTGCAAAGCAGGAGTAAAAATGGAGTGGATTTATCTGCCGATGGGATGGGAAGGAATTAAACAATATAACGATCCTCTTCCAGAAGTAACGATAGATGCTTTAAAACATACGCATGGATGGATACTTGGCCCGCACGATTCTGCGGCTTACCCTCTTGAACACAAAGAAAAGCGTAATCCTAGCGGAGAGCTTCGTCACAGTTTAGATCTTTACGCAAATATTCGCCCTGCTAAAACAATGCCAGGCATTAAAAGCGTCGTGAAAGAAGCAAATTTAGTGATCGTCCGAGAAAATACAGAAGGATTTTATGCCGATCGTAATATGTATTCTGGACATGGGGAATGGCAGATTACAAAAGACGTTGTGGTGACATCGGGGGTATTTACGCGAAAAGCCATAGAAAGAATTGCACGTGAAGCTTTTGCATTGGCCATGCAGCGTCGTAAAAAAGTAACAATCGTACATAAAGCAAATGTTTTAAGATTAAGTACCGGACTATTTCTAAACGTTTGTCGAGAAGTAGCTGAGCAATACCCTGAAGTAAAAGTGGACGACTACCATATCGATGCCATGGCTGCTCATCTCGTACGTCGTGCAGCCGATTTCGATGTCATTGTGACAGAAAACATGTACGGTGATATTCTTTCAGATTTAGCCGGCGAGCTTGTAGGAAGCTTGGGATTAGCCCCTTCTCTTAATGCAAATGAACATATCGCTATGGCACAAGCAGCTCATGGTTCTGCGCCAGATATCGCAGGTTTGAACATAGCAAACCCAACTGGTATTATTTCTTCAGCAGCCATGCTACTGAAATGGCTGGCTGAAAAACATGCGGATCACAAACTTACAGAAGTGGCTGCTACAGTAGAACACGCACTTTATCAAACGCTCCAAGCTGAAGTGAAAACGAAAGATTTAGGCGGACATGCCTCTACGTCGGAGTTTACAGAAGCTATTTTAGAAAAAATAAAATCCATGTAAAATTAACAGCAATTTATCCATTCTATAGAGGTGATCATAATGAAAAAAAGAAAGATTATTATGGACTGTGATCCAGGTCATGATGATGCTATTGCTATCATTTTGGCTGCCGCACGACCGGAATTAGATATTTTAGCGATTACAACTGTTTCAGGAAACGCAGAAATTGAAAAAACGACGATGAATGCTTTGAAAGTGTGTGATTTAGTATCGTTACATAACGTGATGGTTTCAAAAGGAGCAAGCGAACCAATGATGCGCAGACGTGAAAACGCGCCTAGTATACACGGGGATTCAGGATTAGACGGCCCTGAGTTCCCGGCTCTCTCTCGCAGCTGGAGCGAAGAACACGGAGTAGATACTATTATACGAATGGTCAAAGAGTCAGAAGATCCCGTTACGCTTTTGCCTACCGGTCCTTTAACGAACATTGCTTTAGCTTTAATAAAAGCTCCAGAAATGAAAGAAAACATTGAAGAGATTATCCTTATGGGCGGTGGAACCTTCGGGAACTGGACGCCAACGGCTGAGTTTAACATTTGGGCAGATCCAGAAGCGGCTAAAAAAGTGTTTGATAGCGGTATTCCACTAGTAGTAATGGGGTTAGATATTACGCATCAAGCCGTTGCAACAGATAACGTTATTAACCAAGTGATGAACATTGATAATAACGTAGCAAAAAAGGTGGGTGAATTATTAGCGTTTTTTAAATCTGCCTATAAAGAAACGTTTGGCTTTGATGGTCCGCCTGTTCACGATGTATTAACCGTTGCTTATTGCATAGCTCCAGAACTATTTACGCTCAAAGAAGTTAATATTGTAGTAGAAACACGCGGAGAATACACGGCTGGAACGACTTCAGTTGATTTGCTTGGAGTTACAGGAAGGAAAGCAAATGCGAAGTTTGGTTTAACCCTTGATGTAGATGGTTTTTGGGATTTAATGATTGAGGCTCTTAACACATATTCGGCTTCGTAATGTTCATCTAGAAGATAGGTTTTATAAGATCAGCACCAGAACGTCGAGTTCGCAACTTGCTGGTGCTGACTTACTTTTATTCATACTATCTAGCTGTTTTTTTCGCTTTTTGATTGAGCATTACCGTAATGATTGAAGCAACAATAACACCTGTAATTAAACAGTTTGATATATCTTTATAAATTACTCCCATTACTGTCCCGCCTATAACGCCTACACTAATAAGTGAAATTCGCTCTCTTTGATTCATGATTTATCCCTCCATCTTTTTTAATAAAACATTTAATTTATGAAGAGCGAAGTGCAGGTCTAATTGCTCTTCTTCATTTAACTTCGCAAGATTTGCATGAAAGTTACTATAAATCCCTCTCCATTTTTCCTCTTGAATACTTTTTCCTTTAGACGTTAATGAGACTAAAACCGCACGCTTATCTCGCGGATCAGGCATTTTAATTAAATATCCTTCATTTTCTAATTCACTGATAACATTCGTTAACTGTTGTTTGGCAATATTTAATCCATTACTAATTTCCTTAATATTCAAATCTCTTTTTTTCATATACATAAATTCAACTACGTGATTTTGTAAATGTGTTAATTTCACTTCATTTTTATTTAAGTTCTTGAAATTTTCAAATAAAACCGGTATTAAAGCGATATATTCCTTAGCCAGCTTTTCCTTCATGAGATATCCACCTTCTTTAGTAAATATATTATTACTAAATTTGAATAAAAACAATAAAAATCGTTTATTTTAGTAAAAATATATTTACTAAAATCCATACATACTTCTAAAGTTATTTTATCCCAATCTCAACAATCGTTTATGAATCTTATAAAAAGAGCCATAAAAAAAGTAAGGAAGCACACTTCCTTACTTTCTGTTTGCAACGCCCGTTAAAAAATTCAAAAACACGTGTACGCCTGCTTTCACGGTAATTTCTCCTACATCACGCAGCGGATCTAGACATACAATGTCCATTGCTTGAACAAGGGGATGACTCCCCGCGGTGTATACTGCTTCAAACAACTCATCTGTCCTCATTCCGCCTGTCGTTCCTGCTGGAACTCCCGGTGCGTAAGCGATATCTAACACGTCCATATCAACTGTTAAATAGATCATGTCTACCTCTTTGCTCAGCTGTTTTAATGCTTCTTTCACCGTATGAGTTATTCCTGCTTTTCTTGCTTGCAGTAACGTTACATAATGAACGCCTTTGCTATCTGCATATTCCTTTAACGATTTTGAATTATAAAACCCGTGAAGTCCGATATTCCATACATGAGCTGCATCAATCGTGTTGCTTTCGATCAAATTACGTATAGGGGTTCCGTTAGAAGGACCGTTATCTTCTAAGCTGCGTAAATCAAAGTGCGTATCAAACTGTAAAATTCCTATTTTCTGTTCGGGATATGACTCTTTCCACCCTTTTACTAACATAGCTGTAATAGAATGATCTCCTCCAAGCATAATAGGAAGCGCATGCGGATGGCATTTCCGCATAGACATCATCGCTTCTTTTATATACTGATGAGACTTCCCTATATCCGTGACGTGCTGCTTGACGTCTCCTAAATCCAGCACTGACAAGGAAGTCAAATCCGTATCATACTCAATATGATACGGGTTAAAGGATTTCCAGAGCTTCCTCATGGCCATTGGCGTCTCACTGGCTCCAGAAGCGCTAATGGAAGATCTTGAAAGAGGTACGCCTAAGACCGTAATATCTATCGATGTAAAGTCGACGTTGCTCCCATCTTCAACTGTCTGAATCCAATCACTTACTTTGGGGTCAGAAGTACTTTGACGCTGCCAGCAAAAAGGCGGTCGATCAAGCTGTGGGTACGGATAGTTCATGTAAAACACCGCCTTCAACCACAACTTTTCCATCTTTTAATACCGTGTCTACAAGATTTACGGCATAGTTATACTGCAGCGTTTGGTAATTGGGAGCGTCAAATAGCACTAAATCGGCTTTTTTACCTACTTCAATACTTCCGATTTGATCCCCTTTGCAAATGGCATGAGCCGCGTTAATCGTACAGGCGGTTAAAACTTCTGCTGGCGTCATCTTCATCGTTAAACAAGCTAAATTCATAATAAACGGCAGCGATTCCGTAGGAGAAGATCCTGGGTTTCGATCTGTAGACAAAGCAACAGGCACTCCTGCTTCGATCATTTTTCTAGCACGCGCCGGCTCTTCCATTAAAAAGAATGCAGTACCCGGCAATAGGACGGCTATAACTCCGCTTTCAGCCATTTGCTTAATTCCTTGATCCGATGCCTTTAACAAATGATCCGCTGACACAGCTCCCACTTTAGCCGCTAATTCTGTCCCTCCAAAAGACACAATTTCATCGGCGTGAATTTTAGGTTTTAGTCCGTATGCTTTTCCAGCTTGTAAAATACGATCTGACTGTTCAACTGTAAACACGCCTTCTTCACAAAATACATCACAAAACTCCGCTAGCTCTTCTTTTGCAACGATTGGTATCATTTCTTCGATAACGAAACGAACAAACTCATCTTCATTTCCTTTGTACTCAACTGGCACCGCATGAGCTCCCATAAAGGTTGAAACAACATCTACCGGATGCTGTTCATTCAGTTTCTTCGCTACTTTTAATTGTTTGATTTCATCTTTAAGATTTAAACCGTACCCGCTTTTGGCTTCGACAGTTGTAACTCCGTACTGCAGAAATTTATTTAAACGTTTTGTAGATTGCTTGATTAGCTCCTCTTCTGTTGCTTGTCGTGTACTAACGGTTGTTTGTAAAATTCCTCCTCCCGCTTTTAAAATATCAATATACTTTGCCCCGTTTAAGCGCATTTCTAATTCTTTTTCACGACTGCCGCCAAACACAAGGTGAGTGTGTGGATCAATTAACCCAGGCGTTACGATTTTTCCTTCGGCATCAATTATATTAATAGGTTCATGAATATGCTCAAGGTATTCCTGCGCTTTGACGTCAGGCCCAACAAATACAATTCTTCCATTTTTCACGAGTACGCTGCCATTTTCAATGATTCCCAGATCTGACATTTCCTCCGATCGTCTAGGCTGACTTCCTCCCTTAACCGTAATGACTTGTGCAGCGCATTTGATATACGTAATAGCCATACGTATCCCTCCTTTTTTATTCATTTAACCCCGGAATTTGTATTCCTTTTTCTTTTGCAGTTTGAATGGCCTTATCATAGCCGGCATCTACATGACGAACTACACCCATGCCTGGGTCTGTTGTTAAAACACGTTCTAGACGTTTGGCGGCTTCTTCCGTCCCGTCTGCTACTACAACCATTCCAGCGTGAAGAGAATACCCCATGCCTACTCCTCCTCCGTGGTGAACAGATACCCAGCTTGCGCCTGCTGCCGTATTAACTAATGCATTTAAAATCGGCCAGTCTGCTACTGCATCACTGCCGTCTTTCATTGCTTCAGTTTCACGATTTGGCGACGCCACAGAACCGGCATCTAGATGATCTCTGCCAATAACGATAGGTGCTGACAGTTCTCCGTTTGCTACCATATCATTAATAATTTTTCCAAAGCGCGCTCTTTCTCCGTATCCTAGCCAGCAAATGCGAGCCGGCAATCCTTGAAACTCAATTTTTTCTCTCGCCATTTTAATCCAGTTGCAAAGATGCGTATTATCCGAAAACTCACGTAAAATGACTTCATCTGTTTTATAAATATCCTCTGGGTTTCCTGACAAAGCGACCCATCGAAATGGTCCTTTTCCTTCACAGAACTGCGGACGGATATACGCTGGGACAAATCCTGGGAAATCAAATGCATTCTTGATGCCTTCATCAAGCGCCACTTGGCGAATATTATTGCCATAGTCAAAAGCAACCGTGCCTTTTCTTTGCATCTCTAACATGGCTTGAACGTGGATAGCCATACTGGCTTTTGATTGTTTTATATATTCATTTGGATTTGTATTCCGCAATCTTTCTCCTTCTGCTAAGCTGACTCCAATCGGCAAATATCCGTTAAGTGGATCATGTGCCGATGTTTGATCCGTCACAATATCTGGGATAAATCCTCGCTCTATCATTTCAGGAAGAATCTCGGCTGCATTTCCAACTAACCCAATGGAAAGCGCTTTGCCCAATCTTTTTGCATCTTCAGCTAACGTGATTGCATCAGCTACACTTTCGACTACCGTATCGCAATATTTTGTTTCGATACGTTTTTCAATACGCGTGCGATCAACATCAATTCCAATTACAACGCCGCCTGCCATCGTAACGGCTAGCGGCTGTGCACCACCCATTCCTCCTAATCCGGCTGTTACCGTAATCGTTCCTTTCAAAGTTCCGTTAAAATGCTGGTTGGCACACTCAGCAAATGTTTCATACGTTCCTTGAACAATGCCTTGGCTTCCGATATAAATCCAGCTTCCTGCAGTCATTTGTCCGTACATCATTAACCCTTTTTTATCAAGCTCATGGAACGTCTCCCAATTTGCAAAAGCAGGAACAAGATTCGAATTCGCTAATAAAACACGCGGTGCATCACTGTGGGTTTTAAAAACCGCAACAGGCTTACCGGACTGTATGAGAAGCGTTTCATCTTCTTCTAACTCTTTTAACGCTGCGACAATACGATCGAACGCCTCCCAGTTACGGGCTGCTTTTCCGATTCCTCCGTATACGACTAACTTTTCCGGATGCTCCGCTACTTCAGAATCTAAATTGTTTAGAAGCATGCGAAGAGCAGCTTCTTGTACCCAGCCTTTTGTCGTTAGTTCCGTCCCACGAGGTGCTTTCATTCCACTTTGTTTTGTCTCCATTTTGTTTTCCTCCTCTATAAAAATGAAAAACTGTTAAACGAACATTTTTATTACAGCGCTAGTTCATAATTAGTATCTTGCACAAAGGTTTTGAAATCAGCTGCTAACACTTCAATATCACGTGAGAAAATTCGATCTTTAGTAATGGTTGGTACGGTTTTTCTAATTCTGGAATAAATTTTTCTTGTTTCCGAAGCCAGTTTATCCACCCCTTGAATATCGGCTGCTTGAGCCGCACAAATTGCTTCAATCGATAGAACCCTTCGTGTATTTTGGATAATTTGATAAGCATGACGTGCAGCAGTCGTTCCCATGCTGACATGATCTTCTTGATTCGCTGAAGATGGGATAGAATCGACACTTGATGGATGCGCTAATACTTTATTTTCGGAAACTAATGAAGCAGCAGCGTATTGAGTAATCATGAGCCCGGATTCTAAACCAGGATCTGCACTTAAAAATGCCGGCAGCCCGCTAAGCTGAGGGTTTACTATTCGTTCAATGCGCCGTTCAGAAATATTCCCAAGCTCCGCCATTGCAATTCCTAGAAAATCCATAGCAAACGCAATGGGCTGCCCGTGAAAGTTCCCTCCAGAAATTACTTTGCCGCTGTCGGCAAAGATGAGCGGGTTATCGGTTGCTGAATTAATTTCAATTAACAGCTTTTCTTTTACATAATTTAAAACTTGATAAATAGCACCATGAACTTGAGGAATGCAGCGCAGTGAATAAGCATCTTGCACTCTTATTTGACCTTGAGAAGTAGTTAATTGACTGCCTTCTAAATATGAAAGAATTCGGGCAGCTACCTGCTGTTGTTCCGGATAAGGTCTTACTCCATGAGACTCGGGCATGAATGCATCTAAAATGCCTTGCAGGCCTTCTAACGTCAGTGCTGCAATCCCGTCAGCAAGATCTGCTAGCTTTTGAGCTTCAAGGTACGAAACTACTCCTACAGCTGTCATTGCCTGAGTGCCGTTGATTAAAGCTAGCCCTTCTTTTGCTTGTAATTGGATAGGCTCAAGCCCCGCTAGCTTTAAAGCTTCTTCTCCTTGCATTCGCTGACCATTATATACAGCTTCTCCTTCTCCAACTAACAGCAGCGCTAGATGTGATAATGGAGCTAAGTCACCGCTAGCTCCAAGTGAACCTTGACTTGGGATAACTGGCACTACATTTTGGTTTAAGCAATCGATAAGCAGCTGCAAGGTTTCCAGTCGTATGCCTGAATACCCTTTAGCCAATGCATTTGCTCGTAAAAGCAGCATCACTCTGCTTACCTCTAAAGAAAATGGTTCTCCTAGTCCGCAGGCATGACTCCGAATCAAGTTAATCTGCAGATCAGCTAAGTCCATTTTTGAAATAACCGTATCGCTAAACTTTCCGAATCCAGTATTTACTCCGTAAATTACGTTGTTGTTCGTAATACTCTCTTCAACTAACGTTCTGCTTTTTTGGATATGTTCAACTGCGTGATCGCTAATTTTTACGGAGTATCCTTGGTAAATAACTTTGTAGATTTGGTCGAACGTCAGTGAATTTCCGTCGATTTGAATAAACATCATACCCGCTCCCTTGTTAAACTGTAGACTACCTTTTTTTGAACACAAAAAGGGGCTATATCAAAGAGGAAACAAGCTCCTTTTGATATAGCCCCCTATAAACTAACCTACTTACACTATGGGCTTTTATTAATAATTGGCATTTCAACTTATACATACAAACAATCGCTAAATGACTAAATCACTATACACTTTAAGCTGTACAACTTAAAGCAACTAGGGTACCTACACTAAGTATTACGCTGAATTAATCATTTGTCAATTGTTATTTAAGAAAATTTTAAATAATCTGAAATAAACTTATTATTTCTTATAGCAGCGATGATTCACGGCTGCACAATTTTATTTTTCAAACGTTATCGGACGTTCATGTCACTTGGGTGCGGACCTTTGCGGCGATTGCTGTTTAACCCATTAATCTCTGCCATATCATCGGCAGTGAGTTCAAAATCAAACACGTTAAAGTTTTCTTCTATTCTAGACGGTGTAACTGATTTAGGGATGACAATTGTGTTGTTTTGTAAGTGCCAGCGCAATACAACTTGAGCCGGAGTTTTGCTATGTACTTCAGCAATTTTTTGAATGACCTCGTCTTGTAACACTTCTCCTCCTTGATCAAGAGGGCTCCATGCTTCCACAAAAATATTATGTTTGGCGCAAAACTCTTTTAATTCATTTTGAGCTAGATACGGATGGCACTCAATTTGGTTTAAAACCGGTGTTACATCACATTCGTTTAACAAGCGCTCTAAATGCTCAATTTCAAAGTTGCAGACGCCAATTGCTTTTACTTTTCCATCGTGATAAAGCTTTTCTAATGCTTTATACGTCTCCACATACTCATCATATTGAGGCGTAGGCCAGTGAATTAAATATAAATCGACATAATCAAGTCCTAATCGTTCTAAGCTTTCATCAAATGCACGTAATGCATTTTCATAGCCTTGGTCGCTGTTCCAAACTTTTGTTGTAATAAACAGCTGTTCTCGAGGAACAGAAGATTCTTTAATCGCCTGGCCTACTCCTTCTTCATTTTTATAAATCATGGCTGTGTCAATAGAGGTGTACCCAACTTCAATTGCTTTTGACACTGCAGCTGCTGCCTGGTTATCTTCTACTTGCCATACGCCAAATCCAAGCTGAGGCATTTTTAAACCATTGTTTAATGTAACAGTATTCATTTTACACGTCTCCTTTTTTGTTAAAAAATTCAAAGTTTTAATGATGGTGCCAGCCGATCAGCATAGCAACCTGTCCCATTATAATGCCGACTGGGATTCCTATAATCATGGCTCCAAATCGAAATTTAAAAGACCATGCACGCGGCACAAGGGAGAATAAATAAATCATACTCATCGTTGCCATACATGTACTGCTAAAAAAACTGACGACAGTGTGTAAATTTGGCATTACTTCTCCTCATTTCACTAGAACGTTTGCGCCTTTTCAATTTCATCATTTATCTTTCGTTCTAATGCCTATGTTTTCGCAGCCGACATAGTTACATTCGTCAAATGGTTCCGTAATCCTGCTTTAATCAGTTAAAAATACTTTACCTACGTAACTTTTTTAATTAAAACGAATATGTGCTTTTAACTTCAAAGTTGTGTATAATTTCTGTATATTAAAATAATAAGATTTTTTCACTGTAAAGAACAACTGCACGTTTTCTGTAAGGCAATCATACATATTTGCAAGAAAGGAATGGATATAAAAAATGTCGATTGGAAAAGTAAAAGCATATTTTAAACAATATGGTATGGAGAATCGAATTATCGAAATGGATGAGTCCAGTGCTACTGTAGAACTAGCAGCGCAAGCTTTAAAATGCGAGCCGAAACGGATCGCAAAAAGTCTTTCTTTTAACGCCGAAGGAACTGTTCTATTGATTGTGGCAGCAGGAGATGCGAAAATTGATAACCGAAAATACAAAGAAGAGTTCGGAACCAAAGCAAAAATGCTTGGAGCAAGTGAAGTAGAAACGCTGATTGGTCATGCTGTAGGCGGCGTATGCCCTTTTGCCGTTAATGAAGGTGTTCACGTGTATCTAGATGAATCTCTGAAACGTTTTGTCACCGTTTTCCCTGCCTGTGGAAGTGGAAATAGTGCAATCGAATTAACAATACCTGAACTAGAAGAATTTTCGAAATGCTTAAAGTGGGTTGATGTATGCAAAGGATGGAATGAATAATTTAGGTAAATTACGGTACAGCTATACATAAAATAAATAAATCAGCACGCCAACAAGCTGAAACCGTTTTTTGTTTCAGCTCATTGGTGTATCTAAACGAATTTATGAAACAGCTTAACCCAACCTAGGTAAGAAACCCCTAAGAGAAATACAAAAAGAAATAGTAAAGGAATGTTCCTAGGGATAAAAAGCCAGCCGTCTAACGTATTCCACAGAAATTCACTTTTATTTGCTTTTCTCATCATTTTCACCTCAAGCAGATTTACTATTTTGTCTTCAAAAATTCTTTTACATAGTTATATACAGTATCTTCAACTTATGACCTTTTTTCAAGAAAAACGTGCACGGAAAATTGATTGAATATGAACCTTCTTAATTTATACCCGTTATGTACTCATTCATCATCTTAGTTTCCTCTGTAAAAAAGAAGAAGCCTACATTTTTAGATGCAGGCTTCTTCTAGTTGATTCAGTCTTTCCTTTGTTTGCCTAGTCAGGCCCTTTCGTTACGTATATCGGTTCATAACCAAAGTGCCTTGTGTCAGATACGAATATCTGCTTTCAATTTGCGGTAATACATTTGCTGAAGTCGCTGTTAAGCCTTTCAAAACTAATCAGTCCCTTCATACGCTAAGTATTTAACCTTTCACAACAACCATTTGCATGATAGCTGCTGTACTATATGTGTACCCCGTATTTATATAGTAAAACCTTAAAAAACAACTTTTTATTATATAATTTTTCTAGACTTCAAAGCAAAGAAAATTTAGATAGTATAGATGAAAGACACCCCTCACCTATTAGCGCTTCTACTGCTCGTACTCAAGCGTTCAAAGAAAAGCATCCGCAGTGAAATTCATCAAATTTATTTAATGTACGATTTCATCAATTTTTTGAAATGCATCTTCAAGTGAAGTATATCCATTTGTTTCTCCTTCGTTACCTTGAACGGTCCATTCTTGCTTTTCTACTGCTAGTTTCCCGTCTTTATCTTTTAGATAAGGTCTGTTAAGCATAAACACATGATCATTCTTTTTTACTGTGTAGCCAAGATAATAGTGATTACCTTCTCCTTCTTCTTCATATACGGAGACGCCTTGAAGGTTATATTTGTTTAAAATGTCATCCATATGATGCGTCAGTTCACTTATAGCCGTTTCTCTTTTTACATATTCCACATTTTATACCCCTTTTCATTTTGATTTATGTTTAGCATTCCCTTGAGCATATTCAATTACACTATCTTTCAAACGTTATCTGAACAAAGCAAATCAATATGATCATCATTCATTGCATAATAAATCAAAAAAGCCACCTCACTATAACACAATAAAAAAACATTGCTAAGTGAAGTAGCTTTTTATTAATTAATGGAATCTATAAAAATAAGAAGACGTGCGAAACTTGATTATAGTTCAGTTAAAATAATCGGTTCGCCGTTTGTTACCACAATCGTATGTTCACACTGTGCTACAAGACTATTATCAGGTGTAACAAACGTCCAGCCGTCGTCTCCGCGTTCAATGATATGATCAGCTTTCATAGAGATAAATGGCTCGACAGCAATAACAAGGCCTTTTTTCAAAAGGGCTTTATCCATTGGATCATAATAGTTTAAAATATGGTTAGGAGCGTCATGCAAGCTGCGGCCCACACCGTGACCCGTTAAGTTTTCAATAACAGCATATCCGTTTTGATGTGCAAAGTTAGAGACAGCACGACCAATTTGGTTTTGTTTTGAACCAGCTTTTACTTTTTTCATGGCTGCCCAAAATGCATCTACTGCAGCCTGGCACAGCTTTTCTTTTTCTTCGTCTTGCCCAATAACAAATGAAATACCCGTATCTGAATAATAGCCGTCAAGTACGGCAGATACATCCACATTGACTAAATCGCCATCTTTTAATACTCGATCTCCCGGAATACCGTGAGCCACTTCTTCGTTTACACTAATGCACGTTACACCTGGGAAATTATATTCTTTTTCAGGTGCAGAAATAGCACCGTGTTCATCCAATATTTTTTTACCGATCATATCAAGCTCTTTTGTTGTCATGCCTGCTTTTGCTTGGTTTTTCATCTCTTCGCGCGCAAGTGCAACGATGCGTCCAATTTTGCGTAAACTTTCTAAATCTTGTTCGTTACCAATAATCATAAAAAACACTTTCCTTCCTCGAAATATATATCCTATCCGATTTTATCATATTTTTATGAGGATTTTTCAAAAGACCTTTTAAGAACTAAAATGTACAATTAATTAGACTAGTAAGATATTTATCATATGTCAAAATCCTCTTCACTAACCTATGGAATTCAAAAAAGCATGCTACTTTACCGCAGCATGCTTTTTTATGGTATATAAAAGCTCCCTCAAACAAGCAGAAGCTTTCACAATTCCTTAATCCACTGTTTCAAACTTCACATCATTAAACAAACTAGTAGAATTCCACACGTTCAACCCCGCATAGCCTTCTGAAAAGGTATGGTCCACTGCATCAATCACAAGCTTATCATTGAGATAAACTTGAATGTGTTCTCCTTCAGCCGTTACTTTCAAGCGATAATCCGTATTTGTCTTTAAATCCAGCTTTCCCCCATCATTGTAAATAATGAGGTCCTTTCCTATTCCGTCTCTAAACGCAATGAGTTTTACTTGATTATTAAGCACATCTACATTCGCAGCGTAAGCGTTATTTACCTGTTCATCCGAACGGAATACTAACGCTCCTGCTCCTGTAGAATTTGAAACAGGATCGTCTAACACCTTTATCTTTGCCCCATATATAAAATTCTTTGCATTTTCTGATGATAAGGTAAAGGAATCTTCTTTGCTTCGTCCTTGTTTTCCGTTAATCGTATCGGCCCATAGTCCGCTAATGCTTTTCCACCCTGATAAGTTTGTTTCAACAGGACTTTTATTCCAAATAGATTTTAATGGATACATCTTCAAGGAATTCAATTTCACAGCTCCTCCTTTGCTATAAAGCCTTATTTTATTACTTGAAAGCGTCGGAAAGAGCTGATCTGTTATTACTTCTGTGCCGTCATTACCAAATACTTCTACAGATGACTGGTCTACAAACATATGAAGCTTAACCTTTCCGTCTTTTGGAAGCATGGAAGCAGAGTGTTTGCCTTTCACATCTTCACCAAAATCAAAACTTCCAGAGTTTGTTCGGTCAACAAATAATCGCTGCTTGTTTACGTTATAGCTGACTTTTGTATTTTCACTGCCTTCTTTTTGAATTTGAAAACCAAATTCTTGTGCATCTGTATTAGAAACATCAAATTCTGCCATAATTTCATATTTGTTTTCCTGTATGCCTGAAAGAAGATTTTTATTTTCAACGACCATCAGATTCTTTAACACCTTTTTTTCTTGCTTATTGCGAATTGAATCAATTGAAACAGGTATTTGTTTTAAACGAAGCCCTTTTGCTGTGTTGGTGAGTTCTATTTTTCTTGGAATTGACATAGAACTTCTCCAAGTAGTAGTTGGGGTATTGTTGGCATATTGCCAGTTGCTCATCCAGCCTAGCCAATACTTTTCTCCGTTATCTCCTTCAACTCCGCTCCAATCTACAGCAGCATAAAAGTCGGCACCATAATCTGTCCAAAGCACTTCCTCTGGCGGGTTTTCATTTTTAAATGTTTTCCCGTCAAAATCTCCAACAAAGTACTGCATACCTGAACCTCCAGCTGCCGCTCCATCATTGATGCTGACTTGCAGCACCCATTTTTTCTTTGTACTGTCTCCATCAACCGGCAGTTCGAGTAAAGTAGGACACTCCCAAATCCCTCCGTTGCTTCCATGAGTTGATTCCACCCATTCTCCTGACACAGTATTCCAATCTGAAAGCTCTCCGCTTTCCCTTTGTTTAACTTCCTCCGGTTCTTTTGCTACACTGTCTATTTTCTCCGGCATTTTTTCTGTATTAAATACATTAATATCATCTAGATTAATGTGCCCCCATCCGCCTACAGCTTGATCAACGGCTTTAACGTACAATACTTCTCCTATATACTTAGAAGCATCCCATACGTAGCGCTGATACTTTTCATCTGCAAACTTTGTATTCGCTTGACGAATCAATTCTTTATCGTCAGAGGCCCTGACTAAGGAGACATAGCGGTTTGTGGGGTCGTTTCCGCCTCCCATTAACAAATTGATTTCACCTGATCCGCTCAATTTAAAATAAGATGAATGTAATTCTCCAGTGGCATTATCGCCGTCTTGCTTATCGGAAAATCCCCATAAATGATACTTTCCTTTTTGTTCAAAGAGACCGCTCCAATTTGCGGTGGCATCCGTTACATGATCGTTTGTGAATGCATTTCCTTTTATCGTTTTCCAGCCGGTGAGATCGCCTGTTTCAAAACTTTTATTTTTAATTTCCTTTTCATCTGTATCAATAAACTTGGTCATGTTAACATCTTGAAACCGGACTGAGGATTGATGAACATGTAATCCAAACAATCCTTTTGAAAAAGTTTCATCTTTTGCAGTAAGGGTGAAGTTATCGTCTATATACAAATCAAGTTTATTTCCCGAGGCAGTTACTTTTACTTGATGTGATTTGCTCGCATCAATTTTTGCGTTGATTTCGGCAAGGACAGTTGAAATGCCATTTTGAAGCTTTACTAGTTTGATTGTATCTTTAGAAGCATCCACGCTAGCTATATATCCGTTTTTGGCTTCCGCGTCTGCCCGAAAGAGTAGTGCACCTGAACCAGGATTTCCATCTAAAAATGTCATATTTGACTTAAAAATGAACTGATCTCCCTGTTCTTCACTCATGATATATCCATCGCTGTCAGATTTACCGGTTTTTCCATCAGCAGTATCATTCCACGTTCCCGTAACAGGTTTCCAGTTAGATAGATTGGTTATAAAATTAGATTGATTCGTAAATTTAACATGACGAAAGACAGCTGTGGAATTCCATGCTGTTAATCCAAACTGACCATTTTCAAAAGATGCATCACTGCCTTCTAGAACCTGTTTTCCATTTAACAGTACCTTTAAGTAGTGACTGTTTGTTTCTACTTTCACATGATATGCTTGTGATGTATCAAGCCTCATCGGCTTTGAAACAACGGTCGTTACGTTTCCTTTCTCCACTTTGTTAAGTGTTAAGAGGTTCTTTTCTGCATCTAAATTGACGGTATATGCGTTTGTTGCGTCTTTATTAGAACGAAAAACAAGACCGCCTGCGCCTGCGCGTCCATTCTTTTCTACAAGCGTAATTTCTCCCTCCAGAGTAAAGGATTGACCTTTTTGTTCGGATAAAGTATATGAGTAGGCACCATTTTGACCGTTTGCTTGGATGCCTCCATCAGGTCCAAACTCACTTGCGTATTTCCAACTTTTCAAGTCAGGTGATGTATAAAACATAATTTTATCTTTAGCAGCTAAAGACATCACCCACTGCTTGGTTTGCTCGTGCCAAAACACTTTTGGGTCGCGCCAGTCAGGAACTGGGGGATTGGGCATAACAGGATTTCCTTCATACTTGGTCCACGTTCTTCCGCTGTCCTTGCTGTATGCTAGACTTTGCACTTGTCCTTTTCTGCCCGAGTGTGTAAAGATAGCTACCATTGCTTCTTTTCCAAACCCTGCGGTATTATTCCAATCGATAACGGCACTTCCTGAAAAAATCTCTCCGTTCTCGTCTGGAGAAAGAGCAATCGGCAGGTGTTTCCATTTCACTAAATCTGTACTAACTGCATGCCCCCAGTGCATAGGTCCCCAAGTGGTACCATAAGGATAATACTGATAAAAAAGGTGATACTCTCCGTTATAATAGACCATTCCATTTGGATCGTTCATCCAGTTCGCTTCTGGAGAAAAATGAAATTGATTCCGGTATTTTTCTTGATAATACCCTGTATTATCAGCTAATACAGGGTATGCAGAAAACAAGCTTATGGAACAAGCGACTCCAATCATCAATAACTTTTTAACGATTCTTTTCATCTTCCTTTCCTCCTTTATTTGCATACTGGTTATGTAAAACATTTTCACCAGCAGATGCTAGAAGAATAGATGACTCCTCTTATTTATCACCCTAAAAAGCCTATCCAATAACCCCCTATACCAATTAAGAAAATACCGAAAATAATAAGCAGCGGATTTGTGCCTTTTCGAAGCATCCATGCTACTAATAGAGTTAGAGCTAAAGGAAGCAGCCCCGGTAGAATACTATCAAGTACGTCTTGCACGGTTTTTACCACAACTTTACCAGAATCATCTTTGATCCTAGAAACAACCACTGGTATATTAATAGTGGTCCATTTCGAAACTAACGCTCCCATTACGAAGAGTCCCAAAATGGATGCACCTTCCGTCAGTTTTTGAATTCGATTGCCTACTAAATCTTTTAAAATTTCTGTTCCTTTTAAGTAGCCATATTTTAATCCATAATATTTTGTACTTAATCGAATTGCATTAATTAAGATGAAAAACAGCAGTGGGCCGGCAATATTCCCGCCTAACGCAAGCGATGCGCCTAGGGCTGCAAGAACTGGTCGAAGCGTTCCCCAGAAAATAGGGTCTCCTACACCAGCAAGCGGGCCCATTAATCCAATTTTCATTCCGCTGATAGCTTTTTCATCAAAATCTTTTTTGTTTGCCATTTCTTCTTCCATTGCTGCCGTGACGCCGAATATAGGTGCAGAAATCCATGGGTGTGTATTGAACCATTCTAAATGACGCTTTAATGCTGCATTTCGCTGAGCTCCCGGTCCATATAAGCGTTTGATTGCTGGAATCATGACATAGCAATAGCCCATTGCTTGAACACGCTCAAAGTTAAATGAACCGAGTAAAAAATTCGAACGAATGAACATGCTAAAGATATCTTTTTTCGTTAATCTTTTTTCATTTTCCATCTCTATCCCTCCCTTAAGTTCGCCATTTAGGCATCTAAATCATCATCGTCATCATCATATACTTGTTCGCTCCCTGTAGCTGCGGGAACGCCTGCCGGCTGCATTTGATTTCGCTGCTGCATTACTTGTTGATAAAGAAGTGCTAAACAAAGACCCAGCGCTCCAAATCCTACCAGGTTAAACCCTGTAAATGCCGCCAATAAGAACCCGATATAGAAAAAGGGCTTTAAATGAGGAATGTTCATCATATTGATAACCATGGCATATCCTACGACCACGATAATGCCTCCCCCAATTTGCAGGCCTTTTGTAATAACTTCCGGAATATTTCCGAGGAAAGTTTGCACGGCGCTTACGCTGATTAATGTAACAATTAAAGTTGGAATCATAACGCGGAGAGCCTGAAAACCCATAGCAGTAATATGCATAATTTCAATTCCTTTAAAGTTTCCTTCTTCCGCGTACTTATCAGCCCGATGAATTAAAAATACTGTGATGGTACGAACAAAAATGGTGAGTACTTGCCCTGCAGCTGCTAAAGCTATGGCTACCGCAATGCCTTCACCAATCCCCTGACCAGCTGTGATAACTAAAATAGTTGAAATAACAGAAGCAATAGCCGTATCAGGTGCCATCGCCAATCCAACATTCATCCATCCAAGAGCCATTAATTCCAGTGTTCCACCTAAAATAATGCCGGTTTTTAAATCTCCAAGTACCAAGCCTACTAACGTACAGGCAATGAGAGGACGATGGGATTGCCCTTCGTCCAACACGCTTGCGATACCAGTTACTGCTGCAATGACTAATAATAAAATAATTTGTATGGAAGACATAAACTCATCTCCTTATTTGATTTTTGTTTCGTTTCTCAGTAGTTGAATAAAATTTTCACTAGAATCTGAAGGTAATTGGCGTAGCTCAAGCTTTACGCCTAGTTCCTGCAGTTTCTCAAAAGCATCGATATCTTTTTCGGTAACGCTTACAGATTTAGTGATTTGTTTTCGGTCATTAGCAAAACGCATGCCCCCTACGTTTACTGTCTCAATAGGTACGCCCGCTTGAACAAGAGCGACAATGTCTGCGGGGTTTTCAAACAGCAGCATGGCTGTTGTATCCTGATAGCGAGGGCTGTGAAATGCTTTTGTCATTTTAGAAATCGAGACAGCGCTCGCCTTTACATTCGAAGGAGCCACAGAAAGAATAAGCGTTTTTCGCATTTCATCCGCTGCCACCTCATCTGAAACAATGATAATTCGATCTGCTGCATTTGTTTTGATCCATCTTGTTAATACCTGCCCGTGAATAAAGCGGTCATCAATTCTTGCTAAAACGATTTTCATAATAATCCATCCTCTCCGATTTGGTTTGCTTGCTGGATTTTCTCCAAATGTTCACTGCACACTTGAAAACTTTCTCCATTCACTTGCTTTAATCTTCCTAGCATCTCTTTTAATGTAACGTGTTCCCTCATGGCTAACACTTCTAATAGCATAGGCAAGTTAACTCCGGATACCATATCCGCTGTTTTATTTTTAAGGATATATGGAGTAGCCGCATTGTAGGGTGTGCCTCCGAAAATATCTACTAAAAAAAGCACTTCATTTTCTAAGGGCATTTCCTCTAATGCCTGCTTATATTTTTCTTCAAGGGTTTGGATACCCTCTCCTTTTAGAAAAGGTACGGCTACTACGTGATTCTCTTCACCAAATATCATTTTGGAAGACCCCTCTAACGCTGGCGCGAAATCACCATGTCCACTAATAATGACTGAAATCATGTACACTTGCTCCTCTCTTTTACGTTCTACACTTATTTATTGCAAGTATCGTGCCAACAAATAGTATTAAGCGCTTTCATTTATTTTTCAATACCTTTTTCTGTGTTGTTGATACAGGTTCCTTAAAATAAACAAACCTGTATCAAAACGTCATTCGTTTTAATACAGGTTTTTCTGTTATTTAAAAAATGGGATAAAAAAAGAAACTAGTGGCATATAAATCAAACTAGTTTCTCAGAATTATAATATGATTTTTACATTTCATCCGCAAAAATGGTGGCAATAAATAATTTTTCATCTCTTGTTAAGGTAAGTTTCAGCTTTTTTTCGACGGCTTGTAATGTTTTTTCCGTTTTTTGATAAATGTTTTCTAACTGGTGAGTGATTTCTTCATCCTCGGGAAAAGTAAGAGGTTCATTTTTTATCATTCTTTCTAAAGCAAAGGCTGTATGCATCACAATTCGAATCATAACAGTGTTGCTTAATTCCATTTCTAACTCATCTTGTACATGACTTAACCACTCTAACAGAATTTCACTTATGAGGTACGGATTGATAAATAGAAGGTACTTTCGCAAGTTTTCTTCGCAAAGTTCACGCACCACAATATTCGCTTCGGTTTTCTCATCATCATAGCTTATCGTTTCTTTTGTAATTGCCTGTTGAAGTATTCGCTCTCCCTGCCCTTCAATGAGGACTTCTAATGATACATGAGGCGCATCAATCCTTGGATTTTTAGTGCCTGCCGTTGCAACAATTTCATATTCTTTTTGAATTTCTCGAATATTTGCTGCTAATTTAATAGAAGAAACGGTTAAAATTTTAATAGGTTCTTGAGATACTTTGCGTGAAATAATCGTTAAGATTTTTTCTAATTGTTTTGCTGTACCGCTTCCTGTTGTACAAATAGAAACAAGTGCTTTCTTCTTTCCAAACACGTGCTGCTGTTTATCTATAAATTCCATAAAGTCTTTTTGCACCGAGTCAAATATGGCATATAAATTTAAATCTAAATAATTTACTTTTCTAACGGTGTCTAACACCATAGACGTCGTCACATTGCTGATGGTTTTAATCTTAGTCCCTGTTTTTTGTTCCAACTTGCTTTCTAACATGGCAAGCGAACCCATGTCCACAAGCATTAATACGCCTTCTCCTTCATCTACTTTCTTAATTCCTTGGGTTAACCTGTCTACAATTTCAACTGGAGATACCGTCAAAGGCACATCAATAGCTATAATAGGAGTGCTTCCTAAAAGCTCCGTAGCAACTTCAACCATAGAAGTTGCCGTGCTGTTTCCATGGGCAGCAACTACAATTCCTACTCGTTTATTTTCTTCTAACGTTCGAATTGATTGAATAACCATTGTGAGATAAATAACTTCTATTTCTGGCACGCTGATGTTAAACCACTTTTCAATTCGATTTTTAAAAAGCAGTGCTACCGCATATTCTTTTGGATATGTTTCGCGAATTTCATCTATCTCCTTTGTATTTAATACGTCTACTTGTTTTTTTCGCTTTAAAAAGGATTCCATATGCATACTTAAAAAATGAATAAACCTGCGATCAAATTTACAGTTCAATTCTTTTTCAGCCAACTGTTTTAATTCTTTTGTAAGCTGAATCACATCGTCTTCCACAAACTTCATTAAATTAGAGCTCTGGCCATTTTTTTGATTAAAAAAGCTTCGAACATTCAAATGAATGTCGGTAAGAATATACTGATTGATGTCTTCTTGAGATAAACCTTCTTTTGTTAAAACATCTACTTTTTCTTCTATTAACTGATATAAATTAAATGATACGTCTTCCTCCATTTTTATTTCTTGGCTCTCCATAGCCGGGGAGATAATCGTTTTAAGGTTTACATATTCAGAAATTTTTTTGCTGCGCTCCATATTTTTACTATTTGAAATCCAATCTCGTTTAATATCGTCAGGCAGATCTCGCACTGTAAGTTCCACCATATGTTTACTATCAAGGTTATTTAAAAATCCGTGTGCGCAAACGAGCTGCACATTCGACTTTAACTGCCCTACATTCCCGAATTTTTCAGTGTGGATTAAAGCATTTAATACATCAATGTGAACACTTAGCTTTTTATTAATTCGTTTAGCCTCTTGTTCTAAAAGAAACTTGGTGAGGCGAATTTTTTCTTTTAAAGACCTCTCTTCTAATGAGGGAATATGGATAGTCATCGGAATTCTTCTTAAGAAAGTTTGCAGTAAGGCTGAACCGGGATTTTCAGTTGTAGCACAAATAATTAATACCTTAGACGTTCGCTTATGATCTGTTTCCCCTAGACGGTTATACGTACCTTGATCAATGAAATAGAAAAGCATTTCTTGGCCTTCGGGAGGAAGCCGGTGTACTTCATCCATAAAGAGAATACCTTCATTTGCTTGTTCTACTAAACCTACTTTACTTTCAGTTGCTCCGGTGAAACTCCCTTGCTTATGACCAAATAACTGAGAAAGAAGTAATTGAGGATTATGGTAATAATCAGCGCAGTTAAAGGTAATGAACGGGGCATCTGTTTTTAGCCTCTCTGAATATAAGGCAAATTGATAGATTCGTTTTGCAAAAAGAGATTTTCCCGATCCCGTGGGACCTAATAGCAGCATATGTAATCCATTAGGCGGGTAAAGAACAGCAGCTTTTGCTTGAGAAATCGATTTTTTCAAACTTCCGGTAGCTCCAATCATTAATTCAAAAGGATTAGCAGGAAGAGCTTCTTCTTTTCCCCCATTAGATAGCTGCTCTAGCTTTTCTACTTCCATCTTATTCGTATCCCACTTTTGACGACAAATGATTTCAACAATCTCTAGCGGAACGTAGCGAACGGGGAACATTTTAATTTTGATTACTTTTTGCATGCGGACAAGTTTGTTAAGTTCAAGACTTACATTAGATCTCTCTAAATCTAACTGTTCAGCAATTTCAATCGCTGAGCTTCCTTGTTTATGTAAAAGTTCCACTTCTGTAAACTCTTGAAAATTACTCAACAGCTGATTGTATACCTTATCAATTCGTTTCATTAGAAGCACCTTCTTTATTTTCAGTTAACGATTGGAATTTTCTCTTTCAAAGAAATGATCATTCCCTACTACTACAAGCTATTTCATCTACAAGTACCCTCATGTCATACTAATCTATGAAAACGTTTCAAACCATTATATGTAAATATATTAAGTTAGTCAAACCTGCATGTCAACCGGTTTCATTCTTAAAGTTATAGTCTGTCTGAATGTTTCATTTTCTTTAAATAACTATCAATGTGTACACTGCTTTTTTATTTAATCAGCACTGCGGTTACAGCACATTTTTGATTAAATAATAAAACGAAAGAAAACAGCAGCAGTTACCGCCATCTTCTTTCGTTTTTAAAAATTATTTGTCCGTACTTAATTGCCCTTGTGGTAAAATACTGTTTTTCACAACAGCTGTTTTTGATCCTTTAATATTTAATAAGAAGCTAGGAGCAAAAGTAGAATGTTCCTCTGAATAGAAGCCTCTGTTTGTCATGTAACTTGTAATTACGACATTGTCTCCTTTCACTTGTGGAACTGCAAAATGTGAATACGTAAACGTTTTGTCATTAGGATCGAGGTCCATATGTAAAACAAGTCCTGTATCATTTAGCGGCTTGTATTTTCCTGTCAGCGTATTTGATACGTATCCTAGCATATATACGTCATCTTGGCCGATACCATCAATCGTCATTTTAGATCCGCGAGAATCTGTAAATAAATACCATTTTCCATCTTTTTTAAATACATTTGCGCGTTCAATTTCATCTGTCACCGTGTTTGAAGTAATCAGTGGATCCATTACTTTTTTCAAGGTATAATCGTTATTTAGTTCAACAATACCTAATGCACCGTTTGCTAAAGAGGCTTTCTTTTTATTAGAGCTCTGCAGTAATTTCTCTTTTTCTGATTGGAAAAATGGATTATTTCCACCGTAGTAAGCTCGATTGTAAAGGGAATCTTCACCTTGATAACCATCTTCAGTTCCTGTGTTTGCTTCAAATACAAGGTATTTATGCCCTTTATCCTCTACATAGTGAGGATCTCTCAACGTATGATTATCTCCTGAACCATATGCGCCTTCGTCAATAAACTGCTGAATATTTTGATACTTTTTACCATCACCATCAAAAATGGATTTATGATCTTCAACACCTTCAATTTTTAACGTATCTCCACCCGGCTGGGATACATTTACTTGAGCCGTTGTTAAGGTTTGTTTTCCATAGTTTGTACCTGAAAAGTTAGTATAGAATAAGCGTATTTTTCCGTCTGATGTTAAAGTAGCAGATCCTGACCATTCTTGTGTTTGCTTTTTCAAATGAGGATCATTCGGTACGAATTTGTCACTGTCTTTGAACACTCTTCCTGCATTTTTCCAACTGTCAATCGAATCTTCACCGATTTTTTGATAAAACACATAAATAGATGTATCATCAGCATCTTTCGGATCACCTGCTAGTGCAAATACAACTTGGTAACCATGATAGTTGGCTACTGTTCCGTCAGCATTTTGCAGAGGCCAGCTGTCCCATACGTCTAAATCAATTAAATTGCCCGATTTATCGTACCCTTTTGCAGAAGCAATATTTTTGATTGTTGATTTATCAAAAGCTGGAACTTTAAACTGTTCGCTTTTTTGCTGCTGAGGAATTTTCAGCATGTTATCACGCGTAATATGGGAAACTCCATAATTATTGTTGGTATCTTTATGATTGCTTTCAGCAGCCCATGTTTGAGATCCAGCACCTACTAACAGAGCTGTAGCAAAAGATAAAGCTGTAGTTTGCTTTGCGATTTTCTTAATATTCATCTGTTTTTCTCCCTTTTGTATAATACCTTTTCTTGTGTCACTCACAAGTAATTCATTTTCTATGTATCGAGAAGTCATATCAATCTGGCGAAATAACAGAACCGGTTCCATTACCTTTCCAAGATTACTTGCATAATATTGAAAAGTCAAATAGGTAAAATGGAGTGATTATCTCATTTTTCTCCTCTTATATTTTTCATTTGGTTATAAAGTCTTAAACCTTCAATTTTTTGATTAAATAGGCAAATCCATCGTCATATTTAACCTGCTATTTTTTTATAAACTCTTCTACAGCTATTAAAGTAGACCATTTTCAAAAAAATATCGTTAATGTATTTTTTGTGAAATAGTGGAATAATTTATTATATAATAGTTCCTATTGGCAATAATGAGAGACCAAAGAATCAGATAATCACTTTTTATTTTGATTCTTTTATCCTGTTAAATTTTATGTAGATTTTTGCAAGAAATCGCTATCATTTTAATGGATCAATAATACATTTTTCAGAAAATCAAAAAGAGCTCTTTATAAAGAGCTCTTTTTGATTTCGTTTATCCTGTTTTTAAATACCAGTTCTTATTTAGGCAGATCAAGTTCCACAGTAAGTTTGATAAGGCTGATTAGACGGAGCAGACGGTGTACAATACTCTGGCTGACCCGGAGATTCATATGGGCTAGAAAGCACTTCAAGAAGGGTTTCCATGACGCTGTAGTCTTCTTTTTGTGCTGCGTCTAACGCTTCTTCCACTCGGTGATTTCGAGGAATGACAGCCGGATTATTATTTTTCATAAGCTCTTGTGACTCCGCTTTAGATTGTTGTTGTCTACCTAGTCTTTGCTGCCATAGCTCATGCCACTGTCCAAACTCTTTGCTTTCAAACAAGTCACTATTTTCTAGCTTCTCGAAAGTTAATGCACGAAACGTATTTGTATAGTCAGCTTTATAGGTTTTCATTATTGTAAGAAGGTCTTGGAATAATGCTTCATCTTCTTTTTCTTCGTTAAAAAGCCCAAGTTTAGCCTGCATACCAGCGAGCCAGTTTTCCCGATAGAATTTTGGAAATTCCGTCACGGCGCTTTGCGCTATTTCAACTGCTTTTTCTATATCTTGATCCAATAGCGGTAATAAAGCCTCAGCAAACCTAGCAAGATTCCACCCTGTAATGCCTGGTTGATTTTGATAAGCGTAGCGCCCTTGTACATCAATGGAACTAAATACAGTTTCTGGATCATAGGTATCCATAAATGCACATGGTCCATAATCAATTGTTTCTCCGCTAATTGTCATATTATCCGTATTCATGACGCCATGAATAAAACCAACAAGCTGCCATTTAGAAACTAGCTTAGCGTGACGCTTAATCACTTCTTGAAGCAATGATAAATATTTTTTTTCATTCTTTTCTATATGGGAAAAGTGACGTTCTAATGCATAGTCAGCTAAAGCTTGAAGGTTTTCTACCGTTCCCCATTTTGCAGCGAACTGAAATGTGCCAAAACGAAGGTGACTGGAAGCTACACGCGTCAGAATCGCCCCGGGCAGTTCTTTTTCACGAAAAATGGATTCGCCTGTTGTTACGACTGCTAGGCTCCGAGTAGTTGGAATACCAAGAGCATGCATGGCTTCACTAATAATATACTCACGCAGCATAGGTCCTAGAGCTGCCCGTCCATCTCCTCCGCGGGAATACGGAGTTCGGCCTGAGCCTTTAAGCTGAAGGTCTACTTTCTCACCCGAAGGCGTAACTTGCTCCCCTATCAGCATAGCCCGACCGTCTCCTAGCATGTTAAAGTGGCCAAATTGATGCCCCCCATAAGCTTGTGCAAGTGGGAAAGCACCTTTTGGGACACTGTTTCCAGCCAAAATGCTAACTCCTTCTGGGCTTTGCAGCTGTTCCTTTTGTAACCCTAGAGATGGGGCTAAAGAGTCGTTAAATTTAACTATTTTAGGTGAACTCACTGGATTAGGATCAAGAGGCGTAAAAAAGATGTTTGGTAACTCCGCATAGCTATTACGTAAATTCCATCCTGTTTCTTTTTGATTAGTCATCGTATCTCCTTTTCTTTTTGTGTCTTAAAACATAATTTTTTCTTTACTGATCGTTGTTTTATAAGCGCAGTAGCCTTGCTCTATCCTACTTTCTTCTGGGAATCTTAGAGCAGGACAGTTTCTCTTTCATTCATTATCTCTTTTACTATTATATCGTATTTGCTCGTACTTTTAATCTAAAGTGCCTTATCCATTTATATACCTCCACTTTGTTGACGAACTATTAAATGCTCAAAAAAGAAGAAGTATTAATATACTTCTTCCTCTGTATTTTACCCCCAAATATCTTTTAAATTCCAATACGTTAACTCTTTTACGATTACGTTTCCTCCTTCAGTAAATAACTCAATTCCGAGCCTGCTTTCTTTTGGATAAATACGGCTCGTCATGGTCGCTTGTCCTTCGTTTGCAAATACTTCAATGGAAGAACGTTCCACAAATACTCGTAAAGCTAGTGTCTCACCTGCTTGTAACGCTGCTTTCCTCACTCCATCTTCTTTTCCCGAGTGAGTACAGTCAAGCAATAGCTTTTGCTCATTAAGGTTGTAACACATCAGCGTTTCTTCGTTGTTTATTCCACGAATTTTTATTCCTACCGATGAAGCTTGGCAGTCCGCTAAATCAAATACAGCTTGTATCTCTAGCAAGTCTTCATTTACTTCTACTACATAGCTGTTAGAAAGAGCTTTATTGGTTAGCATATTATACTGAGTTTTCCGAAGTGATGTAAGCTCTTGGACGGGGTTCATCAACACTTTATCCCCTCTTAAAGTTAGTTCTCTCGGAAGCGTTAGCGCACCGCACCATCCATCCTCTTTCGTTGGCATATTAGCTTCCCACATGTCCATCCAGCCAATTGCAATTCGCCGCCCTTTATCATCTAAAAGTGTTTGAACAGCGTAAAAATCGTGGCCGTAATCTAATTCAGTAAATGACCCGTGATGAAATGTATTGGTTTCATAATTATATTCTCCAACTAAATATCCCGTTTGGAAAAGGTTGTGATAGGAATCACCTTTTGCTTCTATCCCTTGAGGAGAAATCATTAAAACGTGCTTTCCGTCTAACTCAAAGAAGTCTGGACACTCCCACATATATCCTAGATCTCCATCGCTTTTAGCAAGAACACCAACATATTCCCATTTTCGTAAATTTGAAGACCGGTATAAGATAACACGTCCCTCTTTTTTCTTTGTTGAGTTTCCTAGAATCATATACCAGAAATCTTCGTACTTCCATACTTTGGGGTCTCGAAAATGATGAGAACTATCTGCTGGCGGCTCAGCAATAACTGGGTTGGCCTCTGCTTTTTCAAAGGTAATGCCGTCTTTACTAACAGCTATATTTTGGTTTTGAAAAAAAGTATCCAGCTCTTTGTCTATATAATTATGTCCTGTATAAATTAACGTAAGCTCTCCTTCGTTATCCACGGCACTTCCAGAAAAACATCCATCTTTATCAAATGGATCTCCAGGAGCTAAAGCAATCGGCAAGTGCTGCCAATGAACAAGATCTTTGCTTTTGACATGTCCCCAATGCATCGGCCCCCAATTCTCGTCATAAGGATGATGTTGATAAAAAACATGATATTCTCCTTTATACTGAACCAACCCATTCGGATCATTAATCCAGTTCGCTGGCGCCATAATGTGATACCCTAACCGATATTGATGATTCACCTTTTTCTCTGCTTCATTTAATGAATGTTGAGCTTGCTCGATTTTATTTATCGTTAACATCATCATATCCCCCTATATAATCTGCGTGTTTTCTTGTACATCTTTTCTTATAAATCTATGTTTTTTAGAGTTTAGTAATGTAAACATCGAAATAACGTTAAATACCAAAACCATACCTCCCATAATTAAATAGGTACGGGAAAAACCTACGCCATCATATAATCCTCCCGCTATAGGTGAAAGAACTGAAGCACCTATTTGTGAAGCAAATTGGAATCCAACCAAATAAAGTATAGAAGATAGGCGCGTGTCAAAGTTAGCTGCCAAATATTTAAAGATGGCAATGAGCATAATAGGAAGTTCTAATGCATGAATAAGTTTCATCGACGATATTCCGATTGGACCAACAACAAGCCCTGACCCAATAATACGAAATCCCATTAGAAACCCTGCTAAAATTAAACTATTTTTTGCACCGATCTTATTTACAATAAACGGTGCTACGAACATCATTCCAGCTTCTAAAAATACTTGAAACGAATTTAAGTAGCCAAATACTTGGTTACCTATCGATTCAGTAGGAAACAAAGATGCATAATAGATAGGAAATTGCTGATCGTATACCCCATATACGCATGTAACACCAACAACATAAATCATAAAAAACCAAAATTCCTTCAATAAGAATAAACTGCCTACATCTCTCAGCGTGACGGATTCAGCCTTTTCCATTTCATAGCTGCTCATTTCTACCTTTACAGAAAAAATAATAGCCACTAAGATAATCGCTGAAACAGATGCCACCCAAAAATTAATGTGAGGATTAATATTAAATAATTGTCCTGCAAAAAACGTAGCTGCAGCCCAGCCTAATGAACCCCACATTCTAGATTTTCCGTACTCAAATTTATATTTTCGGCTGACTTTCTCTATGTAGGTTTCAATCGCTCCGATGCCCGCCAAAAACGCCACTCCTAAATATAGTCCTCCAATAATAGCTCCTATCAACACATTGTATTGGAGTAAAGGTCCATAAACAAAAATATAAAATGGTCCTACAAACACTAAAAGACAGCTAATAAAAAATAAAATGTGTTTCTTTAAACCTATCCTGTCAGATATATATCCGTACAAAGGCTGCATACACAAAGCAAAGATAGCGTTTACAGAAAAGATTAAGCCTGTTGCTGATCCGTTCAACTTAATCTCTTGCCCTAACCAGATAGAAAATAAAGAGTAGCTCGATGACCATGTAAAAAAGAAGAAGAAAAAATATGCACTCAGCTTCCAATATAAACTTTTTGAACTTTTCATTTTAGTTACCCCTTTAGCTTAAGATATAAAATCTTTTATCTAACAAAATGAAAGCACTTTCAAATCTGATTTTATGTCAACCGGTTTCATATGTCAACCGGTTTCACATTTTATATTAAAAAAAGATTGTATTAGGCGGAAAAGTGGGCTTTGTGGTATGTTTAAATTGTTTAATAAACCGTTTACAATCCTTATATAGATTTTTATCGCTCAAAAGAAAACGAACAATTAGAAAACTATTTGCTTGATTGCAATTTATTTTAAGCCTTTTACATGTCTGATATATACTATAAAAGCAATGTTTTGGAGAAATTAGGAGGAAACTAGATGAAAGCCAAGATTAGTGATGTAGCAAAAATTGCAGGTGTTTCACCGACTACCGTTTCTCGTGTATTAAATAACCGTGGTTACATAAGCAAAGAAACACGAGAAAATGTTTATAAAGCAATGAAAGAAATTAATTATTTCCCAAACGATATTGCACGTTCATTATTTAATAAGCGAACAAATTTAATCGGTATGATCGTCCCGCAAACGAGCAACCCTTTTTTCGGAGAGTTAGCCTTTCACATTGAAAGTATATGTGCTTCCCTTAACTACAAAGTACTTCTTTGTAACAGTCTTAATCGAATTGATAAAGAAAAAAAATATGTAGAGATGCTCATCAGAAATCAGGTAGATGGTGTTATTGCCGTTACTTATAACAGAGGTATTTTTGATTCAGAAAGTCAAAGTCTTCCTGTGGTAGCAGTGGATCATTATTTATCAACAGATATTCCTACCGTATCTTCTGATAACTATGCTGGAGGAAAACAAGCCACGGAATTGCTCATTTCAAAAGGTTGTAAGCATATTGTTCATATTAACGGCCCCCTTAAACTTGAAACTCCAGCTAACTTAAGGAGGAAAGCTTATGAAAACGTGATGAAAAAGGACGGAAAACAGCCTATCACGTATGAAATTTCAAATACCTTTGACCGCAACATTCAGCGAGAAACTATTTCTAAGGTTTTTGAAGAACATCCGGAAGTAGATGGTATTTTTGCAAGTGATGACTTACTTGCAGCTTTAGTAGTTGCGGAAGCACAAAAAAGAGGAAAAAATATCCCAAGAGATTTAAAAATCGTGGGCTATGACGGAACGGAGACCAGTCAGACTTTGTTACCTGGTCTAACTACAGTTCAACAACCCATCGAATCGATTGCTCAAACAGCCATTGATATTTTACTAAAAGAAATTGAAGGAGAATTCAGCAATATACCTCGTGAAATCTGCCTTCCCGTTAAGCTTCTAGAAGGACAAACAACGTAAAGATACGTTTTTTATAAAATAAATATCAGTTTGTTGTATATTCTTCTTCTTTTATTCACACCTTAACGTTACAGAAAGGAGTTGAATACAATGGCAAACAACAAAAGCAGCAATAATAATGAATTATTAGTATACGGAGCTGAACAAGCAATCGATCAAATGAAATATGAAATCGCTAGCGAGTTCGGAGTAAATTTAGGAGCTGACACTACTGCACGTGCAAACGGATCAGTAGGCGGCGAAATCACAAAACGTCTTGTACAATTAGCTGAGCAACAACTTGGCGGCGGACGTTTCTAAGACAATTTCATACACACCATGACTTAAGGAAGAATGGAGATCCATTCTTCCTTTTCATATATTTACTTTCCATCTTTATATAAAAATTATTATTCTTCCTCCTCTTTACTGACTGATTTTGTTTTTCCTTTCTTTAGTACAGCGCTGATTCCTAAACAACAGACAGCTGCTATCCATCCGGAGATGAGAAAATAAACGGAAGTATTTGCAAAGAGTGTGCCTATTAAAATAAACAGCCCTCCGAGAATAATAAAAAAGACGTGACCCTCACTATTTCTTTTCACCTTCATCACCTCTCCCTACCTATATAAACGAATGTTCAGATACAAAAGAAACTTCTTGATAACCAAGAAGTTTTCTTTGTGTGTTCTTTTTTAATAAAAAGTAAAGGTGTTTTCTTTTTATTTATTCAACGAAACCCCTCAATATTCTTCTCAACTACATGCTATTCAATAATTTCTGCGGTTTTATACTCTTTCATAAATACATCAATAACATCTCCTGCTTCTTCGTTCTCCTCCTCCATTTGAACGAGTATTTCGTTTTGTGCATTTACCGAAAGGATTCTGACATCCGACATTCGGTTTATATCCAGCTGCAGTTCCAAATCTCGGGCAACTTCATCAGCTTTTAGTGAATCTTTAATAATATATCTGTGGCTTCTCATAACAATCGCTCCCTTTACGTTATATGAACGACTATAGTTTATCCAAACTATCAGCGTACAATGACATTTTTCTTGTATCTTTCATTTAAACAAAACAAAAAAACGGCTTTTCTCAGCCGTTTTTTTGTTTTGCTTTTTACTTATGAAAATGCATAGTTATTTCTTTATTTGACCGTTCTCTGTATCAGGTATCATACGCTTATTTATTCCGAATGCGTAGAAACTAAAGACAACAAGAGCAAGGAAAATAATTCCTACGATAAGTGAAATACGCGTTTCATCATTAAACCACATGCCTACAAGCACCATTAGTAGAAAGGCAATAGTTACATAATTCGTTACAGGTGCAAAAGGCATTTTGAAAGGATGACTATCCATTTCAGCACCTTTAGCTTTACGGAAACGAATTTGACTGATAAGAATGATGAACCAAGGAATCATTCCCGGAAGCACGCTCGCACTGTATACATAAACAAATACATTCGGTGGAGCGATGTAGTTTAAAACAACACCAATTACCAATCCAATCATAACAGCAAGTGTGCTATAAATTGGAACGCCGTTACGAGAAATTTTTGTGAAGAATTTAGGTGCTTGGCCGTTTACGCCAAGTGTATAAAGCATGCGTCCTGCACTAAAAATTCCACTGTTACAGCCTGACATCGCTGCTGTAATAACAACAAAGTTAATGATACCTGCAGCTGCCGTAACACCAACTTTAGCAAATGTAGATACAAATGGACTTCCTAAAGAATCTAATTCATTCCACGGATATACCGTCACGATAACGAAAATAGCTCCAATATAAAAAATTAAAATGCGCCAGATGATGCTTTGAATTGCGTTTCTTAACGTTTTTTTAGGGTCCTTTGC
This sequence comes from Priestia sp. YIM B13491, assembly GCF_042787605.1. Lineage (NCBI taxonomy): Bacteria > Bacillati > Bacillota > Bacilli > Caryophanales > Bacillaceae > Priestia > Priestia sp. YIM B13491. The sequence goes on along the minus strand of NZ_JBHZOR010000007.1, from coordinate 54,604 downwards.
TTCACCAGCTGTAATACCAATTAGCTCGACTCCTTGATAAGCTGCAATAACAAGAGATAGTGCAAAGAAAAAACCTGACCATCCGCCTGCAAAGAAGCCGCCATGTGCCCAAAGGTTTGATAATCCAATGGCGTCTCCCCCGTTTCCAAATCCGAAGAAAATCAACCCAAGCCCTGCAATAATCATCAAAATAATCGTTACAATCTTAATCATCGCAAACCAAAATTCAAACTCTCCAAATGATTTTACTGAAACTAAGTTTGCTGTGCCTAAAATCAACATGGCGATAATACCTGGTACCCAAGCAGGTAGATGTGGGAACCAGTAATGCATATATGCTCCTACCGCTATAATTTCAGACATCCCTACGATTACAAATTGAAACCAGTTGCTCCACGCAGCCATATAACCTGCTAATGGATGAATATATTTGTGGCCAAATGTAGCGAATGAACCTGTGCTTGGTTCCATGTACAGCATCTCGCCCATAGCACGCATAATAAAGAAAATAAACATTCCGCAGATTGCGTAAGCAAGCAATACCGATGGACCTGTCCATTGGATGGTGCTTGCTGATCCCATAAATAATCCAACGCCAATTGTTCCGCCTAGCGCGATCATTTGAATGTGACGGGATTCTAAGCCTCTTTTTAGCTCTTTGTCTGCCATTCCATTTCCTCCTCCTAAACTTGTTATAGCTCTGTTAGGAAAGATACTTTTTGTGTCTGATGGAACAGCTATCGCTTTTAAAACCTTCCATTTTTATCTAGTACCTTTACACCTAAACTATTTTTTCTATTTTTAGCTATTCGACTGTATAATTACTTATTTTATAATAATAAATTTCCCTCAGAAATACAATTGTTTTTTTCAGAAAAACACTTAACAAAACCTTTCACCTTTATTAAATCAATCATCTCAGTGAAATATTTTTTTATTTAAGTATAATTTAAATTTTATGAATATTAAAAATAAATATAGGCGTAGGATGCTGGAACACTCTATTTCTTAAGGATAACGAAATGAAACCGCTACTTGATCGAACAAATTCCTTTCTTCTCCCTTTACGTTTTCACTTTCTCTACTTAGGGAAAGTATCAATAGAAAATAGAGATGAGGAGGGATTTTTCATGTGGCAAGCTGCGATGTGGGGCGGAATTTCAGGATCAGCTGTCCTTCTTGGTGCTTTGGCAGCAGTTTTTTTGCCTATCGGCAAAAAGATAATTGGTTATATTATGGCTTTTGGGACAGGTGTATTAATTGGAGCATCTACCTATGAGCTGCTTGGAGACTCGGTTCATAACGGCGGGTTAAAAGCTACTTCTCTTGGGTTCCTTGCAGGTGCTATTGTTTTTACTTTTTTAGACTATCTAATTTCACGTCAAGGAGCGAATAAAAGAAAGAGGTCTACCAAACAAATGGCTGCGAGTAGTTCTGGAATTGCTATATTTATAGGAACCGTAATGGATGCAATCCCGGAGTCTATTATGATTGGGGCTAGCTTAATCGAAAATGCAACCGTTAGCTGGCTTCTTGTTATCGCTATTTTTATAAGTAATATTCCTGAAGGATTGTCCAGTACGACCGGTCTAGTAAAAAGCGGATTCTCTAAAAAGAAAATTTTTTTACTATGGGCAGCGGTTTTGTTCATTTCAGCTTTTAGTTCATGGACAGGCTTTGTTTTTTTAGACCATGCATCTGAGACACTTATGGCTGCTATTGCTGCTTTTGCCGGCGGCGGTATTATTGCTATGGTAGGTTCTACAATGATGCCAGAGGCCTATGAAGAAGGAGGTTCTATTACAGGATTGATTGCTGCACTTGGATTACTTGCTTCACTGATACTGGATCATTTTTCTTAATCGTCTTCATACTACTTATATTGTTTCCAAGTAGAAAACAGAAAGCCTTCTACTTGGAGACATTTATTTCAATCACATTATTATGAATATGGCTTCTTAATAAGTAAAATCGTAGTTTTCTTTTATTTCCCGAGTAAAAGCTTTCCAATCCGTAGCTTCAAATTCTGCATTGCGTGCTTTTAACTCTTTTTCCATTCCTTGAATCTCTTGAACAGCTTCTATAGTTCTTTCACTTCCTGGCCCTACTCTCCAAATTAAGTTTTTGTATTCTTTAATCTTATCCATTAGATAACCCGTCTCTAATTCTTTATATTTAGACATATTAGCTGACTCCTTTTACTTCATTCTTTCTTCTAAGATATCATATTTCTCCTTTATGGATAAGTCTCTCGTCTGACGCTTCTTTAACGCTCAAAGATAGAGAATATAACAATAAAAAAGCAAGCACAAGTGCTTGCTTTCGCTTTTATTAAGGCAATGGTTCAACCGCTACGTTCCCTACCGTTACAGCTTCTGTATATGCATTCGTACCGCTTTGGCGTAAGCGAAGATTGGCACTCCCCGCTGCATTTGGATTTAATTGGACATTCAAAACCTTTTCTCCATTTCCAAGTGCGTCCGTTGTAATTGAAAAATTGCTGCTGTATCCATACGATGACGGCCAGCTTCCATCTGCGTTTTGAACTTTAGCAATTTGAGTTCCTGATCCGTTATATGCACCTAGATTAAACGTGCTGTACGTAGTGTTAGCCGAAAGCCCGCTTACCTTTACGCGTATTTGGAATACGCCGCTCGTTGGTAAAATGGCTTGATGTTCCAATACGTAAGCACTAGCAGCTGGGGGCTGTGTGGTTCCACCTTTATAACCATATGAACCAGAGGCAAAAGTTGACGTATCGTACCATTTATAGCCTGCTGTAGGTGCTGACCATGGCTCTGGCTGAGGCTCAGTGGACTGACTTGGCGTTTCCGACGAAAGTAATGCTGTAGCCTGATCTAATTGAAGTCCTGATACTTGATTCAAAGAGGTATAGCTTTCTTGCTTCGCTAACCAATTGACCATATTTACAAGCAGTATAGAATCGTCTTGTTCCTTAAATCCGTCATATGTGGTTTTAGAAGATCCTGTATCTTCTCGTTTATATTTTGGTGTAGCATCTTCAACCGGTGAAGAATCTCCGATAAAAGCAGCTTTACCTGTCCCTACTTTTGAAACAGCAGCAAAAGGTCCCTCGGCTCTTCCTCCTCCATTATACACTCCTTGATCTACAGCATTTGACCATTTTGTCGTTGTCTTAGGAAGATACACAATTCCTTTTGCTTTGTTTGGGTCCGTAATAGCAACCGTAGAACCTGCATGCATAGCAACGGTGGAAACACCTAGCGTAATACCGAATGCCTGAGAAGGAGCTACAATATCATTGGCTGTCACATCACCAATGGCATTATAGCGAAAGCGAACACCAAAGTTACTCGCTAACCAGTCAGAGCTTGCTACGTTTTGCATTGCATCGGAGGTTGCTTCTTCCGTTGTCATGCCTTTTGCGGGGTTTGTCCATGCTCCGCGACGGTATCCGTTAAAAACTTCTGAAGAGTCCCACCGGTTTTTGTTTCGGTCTGCATTGTAATGATCAGCAATAAAAAAGACGCTTCCCCCGTTCTGAACATATTGTAAAAGGGCGGCTTGTTCAGAAGATTTATACGGAATATTCGCTTCTGGCACAACAAACACGCTATAGCCACTGAGGTCATTGTATGTAATCGGCGTAGATTTTCGCAGCTCTTTTACATCAAACCCGCTACCAGCCAATCCTTTTCCAAAATCAGAAAAACCTCCGTCAATAACCCAATCTGCTGTACCCGCAGTTTGACCATGGGTATTATCAAACAAGATTTTTTTACCGTTATTTTCATTTACGACAGAGGCTTTAATTTCTGGTGTAGGGTCAGCAGCGCTTTCTGCTGATGCTGAATGAGTAGTAAAAGGCAGTGAGATAGAGAAAGCTGTACACATTGTTAAAACGGCATAACCTACACGATTATATTTTTTTCGCATATAAAATGCTCCTCTCAAATTTTTGCAAAGCTTGTCTTTTCAAGAGGATTATAGCAGGTTCATTTATGATTTTTTTAAATTTATTGTAAATAATATATATTTTTTCAAAAAAGGTTCTTTATACCTTATATTTGTCGAAACGAACCCTTTTAAATATGCCCATGATTATATGTAAAATTTGTTAACGATAACGACTTGAATATTCGAGAATATTGCGCAGCATTTGACGTGTACTCTGTGATTCATTTGTACGTTCTTTATATTCAAGAGGACGACTATGAGTTGACTTATTTTGTTCTTTACGTTGAGAATTTTTGTTTTCTGACACGTTTTTTTCACTTCCCTATCTCTATTTTCTTCAGAGCAGCTCAATGCTGCTCTTTTGTCATTCTTTTATTTGTTATGACGGCTTACTTTTGCTTTTTGAAGCTCATCTGTATGAATATCGTTTGATAAAATACTTTTATTCACATTATCGACAGCAGCTTCACTGCTGCTGAATCCTCGGTTTTTGCTTTTATTTTGTTTACTCATTCCATCCACCTCCATGTGTAACGTCTATATTTTATGGAGTTATAAAAAGAAAATAAGAGGTAGTATTAGGAAAATGACCTTCTTTTCTTTTTGCTTGTATTCCTCCTATTTAAGTAAAAATAAAATCTCCATATTTAACAGAATGCACCAGAAATAACTGCTCATACTAAGAGTAGAAACTGTATGTGTCTATTTTGAAAATATAGGAGGAAATAAGCGTGAGTACAAATAGCAATACATTATCCATTTTTGCTTTAGGCGGCATTAATGAAATAGGAAAAAATATGTATGCCGTTCAATATGACGATGACATCATTGTGATTGACTGCGGGTCTAAATTTCCTGATGAAAGTTTATTAGGAATTGATTTGATCATACCTGATATTACATACTTACAAGAGAATCGAGAAAAAGTTCGCGCACTGGTTGTGACTCATGGTCATGAAGACCATATTGGAGGTATTCCTTATCTTTTAAAACAGTTAAATCTCCCTATTTATGCAACAAGCCTTACCCTTGGATTAATTGATATTAAACTTCAAGAGCATCAATTATCTGCTGAGACGGAGCTTATTGAAATCAACGAAGAGTCCGAAATTATATTAGGCAATATTCCGCTTTCGTTTTTTAAAACGAATCACAGCATTCCAGATTGTCTCGGCATTGTCTTTCATACCCCTGAAGGAGCTGTTGTGCATACGGGAGATTTTAAGTTTGATTTAACTCCTGTTAACGACCAATATCCAGACCTTCATAAAATGGCGAAAATCGGCAGTGAAGGTGTACTGGCTTTAATATCCGAAAGCACAAATGCTGAACGCCCTGGATTTACGCCTTCAGAAAAGCTAGTTGGCAAACATGTAGAAGAAGCTTTTCGTAAAGCAAAGCGAAAAGTGATTATTTCTACTTTCGCCTCCAACGTTAACCGCGTACAGCAAATTGTAGATGCAGCGATTAAAACGAATAGAAAGCTTGCGCTTCTTGGAAGAAGCATGGTTAACGTTGTATCAGTTGCGTTAGAGAAAGGGTATTTAACTATTCCTGAAGGGATGCTAATTGAACCTTATGAAGTACATTCACTTGCGCCTGAACAAGTCGCTATTCTCTGCACTGGAAGCCAAGGCGAGCCGATGGCCGCTCTATCTAGATTAGCCAGTGGAAATCACCGACAAGTAGAAATTCTTCCTGAAGACACGGTTATTTTATCAGCAGGGCCTATTCCTGGCAATGAACGTAATATCTCTCGTATTGTCGACAGTCTTTTCACACTCGGGGCTCATGTGATTTACGGTTCAGGAAGCGCAACAGGTATGCACGTATCAGGACATGGCTATCAAGAAGAGCTAAAATTAATGGCTACATTGATGAAGCCAAAGTATTTTATCCCCATTCACGGCGAGTTTCGAATGCTTCATCACCACAGCTTATTAGCAGAATCCGTCGGGGTGGAAAAAGAGAACATTTTTATTATAAATAACGGTGATATTGTTGACATCAAGGACGGAACAGCTTTTCAAACAAGAAAAATCCCTGCAGGCAATGTATATGTAGACGGTTTCGGCATTGGCGATGTTGGAAACGCGGTTTTACGTGACCGTAAACAGCTTTCAGAAGATGGCATGCTGGTTATTGTGATTACTTTAAATAAAACGGAAGGAAAAATTGTGTCTGGTCCAGATACAATTTCGCGAGGTTTTGTTTATACAAGAGACTCAGAGCAGCTATTAAAAGATGTTAATCGACAAGTGACTAAAATCGTAAACCAATTACAAAAAGCGCATGTTCATCAATGGAACATTATGAAAAAAGAAATTAAGACCACCCTTGGACAGTTCTTATATAACCAAACGAAGAGAAGACCTATGATTCTTCCCATCATTATTGAAGTTTAATCCCTCAAGCAAAAACTGCCTTAGTCCCCACTAAGGCAGTTTTTGCTTATAAATCCGAAGCTTAACCTAAAGTTAGAAGTTGCCTTCTGTAGTTTATGAATAGGCACTCCTTTTATATGTATGGTTAAAAGTGTTAGGTGTATTTCTTCTTTTTTACCCCATTCTATAAGAGAGATATTTCACCGCAAATATCTTGTGAAAGTATCCTATCCTTGAGGTGATTATGATGAATGATAAAAATCATGTAGATCAGCATTCAGAACTATTCCGCCACAACTGGACGAGACCAAAGCGTTCAAAGTCCCAAGTAAATGGACATACAGAGATGTCTCAAACGAACATCATCCTGCGAAGTAATGCAAAAGCTCATCGTTGGTAAGGATACACTTCAACAAAAAAAGACGCGAACGCGTCTTTTTTTGTTATTGGCCGTCTGCCCCGCTTTGAGTTATCTTGCGAATATGACCATCTTCATAATTATTTTCTCGTAGCGCTTTTGCTTTGTCATCTACTACTTGTTTTTGATCTACTTGTGAAGAAGGAGTCTGCTTGTTTTTTGGCATGATCATAACCACCTTTTATTTTTGTAATTGTACAACGTGCATAGTGTCCCTCATAAAGATTAAATATATGTTAGCTAGCGGCTTCTTCTTCTTTCCACTTATGGCGCAATTTCAAAATAACAAGACTAATAACAATTAAAAAGCCTAAGCTTGCAAAAAAGCCCGGTCTGCTTGCTGATTCCAACAGCGTGCCGCTTACTGCTAGTAAGATTAACAAGATACCAATAGCTTGTTTTATTTTATCCCACACGGTTTGTTCCATTAAACGATGAAAAGAAATTAAAATAAAGAACCAGTTATAAATCAGCATCAGTCCCGCTGCTGTTGTAATGTACTCATAAATTTTCCCGGGCAATAGCAAGGACAAAACAATAGAAATAACTAATCCCAACGTTGTTAAAAGCAAAGCCGGGAAAGGAAATTGCCGCTTTTTCTTTTTTTGTTTTGAAAATAATGCCGGAGCATCCCCATCTTCTGAAAGAGTGACAATCATTGTCGTTACGGAAAAAAAAGACGCTGACATCGTTGAAAAACCAGCGATAATCATTGCTCCATTAAAAACATGAGGAAAAAATGGAAGATGGTATGTTTCTAAAGCCGTTATAAATGGACTTTGATTTCCATGAAAATCATGAAATGGCACAATTAAAATAGCTAAACTTAGTGAAGCGATATAAATAATTCCAAGCAAAATAAGCATGCTTCTCCCTGCTTTGGGGGCATCTTCTTTGTTTTCTAAACGAACCGTCATAATTCCCATAACTTCGATGCCTCCAAAAGCATAAAAAGCATAAAGCAAAGCACCCCATAAACCCCAAAAACCGCGGGGAAATAATTCATTTATCGTTCGAGGTACTCCTTGTTGGGCACCTTCATCTAGAAATCCAAATAAAGCGAGACTAGCCAATACAATGAACATTAAAATAGCAGCCACTTTTGTGACAGCAAATACATTTTCCATTCGTTCAAAACCTTTTGTTCCGATTAATACAACAGCAATGCCTAAAACAGCATAAATAGAGGCAAAGACCCACAGTGGAATACCGTCAAACCAAAAACGTGTAAAAAGAGATAAAGCCGTGAGCTGACTCCCCATGATCAGCATCTCTGAACTCCAGTATACCCATCCGCTGCTAAAGCCTGCCCATCTTCCATAAGCTTTCTTTGCATAGGAACGAAACGAACCTTTTTGAGGATCTTGAGCACTCATTTTAGCAAGCGCATCAAACACAATAAATGTACACACTGCCGCTAATAAAAAGGCGATTAATACAGCGGGGCCGGCTGCTTTTATTGCAATACTTGATCCTAAAAAATAGCCTGTACCGATGATGCATCCTACTCCGATTAAAGACAGCTGCCACCATTTTAATTTTCCTTCAACTTGACTTCCGCAGCCTATTTTCTTTTTCAAACTATCACTCCTCACACTTCGATGTAGTGTGTGATAGTTTGAAAAATTTATGCGTAAAAAGAAGCACCTTTTCTATTATTTTTCAACGTACTGAACACACTTTAGATTCAGCACTTCTTTTAGCCTAATTGCTGTGCCGCTTGCCAACCGAAATATAGGCCAAATCCTATTAAAGATAACCCCGATACAACGGACACGGCAGTTAAAAACGTCGCTGCTAAGTATCGTCGAAACGTGCTTGCTAAAGCTGCCATCGCAATATCCCAGGCCAGAATTCCCGTAAAAATAGCGCAGCTATATAAGATAAGCTGTTCGGTTTCATATGTATTAGCTGTTTTTGCTAAAACAGAGCCATAAATGCCAAGCCAAAAAAGAATTGTAAGCGGATTCGTTAATGACAGCAAAAAACCTGAGAAAAAACACTTTAACACAGAATCACCGTTTGTTTTTCTATGTTGTGTAATCCTTCCTGCACCCATTAGCCCCTCAATACCGGTATAAATTAATACGAAGCATCCAAACGAAAAAAGAAACGTTTTCATAAAATCGCTGCTTAAAAAATGAACGGACCCAAAATAAACTACAAGCATATAAAGAGCGTCAACCGATGTTGCCCCTATCCCTAAGAACCAAGCATGTAAAAAACCATTTTTAATTCCTTTATCAAGCTGAGCGGCGTTAATTGGACCGATTGGTGCGGCTAACGATAGCCCTAATAACATATAGCTAAAAAAAACCCCCACGTACATCCCTCCCTGCTTCTGAGGTTTTATAAATTGAACTATGATAAATGTATGCAGCCTGCTTAGCTTGTACTACGTAATTTTTATTTTTTTCTAAATCCTTTTGTATAGCTGTATAGCTGCGAAAAACCAGCGCATGTTAACTGTAAATACTATACAGAAGGATGAGAAGCATGAATTCATACACTCATATTAAAGAAGCATTACAATTAGCTGAACAGGCAGTTTATCAAGGACAGATGAATTTGAATGGAGCTAATTTTCAAAATGCTCAAATGCATTTGACTATCGTTCAGCAACAAATTAATGAACAAAAAGAAGCGGCGTCTAGTGATAAAGAATTAAAACGAATGGAAGAGCACTTAAGACATTTACGAGAAGCGCAGCAGGCTATTCAACAAAATTTTTAATAAGGGTAATAACAACCTTTTTTCACTTTTATACGAAAAATTAAAAAAGCTCTACGAACTCACTGAGTTCGTAGAGCTTTTGATCTTCACCTGCAGCTTTTAGGAGCTGCGTAAAGAGTAACATTTTTTCTTTAGCCCTATACATACTTTCCGTAATCAGGACGAGCAATTTCATTGAAATTCTTCGTAAGCTTCAATAAATTAGTTGAAAGCCATTCGCCGGAAACCGGTTTTCCATGTCCGGTCACCGCCACAGACGGATGAAGTGACTGAAGCACTTCAACTGATTTTTGGGCAGATGCCCAGTCCGTAGTTAAATAACGAGGAGGACCGCTAATCTCCAATTCTTGCTCTAGTACATCCAGTAAATATTCTTGCTTAGTTGTAACAAAAGCATCTCCAGCGATAAGTGCAAGATCCTGCTTTCTAAAAAGAGAAATATGTCCTGGAGAATGACCAGGGGTGTGAATCCATTCCCATTCCGGCATATGAGGTACAGAGCCGTCGACTGGTAAAGCTTGCACATGAGAGCCTAAATCAATGGCTTCCGTTGGAAATAGTGGAGAAAGCTTTGCCACGAGCCCGCCTTCCACTGTACCATCCGGTGCAGGATAATTTTTTTCACCCGTCACATATGGAAGTTCAAGTGGATGTGCATATACCGGTATGTTCCACTTCTCCACTAGGTCAATAATAGATCCAATATGATCAAAATGTGCATGTGTAAGAATAATTGCTTTTGGTTTTTTTCCTTTTCCAAACCTTTCCTCTGCCTCTTCGATAATCATAGAAGCCGAATTAGGCATTCCCGCATCCACAAGTACAAAACTATTATCTTTATCTGGATTTCCTATAAAACATATGTTAACAATCTGTGTAGTGTAGCTGTAGATATCCGGTGCCACTTCGACTCCTTTTCCACTGGCTATAGAGCTCATGGGAATAAAGCTTTCCGTTGATGAACTTCCGTGCATCTCTCTATCCAATTATAATTCCCTCCTTTAACGTGTCACTTCATATGCGCCATACACGTTTATGCTATCCACCTTTGCTTTCGTTATTCTTTTTTTAACTAGCTCTCTTTTATGTATCCATAAAAAAAGAAAGGAGAAAAACTCCTTTCTTTTTTTTACACCAATTATACTTTTGCTGGAACTTTAACGCCCATGATCGCTTTTGGCTCTAGATATTCTTCGATACCAAATGCTCCCCATTCGCGTCCAATACCAGATTGCTTAAATCCACCGAATGGTGCAGCTCTGTCTTGCTCGGCATCGTTAACAATGATTTGACCAGCTCTAATATTTTTAGCAACATAGTCAAGTGTTTCTTGGTCTTTTCCGACCGCATAGCCTGCAAGTCCATAAATTGTATCATTTGCAATTTCAAGAGCTTGCTCTAGATCATCATACGTAATAATAGTTGTTACAGGTCCAAAGATTTCTTCTTGTGCAATAACCATATCATTTGAAACATCAGTAAAGACTGTCGGTTTAACAAAGTATCCTGTCTCTAAGCCGTCTGGTTTGCCCGTTCCGCCAGTAAGAAGTGTTGCACCTTCGTCCATTCCTTTTTTAATATAATCCTGTACGCGATCCCACTGTTTTTCCGCTACGAGCGGTCCAGTTACGTTGTCTTTATTTAATGGATCACCAACTGGGAATGATGGTAAAACCTTCTTCACTGCTTCTTCAAATTTTTCTTTCATAGAGGCAGGAATGATAATGCGCGTTGCTGCCGTACATACTTGCCCTGTATTCATTGCAATGTGTGAAACTGCTATTTTAGCCGCTTCTTCTACATCCGCATCCTCTAATACAACTAGCGGTGATTTCCCGCCTAGCTCAAGCGCTACTTTTTTGATTGTTTTAGCCGCGTTTTGCATAATTTTCTCGCCTACAGCACCTGATCCTGTAAATGATACAAAATCAATGTCCGGGTGAGAACTAATACCGTCACCGATTGTGCTTCCCGTTCCGTTTACAAGGTTAAAGGCACCTTTTGGTACACCAGCTTCATCAATGATCTCTGCTAATATCATCGCTGCATACGGTGTAAGTTCTGATGGTTTTAATACCATTGGACTTCCTGCTGCGATAGCTCCTGCAATTTTAGTAGACGTCTGATTCGTTGGGAAGTTCCATGGTGTAATAAGTCCGCTTACTCCAATAGACTCTTTCACGACCTTGTAGCTTCCATGATCTTTTTCAAATGTGTAATCTTCAAGTGCATTAGCTGCTTCTTTAAAGTGGCTAAGTCCCATTTCATAGTGAACTTCTTCTGAAATCTTTAAAGGAGCGCCAAGCTCTTCAGTCATAACTTCAATAAGCTCCTGTTTGCGCTTTTCATATCCTTTTGCAATATTGCGAAGCATTTTAATCCGCTCTTCTTTTGTTGTTCTTGAAAATGTGGGAAGAGCTGCTTTAGCTGCTGCCACGGCTTTATCTAGATCTTCTTTTGTGCCTAAGCTAATTTTACCAATTGATTTTTCAGTAGCAGGATTGATCACATCTGACGTTTCGTTTCCTGTTGATTCAATCCATTCTCCGTTAATAAAGTGTTTTAAATTTGTACGCATTGATTTGATCTCTCCTTTTAGTTTGTTAATTGTTGAACTATGTCATCTAGTTTTTATCTACCCGCCTGTCTGCTTCTCAAACACCACTTCTATTATTTTTTGTTTCTTTCACTGTCTTACCCCTTTTCCAATCGGCTTTTCGCAGCTGAAATTATTTTTCCTCATCGCTTACCCTTCTGCGTGATCTCACTAAATGAAATCTGCATTCACCATAACCACAAAAAAATCCGAACGAGTTTGATTCTCCATCAAGAATCTCGGTTCCTCGTTCGGATCTTCCTTCAACTAAAACACTTTTGTTCCCCTTCTTTTTGTATTAACGTACTTCTTGTAAACGATGTACCGCTCTGCTTTCAATTAACGGTTCTGTTTGCTGTCTGTATTGTTGATAGTGAGGTGTTTCAATGTGAGCTTCAACATCTTCTTGGCTTTTCCATTTCTCATAAAAAACAAATGTGCCTGCTTTGTCTGTATCCTGGTGGAGAGTGTATTGAATACATCCTTTTTCTTCTCTTGATGGTTTAATAACTTTTACTAACTCTGATCGAAGCTCTTCTTCTTTTCCTGGCTTGGCTTGCAAAATGGCGTTAATAATAATTTCTGACATCGTTTTTCCTCATTTCTTTAAAAATATTCTCCATAAAAAGCTTCCCTCTTTTTGAATTTATTACACTGACCATCATATTTTTTGTATGATGATTGATTTCTCTAGTTCAAGCCGGCAAAACATACATTTTATCCACAGCGATCTTTCTTGATGCTGTTCATAAAAAAGCCTGTAGGCTATAAGCCTACAGGCTTTTTACATCTTATTTCAATAAGTGTTTCACGACTGCTTTAGCTACACTGATTGTTGACTGAGGATTTTGACCTGTTATTAGGTTGCCATCTGCTTGTACATTATCTGTCCAGTTTGGAGCAGTTACTACATTTGCCCCAAGTTCACGCAGACGTGTTTCCAAAAGAAACGGCATGAAGCGGTCCAATGTTGTTTCACGTTCTTCATCATCTGTAAACGCAGCGACATCTTTTCCTTCGACCAACGGCTTTTCATCTGATAATGTAACACCTACTAAGCCTGCGGGTCCGTGGCATACAGCGGCTACTACTTTGTCTCCTTCGTATAGTTCACGAATTAAAGCGTGGAGCGTTTGATTATCTGGCAGATCAAACATTGTGCCGTGACCGCCTGGTAAGAAAACAGCATCGAATTTAGCACTGTCTGTAATGGTATCAAGTTTTAGGGTATTCTCTAGATGCTTAGCTGTATTTAAGATTTCTTGAGAAGTCTCCCCTTCAAGGCTGCGAGCATCCACCGGCGCTTTTCCTCCTAGAGGACTTGCTACAGTAATCGTAAATCCAGCTTTTTCGAACTCTACGTACGCTTCACCAAATTCTGAAAGCCAAAGGCCTGTTGGATGATTTTCTTTCATTTTGTCAGCCGTTGTTACGATCATTAATATATGTTTAGACATAGTAACGTCCTCCTGTAAATAAAGATAGTATTTTCTGTTTCCGCCTTACACACCCTATTGTAAGAGAGGAATTACTATAATACAAATTAGAAAATATCTGCTTATTCATAAATATTTTTATAGATAATGTGTCTTTGTTAATAAAGCATCTGCGAAAAAACAACCGTATATCTGAATTTATTTTTTATACACTCAAAAAAACCGCCCTTTTGAATAAGCGCGGTTTTTTCCAGAAAAGCATAGAATCTATCTTTTATTTTAAAGAGCAGATTGAGCGTTCATTTGTTTCACTTTCTTTTCTCCCGTTCTTTTAAGACTTACCATAAAAATAAACGAAATACAGTACAGCCCCGCCAAGTACGTCATCGCTACTGTCATATCATAGCTTTGCAAAAGATAGCCGACAAGAATGGGTGATAACCCTCCGAGCGCTCGCCCAAAGTTAAAAATGGTGTTCGTTGCAGTGCTGCGCACTTCTACTGAATAGTGGCTGCTGATCCATGCTCCGTATCCCGCGAACATTCCGTTTGAGAAAAATCCGACCACAGCTCCTCCTATAAGCAGCCCTGCACCTCCTTCGGCATACGAGTATAAAAATACCGCACAAGCTGAAGCAAGAAGAAAGATTCCAAAAGTACGTTTCGATCCAAAACGGTCCATAAATTGACCAAATGTTAGCATGCCTATAATCATTCCCACGGCTGTACTGATTGTCCAAAGAGCTGAACTTGAAACAGAGAGGCCTTGTGATTGCTGAAGCATAGATGGAAGCCATATCATCAGTCCGTTATAGCCTGCAATTTGGACTGTAGCCATCACTGCCAGCGAAATAGTCGTCATCGCCGTCCTAGGCGTAGCGAATAATTGACGAAGCTTACCATTATTTTTAACAACCGCTGTTTTCTCTTTTTGAGCTTGTAGCCACTCAGGAGATTCGTTTAAATTTTTTCGTACGATAAAAGCAAAAATGACGGGGATGATTCCCACAAAAAACAGCGCTCTCCATCCGAAAATCGGCAGGATTAGAGAACTTAAAAGCGCCGCAAGGATCACTCCAAATTGTGCGCCAATACTAACATAGGATGAAGCTCGTCCTTGCTTATGTTTCGGCCACGCTTCTGCTACAAGAGCCATACCGATCCCGTACTCTCCTCCAGCCCCAATTCCGGCAATAAATCGCGAAGCATACACTTGTTCAACATTTGCTGCAAAACCTGTTAATGCCGTTCCGACTGCAAATAGAAGAACCGTGTAGGTAAAAACCCGCACTCTTCCAAATTTATCTGCTAAAATTCCGAAGATGACTCCACCTATCAGCATTCCTATATTCGTAATAGAAGAAATAAGTCCACCTGTTGCTAAATCAATGTGAAATTCAGCAATAATCATTGACATAGCAAACGAGATAAACATAATGTCCATCCCTTCTAACGTCAAACCTGCTACTGATGCTACAACTGTCTTGTTACGATAATTCATGTTGTTCCACCCTCCAGTGTATTCTTTCCGTATCAACGCTCTTTCTTTTTTGAAGGAATGGATAAATAACATATCTCCATTCTCTTTTGAAGCCTCTCTGGACTTCGTTTAAAAGAGGTAAGTAACACATAAAAGCCCTTTTGTCGCAGAGGGCAAAAGGGCACAGATAGGCATAGAAGCAGTAAATGAGTGATCCGTCCTTTTCGGCCTCTCTGGACCGTCTTAAAGGCAGTTATTATATTAATTATTATGTTAACACGCCGCACAGAACCTTTCAATAAGAAAAATATCTTCTTTAAAGCAGCTATGTACATCTCTCACTTTTTACATTCGTACTATTTCGTTCATTATTTTTTAAATGTGGTTAAAACCAAAGCCTAATGTATCATGTTCAAAGCCTTTTTTAGGCGCACCTATCGTTCCATACACACAAACGCTAATCCATTCGTCGCTTGATCCTGAAAACTCAATTTTTCCGCGCACGATTGAAAATGTGAGTCCTACCGTCCGTAAAATATCACCCAGCTGCAGCGTTCCTCGACTAACTCCTTGAATAGCTTCAAGTATAGCATGATAAAGAGCGTGAACTTCCCGGTATGACTGGGCATTAATAATTTTGTTTGTCTTGGCGCTCGTTTCAATTGCCGCCACGACTTTAGACAGCTCCATCGCTCCGACTTTTCCTACTGTGTAGCTGTATCCTCTCTCATTAATTTCCTTTTCAATACCTTCAGCTAGTTCCGTATTATGTAAAAGAACGAGTAAAGATGTTAATCTTCCCATTGAAAAATCATTAACTTGTTGAAATTTATTGCTCAACTGTCATTCCCTCCCTTCTATCCCCTTATTATTTTAACAGACGGTACTTACAAAGGTGCTGATTATTCAACGAACGAGCGCTCACTTAAAGGATTAGGAGATCTATGTGTACTGTCCACCACTGTTACGAAGTAGAACTTGCATAAACAAGTAACCTACCTTTCAGTAAGCGCTTACTTTAATTTTAAGGAAGAAATCATTTTTCTCTACTTACGTTAAGACAAGCTGTAATTCAACTTTTAACTTTCCCAGCATCTCTCTCGTCATTTTTTCTAGGTTATATTCTGTTTTAAACCCCCACTCTTCTATTGCACAGCTGGAATCTATATGGTTAGGCCAGCTTTCCGCAATTGCTTGTCGAACAGGATCTACTTGATAATTCAGCACAAATTCCGGAATCGTTTTTCTGATTTCAGTCGCCATTTGTTCTGGATCAAAGCTCATGGCAGAAACGTTAAATGAATTTCGGTGCTTCAGCTTAGAACCGTCAGCTTCCATTAGTTGGATAACAGCATTTAATGCATCAGGCATATACATCATATCCATATATGTTCCTTTGTCAATGTAAGAGGTATATCGCTTATGCTTAACGGCTTCATAATAAATTTCAACAGCGTAGTCCGTTGTTCCTCCACCTGGAGGCGTTACGTATGAAATTAAGCCTGGAAAACGCAGCCCTCGTGTATCTACTCCGAATTTATGGTGGTAGTAATCGCAAAGTAATTCACCCGCTACTTTATTAACACCATACATCGTGGTAGGACGTTGAATTGTATCCTGCGGCGTCCAGTCTTTTGGAGTCGTTGGACCAAATGCACCAATTGAACTTGGAGTGAAAAATTGACACTGAAGCTCGCGTGCTACTTCGAGCGCGTTTACTAATCCGCCCATATTTAGATTCCAAGCTAGAAGCGGTTTTTGCTCGGCTGTCGCTGATAACAGCGCAGCCAAGTGAATAATCGTATCAACTTTATGCTTTTTAGCGATCGTAAATAACGCAGTCTGATCCGTTACATCTAAAATCTCGAATGGACCTGAAGTCACGACATCGCTCGTCGTTTTGCGAATATCGGTGGCAATAATATTTTCTGAACCATATATCTCTCTCATTTTCGCCGTTAACTCAGAACCGATTTGCCCTAAAGAACCCGTTATTAACACTTTTTTCATGTCAATATCCTCCTCGTGTACTGCCTAGATTCAACGTTTAGATTAATTTCATTTCCTTGCCTACTTTTTTGTAGATACGAAGTGCTTCATCTAACATTTCTTTCGTATGAGCAGCCGTCGGCATATTGCGAACGCGTCCTGTCCCTCTTGGAACGGTTGGGAAAACAATTGATTTAGCGTATACTCCTTCTTCTATTAATCTCTTACTAAAAATCTGGGTTTGGTTTTCATCTCCTATGATGCACGGAGTGATAGGTGTTTCACTTTCTCCAATGTTAAAGCCTAGTTCTTTTAATCCTTGCTTTAAATACCGACTGTTTTCCCACATTTGCTGCTGCAGCTCTGTACTTGTGCTTAGGATTTCAATTGCTTTCATACAGGCAGCAGCCGTGCCTGGTGTAATAGCAGTCGAAAACAAAAACGGACGGCTTCTTACTTTTAACCAGTCGATTAAGTCTTTTTTTCCGGCTACGTACCCACCTACAGCTCCAATCGCTTTTGATAATGTTCCAATCTGGAAGTCTACTTTTTCAGATAAGCCAAAATGTTTAACTGTGCCCATGCCGTTCCCTAATACGCCCGACCCGTGAGCATCATCTACGTATGTGATTAAGTCAAATTCCTCTGCGATTTCTACAATTTCCGGAAGCTTAGCAATGTCTCCATCCATTGAGAACACACCATCGGTAATTACCATTATTTTATTATATAAATCGGATTTTTGTGCTTCGCCTGCTTTTGCACGAAGATCTTCCATATCCGAATGCTTAAAAGGAATAATTTTTGCTTTTGATAGACGGCATCCGTCAATAATTGAAGCGTGATTCAGCTCATCTGATAAAATCGCATCATGTTTATCCATAACCGCGGAGATGGCTGCCATATTACAGTTAAACCCAGACTGATAAGCTATAGCTGCTTCTGTATGCTTAAACTCGGCTAGCTTTTCCTCTAGCTTAATATGAATATCTAGAGTTCCATTAATCGTTCGGACAGCTCCAGCCCCCACTCCGTATTTTTCAGTGGCTTCGTTGCACGCATTAATAAGCCTCTCGTCTGTAGCAAGCCCCAAATAATTGTTGGATGATAAATTAATTAATTGCTTTCCCTCAATTTGAATCACAGGTCCATTGGGCCCCTCTACCGGATTAATGACATTGTATAATCCTTTATCTTTTAAATCTTCTAAATTATTATTCAAGAATTCTTTTAAACGTCTGCTTGTCATCTTCCATACCCCCTCATTGTTGTTCAACACGTCTTATAAACTTCTCTTTTCCCCATTAAAAGATTCATCTAAGCACTTACAGTATATGAGTTAAAAATCAAGTGTATTCCTGAGAAAGACAAATGTTTCTCTTGAAAGCGCTTAAAATTCAATGCTTATAGAATTCATAATAATCAACAACTAGGTAAATGTCCATACTAAAAAAACAAAAAATAAAAAATTTTCTGCATTGATAAAAATCCTTCTTATTATGAATGAGTTTGCGGGAACGTTATCAGACAATATCTTTTTTCTTTCTTTCTTTGATATTTTTTTAAAGAAGAGACTGATATATAACGAAATCAATCCAATCAACAGCTAAAAGCAGCTAGATATGTGAAAGCTACATTCACCATACCTATAAAAAAATCCGAACGAGTTTGATTCCTAATCAAACTCGTTCGGATTGTCCTTCAACTAAAATACTTGTGTTTCAGCCTCTTTCGTTACTTTTGCACAGATATATTTTTTATTTTTTCATGTCTTGTTTTTACTAGGAAGCATGAAACAGCAAAGCTTAGTAATGCAGCTAAAAATGTTCCACTGTAAATAATGTGAACACCTGATGCAAGAATTTCATGCAGCTTTGACAGTTCTTCTGCTGGTACTCCGCCTGTCTCAAACGAAGCATTTAAATTTTCTTGCCCTAATTTCTTTGCTTGTGAAAGTGTCACTAAGTTAAAGATTGTACCAAACACCGCAGAACCTAGCGTTTGACTAAATGTATTTGTAAACGTATTAAGAGCCACCGCTACTCCTCTTTTGCTAGCCGGGACCGCTGATTGAATAACCAGCATAAAAATAGGCGTAATAATACCCATTCCTAACCCAAGGACCCCAACGGCTACATAAATTAAAAATACGGGTGAGTGGGTGGAAACTAAAAACAGCATAAAACAAGCCGTACTTACAATGGCCGTGCCCAGCGTAAGGATGGAGTGCGTTTTAAGACGCCCTACTAAATTCCCTGAAAGCAGTGAACCAATCGTCCAGCATACTGGCATAGGCATTAATACAAAACCAGCAGCGGTTGCACTTTTCCCCAGCACTCCTTGACTCCAAATTGGAAGGTAGACCGTAATACTAATAACTACTGATCCGACAAGAAGTGTTAATAAGTTTATAACAGATACACTTCGAATGGAAAACAGTTCAAGCGGGATAAGAGGTTCGGGCGATTTCTTTTCTATATAAATAAAGCCAATGAATGTCAGAACAGCTAGAACAAATAACCCCATAATGGTCGGATCTCCCCAGTTTTGATGCTGACTTCCGGTTAAAAGGGCATATAAAAACGCAATTGTTCCCACTGAAAACGTCACCGCTCCAATATAATCGATATAGCGTTTTTCTTTTACCACTTCTTCTTTATAGTTTACTAAAAGAACAAAAAAAGCCATTAGTCCAAACGGTATATTCAAAAAGAAAATATAGCGCCAAGACAGCGTATCCACTAAGAATCCCCCAAGAAGAGGTCCGAGAACTCCCGCAACTCCCCAAACTGCGCTAATCCATCCTTGCGCTTTGGCTCTTTCTTTTGCTTCTTCATACAAGTCGCCAATAATAATCATTGTAAGCGGCATAACGACCCCGGCGCCCAGCCCTTGGATAGCTCTATAGACAATTAATTGCTGCATCGAAAAGCTAAGTCCGCAAAGTATCGATCCGATTAAGAAAATAATGATTCCAACAAGCATCACTTTTTTGCGGCCGAATAGATCCGCTAACTTTCCGTATATAGGTGTAGATACAGCAGTTGTCAGCATATAAATGGCATATACCCAGCTAACTAGCTCAATGCCCGACAAATCACTTGTAATTCTTGGAACAGCCGTACTGACAATGGTTCCTTCCATTGCAGCTAAAACAGTGACAAGCAGCAGCGCTGTCATGATTCGTTTTCTCATCTTTCTCTCTCCTTGCAACTGCGGGCATACCATGGTTTTTCTTCCAAAACATAAAAGCGGTTTCAATATACGTATACCCTTTTAGCCTTTATATGTATGTGATGCCCCGCATATAGTTGCTGCCATATGCAGCCAAATAATTATTTTACTATAAATTTTTTCAAAGCGATAGATAATTTCAAAAATATGACTTTCCTCACATTGATAGAAACATGCGTACATGATGTTTTATTTCCTTTTCAAATTACAAAAAAGCACCCCGTAACACCTGGTACGGGATACTTTTTACGTATTTTGTATGATTAACTTAGTCGGGGATCTTTTAATAAACGTTCCATTTCTTCCATATGATTTGTTTCATCTGCAATCATATCTTCAAGCTTTACAACAAGCTCTGTTAACCCTAACTCTTCCGCTTGTTTTTTACGCTCTTCGTAGCGCTGGATAGTTTCTTTTTCAGCCTTGCTCGCTTCTTTAAGCATTTCCGTCACATTTGAAACGTGCTTCACCTCAGCCGGCTTTGTTGTTGGCTCACCGCCAAGGTTTTTGATTTTTTCCGATAAATAAAGGGCGTGTCCTTGCTCGTCAGGAATTTCTCCTTCAAAGAAAGGTTTTAAAATTTGATATTCTAGGCCGGTTACTGTAGACGCATAGTAAGTGTACTGAATAACCGCCGAATATTCACCCGCTAAATCGGTATTAAGTCCCTCTATTAGTTGTCTCATTTTCTCTTCCATTTGAATAAACACCCTTTCATTTGCTGTTAGTAGACATGTACCCTTTCTGCCTAGTCCTAAACCACAATAAGGCGATATTCTGCTCCTTCTTTTTAAAAGTAGGGAAATTACTGAAGAGAGCGAAGATGTTTGATTTCTATATTTTTAAAGAGAGACGTTCCTCCTTGAGAGAAAAGCGTAATTCCTTGGTCGTTTTGACGCGGAAACACCTCGCTAGAATGCACGGTTTTTCCATCATCAACAAAGACTTCAATGCTTGTTTTATCTACTAATATCTTCAAATGAACATTTTTCTTGCCTGCATCAAAGTAATCACGGCTTTCCACATACTTTTTGCTTTGATTAGGCTGATTGCTATAGCTTCTGTTCACATATGAGACGTTATCTTTTGCAAAAATACCCACATCAATGTGCCGCTTTTGATCGGCGGACTCTCGAAGTCGTAAGCCTACATTTTCTGCATCTGACCATGAAATATCTGTATCAAGCTGATAAGCTTCACCTTTTATCTTTAACTTTTTCTCTCCATTCACTTCTACTTGTTCAAGAGAGTTTGTTGAATCAGTTAGCTGATTTAATTTTTCGACAGGCTTTGATAACAGGCTGTACTGATTGTCGTCTTGTTTTGAAAGCGTAATTTCACGGGTTACTGAATCGAAGCCGTTAAACCCTTCTTTCATCGTTGGCGTCTTATCTGGATAATCCCAGTTGTTCATCCATGCAAAAGCGTAGCGTTTTTTTAAGGAACCTTTATTTTTACCGTCTTCAAACGTGACTGCTCCGTACCAATCGAAGCCATGATCGAGCCATTGCGGCTCGTCCAGATCGGGAGTGAATGTTGTTCCATCGTAATTTCCTGTCCAATAAGCATAAGTGTTTGGCTTTCCGCTTTCTTTTCCATTTGCACTTGTCCCGAGAACCCACTTAACTGTCCCGTCATCTGCCTTCATTTGAAAAAGGTCTGGACATTCGGTAATGCCAATATCTTTAGTTACAAATCCTCCCGTATATGTCCAATCCTTTAGATTAGAAGATTCATAAAATCCGATTTTTTCACCTTCTGACATGACGAGAACCCACTTGTCATGTTCATTATCCCATATGACTTTGGGATCTCTAAAATCTTTGGTGCCTGGATTAGGCATGATAGGATTTTTGCTATATGATTTAAAGGTTTTTCCTCTATCGGTACTATACCATAAATACTGTTCTTGCTTTTGTCCATCGGCAGAAGGCTGAGTCATAATCGCTACAATTGCGCCTTTACCAAAGCCTGCTGTGTTCTCTTTATCTTCTACAACCGATCCGGACCATATATCGCCATTTTTATTTGTATACTTTGGAATAGCTACTCCTTCATCTTTCCAATGAACCAAATCTTTAGACGTTGCATGTCGCCATTCCGTCCCGTTCCCTTTAGGATAATCATGATTGTATAAGTAATAGTAATGATATTTCCCGTCAAAATAAATGGGCTTTTGGGGATCATTTTTCCATTTATCAGGCGTGCTGAAGTGATACACTGGGCGATAAGTGGATTCACTTTTATTCTCTTTTTCTTTTCCTTGGTCTTTTGTATCCTCTTTTTTGGATACGGCTGCTATAATGAGTCCGGCTATTACAACTAAAAGAACGGCAAGCGCTATCCATTTATAAGCACCTTTTTTCTTCAAACAAACCCCACCTTTCTCTTTTTTGTCTACATCGAATAAAACAAAAGAAAATGGTGATTACAATCACCATTTTCTTTTGTTGCTATTGCAAAGCCCTCAGTCTTCATCTACTGTTAACTGACCTTGCTCAAGAACACTATCTTTTACAACAGATGTTTTTGAACCGTCAATGTTCACTAAGAAGCTTGGTGCAAATGTAGAGTGGTTGTCTTCATAAAAGCCTCTATTTGTCATGTAGCTTGTAATAACGACATTATCGCCTTTTGTTTGCGGTACAGCAAAGTGAGAATACGTAAATGTTTTATCATTAGGATCTAAATCCATATGAAGAACTAATCCTGTATCATTTAAAGGCTTATATTTTCCTGTTAACGTATTTGAAACATAGCCTAGCATATACACATCATCTTGTCCGATTCCATCAATCGTCATTTTAGATCCGCGAGAATCGGTGAACAAATACCATTTTCCATCTTTTTTGAAGATGTTTGCACGTTCAATTTCGTCTGTAACTGTGTTTGATGTAATAAGCGGCTTCATTACTTTTTTAAGCGTATAGTCGTCATTTAACTCAATAATGCCTAAAGCCCCGTTTGCTAAAGAAGCTTTTTCTTTATTAGATCCTTCAAGAAGCTTTTTCTTTTCAGATTGGAAGAAAAGATTGTTTCCTCCATAGTATGCTCTGTTATATAAAGAGTCTTCGCCTTGGTAGCCATCTTCTGTTCCAGTGTTCGCTTCGAAAACAAGGTACTTATGTCCGTTGTCTTCTATGTAGTGAGGATCTCTTAGCGTATGGTTATCTCCTGTGTCATACCCGCCTTCATCAATAAACTGCTGAACCGTTTGATAAATCTTTCCGTCGCCATCAAAGATTGACTTGTAATCTTCTACTCCGTCAACTTTTAACGTAGTATCGTCTGGCTGAGACATGTTCACTTGAGCTGTCGTTAACGTTTGTTTTCCGTATTGTTTACCTGAATAATCCGTATAGAATAAACGAACTTTACCATCTTTTGTTAACGTGGCAGAACCAGACCATTCTTGTGTTTGATTTTTAAGATGCGGGTCATTCGGAACGAATTTATCGCTGTCTTTAAACACTCTTCCAGCGTTTTTCCAGCTGTCAATAGATTTGTCTCCAGCTTTTTTATAGAAAAGATAAACAGACGTGTCATTCGAATCTTTTGGGTCACCTGCTAGGGCAAACACAATTTGATATCCATGATAAGTCGCCACTGTTCCATCAGCATTTTGTAATGGCCAGCTGTCCCATACATCTAAGTCAATTGTATTTCCTGATGCATCTTTTCCTTTAGCAGAAGCAATGTTTTTAATAGTTGATTCATTAAAAGCAGGAACTTTAAACTGATCACTGTTTTGCTGCTGTGGAATTTTCACCATATTATCGCGAGTAATATGCGAAATGCCGTAGCTATTATTAAAGTCTTTACTGTCATTTCCTTTAGCAAATGTTTGATATCCTCCACCTACTAGTAGGGCTGCAGCCAATGTAGCAGCAGTTGTATGCTTAGCAACTCGTTTCATTTTCATATGTTTTCTCCTTTTGTGTTAGTAAAGAATATAAATTTATTAATTCAATTAGCTATCAAAAATCCGAAAACAGAACCGGTTCCGTTCAACCAAAAGATTACTTGGATAAATGACGAAAGTCAAACATGCCAAATGTAGCTATTTCTCATTTTTATCTTTTTCATTGAGCTGTAACTAGGACCAAAGTTTACGTGTAAGAGCCCTTTTTATGTAACCGTTTTCCCAACAAAAGTGTACGGCTTTTTTTACATTTCAAACCACGATTTCCAGACGTTTCGTTTTATACTTCTACATGATTAAACACTTTATCTTTCCAGCATTGAAAACGCTATTCCGTTTTTTATACTTTCCGACCATTTTGTTTTTATTAATCTCTTGAAAAATCAGTACCTTTTTTTTATTAGCCGGACATGAAAACGTTCTATTCTTTTTCCTTTCTGAAGATTAGGCTGATAATAATAAAGGTCTAAAGTATGTTTTCAGAAAAAAATATTCCTTCTTTTTACCTACTCATTTTTATCTTTTTTAATGCATTGTACGCCCTCTCTTTTTACAAAAGAGAGGGCGTACAATGCATTTTTTAACTATTAAGAGTCTAAGCCAGTTGCTTTTCCTTCACGGCTTGAATCAGCTGCTCCAAATAAACGGCCGTTTTCTTTATCGATTTGAATCCCTTGAACATTTCCGATTGGGAATGGCTCATCTCCAAAATTAAATCCCATGGCTTCTAGCTCTCCTTTGGCATTCATATCCACTCCGGCTTCCCAACCGATAAGTGATCCTGTACTATTAAAAATTCTTGGTTCTTCAATCGCTTCTTTTATATCCATTCCATAGTCTAAGACATTCATAAGCGTTTGAAACACAGACCCTACAATCGTTGGTCCGCCTGGAGATCCTAGAGTGAGTACAGGTTCGCTATCTTTAAAAACGATGGTTGGACTTTTACAGCTAACCGGACGCTTTCCTGCATCTGCTTGATTTAATCCTCCAGGAATAGCATCAAAATCAGTAAGCTCGTTGTTGAGTAAAAACCCATGGTCTTTAACCATAATTCCTGTACCAAAAGGATGTTCCACAGTTGATGTACAAGCGACAATATTACCCCAGCGGTCAACTACGGTGAAGTGAGTTGTTTCACTAAGCTCACGTTCAGGTTCATAAGGCTGACGCACAACGTTCACTTTTTGGCCTTTCTCATAATCCCACGGGTTGCCAAAATCAACTTTCTCATTTTTATGTTTCCAATTAATTAATTTTTGACGTTCCTTTATATATTCGTCATTTAAAAGCCCTTTTAGTGGAATGTCACTGTAGGCTGGATCTCCAGAGAATGCAATTTTATCTGAAAATGCAATGCGCATAGCCTCTGCAAACAAATAATACTTTTCCCAAGATTTCACGTCGTATTGAGACACATCAAAGTCCTCTAATAGCTTTAAGATTTGCAGCACGGTGGTTCCTCCTGCACTAGGCATGTTGGAAGAAGCAATTCGGTATCCTTTATAATCTCCCCACACGGGCTCATCGATCTTAATCTGGTATTCTTTCAAATCCGACAGTTCCATAAAACCGCCGTGCTCTTTGATCGTTGAAATAATGGCTTCTGCAATTTCACCTTCATAAAAAGCCTCGATACCTTTTTCTTGAAGAATACGAAATGTTTTAGCAAGATCTTTTTTATTAATCATATCTCCTTCTTGCATAGGCTTGCCGTTTGGAGAATATAGCTGCTTAGCATGTTCTCCTAGTCGGTAAGCGTATGTTTTTAAAATATCTCCAAGAACCCAGTTTGTTTCCACGCCTGCTTCTGCTGCTTTGGCAGCCGGTTCAATCAATTCAGCAAGGGGTTTTGTTCCATACTCTTTACGAGCTGCTTCCATCGCCTTTAAAATTCCTGGAATTCCAATTGCCGTTGCATGAGTAGAACGCTTTCTAAACGGAATAACTTCTTTATTTTCATCAAGAAACATTTCAGGATAAGCTGCTTTAGGAGCCTGAGAATGCCCGTCAAAAATTTTAGTTGTTTTGCTTTCATTGTGATACACCATAAAAAAGCCGCTGCCTCCAATACCGGTCATCATTGGTTCTCCGACGTTGAGTCCAAACTGAACGGCAATTGCTGCATCAATTGCGTTGCCTCCAGCTCTTAGCACTTGTTCTCCGGCGTCTGTTGCAATTGGATGAGCACTGGCTACCATTCCTGTTTTTCCAACCGCTGTTTCTCTTCTATATGAACTCTTTCCTGAACGAGATAAGCTTTTTCCATTAATCATCTTTTACGACCTCCTAGTTACTTACTTTATCTGGGATATTGTTAAAATACCCTATTGCTTTTGAGATAAAACTGTTTAAATATGTATTGATTACCTTAGTAATCACGTTCATAGACCGATATCCCTAGAGTTATTTTTAAGCTCTCAAAAGCCATAAAATAAAAAACACCAGCCTTTTTATTCAGAGGAAAGGACTGGTGTTTTTTTGTTTCTTTTATTATATATTTTACACTTGTAACGAAGCTGCTTCATTACTTACGTTCAGCAAGTCATAAAGCTCTTGAAGTCTTCCTATTTCGTAGGTTGACACCCACTTTGTATCGTTCTTTTTTGCCTGAGGATTAAACCAGCACGTATCAATACCGGCTAGCTGCCCGCCTTGAATATCTGCACTCAAAGAATCTCCGACAATTAATGTTTTATGTACGGACAGCTCTTCTATATGTGAAAAAACATAATCAAAATATTCCTTCATAGGTTTTTGAAAACCTGTATCTTCTGAAACAAATACTTCTTTAAAATAAGGATATAGGCCTGAGTCTTGAAGGCGCTTATACTGTGTAGCCGAGACTCCGTTTGTAACAACGTACAAATCATAGTACCTGCTCAGTTTTTTAATTACCTCAATTGCTCCGTCAATTAGCTGATGGCCATTATTCAAATACGTTCGGTACTCTGCTTCAAGTAGCTTTCCGTCTTTTTCTATTCCATATTCTTTACATAGAGTAGAAAAGCGAGTATTTACAACTTGCTCACGGCTTATTTTATTCTCTTCAAAAGCTGTCCATAACCCCTGGTTGATTAAACTATAACGTTTTTTGCTTTCCTCAGTCAGCGGAATATCGTGGTTAGCAAAAAGAAGCTGTAAAGCCTGCTCTTCGGCTGCGTTAAAATCTAAAAGCGTATTATCAATGTCAAATAGCAGCGTTCGGTATGTTTTCATTCTTCTCTCTCCCCTTCAACTAATCTATTACTTTTTCTACTCGTATATATTGTCATTTGCTAGACAGCTCAGTTTTTCCTTATCTTTGAGAATAATGGAGCCTTTCTTTTTTTCAATAACTCCTTGCGCTACAAATTTTTGAAGAACACGATTTAAATGCCGGTAAGTCGTTCCGATTAAATTAGCTATATCTTTTAAGCTTTCTGTTTTTTGATTCATAACCAAATGCGATTCTTCACAAAAAATAGAGAGCAAGTAACTAGCCAGCCGCACTTCCACTGGGTACATTAAATTAAAGCTTAGCGAGTTCGATTTTGCGCAAAACTTTTTTGTGAGCATTTCCAGTAAAAACGTCAGCAGCTGTGGATCATTGCTCGCATGCTGTTTTAATCGTTTGTATGGTATGCCGATAACAACTAAAGGTGAAACGGCTTCAACCGTATTCATAATCTCAACATCTTGTACATACTCAATATCGCCTATTACTTCAAGGGGCTGTTTAAAGGAAAGAACAAGTGTCTTGCCTTCGGGCGATATGGTATAAACTTTAACCTTGCCTTTCATCAATATGTATAAACAGTGAGACGCATCTCCTTGAGAACAAAGACGTTCCCCTGCCTCGACATCATACAGTGACAAATGCGGTAGTAACTCTTTTTTGAAAACCGACTCTAATTTATAAGTATTTATATACTCCATCAGCTGTTTCTCACTCGTAATTTCCCTCATGTTTTCCTCTCCATCATAACGGTTTCTTTTATTAAACAATAACACTTCCTAAAATAAAAAGGACATATGTCTCAAATAAAGTTTTAATTTTTACGTTATGTTCATAGATCACTTTCAAGAGAAATATATACACAAAAAAGACTCTAGCTTGTTCGCTTAGAGTCTTTTTGTTAAGCGCTCTTGTTCTTTCTGGCGTATCCAACGTAAATAAAGACGCCAATCAGCATCCAGCCGATTGAATACATCCACGTTTTCATTGATAAGTTGAACATGAGAAAGATACAGCAAAGAATAGCAATAATCGGAATAAATGGTACAAAAGGTACTTTGAAACCGCGTTTTAAATTAGGCTGACTTTTTCGCAGAGCCAAAATCGAAAATGAAACGGCAGCAAACGTGACAATCGCCAGCATATTCGCTAAATCTGCCAGCTGTTTTAAATCAACAAAACCAGCTACGATCGCGCCTAACGCCCCGACAAGCCATGTGGATATGACAGGTTCACTGTTTTTTAGGTTTACTTTCGCAAAAAGAGACGGCAATAATCCATCATGGCTCATTGACATCAGTATGCGAGGCACGACAAACAAATAAGCAAATACGACGGCCATAATACCAATAACCGCTCCTATAGATACAATGAGCGCTGCCCATTCTTGTCCTACGCTATTGAGCGCATATGACAACGCATCGCCTACGTTTAGCTCTTTATAAGAAACCATTCCTGTTAATACTAATGCAATTACTACGTAAATGACTGCACAAACACTCAGTGCAATCAAAATACCTAGCGGCAAGTTTCTTTGCGGATTTTTCACTTCTTCTGCCGAAGTAGAAATGGCATCAAATCCGTTATAAGCAAAAAAGACGGAAGCTGCGCCTGCAAAAATTCCTTTCACACCAAAAGGGGTAAATGGGTGCCAGTTATTTGTATGAATAAAAAAGACGCCCACGGCTACAAATAAAAGAACAATACCTATCTTGATTAAAACCATTAAGTTATTTATTTTTTTACTTTCTTTTACCCCTCTTGTTAATAAAAACGACATGCACAGCACAATAAATACTGCAGGAAGATTGATAATACCTCCATTGCTTGGTATGGCCGTGAACGATTCAGGAAGTCTAATACCAAATTCAGTAAGCACATTATTCACATAAGATGACCATCCGCCCGCTACGGAAGCTAAAGATACCGTATAGCATCCTACGATGGACCACCCTATCAAATGCGCTACAAATTTTCCTAGTGAAACATATATGTATGTATATGCGCCTCCCGAACTTGGAACAGCTGAACCAAATTCTGCATAACACAGCGCAACAAGAATACAGGCTACTGCAGAAATAACAAAGGAAATGGAGACCGAGGGCCCTGCATCCCTGGCGGCAACTAGCCCTGCTATAACCAGAACTCCTGTCCCAATAGTTGCTCCTACTCCCATCAAAATAACATCAAATAACCCTAGTGTCTTAGTTGATTCTTTTGCTGCATTTTCCTCTAACAGCTTGTTAACATCTTTTTTTGCAAACAGATTACTCATGATGACTAACCTCTCTTCATCTCATTACGAATGACTACTTTTCAGTGGTAGATCTTTCTATATATGTAACAGTGAATTATTTTACTACATTTAATTTTCTGTGTAAAATAATTTAGTTTTTGAACTTTTTAATGATTAAAATAAATTTACTAGTGATGTTTTTTATAACACCATTATGATGTACCCGAACAGACTAAAAATATGTGTTAACAACTTTCTCAAATTTGGCTTCATTCACGATTGCTTTTGTACTATACTAAAGAAAAACTTCATAGGAGCAACGTAAAAGATGAACTTATTTTATTTTCTAAAGGGGTTAGTGATCGGTTTTTCCGTTGCTGCTCCCGTCGGTCCCATTGGTATTTTATGTATCAATCGCACGTTATCTAAAGGGCGATTACACGGATTTGTATCCGGGCTGGGAGCAGCTACAGCAGATGCTCTTTATGGATGCATCGCTGCGTTTGGCCTAACGTTCATTACAACCTTTTTACTAACCCAAAAGATTTGGCTTCAGCTGATTGGGGGATTATTTTTATGTTATTTAGGTGTACAAACTTTTCGTTCTCGACCTGCGGAGCACGCTGCCGCTGCTAAAGGAGAAGGTTTACTTCGTTCTTATACATCCGTTCTTTTTTTAACAGTTACGAATCCAATGACGATCTTATTTTTTATTGGCGTATTTTCTGGTGTAGGCATTAGTAAATCAGCATTTGATGCTGCTTCTGCTTTGACAATGGTTGCAGGCGTATTTTTAGGATCGGCCTGCTGGTGGCTTTCGCTCAGTTTTGCTATTAGTCTTGCCCGTTCGAAGTTTACGAATAACAGCTTAATTTGGGTAAATCGTATTTCGGGAGCAGTTGTACTGACTTTCGGGATATTTGCGTTATACAAATTGCTATAAAAAGTCATTCGTCTCCTTTTCTGGGCACTAATTACTTTTTTAATAGAAAAGAATAATCTTAAAAAATACCCTAAACGCTCTGTTTTCTGTATAATAGATAAATAGAAAAACAGAAAAAGTATAAAAAATGCTTGAAAACTACATACTCAATCATTAGTCTTCAAACATAATAAGGGGAAATAAAGCATGACCATTCTTCTAGTAGATGACAATCAAGTCAATCTATTTGTGATTGAAAAAATTTTAAAAGGCGCTGGCTACGATAACTGTGTGTCTCTTACGTCTGCCCATGCCCTTTTTGACTATCTTAACCTGGACGATGAGAACTCAAAAACGAATTCGGTCGATTTGATTTTACTTGATATTATGATGCCCGAAATTGATGGAATCGAAGCCTGCAGGCGAATTCAACAGGTAGAACGCTTAAAACATATTCCAATTATCTTTGTCACAGCCCTAGAAGACAGCAGCAAATTAGTAGAAGCTCTAGACGCCGGCGGAACAGATTACGTTACAAAGCCGATCAATAAAGTGGAACTGCTGGCTCGTATGCGGGTAGCCTTACGTCTTAAAGCAGAAATTGACTGGCACACGGAACATGAAAAGAAAATTCAAACTGAGTTAGATTTAGCTACGCACGTACAGCAAAACTTACTCAGTCCCCCTTTACGAGAGAAAGATATTCAAATGGAAGTTTCATATTATCCTTCTTTTAAATTAGCGGGTGATATGTACTATTGGCACAAAATTGATGAGCACCGGTACGGGATTATCCTTTTTGATATGATGGGGCACGGCATCTCTGCCTCGCTTGTTTGTATGTTTATTTCGTCTGTGCTCAGAGAAGCTATCAAGTCTCTCGTAGACCCTGAGCAGGTTATTACAGAGCTGAATCGCTACATGGAATTATTGCACAGCGAAAAAGATGAAATCCCTTACTATTTCACTGCTATTTATTTAGTGATTGATATGGAAGCTAAGACAGTAGAATATGTGAATGCCGGGCATCCAGAAGGTTATATGTTAGTGGATGAACATACGCTTGTTCCTCTTCAACGAGGAAGCTGCCCTGTAGGGTTTTTTGAAGAAATGGACGTTCAGAAATCTGTTGTCAGCTTTGAGAACGATGTGCAAATTTTGCTATTTACAGACGGAGCTCTTGAATCAATGGGCCCTTGCGAAAATGAATCTGCCCTTCGTCTTCAAAAGCTTACTGAACAAAAATGGACAAATCCGCAGACATTTATGAATGAAATTTTTTCAGAAGAACAAAAGTTAAATCAGCCTGATGATATGTGCGTGCTTATGATTCAAGCCCAAGCACAATAAAAAAAGACCTCATAAATGAGGTCTTTTTTTATTGCTTTTGATAAATGCGCTCGTTCCCTGCAAACTCGATATAAGAAGCTGCTCCTTCAGCAAAGCGAAGCGTTTCTTTATCACCAAGCCCAAGAAATCCTTTTGCACACAGGCTTTCTGAAAATAAATTATACACTTGATTTTGCAGCTGAGCTGTAAAATAAATAAGGACGTTTCGGCAAATGATGACGTGAAATTCATTAAATGACTGATCCGTGACTAAATTATGCTGAGCAAAGATAATATTTTTTAACAGCGACGGATGAAAATATGCATAGTGATGATCCGTCTGATAATATTCTGAGAAGGCGTTCTTTCCACCGGCTTGAATATAATTTTTTGTATATGACTTCATTTTACGTAAAGAAAAGGCACCTTGTTTTGCTTTTTCTAATACATCTTCGTTCATATCGGTTGCGTAAATGACCGTTTTATCCATTAACCCTTCTTCTTCTAAAAGAATCGCCATAGAAAATACCTCTTCGCCCGTTGCACAGCCAGCGTGCCAAATGCGAATTTCCGGATAATCCTTTAATACCGGAATCACTTTTGTGCGAAATGCTTTAAAAAAGCTTGGATCGCGAAACATCTCTGTTACATTTATCGAAAAATCATTTAAAAGCTGATTCATAAATTCTTCTTCGTGAATCGCTTTTTCTAGCAATCGAGACACAGTTGGAATACGTTCAATTTTCATTCGATTATAGACCCGGCGACAGATAGAAGATTTAGCGTACTGTCTGAAATCGAATCCTGTTAATCGATAAATAGCCGTCAGCAGTAAATCAATCTCCAAATCTGTTTTTTTATTCATAACTAAGTCTTCACTTAAATCTAGGTGCTTCATATCCATTTATGTTTCATACCCCGCTTAATTTACTAGCCATACACGCATAACGGAGAACAGCTGATTTAAATCTAAAGGTTTGCTGATATAATCTGATGCTCCAGCTTCCAAGCATTTTTCACGATCATTTTTCATCGCTTTAGCGGTTAATGCAATAATAGGCAAATCAACAAGCTTTAGCTCTCCTCTAATTTTCTGCATCGCTTCATATCCGTCCATTTGCGGCATCATAATATCCATTAAAATGAGATCAAATGGTTCACTATTCTTCATCATTTCAAGACACTCTATTCCGTTATGAGCTGTCATAATGGTCATACCTTGTTTAGCTAGCGCAGTTTTTAAGGCAAAGATGTTGCGCTGGTCATCATCTACGATGAGCACTCGCTTATCCTGAAATACATTTTCATCATCTTGTAATGAAGGTTCAACTGGTTGTACAGGATGATCAACTTCAGTTATTTCTGCTTCAGGTTTAGCTTCTTCTACAGCTTCTTCTACAGATACTGCTACTTCTTCATATGCAAAATTTACTTTTTCATAGTCAACAAGACCGTTAGAGAGACTAGGAAGATAGAGTGTAAACGTACTTCCTTTTCCTACTTCACTGCTTAGGGAAATCCAGCCGCCCAATAATTTTGCAAACTCACTGCAAATAGATAAGCCAAGTCCCGTTCCTCCGTACTTGCGAACCGTAGCTCCATCGGCCTGCTGAAACGCTTCAAAGATAAGCTGATGCTTTTCTTTTGGTATACCAATCCCTGTATCAGCTACAGCTATTTCTAGCCAGCAATCCGTATCGACTGTACGCATAGCTGTTGTAAGACGATGGTCAGCTACTTGTTGAATAGATACTGTGACAGATCCCGATTCCGTAAATTTAAATGCATTTGATAAAAGATTTTTCACAATTTGCTGGAATCTCTTTTCATCCGTGTGAATGATGTCCGGTACATCTTGTGCTTTATTAATTTTTAATTTTACTTCTTTCTGTTCAGCAACGTGGCTGAAATTACGTTCAATTTGATCTGGAAGCTCACTCATATTCATCTCAGCAAGCAAGACATCTAGTTTTCCAGACTCTACTTTTGATAAATCCAAGATATCGTTGATTAATGCCAACAAGTCTTTTCCTGAAGAATGGATAATACGAGCATATTCTTCTTCATCTTCAGATAGCGTTTTAGCCGCGTTTTCCTCAAGCATTTCAGACAAAATAAGAATGCTGTTAAGCGGTGTTCGAAGCTCGTGCGACATATTAGCAAGGAATTCAGATTTGTATTGAGAATTCAATTCCAGCTGATGCGCTTTTTCTTCTAAATCTTCTTTTGCAGCCTCTAATTCAAACGATTTTTCTTCTGCATCTTTCGTTCTTTCTTCTAGCTGTTCATTAATCATACGCAGCTCTTCAGACTGCATTTGCAGTTCTTCTGATTGTGTTTGAAGTTCTTCAGACTGAGCCTGGAGCTCTTCTGTCATCGCCTGAGATTCTTTTAATAGACGGGCAATTTCCATCCGTCTGATTACACCATTGATAGTGAGACCAAACGTTTCAATCACTTGACTAATAAGTTCTTGCTCTAAAACTGTAAATTCGTGCAGCGATGCCAGCTCGATAACTGCAATTACCTCATCTTCAAATAAGACGGGCACA
Source organism: Priestia sp. YIM B13491 (assembly GCF_042787605.1). Classification (NCBI taxonomy): domain Bacteria; kingdom Bacillati; phylum Bacillota; class Bacilli; order Caryophanales; family Bacillaceae; genus Priestia; species Priestia sp. YIM B13491. Next base: position 20,218 of record NZ_JBHZOR010000007.1, on the reverse strand, counting down.
ATAAAAATACTCTTAGGTTTTACATCTCCTAATCCTGAAGCAATGAGCTGGTACGTGTCAGGTACATCGTTTATGACAAGGGTTCTTTTTTCTAAAGCAGCTTGTCCAATGAGCCCTTGGCCTATCAAAAAGCTCTCTCTTCCCGCATCGCCTTTTCTATCTGCAAAAGCAGCTTGTTTGACGAATAGATCTCCTTTATCATTTTCCTCTCGAACATAAAATGCTCCGAAAGAAGCTCCTGTCATTTCTGAAACCGTAAAGAGAAATTTTTCCGCAAGCTTGTCTACAGATGCTATGCCTTGGTACATCGTTACAGCATGAGCAATGTTCGTTTGAAGCCAGTTTCGCTCTTCAATATTTTCTAACAACGCGTTCGTGGCTATCCCTAAATCTTTAATTTCATCATTAGATCGAACTTTAATTCTTCCTTTTAACTCGCCTTTTGAAGCCGTAATTCGTTTGATCGTTTGCGTAACTTCTTTAATCGTATTCACAATGGAATTGGACAAAACAATAGCGATAGCAAGTGAAATAAGCGTAACAAATAACAGCAAACCGTAAAGTCCAATTTTTATTTTTTGATTTTTCTCGTCTAACTCTGTTGCTCTTGTTTCAGTCGATTTTTTCTCTACATTTCTAAAAGAAGTAAACTGGCTGCGTATATCATCCATATACTGGCGCCCAGGATCTTTCTCAAAAAACTGCTGAAGCTCTTTTGTATTATTTTCTTTTTTTAATGCAATGGTCGGTTCACCAGCAGCTTCAATCCAGTCTTGAATGCTTCCTTTAATCTTCTCCAGTTTCTCCTGCTGATTTGGATTATTATTTAGAAGCTGATACAGCGCATTATAATCTTTTTCCCAACTTGATGCTGCGCTGTTATAAGGTTCTAAGTAACTCGCTTCTCCTGTAATAATATAGCCCCTTTGTCCGGTTTCCATATCGAGCAGGTGTTTTTCAATTCGATTGGTCAAATCATGCACTTCAATATCATGATCAATGATAAAATTTCGTTCTTTTTGCAAAGATGAAATTTGACTGTTTAAAACAATAAATGCAATGAATAAACAGACAATAACAATTAAATATCCAATAATAATTTTGGATTTGATGCCAAACCTCATTTTCTTTTCCATAATGTTCCTACTTTCATTCTAGATATTCTTCTAGAAGCATTCGAAAAACATGTTTATTTTTGCTGCTGGACAATTTCACTTTCAGTACACACTCTCCACTCCATCTTCCTTTGCTTGATAAGGCTCTCTCTTTTTCCTATCAAGTCAACATTCCTATTATACACTCTATTTTTGTACAGAAGAATATTTATTGTACAAGAGGGAAAGATTAATTTTCCAGTTTGCAAATACCTATTTTCAAGCTGTCTATAAAAATAGGCCCATGCTGTTAAAAGCATGAGCCTATCTTACAATATTTTTGTACACAATAAGGTAATGAAAAGTAATTTATGCTTTGGGGAATCACATAAATTATGACAACATAGGTATAAATAAATACTTACATGCGAAACGTAAAGCATTCATTATTTAAATTGTACTTGGATAATAGAAAGCAATGCCACTTTTTTTAATTTAAATATATTTTTTTAATTTACATATCAGGTTAAAAAACTTTCATTTATTGAGATTTTACCGAACTTAATCCGTTAGAAAAACTGCAGATAAAAAGTTCTCCCCCAAAAAAACAGTCTCTAAGTCAATAGCTTCATTTATGAGACAGCCTTTTCTTTTCCATCTATTATTTTACCCAGCTTTCCGTCACTTTTTTATTTTTAGAAATCCAGTTTTTCACACCTTTTGTTTCGTCTTTTGCACTGTTAATTTCTGATTCTAAAGATGCTAGTTGATCGGCACTAATAGAAAAATCTTTCAGCCACTTTGCTGCTTCTGGATAATCTTCTTTAAATGCCTTTTTGCTAATCGACTGTATTTTTTCAGGTCCAGTTGGATTCATCGTATTTTTGGGATCTTTTAAGTATCTGAGATTATACTTTTCAAAAGCCCAGTGGGGGCGCCATAACGTAACAACAATGGGTTCTTTATTAGCAATGGCTTTATCTAACTCCGATAACATGGCGGCTGTGCTGCTTTCTACTAAATTCCAGTCTGTTAACCCATAGGTTGGCATCGCATGATCTTTAGTAAGGCCGTTTATTCCAGATCCTGGTTCAATACTAATAATCTTTCCGTTAAACTCATCTTTCTTATTTTTCAAATCAGCTAGTGACTGCGCGTCTACGTAGTCGGGAACGGCCAATCCGCTATCTGCTTGATCATACCAAGTACCGAGCACGTCAACTTGTTTTCCAAATCTTTTCATATAAGCACTATGGGTGGTCGGCATCCATACATCCAAAAATAAATCAATGTTTCCTTGAGCAACTCCTGAGAAAAGCGGAGCTACGTCGCTTTGAACTGCTTTAACTTTATAACCTTTTCCCTCTAATAATTCCTTCCATAGAAACGTAACAGCTACGGCTTCGTCCCATGGTATGTATCCAATTGTAATTTCTTTTTTAGTCGTCGTGCCGCTTGCTGTATTGCTATTGCCACATGCGGAGACAAGCAGCATAATGACGATTGTTAGCATAATAAAAGAAAATTTTTTTGATTGTTTCATATACTCCCACCTTTATTCATTTTATTTACTTGATTGAATACCTTTTCTTTTTTGAGTAGAAAGGTGCGTCAGACGATCTAAAATAACAGCAATAATGACAACCGCAATCCCACCGATAAATCCTAAGCCTACATCCAACATACTGATGCTTCTTAATACCTCAGCACCCAAGCCACCTGCACCGACCATTGAAGAAATAACAACCATCGAAAGAGATAGCATAATAACCTGGTTTACACCCGACATAATCATAGGCAAAGCGAGCGGCAGCTGGACTTTAATTAATTTTTGCCATTCCGTCGCTCCAAAAGCTTCTGCTGCTTCTAAAGTGGTTTGGGGAACTTGCTGAAGTCCAAGCAGCGTCAGACGAACCGCAGGCGGCATTGCGAAAATAAAAGTAGCAATAAGAGCTGTAACATTCCCTAATCCAAATAAAAGTACGGACGGAATTAAGTAAACAAAAGCAGGCATTGTTTGCATAATATCAAGAATGGGCTTTATCACTGCTCCAACTTTGTTAAAGCGATGTGATAATATGCCTAAAGGAACGCCAAATAGAAGTGAGATAATAGTAGAAGCTAAAACGAGAGATAAGGTCAGCATCGATGCTTCCCATAAATTCAAGCTAATAATAAGAAGTAAACCAAAACACGTAAACACAGCTATCTTCCAATCTGTTAACCATAGCGCTAATAGAACAAAAACAACGACCGTTACTAGTGGAGGAGAAGCCGTCAATGCCCATTCGAGACTGCTTATTAAGCTGGTCATTATCTGGTTGATTCCAGTAAATACACCTGAAAAACTATCAATCATGTAATCAACAAATGAATTTGCCCATTTATCTAAAGGGATGCGAGGAATCGTCGCGGAATTTACCATCATATTTATCGGACCTCCATTTGATATGACTTAACTTCTTGTTGCTCGGTCACTGAAGTACGTTCAGTGAGATTTGCAATAAGAGTGCTTGGGGAAATCATACCTTGTAGGCGATGATAGTTATCAACAATGACTACAGGCGAATGACTGTCTGTAAATAGAGGAATCATTTCTTGTAAAGACATATCAGGATTAACACAATGCGGCTGTGTCATTTCTTTTCCTTTTAAATCATGCTTATGAGCTTCTATCAGCTCCATCACTGTATAAATGCTCATTAAACCCAATAAGCGATCAGCGCTATCAAGAACAAAAATAGTAGATAAATGATTGGTTCTCATTCTTCTTAATACGACTTGCGGTGATTCATACTCATAGGCAGCCGTTTCTACCGGAATCACCGCGTCTTTAGCAAGGCGAATTTTGCCGTAATTAACGTCTTGAACAAGCAGCTTTACATAATCAGTTGCCGGTTGACTTAAAATATCTTCAGCGGTTCCAAGCTGTACAATTTCCCCGTCTTTCATCACGGCAGCCCGGTGGCCTAAAGTTAATGCTTCATCCAAATCATGCGTCACAAAAATAACTGTTTTTTGTACTTCTCCCTGAATATCAAGAAATAGCTTTTGCATATCTCTTCGAATAAGCGGATCTAAAGCTGAAAAAGGCTCATCCATCAGCAAAATCTCCTGTTCAGAAGCAAGAGCTCTGGCTAGTCCAACCCGCTGCTGCATACCTCCTGATAATTCATAAATTCTTTTATAAGCTTGTCCATTTAAGCCCACCATTTCAAGCGCCTTTTTCCCTCGCTTTTCTCTTTCGTTTGCTGATACACCCTGTATCTCTAGACCAAACGTAATGTTGTCAATCACAGTGCGGTTTGGAAGGAGGCCCACATTTTGAAAGACCATCCCAATTTTATTTCTCCGGACTTCCTGAAGCTGTCTTTTTGGCATATGAGAAATATCTGTGTTTTCTAGATATACCGTCCCTTCTGTCGGTTCTACAAGCCCGTTCAAGCATCGAAGTAAAGTAGATTTCCCGCTTCCTGATAATCCAATTAACACAAAGGTTTCTCCCTTTTTCACTTCGAAATGAGCATTGTAAATAGCAACGGTTGTCTTAGTAGCTTGTTCGACTTCATATTTACTTTGTCCAGCTTCTCGCAGCTTAAGAGCCTGTTCTTTTTGGCGACCAAATACTTTTGAAACATCGGTAACTCGGATAATGGGTTCTGTTAGTTTAGAGCTTGTACTCAATTTATTTCCCCCTTATTTTAAAGTAGATTGTTAGAGGTGGTCTGACACCTCAAAGTAACGTGTCAGACCACTTCTACTTACTATTCGACCTTCATACCGATTGCTTCCAATACATAATTGTAAAAATGAGAAACGTGCTGTTCGATAGGTACTAAAATACCTCCTTCTTTGTAAGATTTTGAGCTCATATTTTCTTGACACCACTCACACGCTTCAAAGTCTTGTAAATTCACGCGGTGAAATAATTCCACAGCATCTTTTGGGTCAAAATCAGGCTTAGCCATTTCCTCCGGGTCGAATAACCATTCACAAATCACTTTAGACTTTTCCTCACTAATTGGAATAATACGATGAATAATAACGTGATCCGGTGTTAAATTGATAAATACAAGCGGCAGAACGGTAATGCCAAAATACGTGCGGTCATCTTCAGGAAGCAATCCTTTTAACATAGGGCGGCTTCCTTTCCCGCTGATTGAAAAAGCTTCTAATTCTTCCCCAAACTTAGCTCCGCCTCCCACGGAACTTTGAGTGCCGACTCCCGAACGAAATTCAGGCAGCGTTGCCGTAAGTTCAGGGTGAATAGAGGAACAGTGATAACACTCTTGAAAGTTTTCTACAATAAGCTTCCAGTTTGCCTCAACTTCATATTCTTCACGGTGAGCAGATTTCAAGTTTTGAATTTCATATCTAGTAAACGTATAAAGTTCTCCAAAACGATCAAAAATTTGTGCGTCTAGCTGGTATTCAACAGACATAGGATTGTCAGATAAATTAACCCAAACCATGCCGTGCCACACTTCAATGTGAACGGATGTTAGTCCATAATTTTCATTATGCACGAGTTCCTCTCGACAGTGGCTGGTGTTAGGAACACCTACTAAATCACCATCTAAGCTATAGCTCCACGAATGATATGGACAGCGAATGACACCTGCTTTACCGGATGCCTGGCTGCACAGCTTAGCTCCTCGATGCCGACATACGTTCAAGAATCCACGCAGCACGTGATCTTTTCCTCTAGTAATTAAAATATTTTCGTCTTCAACTCTCGTCGTAATATATTGTCCTGGCTCTGCTACTTCGTATTCAAATGCAACTAAACTCCATGATTTAGAAAATATACGATCTTTTTCTAACTTAAAAATGTCCGAAGATGTATACAGCTCTCCTTTCAACGTTGGCTCAAGTCTCCCATTATCATTCACTAAACCATGTTCCATAACCATCTACTATTCCTCCTTCGCTTCTTTAGCAACATTTAAATAGAACCATTCGCAAGAGCTGACGACGATTTATACTATTTTATTCGCCGCAAATCGCTGCGGAGTAAACAAATCAATTGGGTGATTGGTTTTTCCCTCTATCACTAAATCTGCTAAAATCTCTCCTACTACGCTTGCAAACTTAAATCCATGTCCAGAAAATCCCGCTGCAATCGCTACTTGAGGATATTCAGGATGCAGTGAAATGACAAAATGCTCATCTGGTGTATTGGTATACATGCACGTTTTCCCTTGTAAAAATCGACCATTAAGCTGTGGAATACCTTGAGCTAGATAGTGCCGCATCATGTCCACTTCGTCTTCATATATATTTCGATCAATCGTTTCCGGCGTACACGCTGTTCCTTTTCGGAAAAACGCCACTTTTGCTCCTTCAGCCTTTAATCCAAACGAAGGGAACCCATACAACTGTACATAATCATCTGCTTCCCAAATATAAATCGGCTGTTTTCCCACTGAAAAAATATCTATTCCTTGTGTTGGTTCAAAAAACATTTGCACATGACGCTCTACTTGTAAGCTAACACCTAAATCCCGTAATAAATCGGGTGCCCAAGCGCCTGCAGAAATAATGATTTTTCCAGCTTCATATATTCCATTAGCTGTTACAACACGCACGCCTTCACCAGAAGGGTGAGCTTCCCACGACATCACTTCTTCAAAAAAATGAAGCTCAGCTCCGTACTTTTCTGCTTGAAGAAGGTGAGTATATACGCTCGCTTCCGGCCTGACGAATCCAGCTCTTTCTTCATATAGAGCAACCGTAGCAGGTGAAGGTGTAAACGCCGGAAACCGTTTGTAAATATCCTTTGCTTCTAGAATCTCATACGCAAGATTCCACTGTTTAGAGCTTTCGATGCTTCCAGAAACCGTCAAGCTATCAGGAGGTCCCATCATAAGTCCACCGGTAACCGTAAGAATTTCTTGACCGCTTTCTCTTTCAATTTCATTCCATAATTCATAAGCGCGAAGCAATAATGGAACGTAAGCGGGGTCTTCAAAATACGACTGTCGAATGATTCTAGAACCGCCGTGACTCGATCCTAGGTCATGAGCGGGACCGTATTGTTCTAACCCCAATACCCGCTGACCTTTTTTGGCGAGCTGATAAGCAGCCGTACTCCCCATAGCTCCTAATCCGATAATAATGACATCATAATGTGTTGACATCTGCATTCCTCCTGTCTTTGGATTGATCAATTAAACTACTGCCGGGGAGTGTCTCATCATTGTTGCTTTATAACGCCGACCAAAGTATTCAACTTCTAAAACCATTTCTTCATGTACAGCTTGAGATAATAAAGTGTGTACAATTCCTTTTCCTAAGCTGTATGAATAGCCGGCACTTGTCACAAATCCGAGGGCTGTTTTTCCATAAAAGACCGGTTCATATCCCATTACTATCGCTGAAGGATCATCTAATATGAGCGTCGCTAATACTGTATCAGAGTCTTTTCGCTGACGATCAAGCAATGCCTCTTTTCCAATAAAAAATGGTTTTGTTAAATCAACCATTTTATGAAGGTTAACTTCATATGGATGATGCTCGCTCCAAAAGTCTTTCCCGCTTTTTAACGAAAAAGATTCAATCCGAAGATTTTCAAGAGCTCGGTCTCCCGCGGCAATCAGCTGATAAGGCTGTCCTTGTTCAATTAATAAATCCCATAAATTCAGGCCTTGATCAGAAGTCGTAATCAACTCCCAGCTCTCCATTCCCCCGTAGGAATCACGCAGAGCAAGAACTAAAATATTTTCGATAAACATCGTTTTCGCTTGTCCTTCAATCCAAGTGCTGCTAAGGTCTGAGCGTTGAACCACGGACTTCATTACTCCTGTAGCTTTAGGACCAATTAATGCTATACTGCATGTCCCTGACGTTACATCTTGAAAAACAACTTGACCGTTTTGAGGCACGTGTTTTTGAATCCAGCTTGCTTCTACAGCTCCCGTACAAACAATCAAGAAAGTGGATATATTTTTGCGAATAACCGTTATTTGATCTTTTATGCCGCCTCGCTCATGCAACATACACGTACGTATGCTTTGCCCTACTGTAATGTCTATATTTCCTGTCGTTAGCTTCTGTAAAAACTGGAGAGCTCCTTCCCCTTTAATTTCCAACCTTTTCTTTGCTGCCGTTGTATCGTAAATCGCTGCGTACTGACGAGTATGCAACTGTTCAGCCTCGATAATCGGTGACCAATATTCAGCGGACCACCCCTTTCTTATTACCATCTTCTTTTCATACGTGGATATAAGCGGATAGTTAGCTTCATACCACTGCGGCTGCTCCCACCCTGCTTTTTCGTTAAAATACGCTTTTAGTTCTTGCTGACGCATATAAAATGGACTTACGCGCATGTTTCGCGATACTTTTCGCTGCATAAATGGATGATGAATGCTATAAACCTCTTCATACTCTTCAATAGACCGCTGTTTGTAATAAACAGGGCTGCATGCATACGTATCGAAACGATTAATATCGCATAGCTCCAAATCCACAGTCGGTGCACCATTCATCATCCATTCAGCCATTTGCCTAGCGACACCTGCAGAGTGCGTTACCCATATGGCTTCGGCTACCCAAAATCCCCCTACTGCTTGTGATTCGCCAAGCAGCGGCATCCCATCAGGTGTGAAAGAAAAAATGCCGTTTATTCCTTTTTTTATCCCCCCTTGTTTTAATGCCGGAATTAATTCCATTGAATCTTCCCACGGTTTTTCAAAATCTTTTGGTGTAAAAGGTTTAACAGAAGGCATTTCTTTTGTTTCTCCGTATTTTGTAATGTCACTGAGTTCGATTGGAAACGGTTCATGCTGATATGATCCAATCCCAAGCCCTTTGTCTACCTGACGAAAATAAATTGCATTATCCTGATCTCGAATAAGAGGAGTCGCCGCTTCTTCCGTTTCTCCGTTTAATTCAAGTAAATCATTTGTAAACACATATTGATGAGCCATTGGCTGAAGAGGAATCGTTACACCGACCATTTCTCCGATACGAGGTCCCCAAAATCCGGCACAGCACACGATTACATCTGCTTCAAATTTTCCAGCGCTCGTGTACACTGCTTTTACTTGACCATTTGTCACTTCAATATTCGTCACTTCTGTATGACCGTAAAATTCTACTCCGCACTCCTTAGAAAAACGAGTCATTTTATCAACGGCATGCAAAGGTTTGGCAATACCGTCTGACGGAACATAGAGACCTCCGCAAATACGCTCAGGACAAATCAGCGAATTTTTTTCTGCGCATTCTTGCGGTGAAAGAAGAAAAGCTTCGATTCCCCATGAGCTAGCAACACCAGCCTTTCTCTTTAGGTCTTCTAATCGCTCGGATGTACGGGCAACTTCTAAACTGCCGACAGGATAAAACGAGCGCTGTTCATCTGTACTCAACTCTTTAAAGGTCTCGACTGTTTGAGAAGCTAGTGTTGTAAGGATTTTTGAAAAGCTAAGCTGAAATACAAGCCCCGGAGCGTGAGAAGTAGATCCTCCCGTTTCAAACAAAGGGCCTTGCTCAATCACTGTTATGTTTCTTTGCCCCATTTTGCTTAAATAGTAGGCAATGCTGCACCCGACAATTCCAGCTCCTACCACTACTATCCTCTTATGTTCCATCACTTTATATCTCCCTCCTTTTTTGGTTTAAAGATGTTAAATATTGTCGATAGTTAATTATATTTTTAATATTCATAATTTTCAAAGTATTTTGTTAAAAAGTGTGACATAGATTTTTTTTGCACTTTCTTTTGCTAATGTTCGGATAACGCTTTCTTAACTTTAAAATCCCAGAAAAACCGTCGTCTTTTTCTTTCGAATAACGAATTTTAAAGAAACTATCTATCTATCAAAATGACTCTTATCAATGAATGGTTATACTAAAAATGACGGAAATAAGATAGCTAAAATAACTTAGCTATCTTATTTTTCAACCATTTACCGCTTAATTAATTTTGAAGGTCTAAATACTTTTGCTTATTTTTAGACCAAAGTTGCTTGTTTGACTACTTTTTTCATTTCTTCTGCAACGTTTCTTTTGTCTTTTTCACTTGTAATCCCCCCGCCTACAATCACAAGGTCCGGCTGTGACTGCACAACTTCAGGAAGTGTATTCAGTTTAATGCCCCCTGCCACCGCTGTTTTTGCATTTTTCACAACTCGTTTAATCGTTTGAAGCTGCTCGAACGGGGTTTCTCCTTCAGCTTGAAGATCATACCCTGTGTGTACACAAATATAGTCAACACCGAGTGCATCGACTTCTTTTGCACGTTGTTCAAGGTTTTTTACATTAATCATATCAACAAGAATTTGTGTTCCTTGTTTTTTGGCCTCTTCTACAGCGCCTTTTATAGTCGAATCATCAGTAGCGCCAAGAATGGTAATAATACTAGCCCCCGCTTCAGAAGCTTTCATTACTTCATAAGCACCTGCATCCATAATTTTCAAATCAGCTAATACCTTTAAAGACGGAAAGGCTTCCTTGATTTCTTTGACTGCTTTTAGCCCTTCGTTAATCACAACTGGAGTTCCAATTTCTACAATATCGATATACTCTTGAACCTCCTGCACTACTTCTTTTGCCTCTGAAATATTTACAAGATCCAATGCTAATTGAAGTTCCATACTGACTTCACTCCTTCATTAAATAGGGTTGTCTAGCATGAATTCATTGTAAAACCGTTACTTTCAAAAAAAAAGTAGGCACTTTTAAAACATATAGTCACTAAAAATATACTATGGACGCTTCAATGCAGCGTATCATTTTTATTTATAGAAAATTCTGAATAATAAGGGCAGTTTTATCCTTTTCAACCAAAGATTTTAACCCATATGGCTGGAATTATTCATTTCAGGCTCTATAACGGTTTCCATATAATTTTTTCCCCACTCATCCATGCTCTTAAGGATAGGCATCAAGCTTCTCCCGTGTTCAGTCAAGGAATATTCAACTTTTGGAGGGACAACCGGATAGACTTTTCGGTGAACGATTTGATCTTCTTCTAATTCTCGCAGCTGACTTACTAACATTCGCTGAGTAATTCCCGGCATCATGGACTTCAACTCCCCAAATCGTTTCGTCCCTTCTTTTCCTAGGTGCCACATAATCAACATTTTCCACTTTCCACCAATGATCGTTAACGTTAATTCCTTTTCACAGTTAAACGTTTTGCTAAAGAGTCTGCTCAATCCTTTTTCCTCCCTTTTTATGCGTAATAGTATAGTTTTAGACACTATATGAAAATAAAGTGTCTACTTATAAAGGAAAATTGTACCTGCTATACTGTAATCTGTAAAGGTGATAAAAGACTATATTCACTGCACTAGACCGTTAAAATAAAGGAGGAGATCAATTGGGCAGTGTAGCTCGTTCACGTGATAATTGTCTCAAGTCTCATTCACCACAAGCGTCAGAAGTGGATTCCATGACCTTTATCTTATTTGGAGCAACAGGAGATTTAGCTAAAAGAAAAATTTTTCCTGCGTTATATAATTTATTTTTAGATAAAAAGCTTCCTTCTTCCTTTTCTATTGTTGGTACGGATAGAAGCAACTGGTCTGATGATGCCTTTCAAATATATGTAGAAGAATCAGTAAAGACTTTTTCAAGGCGCTTTAGACAAGGTGAATCCAGGATAAGAGAATTTCTTAAGACAGTTCGCTATCATAAAATGGATGTTACCAATAGTGATGGATATGAACAGTTGCTGCATGCTATTCAAGAAGGCGAAGCAGAATTAAATATTCCTGAAAATCGTCTTTTCTATTTATCAGTGGCTCCTGAATTTGTAGACGTTATTGCTTCAAATATAAATAGCGGCGGATTGGGATCTACAAAAGGCTGGAAACGTCTTATTATCGAAAAGCCTTTCGGACACGATTTACAATCTGCTCAAGTGTTAAATCAAAAGCTTACTGAAACGTTCAATGAAGAAGAGATTTATCGTATCGACCACTATCTGGGAAAACCCATGATTCAAAATTTGGAGGCTCTAGCATCTGCAAACCCTATTTTACAAGCACTATGGAACCATCACTACGTTGCAAATGTTCAAATTACAGCTAGTGAAACAGTTGGTGTAGAAGAAAGAGCGCCTTACTATGATCAGTCTGGTGCAATTAGGGATATGTTCCAAAACCATATGCTTCAAATGCTTATGATGACTGCCATGCAGCTGCCAAAGACACTTAACATCGCAAAGACTCGCCAACAAAAGATAAAAATTATGAAAAGCCTTCGCCCTCTACAAAAAGAGTTTATCCATTCGAACGTCATAAGAGGTCAATACGAAGCGGGAAAAATCCAAAATCGTTCCGTTATAGGATATAAAGATGAGCGCGGCATCAATGCTGCTTCCGTTAATGACACATTTATAGCAGTGCGGGTATGGATTGATCATGAGCTTTGGAAAGGAGTACCTTTCTATCTTCGCACAGGAAAAAGAATGAGTAAAAAATGCACGCGTATCGTCATTGAATTTAAACATCCTTTAAAGGATGTTTATACAGATGAAGAAGTTATTCCCAACCTTTTGGTTGTCGAAATAAGCCCAAATGAAGGTATATCACTGCAATTAAACAGCAAAAACCCTTTGAATGACAATAAAATCGAACCTATTTTTATCAATTTCTCAACAAATCAAAAAGAAGTACCCGAAGCTTATGAACTGCTGTTAGTTGATGCTTTACAGGGAGACTCCACATTTTTTGCTCATTGGGAAGAAGTTGAATTATCTTGGAAATGGGTGCAACCTATTTTAGAAGTTTTTAATGATGAACGCTTTCCTCTTCATTTTTATCCTGCGGGTACGATGGGACCAGCAGCTTCAAATCATTTGTTAGAAGACGACGGGTTTAAGTGGTGGTGATTACTTTTAACCTCGTTAAAAAGAGGCTGGGGTAAAAGTATTTTATTTGAAGAAAGATCCGAACGATGAAGCGAGATTCTTGATGGAGAATCGACCTCGTTCGGATTTTTTCATTGTGGTCGTAAACGCAGGTTTACTGTATGTAGTTGCTTCTAGTTGTTGATTGGAGGGCAAGACGAAGACTCCTGCGGGAAAGCGGAACAGGTGAGACCCCGCAGGAGCGTATGCGACGAGGAGGCTTACCGGCCGCCCGCGGAAAGCTAAGTCTTGCACGGAAATCAACTGCGGTGTAACAAGCAGTCGATACTAGCTCATGTATTCAATTTGTTCGTCTTTAGATTGGGTTAATGTAGTTATATCTTAATCTCGTTTATCAATGTTTCAAATACCTTCAATTGGCTAAATCTATGTCACTTAAAAAATTAAGCCTTCGTATCTTCTTTATTTAATATCAGCCATTTGATTTTTCGATCTCGCTCTTTTCTTTCTTGTTCATCAACCAAATCATATTTCTTCAGCAAGTGAAACATCTCGTTTAATGTTGTTTGCGAAGGATTTCGTACGAGAAACTCATGAAATAAAGAGCGAATATCTTCTGGCAGCCATTGTGACTGCGAGTTAAACTTCTGTTGGACATCTTCTACCGAGTGGTCTAAATTACATTTACCCATCCCTTTTCCTCCCTTTTTATGTAACTGTTTTGCATTTTTAGTCTTCTTTGCGTTTAAACGTACTTGGCATAACAACTGCCACAACTTCTCCGGTCGCAACAATGATGTCGCTTGCGTATACTTCTGTTTTAACTCTCCATTTCTTCGGGTGAATTTCTTCAACCGTTCCTATTGCTTTTAGTACTTCACCCTGCGGCGTTGGTTTTTTAAAATCTAGGTGGAGAGAACCGGTAACAAATCGCGGCGGCTCTGCTGAATCTCCTATTTCGTAGCCATTTTTACGATATAGAGCAAGAGATGCAGAGCCTGTTCCATGGCAGTCAATCAGTGATGCAAGAAGTCCGCCATAAACAAATCCTGGTATGGCTGTATGTTCAGGCTTAGGTGTATAAAGGGTAATGGTTTTTTCTTCTAACCACCCTGTCCGAAAATGATAGCCTTCTTGATTTAATCGGCCGCAGCCGTAACACCGTGCAAAATCATCCGGATACTCGTCTTGAATCGCTTTTACTACTTTTTCCATGGTTCACCACTCCTTTTTCCGGAATATTTTAACACATTTTCTCCTACAATCGTTAGAACTAAACGGACTATTTTCAAGCTTAAATAACCAAAAATCATAATAGAAGAAAAGCCTCACTTAAAAAATAATCGATTAACTAGGGTTTTATTTATAAATGATGGTGACGAGAAAGCATCTTTCTAATTGAAAGGTGCTTTTTTGTTTCTTATAAAAATATAAAAAAGAGGAGAGTTTTTATGAAGAACATTTTCATGAAATCAATGACCGTTCTTACCTTATTAATGGTCGCATTATGTGGAGTAAATCAGGTGAAAACAGAAGCAGCAAGCAAGCCTACGAATCAAGATTTGATATTATTAACAAGTACTACAACAAGCTTGCCTATTTTCACAATGGCTATATTGAAATGTTTGATCCAGTAGCAACGGGAAAAACATGGGATAAAACACCTGTTGGCTTCTTTAAAGTGGTAAACAAAATTAAAAACCGTCCTTACTATACAGGACATATTCCTGGGGGCGACCCTCGCAACCCATTAGGAAAAAGGTGGTTAGGATTAAATGCAAACGGTACGTATGGTGATACATACGGTATTCACGGCAATAACAATGAAAGTAGCATTGGAAAATATGTGAGTCAAGGGTGCGTAAGAATGCATAATGCAGACATCGAAAAGCTTTATGATAAAGTCCAAGTAGGCACACCGGTTGCTATCACTTATTCCTATAAGAGCTTTGTAGAGTTGACGAGCGTGTACGGTTACGAGTTCAAAGGGTATCATTTAAAAGAAAATTAATCAAAAAGCAGTATTAACAATTTTTCTATGATGCAGGCATTAACCATGAATTAAGAAGCTGACTTTTTATACTCTACTGACATCTTGCAAATTAACCGAGCGTTTGAAAAATTAACTGTAAAGAGCTTAAAGCGTTACGCTGCTTATGCTGTTGGAGGACTTGCTTTGACAGCCGTTGTTATACTGGCCTTTACAATGGAGACAGGAACAAGTTCCAATTCAGTTACAGGTTCTGAAAAAGCTGTGGTAGTTGAAAATGTAACTCTCGAACAAAATAAGTAAACAATATGGGCGGCCTTTCTCGTTAGAGAAAGGCCACTTTTTTTGTAAGGCTGATTTTTACTTGTTCTTAAGACTCAGTCCATCCTCAAAAGCATTTCCTCTTTGGCCATTTCATCTAACCAAAATGAGACTGTGAGAGTTTTCTTTACCGATTTATTTAGTCTGTACCAGGTCCGTGATTAAATTTAGTACCTTTTCCAATAGCATAGAATTGACCGCCAGCAACATAGTGTATTGTACGCAATTCATCAGGAGCATCATCAAAAATCCAATGTCCGTTGTTGAATACTCGATCATCACTCCAAGCACCAACAATTTCACCCATGAAAAGATCATGTTCTTGTTCATTTTCAGAATTTGGAAGAACCTTGCATACTAGCCAGCCAGCGGAACCTTCAACTAGTGGTAAATCAAACTCTTCTTGGTAAAATAGTGAGATCTTATCAAGTTTATTGTCTATTTCTTTAGAGCTGTGCTCACCAACATACAAGACAGTTTCCATTTGTTTAACAGTTGGAACATGTACTACAAAATAACCACTCTTTTCAACGAGTTCACGTGTGAAAGCTTGTTTGCCGATAAACGCCATCACTTTATTATTTCCCACCAGACCGACCCAAGCGGCTGCCATTACATTTTCTATCCCATCGTGTTTAGCAGAAATCATGGTTGTTGGACCTACTTGTAATAAACGGTATGCTTTCTTTAAATCAACAGGCTTAATTGCCATTATTCATTCTCCTTTTGTTTTATATTTTGGTATTTCTAGAAATACAGATTTAAGTTCATACATTAACCGAGCGTTTGAAAAATTAGCTGTAAAGAGCTGATTTTTGCACGTAGACAAAGGGACCTTTACAATTTCTTCAGAAATGTTTTATAAAGGTGACACAACATGAATTTAACGCGCTTATAATAACGATAGATGATTTGCTTTAGCCTTTTTATCTAAAGTACTAGTAATGGATATACTCAGAATTTAGATGAGGATACCTATCAAGCAATTTAGCCATAATCCAGACAAGAAAAATCATACCTCTTAGTTCTATATTTCCTTAAGTATAGAAATATAGAACTAAGAGAAATTACTCCATTACATATGGAGCATACTTTCCAATTAACTCACGGTCTAGGCTGTAGTATATATATGTGCCTTCTTTATAAGTACTCAGAAGTCCGCAATCAGTTAATTGTTTTAAATGATGGGATAAAGTTGATCCAGCAATTGATTCAAGTTTTATCCCAATATCCGAACAACATAAATTTGCTTCATTAGCAAGCAAACGAGCAATCTTTAATCGGGTCGGTTCACCGAGTGCTTTATATATTTTTGTCGCCTGCTGTAACTTCGAGTTATCCTCCATTGTTAGTACCCCTTTTTCTGAATGAATTAGATACCCCATATGAGTACAAGCTAAAATTATAGTTGCAAGTATACTATAGAGATCTCATTTTCCTGATGGATGATTATATAGTATTGCTAAAGCCAACTGCACTTTAAAAATAAAATCCTCAAAACAGTACTATAAGCACAAATGAAAATAATTTATTACAATCGCTAATCCTAATTATCTTCGGTTAATTTCTTGAAGTTTAATTCTCTTTCATGATACATTGGATTCTAATACAAATGAAATGCATATTAATTATATAGGAGATAACAAAATTGATATGAACAAATCACAAATTGAACTTATTGTCCGGATATCAGAAACAGGAAGTTTTACAAAAGCCGGTGAAGAGCTACATATGACACAACCTGCGGTAAGTCGTACCGTTGCAACAATTGAATCGGAATTAGGAACGAAGTTAATTAAAAGAGATAAGAAGAATGGAATATCTTTTACAGATGTAGGAGAGAGAATATTAATTACTTTTAGAACAATCCTGAGTGAATTACAAAAAGTAGATGAATTAATTGTGGCTGAACAGGGGTTAGAAATTGGAAAGGTACACATTGGCGCTTACCGAACTGCTTGTACTAGGTTTATTCCTAAGATCATACGTGCAATGGAAAGTCAGTATCCTGGTATAGAAATCAAGCTTTCGGAAGGTAGTGTAGATCAAGTAAAAGAGTGGTTACGTTCCAGATGCATTGATGTAGGAATTATCATTCCTCCTGATAAAGATTTTGATACCTTACCTTTAATTAAAGATCAACTGATTGTACTTATGCACTCAAGCCATCCTTTATCTCAGAAAGAAACAATAAGTATTCCTGACCTACAAGGTGAAGATATACTAATTGGAAAATGCGGTTATGAGGTACAGATTCATGCTCTATTCAACGAGTATAACTTGACTCCTAAAGTACGGTTTGAGATGGATTATATAGAGACAGGATTAAGTATGATACAAGAAGGGTTAGGAATTACCATTACAACAAAACAAAATATTTGGTGGTTGCCAGACCAAGTTGTTGTTCGTGAGTTAAAACCAGATACGTATAGAGATATCAATATAGCAGTGCTAGATATGAAAGATATATCCAAAGCGACAGATGCTTTTATCCAAACAGCTCGTACCCTTTTTGCTCAAGAAGATGCTTAAATAGTACTTAAATAAACATGTGTTGCTATTTAGTG
This sequence comes from Priestia sp. YIM B13491, assembly GCF_042787605.1. NCBI lineage: Bacteria > Bacillati > Bacillota > Bacilli > Caryophanales > Bacillaceae > Priestia > Priestia sp. YIM B13491. The sequence continues at coordinate 2,425 of NZ_JBHZOR010000007.1, read as the reverse complement.
CATATAAAAAAGACAGCTGTTTGATTCAAAAAGTGGCTGTCTTTTTTATTTCTACTATTTATGAATGGTAGTGGCTAGGAAGAGTATTTATTGAATGCTTATAAAAAAGGTTTCTCTTTATAAGGAATATTCAGTAACACGGCTTATTGTATACCGTTATATACCTTGTTTAACAATGTCTTTAGTTGAGTATTTTCTTCATTACTTAATTGACGCGTGATGAAGAGGTGAGCGTCTTCAACTAAAGGTGAAAGAATTTTCTTTAACTCTTCCCCCTTTTCTGTAAGAAATAGATAGTGTAAGCGACGATCTCGTTTACTGTATATTCTTTTTAAGAGTCCTTTTTCCTCCATCGCATAAATCATTTCTACAATAGTTGTTTGTTTCTTATCAATTGCTTCTGCTAGTTCTGTTTGGGTGATCCCTTTTTGAGAATCTAGAACACTAATGATGCTCCATCGTACTGGAGTCATGCCATAAGGTTTGAGCTTTTTCTTGAAATAATTCATTGCTCTTACATCTGTTCGATGAATAAGATGGCCTGTTAAATCATGTAAATCCATAACGTCACCTCAGAAATGTGAAAAATATGTCTTAAGCTAATAATCGAGTAATATAAGTCTTTATTAGTAGGCGGTATCCATGTGTGATTCTATATAATCGCTACTATTTATCTGACCAAATGTATTCATGTGGCTAAACCTTCTCCTGCACACAGTAATATCATTCTATACTTTGAAAGTTGTTTAGCTTTTTTAAAAGCTAAAATAAAAACCACGATTTACTTCGTGGTTTTTATTTCACAGGTAAGCCCTCTGTTTTACCTTTAGCTGGTTTGGTGATTTTCCACCCTAATAAGATGGCAATGAATCCTATAATTATAAGAAGATATAATGTCAGAACGAAACTTCCTAAATAATCATGCAGAAATCCAATTATAAATGGGCCGACTGCACCAATCATATATCCAATTGCTTGAGTCATTGCTGACCAAGTACTTGCTTCTAGAGGGGAAGATGCCATATCTAATGGTAACAACAAAGTTAGCGACACAAGACCACCGGCACCAACTCCTAAACATATACTTGAAACAATAGGTGTTACGTTTGTAAAACATAAAAGGGATAAACCAATTATTATACTTAAGGTAAAGGTTGTAATCCAAAACCTTCTGCTCGGTAGCACTTTTAAAAGACTAGGTAATAAAAGAGTAGCTGGTAGCTGTGAAATCATAGCAATTGTACCTACAAGACCACCAAATGCTGGTGTCCACCCTTTTTCCTCTACAATGGCTGGTAGCCATGCTGCAAAACAGTAAAATAGAAGAGTTACAATCCCTACAAAAGAAGTTAATAGCCAGGCTTTTTTGTTTTTTAATGGTAAAGAAGCCTTCGTCTTTTGTGAAAAATTACTTACAGGAATACGGGATTGTTTTATTACCATAAGCCAAAGTGGAATAGCGAGTAGAGCAAGAATACTCCAAAATGCTAATCCATTTTTCCATGAATGATTGAACCAGTGTTGAAGTGGTGTTGTTAGCCCAATAGAAATAGATGCACCCACTACCATTGAAGTAGAGTATATGCCTATCATCGATGCTGCCTTGTCTGGAAAATGACTTTTAATAAAACCAGAAAGCAAAGGGCTTACAACACCAATTCCTGCACCAATTAATAAAGCCGTTATTAACAGGTAAATTGAAGAATTTGTAAAGGCCCTTAGAAATGTTGCAATACCTATGCAAGTTATAGCGAAAGTAATCATCTTCTCTGGTTGATAGCGATTTGCTAAACGACCAGCAAATAACGAACAAAAACCAAAACATAACAAAGGAATGGAAGTGAGCAAACTAGCTAAAGTAGAACTCATACCTAGATCCTTCGTTATTCCATGTAATACTGGGCTAACTGAAGTTAGACCCGGCCTAAGGTTAAATGCAGCTAGTATAAGTGCAAATAGAAACAATTTATTACGATTGACCATACTAATTACCTCCAGTTAATTTCTTGAAACTTAATCCTCTTCTATGGTACATTAGGCTTTTTTATAAATGAAATGCATATTTTTTATAACGCATATAACAAAAATGTTATGAGGTTGGGAATGGAAAACAAACATGGAATACAGCAAACTCTATTAGAAAAAATAGAGTGAATGAAACTAATGTGAAAGTGAAATAAGTATACCTTTATCATTTTAGATGAATAAAGTAGAGAAACATATAATACTTAAAGACATCTGAACAAGTAGGTTCATCTTGTGAAAAACGACCAATACAATATTGGTCGTTTTTATATTCATTATAAGTACAATACTTCATGTATATAGTTAACTTACTCTTATTAACAAAAGTTGGATTTGAGTCAATAATTTGGACACAAAAAAGTTAAGTCTTAAGCTGTTTTTTTTATTTGATCCTCAATTG
>NZ_JBHZOR010000006.1:0-288693 GCF_042787605.1 Priestia sp. YIM B13491 | reverse complement strand
TCAATTGGATAGAGCGTTTGACTACGGATCAAAAGGTTAGGGGTTCGACTCCTCTCGGGCGCGCCATAAACGGGAAGTAGCTCAGCTTGGTAGAGCACTTGGTTTGGGACCAAGGGGTCGCAGGTTCGAATCCTGTCTTCCCGATCAGAAGTATCATAGGACCTTAGTTTAGTTGTTTAGAGTAGAAGGTTCATCAGTTATAATATCGGAGGAATACCCAAGTCCGGCTGAAGGGATCGGTCTTGAAAACCGACAGGGGTGTCAAAGCCCGCGGGGGTTCGAATCCCTCTTCCTCCTCCATTTATTTTTATCATCATCGCGGGTTCAATTTCCGTCATGACTGCTACTTTTTATAGGGGCATAGTTTAAAGGTAGAACTACGGTCTCCAAAACCGTCAGTGTGGGTTCAATTCCTACTGCCCCTGCCATTTTAGATACATATGAGGATTATGGGCCTATAGCTCAGCTGGTTAGAGCGCACGCCTGATAAGCGTGAGGTCGGTGGTTCGAGTCCACTTAGGCCCACCAGTATAACAAACAGTTAAGTTAAACTTAAAAAACAATCACGGCCCGTTGGTCAAGTGGTTAAGACACCGCCCTTTCACGGCGGTAACACGGGTTCGAATCCCGTACGGGTCATCGAAAGAGCAGTTTGCATTTGCAAACTGCTCTTTTATTTATGTTAGATAACTACAGATTTTGATTGAGACTGTATAAAATTCTAATGTGAAAACTTCAAAATTTTTGAGTCTAATCTCTGAAATTTGAACATAACGATACTAGTACTTTAAGAATAACACTAGGATAACGTGCTATAATGGATAAAACTGAATACTAGGGGTAATGAATAATGGAGGAATTAAAGCGAAAAAACCAAGGTGCTGCGGAACTAGACGAAAAGGGCTTTAAGTGGATGCGTTTCGTCAGCTTCTTTATGATTGTGAACCTCATTTTCACCGTAGCTTTAGTAGCAGTTGTTCTAATAGTTCCACAAATTCAAGAAACTTTTCAATGGGTAGCATTTGGTGTATATGGGTTTACAGTTCTTTATCTCATCTTTATGCGTGAAGTAGCCTTTAAAAAGACATATGGTTCTTTAGCAGTTTGGATGCGTACTGTGTGGAATTTTAGTTTTATTGCTAGTGCGTTTGGGGCCATTAGCATGTTTATAGGGAACACTCACTGGACTTTATTTTAAAGGAATCTGTCTTCTTGTGTTGAAAGTGAAAGTAAGGGAGGAATTTATATGAATCCATATGAACAATTACAATTAAACAAAGAAGTAGAAGCGATTGCTAAACAACGAATTGAAATTCATAAACAGCGAATAAAGCTATCTGAAGAGTTAGAACAAGACTTTGATAATACAGAGCTCCAAAATAAAATTATTGAGTTAGAAGAAGAAAGTCAAAAACTAAAGAAAAAGAGTGAAGCTTTACAAGCTAACTATTAAACATCCTTTCAGGGTGTTTTTTTAATAATGTTATAATAATAAACGAGTTGGTATAAAGGAGTTGGTACTATCACCATACAAAATCTTATTGACTCAAAAGATTTAGAATTGCCATTTGTTTTTTATTATGACGGGGATTTCGTACGTCAATCAATTAAAAATGGAACGAACATACTAGAAAGATATGATTACGTCGGAGAAGTTGAATTAGAATTACTTCAAGAAACTGGATTTATTGAAATTTGTATAGAGGGTTATGGTGGGATGAGAATAGGTGATAAAATTGATGTCTCTGTTGGTAATTTAGAAACTACAAATGTTACCGAACCATTTGTTTTAGAAAAACTTGATAAGCGATTTTATTTTTTAATACCCTTTCATCCTTATTGGGTGAGTACAATGGAAGATGGGGGTATCCTCATCTCATATTCTATAAAAAGTGTACTAAATATGACTACTTATAGTTCTGAAACAGTACGCTTTCATAAAGATATTCTATCTAGCTCAACTGTATATTAAAATAAATATAGTAGCTTAATCTATTGCTTGTTAATATGCTGCTAGATATGTATCTTTTTAGAAAAAAATAAAATAACTTACTGAAATAGTCTTTATATAGAACAGAACAAGCAGATTCTTAATTATTAAGAGCCTGCTTGTTTTACTTTATACCCAGCATTAGATTCTTTATTTAACAGCTTCTTTAAATTCTTTTCGTGGCTTAAAGGCTGGAGCCTTTGTAGCATCAATAAATTCAGCTTTATTCATATCTAAATACCTCATTCCTTACTGTGTATAGTCTGTGTAGACAAAAAATATATCATAGTTTCCTTATAAGGATCAAACCTATGTTCTTTTAAATGCATCATGCATCTGCTAGAAAACTCTAAAAAAAGTTAACATTGCATGTTTTGTTTCCTTTTTGTTAGGGAAATGGAAATAAAAGAAAGATAAAAAGGATTAAAAATGAGGAGAAGGAGTGGCAAAAAAGTGGTATATAGTCAAGTAGTAAGAAAACCTGAGTTTCAACAAGCGGAATCGGAAGGGTTAAATGAAGCCATTCACGAGTACATAACTCGTCGTACACGTCACAATGCACCGGTTGTGGATGCGCTTCGATATATTATGACCATTGAACATAAACATGAACGCATGCAGGTAGCAGCAGAACTGTTCGGATCAGCTATTCAGCGTGTAAAAGATCAAGATATTATTCAATATCTAAAAAAATGCGGAAGCTACAAAAGAATTTCTGATACGATGGAATAAAAACGTTTTCTTTGAAAAAGCGCCTTTAATGAGAGGGGGCTTTTTTTGTTTCTTCCATTTAAAAGCGAGGGTAAATACATAGAATTCTTCCAATTTGTGCATAGTAAATGAAGCAGAATTAATTGAGGAAGAGACAGAGTTGTGTATCTGACTGCGGGGACGAATGTTAAGGTCTAGAATAAAGTCTTCATTACAGATACCCACTCTTGAATAAATGAAGATTTACGTATGTATGCCTAGCAGGAGGTTTAGTGCATGAGTCAAGAAATACCGTTAAGTTCAAGTGAAATTGCTACTCTTTGGATGACCTATCAGCAAAAAACAATGACCCAAAGAATTTTGGAATATTTTATTGCACAGGCAGAAGATGACGGGGCAAAGGAAATTATGCAAGATACGCATAGGCAAGTGGTGAACTACATTGAAGATATCAAAACAATTTTACAGAATGAAGGGGCTTCCATACCAGTAGGATATACAGAAAAAGATGTAAATATAGGCGTTCCTAAGCTCTATGATAAGATGTTTGATATTATGTTTCTTCGCCTTTTAAAAGAAATTAGTATGGGGCTACATACGCTTCATTTAACCATGTCCTACAGAAAAGACATGATCTCTCTCTATAAAGAGCTTACCGCTTTCACGCAAAGTGGCTATGACAAATGTGTAGATTATCTTCAGGAAAAAAACGTGCTTCCAAGGCCTCCAGCTGTTTCCGTACCTAAAAAAGCGAAGTTTGCTGAAGGCACAGATTACATGAATGGAATCCATTTATTTTCGAGTAAACGGGCATTAAATACTGTAGAAGTAGCACATATTTATTACGCAATTGAAAGCAATATTTTTGGCATGCAAATGATCACAGGGTTCGCTCAAGTAGCAAGTGAGCCTGAAGTGAAGAAGTACTTTGTAAAAGGAAAAGAGCTGGCTAAAAAAATTGTAAGTGATTATAGTAAAATTCTTTTGGAAAGCGATATTCAGACGCCTGCGACGTGGGGAGCGAAAGCGACCGAGTCAAAAGTAGCACCCTTTTCAGATAAACTAATGATGTACTGCGTGAGTTTATTCTGCAGTTTCGGGCTAGGAAGCAACGCTTTAGGCACTGCGTTTAGTTTGCGTGGAGATCTTCCTCTTACTCTTGTCAGTACCGCCAAAGACATTTTAACATACGGGCAAGACGGGGGAAAAATCATGGCTAAAAACGGATGGCTTGAAGAACCGCCAAGTATGGAAGACCGAAATGATTTGATTAAATAGAAAAGCATAATACATTATGAAAACTTCTTTTTTGAAAGAAGTTTTTTCTTTTGCATAAAAAATGTCGTTATTTGTTTGTTTAACGGTTTGTTTTTTGAATAAAAAGGATATATAAACTATAAATTTACAATTTTATACTAAAAAAGGAGGTTGTTGCATATGAAGTGGTACATAAAAGTGTTGAAAAATTACGGGACGTTTTCTGGCAGAGCAAGCCGAACTGAATACTGGATGTTTGTATTGGTCAACTTTGTTATTTCATTTATTCTTTCTTTCATTCAGTTCTTTATTGATAAGCCTCTTTTTCTGCCGGTAATCTACTCGCTATTGATTGCAGTCCCTTCGTTAGCGGTAGGAGCAAGAAGGCTCCACGATACGGGAAAAAGCGGATGGTGGCAGCTCATTACATTAGTTCCACTCATTGGCGGTATTTGGCTAATTGTTTTATTCTGTCAGCCTAGCGATCCAAAAGAGAATCGTTTTGGTACAATGGCAAAAGCAGCATAAATAGAACTCCCCCTTACACAAGGGGGAGTTTTTTAGTGCACAGGTTCTACTATAGCACCATCATACGCCGATTGGTAAATAGCTCGGATGTCTTTTTCAAGAAGAGGCAAAGGACTGCGAGCGAGAATTCGTTTTTGCTGGACGCCATCTTCTGTCAGCTTTTGAAGGGCACTTTCTGGAATATCAAATCCGCGAAGGGTTTGAGGAATGCCTACGTCTTTGACAAGTGACTGCAGCTGTTTTACACACTGATAAGAAGCTTCTTCTGTTGATAAAGAGTTAGCGTTTCCGCCTAGTGCTTCAAAAATATCTCGCATCTTTTCCACACAGCTGCTGCGTATGTAACCCATCACATAGGGAAGCAATACGGCATTTGATTCACCGTGAGAAATATGAAACTGCCCACCTAATGGATATGCAAGCGCATGAACACCGGCTACGCCTGCGTTAAAGAAAGCAAGTCCTGCTAAATAGCTTCCGTAGCTCATCTGAGTTCGCGCTTCTTTATCTTTGCCGTTTTCTACAGCTGTTCGTAAAGAAGAGCTAATCATGCGTATAGCCTTTAGTGCTAAGGCATCGGTTGCTGGATTTGCATTTACTGATATATAAGCTTCAACGGCATGAGTTAATGCATCAACCCCTGTAGCCGCCGTTACTTTAGAAGGCACGCTTAGCGTAAGCTCAGGATCTACAATGGCAGCGTCTGCAAGCAAGTAGTCGTGGGTCACAACGTCTTTTGTGCTTTCAAGAGATAATACAGAAATATTGGTTACTTCTGAGCCCGTGCCGGAAGTTGTGGGAATTAAAATTTTCGGAAGACCTTTTTTTGAAATTTGTTTTGTACCAGTTAAGTTCAAGTATTCTTCTACAGCTCCGTCATGAACGGCTAAAACGGCCGTAAGTTTTGCTAAATCTAATGCGCTGCCGCCGCCAACGCCAATGACTAAATCAAATTTTCGGCTTTTTGCGTAGGATACGAGTTTTTCACCGAGTGCTAAAGGCGGCTCTGGTGCCGTATCTGCATATACATCTACTTCGTATCCATTTTTAATGAGGGGAGAACTCACTTTATCCACAAGTCCAATGTCTTTTAACACGGGATCTGTGACAATTAAAATATGAGCAGGGTGATATTTTTTTACTTCCGGAAGCAGTTGCTGAAGTGATCCCCATCCTGTATAGCTAAGAGGGGTAAAAACTAGTTTTGACACAGTCATTCTTTTATCCTCCTATAGGCACTGTTTTGTTGGCGGTTTCAAAGATGTGGTTTTGCTTCTACGTATATTATAATGAAGTATCGCAAATTTTTCATTGAATACAAATTAGCTGTCACGAAAAAATTGAGCTTTACTTCACAGAGGCAAAGGATGGGGAAATGTTGAGATACGTAACAAAAGAATTAGCTCAGAAAATTGTGTGTAGAACGATGGAGATTATTGATTGCAACATTAACGTGATGAACGAAAAAGGAGTCATTATTGGTTCGGGTGACAAAAAGCGAATGAATCAAATCCACGAGGGAGCGTTGATGGTATTAAAAAACGGCAGTTCCTACGAAATTACTCAACAGCAGGCTGACTCGCTGAGCGGGGCCAAACCGGGCGTGAATTTGCCTATTTTCTTTAACGGGGAAATTGTTGGAGTCGTGGGATTGACAGGACTGCCAGAACAGATTCGTAATTACGGAGAACTCGTGCGCATGGCGGCTGAAATGATTTTTCAAGAAATGATTTTGATAGAAGAAATTCAATGGGATGAACGATTAAAAGAAGAGGTGGTTCATCAGCTTCTTCAACAAGAAGACCCGCTTGACTCCTTATTTTTTGACCGGGCGAACCGCTTTGATATTAACTTATACCTTCCACGAGTGGCACTGATTGTTACAGCGGACAATCGCCATGAAGTTATGAAGCTTGTAAAGAAATACATAGCTAACAATGACCTATACGCTATGCTTCCAGACGGAGTGGTCATATTAAAATCTACAGAAGCAGGCAGCGCTAGCAGCTATGCGGAACAGCTGGAAAAACAGCTTCAGGCGTCTGGTATGGTGTGTAAGTTAGCGGCAGGATCTGTTCAAGCTGACCTTAAAGGCCTTCATGTATCTTATCAGCAGGCAAAAGATACGCTTGCCGTCGGTTCTAAGCTTCACCCAGAAGCTGTTTTCTACTGCTATTCGGATTATCAAATTCCCGTGCTGTTACGTCAAAGCGCCGGTTTTCAAGAAAATCATGAACTGTTGCATCACTATGAAAAGCTGAAGGAATACGATAAGAAAAAAGAACTTATCGAAACGTTAACGGTCTACATAGAAGAAAATGGCGAAGGAAGCACGGCAGCTAAAAAGCTTTTTATACATCGAAATACGCTAAGCTACCGTCTAGATAAAATCCAAAGCATTACGGGAAAAGATCCAAGAAAAGTCAAAGACCTTCTTGAACTATATGTAGCGCTACTGCTATCTAAAATTTCATAACTGTGCACGTGCATAAAAGATCTTGCGATAGTGAGGTCTTTTTCTGTTGAAGTGACTAATGAAAGAATATAAGATAGCGCTTACAATTAACATTAGGGACAGGAGAAATAAGAAAGGGGATGGCTTTATGGACGTTCAAGTAAGCGCGTTAGGCGCGATCTGTGCATTAGTAATTGCTATTATATTAATCTTAAAGAAAGTGGCTCCCGCATACGGAATGATAGCCGGAGCTTTAATTGGAGGATTGATTGGCGGAGTTAATATTGCTGATACCGTTAATTTAATGATTGAAGGGGCACAAGGCATCATTCCCGCAGTGCTGCGGATTCTTGCAGCTGGTATATTGGCCGGGGTATTAATAGAATCGGGTGCTGCAGCGGTTATAGCAGAAACCATTGTAAAAAAACTAGGGGAAACAAAAGCGCTTTTAGCTCTAGCGCTAGCCACACTCATTCTTACGACAGTAGGTGTGTTTGTTGATGTGGCTGTGATCACAGTGGCGCCTATTGCTTTAGCCATTGCTAAACGTACGGGTATGTCAAAGCCTGCTATTTTATTAGCAATGATTGGAGGAGGAAAGGCAGGAAATTTAATGTCTCCCAATCCTAACGCTATTGCTGCTTCGGATGCATTTAATATTCCGCTTACATCCGTGATGGCTGCAGGAATTATTCCCGCTGTATTTGGCGTAGCGGTCACTTATCTAGTAGCCAAACGATTAGTGAAAAAAGGAACAATGGTTCAAGCTGAAGAAATAGATACAGTGGATGCAAGCAGCTTGCCGCTGTTTTTAACGGCCATCATAGCACCAATTGTTACCATCGTGCTACTGGCGCTGCGCCCGCTTTTTGATCTTAATATTGATCCGATGGTTGCTCTTCCTGCAGGAGGGATTGTTGGTGCCATTGTGATGAAAAAAGGAAAACAGCTTAATACATATGCTATTTCTGGATTAGGGAAAATGTCAGGTGTAGCCATTATGCTTCTCGGAACTGGGACACTAGCAGGAATTATTGCTAACTCTCAGCTAAAAGACGTGATCATTCAAGGGTTGTCTGCCATTGGGTTGCCAGCTTATGTTTTAGCTCCGGTTTCAGGTATTTTTATGTCAGCGGCAACCGCTTCGACAACGGCAGGAACAGCAGTCGCAAGCCAGGTTTTTGGCTCGACGATTTTAGAGCTAGGCGTTTCTGCTTTAGCCGGTGCTGCTATGGTTCATGCCGGAGCGACCGTACTTGATCACCTCCCGCACGGAAGCTTTTTCCACGCAACGGGCGGAAGTGTAAATATGAAAATAAAAGAACGTTTAAAATTAATCCCTTACGAATCGCTTATTGGACTCATTATGGCAATTGTATCCACGCTGATATTTGGTGTATTAAAGCTATATGGCTAAAAACTAAAAGGAGTGTTTACGCATGAAAATTGTGATTGCACCGGATTCATTTAAAGAAAGCTTAACAGCTCTGAACGTTTGTGAAGCGGTTGAAAAAGGAATAAGAACTCATTTTCCTAACGCGGAGATTAGTAAAGTACCTATGGCAGACGGAGGAGAAGGAACCGTTCAGTCGCTTGTAGACGCGACGGGCGGACAAATCATACAAGCTAAAGTAACCGGACCTTTAGGTAAAGAGGTGGAAGCTTTTTATGGAATTCTTGGAGACGGCAAAACGGCTGTTATTGAAATGGCAGCCGCTTCAGGCCTTCATCATGTTCCGGTGGATAAACGCAATCCGCTTATCACAACAACGCGAGGAACCGGTGAGCTCATTCTCAAAGCATTAGATCAAAAAGTAAAGCATATCATTATTGGCATCGGAGGAAGTGCTACAAACGATGGAGGAGCCGGTATGGCAAAAGCTTTAGGGGCAAAGCTTCTTGATGCTAACGGAGCAGAAATGAAAGAAGGAGGCGGCAGTTTAAACCAGTTAGCTGCTATTGATCTGACAAACTTGGATTCCCGGCTTGCTGAAGTCAAAGTAGAAGTGGCTTGCGATGTAGACAATCCGTTAACGGGTGAAACCGGAGCATCTGCGGTATTTGGCCCTCAAAAAGGCGCAACTCCTGATATAGTTAAACAGCTTGACCGTAATCTAGCTCATTACGCAGCAGTTATTGAAAAAGAAATGGATATTCATATTCAGAACGTTTCTGGTGCCGGGGCGGCAGGAGGACTAGGAGGGGGCCTGCTGGCATTTTTATCTGCAGAGTTAAAGCCAGGTGTAGACATTGTCATTGAGGCTACTCAGCTAGAAAGCTATATTAAAGATGCTGACCTTGTCATTACCGGTGAAGGAAGAATAGATGGACAAACCATTTACGGAAAAACCCCCATTGGCGTAGCAAAAACAGCAAAAAAGCATAGCGTTCCCGTGATAGCGATAGCAGGGAGCATTGGAACGGGAAGCGAAGCTGTATATGAACACGGTATTTCTGCGTTATTCAGCGTCGTGCCCGGAGCGGTCGATCTATCAGAAGCACTGGAAAAAGCCGGTGAAAACATTGAAAGAACGGCTAAAAACGTAGCGTCAGTTATACGCTTAGGCATCAAGTGAAGGAGTTACAGTTTTTATTGTTCTCTTTTTAATAAATAGTAAAAGGTCTCTTTCATCAGAAGAGGCCTTTTTTTCGTTTAGTACTGAAGTAAGCTGCTATCATTCTTTTGAATTTTATATAGGAAATAGAACTAAACGTTTTCTGAAGCGTCATAGTAAGTAAGCAGTTACAAAGATTCGCTAGCATGGGCATCTGCTTGTTAAATGCTACTTACGGAAAGGAGAGGTAAACGTGCAAAAAAAGTTTAGGTTCTTGAGAATTTTACGAAACATGATAGTAGCTATGTTAGGGATATGCATCATTTGGATTGTAACGAATCAAGTTATAACGGCAGTGGAAAAGAAAAAGTACCCGCCTATTGGTCAATTAGTAGAGGTTGATGGCAGAGATATTCATGTATATACAAAAGGTAAAGGGGAAAATACGATTGTACTACTAAGCGGGTTGGGAACGACTGCGCCTGCACTGGATTTTGAACCGTTAGTAAATGAACTGTCGAAGGATAATAAAGTGGTGGTAGTAGAACCATTTGGATACGGATGGAGTGACATTACGAATAAAAAACGTACCGTAGAAAATAGTGTAAGTGAAATAAGAGAAGCTTTGCAAAAATCGGATATAAAAGGTCCGTATATATTAATGCCGCACTCAGTTTCTGGCGTATACAGCATGTATTACGCTAATAAATATCCAGATGAAGTAAAAGCAATTATTGGAATAGACCCTACGTTGCCAAAAGCGCTGGATTATTTTAAAGAAGAAGCGCCGAATATACCAAGTTTGATGAGTGTTTTAGCGCCAAGTGGACTTGCTCGCTTAGCCCTGCTTACTAGTCCTAATCAGTATCTACCGCTAGCCGAAGAAGGAACGTATACAACAACAAATTTAAAAATGACAAAAGCAATATCCAGCTGGAAAGGCTACAACAAAAACGTCATTGATGAAGCAAAAGAGCTGAACAACAATATAAATAAAACTCTCGATATGTCGTTTCCTTCAAAGATGCCTGTAATGATTTTCACTAGAAAAATAGATAAAGAACCAAAAGAAGAAAAATCTAATATCACGTTTTATCAAGATCAATTAAGTCACGTATCGTCGCAAAAACTAGTTGTTTTACAAGGTCATCACTATTTACACTGGACGAAGTACAGAGAAATGAGCGAATATGTGAATAATTTTATAGACACATCTATTAATTCAAATAAAAAGAAATAAAGTTGATTTAAAAAAAGGAGTCCGAACATTGGATCTCCTTTTTCTAGTACAGTGAAGAACGATAACTAATTTATTCGTTCTACGTCTATAAATGTTATAATTAACCAATAACTGGAATGTTTTATATATAAATGAATTTCAAGAAAGTTGATAGGAAAAGGAGTAACATGATGAAAAGTCAAGTTCGTTTACTAAGGGATAAAGAATTAGAAGAAGCAGCAATCATCTATACAAACGTTTTTAGTGGGTCACCGTGGAACGAGCCTTGGAGTACAAACACTGCTTATGCTCGTTTATACGATATCAGTAAAACTCCAGGTTACATAGGGATAGGTTACTTTCATAGTGAAAATAATAAACTCATAGGATTTATAGTAGGAAATGAAGAACAGTGGGCGAACTATAAGACGTTTTATGTAAATGAAATTTGTGTGTTAAGCAACACTCAGCAAACTGGCGTAGGAACGAGCCTTTTATCTTTCCTTAACGAGTTACTTATACAAAAGAAGTGAAAGAAGTCTACGTGTCTACAGAAAGAGGCCAAGGCAAACCAGAACGTTTCTTTGAAAAGAACGGTTTTGCGACTGATGAATCTCGTATACTGATGGCGGTAAATGTAGATTGAATATAAGTGAATGGGTGTAGGGTATCCGTTTTGTTGTTCCAGGAGGAACGGTTTATAAAGCAGGAGGAAATAATTTATGATTTTTTCGCTACTAGTTTTAGCCGCTATTTTAACGGTGAGTATTCCGTTGATGATTATTATGATTAAAACGGTGTGGCAGCGAAAGCTTCCTCGTAATTACTATACGCCGTTTGACTATCTTGCTGCACAAACAGAAGAAGAGTTTCATGAAGAGCAAAATGAACGAGAACTAGAAGAAAAAGAAGGAGATGTTGTAAACAGAAAGAGCTAAAGGTCGTTTTCAACTCCTTCTGTTTACAGCCCACTCCTCCACAATTTCCGTGAATTCATCTAGGTGTTCTTCAAATATTCGTTTTCGATGTCCGTTAGCTCCGGATGGATGAGGAAAGCCAAATAAATACGTATGCCGAGAAAACGAAGGTTCACGCGAAAGTTTTCTTAAAACATTCTCAACCGCTTTTCCTAGCGGAACGATTAAGCACGGATTCTTTATTTCGCTCAATTCATGTGGAAACACTTCAAAGGCATAGCGAGAAAGAAGCACTGCTCGTTCGATTGGCGGCTGATGCCCCGTATAGTTTTTTCCTTTATAAAACACAGGATATTTCAGTACAGACGTTGTATGCAGCAAATCTCTCTGTGAAGCAAATAGCTCAGCGGCACCGTTAATGCCCATGACTTTTGCAATTCCGCATTGATCTAACATGTCTATTAAATTGACTCTCATCGTTCCGCTAAAGCTAGCTGCTTTTTTTGTTTCGTACAGGACTTGTTCAAGCTGATGATGAGACAGGCTGGAAACGCATTGTTTAAAAGCAGTTTTCATTTGAAACCAGCCTGGTGTGATGCCGGCAATGACAATATGAGCGTCTGGATTTATGTAATCGTTATGAGGCGAGTAGTACATGCTTAATTCACGTTCTTGAGCGATTAAAAAGTCTTTTTGCAACAGCTGTTCTTTCGTAAAATTCACATTATGCAATTGTTGAATGGCAGGCAGACATTGTTGAAAATAAGAATGTTGGCTAATCATAGGCTCTCTCTTTCCTTATCAGTATTTCTTCTTTTATTTTCCCCAACAAACCGTTTTATATCAAATATGAACAAATTCTTACGAGAATTAATATTTACTAAAAGTTTACTTAAGTTTTAGTGCAGTGTGATAAAAACAAAGTAGTAATAGCGGCTTTTTTGTCATTTTAACGGCAGAACTAACAAAAGAAATGAAGAATTTTGGAGAATATTTTAATAAATTCACTGAAATTTTAAAATTATTTATTGAAAGCGTTTTATTAATATGCTATTCTTCCAATATAAGAGATAAATATTTAGTAAAAATAGAAGATTATAATAGAGAGGTAAAAAGATGGCAACTTTAAAAGATATAGCGGCGTACGCTAATGTTTCCAGTTCAACTGTATCCAGAGTACTAAATAATGATCATACGCTTTCTGTATCTGAGGTTACTCGTGAACGCATTCTCCATGCAGCCAAAGAGCTGCAATATACGCCCGTGAAGATACGAAAAGGAACGGCAAACGGAAAGGATATAGAAGCTCCTCAAATAGGTATTATTTTTGCTCAGTCCCTTGAAGAAGAGTTAGTAGACCCTTTTTTCTCTTCTATTCGCCATGGAATAGAGAGTGAATGCGCAGAAAAAGAAATTTTTACAGTAAAGTCATTTAGGCTAAAAGGCATGAAGCAAGAAGAGCTGCTGCAGGATCTTGATGGAGTGATTGTAGTGGGAAGAGTTAGTCCAGAAACGGTTCAAGAAGTGAGCAATCATTTAGATACTATTGTTTTTATTAATCACAAAGCGGATGAGGATTTGTACGATTCGGTCATGATTGATTTTGAGAAAGCTACTAAACACGCATTAAATCATTTATTTGACCTCGGTTATAAAAGAATTGGCTATATCGGAGGGACAGAAAGAGAACATTATATCAATGGAAGTTCTATTATTGAAGATCAGCGTCAAACGGTTTTTGAACGCGTTATGCATGAAAAAGGCCTGCTCGATTCTGAGAAAGTTTATGTCGGCGAATATTCAATGAATGAAGGATATGAGCTGATGGCACAAGCGATTAAGCAAGGAAATCTTCCTGAGGCATTTTTTATCGCAAGTGATGCAATGGCAATAGGAGCAATGCGTGCCCTGCAGCAATCAAATATAAAGGTTCCTGAAGACGTAGCGATTGTAAGCTTTGATGATGTGGATGTCGCAGCATTTGCGAGCACGCCGCTCACAACGGTTAAAGTATATACTGAAGAGATGGGAAGGCAGGCTGTTAAAATGCTAGTAGATCGGTTAAGCGGCAGATCCGTTCCTTTAAAAGTCATGGTGCCGACTAAATTAATTTATCGTGAAAGCTGCGGAGCCTTACTCAAAAAACAGTAGCCTAAAAGTTATAACTTGAAAGGGGGTGATAGAAAAGAAGAATTCATACATAAAGAGTGATAAGGGGGAAGGAAAATAGAAAAAACCATAGAAAAAGCAGGTTAAAAAGCCCTAGAAACTACATACTTATTGGCAGATAAGTATGTAAATGAAAAAGCTTTTTCATCTCTAGGACTCTTTGAACCTTTGTAAAAGTATAGGATTAAATTATAAGTGACTTTATTTCGTTGTGCAATGAATTTGTCTATGTATAAATAACTGAATATTCAGTTATTTATGTCTTGATAGAGTATAAGGAGGAAAAAAGATAAATGAAAAAGCTTACGTATCTTTTCGTTCTATTACTAGTCTTTTCTGTTGTGGCAGCGGGCTGCGGAAATAAAGAAGCGGCAACAGGCGGAAATGGGAAAACAACGCTAACGCTTTTTTCTACGATGAGTAATAAAGGGGAGAGAAAAGCGCTTCAAAGTGCGATTGCAAAATTTGAAAAACAAAATCCAGATATTAAAATTGATGCGAATTTTCCGGGTAACGGCTATGAAGATATGCTTCGTGTGAAAATGGGTGCAAATGATATGCCGGATTTATTTGATACGCACGGCTGGTCTCAGCTTCGCTACGGGGAGTATGTAGCGGATTTAAAAGATATGGATTGGGTTCAGCATTTGGATCCAGCGCTAAATCAAATTTTAAAAGATAAAAGCGGCAAAGTGTATGCGTACCCTTTAAATCAAGCAAAAGACGGAATTAGCTATAATGCGACGCTGTTAGAAAAATACGGAATAAAGTCTCCTAACACAATGGATGAATTTATAACAGCATTAGAAACAGTAAAAAAGAAGAGCAAAGGAGAAGTAGCGCCTCTATGGATCCCAGGAGGGGAAAATGGCAATATTGCTCAAGTGTTTGATCAGCTGGCTACACCTCAGCTTATTACAGCAAAAAATAAGAACTACGCTAAGCAGTTGGAAAAAGGAACATTTAATTGGTCAAACTACACGCCGCTAGCGGAAACAATGGCAGAAATGAAGAAAAAAGGGCTGCTGAATGAAGATGTATTAACCGCAAAAGTATCTCAAGCAACGGAATTAATGGCTCAAAATAAAATTGCTTTCACATTTGTGGGCGGATCTCTTGGACCGGATGCAACAGAATTAAATCCTGAAGTAAAAGTAGGAACAGTACCGGTGCCTGCTATTCATAAAGGCGGAACGCAAAGCTGGATCGGCGGAGAGCGCTTTACCCTTGCTGCGTGGAAAGATTCTAAACACCTTAAAGAAGCCAAGAAATTTATTGAATTTGTGTCACAGCCGGAAGTTGCCAAAAAGATTGCCGAAGGAACGTCTTCAGCATCGGCTCTGACAAACAATAAAACACAAAACTACTACTCTGAATACTACGATAAGTATAGCGATATTAAAGTTGAGCCATACTTCGACCGAAAGTATTTACCTAGCGGTATGTGGGCAGTGATGTCTTCTACAGGTCAAGAATTGCTAGCGGGAAGTTTAACGCCAAAGCAATTATCAAAAGAGATGGAAAAAGAGTACAAGCGTCTCAGTAAACAATAAAATAGTGTGCAAAAGTTCCTTGTTCGCCGAGAAGCAGGGAGATAGGCTTCTGCTTCTTTTCAACACAAGCTGAAATAGGAGTGAACACGATGAATGAATTAGTCAGGAAAGAGCCGGTTTCTGTAGTAAGAGATACGAAAAAACGAAAGAAAAAATTAAAAGCAGAGTCCTCTTTATGGTGGATGTACCTTCCCGGCTTAGTAATTATCACCGTTTTTATTATCTATCCTTTTATTAACGGAATTAGACTTTCCTTTACTAATTGGAATGGGTTTTCACAAACATATGATTGGATTGGGCTCCAGCAGTATAAACGTTTGCTTGCAGATCCAACGACTTGGCTTGTGATAAAAAATACGCTGCTCTACGGAATAGGCAGTACTATTTTTCAAAATATTATTGGCTTGTTATACGCTTTGCTTCTGAATCAAAGCATTAAAATGAAAGCTGTAACAAGAACAATTGTCTACCTTCCGGTTATTATCAGCCCAATTATTATGGGATATATCTGGTACTTCTTTTTTGCCTACCAAGGAGGCGCTTTAAATGACCTTCTTGTATTTTTAGGCTTTGAGAAGATTAATGCTTTGGGAACTCCAGAGCTTAACTCTTGGATTATCGTGTTCGTCAATACGTATCAATTCGTTGGAATTGCGATGATTATTTATTTAGCGGGGCTGCAAAGTATTTCAAAAGATTATTACGAGGCAGCGCAGCTTGACGGAGCATCGGCTCTTCAGCAGTTTAAAAACATCACGCTTCCACTGCTTATGCCTTCAATTACAATTAATGTCGTTTTAAATATTATCGGAGGTTTAAAACTGTTTGACGTAATTGTTGCGCTGACAGGAGGAGGGCCTGGAGATGCATCGCAGTCAATGTCTACTTTTATGTATGACTTATATTTTAGAAGGCAGGACGCCGGCTATGCTGCAACTCAAGGTGTGTGCATGGCGCTCATTATCTTAGTCATTAGCTTATCAGCACTTGTGTACTTTAAGCGAAAGGAGACAGAAGCGTGATGGACTATACAAATAAACGGAAAAAGCGATTTTTTACCTTTCTAGCTCTTTGTATAACGCTCGTTCATATTGTCCCTTTTTATATTCTTGTTACGACTTCTTTAAAAGCAACCGGGGATTTTAGTTCCAAATGGGTATTTCCAAAAAGCATACACCTTGAAAATTTCAAAGCGGCTTGGGAGCAAGCGAATTTAGGCAGTTCTTTTATGAATACGTTTATCATTACGTTCGTTTCGGCGGTTCTGCTTATTTTTCTAGGATCAATGGCTGCGTACCCTCTAGCGCGCCGCCAAACGAAACTAAATAAGTACGTCTATTTTATCTTTATCGCCGTGATGGTAATACCGCCTTTAACAGCGTTAGTTCCGCTGTACAAAATGGTTGTGAATATGGGGATGATGAACACATACCAAATTGCTATTTTAAATAATGTCGCAGCATTTTTGCCGCTAACGATCTTTTTGTATGCGGGTTTCATTCGCTCCACTATTTCTAAAGAGCTCGAGGAAGCAGCAAGAATTGATGGGGCCGGCACGTTAACGATTTTCTTTAAAATCGTATTTCCACTGCTAAAGCCTGTCACTGCGTCTATTTTAATTATTGCAAGCGTCTACATTTGGAACGACTATCAGTTTGCAATTTTCTTCCTTCAAGATAAGGAAATGCATACATTAACCGTTACGTTAGCAAGCTTTTTTGCCGAAAATCAAAATAATCTTAGCTTAGTAGGAGCAGCTGCGATTATTGCGATGCTTCCAATGACCATTTTATTTTTAGTGCTACAAAAATACTTTATTGCAGGGCTTTCATCAGGATCTGTAAAAGGATAAAACCAATACGAGGAAGGAAGATGACAATGTCTAAAATCACATTTATCGGAGCGGGAAGTACAGTTTTTGCAAAAAATATTTTAGGAGACTGCATGTTTGTGCCTGCTTTAGCTGGCTTTGAATTTGCGCTATACGATATAGATGCTGAGCGTTTAAGAGATTCGGAAAATATGCTAAACAATCTAAAAGAAAACTATAAAGTGAATATTACGGTTAAAGCCTATTTGAACCGCAGAGAAGCTTTAACAGGAGCAAAGTATGTGATTAACGCCATTCAAGTAGGCGGTTACAAACCAAGCACCGTCATTGATTTTGAAATTCCTAAAAAATACGGCTTGCGTCAGACGATTGGAGATACAGTAGGAATTGGAGGAATCTTCAGATCACTGCGCACGATTCCAGTGCTGTTTGATTTTGCAAAAGATATTGAAGAAGTATGTCCGGATGCGCTGTTTTTAAATTACACCAATCCAATGGCAACACTAACGGGTGCAATGCTGCGCTATACAAATGTAAAGACGGTAGGCCTTTGTCACAGTGTTCAAGTATGTACAAAAGATTTATTTGATTCTCTCGGAATGGATCATGAAGGAATACAAGAGAAAATCGCAGGCATTAACCATATGGCATGGCTGCTAGAAGTAAAAAGAGATGGACAAGATTTATATCCAGAAATTAAGCGTCTGGCAAAAGAAAAGCAAAGAACAAAGCATCACGATATGGTGCGTTTTGAGCTAATGGATAAGTTCGGTTATTATATTACCGAATCGTCTGAGCATAACGCAGAGTATCATCCATACTTTATTAAACACAAATATCCAAATCTTGTTGATCAGTTTAATATCCCTCTTGATGAATATCCGCGCCGATGCGAAGAGCAAATTAGCAATTGGGAATCCATGAGAGAAGAAATGGTTAACAACAGTCAGCTAACTCATACACGTTCGCATGAGTACGGCTCTAGAATTATTGAAGCAATGGAGACAAACGTGCCGTTTAAATTTGCGGGTAACGTATTAAATACCGGAGGTTTAATTAGTAACCTGCCGACAAAAGCGTGCGTAGAAGTTCCATGTGTTGTAGACCGAAGCGGTATTATGCCGACTTATGTAGGAGATTTACCAGAGCAGCTTGCGGCGTTAAATCGCACGAATATTAATACGCAATTATTAACTATTGAAGCAGCTGTCACTAGAAAAAGAGAGCACATCTATCAAGCAGCGATGCTAGATCCTCATACAAATGCGGAATTATCCATGGATGACATCATTCGTATGTGCGATGATTTAATTGAAGCACACGGCGAGTGGCTGCCTGACTTTACAGGGAAAGTGAACCAATACGTGTAATAAAAGAATCCTCGGCTGAGATCAGCTGAGGATCTTTCATGCTTAGGAAAAGAAGGGAATATCATCCAAATGGATATTGACATTTAAAAATGTTCATCATACACTGTAAGAAGCAAGTCATTTTATACTAAGAAAGGAAAGGTACCGTAGACAATGGATAAGTAATCCTATTTTTTTAGACATTCTTTTAAAACTTTATTTTAAATGAACATTTGTCTAGATAGGATTAGTCTGTACATTTTTAGGTGCCATTTCTATATGTCTTATATGAAGTGATTTCTCCCTTTTTTTACTCTATAAAAGGGTGCATATTTGCGTATGCCTAATTATGACCTCTAATCCTCTCTAGAAATCCTAGGGAGGTTTTTTTATGTTATTGTTAGAAGCTATAAATATTGAAAAAAGCTATGGAGATCGCCTGCTGTTTCAAGCAGAGAAACTTCAAGTACATCGCGGAGAGCGAATTGGAATTGTGGGAAAAAACGGAGAAGGCAAATCGACGTTGCTTCATATTTTAATGAAAAAAATGAGTCCAGATCAAGGGATTGTGCAAACATATGGCCGTTCCTCACTGATTCCGCAGCTTGATGTTCAAGCTACATCGGCTGTTTCTCCTGAGATGAAAAGTCAGTGGAGTGTGCCAACTGAAGCGGACTTTCTTAGCGGAGGAGAAGAAACAAGAAAGAAAATTGCAGCTGCTCTTTCATCCGGCGCGGAACTGCTTGCAGCCGATGAGCCAACGAGCCACTTAGATGTAAAAGGCGTAGAGAAATTTGAAGAAGAAATGAAGTCTTTTACAGGCAGTCTGCTGCTGATTTCACATGACCGAGAATTATTAAACCGCCTTTGTACGTCTATTTGGGAAGTAGAAGACGGCAAAATTCACTGTTATGAAGGCAATTATCAAGAATATGTGACGCAAAAAAAACACGCAGTTGAAAGACAGCAGTTTGAATATGAACAGTATGTAAAAGAAAAGCAGCGGCTTGAACTGGCCTCTGAAGAAAAAAGCCAAAAATCAAAGTCGCTTAAAAAAGCGCCGAGCCGCATGGGGAACTCTGAAGCGAGACTTCATAAGCGAGCGGTCGGAAAACAAAAAGCGAAGCTAGATAGAAGCGCAAAAGCGATTGAAACAAGAATTGAAAAGCTGGAGAAAAAAGAAAAGCCAAAAGAAATGGAAGAAATTCATTTTGACCTATCGCAGTTTCACCAAGTGCACAGCAAGCAGGTACTGAGCTTTGACAAAGTATCAGCATCAGCTGGTAATCATATGTTGTTTCAAAATCTAAAAGGCGGTGTGAAGCCAGGAGTGAAAGTAGCGATTGTCGGCAAAAACGGTGCCGGAAAATCTACGCTGCTGAATATGATTGAGCAGCGAACAGAAGGAATCACGGTTGCGAAGCCTGTAAAACTGGGGTTTTTTCATCAGCGCCTTGAAAATCTAGATCCCGCTAAAAGCATTTTAGAAAACATTAAAGAAGACAGTCCGTACACCGAGCAGTTTATTCGTACAGTGCTATCGCGCTTACTTTTCAAACGTGAAGACGTGTATAAAAAAGTAGAGATGCTAAGCGGAGGAGAACGAGTCAAAACGGCATTAGCAAAAGTCTTTTTAGGAAACTATAACGTTCTTCTTTTAGATGAACCGACCAACTATCTTGATCTTCATACAAAAGAAGCGCTGCAGGAAGTGTTAAAAGCTTATCCAGGGACGATTTTATTTGTGACGCACGACCGCTATTTTGTTAAAAAGCTTGCGACGCATGTTTTGACGTTAAAACAGTCCAAAGCGGAGCTCGCGGCGATTGAAGACACGGGTAAAAGCAAAAAAGCGTCACAGCAGCAAAATGAAGCCGAGAAACTTGCGCTTCAACTAGAATTAACAAAAGTGATTAGCGAGCTTTCTATCACGCCAGAAGGAAAAGACAAGCAGCGTCTTGAAAAAAGATACGAAGAGCTCTTAGAAGAAAGAAAACGATTAAATAGAAAGGAAGGGTAATATCACTTCACCTAACAATGAATACAATGATGTTACTGAACATCAAAAGCGTATTGAAGGAAAATTAACGGATATGAATGTAAAAGGAACGCCCAAAAGAATAAAATGGATTGGCTATGGAATCATTATTTTCTTTGTGATTCTTATTCTAACGATGACCATCGGCGTATTTATCAATTAAAACAAAAAGCAGCCGCTTCAATGTTGAAGCGGCTGCTTTTTTATTTGCCTACTTTTGTAACGATCGCATCTCCATTTTTTCCAACTCGTACAGTAGCAAAACGAGCTTCGCTTTCCACTTTGCTGCCGGTTCCTTCTGGAATAAAATAATGTTCAATTCCGTACTGAATTCCCCAGTCGTGATAGCTGCCCGTAATGACAACGTCTTTTTCTTTAGAAGTATACGGCTTATTCCAGTCATCATCCGCTTGGTAGATTTTCGCGTATTTATACACGCCTTGTTTGTCAGGACGAAGAACGAGCTTCACTTTTTCTCCGTCTTTCACATGAGGTAAGGTAACGTGCGCAATGTCGTAATTCAGCTCAACATAATCGCCTTGCAGCAGCGAGCGCGGATCGATCGGCTGTAAAGCGAGCTTAATTTCTTTTCCGTTTTGAAGAAGTACTTCGTTTTTAGTGAAAATGCCGCCCAGCATAATAAGCTGAACAAGAATGATGACCCATACAGCGGTTCGGCTGCGGTCAAGAAACGACGGCTGCGGCTGATCAGGCGTTGACAGGTCCCATTTCCTGCTTAGGAAAAGAAAGATCAGACCTAAAATAACGAGCACAAGTGATTTATTAAATAAATCCCACACAAAGTCGTAATATTTCATCGCTAAAAAAACAAACCAGAAAATCATGCCGACAATAAAATCGTATTTTGGCTCTTTTCGTACCGTCACAAATAAAAAGACGGTCGAAATCACAAAAAACACCGTGCAGTAAATAA
Organism: Priestia sp. YIM B13491; assembly: GCF_042787605.1. NCBI lineage: Bacteria > Bacillati > Bacillota > Bacilli > Caryophanales > Bacillaceae > Priestia > Priestia sp. YIM B13491. Next base: position 267,187 of record NZ_JBHZOR010000006.1, on the reverse strand, counting down.
TATTTAAAAAAGAAGGTTCGCTTAATTCAGTCAGCGACAGTAAAAAGATAAAAGCAAGAAGCAGCGCCGCTTTTTTAAACGCGTGGTGTACGTTTATCGCGTACACAGCGGCATTTAATAGAAACAAAGCGAGCAGCACATAATCTATTTTGATAGTGTCATAGTAAGCAGTCGGAACCTTTATTAACAGAAGCCCTTGCACTAGCACAAAAAGCAACAGGCGAACGGGCGTATGCTTCGTGAATACTAAAAGCGCTACAAGTGCGATGACGTAGATAAAAAACAGAATGTCGTTCACAAAAAAAGAAGCGCCGCCGCTAATTAATACGCCCATCATTAAAAGCGTATATTTCACGGTTGGAATATCTGCTTTAATCAAATAACATGCCACAATCAGCAAAACGCCAATCACAAGCATTCCGTTTGTTGGGTACGTTCCTGTAATAAGTGTGACAAGTCCTCCTAAAGAGCTGCTGCCGATCACCGATGCAATGGCCGTAATCCCAATCACCGCTATTCGTTTGATGACGCGGAGCGAGGTTTTTTGTGCTGACGTGTTGGCAGTGAGCCATTTGACAAACCATACGCTTGCACCAATAAACAAAATCACGAATCCTAAAGCTAAGAACAGTGACCACTCAGCGTAGTGTTTAAAAATAAAAGAGAAAAACTGTTCAATAACAAATAAAGCAAATGCCACAATGGAAATTCCTAAAAACGACCTTTGCGGCTCCACTTTTGAAAAATAAAAAAAGGAGCTTAGTAAAAACAGCAAATAAAAAATAATAAGACCAATCCGTAAGCTAGAGCTGCCTGTGAAATCCGGCAGGGAAACAGTTAAAAAAATGTAGTGAAACAAACAAAACGCCGCATACATGATCACAGGAGACGAGCGCTGTTTCTTTTTTATGATCCAAAAGATGAGTAAGTTCACAAGCGCCATTCCTGCGTAAAGTAAAATTGTTTCATGTTCGCCTCGGTGTGAAACTGCGCCTGTTGGTGAAATGAAAAAAGCCATGGTGAATTGAAATAAAATAAACGATAACACGTAAAATGGCTGATACTTTGTAAAAAAGCTAAACAAAATAACCGGCACAAGCCAAATTAAAAACAGCCAGTACGATTCAGCGTGCGTGTTGTAAATTTGAGAAAGAAGCGCGATGCTTAATCCAAATGAAAGAGCGCCGGCCAAAAGCGTCCAGTGACTTAAAAACGCCTGCTGAGGAAGCAGCTTTCGCACTGCAAACGCACTTCCGTAAAACAGCAGCATCAGCCCCACACTCAGCGCAATTTTAGTGTAGCGGTCAAAGCCTTGCCAGTTCGATGCGAAAAAATATAAAATGCCGGACAAAACAAGAGCCAATCCCAGTAAATAACCGAGTCTTACGAGCTTTTCTCTCATACTCAACCTCCTCTTTATATTATGTATATACTAGCGCATGTTTAAATATTTGGAAATAGAAAGGATGAATGCGTTTTAACAAAAAAATTGTGTAAAAAGGCCTTTTAGTGGCGTGGAAATAACAAGTGAAGTAGTCCAAAAATCTTGATAAATTGTCAATGGTAAGATAGTTTTGGTTATTTTATCCTGAAGAGTGGGTATTGAACTAAAAACCTACATTATTCCCAAAAAATATAAGAAAACGTGCTGATGTGCTCTCTTTCTTTATTTGATAAGTTATAAAAGGGAATTACTGTTAGAAGACCCAAGAGATAGATATAAAGGAAGTGTCATCATATGAATGAGATGTTTGTTGCTCATCTATATACTCAAGTGAAGCAGGCACATGAAGATATCCAGCAGCTTACGGCTAGTAAAAACACGTTAACGGAAGTCAAAGGAGAGCTTGAACGTGCAAAGGAAAAGGTAAAAGAACCAGAGCTCACTTCCGCCACTTGGTCAGGCAGCCTTGCTGTTAGGTTTGAAGACATCCGCACTGCTATGTTAGATGAATACGATGATTTGCTGACCCGTCAGCTGACGGATGCCCTCACGACAATTGATGCAAAAATTACGGCGCTTCAATCAGATATACAAGGGATGGAACGCGCCATTAAAATGCAAGAAGACGAAGCAAAAGATAAGGTGTGATGCAATATGGCAGACGAAATTAAAGTAATAGATGGTGAAATTAATAGAACGCTTAGTGACCTAAGCGCTTCTGCGCAGCAGTTTCAGCCGCTTTTTCCGTTTCACGTAGGAAGCGGACAAGAGCTAGCGGTGCTCGATGAATTAAACCAGCTGAACCAGCAGCTTCAAACGTTAATTGTGGACTACAAGCAAACGCTCCTCGATGATTTGAACGCCACCAAAAAATCCGTGCAGTCCATAAAAGAAGCAGATGAAAAAGCTGCAAACGCCGCTAAATAATGTTCATATTTTATATAAAGCTATCAAAAACAACCTTTCAACCAGCATAGATTTGGCATTCAAATAAAAAGGTTTTATCTAGCGGATGATGCAAGCCTTGTAAAGAGGAGCGTCCGCTTAGGTTTAGAAAAATGACGGGCGGTTGTTCGTTAACCGTTTGTTGTTTTTCTACATCGATACAGCTAGGAGGTTACAGATTATTGAAAACACTTGATGTCGATGCTTTTCACGAGAATATTCAAGCTATCTTAGACTCTATTAAAAGTCAAAAAGAACAAATTCAGGGCCTGATTTCACAGGTTCAGGCATTTTCAAGCTTAGATGATGCGTTTAAAGGAAAAGGAGGAGAAGCGATTCGGTCTTTTTACGAAACGGGACATGCTTCTTTTTTAACGCTGTATCATTCATTACTCACTTCCTATGAAGCTCGACTAACTCAAATCACACATGCGCTGCGCTCATTTGAACCGAGCGAAGACGGCTACATCACGCAGCCGTTTCTACAAGACACTATTCCTGCGCATTTAAATCAAACAAGAAATACAACCGTTTCGCTTGTCGATCAAGCGAATGCAGCGATTCAAAAAGTCAGTCACCTTGCTTCAGTTTCAGCGCTTAACGACCAAGGTTTTTTAACAGAAGTAGAACAAGCAAAAAACAAAGCGGACAAAACGATGAACGATTTAGTCCGTTTTGACGAACAGCAAACGCAAAGCCTTTCAGTCATTCAAGATCAGCTGACGTCTTTAAACTCGCTGCTTTCTAAAGTGAAAGCTGGGTTTCAAAATGGTTCCATTCAGCCGAGCAATGTAAGTGAGCTGAGCGCGTTGGCGAAAAAAGCGATGACCGATTCAGGAGGCGTCTCGGTTTTTGAAAAAGGCATTCAAACAACCTTGACAAGAAAAGAAAAACAAGAGAAAGTGATAAAGGAAGTAGGCCTTGAAAAGCTGATTCAACTTCAGGCAATGACGCCTGCTGAGCAGTTAAAAGAAATTCACAGGCTTGAAAAAACGACGCCTTACATAAGAGAAGTGCTAACGCAAATTCAGCAGGATACAGCACCTGCTAACATGAAAAAACTAGCGGAACTGTCACCTGCAGAGCAAGCGGTGGAACTTGAAAAAAGTCCATATCTGCAGGCGCTCAACGATTCTTCAACTGTAGGCATGCTAGCGTCTCAACAGATTCTTCAAAACGCTACGGGCGTTGAGGGAATGCTTATGCAGTCGGTGATGCGTCAGGGTCAGGTTAGGAGTGTTGGGACTAAAAAAACAGCTGAATCCTTTGACTTTACAGAAATCTGTGAAAATCCTAAAGCTAAAAAAGAAGAAACTGGTATAAAAGCTGTAGTCAAGGACGTAGGAGAAGGTGCTGTCACCTTAGCAAAAGGTACAGTTACGGGTAATAAAGGAGTAGCACAAGACTTTTTGACCGTAATAGAACAGCGATTAGATAAATGGGACAACTCCTGGTATGACTTTGGAAACCTTGTGACGGTAGGTGGGTTTGATGGAGCTATCGCTCTCAAAGAAGGATTGGATGAAAGAGGGGAAAAATCGTTTGATTCACCGTATGACTTTGTCAATCACGCAACGATGGGACTTCTAGATGTAGGGCAGCAGGCACTTAATCCTGACAAACCTCTTTCAAAAGAGCACTGGGAAAACAGCATGATTCTGTTTGCAAGTATAATTGGAGGAGCGAAACCAGTAGGTGCCGTAAAAGCTGTTCCAATGGTAACAAACGTTCCGCGTGTACCTGCACATAAAGCCACCAAAACATTGAGTGACATGCGGAATGTCGTCAGCCCAAAAGCAGCAAGCAATTGGTCGAAGAAGGTGTATGAACCTGTTCAAAAGCAGCTTCAACCTTTACTAGATGCTGAGATACCGACTTTACGTCCTCAACCTCAACTGTCATGGATAGGAGATGAGTTACCTGGAAAGACCGTTGGTGAAGCGTTAAATGGGTTAACGACGTATAAGATGGGGAATGTTTCGAAAGGTCAGTCCAAAGCGTTGGAGAAAGTGGAAAAACCTGGTGGTAAAGCGGATGTTGAAGGGGTTTATGATCAGGATGCGGTGGTTAAGGGGAATATAAGATATAAAGAAGGCTACTATATTGAGCATTTAACTGGGAAAGTAGAAAAGTGTACAAAACGTCACGGTGTAAGTGGTGGACATAACTATGATGAATTTAAAAAATACTTTGATAATAGTGATCAATATAAATTAGATGAAGTTAAGAAGGATGAGCATCCAGATGTTAAAGGGGTATACGATATAGAGTATAGATTAAAAGTTGAGATAAAAGATTATAGAGGACAAGGAACCGGAGAATTTAAATTTGTACCAAAGGAAGATAAACCTCCTCATAAGAAAACGGTTTATGACCCTGCTTTAATATCCAGTGACGAAATTGTTCGATTGGGGAATGAAGCAATGGAGGAAGGTATTGAATCGTCAAGAGTTAAACAATTAAAAGGCCAGACAAATAAACAAATGATTCGGGGAGTTTCAAGTAATGGATTGAAGTTTGAAGGATTTAAAAATACTGATACCGGGGAAATAGAAAATTTTTATCCAGTATTGAAATTTGGACAGAACTAAGGAGATAATACAATGAGTACTGTTTTTGATGATAAAAATAAGTTGATTCGAATGTATGAGGAGCAAGGGCTCCATAAAGGTTCAGTTATTGATGTGCTTGGTGATTTTGTAATGGAGTATGACTTTGTTAGGATACTAGAAGGCTTTTTGGAGGAATATGTCGAAAGACGGGATTATATGGGTGTAGTATATTCAGATGAATTTGATAGAGATGATGAAGAATTTTTTGGAGAAAATAGAGTTCTATTCTACTATGGTGTAGATGAAGAAATAGAAAATATTGTAGATTATGAAGAGTTATGTAAATATCTTCAAACTGCATGCCAATTTTACATTAAAAAACATCCTGAGCGTACTGAAAACGTGAAAGAACTTCTTTTTAAGATAAAAGATAAATATAATATAAAAGGTTAATTGATTCCTCTCTTTAAAAAAGAGATTATTGAAGAGTTGTTGATGAAAACTAAAGGCAAATATGCTTATTAAATAAGGGATAGTAAAAGCACTTCTGAATAAATCCAGAAGTGCTTTTTTCTTGAAAACTATAAAAACCATTAGACAAATTACAAAAAAATCTTGAAAAACTCAAAGAAGAATCTATGCATGCTATTCAAATTAAGCGAATTGAGCTATTTTTGAAGAACAGCTAGCAATAAATTAATTTATTATAAGTGGGTGAGAGCGTGGAAAATAATCCGAAAATTATTTTGGGAATACCGGGCACATGGAAAGATAGACAAGCATTTAAAGACAAATTTAACGAAAGTCAACAAGAGTTTGTATACCTAGGGGAACATATAGGCAAATTACAGACGCCTGAATATTTTTATCAAGTGGAATTTGTTAATGAACATATTCCTCATGTAGCTGAAGCGTTTGAGCTTTGTGGAAATGGGACATTTACTAAAGATGATATTGAAACCCTTCAAAATCACCGTAGTATGGCATATATTATTGCAGAAGGTGGATCACTTGAGCAAGTTTTTGAAATTATAAGTGTCGGGAAGGCAGTCCTTCAATCGGGCGGTTTAGCAGTGAACGTTGAGTCATCTGGAAAGGCCACTACCAAAGATAATTGGTTAGAATACGTTAACAATGGTACAGAGAACAGAGCATTTGCTGCTTTCGTTCAAATGTCTAGAGAAGAAGATGTGTTTTACACCTGTGGTATGCATAATTTTGGCTATAAAGATTTACTAACATCTACATCTAATACCAATCCAGCTGAAACAGTAGAGTTGTTTCAAACCTTTTGCCTATATACGTTGATCGAAAATCCTGTATTTAATAGTGGAGAAACATTTAGTGTTGATCCTAAAGCTCCGGTTTTTCAATTAAGGGAAGAATCGTGTGTGCTGTTTGAAAGTGATGACCCTTTTTATAACCCTTATGGGGTTTGGCGTTTAAATAAAATAAGCTAGTCATTTAAAGAACAAGGTTGAAAAACTTTGTCCTTTAAGCGTTAATCGGAGATGTAGAGTGTACTACTAATGGTTCAGTGGTATTACCATATCAATTTGAGGTGGATGGTAAATAATTATTGGGAGGGATTTGTATTGGCACTCAATGATCAAGTGTATGACCAAATTGTAAAGTTATGTAGTGAAGGAAATGCTTTTGTTGAAAAAGGAAAAGATGATAAAGCAATAGAGAGCTATATAGCTGCTCTAGATTTAGTTCCGTTACCGAAGAACAATTTGGAAACAAGTACATGGATTTATACAGCATTAGGAGATACTTATTTTTCTAAGTATGAGTGACTGGTTTACAGTTAAAGATATCCTTGAATTTGAATTAATAGCTCATTAAGGAAAGCCATTAAGAGATGCTATTTTAATACTAATGTAATAAGAGCAAGAATAGGAGAGGTGACGTTTTGTATTTTTACAAGAGACAGTCTTATAATACTTGCTATTTGTTTAAAGTACGTTGTGGAAATGACAATTAGTGGTGGAGTAGGAGAGATAAGATGAAAATAAATGATGCGGTTTTTGGTGAGCTTGAATATGATTTGGTGTGGTCTAAGGATACTAGCATTGTCTTTTTAGACCATGAAGTTGAGATAGCGCTAATGGTAAAAGGTGCTGAGAATGGTAAGTTTGATAAGGAACAATATGCAGCATATACTTCACTTATGCAAAATTGGGAACAGTTACAACAAAGCCTTTTGCAATCAATATTAGACTACTACAAACAAGAGCGTCAGGATCTAGGTTATGATATTGAAGTAAATGAACACTATCCATTCGTTGAAACAACTAATGAAATATCAGAGATGATACGTTTAGATGGAATAGTTGTTCCCTATGTAGGTTCTTTTGACGGTCGGGATATTGGACTTACATTTAATTGTACATGGGATATAGAAAATGGGCTAGGGATTCGTTTATTAAATGAAAAAGTAGCTGAAGTAGGTTACCAGGATGTTGCAATTTGAAATAGGCTGTTAAAAAGTAAAAACTCATGATGGTTGTACCGTCAGGGAGTACTGTGTGTAATGATAAAATAGAAAAACGGAGTACGAGCTTAGGTGAGATGACATTTTACTGGGTGATGAATAGACACAATGAAGATGGTGATAATTTGTCAAGAAAGAAGACGAACGATTACAAAAAACTTGATATACTCTTTTCAAAGTTTTTTTGAAAAGTGAATATATAGAAATTCTAGAATGGAATGTTCTCTGTCCAGACCTTATTGACTCAATTTTTGTTAATGAAGAAGATTTATGACAAGAAGACATAGTGGAGATTGTCTCACCCTATGAAGAAGAATTCCCTATTATTAATTAACTAAAGATATAATGTTACGGGAGGGCGAAAATGAGTAGAGAATATCAAGTAAATGAAAGTAAAGAAGAGATTGATAAATTGATGGTAATCTATTTTAATTTCATAAATGGAAAATATCTAGAAAAAGCATTAAAAAGCTTTGCTGAAAGCAAAGGTTATGGACAAGAGATTGTCTTTGCTCTTTTTCAGTCTGATTTAGATGAATATGATATGGCGCAACTGCCTAGACTACTAGATGAAAAACATGTTTTGATAGAGTTAGGGTATCCAGCTGTTAAAATTGAACAAATAGCTTTTTTAGATTTTGAAACATTTTATGATTATTTAGATATAAATGTACATAAGGAAATGGAGAAAAACCCAGAGAAAACTGAGCTGATAGATTTATTGGCAGAAGTGAAACGTAGTTTATGTATATAATCTTTTTATCATTACCTAAAAAGGCACTCTATCAGCTGAATGCGGAATTAAGTGACAAAGTGTTGTGAACTCACTACTGAGTTTTGGATATATGATAAAAATCTAGCTTTTATAAACGGGGAACGATCCCCGAATATATAGTAAAGCAATTGAAGCACAGCGACTAAGCACCATATTTTGAAAACATAAATCGTAGTAGTGTTTGCTAAAGGAAGTAGGTCTTGAAAAACTAATTCAACTTCAGATAATGACGCCTTTTGAACAGTTAAAAGGCATTCACAAGCTTGAACAAACATTGCCTTACATAAGAGAAGTACTAACACAAACCCGGTAGGATATAGAAGCTGCTAAATTAAAGAATATATTGATTACTATCAATAGTGTAGCCTATCCAACTTATGAGAATGTATGGGAATGGCTACAAGAAGCAGTTAATGAGCTTAGAGAGCGTAACAGATAATCAATGTGTACTAAAAAAATGTAGATAGAGTTTGGAGGATTAATATGGGTATAGCAAGTAAAATGGGAGTTATATTAAACGAAAGAAAAAAATGAACCTAAATGATGATTATGGTATACAAAAAAGTTGGAACGAAATAATAGAACTTCTCTCAGAAAATGAGGAAAATACTATAAGATATTTAGAAAATTGTAGTAAAGAGGATTTATATTGGATAAGTGAAGTGTTTGGAGATGTGGCAGAGATTATACAGAGTAAAGAACTAATTAAGCGCTTAAGAGAATTGGATCGAAAATTTCCGGAATTAGAAATGACAAAAGATATTGATATAGCAGAAAGCTATATGAAAAATCCTTAAATTAAAGGATCAGAGAATTCAAAACATTAAAAGCGACAGTATGAGGAGTATTTAATTTACATGATACGCTACGGAAAAGGCGGTGTTCATCTCGTACTAGCAATTGACGAAAATAGAATATGGGAAAAAGAAATTTAGGTTCAGGTTGGCATAAAGGTGTTTACGGAAGAAATGTTTAAAAAAAGTATAATTAATAGATGGTTATATTCCATGTGGATGAACGGGAGAATATCCTAAAAGAGATATAAAAATTATATGATAAGGAGTGAAGTTTTTGGCAGAAAATAAAGATTTCCTCAATGAATGTATAAGTATTACAAACACTACTATAGATAAGGTTTTTAAAATAGACAGCAATGATGAACAAGAAAAGCAAATCTTGGGTGCGTACCTTTTTGGAATGTTTAATGGGTTAGGGCATGAAAAAAATAGTACACCTGTTGAGATACAGGGTGCTATGATTCAGGTTGTAAATGAAAAACTAAAGTATTCTTTAGAGTCTGCTGTTCAATTTAGCCAGTTTCTTATTAACTCCACCGATAAAAGTTTTCACCCTACTATGTTTGCTATTATTCATAGAGGGTTGGAAGGATATTTTATGTATAAAAATGGTGAAACTGAAAAATCATCACGAGATTTTTGTGATATTATTGAAGTGGTTAAAGCAGCCACCGAAAGGTAAATGGCTAAAGTAAATGGCGGGCATGTGAATCTAGAAAGCGGTCGAGATCATGGAAAGCCTATTAGTATATTGAAAATTTCTTGAGAACTTATTCGGAAACATGTCTTACAAAAGGGAGTCAATAGTATTATCGCTATTGGCTCTTTTCGATTGTTAAGATGAAAGAGGTACATTCAAATGAAAAGATTTTACTTACATCATAATGAACTAGTTTGAGCCGCTTAGCTTTATACAAAGTTTGGTGCGAATTGTTTTACGGTGGAGGATTAATAACGTTAAAGGGGAATGTATAATGAGGATTTTGCTAATCGAACACATATCCCTATAAGGCCCTCTTGATTAAAAAAGAGAGAATAGGTAGGAACTTGAATTTAGTTGAAAAAATAAAAGGTATATTATTAATTGATGATGCGGTAAAGAAGGACGAAAATGGTTACTTTATTGGAGGGGAAGACTATTGAAAGATTGGGAGTATAATGAAATATTTGATGCAATTCAGGAAACATATGAAGAATTGTTAGATGAAGGCAGAGGGTATAGATATGCTATAGCAAAACTAACGGATGAATTTGATAATTTAGGCAAGGTAGAAGATTTTATTGTGGATACTGCTATTGGAGAAATTGCAATTACCCATGAGCAAGTTTTCGTTGGGCACATTAGAGGTATAACAGGGAGGTTAGGGAAATTTAACCCAAAAGAAGCGAAAAACGAGCTAACATTAGACGAAATAAAAGATTTATTGCCACGAATGAATAAAGTAATAGAAGGACTAAAGCATGTAAAAGCCGATCATAACCCTTCAGTGGAATAGTAACATTACTTAAGTACGTGATGATGAATGGCAATTTGCTAAGGTATATGAGTACTGCTATTGTCTAATGAATGAGTTTTGAGCAGAAGGTCCTTATTTAATATATAGAACAGTTGTAATATATTTACTTTTGACAGATTGTTAGTATTTGGTATATCCTATTTTTGGATTAAGAGTTACGTATATTTAACTCTTTATACATAAAATACTAATTGAAAGAAGGAAGAACCCGTAATGAGTAAGAAAAAATGGTTAATAGGAGCAAGTACATGCTTCCTAGTATTAGGGCTTGCGGCTTGTTCGAGCGGAGAATTAGAAAAGGCTAGTGGAAATGAGAAACACTCAGCTGAGTCATCAGAAAAGAAATCGGACGATAAAGGGCTAAATGTTGATGCGAAGTTTGATAAAGAAAAAACGGATAAATTATACAATACGGTCACCCAAAAATTAGGTGAAACTGCTAATGTTGATGATCTTACGATTACAGTAGACTCTCCACAAGTCTTAGCGGATGATGATTTATCTAAAAATAAAAACGGACAGTTTATCAAAATGAATATTACGATTGAGAATAAAGGAAAGAAAAATCATAAAATAAGTGAGCTACTTCATTTTAATATTCAAAAAGGAGACACTCAATACTTTGCTACAGTTGTTTCTGGTGCCACAGAGAATCATTTGAACGGAAACATTTCACCAGGAGAAAAACAAAGCGGTATTGCAACGTTTGATATACCAAAAGAAGGCGATTTTAAGTTTGAATTTAGCGGTTTTAGTAAAAATCGTGGTATTTGGACGTTTACACAAGATGATATTCAACCAGCTCAATAAGAATCAAAATAAGTCACGTGCTAATCGTGGCTTATTTTGATTGAACTCAGCAACAACTATGGCGCATGAACAAGGCAATTAAACAAATTTAAAATGAAAAGCATGTAAAGTACTGTTAAGTATGTCCTATGTAAAAGTCAACATACATGTTAGGTTTTATAACATAAATTTCTGAATAATCATTTACTTATTCACTTATTTCATGGTATGTTATATGACATAGATATTGTAACTTGCAATATCTGTTGAGAATTAGCTGTTGTAATATATACTTATTTTTCTAAAAATGCACCTGGATAAGCTGGTGCTCTATACATATATGAATACATCTACGTATAACTAGTCAAAAAGAATGAAGGCTTTTCTATTTATAGTGCTGTTTGTTCTTTTAAATGAGTATAGTTATAGTAGGTGAAATTTTCAAGACAATTATTTTGGTTTTTAAGCTGAATTTTTGGAATAGTTTGTTATTTTATTGATCAATGCTTTGCCACTTAGAAGTAGGTATAAAAGTTTACTAATAAAAGAAAATGCAGACGGAATTTAATAAGTTTTTTGGAATTTGTGGGCGATTTTCTCACTTTTTTATCATTTTTGAATAGTTTATAATCATCAGACAATTATACTGTGATATAGTTATAAGTGAGACAGAAAAAGGTGTGTTCTTAGGTCGCACCTGAATTTTTTTACTACGTAAGCAGGAGCGCCTACATCTTTTTACAAATATAGGGGATGAGGAAGGTTATAATGAGCAACGTACAGAAAAAAACAGACGTTATCTTAATTGGTGCCGGAGTCATGAGCGCAACTTTGGGATCATTACTCAAAGAGTTAGCACCTGAATGGGACATTAAAGTATTTGAAAAACTCGCAGACGCAGGGGAAGAAAGCTCGAACGAATGGAATAATGCAGGGACGGGCCATTCTGCGCTGTGCGAACTAAACTATACATCAGAAAAAGCTGATGGATCTATAGATATAACAAAAGCGATTCGAATTAACGAGCAGTTTCAGCTGTCAAGACAGTTTTGGTCTTATCTTGTAAGCAGCAAGTTGATTCGCAATCCGCAAGATTTTATCATGCCAATTCCGCATATGAGTTTGGTACAAGGGGAAAAAAATGTATCGTTTCTGAAAAAGCGTTTTGAAGCGCTGTCAAACAATCCGTTGTTTCAAGGAATGGAGTATTCCGACAGTCCTGACAAACTAAAAGAATGGATTCCGCTAATCATGAAGGGGCGCACGTCAAATGAACCAATTGCCGCAACTAAAATTGATTCGGGGACAGACGTAAACTTCGGTGCTTTAACACGCATGTTGTTTGATCATCTGAAGAATAAAGGGGTTCACGTTCATTACAAACGAAGTGTAAAAGATATTAAACGTAAAAGTGACGGTATGTGGGAAGTAAAAGTCGCAGATGTAGACAGCGGCAAAGTTGAGTACCACACGGCAAAGTTCATCTTTATCGGAGGTGGAGGCGGAAGCTTGCCTTTACTTCAAAAAACAGGTATTCCTGAATCCAAGCATATTGGAGGATTCCCGGTAAGCGGATTATTTATGGTATGCAATAACCCTGAAGTGATTGCGCAGCATCACGGGAAAGTATATGGAAAAGCCAAAGTCGGAGCTCCGCCAATGTCGGTTCCGCACCTTGATACACGCTATATTGATAATAAAAAGACGCTGTTGTTTGGTCCATTTGCCGGCTTTTCACCGAAATTCTTAAAAACTGGTTCAAACTTGGACTTAATCAGTTCTGTAAAGCCGAATAATATTTTAACCATGCTAGCAGCAGGCGTCAAAGAAATGGCGTTAACAAAATATTTAATTCAGCAAGTGCTGTTATCAAATGAAAAACGTGTGGAAGAACTGCGTGAGTTTATCCCGAACGCTAAAAGCGAAGACTGGGATATCGTTGTAGCAGGCCAGCGTGTTCAGGTAATCAAAGACACGGAAGCCGGAGGAAAAGGAACGCTTCAGTTTGGTACAGAAGTTGTAAGTGCCGCTGATGATTCTGTTGCTGCACTTCTTGGGGCTTCTCCTGGTGCGTCAACGGCGGTTCACGTTATGCTAGAAGTATTGGAAAAATGCTTCCCAGAAAACATGAACAAGTGGGAGCCAAAAATAAAAGAAATGATTCCTTCCTACGGCATGTCATTAGTTGATCATCCAGACTTCTTTAACGAAATTCATGCGTCTACTTCACAGACGCTTGGTTTAATTAAAAAAGAGTCCGTTTATAGCTAAAGATTTTACGCCGCAACAAACAGCACATGCGTATGTGAAGAAATCTACAGGCGTGCACAAACACCACCTTTTCTTGAGGTGGTGTTTTAATGGTCTTTATATGTAGAGTTTGATTTAAGAGCGGTATTGATTGCTTCCAGGCTGAAGTTTCAAATGCTTCCACGCTGCAATTGCATCATCGCGGCTTTTTCCATTATTTTTCGGATCCTTAAAAAAATCGCGAATAAACCGGTTGTACTCAAACTGAGGCGCAATCTCTTTTTGATAAGAAGGCTGCTTTTTTCGTTTTTCTTCTTCATGCCACGCTTTTACCACATCTCGATAGGTTTTCCCTACATTTTCTTTAAAGTAGTTTTGAATATACGTGGAAAAATGAAACGTAGGATGAATGGCTTTCTTAAAAAAAGCCCGTACTTCTTGACTGCAGCGATGATTTTCTCCAATGACGGTATCTAATGTTAGCGGCGCTTGTGTTTTAGAGGACGAGCGTCTTTTAGAAGGTGCTCCTGAGTGTTGAGTGTCACCGGTTGTTAAAAACACTTCAATTCTTTTTGAAAGTTCCATTTTAGATCCAGACGGGCTCATGTTGTTTTCACGGCAAAATTGCTGCAGCTCGGTTTTGAGCCAGTAAAAATCGGTAAAGTCTTTGATAAGTAAATCTTTTGTAAGTTCAGGTCGCATCGTTTTCACCTCCATATATTTACTATAGAACGTTTGTTCTTGTTGGTCAATTGTTTTTAGAGAAGTACGAAGGAATGTCTTTTATGTTTCTTCCTACATAGTGAGAAGAAATAGGCTGTTTATTCACCTCTCTTGCCCAAATAGAAAGCTGGCCGATGTGATGGATTTCATGAATGATGATGTGATGCAAAATGTCAGCTTCCGTGTAAGAAGTAGAATCCCAAGGGACTGTTACGTACCTTTTGTTGGAAAAATTCAAATGACTTAGAAAGTCGGCAATTTCGGGTCTATGTGCGGAAGAGAGTGCTTGAAGCTTTTCGAGCGTATCGTGTTCTTCAAAAGAAAGAACGATATCTGGTTTACCTTGGATGGCGCGTATCCAGCTGTCTTCCACATCAATAATATGAAACAGAGTTTGTAAAATGCTTCCCGTTCCTCCAGTCCGCTTCTTCAACAGTTCTTCTCTAGAAAGTTGATAACACCAGCTAAACCATTCATCTCTCACTTGCCAATTATATTCAAAAAAATGAATCATCTACCGCACCTCACATGTTTTTTTACCTCTTATTTAAATTAGATGAACGCTGGTAAATTCCTTTTTATAAAGAAGAAAAAGCGTCTAGGCAGGGTGTCTCTTGCAAATTCCAAAATCAAACAATTACAATAATAGAAAGGAGTTGATCACATGACGCTACATAAAAAAGTACTTTCTACGATTCTAGGAGGAGCTGTCGGAGACGCTTTAGGCGTTCCAGTTGAGTTTAAAAAGCGCGATTCATTTCGAATTACAACTATGACAGGCTACGGTACGTATAACCAGCCTAAAGGAACGTGGTCAGATGATACGTCTTTAACGATGTGCTTGATTGATAATCTACTAGAAAAACAAGATGAATATGATTTAATGCAAAAGTTTGCGAACTATTGGTCGTACGGCTACTGGACGCCGTACGGAGAAATGTTTGATATTGGCATCGCAACAAGCGAAGCGATTCGCCGCTATAAAAGCGGTCTTCCTAAAGAAGAGTGGGGAGGAAGCGCTGAATACGACAACGGAAACGGAGCGCTTATGCGTATTGCCCCGCTTGCGTTTACACTACGTCAGGAACCTAGCTTTATAAAAAGAAAAGAAGAAATAGAAAGAATTGCGCACGTTACGCACCGCCATATGCGCTCTACGCTTGGCTGCATTCTATACGTGGAGCTGCTTATTCGTCTTCTTGACGGCGACGAGCCTTTTGAAGCATATGAAAAAGCGGTAAATCTCTGTCAAAAGCAGTTAAGAGATACGGAGTATGAAACAGAGTTCACTGCGTATGAACGAGTGTTAAACCTAAGCTTGCCGAACGCAGCGAGAAAGGAAATCGGGTCAACCGGATACGTCGTCAGCTCGCTAGAAGCATCGCTTTGGTCTCTTCTGCAAAGTGATGACTACAAAGAAGCTGTACTTACTGCTGTGAATTTAGGAGAAGACACAGATACAATTGGCTTTATTACGGGTACTATGGCAGGAGCATATTATCAGCTGGATGGCATTCCTAAAGAGTGGATTTGTCAGCTTGCTAAAAAAGAAGAGTTAGAGAAAGCGTGTAAGAAGTTTGCGGATATATGTTAATGGATAATAAAAATTACTTTAAAGAGCAGAGGAGATAAAATGAAATTTTCTATGGATTTTGGCGATACCAATTTTATCGGAGTGGCCAATGCAAAAGAATATCAATCATTTGTCGATGAGGATTGGGAGCTAGATCAGCTTTTGAACCATTTTGGCAGTGAAATGAAAAAGAGAAATATCCTAGTATGTCAAATGACAGAAGAAGGAATTGAACACTCCTGGAACGTAGAAGTGAAGATTGAAACAGAGTCGGATATAGGTACATACTTTAGAAAAGCAACAGGTTATATAAATGTAACCAATCATCAGCTTTATCTCGTAGATTATGACTGCCTTACGATGGCCGCCCAGTTTGAAGATCAGTCTGTGCCTGATCAAAACTGTTCTAAGTATAGAATTGATATTAAAAACGGTATGTACAAGGTCGAGCTTATTCAATTTTATAATGTTGACCAAGATGAGTATACAGGAAATGACCAAACGGATCTTTTATTGAACTTTATTAAGATGGAGCATGTTGAAGAAACAGCCGATGAGGTATTTTGGTGTACGTATTAAGTAGTAAACGTACCGTAGGCTACTAACTTAGAGGCGTAGTGTGCCGTTCTAAGGCATTCTATCTTATTTATATACTCACTGAAACCCTCTGGCTTTGCGTCAGAGGGTTTTTATGGTCAAAATTATTTATAGTATACTTTACATACAAACTTCACGTTAAAGAAAGGTGATCACAGTGCCAAATGCATGGGATGCAGAACAAATCGTATCAGCACCGCTTGCCAAAACGCTAATCGAGACGCAGTTTCCAGAACTTGCGCCCGCTGTAATTTCGCTGCTTGGCTACGGCTTTGACAATACGGTTTATCAAGTAAACGACCGGTTTGTTTTCCGGTTTCCTAGACGAGAACTAGCAGTGAGGCTACTAAAAACGGAAAATCGGCTTTTACCAAGTCTTGCTTCTCAATTGCCTCTATCGATTGCAGAGCCCATTTTTTTCGGTAAGCCGAATGCAGGATATCCTTGGCCGTTTACGGGCTATCACTACGTGCAAGGAACTCCGCCTGCGAGATTAACAGAAGAAGAGCGCATACAATCCGCTTCTGTACTAGCAAGGTTTCTTCGTACGCTGCATCACTATTCTCATTTAAAAGCCCAAGAGCTCGTGCCGTTTGATGAGCTAAATCGGCTTGACATGATGAAGCGAAAGCCTGCGCTAGAGAAATATGTTAAGCAAATGAAAGAGCATAACCTTTATTCTAACCAAGGGGTTCTTGAAGACTATGTAAATGACATACAAGAAATTAAGTATCAAGAAAAACATGTACTAGTTCACGGAGATATTCATATTAAGAACATGATTGTTGATCAAAACAATATGGTTTCAGGCATTATTGACTGGGGGGATGTTCATATTGGTCATTCAGCAGTTGACCTAGCGATTGCCTATAGCTTTTTACCTCCTCAAGGAAGAACACGGTTTTTTAAAGAATATGGTGAAGTGGACGAAGAAACACACAGACTAGCAAAATGGAAAGCCGTATTTACAACCGTAGTGCTGGTGGCACACAGTTACGATCAAGGAGACAAACAAACGCTAGAAGCGGCTCTAGAAAGCTTGAACCTGATTTTTCAAGAGTAATAAAATTGTAATAGAATTTCTGTTCAATTCCTGTATAGTTAAGAAAGGATAAAAATAAAAACAACAGGTGAAGCAAAAGATGAATACAAGCCACTGGAATGAATCAGCAGCACATTTACTAGAAAGGTGGATACAGCTATATAAAGAAAAGGAATCTCTTATTGGAGAAAAGGAATCTTTAAACATGCTAAAAGAAGAAGTAGACGGGATGGATAAAGAAAAATTTCTCTCCATAGTAGAACGTCATTTGCAGAAAGTGTATGACGAACTGGAAAAAGAACGGACAGAGTACAACATGGATAACATTGAATATATGATGTTAACGTTTCTTTCAAACGATTATCCGGAGTACATAAAAAAGCGTCAAAGCAATATGGGACAGATTGAACAGTTAACAAATATACATAGGAATGTGACAGAGCTTTTGGGAAAAGAACTTTTTTCTGAAGCGGATATGGCAGCGTTTAGAAACGACTTTTTTCAACTAACAGAAAAACATGCTAACACGTCATCGTTAAAAGAAATGAAGGAAAACTGGAATACGTATTTGTCAGCGTTCGTTGAATTTCAAAAAAAGCATGAATATGTAAAACGAGCGATAGCCACAGTACTCGAAGAAGACAAGAGCTTGAAGCAAGAGTGGCATCAGCTAAGCAAAAATAAAGTAGTGACCAAACAAAAAGCGACCGCCTTTCGCACGAAGCAGCATGAGCTAAATGAAAGTATTCGAAAAGTCACGACTGCACAAAAACAGTTACTCGAACTTCACTGGCCTGATGTTCGCAGTCAGTTTGATGCGCTACAAGAAAAAATGAGTAAGAGTCTTTCTACTATATTAAAAGAAACGGAATGCAGTATGGAAGTCATTAGCCAAAACGATGCAAATGAACACGCCAAGTTAAAGCAATCACTTAACGACCTAAATGGAGTTCACAAAGTCGACGTTCATCAAACGTGGTTAGCGGCTTTTATTAAAAAATCACGACCATTTTTTAACGAACTGAGTGAAGATATCAAGGATACTCGGCGTCGAGAGCTATGGAACCGAATTTACGGCATGTATAAAGGAATAGCAGTAAACGAGTTTATTGTTGCATATGAAGAATTTTTAGCGCTTCAGCCGCTTGCCAGTGTAAAAAGCATGGAAATACAAGGGTCATTAGCTCGGTTGAAGTTAAATATAAACCCTGTTACGCTGCCAGCCTACGCAGACTTTCCCATGCTCAAAAAGCAGCAATCATCACGGCGCACTTTTCCTATTTTAATAGGAGGCGCTATCGTCCTTGTCTTATTGCTGACGATTGTATATATGAATCGTGACAATCAAACGGCAGAAACAAGCTCAAACATAAAAGCTACGGCCAGCACGAAGTCGTTAAAAAATGAACAGCCTAAGCCAGATGCTGTAAGCAAAACGGATCTTGAAAACTTTTTTATTTCTTATAAAGCTGCTTACTTTTCAAGCTTAAACAGCGGAGACTTTAGTGGGATGGCTCCTTATATTGACTCGGGTCAGCCAGTTTATAAACAGCTAAAAAGCTATATCACATCACTCGCCGGAAAAAACGTATCGTTTGCTAACGATCAGTTTCTAGTGAAAAAGACAGAATCACATGACGACGGAACCTACGACATTTATACAAACGAAGTATATACGTTCACCGACTCATATGATGCAAGCACGCAGTTTAAGAAAGAACGAATTTATCATGTGAAAGCTGCTGGCAAAGACAAACTTCAAATTACTAAAATTGATACGTTAACAGATGAGCAGAAGCCGGTGGAAGAGTGAATGGTTTCTGAGAGATTACAAATAACCGCTAGTTCCTTTTTGGAGCTAGCGGTTGTTGTGGTTGGGGGAGTTGAAAGTGGTTAGGGTGAACTCTACGCTGCCAGCGTGGATATCTTGTTATATAAACTTTTAAATCTTTCCATATAGAAGCAAGAAATTAATCTAAAGTACGATCATATTAATTCCAGTTTTTCTCGATAAAATGAAATGCCGGTCGTAAATTTGTTTTATTAGCAATTGAAATAAGAGCGGGTACCACTGAAGGATCCGTTTTAGAGAAATTAGGAATCCTCGGATTTAACCGGAAAAACTGTTCGCCTAAAAGCTCAGAGCTAACCATTGATTCATAATAGCTCGATCCACCAGAGATAATCTGAAGAAACGGCAGCAACGGTTCATTAGGAGACCGGTCTAAAAGTACTCCCCAATTTGGCGGAAGGTCCTCCATATCTTCAGGACGTATGTTATCGGCACTAACCATTCCCCATCCCTTGGTATCTCTCCTTAATTGAGTTGGCTGCTCACCTGTTCCGATGGATAATACGGCAATTTGATCCAACGGCTGCTTTGCTTTTCCCACTGCAAACGCGATACTAGCTGTACTGGTATTAGTTGCTACTGTATAACCATCCACATAGTTTTGATAAGCTCTTTGCGTTGCGGGAGCAGCGCTGCTCCTAAGTATTACGTCACTTGCTTTTTCATTAAGATAGGGAGAACCAGGAAAATTATGAAATAACACAGGATTCCAACGATTCAGCTCTGGTGAAAATAAGTGAAAGGATGGCACAACAATTCGTTTCTTTAAGTCTCTAAGGCGAAGGTCTCGGGGGAAAAATGTTCGTATGGCTTTAATAAAACCAGAATAGGGTAGTTGTTGGTTAAAAACAGGTCCGCCCGGTCGGGAAACGCTGAACGCCGGTAAGATGTGATCTTTGAAAAACTGAAACGTCTCTTCTGGTGATCTTCCGCTTGCTAGTGCAAGAGCAGTGAATGAACCAATGGAATTTCCTGAAAAAACATTGGTTTCACTAATTAAATTTGGATTTTGATGAGCCAATCTATTCAAAAGCTGTAAACTTAAAGCACCTAAAGTACCGCCTCCATCAAAGGTCATGATCCGATATTTTGTCAAAGGTGATTTCTCCTTTCGAATCCCATCAGAGGTATTATTCTGTATATGTTTATTTGATGTGTTGGAAAGGTATGAGTATCTCTTTTGCCGCTCCTTTAGGAGCCAGGTTATGTAGATGAACATTCTTAGAAATAAATAAAGATTCCAACGAACAAAACCATCAGCTAAATCTTAGCCGATGGTTTTATTTGTGTAGATGTTGTTAATAGGGAACATTTCCTTGCTCAATTACAAAAATAAGAACAAGAAAGAGTATGAAAATGGAAATGAAGCTGAAAATATTATACTCATAACATTTCGTTCCTTCTTTTAATCTTTTCGCTCCCCTTATAAGTGCAGGCCAAATCTAAAATAGCCCTTTTAAAGAAATTAAAGGAAATATAGTGCCTTTTTATACACCATTTTATTGTAAGATAGATTAGTTGCATATGAATCGAATATTAGTAGGTTCATACTAACTTACCTATTATTAGTGTAAGGAATCAAGAAAGAGTGAGGGAAAGGTCAAAATGTCTAAGACAAGGTATAAAAACCAAAAAGAATCCAATGAAGAAATTGCAAAAGCTTATATAGAGAACGATTATACAAATAGTCAGAATAAGCTGTTGCTAGTATCAAAAGCTAATTACGGGAAAAAAAGTTCAAATGTATGCTACTCGTCAGTAGACGATAAAGGTATGAATTTTTATGAATTTAACAACAACGCTGAACAGAATTTAATGTTAATTGAGCGGTATGAATGGGCTGATTTCTCTGGCGTTACAATTGACCATAGCATTACAAAATCAGTATTTACATTTGTAGGTCATGGTGAAAATAGGGATATTACAATAGAAGGAAAAGGAAAGGAAGTAGAGCAAGTTATTCGTAACCACTATTCTATGGAAGTTAACGTAGTAAAAAGACCTGTCTGGACTAAGGTATTAGGATATCGTTCACAGACAACTTGGAAAATGTTTGCGGCTTCGACTGTTTATACATTAATTCTTTTATTTATTTTAAATGCTTTGTTACCAGCATCTACTCATAATTTTATTACGGGACTATCTTTATTCCTTTTCCTTCTAAGCATCATAGGTTTCCTTGTTGGATTAATAAAGCCAAAATGGGTATTGCCTAAATTTAAAGTCAAAACAAGAAAACGTGTATTATTTTCTTATCTATACTTAATTCTTAGTTGTTTATTTATTGTTGGAATCTTTAGTGATGAAGAATCAACATCTACTCCTGCTTCAACTCAAGTAAGTTCTTCGCAAAACAGCGTCACTGTTTCATCTAAAAAAGATGGTGCTGATAGCAGCAAGCAAAAAGTTGAAAAGAATGATAGTGATAAAGCAGTAAAAGAAGAGAAAAAACAAAAAGCTGAAGAACAAGCAGCAAAAGAAGAAGTAAAACGAAAAGCCGATGAGCAAGCAGCAAAAGAAGAAGCAAAACAAAAAGCTGAAGAGCAAGCAGCAAAAGAAAAGGCAGAACAAAAAGCTCAGGAGCAAGCGGCAAAAGAAGAGGCAGAACGAAAAGCTCAAGAGCAAGCGGCAAAAGAAGAAGCGGAACGAAACGCTCAGGAGCAAGCGGCAAAAGAAGAAGCGGAACGAAACGCTCAGGAGCAAGCGGCAAAAGAAGAAGCAGAGCGTAAAGCTCAACAACAAGCAGCTAGTCAACAGGCTACAACTAGCAGTTCTACTAGCAACAGTGGAAATTATAAGCCATTTGAAAATGATCCGAGTGATGATCAACAGTCTAATATGTCTTGTTCGGGACAAATCAAAGGTAACAAAAACTCGAAAATTTACCACGTACCTGGCGGAGCTTATTATGACAGAACTCAAGATAACATTGTTTGGTTCTGTTCAGAAGCGGATGCACAGGCAGCTGGATATAGAGAATCCCAACGATAAAAAAATATATGCAACCTTTAAAAGCTCTCCTATATGTTTCTTGGAGAGCTTTTTTCTTTATGAGAGGATTAATATAACGTATGTATCAAAGACACAGAACGAGTAAGTTTTAAAAGCAGAGAAGATATGAAAAAAGAATTCTTTGAATAAAACAACTTGGATAAGAAAGCTTAAAGTAGCGTTTTGTAAACGCGTCTGCAAATAAAGTTCCCTTGCTCATCTGATGCTGTCATATAATAGAATTAGCTATTATACTTACATTTATTAATACTTTTTCAAAAACGGTCTTAGCTCTAAGGTTTTAAATAGTTTTATAGATGGGAGTTAAAGCAAGCTTATGAACAGAGAAGAAGTACTACAAAAAATAAAGAACTTAAACATCTGGAAAAAAAGGGATCAAAGAGCTCCGCACAAACCATTGTTGATACTGTATGCCCTAGGTCAGCTGCAGTCTAAACAGCAAATTCACTTGCCGTATAGCGAGGTGAAAATTCCTTTAAAAGAGCTGCTTATGGAGTTTGGACCTTCTCGGAGTTCCTACCATCCAGAGCATCCTTTTGTTCGTTTGACAGGAGATGGAATATGGGAGCTAAGTGAAGAAGTTGATAAACGTAGCTTTACAGATAAATATTTGCTGAGCACAAATATAATGGGCGGTTTTACATCGGATGTTTATAATCTCTTTGCGAATGATCCTACGCTGCTTCAAGATGCAGCGCAATTTTTATTAAATGAGCATTTTCCGGATACGATCCATGAAGATATATTAAGAGCCGTAGGCTTGGATTTTGAAACACAGTTAAAGAGAAGAAGAGATCCAAAGTTTCGAGAGAAAATTCTTCAAGCTTACGGATATAGCTGCGCTGTTTGTGGGTTTAACGTTCGTCTTGGACATAATTTAGTTGGTGTAGAGGCCGCTCATATTAAGTGGCATCAAGCGGGAGGGCCAGATATTGAAAGTAACGGAATCGCTTTATGTTCAATGCATCATAAATTATTTGATCGAGGAGTTTTTACTTTTTCAGATCATAATGAGCTGTTGGTGGCAACTCAAGCACACGGCACAAATGGATTTGAAGAGTGGCTTATGAAGTATCATGGACAAAAGCTTAGAGATCCGATTCATCCGGCATATCAGCCGAGTGAAGATTTTCTTGGGTGGCATGTTAGAGAAGTGTTCAGGGGACCTCCTAGATATCAAGCAAGTGATATAAACTGATTTTTATAAATGATAGTTTGGTATGTTTATACTTAGGAAGTACTTTACATATAGTGGCGTCATTTAAAATACGTTAAAAATAAATTAGTATTCTGTCCAGAACCCCTCCAGTAAGTTTTCTATTCTCTGTTTCCTCCCCTTTAAACTGTGTGTCTTTTCTGAAGAAAATTCATAGGATATAGCATCTTATCTGTATGATGTAAGAAAGGGGTTATATCGTGGAGGAAACAAAGCTTACTGGACGAATCGTTACACCTGATGATGCGGAGTATGATCAGGCTAGAACAAATAATAATTTAGGTGTGCCTAAATTTCCGAGAATAATTGTATTTTGTCAGAATACAAACGATGTAGTAAATGCATTGAAGTGGGTAAAGGAAAATCATGTCCCATTTCGAATAAGAAGCGGTAGGCATAGCTATGAAAATTTTTCATTAGTAAACGGTGGATTAGTGATTGATGGCAGTGAAATGGATAGAATCAAGTTCGACAGTAAAAGCATGACAGCGAAAATAGAAGCAGGAGCTAATCTAGGGAAAGTATATAATGAATTATGGAAAAAGGGAACGACTATCCCTGCAGGAACGGAAAGCAGTGTTGGTCTTGTAGGCCTTGTGCTTGGCGGAGGAATTGGGATGTTATCAAGGCTGTTTGGGCTTACCTGTGATAATTTGGTTGAAGTTGAAATGGCCATAGTAAATGAACAGAGAGAAGTTGAACTCATTAAGGCAAATAAAAATCACAACAGTGATCTCTTTTGGGCTTGTTGCGGAGGCGGGGGTGGAAACTTTGGTATTGTTACGTCTCTTACATTCAAGGTGCAGCCTATTTCAAAGGTGTCAATCTTTTCCATTACATGGGAATGGGAAGATTTCGAAGCTGCTTTTGATGCATGGCAGCACTGGGCCACAAATACCGATAAGCGCTTAACTTCGGAGATTGAGTTAAAATCGAAAGAAGCGAATCAGATTATTGCTCAAGGTGAATTCGTTGGTTCATCATTCAAGTTAAAGGAACTTCTGCAGCCTTTAATAGATGTTGGGTGTCCTAAAAAAGTAGTAATAAAGGAAGTTTCATATATTGAAGCTGTACAATTTTTTGACGATCCGAGTGGAAACCAACCCGCCCCTCGAAAAAGGTCAGGTTCTTTTCTTAATAAACCTTTTCCAAAAGAGGCCATCTTAACAATGAAGCATTTTTTAGAAAATGCTCCGAATGAAAAATCTAGTATCTGGCACCAGTCTCTTGGGGGAGCAGTGGAGGAAGTTGCCTCTAATGAAACGGCCTTCTATTATAGAGATGCTGTTATCGCACAGGAGTACCTTGCTACATGGAGTCATCCTTCAGAAGAGAGAGCAAACATTCGATGGATTGAAGAATTAAGAAATGCTTTATCGAGATATACAACTGGAGATTATGTGAACTGGCCGGACCGGTTCATCAGAGATTGGCCAACGGCTTATTATGGAGAGAATCTTAAAAAGCTTCGAGAAGTGAAACGAGCATATGATCCGTGCAATCTATTTCATTTCCCTCAAAGCATCCCGCCATTTGTTAACTGGTTTTAAAGATCATCTTTCAAGTCGTAGAGGCAAATAATACCCACCTTAAATGAGGTGGTTTTTTGTGTACATTGCCTTTTTCTAAGAGCGTGAAAAAGGCAGCAAACAGTGGTAAGCAGTTATTTTATCAATAGGCGACTGCATTATAAGAAAAAACATATATAAATTTCATAAACATTGACATTCCCTTCCAAACCGCATACAATAGCTACTAATAAAAGCACACAAATTCGTTGAAGAGAATCAGTACCCTGCAAGTTTGTTCCACAGAGAGCTGGTGATAGCTGAAAGCCGGTGTTCAAGCTGCAGGGGAATATCCTCTCTGAGAAGTCAAACTGAACTGTAAGTAAGTTTGAACGGTAGTCTACCGTTAAAAAGAACGCGTATGATTGTACGTTGCTGAGTGCTATTGATGAACGGATCAATAGAAGCCAGGGTGGTACCGCGGTTAAAACCCGTCCCTAGTCATAGGGACGGGTTTCTTTGTGTGCTTTTAACTTTAAAAGGAGTGGTATCACATGAAAGAAGTGAATGTAAGGGAGTCTTCGCAAGAGCGCGAACAGCGTATCCAGCAGCAGTGGCAAAAAGGAAATGTGTTTCAGCAGTCGATTCAAAGCAGGGAAGGGCATCCGTCATTTGTATTTTATGAAGGGCCTCCTACAGCAAACGGTTTGCCTCACGTGGGGCACGCGCTAGGCCGGACGATTAAAGATGTGGTGGCTCGTTATAAGACGATGACAGGGCATCAAGTGATCCGAAAAGCAGGCTGGGATACGCACGGACTGCCGGTAGAGCTCGGTGTCGAAAAGCAGCTCGGAATTTCAGGGAAGCATGATATTGAAAAATACGGCGTAGAAGCTTTTATCAACAAGTGTAAGGAAAGTGTGTTTGTGTATGAAAAGCAGTGGCGCACGTTCACGGAGCAGCTTGGCTATTGGGTTGATATGGAAGACCCTTACATCACCTTGGAGAATTCATACATTGAAAGCGTATGGAACGTGCTTGGCACGATTCATGATAAAGGACTTCTTTATAAAGGCCACCGCGTATCACCTTACTGCCCGAGCTGTCAAACATCATTAAGTTCGCATGAAGTAGCGCAAGGGTATAAAGATGTAAAAGATTTAACGGTAACGGTGAAATTTAAAGTGAAAAACCGCAATAATGAGTATTTTTTAGGCTGGACGACAACGCCTTGGACGCTTCCGTCAAACGTGGCGCTTGCGGTGCATGAAGAGATGAACTACGTTCGCGCCGAGCAAGGCGATAGCGTGTATATAGTGGCAGAAGCACTCGCAGACAAAGTGTTAAAAGGAGAGTATACGGTTTTATCTCAACATAAAGGAAATGAGTTAAAAGGGATATCGTATGAGCCGCCGTTTAATTTTGTGAAAGTGGAAAAAGGGCACGAAGTCGTAACGGCTGATTACGTAACGGATCAAAGCGGAACAGGAGTTGTTCATTTAGCACCTGCATACGGCGAAGATGATTACAGAGTTGTAAAAGAAAACGGCTTTTCATTTGTGAACGTAGTGGATGAAAAAGGACAGTACACGTCTGAAGTGCCGCCTTTTCAAGGACGTTTCGTGAAAGACTGCGACGTTGATATCGTTCGTTATTTAGCAAATGAAGGCGTGCTGTATCATAAAGAAAAGCATGAGCACAGCTATCCGTTTTGCTGGCGATGCGACTCGCCGCTTCTTTATTACGCAAATGAAAGCTGGTTTATCCAAACGACGGCGTTAAAGGAACAGTTTTTGAAAAACAATGAAAGCGTGACGTGGTACCCGGATCATATCAAGCACGGTCGCTTTGGCAACTTTTTAGAAAATATGGTGGACTGGAACATCAGCAGAAAGCGCTACTGGGGAACGCCGCTGAACGTATGGGAATGCGGTGAATGTCAGCATCAAGTAGCCCCGAAAAGCATCAAAGAGCTTCAGGAACATGCGTCTCATTCCGTGGTTGACAGCATTGAACTTCATAAGCCGTATGTAGATGATGTACAGCTAACGTGTCCGGTCTGCAGCGGAGAAATGAAGCGAACGCCGGAAGTGATTGACGTTTGGTTTGACAGTGGCTCGATGCCGTTTGCGCAGTATCACTATCCGTTCGAAAACAGCGAGCTGTTTCAAAAGCAGTTCCCGGCAGACGTAATCGCAGAAGGAATTGATCAAACGCGCGGCTGGTTTTACAGCTTGATGGCAGTTTCAATGCTGTTTACAGGAAAAGCACCTTATAAGCGCGTTTTGTCTCTTGGGCACGTCTTAGATGAAAACGGTCAAAAGATGTCTAAAAGTAAAGGAAATGCGCTGGACCCGGTGGATCTTATTCATACATTTGGTGCCGATGCACTTAGATGGGCGCTTTTAGCAGACAGTGCACCTTGGAATCCGAAGAAATTTTCAGAGCGCGTTGTGCAAGAAGCGAAATCAAAAGTTATTGATACGCTTGTGAACGTGTACGGCTTTTACGTGTTGTACGCCAAGCTTGACGGCTATGACCCTGAGCAAACGTATGAATTGAAAAAAACAAAATTGGATGAGTGGATTCTTTCGCGTTTACACAGCACGGTCAAGCGAGCAACAGCACATCTTGAAGATTACGGATTTACAAGCGCGGCTCGTGAAATCGCGGTATTCATTGAAGAGCTAAGCAACTGGTATGTGCGACGTTCCCGCGATCGTTTTTGGTCAGAAGGAATGGACGGAGAAAAAGCAGCGGCTTACGATACGCTTCATGAAGTACTAGTGACGTTAAGTCAGCTATTAGCACCGTTTACGCCGTTTGTTGCGGATGATATTCATGAAAATCTAACAGGGAAAAGCGTTCATTTAGCAGACTATCCTGTTTGTAATCAAACGAAAGTGAACGAAAAGCTGGAAAAAGAAATGGCAGCGGTGCTTCAAGTAGTGGAACTAGGCCGAAGCATCCGAAATACGCATTCGTTAAAAGTAAAGCAGCCTCTGCAAAGTCTTTCGCTTGTGGTAACGGAAGAAGATGTAGAGTGGAAAGCATATCGTGATGTCATCAAAGATGAGCTTAATGTAAAGAACTTTAACGTGGAGCAAGACGACGACAAACTTGTTTCATACGTATTAAAACTGGATTTTAAACAGGCTGGACCGAAGTTTGGAAAACAAGTGAATGAGGTCAACCAAGCGTTAAAGAACCTTTTAGAAGAGCAAGGAAAAGAGTTTGTTGAACGAGGCAAGCTGAGTGTTACGCTTGCTTCAGGAGAAAACCTAACGCTTGAAACGGCAGACGTACTTGTTGAAAAAGTGCCAAAAGAAGGTTTTGCAGTGGCATCAAACGGCACGTATACTGCGGTATTAGATACGGCGTTAACTGAAGAACTCGTGCAGGAAGGAGTCGCTCGTGAAGTAATTCGAGCGGTTCAAGACTATCGTAAAAAGCTGGATTTACCCGTGAATTTACGTATCAATTTGGAGCTTAGCGGAGACGAAGAAGTACGGAAAGCCGTCGCGAAGTTTGAAACATTGCTTCAAGAAAATCTTCTGCTGCACAGTCTCAGTGTGAAAGAAGCTATCGAAAACGGAGAGACGGTAAAAGTCGGAACAAAGCAAGTTACGCTTCGCGTTTTAAATCAGAGCTAATAAAGAGAGGCAAAGATAAGTTGAAGTAATGTACGAACGGTTTATCGATTAACCGTTCGTTTTTTCTGTTTTTATAGTGAACGTAGCTGCTTCTAGCTGTGGATTGGAGGGCAAGACGAAGACTCCTGCGGAAAGCGAAGTCTTGCACAGGAATCAACAGCGGGGTAACAAGCAATTCATACTAATCATTCACCCGATTTGTTCGTCTTTAGGTGAGATGAATTTCGGTATTTCTAAATCTCTCTTTTTACCTTTAATCAAACTGCCCGAGAACATTCTTAAGACTCGGCCAGACAATTTCAAAAGGAGCCGCTAACACATACTCTTTTCCGTTTTCATCTTTAAAGTGCTGCACAAAACGATATTTTCCTACTTTGTAGTTAGGAGTTGCGATATCTAATTTGAGTGATTTTCCTGGCTTCAGCGTGACAGTTTTATCAGGAAACTCTAATCCGTTTAGCACAACTTCGTACCACTTTCCGTCTTTTAAGTGATCCGCCGTATTTTCATAAGGAATCGTTAAGGTATGCGTCGAATTGTTTTGAATAACAAAAAAGCCAAACTGCGTTTTATCGTATTTTTTACTGACAGCAGATAGCGTAATAGTTCCTCCATCAGTGTTAATGGAAGATGGGATGTTTTTTTCTTGTTTAGCTCCTAAATCCATTTTTTGACCGTTATAATCGATATAGCCAAAGATACAAAATAAGATAATAAAAATGCCCAGTATTAATAAAAGTGTTCGTACTATTTTCAAAAGCTTTGCACCACCTTTTTTTCACTCTTCCATTATACGGAAAACTTCTTGTTTGAAATAGTATGAATTTACATTTTCTATATCACTTTTTTGAAGGGAGAATTGAAATGAGACAAATTATAGCCATGGGCGGCGGAGGCTTTTCAATGGAGCCTGATAACCTGCTGCTGGATCAATACATACTTTCACAAGCTCATACAGATGTGCCGAAAATCTGCTTTATCCCTACAGCAAGCGGAGATGCGGATAACTATATAGAAAGGTTTTATGAAGCGTTTGAGAAGTTGGTATGCACACCGTCTCATTTATCGCTGTTTTCTCAAAATTTTATAAATTTAAAAGCATATGTGCTACAGCAGGATATTTTGTATGTAGGCGGCGGTAATACAAGGAATATGCTTTCTTTATGGAAAGAGTGGGGACTGGATACGATTTTAAAAAAGGCTTATGAAAAAGGAGTGATCTTAGCAGGAATAAGCGCAGGTTCACTTTGCTGGTTT
Organism: Priestia sp. YIM B13491; assembly: GCF_042787605.1. NCBI lineage: Bacteria > Bacillati > Bacillota > Bacilli > Caryophanales > Bacillaceae > Priestia > Priestia sp. YIM B13491. The sequence goes on along the minus strand of NZ_JBHZOR010000006.1, from coordinate 237,188 downwards.
GAAGAAGGCGTCACTGATTCAATGAACAACAAACTGTCTAAACTAGATTGTTTAGGGTTTTTAACGGGAAGCAACTGTCCTCACTATGACGGAGAAAGCAATCGAAGACCTTCGTATCACGAGTTAATTGCAAGCGGAGAAATGAAAGAAGGCTATGCTGTAGATGATGGAGTCGCGCTGCATTTTAAAGATGAGAAGCTATCCGCATCAGTTAGCTCAAGACCAACAGCAAAAGCATATGCTGTTGATCGAAAAGAGGAAGAAGTAGTTGAACGCGAGCTTCCGGTGACCTATTTGGGTGATGACAAGCAATAAATGGCCGCGTCCCATGTTTCTCTGTATAAAATGGAGCTTATTCGTACATATATAAGCAGAGACTCTATATAGGAGGTTACTTCAGTGAGTTATGAACGATACTGGGGAAACATACATGAACAAAGCGATAAGCTGCAGAAGTTATTATCGTCGTATTGGCATCAGTATTCGGATTTTGGAAACTGGCAGTTTTGGGTGGTGCTTGCTTCGCTCGTTCTTCCTCTTGTGTTGTTGTATTTTACCGTAGACCGGACGCGGATCTTTGAGGTGTTTTTCTTCGGTTACACAGTGCACATGCTTTGGGCATATATTGATATTGCACTTGGAAGAACCGGTTATTTAACGCACACATTTTTCTTAACACCACAGCTTCCAAACGCAACAAATATTACTGCTTCTATTTTGCCGGTAGGCTTTCTGCTCCTTTATCAATATTGTACGAATCACCAAAAGAATTTTTATCTGTATACAATTCTGCTGAGCGCTGTTTTTTCATTTGGACTGGCGCCTCTTGAACACCATTTTAAATTTATTGATTCAGGAAAAGGAATGAGCTTGTTCTATATTTTTCTGATTGATATAGGGATAACGCTAGTGGCGTACTGGGTTACAAGGCTGCTTGTAAAAGCAAAAGCCGCAGCCTATCGTAAAGTGGAAAAAGAACGTTGAAAAAATGTTTGAGGGTTATTAGTTAAGGGTATACATATATTTAAGATAAATTGAGGTGAAAAAATTGTATTACTACCGCATTTCAGAAGGACAAGATGAAACGTACTCTGAGACAATTGTTGTTCATGAAGAACAGTTTGATCAAGGTACATTTGAAAAAATGGTGAAAGAAGCGATGGTCGATAAGCCTGGCAAAATTGATCAAGTGGACATTGTGAAATATTTAATTGGACATTATCATTTCCAAGTTGCATATATTGAAGCAGCCTTTCATAGTACATATACAGATTAATAACGTTATGTATTCATTAAGAAACCCCGTTGCACTGGCAGCGGGGTTTTTTGCCTCTACCAGTATCGATAGTGATAAGGGTTTTGAGGTTGATAATAAGAATTCTGAGGCGGAGGATACGTATAAGGAGGAGTCTGGTGGTGAACGGGGCTTCCTTGTTTTTTCTTTTTATAGTGTTCTTTTTCTCCGCATTCGTCTGTTGGTCCAATTACGATGGTTTGATTTTTTAACGGAGCCAGCGTTTTCTTTAGTTGCTCGGGATCTAAGCAGTACGTGTGAGCAAGGACTTCAATAGGCGTCTTATTTAAAATGTCCGATCCAAAAATGTATTCCGGGTAAGGGGCGTCAAAAATGGCAAGTAAATGCGTATTGTCTTCAGACGCAATCTCCCAGTGCCACCAGCCTTGAGGGATATTGGCTACTTGACCGGGAGTAATTGGAATATTTGTGACTTCGTTGTTAAACGGATTGATTAATGAAACGACGGCTGAGCCTGAAATGCAGTAAACAAGCTCAGCGGCATTTTGATGATAGTGCGGTTCGACCACGCGGCTTTTGCTTAAGTAAATATCAAGTAATGATACGTTTCCAAGAGTATTTAGCACATCTCTTCCTAGCCGGTTAATATAGTTTTCATCATTGCGCGTATTAAGTCTGTTTTTGTTCAAATCGGAAAAGTATTGTACGTTTGGATTATTGTAATCCATATAGGGCGTTGACAACGGTCTCCAGCTCCGATCCTTGAATTTTTTATGATGCTGTATCGTATGTGAAGAGTTTTATTTCGTGACAGAAGCCTAGGAGGATAGGTAGGTAAGGCCTATTTTTGATAAGGTGTACAAACATTTGTCCACTGATTTTCATACACTGTAACAGGTTCTTTTTTTACAGAGCCATGATCAATGTCAGACGCATAAGACGGATCATTTTAAGGAAAGTGAGTTGCAGAGCTGTTGCTTGATCAATATGAAAAGATAAATAGTACGTATGAAAAGCTGGATGAACTTCAGCTGCCGTTTGATAAGCCCGTTTTAGTAGGAGTCGAGTGGAACGGAGTGCTGTTTGAGTTTTTAGTAAGGCTGAAAAAAGAGTCTTCTCATTTGCTTGTGTTTGGTTCAGGAGGAGGCGCAAGTCAAGAAATGCCGGCAGGTCCTCCATATTTTCAGCGCCATTCGTGGATGAATGAATTCCAAGATTCAATTATTTATTATAACGATCCTACGCTTTATTTAGGAAAGGTGTCGCTTGCGTGGGGGCAAGGGACAAGCGACCGTTTTTATTTAAAAGATATTACGTTTTTAATTGAAAAGTTCATGAAAAAAGTGCAGGTGAATTCGTCTAATGTGCTATTTTACGGATCTTCGGGCGGCGGCTTTATGTCAATGTTTTTAGCGGGATACGTAAAAGGAGCAAAAGCGCTTGTCAACAATCCGCAGACGTGCTTGACCAAGTGGCTGAAAACGCCGGTTCGGCAAGTGTTTAATTTATCTTATCCGACCCTAACAGAAGATGAAGTGATAGCCTCATACGGTGAGCGAATTAACGTAGTGAAGTTTTTTCGCCATATTAACTATGTGCCAAAAGTGTATTACTTGCAAAACGGGGCGTTTGAATACGATATGGACAATCACTTGCTGCCGTTTTTAACGGATTTGCAGGATATGCCAGACGACTGTGAAATTAATAATATAAAAGTGGAGCTCTATTATAACCCAAAGCTGAAGCATGCAGCTGTTAGTAAGCAAGAAACGATTGATTATGTAAATATGGCGAAGAAGATATAAGAAAAAAGGCAAGAGTTTATCCTTTAAGGAGCTCTTGCTTTTTTATGTCGAATTTTCTACCTCAATAGATACAAGTAGGAAGTTATGTTGCTTTTTCTTTTGAATATGATAGTGAAGATGAGGTGTAAGGAGGGAAAGTATGGCCGATCAAGATGAGAGAAAAAGATACTTGATGGAAGTTCAGACCTGGCTTGAACAAGTATGTGATCCTGTATTTGAAGAAGCCATTACAGAAGTAGATATAACGTCATATATAACGCGCACGCAAGAAGACGTTCTTGAATATTTAAGCGAAGAAGATGTCAACGAATATACGTTAGAGGAAATCAATAATGCAGTGCGGCATATTGATAAAGTTTTAAAAGAGCGGCTTGGAGACGACGGCAGGGAGCGAGAATCGATAGCGCCAGGACAGCATGAGCTGCCGCCGCTTGGCTATAGCTATTCAGCTCTTGAACCGTATATTAACCGAGAGATCATGCGTCTTCATCACAGCAAGCATCATCAAAGCTATGTAGATGGATTAAATAAAGCAGAGCTCATGCTGCAGCAAGCCCGTAACACAAACAATTTTGACCTCATAAAACATTGGGAACGGGAAGCTTCTTTTCATGGCTCAGGTCATTATTTGCATACAATCTTTTGGGAAATTATGAGCCCAGAAGGAGGAGGGAGGCCGAGACGACAGCTGCTGCAGCAGCTTCAAAAAGACTTTGGCAGCTATGAGAAATTTATGATGCACTTTTCTCAAGCTGCAAAAAAAGTGGAAGGTGTGGGCTGGGCTATCTTAGTATGGTCGCCTCGTTCGCGAAAGCTTGAAGTCTTACAGGCTGAGCGCCATCAGCTTCTCACGCAGTGGGATACGATTCCGCTGCTCGTATTAGACGTATGGGAACACGCCTATTATTTGCAGTACAAAAATGAACGTGATCCGTACGTTGATAATTGGTGGAAAATAGTTTACTGGCCAAATGTAGAAAAAAGGTTCGAGGCAGCTAAAATGCTTCAGTGGCAGCCATATTAACGAGGAATACAGGCATCTTAATTTCAAATAAAAAGGCTATGATAAAAGTATTTTAGTTGAAGAAAGATCCGAACGATGAATTGAGATTCTTAATGGAGAATCCAACACGTTCGGATTTTTTTATTGTTATGGCGATCATGTATGTATGCGTTTCTAGCAGTTGATTGGAGAGTAAAACGAAGACTCCTGCGGAAATAGTGGGATAGATGAGACCCCGCAGGAGCGCAGGCGACGAGGAGGCTCATCGGCCACCCGCGGAAAGGGAAGTCTTGCACGGAAATCAACAGCGGTGTAAAAAGTGATGTATATTAAGCTCCTTTAACGCATTTATTAATTTTAAATAAACTATGTTCTAAATAATCAATATAAAACAAAGGATAAGCCTCTAGAACCAGTTAAATGTTACAAATGAAATAATCTATTATAAATGTGTATAAAAGCACCGTCATATACCTAAATATGTATGTTTTTGAAGAGTAAAGGTGATTAATTTACTAGTTTAAAAGGAAGAATCTTTATTTTTATTGTAACTAAACTATCAAACTATTGACATGCTACTGAAATATAACTGTAATATTCATGTGTTATTTTTTATGTATTGGTAGATAAAGGGGAAATCAATTACATGAAAAAGACAATGATTACGTTCAGTTTAGTTCTAATGTCACTGTTCGGAGTGGCAAGTGGTGCATCAGCTGCAACAAATACATATACAGTAAAAAGCGGAGATTCGCTATACAAAATTGCAAAGACATATAAAGTATCGGTTAGTCAGCTGAAACAGTGGAATAACTTAAAGTCAGACAGCATTCATCCGAAACAAGTATTAAAAGTATCTCAAGTAAAATCAAGCACGCCTGCTAAAGCAGCGCCTGCGAAGTCTTCAAACGTTGTGAAAGAATTTAAAGTAACAGCAACAGCGTACACAGCGAACTGCAAAGGCTGCAGCGGAAAAACAGCGATTGGAATTGACTTGAAAAAGAATCCAAATCAAAAAGTGATTTCTGTTGATCCAAAAGTGATTAAACTTGGTTCAAAAGTATACGTAGAAGGTTACGGCACGGCAATCGCAGCTGATACGGGCGGTGCGATTAAAGGAAATAAAATTGACGTTCTTCTTCCTTCTCAAAAAGAAGCGTTAAAATGGGGAAGAAAAACAGTAAAAGTTCAAATCTTAAAATAAGTATTTCTTAAGGGAATGAGAGCCTTCGTTGAAGGGCTCTCATTTTTTCTTCATTAAAGGGCATGCTACTTTATATATACTGATGGAAAAGTTTTACGAAAATGATCATATTTGTTGACAAATATTTCGGAAACGGATATATTTATCCGGTATATAATTAAGTTCATTAAATATTCGTGACATAAATTAATAGAATGAACACATAAAATATATTCTTAACCTGTTTGTCATCTGAAGATTTACATACAGATAATTTTAAAGGGAAAGGTCTTGTTAAAATGAATACACAAACACAACAGTCCGATCAAGCCCGAACTCGGTCTATTTTTGGCGTAATGATAATGGGAGCGCTCGTCGCTTTTTTAAATCAAACGCTGATTAACATTGCGCTTCCGCAAATGATGGATCATTTCCATGTAACGGCGGCTACGGGCAACTGGTTAACAACCATCTTTATGTTAGTAAACGGAATTGTTATTCCAATTACAGCATTTTTAATGAATCGATTTACGACAAGGCAGCTGTATATTACAGCAATGGGGCTGTTTACAGTAGGAACACTGCTTTGCGGTATTGCACCGACATTTTCTGTTATTTTAGTGGGACGCGTCGTGCAAGCAGCAGGAGCAGGGATTTTATTTCCGTTAATTACCAACGTTATTTTTACATTATTCCCGCCTGACCGACGCGGTTTTGCGATGGGGATTTTTGGTGTAGCGATGAACTTCGCACCGGCAGTAGGGCCGACGCTTTCTGGCTTAATAGTTGAGCACTACTCATGGCGCGTTTTATTCTTTATGATGTTTCCAATTGCACTTATCAACGTAATTGCGGCAATTATTTTAGTGAAAAACGTGACGGAAACAAGCCGACCAAAGCTAGACGTGCTTGGCGTTATTTTATCAACAGTTGGATTTGGCGGCTTGCTGTATGCGTTCGCTACGGGCGGTACAAAGGGCTGGACCAGCACTGAAGTATTAGCTATGTTCATTGTAGGCGGTATTTCAATTCTGTTCTTTATTTTCCGTCAGTTAAAAATCGATCAGCCGCTTCTTGAATTCCGTATTTTCCGTTACCGTATGTTCACATTAACAACAATCATTAACGTGATTGTGACAATGGCAATGTTTTCAGGTATGATTTTAATGCCGATTTATATGCAAAACGTACGCGGCTTCTCACCGTTTCTTTCAGGCTTGCTGTTACTGCCAGGAGGAATTGTAATGGGGATTATGTCTCCGATTACAGGACGGCTGTTTGATAAGTTCGGCGCAAGATGGCTTGCTGTTATTGGTTTAGCGATTACCGTTGTGACAACATATGAATTAACAAAACTTGAAACGACAACAACATTTATGTATGTGATGATTGTTTATACTGTTCGTATGTTTGGTATGTCGCTGCTCATGATGCCAATCTTTACAGCAGGATTAAATGAGCTTGCGCTTAGCTTAAATAAATACGGCACGGCGATGGTTAATACGCTTCGAATGGTTGCTGGAGCTGTAGGAATGGCGTTCTTTGTATCTATTATGATGAATCAAGGTGAAAAACACGTGAAAAACATCGTCACGAATCAGCAAATTTTGCCAACAGATAAAGGCAGTATGGCTGAAGCTGTGAATCAAGGTACAGCAATGGGTATTAACGATGCGTTTATGATTGCAACGATTTTAAGTGTGATCGCGTTTGTTTTAGCCTTCTTTATTCGTAAAACATCACCAAAAGAAGATACCATTACAAATCGTGTAAAAAAAGCAAGCTAATAAAAAATCCGTGCCTTTTGGTACGGATTTTTTTTATGAGTTAACTTTGTCTTTTTTATAGTCAATATAAAGCGATCCGTCGGACTGAACCTCAGCGTAAAAGACGTCATCAATTGAGTTGACTCCCGCTTTTTCTAGCTGTTTATGCAGCCAGTTGTTATCTACGTGCAGGTCCTTCAAAGCATCTTTATTCGCTTTTCCGTCGTAAATAACGCCTGTTGAAGTGGGAAATAAAAGCGTTTTTGACCACGAGTTCGGCTTTTTATCTTGTTTTTGCATAACGGAAAGGTTTCCGTTGATTTCTAATATGGCGTATTCGACATCTTTTATGGAAAATATGTTTTGCTGCCTCAGCATGCCTAAAAGAGATTCAATATCTAGCCGGACTTGTTTTAACGCCTTTTCCATCACTTTCCCTTGCTTAATCACAATTTTGGGCTCACCGGTAATAAGATGCCGCGCTTTTTTCGATTTCATTCCAAGATAGCCCATAGCGATCGTTAAAAATGTCCATCCTAGCAGAGAATACACTCCTTTATCAATCTCTACTCGCTTATCAGTGGAGAGGGAAGAAGCAATATTACCAATCGTAATCGCCGTAATGAATGTAAATACATTTAACTGGCTGATTTCTGTTTTTCCCATGAGCCGCGTTAAAAGAAGCAGCACAAAAAATGAACAGGCGATTCGAAACGTTGATTCAGCATAGCCCATACATTTCACCCTTCCTTCATTTCATTGTTTTATGTTGTGAAAAAATAGAAATTTTATGCAGTTAAAAGGATAAATTCCATGCTTGTCTCCCAATCGCTTTTGCTTTTGCGCTACAATAAAGAAGCAACGTGTTTAACTAGACAAAAGAAGGTGAAAAGATGAAACCATTTAAAGCATCCGCATTATTAGATGTCATCAGTGAATTGTTCTCCGATGAAGCGTCGATTGCCGTTTCAGATCTAGAAACGTACGTGTATTACCGAGCAAGCAAACGAATTAACTTAAAAATCAGCCCTGGAGATCAAATAAAAAAAGGAACGATTACATATAAAGCATTAGAACGAAAGCAAAAAGTGTCGGAATTTATTCACCGAGACGTATTCGGCACACCTTACTACGGCATGGCCGTGCCCTTTTTAGATGAAGGAGATGTTCAAGGATGCGTAACGGCGATTTTTCCCGCGTTAACGAGCGGAAAGTCAGTTGTGACGTTAAAGGTGAACGAGGGATGGATACCGGTTCCTTTCTCAAAAATCATCTACGTAGAAGCGCGTGACCGAAAAACCTATGTGTACGCCCAGAAGTATACAGGTACGCATAAATACACGTTAAATGAATTTGATTATGTGCTTCCAAAAGAAGAGTTTGTGCGCTGTCATCGTTCCTTTATCGTCAATGTGACGCAAATTCAAGAAATTTACCCTGATACACATTCAACCTTTCTGTTAGTGATGAATAACGGAGAAAAAATTCCGGTCAGTCAGTCGTACGCCAGTTATTTTCGAAAGCTGCTTGGGTTTTAACCGTCATTTAGCTTAATTATCATCAAATATGCTGTTTTGTCGCTATTTTTGTCCATTTCATTCCAAAAACTCTTGTGGACGCTCCCTTTACAGTAAAATGGTAAAAAGAGAAAAAACAAGGAGTGAAGAGAATGAAAAACGCTTGTAATCGAATTAAGCATGAAGCACTACAGAATCGTGTTGTCTCTGCTGAAGAAGCAGCGTCTTGGATTCAAGATGGAATGACGCTTGGTTTAAGCGGCTTTACGCGTGCGGGAGATGTTAAGGCTGTGCCGTTTGCGCTAGCGAAACGAGCAGAAACAGAATCGATAAAAGTCAGCGTGTATACCGGTGCTTCACTTGGGTCAGATGTGGATAAGCTATTTGCAGAAAAAGGTATGTTAAACAAACGCCTGCCGTTTCAAGCTGATCCGACGATGCGTAAAAAGATTAATGAAGGTGAATTTCAGTTTATCGACCAGCATTTATCGCATACTTCTGAATGGGTGCGTTCAGGCGTGTTAGATTCAATAGATTTCGCTATTTTGGAAGCGGTTTCTATTACGGATGACGGAATGATGATTCCAACAACGTCAATCGGCAATTCGATGGTGTTTGCCGAGCATGCAAAATCGATTATTATTGAAATTAACACAGCACAGCCAGAGCTGTTAGAAGGCATTCACGATCTGTATGATCCAGGCGTTCAAGGACAGCGAGATGTGATTCCTTTAAAAAAATCTGATGACCGGATTGGTTCGTTAGGCATACCAATTGATTTAGATAAAGTAAAGGGCATTGTGTTTACAAATCAGCTAGATTCACCGTCTACGATTGTAGCACCTGACGAAGAAACGGTTGTGATGGCTCAAAATTTGATTTCATTTTTACGTGAAGAAATTAAAGAAGGGCGATTAACCGAATCGCTTGCTCCTTTACAATCTGGAATTGGATCTGTGGCAAATGCCGTTTTCCACGGTTTGTTAGATTCAGAGTTTCATAATTTAGAGGTGTATTCAGAAGTATTGCAAGATGCTGTGTTTGATTTATTTGACGCAGGAAAAGTTACGTTTGCTTCCTGCTGCTCAATTACGCTTTCAGCAGATAAAATGAAACAAGTTTTCTCTAATTTTGAAGCCTATCGAGATAAGCTCATTCTTCGCCCGCAGGAAATTTCAAACCATCCCGAAATCATTCGTCGCTTAGGCCTGATTTCTATTAACACTGCGCTAGAGCTAGACATTTACGGAAACGTCAATTCCACGCATGTGATGGGAACAAAAATGATGAATGGCATCGGAGGCTCAGGAGATTTTGCCCGAAATGCGCGTCTCGGTATTTTTGTAACAAAATCCATTGCTAAAAACGGTGATATTTCAAGCATAGTGCCGTTTGTTTCACACGTTGATCATACGGAACACGATGTGGATGTCATTGTAACAGAGCAAGGATATGCGGACTTACGCGGACTCGCTCCAAGAGAACGAGCAAAACGCATCATTGAAAATTGTGCACACCCAATGTATCGAGACCAGCTTATGGCGTATTACAAAGAAGCGCTCACGCGAGGCGGCCAAACACCGCACGTTCTTGAAAAAGCCTTTTCTTTTCATAATTCTTATCAAAAAAATGGAACGATGCGAGAAGTTGTAGCGCAAACAAAGTAAAAGAACGCTTTGTCTCCTGAGGAGACAAAGCGTTTTTCCCTTGAGTCAGAAACTTGTGTTTGTTATCTCTTTGAATTACGATGAAAGGGAATACATAAAGAAAACGAGGTAACTTATCTATGAAAGCATTAGTATTTGAAAGATTTGGAGGACCTGACGTTCTGCACTATCAAGATATACCGAATCCCTCTATTGGACCAACAGATGTACTAGTAAGAACAAAAGCAATTGGACTTAATTTTGCCGATGTGTACCGAAGAAAAGGGAACTATCACTTAACGGGTACACCTCCGTATATTTTAGGATATGAAGGAGCAGGTGTGGTAGAAGAAGTAGGAGCAGAAGTAAGTCATGTTAACGTAGGAGACCGTATTGCGTTTGCTGACGTTCCTTTTGCAAATGCAGAGCTTGTTGCCGTGCCACAAGATAAAATCATTGCCGTACCTGATGATATTTCGTTTGACGCAGCTGCTTCTGTGCTTTTACAAGGGTTAACGGCGCACTATTTAACACAAGACAGCTACAGCATTCAGCCCGGCGATTATGTACTTGTTCACGCAGCTGCTGGAGGCGTAGGTCAGCTTTTAGTTCAAATTGCCAAGCTATTAGGCGGACAAGTCATTGGCTTAACGTCATCTTCTGAAAAAGCAAAAGCGGCGGCTCAAGCAGGTGCTGACTATGTATTTTTATACGAAGATAACTGGGTGGAACAAGTGAAAGAAGTAACGAAGCGAGGCGCAGATGTTGCCTATGAATCTGTAGGAGTTACGCTAGAAAAAAGCTTTGAAGCCGTAAAAACAGGCGGAACCGTGGTATTTTACGGAATGGCAGGAGGCGATCCGGCTCCAGTGGATCCGCGTATGCTGATGGATACCTCTAAAACGCTCACAGGCGGAGATCTGTGGAACGTACTTGTATCTTATGAAGAACGTAAAGTACGTTCCCAGCAGCTGTTTGAGTGGATCAGTAAAGGTCAGCTTGTGCTAACTGATCCCGTGGTGTTCGATTTAAAAGACGGAGCAAAAGCACATGAGCTGCTTGAAAGCCGGAAAAGTACAGGGAAAATTTTGTTAAGACCGTAAAAGAAAGGCCCTTTAGTCAAGGGCTTTTTTCTGTTAGTAAAGGAGAAACTAAGGAGCTGTCTAATATATATAGTAGATAAGTAGAGTGAAAGAGGTGAAGGTAGATGAAACATGCATTGATTACAGCGGGTCATAAAGGTATTGGCAAGAAGGTAACAGAACAGTTTTTAAAAAAGCAGTATTCCGTTACCGTCCATTTTCGAAGTGATAAAAATAAAGTGCGAGAACTGCAAGAAGAATGGCATCAATATAAAGACAACGTACAGTTTGTAGAAGGAGATATAACGAATAAAGCAGATATTGAACACGTCGTTGCGCAGGCTATGGAGCAATTTGGACGTATTGATGTTTTAATTAATAATGCAGGTCCGTATGTATTTGAAAGAAAAAAATTAATAGAGTACACAGACAGTGAATGGTATGAAATGCTGGAAGGGAATTTAAGCTCCGTTTTTCATTTTGTAAAAGCGGTTGTTCCTATTATGAAAAAGCAGCAGTTTGGAAGGATTATTACATACGGTTTTCAAGATGTAGAGCATACCCCTGGATGGATGTACCGCGCGGCTTTTAGTGCCGCTAAGTCAGGGCTAGCTTCTCTGACCAAATCGCTTGCTCTAGAAGTAGCCGAATACGGGATTACGGTCAATATGGTCTGTCCCGGAGATATTGTAGGGGACATGAAAGAAAGTGATATTATAAAAGCAAGATTACTAGAAGACAAGGAAACGCCTGTGGGCCGATCAGGTACGGGAGAAGACATTGCGCGTATTATTGAGTTTCTTTGTGATGAAAACTCAGATATGATTACAGGCAGCATTATATCCGCTTCGGGTGGAGTAGACGTTGTTCATAAAAGTAAAAAAACAAGCCCCTGACGTTGACGCAGGGGCTTGTACGTTACAGCAGCGATTCTCCGCCGTCGATAAACATTTCACTTCCGGTAATATGTTTGGACGCGTCAGAAGCTAAAAAGAAGATTAAATCTGCTACTTCTTCGGGCTTAGCTGAGCGTTTAGCAAGCGGCTGATTGCCATTTGGATATTCAATTGGAATCGCCACTTCTTTTAATTTGTCTTCTTGACGGAATGTATTGCTTTCAATATTTGTATCAACTGCTCCTGGACAAATGACGTTTACCCGTATTCCGTATGTAGAAAGTTCAAGAGCTGCCATTTTGCCGAAAGCCATTTGGCCAGCCTTTGAGGAACTGTATGCGCTCATGCCGATATTTGAAAATGTACGGTTGCCGTTAATCGAGCTAGTAATAATAATGCTTCCTCCCTGAGCTTTCAAATAAGGAATAGAATGCTTCACGGTTAAAAAAGTACTTGTTAAATTTGTATCAATTGTTTTTGTCCAATCTTCTGGTGATAGTTCTTCAATAGAAGAGAACGTACCGTTGATGCCTGCGTTAATAGAAACAATATGTAATTGACTCCATAGGCTGCTGATCGTTTCGATACTCTCTTTTATACTTTCAGAGTCGGAGACGTCTGTTTTAATGGCTATACACTCTCCGCCGCTCGACATGATGGTCTCTTTTACTTCATGTGATTTTTCTTCGTCTAAATCTAAAAGAGCAACGCGCGCTCCTTGTTCAGCTAATGTAATGGCTGAAGCACGTCCAATTCCAGACGCCGCTCCCGTCACGAGCGCAACTTTTCCAGTTAATGCAATCATTTGTAACCCCTCCATATAAAAATGTTGTTTCCTTTCTTTAGCCTATACGGAGGAAATAAAAACCTCTTTTAAAATATTTGTGTTTAAATTTGCTAAAAGATGCCAAAAGGAAAAGAGAAAACAGCGGCGAATTATTAATATGACGCCAGAACATGAAAAAGCTAATGTCAAATGAGCCTACTTGAGTAGCTAAAGATATACCCTGTCTTTTCAGAAGAATGTTTATATAAAATTTTACATCAGAGGGACTTGCAAATCGTTCCTTGAAAGCTTACACTAGTAAAGCACAGAAAAAGGACGGTGTTTTATGAAGAAGAAAGATAATGTGATTCCATTCCCGCAAAGAAGGGAAGCGGCTGCTTATGTTCCCGCTTCTATTAGCTTAGATAAGGATATTGTGGAATTTTTAGAAATTATGAATTTTGAAGATCGCAATGATTTTTTAAACGAAATGATTGATTCATTTTTTAAATATGTAAAAGGTGAAGAAGACGAAGTAAGATAAAAGATAACGTAAAGACATCCAAAGAGATGTTTTTTATTTTGTGACCAATTGCTTAAAAGGCATGCTTAAGCCTCGTATAGTTATTTATGGTATAGTATACATTAAATACTATCTAGCAGGTGCAATTGCGAGGAGTGATAAGATGAGTGGATTTAAAAAAGACATTCGTGCCGGATCTGAAGAAACACACTCACTAGAACAATTAAAGCATGAAATGGAGCAAAGCCTGTGGAATTTAAGAAAAGATTTGCGAAATGAAAGTCGCTCGGAAACGGAAATGGCAATGATTAAAATTTCGCTGCTGTCACTATTTGAGGAACAGGCAAATAAATTGAGTGAAACTGAGCTTTCTGACTACCTTGCTGATTACCACAAAAGAGTCGAGCAGTTATTCGACAGGTATAGCTATAAATAAGACAAGCATCCTTGCGGGGATGCTTGTTTTTATTTGAGCAAAATTCGCTTGTATTCATTGTGTTTCAGAGGTTTGGATACATATCCGTCGGCTTCTAGCTGATAAATAATGGTCGCGGCTGCATACACGCTAAAGGCATGATCAAGACCAAAGTAGTCTTGCAAAGCGGCGACGCTCACTACCTCTTGAAAGATTTTACTGCGATTCGATAAGACAATAGGGTAGACGTTTTTAACGATTTGCTTTGAAATTTCGAGTGTTAACATATTAAATCCCTCCCGTGTGAATGTACATAACTAAAGGTATTCAGCACGGTGTACATTCATGAAAAAGGGAGCGATTACATTTCTAAAAGATAAAGAAAAGAGGAGTAAATGCCCATAAAATCAAATGTTTTATCTCTTTATGGGGCATGTTTGAAAAACGCAGTATTTTTAGTGTATGACAAACATTTTCAAAAGTTCTATGGAATTATTAGGAGCAATTTAACTAAATCCACATATCTTAAAGTATAGCAAATGGAGGTGAAACACATGGGATACTACGGAGGTTACGGATACGGTTGTGGTTATGGCGGCGGTGGCTGCGGCGGCGGTTTCGCTTTAATCATTGTACTTTTCATCTTATTAATCATCATCGGCGCTTCTTGCTTCGGCGGCGGCTGGTGCTAATTATTAAAAAATGATGACGACGCAACATCCACACTTTATTTCTTCAACTATTTCTTCCACAAAAGGTCTCTTCGGGATGAAGAGACTTTTTTAGTTTATTATTTATAATAACGTGTACAAACTGCACGTTAAAAAGGTTTTATGCGTGGTTCTACATAAAAAAAAGACTCTGAAATCAGAGTCTTTTTCTACTTATGCTTTTTGAACGTTAGCAGCTTGAGGTCCGCGTTGACCTTCTTCAACGTCGAATGTTACAGCTTGACCTTCGTCTAAAGATTTGAATCCTTCGCTTTGGATTGCTGAGAAATGTACGAATACATCGTCGCCGTTTTCGCGCTCGATAAATCCGAAACCTTTTTCTGCGTTAAACCATTTTACTGTACCTTTTTCCATGAATGTTGCCTCCTCGTGTGCTATGCACACATTGTATTACTATCCTTGCTCATGATCAAAATCTTTAAGACGAAAGTATTCACCTATCGATTGTTGCCGAACAAAAATAATTCTTCTTATAGAATAGCAAAAGTTAATGATAATTGCAAGAAATGAAGAAAATTTAATGAAAGTGGTTCATTCATTTAATGAAAGAAAACGAAAATTATACGAGTGAAAATAAGTAAGAAAGAGCGTATCAGGTCACACTATCTCTATATATAAGAAGAAAGGGGTCAGTCATATGTTTAAACAAAAAGCAGGGGAAAAACTGATTGAACTGTTAATTGAATGGGGCGTTGATCATATTTACGGCATGCCAGGAGACTCCATTAATTCAATTATTGAACCGCTTCGCAAAGCCCAGGATAAAATTAAATTTATTCAAGTGAGGCATGAAGAAGCGGGAGCTCTCGCAGCGGCTGCATATGCCAAGCTAACCGGTAAAATCGGTGTATGCACGGCTATTGCCGGACCGGGAGCGATTCATTTACTGAATGGTTTGTATGATGCAAAGTTAGACAAAGCTCCCGTGTTAGCACTTACAGGGCAAGTGGAGTCCGATCTCATCGGAAGCGATGCGTTTCAAGAAATTAATTTAGAGCGAATGTTCGATGACGTGGCTGTATATAATCAGCGAATCATGTCCGCTGAACAGCTTCCCACTGTTGTTAATCAAGCGATTCGAACAGCTTATGCTAAAAAAGGTGTAGCTGTGTTAACTATTCCTGATGATATCCCTCGTTTTGAAGTCGGATCAGAAGCACGAGAAACATCAAGCATAATCGTTAAACAAGACGTCTTTCCTCACAGAGAAGACCTTGAAAAAGCAAAAGATTTGATTGGTAAAGCAGAAAGTCCGGTTATTTTAGCCGGTCGAGGCACACATGAAATGAGAGAAGAACTGCTTGCGTTTGCAGAAAAAATCGCAGCACCTATTGTTCTTACGCTTCCTGGAAAAGGCGCCATACCGGATGAACATCCATATTGTCTCGGAGGACTTGGATTAATCGGTACAAAGCCAGCGTATGAAGCGATGCAAGAAGCGGATACGCTCATCATGATTGGAACGTCCTATCCGTTTACAGGCTTTTTGCCAGACCATGCGAAAACGATTCATATTGATATTGATCCCGCACAAATTGGCAAAAGGTACCCTGTAGATGCAGGGCTTGCAGGAGAAGCAAAAACAACCATTCAGTGGTTCTTAGAAAACGTTGGCCGCTCAGAGCATCGCCAGTTTTTAGAGCAAAGTCAAGAACGTATGAAAAAGTGGTGGAGTCAGCTTGATACCCAAGAAGCAAAAGAAAGCCTACCTATCAAGCCACAGCGAGTGATTCGAGCGCTTCAGCACGTAGCGGCTGATAACGCGGTCTTGTCCGTAGATGTAGGAAACGTCACAGTATGGATGGCGCGTCATTTTCGTATGACAAATCAGCAGTTTGTGATTTCAAGCTGGCTAGCAACTCTTGGATGCGGGCTGCCGGGCGCACTTGCTGGAAAAATTGCTTATCCCGAGAAGCAGGTATTTGCGGTCTGTGGAGACGGCGGCTTTGCGATGACGATGGCAGATTTTATTACAGCTGTTAAATACAATCTTCCGCTAGTTGTGGTGCTATTTAATAACCATAAAATCGGTATGATTAAATTTGAACAAGAAGTAATGGGAAATGCTGAATTCGGCACAGACTTAACAAATCCGAACTTTGCCAGGTATGCAGATATTTGCGGAGGTGTTGGCTACCGAGTAGAAAAAGAAGAAGAGCTGCTGCCGGCTTTTGAAAGTGCTGTTAGGCAAAACAAGCCGTGTATTATCGATGTAATCGTTGATGCAAACGAAGCGCCTATGCCAGCTAAGATTACGCTAGGACAAGCAACGGGTTATGCCAAGCATATGGTGAAAGAATTGTTTCAAGAAGGCAAGCTAGATTTACCGCCTCTATAAAAAATAGGCTGTGACAAAAGTACTTTAGTAAAGATCCGAACGATGAATCGAGACTCTTAATAGAGAATCAACTTCGTTTGGATTTTTTTGTTGGAATGGTGAAGGTAATTTAATTAACTATAAAATTATTATGTAAACTTAAATGCTGGCAAATGAAAAGAGGTGATATTATATTTATTTTGTAAAGTGGATGAGCAAAAAAACACCGAATTGGATGGTCTTTTTTTATAAAACTGCTTTAAGATAAGAGAGATAAAGGATAAACTACTAATAAGAAAGTTTAAATGTAAGGACTGACGCCGCATGAACTGGAGACCAGATCGCGCTAGCAAAAAAGCGATTTATAAACAAATTGCAGAATATATTGAAAGCTGTATTTCATCGGGAGCGTTTCCGCCGGATTCTATGCTGCCATCAGAACGAACGCTTGCTGCTGAGCTAAACGTGAACAGAAGCACGGTAGTAGCTGCTTATGAAGAACTGCAGGCACTTGGAATCGTAGAACGTAAAAAAGGAAGCGGCACGCGAGTTAGTTCAAGCATCTGGGGAATTTCCCGTAAACGTATTCCAAACTGGGGGAGATATGTAGAAGACGGTTCATTTTTGCCTAATTTACCGCTCGTACAGCGAATAAGAAGCGAAGCTTTGCGAACAGATTTTGTAAACTTAGCCAGCGGAGAATTAGCTCCTAGCTTATTTCCAAGTGAAGATTTTCAGCGAATATTAGCGGGCATGCCGTTTAATGAGCATTTAGGCTATGATCATCCTCACGGCAATGAACGTCTGCGTGACGCTATTGCTGCTCATGTTCATGAGTACCGGAAAATCTCCACCGATGCTAATTCTATTTTAATCACATCAGGTGCACAGCAAGCACTTCATTTGATTGTTCAGTGTTTGTTAAAACCAGGAGATGCAGTAGCGATTGAAGATCCGTCCTATAGCTATTCACTGCCGCTTTTTCAATCAGCAGGTTTACGAACGTTTTTGTTGCCTGTAGATAAAAATGGAGCCAACCCGGAGGACTTAGTAGAATTACATAAAAAGCATCGCATTCGTATGGTTTTTTTAAATCCGTATTATCAAAACCCGACTGGTATTGTGTTATCAGAAGCGCGCCGAAAGCGGTTTTTAGAGCTTTCTTCAGAATACGGCATTCCGCTTATTGAAGATGATCCTTATTCACTCACGGCATTTGACGGAAATGTACATCAAACGCTGAAATCGATGGACGAGAACGGAAATGTCCTTTATATCAGCTCGCTTTCTAAAATTGTGGCATCGGGCCTTCGAATTGGCTGGATAGTAGGGCCAGAGCAAGTGATTCAGCGCCTGGCAGACGCTAAGCAGCAAATTGACTTTGGCCACAGCATCTTTCCCCAGTGGATTGCTTATCAATTCTTAGATTCTCCTACGTTTTCTTCACATATTGAAAAGCTTAGACAAGAGCTCAAAAAGCAAGAGTATGCCCTGTCGTCGAGTCTGAACGAATTGCTCGGATCAAAAGTATCTTTCGATTCACCTCAAGGCGGGATTCACTTATGGTGCAAAGTAAATCAGCCGGTCGATGACTATCGACTATTGGAAGAATCGCTTAAAAGAGGAGTGGCTTTTGTACCAGGAAGCGTGCTGAGTTCTCAAAGCGGAGCTATTCGCTTTACGTTTGGCAGAGGGGAAGAAGAGGTCATTCGAGAAGGAATCAAACGATTTGCAAGCGCCCTAGAGAGTCTGGAATAGCTATAAACATAGGTAAACGTACCGGATGAAAGTTTTATTTTATTATTTCGTATAGATTGTTATGATCTTGTGCTATACTAAGAGTACCATTAACTTTACTTCTGTATTTGTACCGACTGGCCCTGTTGAAAAACAGGGCTTTTTTATGTTTGTACACAAAAAAACAGATCCTTTAAAGGATCTGTTTCTGATATGTTGTGTTTCTTATGCTTTTTGAACGTTAGCAGCTTGAGGTCCGCGTTGACCTTGTTCTACGTCAAATGTTACAGCTTGACCTTCGTCTAAAGATTTGAAGCCTTCGCTTTGGATTGCTGAGAAGTGTACGAATACATCGTCTCCACCTTCGCGCTCGATGAATCCAAAACCTTTTTCTGCGTTAAACCATTTTACTTTACCTTGTTCCATAATTGTTGCCTCCTCGTGCGGACTCGCACATTGTGGTACTATTCTTGCTCAAATCTAAAGACGAAAAGTGACAATACTCATACATCCCCACCGAACAAAAATAATTCTCTTACATCTTAGCAGAAATTTCCTATGTTTGCAAGCGCTTTATTTAAAAACCATTCGTATTTTTTAGACAAGTTTTTTATAAATCATGTCTAAAAAATGTCACATTTTGAACATTATAGAAAGGCTATTCTTTGTATTCGCTTTTACTGTAGTTATATAATAATGAAAATACGCTTTTTCTAAAGATAGACGACAAGTATAAGAAACGTACATACTGAGTGCTGAAATGGAGTGGTAAAGATGAAGGTGGGTTTAATTGGTTTAGGAAATATGGGATTACCGATGGCGGAAAATATGATAAAGGCGGGTCATGAACTTGTTATTTATAACCGTACTGCTTCGAAGGCGGAAAGTCTTGTGAAAAAAGGAGTAAAGGTTGTGGAGACACCTGCTCAAGCAGCACAAGAAGCGAATCTTGTCTTCACAATTCTTTCAAATGATGAGGCTTTAGAAGAAGTAACGCTTTCAGAAGCCGGTGTACTTGCAGGCCTTCAAGAAGGTGGTATTCACGTCTCTGTGAGTACTATTAGCGTAGATTTGTCGGAAAAATTAACAAGCGCACATGCTGCATCAGGACAGCATTTTGTTGCAGCGACTGTTTTAGGTCGCCCCGACGCAGCAGCTGCCGGGGCTCTCAAAGTAATAGTTGCAGGTAATAAAGAAGCAAGAGAGCACGTTTGGCCGCTGTTTGAAGCGATTGGTCAAACTATTTTCACTGTAGGAGACGAGCCTTACTTATCAAATGTAGCTAAGCTTGGCAATAATTTTTTATTAGTATCGATGTTAGAAGCTGTTTCTGAAGCAGTAGTCATGGTAGAACAGTATGGCATGCAAGCGGAAGAGTTTCTTGAAGTGGTTAATAGCTTATTTGCATCTCCTGTGTATAAAAATTACGGCAATTTAATTGCTAAAAGAGACTTTGATCCGGCCGGGTTCAAGCTGGAGCTTGGACTAAAGGATGTAAACCTGGCTATTGATGCAGCCAAAAAAGTGTCCGCTCCGCTTCCGTTAGGAGAGCTTGTGAAAGGTCATTATGAACAAGGAATCGAAAATGGCTGGGGTCATTTAGACTGGTCTGCTTTACTAAAAACAGTTGAAGCTCTAAAAAAAGATAACTAAAAAGACGAAAAGGAGTGCAGCCAGTGAAAGCGAAAGGAAAGTGGGTATGGATTGTATCCTTGATTTCGATTATTTCGTGTCTGCTGTTTGCAGCGGGACTTGGAATGTCTATTTATGATTATGTTAGCGCCTCAAAAGCTACTGTAAAAGAAATGCCAAAGCCAAAGCAAGAAACAAGCAGCAGTAACAAAAGTACAAAGAATTATACGATTGTTGCTTTAGGAGATTCACTGACAAGAGGAACAGGAGATGCAGCGGGAAAAGGATACGTTGGGTATTTAAAAGATAATCTTAAAGAAAAAACGAAGAAGAAAATTCTCTTAAGTAACTTTGGAATAAAAGGTCAAACGTCTTCGCAGCTGGCAAGTCAAGTAAAGCAGCAGGAAATTCAGCGGCAGGTTAAGTCGGCAGATACCGTGCTGATCACCATTGGAGGAAATGACTTATTTCAAGGCGGACAAACGCTGCAGAACTTAAATAAAAACAATATTCAAAAGCTAGAAAATGACTATTTAAAAAACGTAGACAGCATCTTAAAAAGCATCCGGTCGGCCAATAAAGACGCGACGATTTTTTTAATTGGTTTATACAATCCGTTTAGTAACCTACAAGATGCAAAAACGACAACGGCTATTGTACGAGAATGGAATTACAAAAGCAGTGAATTAAGTGCTAATTATAAGCAAACTGTTTTTGTTCCGACCTTTGATTTGTTTCAGCTAAAGGTAGATGACTACTTATATACCGATAAGTTTCATCCTAATGCAAAAGGCTACAAGCTGATCGCAGAACGTGTAGCATCGCTTATTACGTGGTAAGGGAGGGAATGATATGAGTGAAGTAACGCTTTCAGTAAAAGGACTGAAAAAAGTAATAGGAAAACGAGAAATTATCAAAAATATTGATTTTGAACTAAAAAGAGGCGAAGTGTTCGGCTTTTTAGGACCCAATGGAGCCGGTAAAACGACAACGATTCGAATGCTTGTCGGCTTGATTCGCCCGACCGCTGGTTCCATTTATATTTGTGGATACAGCGTATCGAAGCAGTTTACAAAAGCGATGGAGCATATCGGCTGTATTGTTGAAAATCCTGAGCTGTATCCATACTTAAGCGGCTGGGAAAATCTGCAGCACTTTTCACGGATGATTCCTTCTATGACAGAAGAACGCATTCATGAAGTGGTGGAATTAGTTGGCTTGCAAGAGCGTATCCACGATTTAGTTCGCACGTATTCGTTAGGTATGAGGCAGCGTTTAGGAATTGCGCAAGCGCTTCTCGGAAAACCAAAAGTGCTTATTTTAGACGAGCCAACGAACGGACTAGACCCTTCTGGGATTCGGGATATGCGTAAATTTATTCGCTTTTTAGCTGAAAGTGAAGGTCTAAGCGTCCTAGTATCCAGTCATTTACTGAGCGAGATTCAGCTAATGTGTGACCGAGTAGCGATTATCGCAAAAGGAGAAGTTATTCACACAGAATCGGTGAAGACCCTGTTAACTCAGCAAGAGCGTTTACTGTGGAAGCTAGATCCGCAGCCTGCAGGAATAGACGTTTTAAAACAAGTGACGGACTTTGTACAAGTGCAAGGGGAGTATGTCACGACGTTTTATGAAGAAGCTGAAGTGGGAGAGTGGAATAAACAGCTCATTGCAGCAGGAGTAACGGTAAAAGAAATGAATCGAAAGCTTCCAACTCTTGAAGATTTATTTATCGAAATGACAGGAGGCGAATCGATTGATTAGTTTGGTTCAAAATGAAATGATCAAGCTCGTTCGAAAAAAGCGCCTGTTAATCGTTACTCTTATTATGGGCGTTTTGATTTCCATGTTCACCTATGCTCAGCTTCGCGAAACACAGCGCCTTCAAGAAAAGCTAGGAACGACCGATTGGCGCAGTACGCTGCAGCAAGAAATTATCGATACGCAAAACCGGCTGAGCGGAAGCCAAATTTCAGATGATTGGCGCAAGCAGCTTGAAATTCGCGTGGCGCAGCAACAGTATTATTTAGATAATGATATCAATCCTTCGGAACCAGGGGCACCAACGTTTGTGCGAGGATTCATTGAAAACGCCATTCAGCTTTTGCTGCCGCTAATGATTATGATTATTGCAGCGGATTTAGTGTCTTCAGAGTACAGCTTGGGATCCATCAAGGTATTGTTGACGAGGCCTGTGAAACGGTGGAAAATCCTGCTTAGTAAATACATCACGCTCGTCATGTCCGTCTCGTTTTTAATTTTAATGTTTGGCGTTTTGTCGTACCTCATTTCTGGCGTTGTATTTGGATTTAAAGGCTGGACAGCCCCGATTCTTACGGGATTTAGCGTGCAGGGAAATGACTTAAATACAGCGGACGTTCATTTAATTTCGCAGTGGAGATATATTTTAATGGAGTTTGGTCTTGCTTGGTTTGTATCTCTGGTGGTTGGAACGCTTGCTTTTATGCTGTCTGTTTTAATTAAAAGTACAGCTGCGGGTATGGGTGTGATGCTTGCTTGTTTGATTGCAGGTACAATTTTAAGCAGCATGGTTTCTTCGTGGAATTCAGCTAAGTACTTGTTTATGGTCAATTTAAATTTAACTTCTTACCTGCAAGGAACAGCTCCTCCGACTGAAGGAATGACATTAGGGTTTTCCTTGGGTGTTTTAACCATTTGGGGACTTGCCGGGCTGCTCGTGTCGTTTCTGGTATTTACCAAAAAAGACGTGTACTAATTCCGTATAAGTTGACGATAATCAGGAACGTGCGTTATGATTGTGTTAACAAAAAATGCTGTTTTGCTCAAAGGGGAGTAGCTCTTGCAGTAAAGTCGTCATTTCGAGATTATTATCTCCGGCTTTATTGACAATGCAAATTGTTAGCGAGACCTTTGCCAATGTTGCCATTGGTAAAGGTCTGGATACAAACACCTTTACCACATGTGGTAAAGGTGTTTTTTGTTATTTCAAAATGAGAGAGGAGCTTAAAAATGTCAAAACTATCGAGACTGTTAAAAAGCCCCGCTGTAAAAAAAGGAATAAAAAAAGCTGTACCCATTATTATGAAAGAGTTAAAGAAACGAAAATCGAAAAGAAGATAGCAGAAAAGAAAATAAGAAAGGTTGAGTGCTAAGTGAAAAAGTGGATGCTAGTCATATCAACTGCTGTTCTTTTTATGGTCGGCGGCTGTTCTTTTCTTGAAGATACAAGCAGTACGCTGAACTACGCAAACGATGCGAAAGATTACGTGAGTGAAGCACAAAAGTTTGCTGAAGAAATACCGCCTCTAGCGGAAAAAGCTGTTAATGATGACGAGGCAATAAAGAAGCTAGAGCAAAAGCTGCAGGAAATGAAAGGAAAAGCTGAAGAATTTAATCAAACAAAAGCTCCTGACATCGCTTCTGATGTGCACGATCAGCTTGTTCAACAAAATGAAAAAATCATTAGTGGAATTGAAGCGTATGAAGCCAATATAAAGGATGGCAGCTTCAATCCAGAAGCGCTAAAAAACAGTGAATTGTTTCAATCAATTCAAGATGTATCAAGTATTATGAAACAAATTAAAGAATTAGGTCAGTAAAAAAGCGAGCCTGGGACAAAAGTATGTAGTTGAAGAAAATCCGAACGATGAATCAAGATTCTTGATGGAGAATCAACTTCGTTCGGATTTTTTTATTTGTAGGGTGAACGTAGGTTTCATGTGTATAGATGCTTTAGGTTGGATTGATATAGTAGGTATGTCTTATAACTCAACCTCGTTTCCGTGTTATAAATGTAAAATTATATAAATATATCTATTTATTAGAAGACAAAAACCTTCTCTTTCTTTTTTATATCTACGAAATTTTGTTAGAAGCTGTGACAAACTTAATGTCTGCTTTTCATATCCTATGTATAGTACATATATACACACCGCTTGAAATAAATTTTTTTTGAATGAAAAGGGGGCGTGGGAACGTTGATGTATTAGGTAATAAGACTCATTTTAAAAGGAGGGTTCATCCAATTAATAAAAACTATAGTCCTTGGTTTTGAAGAGAGAAACTAAAAAAATTTTTTCCGTTTACAAAAAGTTAATAAAACGCATACAAATGGTTTACTAAAAAATCAAAAAATTTACATCCTTTATAAATCTTTTCTGCTATACTATTTTTGAACAGTTGCTAGATTTATAGCGATGATAACTTACTTGAAAGGTGAATGGTAGATGAAAAAGAATACTCGCAGTAAAACGAAGAAAATCCTATCCACATCACTGGCACTTTCTCTATTATCTATGCCTCTTTTAACTACACAGGCAGGAGCGGAAGAACGTCATCCTGGACAAAGCTCACAGCAAAGCAAGCATCAAGGCCACAATAAAAAAGATGCGCTTGTGAACATACGCCTGATGGAAACAACCGACGTTCATACGAATCTATTAAACTATGATTATTTCAAAGACGCCCCTTATGAAAAAGTAGGTTTAGCTAAAACCGCTACCTTAATCAAAAATGCTCGAAAAGAAGTAAAAAACAGCTTATTAGTAGATAACGGAGACCTCATTCAAGGAACGCCTCTAGGCACGTATAAAGCCAAGATTAACCCGCTGAAAAAAGGTGAAGTTCATCCTGTATTTAAAGCAATGAATCAGCTGGATTACGATATTGCAACGCTTGGAAATCATGAGTTCAACTATGGATTAGACTTCTTAACAGAAGCGTACAACGATGCAAATTTCCCTTACATAAATGCCAATGTCTACGTTGATGATCATGACAACAACCCGAAAAATGATAAAAATAAATTTACGCCTTATAAAATTATGAATAAAAAAGTCGTCGATGAAAATGGAAAGAAACGAACGATTAAAGTTGGTTTCATTGGCTTTGTGCCTCCTCAAATTAACGATTGGGATAAAGCAAACCTTGATGGAAAAGTCATTACAAAAGGTATTGTAGAAACAGCCAACAAATATATTCCGGAAATGAAGAAAAAAGGTGCAGACGTAGTTGTTGCAATGGCTCACTCTGGATTTAGCAGCAACAAGCAAAACACGGAAGATGTCATTTACTCATTAAGTGAAGTAAAAGGCATTAACGCTATTACGTTTTCACACACGCATAAAGTCTTCCCTGCTAAAACGGAAGCTGCGCTAGACGGTTTGTTTCTTGGAGCAGATAAAAAGCCTCTTCCTGGCGTTGATAATGCAAAAGGAACGATCAACGGCGTTCCCGCTGTTCAAGCAGGTTACGGCGGAGGATCACTTGGCTTAATTGACTTAACGTTAAAAGAAGAAAAAGGAAAATGGAAAGTAGTAAGCTCTCAATCGTCTACGCGTGAAACGTATAAAGACGTAAAAGATGCGTCAGGGAAAACGGTTACGCAAAGTACGGTAGAACCGGATAAAGGTGTTGTTAAAGCAGTTCAAAAAGATCACGATGCAACGGTTAAATATGTGAACACACCAATTGGTAAAACGACGGATGATATTCACAGCTATTTTTCTCTTGTAAAAGATGATCCATCTATTCAAGTGGTAACAAATGCACAAAAAGATTACGTAGAAAAATACGTTTCTCAAAACAAGCCGGAATATAAAGACCTTCCGATTTTATCAGTGGGAGCGCCTTTTAAAGCAGGAAGAAACGGCGTTGATGAATATACGGAAATTAAAAAAGGTGACTTAACGATCCGAAGCGCTGGCGACCTGTATCTATATGACAACACGTTAAAAGCGGTTAAAGTAAAAGGTTCTGTTGTAAAAGACTGGATTGATATGTCTGCCGGTAAATTTAATCAAATTACACCGAACAAAACAGAAGAGCAGGAATTATTAAACCCAAGCTTCCCTGTTTATAACTTCGACGTAATTGACGGCGTTCAATACCAAATCGACGTCACAAAACCAGCAAAATACGATGTGAATGGAAACGTGATTCACGGAGATTCAAGCCGCGTTGTTAACTTAACGTATAACGGCAAGCCGGTTGATCCGAACCAAGAGTTTATCGTTGTGACAAATAACTACCGAGCTGGCGGAGGCGGAAACTTCCCTGGTCTAAAAGGAAGCGAGCTCGTGGTGGATTCAGCGGATGAAAACCGTCAAATTCTAATGGACTACATCACCGAGCAAAAAGAAATTACACCAACAGCTGACGATAACTGGTCCATTGCACCAATTAACGGAACGGCTAACGTGACGTTCACAAGCTCACCGCGCGGAGAAAGCTATTTAACTGAAGGAAGCAACATTACGTATACAAATAAAACGGATGACAAAGGATTCGGCATTTACAAAATTAATTTAAACGGCGAATCAAAAGATAATACAAAGGTTCAGCTGTTAGGCATGAACGACCTGCACGGTCAGCTCGATACAGATACAAAAATCAATTCAAATGGCCAAGCGCTTTTAGCTGGAAATATGAAATATACAGCAGCAGCTATTCGTAAACAAGAAGCTGAAAATCCGAATACGCTTTTAGTTCATGCTGGAGATATGATTGGCGGAAGCCCGTTAGTTTCAGCGCTGTTTCAAGATGAGCCAACGGTTGAAGTGATGGAATCACTTGGATTTGATGTGGGTACGCTTGGAAATCATGAGTTTGATGAAGGCATTGCTGAGCTTCACCGTATGATTGAAGGTGGAGACCATCCAAAAGGCACAAAAGGATACGACGGCATGAATTTCCCGGTTGTAGCGGCAAATGCTTATGATACTTCAACTAATGAATTAATTACGGAGCCTTATGCAATAAAAGAAGTAGGCGGCAAGAAAATCGGCTTTATCGGCGTTGTCACACAAGAAACGCCAAGCATGATTGTTCGTAAAGGAAATGAAAACTTAAAAATTACGGACGAAGCAGAAGCGATTGATAAATACACGGCAGAGTTGAAAAAGCAAGGTATTAAAGCCATTGTAGTACTTGCTCATAATCCATCTAATCAAAATGGAACGTCTACCGAGTTTGATGCAGCAGATATCGCTAAAAAAGTTGATGATGAAGTTGACGTGATCTTTTCAGCTCACAATCACGTATACAACAACAAAGTAGTAGATAACAAACTAATTGTTCAAGCTTATTCATACGGCTCAGCGTTTTCTGACGTAGACGTTGAAATCGATAATACGGGTGACATCGTAAAAAAAGATGCAAAAATTGTAACCGTATATCAAAAAGACTATACGCCAGATCCTGAAGTTTCAAAGATTATGCAAAAATATGAAGACTTAGCGGCACCTATTAAAGCAGAAGTGGTTGGAAAGTCATCTACTGATTTAGCAAAAGGCTATCCGTCTAGCGGAGCAACAGGGGATATCGCACTTGGAAACTTAATTGCTGACGGCATGAAAGCAGAAATGAACGCTGACTTTGCTTTAATGAATGGCGGAGGCGTTCGTTCACAGCTTGATTCAGGTGACGTAACATACGGTGATTTGTTTGCGATTCAGCCGTTTGGCAACGTCTTAAATAAAGTAAAGCTAAGCGGAGCAGATTTAGAAACGGTGTTAAACAATCAAATTACATCATCCGGACTAGATTTCCATATTGCAGGCTTTAACTATACGTGGGATGGAAGCACAAATAAAGTAGTCGATATTACGCTACCAGATGGAAGTAAAATCGACAAAGAAAAAGAATACACGGTAGTAGTGAATAACTACATGTACGGAAATGAAAAATATGGTATTGGTGCACTTTCGTCAGATATGGAAGTGGGACCAGAAGATTTACAAGCAACGGTAAACTATATTAAAACACTTAAGAGCCCGTTTGAATACAAAGCTGAAGGCCGTATTCAAAACGTGGCAGCTGCTAAAACAGCTGAACAGCAAGAACCTACTTTAAAAATAGCTCAATAAGCCAAAAAAGACTGTCTCATAACTCGGATTTCCGGTTTAGAGACAGTCTTTTTTAGTAGATTATCTTCACTTTCAAACTTTAAATCAATTAATTTACCCTATAACAGACCTCTTAATTTTTGAAACAATCACCAGATTGTGGTATTCTTTCCTTGGAAAGAAGATTTACGTAAACGTTAAAAGTGGTATAAAAATTTCACTATTTTTTCATTTATCTGAGTTATGATATAGAGCTATATAGAACCTGAAATAGAATATGTTCGTTACAGTAAAGGAGTAAATAAAAGTGGCTATTAATCTACAAAAAGGTCAAAAAATTGATTTAACAAAAGGAAGAGAAGGCCTATCTTCTATTACAGTTGGATTAGGATGGGATCCTGTAAAAAAACGCAGCTTTTTTGGTTTCGGAGGAAACGGACCAAGCATCGACTGTGATGCATCTGTTCTTATGCTAAATTCAAACGATAAGCTTGTAAGTAACTCAGCCGTTGTGTATTTTGGAAATCGTCACAGTAACTGCGGGAGCGTTAAGCATTCAGGCGATAACCTTACCGGAGCAGGTGAAGGGGACGATGAACAAATTTTTGTTAATTTAAAAAATGTTCCCGGAAACGTACATAAACTTGTGTTTGTGGTCAACATCTATCAGTGTGTTGAGCGAAACCAAGATTTCGGTATGATTAAAAATGCTTTTATCCGCGTTGTGGACAGCGCTAAAAACGAAGAGCTTGTACACTTTAATCTATCTGAAGATCATTCAGGAGCAACAGCTTTATTTGCAGGTGAAATTTACCGAGACGGGAATGAATGGAAGTTTTCAGCAACTGGAGATGCAACGAGAGATACTGGATTAGGAGAAATTGCAAACAAATATACAAAATAAACAACTAGAAAAGAGGGAATAAAATGGCTATTAATCTTTCAAAAGGACAAAAAGTAGATTTAACAAAAACAAATCCAGGATTAACAAACGTAGTAGTAGGTCTTGGGTGGGATGTAAATAAGTATGACGGTGGAAACGATTTTGATTTAGATTCATCTGTCTTTTTATTAAACGGAGCAGGAAAATGCGCTTCAGAATCTGATTTTATTTTTTACAACAATACGACGGGTGCAAACGGAGCGGTTGAGCATACCGGAGATAACCGTACAGGCGTAGGCGAAGGAGACGATGAGCAGGTTCAAGTAGATTTGAAAAATGTGCCTCAATCTATTGAACGTATCGCGTTTACCATTACGATCCATGAAGGGGAAGCACGCGGTCAAAACTTTGGCCAAGTAAGCAACGCCTACGTTCGTATTTTAAATGCAACAAATGACGAAGAGTTAATTCGTTATGATTTAGGTGAAGACTTCTCGATCGAAACAGCCGTTGTAGTAGGAGAGCTGTACCGACACGGCGGAGAATGGAAGTTTAATGCTATTGGCAGCGGCTATCAAGGCGGCTTAGCGGCACTTGTCAACGACTTTGGTTTAAACGCCTAGTCATTAAAGTAAGAAAACGTACGGAGGATATTTTTATGTCAATTTCTTTATCAAAAGGTCAGCGCATTGACCTAACGAAAACCAACCCAGGATTAACAAAAGTAATAGTAGGCCTTGGATGGGATACAAACAAATATGCCGGATCTCAGGATTTCGATTTAGATGCATGTGCATTTTTAGCCAATAAATCAAGTCAGGTTGTAAATGACGAGGAGTTTGTTTTTTACAACAATTTAAAAAGTCCAAATGGCGCTGTGGAGCATACCGGTGACAACCGTACGGGTGCAGGAGATGGAGACGATGAGCAAATAGCCGTTGATTTTTCTCTTCTTCCTGACCACGTTGAAAAAATCGGAATTAGCGTCACGATTCACGACGCAGATGCTCGCGGACAAAACTTTGGACAAGTATCCAACGCGTTTGTTCGTCTGATTGATGCTGAAACAAATGAAGAAGTACTGCGCTATGATTTAGGTGAAGATTTTTCAATCGAAACAGCTGTCGTTGTATGCGAGCTATACAAGCACGGAAACGACTGGAAGTTTAATGCCATTGGCAGCGGATTTTCCGGTGGCTTGGCCGACCTTTGCCGCAACTACGGATTATCCGTATAAAAAAGGCATGGGATAAATGAAAAAGAAAGGGTGCTTTAACGAGTACCCTTTCTTTTTAGCATGTATATGTCTGAAAAGAAAGGAGCTGTAAGGCGTGAGTAAACTAATTGATCCTCATATCATTAATCTTAACGAGCAAAATGGAACTTCTCTTTTTTCTCAAGATGTTTCTCTGCGAGGTGACTTTATACAAAATGAGCAGCAAATTTCCTATAAACAAGTGGCGGGAAGATATGTAGGCACCCATCTTGATGCGGACGAGTACGCAGCTTTTCTTTATGAACTTGCGCACTCATCATCATCGATCCTTGTCCTGCACGATAAGCTTGATAAGTCCATTTCAAATGATAGATTAAAAGAAGTACAAACGATTCTTAAAATTAATCAAGAAGAACGCGGCCTTTCTGTCAATCGACTGTTTGCTTTTTTAGAAGGAAAAAAGCTGATCGTGAAGTCAGAAAATCCCGCTATACATAGAAGAATACGTGAAAAATTTATTGAAACGTTAACGTGCTTTAAAGAACAGCACGCAGAGGGCTTTATGGACGGGCATTTTCAACGCTTATTAATCGATTTAATAAAGTGGCAGTGGAATCATGTGAAGTCTTGGATGGTCGATCAAGCATTTCCTGAACACGCGCCTCGCATCATGTGGTATGGAGATGCGAATAAAAGCGAGCAGTATTTTCTCTATTATTTGATTTTACTAGGTTTTGACGTCCTTACCTTTCACCCAGAGGGAAAGGATCATTTAAAAGAAGTAGATAAGAATCAACATTTAACAACGGTTTATACGTTTCCTTCTACTAGCTCGCTTTTACCTTTTCCAACGGATAAGCCGGTTCGAAAAGGTACGGTAGCATTTCGAGCTTCTCAAGAAATTGAGCAAGTGCTTCATTCAGAGGAGTCTATGCTGTATAAACCGTGGCAATTTCGTTCGTATTTTCCAACTTCAGTTACTCTTAAAACGACGTATGATGAGATTTTTTTATTAATGAGAGAACGGGCGTTTATTCGTCCTAATTTTGAAGTGTCAAAGCCATATGTACACGTGCCGGTTCTGTTTTCAAAAGTGCTTGGCATTTCCAAAAACCGAAAAGAGTACTGGAGTAAAGTACATGAGCTCATGCAAACAGAAAATGAGTTAGCTCTGACTGTTGATTCTGTTCCTTTTGCCAAAAAAATAGAAGGAAATAATCACTTTCACTACCAAGGCGCTCTCGGAAGTGATGGGACGCTCAGTCCTGATAAAATGATTGAAAGCAACTGGTGGCGCTATAAAGAACTGCCTATCGGGCTTCAGCAAGGGCTAGCTGCTGCTATTTCCAGATACTGTGCACATTCAAAGCTCCTTCGGTTGGATCATGAAGATGCGTATCAGCATCAAATGTACTTGTTTAATCAGTCTTTGAAGCTTCCGAACAACGTGCTTCGCATGCTTCAAAAATTTGATTATACGCAGCACGTCCCTCGGCTCATTATTTATCACGGAAATGAACATGAAGCGTTTACGCGTGAAGATGCAGCTTTACTGCTTCTGTTAAATGAATTTGGCGTTGACATTGTTCTTTTTAATCCGACCGGTCAAATAGATATAGAAGCGTTTGTCGAAGAAAAATATTTCGATATACATTGGCTAGAAGAAATTAGCTTTAATGAAGAATTCAAAGAGCCGTCGCTCATTCAAAAATGGTTAAAACGAATCTTTTAAAGAAAGAAGGGTTTTTAAATGGCAACAAACGAATTACAGTCTTTAGATGTAAACGAAGCCGAAGAAGTTTTAGAAACAAAGCCTAATGAAGTAAAAGCAAAACTGCGAGAAGAGCCGGAAGTACGTCGCTTAGCAGAACAAATTGATTATAAAAATCAGCTGGCTTTACTTGAGTATGGGAAAGAAACAGCCAATGAAATTTCCTCGTTTTCCGGAAAAGTGCTTAGTACAATTAAATCGTCTAGCATGGAAGAGTCAAGTCAATTATTAAAGCAGCTTGGAAAGATTATGGACAAATTTGATGCAAAGGATTTTGTTGAAGATAAAGGGTTTTTCTCTAAGCTTTTTAAACGCGGTCAAAAAATAGTGGATAAGCTGTTTCAAAAATATGAAACAATGGGCTCTGAAATTGATAAAGTATATGTAGAGATTACAAAATATGAAACCGAAATGAAGCATTCAACCACGACGCTTGAACAGCTTTACGAGCAAAACTATCAGTATTATATGGAGCTTGAAAAATACATTGTAGCGGGCGAAGTGAAAGTAGAAGAGTTAAAACAAGAGGTAAAGGTGCTTGAAGAAAGAGCGTCGAGTGGAAATCAGCTGGCGGCAATGGAGCTTCAAACCTTAAAAAATGCGGTTGAGCTGATGGAGCAGCGATTATATGATTTAGAAATGGCAAAACAAGTATCTTATCAATCCGCTCCTCAAATCCGTATGCTGCAGCGAGGAAATACAAAGCTGATCGGCAAAATCAATTCTGCGTTTATTACAACGATTCCTATTTTTAAAAATGGACTCATTAACGCAATCGCAGCAAAACGTCAAAATTTAGTAGCGGAGTCTATGAACGAATTAGACAAACGCACAAATGAGCTGCTCATTCGCAATGCAGAAAACATTTCACAGCAAAGCGTTAAAATTGCCAAAATGTCCGGTGCTCCTAGCGTAAAAGTAGAAACGATGGAACAAACGTGGAATATTATTATGAAAGGAATGCAGGAAACAAAAGCAATCGAAGAGGAAAACAAACGCCTTCGTGAAGAAGGACTTGTTCGCTTAGCGCAATTTCAAGAAAACTTCAAGGCGCTTGAACATAAGATGTAACGAAAAAGCGGGAATCTTTACGATTCCCGCTTTTTTTGCCTATACGTTTGCTAGAAGTCTGAACCGTAAGAGATTAGTGAAAAGCGTGAAAGGGTATCAGGTATAAAAGAAGTATTATCCAAAATAAGATAGTTATTTCCAGAAGACGTTTATGTACTTTTATAATTTAAGTTAAAAATGCAAAAAAACTTAATTATTTTAAGTTTTTTGCTGGTTTTTAACTTTTCTTTGCGCTACAATTAGCTCATATCAAAGTAAAAAAGGAGGGTATTCGGGTGTATCAAGAACAGCGCATGAGTGCGATTATTGAATACCTTCACACACACCGCACGATTACATTAGACGAAATTTGCGATATGTTCACCGTTTCAAAAGATACGGCGAGGCGTGATTTAGTCAAGCTTGAAGAAAACGGCGAGGTTATGAGAGTTAAAGGCGGAGCGACGCTATCGTCAAGTCATATCATTGATTACAGTGAACGGACGCCTACCAAAGCCAAAGAACAAATTGCTAAAGAAGCAGCTTTGTTAATATCGGAGGGGTATGACGTGCTTTTAGATACGTCTTCTACCATCGTACTGATGGCGAAGTATATGGATGTAAAGCATGTAACCGTTATTACGAATTCCATTGATAATGTGGATTTGCTCGATCAATATACAGCGTGTGATACGTTTTTGCTGCCGGGCAAGTTTAACGGGAAAAACCGTAACGTCACTGGGCCAAGAACGATTTCTACGTTGCAGGAATACAAAGTAGATCAGCTGTTTTTAGGTACGTGCGGCGTTGGTGCAGATGGTATTACATCTCCAAGTGAAGAAGAAGCGTTTTTAAAAAGACAGATGATTCAATGCGCAAGACAAGTTATTATGCTTGCGGATCATACAAAGTTTGAACGTGAATTTTTACATCGAGTATGTGATATGAGCGACATTGATATCCTAATTACAAATAAAGCGCCAGAAGCGGATGTAAAAGAAAAAATAGAGCAAAATCAAGTGCGGCTTATCGTAACAGATTTTGATAAAGGAGAGGAAACACAATGAAGAAAATAAAAGTAGGATTAGTAGGATACGGATTTTCAGCAACGGTCTTTCACACGCCGCTTTTAAGCGTGTTAGACGAATTTCATATTTCAAAGGTAATGAGTTCAAATCCTGAAAAAGTAAAGAGTGACTTAGAGGATGTTGAAGTAGTGAGCACTCTCTCTGAACTTTTAGAAGATGACAGCATTGATTTAGTTATTATTACAACGCCTAGCGGCATGCACTATGAAATGGTGAAAGACGCACTACGCGCAGGCAAGCATGTAATTGTTGAAAAGCCGATGGTCGTATCAGAAAAAGAAGCAAATGAATTAATTCAATTAGCAAAAGAACAGGATGTTCAACTAAGCGTCTATCATAACCGCAGGTGGGATAATGATTATTTGACGGTGAAACAGCTGATTGAAGAAGGGAAATTAGGCGACGTTAAAATGTATGAAGCGCATTTTGACCGCTATCGTCCAGCTGTTCGAGACCGCTGGAGAGAAAATGAAGGACCTGGGTCAGGAGCGCTTTACGATTTAGGATCTCATTTAATTGACCAAGCTTTACATCTTTTTGGAATGCCTGACTTTGTTCAAGCTGATGTGTTTGGTCAGCGAGATCATGCACGTACGGATGATTACTTCCACGTAGTGCTTGGATACGGTTCTCTTCGCGTTATTTTGCATTCAAGCGCTATTGTGCCAAGCAACGGGCCGCGCTTTCAAGTTCACGGAATAAAAGCAAGCTATATTAAATACGGGATTGACGGCCAAGAAGATATGCTGAGAGCTGGCAAGAAGCCTGTGGATGATACGTGGGGAGCCGACAGCCCTGAACACTACGGTAAGCTGACCACTGGCGAAGGCGAAACGAAAGAAATTTCAACGCTGCACGGTTCTTATGTGACGTATTATCAAAAAATTGCCGACAGCCTGCTTCGAGGAGAAAAACTTCCGGTTTCAGCAGAAGAAGCTCGTGACGTGGTTAAAGTTATCGAAGCGGCATTTGAAAGCAGCAAGGAAAAACGAGCGGTTTATTTTAACTAAGGAGCGAGAAACAGTGTGTAATCATTCGGTAGAGACGCTGCTTGAAAAAGTAGTTCAACAGGAAAAAGAACTGATCTTTCATCAATTTACAAATGACCAGGCGTTACAGATCGGCACGGCCATTATTAATGAAGCAAAAAGCAAGGGTAAGGCAGTAACTGTAAGTATTAAACGAAATGGTCAAACACTTTTTCATCATGCGATGGAAGGGGCGATTCCCGATCATGAAGAATGGATTAAACGAAAATCAAATACCGTTCTTCGTCACCATCACAGCTCGTATTATATGAAGCTGTACTGCGAGTTAAAAGATCGTTCTTACGCGCAGTTTTATGCAGCGAACCCTCAGGCATTCGAAGCGGTAGGCGGGTCATTTCCAATTTTGGTTAAAAACGTCGGCGTAATTGGAAGCATCACCGTATCAGGCATGTCACAAGAAGAAGATCATGCACTGGTGACCGATACGATTCGTAGCTTTTTGCAATAAAAATAAGCGGACTTCGTTGGAAGTCCGCTTATTTCATTAAAAGATGAGTGGCGATAAGGCGTGTGTTTTTTCTACATACATAAAAGCATCATATCGTTTTGACAAGCGAGAAGGAACATAATTTCCGTATTGTTCAATCTCTGGTTCGTATACAACACCAATGGCGCGATGGCCTATCGTTGAATGAAAAAATGTTCGGTTTTCCTCTGTGAACATGAGGTATTGATCAAAAGCACCTGCTCGGTGAATGGCATCTTCCCAGCTTCCTTCTATAGCTGGAGGAACGGTTAATTCCTGATGAGGATTACCCCAGCTATCAGAAGCAATGACCGTGCCGTGATGAGTTCCGAATCCGACGGCGTAAACATGCTTCTGTCCGTATTCTTCACGGGTAAGCTGACCTACATTCACCATGCCGCTGCTTTTCATGTCCGTTGCTCTTGCATCTCCGATGTGAGTGTTATGCTCCCATACAATTCCTTTAGCGCTATCTTTGTAGTAAGCTTGAATATATTTTAAAGCTTCTACCATATGACGATCGCGAATATTCCACGATTCATTGTCGTTGGTAATCATCGTATGATAATAAGCTTCAGCATTGCTTGCTACCAGCGCATTTACCTGCATACTAAGCGCAGCCTCAGGCTCATGAGTATAGGTATCTTTCTTTTGCTGAATGGTTTGTAAAAGCTCTAAGATTTCTACCATGCAGTTTTTTCCGTAAAGGGCAGAAGAAATTCCGTACATCTGTGCTTCGCGATGAAAAGGTTCAAAGCATTCAAAGGCTTTTTTCGCTTTCTTAGCATCAGAAGCGTGGTTGTTTTCTAAGTACTCAATAATGGCTTCCATCGATTCCCACAGGCTGTATACATCTAAGCCGTAAAAACCTACTTTTGGCTGATGTGCTGGCAAGTTGTTGTTATAATCACGAAGCCATTCAATCAATTCTTTTATTTCTTGATTGGCCCACATCCATGAAGGCCAGCGGCTAAAAGATTTTAAGACATCTTCGGCATTCGCGTATTGAGTTGTATATCCTTTAATGTAGCGATTAACTTCAAAACATGAAGGCCAGTCTCCTTCCACTGCTATAAAGGAAAAATCATAGTGCTGAATTAATTCTTTCGTAATAGCTGCTCGAATTTCGTAAAATTCAGATGTACCGTGAGAGGCTTCTCCGAGAAGTACGTATTGAGCGCGGCTTGCTGTGTTAATAAGCGGCAGTAAGTCATCGACATCAGCAAAAGGCATAGAATGTTTTTTAATGGCTTCTATCATTTGAATGGTTTTTAGCATACGACCACCTTATGTTTAAGAAATGGATAGCAAGAGCTTGAGACAGCGAGTCTTGCTACCAGTTAACGCGTTTTTATTTTTATGAATTACCTGCTAAAGTGCTTAATAGCAGAATCATTTAAAGAAAAATCTTCTTTAGTAAGCGCCGTTTGATTCTGTGTTTCGCACTCTTTAGTAGGATGCTCTTCTTTTTTAGAAACAGCAGAAACTTCTTCGTTATTTTCATACGTGTGGTTTGTTGACATTATGTTTCACCTCTTGTATCTAGTGTTTGAGGTACAGAAAATAAAATAAGAAGAAATATCAGGAATACCTTGAAAAGAAAAGTATACGCTTTAAATTATTTGAACTCATGCAAAAAATTGTCTACACTAAACACTGATACATAAATCGAGTGAGGAGAACGTGAAAAGTTTATGAAGTTGATTTCGTGGAACGTAAATGGCATTCGCGCGTGTGTGCGAAAAGGATTTTTAGATTATTTTCAAGAAGTGAATGCGGATGTATTTTGTATTCAAGAGACGAAGCTGCAGGAAGGCCAAATTGATTTGCAGCTAGAAGGGTATTATCAGTACTGGAATTATGCCGTGAAAAAAGGGTATTCCGGAACGGCTGTTTTTACAAAGCAAAAGCCTTTATCCGTTTCATACGGTGTGGATAAAGAATCGGAAGACGAAGGACGTATTATCACGCTTGAGTTTGAACAATGCTATGTAGTAAACGTGTATACGCCAAATTCTAAAAGAGACTTAGCAAGGCTTGAAGAAAGGCTTCAATGGGAAGATGATCTGCTCGTGTACTTAAAAAAATTAAATACCCGTAAAGCAGTGATTTTATGCGGAGACCTAAATGTAGCACACGAAGAAATTGACTTGCGTAATCCAAAGCCAAACCGAGGCAATTCTGGTTTTACCATAGAAGAGCGAGGGAAAATGACGACGCTTCTTGCTAGCGGATTTCTTGATACATTTCGTTATTTGTATCCGAATCAAGAAGAAGCCTATACGTGGTGGTCGTATATGAACAAAGTGAGAGAACGAAATATCGGGTGGCGCATTGATTATTTTATCGTATCCGAGAGAATCAAATCCGTTATTCAAGAAGCTGCTATTCATCCGCATGTAATGGGAAGCGATCACTGCCCTGTGATGCTAGAATTAAATGTACCCCATCTATGATATCTTTCTATATAATAGAAGAAAAACGGAAAAAAGGTTGGTTCACGCGAACGGTTGCGGTATAGTAAACATATTAAAAAGTACAGAATGTTTTATAAGATAAAGGGGGAGACAGAGGTGAAGCGAGACTCGCTGCAAACCATTGAGCACGAAATTGCGCTGCTTGTTCGTCTAACAACGACGCACAGTCCTAAGCTTGGAAGCCTGGACCGTTCTGAGTATTTACTGTTAAGCGAGCTAGATCAGCGCAGTCCGCTCGGGATTAATGCATTAGCTGAAAATTTAAAGCTGAGCTTATCTACAGCTAGCCGGCAAGTATCTGCGCTTGAGACTAAACAGTTTGTCCGCCGCTTTCCAAGTCCGGAAAACGGGCGAATTAGTTTAATTGAAATGACGGATTCAGGAAAAGAGATTTTGCAGCATGTACAAAACAAGCGTAAACAGGCCTATGCTGAAGTATTAGAAGATTGGTCGGAAGAAGAGGTTTTAGCACTGGAAAAAAGTTTATCCCGCTTGAATCTCGATTTTAAAAAATGGCGCAGTAATGGATGTTAAAGCGAATACATATAGATGAACAAAAAGGCTATTGAAAAATAGTCTTTTTAAGTTGAAACAAAGAAGTTGATTTCTTCTTTAAAAGATGTATAATATGTAGTGCTGCTATAACTTGCATGATACAACTTGTACAATAAAATATGTAAGGAATTGTTAGTCATATGAAAAGAATTTAATAAAAGGAGGAATAAATATGAGTCAGAATAATCCAGCAGTAGCCTCCGACAAACAAGGTTTAAGCGTACCTAAATACTTGATTATGGCGATTTTAACGCTATTTTCAATTGGCCCTCAGTATTTTTTGAATTTATCTTACACGGTCAATCAAGTATTGATTCAAAATCGATTTGATGCGAGTACACAAAGCTTACTATTGCCATCTATTATTTCTAACTTGGCATTTGGACTTGGGGTACCTATTGGTCCGATGCTGACGAAAAAATATGGCGTGCGTAAAGCATACTTAACGTTCGTTTTAGTCTTTTTAGCGGGTTCAATTATCAACGTTTTTTCCGAAAACGTTGCGTTTTTATCCCTTGGTCGTCTGATTCAAGGCTTAAGTTCAGGAATGCTGTTTTTAACCATTATTCCAGCTGCGCTGATCTCGTTTCCGAATAAAATCCGAAACTTCTTTTTAGTGTTAGCAATCGGCGGACTGTTCGGTTCAACGGCGATTGGAGCCTTTTTAGGTGCTGTATCTCTTAGCATGGATAATTGGCGCTGGGTTTTTGTTTTAGGAATACTTGCTTCTCTTGTATGTCTGTTTATTGGATATAAGGTATTACCTGCTCACGACCCAACTCAGCAAGAAGATCGACCAGTGGATAAGAAAAGTATTTTTATTCTTAGTCTTATTATGATTTTATTAGTGTATCCACTGTATGAACTAAGATACGAAGGATTTGCTTCTATTCAAGTGTGGCCGTTCTTACTGGCTGCAGCAGGATTAGTTGTCATTTTTGTCTTAGTTGATTTAGCGGCTGAAAATCCGCTAGTACCATTAAAATCGCTGCTAGCCGTAAAACCAGTTGCAGGTACAATTATGGCAATTGGCGGTCATATGGCGTATATTCTAGCCATTGCAGGTATTAATGGCGTCATGCAAAATGTGCAAAATGCATCGTACACCACGCTTTCTTATTTTTATTTATACTTTTTTGTTGGGGTACTGATTTCAGCATTTGCAACGACATTCTTATATGACAAATTTGGTCCAGGTTACCTTGGAGCAATTGGATCACTTCTTATTGTCATTGTAGGATTTAGCTGGGTGAACGTATCAGCTGATACATCACTAGTAAGTTTATATGTTCACATTATGCTCTTTGGTATGGGTGTTAGTATGGCACTGGTATCCGGCGCGCTAGGAGCGGCACTAGCCGGAGATTTACATCAAGCTTCGATGCGGTCCATTTCACTGCACTCCATTCGAAATTTATTAGGAGCGATTGTAGCACCTGTGATTGGGTGGTTTGTTGTTCGACAAAATGCGATTTATTATGAAGATTTTCGAGGTCAAATTAGCTCAGTAGATCCTCAGGTGAAGCTGCAGTTATCTGAAATGATCAAACGCTATATGGGTATGGGAATGAGTCAAGCAGACGCAAAAACATCGGCCGTGACGGCTATTGTAGCAGGCGCTAAAAAAGCGTCAATTTTACATGCGTATCACAACTTATTTTTCATGCTTGGTATTTTAGGCGTAATTATGCTCATTGCTTCACTAAGTAAAGCGTGGAGCGGTGAAAATAGAATTCTTGTTCAAAAAGAAGAGGTTCAAGAAGAAGCTGAGCCGCAAGAAGAAAGAAAAATGCTGCCGGCACCTCAAACAGAAGAAACCTCTGTATAATATACTAACTATAGAAAGAAGGAATTCCGATGAGTAAAAGTCGTTTATTG
Organism: Priestia sp. YIM B13491; assembly: GCF_042787605.1. Lineage (NCBI taxonomy): Bacteria > Bacillati > Bacillota > Bacilli > Caryophanales > Bacillaceae > Priestia > Priestia sp. YIM B13491. The sequence continues at coordinate 196,655 of NZ_JBHZOR010000006.1, read as the reverse complement.
GTTACTAACATTGTTGGAATCATTGTGATTTTATTACTAGTAGGCTTTGGTGGATATTATTTCTACGAAAAAGCAAATTACGTTAAAACAGATGAAGCGCAGGTAGAAGCACCGCTTTCACAAGTCATCGCTTCAGCTAACGGTCAGTTAAGCGAATGGAATGTAAAAGAAGGAGATAGCGTTTCACAAGGTGATTCTGTTGGAAGCTTAAAAGAAGGCGAAAAATCAACAGACGTAACGTCTATGATTGACGGAACAATTATTAAAAACAACGCATCTCAAAATCAATTAGTAAAAGCTGGCGATGTGTTAGCACAAACAGCTGATTTATCTAAAATCTACATCAATGCAAACATTAAAGAAACAGACCTAGGTGACTTAGAAGAAGGAGACAGCGTCGACATTACAGTGGACGGAGATTCAGGTAAAGTCTTTAAAGGCCATGTTGAAGCAATCGGCCGCGCAACAAACTCAGTGTCTTCTATGCTTCCTGCTCAAAATACAGGAAACTACACAAAAGTAACGCAAAAAGTACCGGTGAAAATTTCAATTGATGACGCATCAGATAAAGTTCTTCCAGGTATGAATGCGGAAGTGAAAATTTCAATTTAATAACGGGAAAAAAGCTGCTTCCTCTAAGGGAGCGGCTTTTTTTATGCCTAAACAAATAAAATAAAAAATGTGCTAAAAAGGGGATGTATACAAAGGAAATGTGTGGTAAGATACTTCTTGTTTGAAATTGGATATCGGTAAAGAAGGTGATGGGATGACCGCGGTCGAAACAAAAAAAGGGCCAAAAGAAAAGCTGAATTTGTTTTTCTTAACGTGGCCGATCTTTTTAGAAGTGTTTCTTTTTATGTTAATGGGGATTGCTGATACCTTTATGCTAAGTGCGCTGTCGGATGATGCCGTATCAGGAGTCGGAGCAGCCAATCAATACCTTCACATTGCGATTTTGGTGTTAGAGGTCATTGGTAACGGAGCGGCAATTGTTGTCTCCCAGTATTTAGGATCAAAACGGTATATGGAAGCGTCAAAGATTTCTGCTTTGGCCGTTACGTTAAATTTAGGAGTCGGGCTAGTCATTAGCGCGGGTTTTCTTTTGTTTTCAAGACATATGATGGAAGCGATGAACTTACAAGGTGACGTACTGATGTATGCACAAAGCTATTTATCCATCGTCGGAGGAGCTATTTTTCTTCAAGCGATTATTAACTCTCTTGCAGCGATTATTCGCGTACATGGCTTTACGAAGCAGGCAATGTTTGTTTCACTTGGAATGAACATTTTTCATATTGCAGGAAACTATGCTTTAATCTTCGGGAAGTTCGGCTTTCCGGAAATGGGCGTGCAAGGAGCAGCGATTTCATCTGCGTTCAGCCGATTCGTTGCCCTTATTGTGTTCTTTTGGCTGCTGTATCAAGTGATGGAATATAGAGTGAAATTTCAATACTACATTACGCTTTCAAAAGAATATATCGGTAAAATTTTAAAAATCGGTATTCCGTCGGCTTTTGAACAAGTGATGTATCAGGGCTGTCAAATTGTCTTTTTATACTATGCAACCTACCTAGGAGCAGAATCACTTGCTGCGAGACAGTACGCGATGAATATTTCAATGTTCATTTACTTATTTGCCATTGCAATTGGAATGGGTACAGCGATTATTGTCGGCCGTTTAGTAGGCGGAAACGAAAAAGATGAAGCGTACCATCGCGTATGGAAAAGCGTCAAATGGGCCAGTGTCGTAACGATGATGATGGTTGTTCTTGTGATGACATTCAGAACACAGCTGATCAGCGTGTTTACAGACAATCCGCATATCATTGAGCTTGGGGCGACGGTGCTGCTTCTGAGCATTGTGCTTGAAACGGGAAGAACGATGAACATTGTGCTGATTAACTCGCTGCGGGCAGCGGGAGATGCCAAATATCCGGTGTTAATTGGTGCGATGTCGATGGTCATGATGAGCTTGCCGCTCGGTTATTTCTTCGTTTTCCATTTAGACATGGGGCTCGCTGGCATTTGGCTTGCCATCGCAGCCGATGAATGGACGCGCGCAGTTATTATGTTTTTTCGCTGGAAAAGCCGAGCATGGGAAAACTACGGACTTATACAGCACGAACAAACAGCTGAAGAACCAACGCCGGTTCAAGTATAAAACAAAACCTCTGCAGAATGTGCAGAGGTTTTTTGCTGTGTAAAAAAACGAAGTGAAGCTGGTCTTTTTACGCAAAAAGCTTTAATTTGTGGGAAAAAACGGGTATGGGTACAAAGGAATGGTTTTATTCTACTTATTCTTTGTTTTAGATAACGGTATATGGTTAGATAACGTATTTAGACATGAGTCTTTTTTCTCTTATTTTTCATTTTTATCTCAATTCATGAAACTAGAAGCATAAAAAAGAGAGTTTTTTCCTATTTAGCTATAATGAGACAAATTTTATACTTATAATTATTGGATTAAACTCGAAATGTGCGGAACAGGAGGAACGGTATGGGGTTAGGAAGCGTATTAGACGGACTGCTGGGTGAAGTATCTGGAAGAGTCTCAGATGTAGAAGGGAAAATTTCTAAGCTAAGAACGGCTAAAAGTAAAATTGAGCATGAACAAGCTGTTTCGTTAAAAGAAATTGAACACATCAAAAAGCCTGAGCTGGGAGACAAATGGACGGGTACGTTATCGGATGATTTTGACGAAAAACGTACGGCAGCCTACGACAACATAAAAGGCATTTTAGACGGTGATTACGATGGATACATTCGTGAAATTGAAACAAAGATATGGGCGCTAGAAGCTGAAAAAGGAGCTTTGAGCGGCTTGAACGCCGTTATTGGAGAAGCGGATTCTTTATTAGCTAAAGGTGAAGAAGCCTATGACGCAGTAGAAAACAAGATTAGTGAAATTAGAAGGGGGCTGTTTTCATGACAATTAAGCTTGATCACGCTGACGTTATCAAAAAGCTTGAAGCAGTCAGCACAGCGATTGGAAATTTATCCATTAGCAAAATGCCTGACCTTGGAAAAAACAGCCTTGATACTACAGAGAAATGGGAAGCGCGCGAAGAAGAAATTCAAACGCTTATTTCTACTTATATAAAAGCACTAAACAAAAACGTAAAAGATACAAAATCTAATGTAGACTTACTAAAAGAACAAGACGAATCTATTATCCATTCGTAGCAGCAAAGGGGGATGACTGTGGGAAAGGTATACGATGCAAAAGCGCTGTTTGATGTAGCAAAAGACAGGGAAAAAGCCTACGATGAGTTACTCAGCCAGCTGGGTGAACTGAAAAAAGCGCTGCAGGGCGTAGCGGACTTAGATGGCAGCTTAGAAGGAAAAGGCGCTGACAATATAAAATCTTTTTATAAGCAGCACGCCGATACGGCCGGACAGTGGGAAAACTTAATTAAAATGCAGCAAAGCTATTTTTCAACGCTTCACGTTAAAGCTGAAAAAGCAAAGCTATCAGGAAGCACGATTGTAACTGAATCATTTTTAGAAACAGAGCTAAAAAACGCCAACAGCAATGCTAAAGAAATGGTTGCGCAGCAGCACGAAGATCTGCAGAGTATTTTAAACGGCATTGACGATATCGTCTCTATTTCAGCGTTTTCAACGAGTGAGTTTAACGATAAAATAGAAGAAGCAGAGAAAAAACGCACCGATACAATTGAAGCAGTGAACCAGCTTGACGCTGAATGGTCAAAAGAATACAGCGAAATGGATGACTTCTATGCGGTAGTGGATATGCTAGTAAGCGGCTTAGAGCTTGCTACGAGTCAAGGAGGAAGTGTCTATCAGCTTGCCTTTGACGAAAAAGCCTATCACGACAGCGAGCTGTATAAAGTTCAAACAAAGCTAAACGACTATGCAACTTCATATGTTGACTACAACAAGCAGCAAGAAGAAGTATACGAGCTGGAAAAAAAGCAAGAAGAAGAAGCAAACAAGCCGTGGTATGAAAAAACGTGGGACGCGGTTTCTACCTTTACAGGAGAGGTCAGCGGATATTATGATTATAAACGAGCAGCAGAAGGCGTGGACCCTGTTACGGGTGAAAAACTTTCTACCTCACAGCGCGTCGCAGCGGGAGCCATGGCAGCAGCCGGCTTCATTCCGGTTGTCGGCTGGGTAGGAAGAGCCGCAAAAGGCGGAAAAGCCATCTACAAAACGGCTAAAGGCCTAAGCGCAGCGGATCACGCCTTAGACGCCTACAAATCCGCTAAATCCTTCAAAGTCCTGGAGCAAACGGAAAAAGGCCTCTACGGTCTTGTGGCCGCAAACGGGCTAGGAGAATATATGACCGGACGCGACATGTTCGGGAATAAAATCAGTGAAGAGCAGCGTAAAGCAAGTCTTCTGCAAGCATTAGGAATTGCTGGAGCTGGAGCGCTTTCTACGAAGGTAGCGGGAAAAATGGGACAAAGCCTTGCGACCAAAGGAACCGAAAAGCTCAACAACATGCGCAACACGCTTCGCACAAGCGCCGTTGCCAACGTCACAAAGCAAGCCTACCAAAGCGTCAAAAACGCACCGGCCTCTTGGACACAGTCGCTACATAAAACATATAACAACATCCTAGACAGCAGCATGCCAAGACTGGGGCCAGAACTTGTGCCGGCTGGTCCAGCACTTGCCCAGCAGACGGTGAGGGAGACCTTGCAGAATGTGAAGCAGCAGACGATGCAGATGATTGAAAAGCCTGTAAAAGCAGAGCGTGTGAGTGAACGTCAAATTCAACAGGATACGGGTGAAGTCAAGCACTTAGATAATATACCTAGAACAAAAGAAATTGAAGTGAAATTTAACTACAAAACTAAATTCGATTCAGAAGAATTTGCAAGACAGTTAAAGGATCAAGAAAAAGGTATGAATGAATTAACCGTACATGAATACCAGGAAAATCGAGAGCGATTTATTGATAAAGGCAGGGCAATAGAGGGAAATGTTGCTCAACAAACAGCTAGAGAAGAAGCTTTATCTGACAAAATTACCGAATTTATGGATAAAGGAAAATCATTTGATGAAGCAGAGGAAGAGGCGAAAAAATGGCTAAAAACCCAAGCGGCACTTCATAATCCAGATCAGGTTGCGGGAGGAAGGCCTGAAATAATAGGAGGAATGGGAGATAAGAGGGTTAATTTCTCTATAGGTAGTCAATGGAGGTCTAGAATTAAAATTGTTGATAAACAAATAGAGGAAATATCAAAAAATATGACACTAGAACAACTGAAAAATACTTATTTGAATGTAAAGTTAACACATTAAAGGAGGAGTTTGAATGGAACAATATTTAAAAGATTTTAAGTTGCATAATAAAGTTCCTAGTGAACTGATTGAAAAGTATAAAAATATGGTCCCTAAAGAAATAATAGATTTATGGCAGGATTATGGATTTGGAACATTTATGGCAGGTTATTTTAAAAGTGTCAATCCAGAGGAGTACATTGATATCTTACAAGAAAGTAGCCAAAGATACACTGATTCTTTAGTATTATTTGCAACAAGTATGGGGGATTTAGTCATATGGGCTGATGGTTATGTAAGGTTGCTTAATTTTAGGTACGGCTTACTTAAAACACTTATGCCAAACTTTCTATACTTTTTTAAAAGTTTAGATTCGGAAAAATTTCGAGACGAATATTTAAAGTGGAAGCCATATCCAAAAGCAGTAGAAAAATGGGGCGAAATATCTTATGACGAATGTTTTGGATACACCCCTCTATTAGGGCTTGGTGGAGCAGAAAAAGTAGAGAATCTAAAAAAAGTCAAATTGAAGGAACATATTCTTATTATTACTGAATTCATGGGACCAGTACAATAATGTTCAAAGCTATATTACAAAATGAACTATAAGCACTTGACTGCCTTTTAGGCAACAAGTGTTTTTTTGTGAGCCATTTTTTGTTTTTAAATTATCCGATGTGAATGTGAAAAATATCAGAAAGTTAAAGAGAAATGAGGTTGAATTTTTAAAAAAATATTTCAAAAAAACAAGTGTTGACGTTAAAAACATTTATACTGAGAGTAATATGCAAACAAAGAAATTTATAGTTAAATATATTATTGATGGCAAGCATGGCCTTACAGCATTTTATTATTGTTAAAGAAGTAAAAGTAGTATGAAAGAATTTGAAGATTTATTCAGTGAATTGCAGGCTGATATGACATCTAGTATGTAAGGAGGATATAGATGAAACCTAATTATTTTTCAATTTCAATGTACCCCACAGTAGCTTTTAACGAAGAGGAGCTATTAGGTCGTCTTTTGGATGTGTTTGAGTCAAATGAAAAATTTGCTCCTACCCATTGGGGTAACTCTGAAACAGTAAAGGTAGAATATAATCGTCGGGAAATTCTAGAAAAAGTGATTTCAGAGCGTAGAGTATCTGAAGTTCACCTGTATCGTGATAAAGCGGTGCACTATAAAGGGAGTTTTAAAGTTAACTGGAGTCATAGTTCATATTTGGAGTTTGAGTTCCATAAATCAATACCTAAAAAATTATGGTCTGTTTTTTTTAAGTTATCTGATCAAATCGCAGAAATTGTAAAGCCGCGTTATGGAGTGTCCCAAATTTTTTGGAAAGCATCTTATCCATGGAATACTGAATATGAACGCTTACATATGTGGATGAATACGTCTTCACTACCTATACCGGTCAGGTTTCTTCCTAACGGTCCCTTGGGGGTAGGAGCTAGAACATATTTTAGTGGTCATATTTTAGAAATGTTTGATAAGGAATTCCTACTAAATACTCCCGCTGTCGTATCAGAATTAGAATGGGGCGGGGTTTGTATGGATCTTTTACAAAATCCATTAGAAGCTGATAGGGATACATTGCTAGATCGGTGGTTACATGTAATGAAATACTTAGAACCAGCTCAAGTAATAGCTGTGCCAAGTTTTCATGAAAGTCGAATGGTTGTCACGTATTCTCCCAATGTTGCTTGGAAGAAGTATCTAGAAAATTAAAGGAAAGGAATTTGTAATCATGGATGAGAAAAGTAATGAGCGAATAAGGGTTATGGAAATAGTAAATAGATCTCAATATAATGATGAGGTTATAGATCAGATAGATATGAGTGATTTAGACCTTAGTTTTTCAGACCTGTCAGAAGTAATGGCAAGGCGTATTATGGCAAAACGTGTTGTGTTGAGAGCCTCTTCACTAATGAGAGCAGCGTTTCATGACTGCGATTTTGAGTTAGCTGATTTCAGAAGTTGTAATTTAGAAGAAATTAACATGGCAGATTGTAGGTTTGGCGAAGCGGATTTTTCTAAAGCAAATATGAAATATGCAAAGATAAATATAAGTAGTTGCTTTGAAACTCGTTTTGATGAGGCTGATTTTTCACATGGAGAATTAGTTGGAACAATTTTAAATCATGCTACATTTCGCCATGCAAATTTGTCAGGAATTGATGCGGAACAGGCCGACTGTACGGGAACGGATTTCAGCGGTGCCAATCTGACAAATAGTAAATTTGAAAAAGCGCATTTGGAAAATGTAAATTTATCAGCGGTAGATGCTAGAAATGCTAATTTCACAGAAGCGGATTTTACCGGAGCAATCCTTTTAAATGGGGATTTCACAGAAGCGGATTTTACCGGTGCTAAACTCGACAATGTAGTTTGGACAGGAGCAAATGTAGAAGGAGCTAAGTTTGACGAAAATGTGAAAGAACAAGTGTTGAAAATGATATAGAAGTTGATTTTAAATTGTATGTAAAATTGGCACCTACGTTTTAATGTATGATTTGTCACAGCATGTAAAGGGTGTCACACTCTCACTATAAAACTTGCAAACTTAAAGCACTTAATTGTCTAAGAGAGACGATGAGTGCTTTTTGTATCTCAGTATGAAAGGTGAAATGAACATGATAATTTTATAAGTATGCTAATGAGAACGGTAAAGCAGTATCTAAAAAGAAATCAATACCCAATTTTGTGAAAAACAATGGGAAGAAATATGTTGTTGATTCTTATATTCTAGGTGGGGAAATTGTCTCGAGGAAATTCACTCAACTGACTGAAGTACAAGAAAAGACCGCATTAAGTTATTTAAGTGAGTTTACTAAAAAATATTATTCTGGTAAATTTAACCTAAATACTTTAAAAGGTGGTCGAGTAGAGGGAGAATTAATTTTGGAAGTTCCTGTTCAAACGAAGCCAATTCCACAAAAAATCACTAAAGATCATTGGTTGATACGAAAACAAAATGTATTGAAGTAATATGCCAGGTGAAAAGCCGAAAACTCATGATTTTAAATATACTGACTAGCTTAAATAGCCCAAAAAATGATGAATACTGAAAATCACCTAGGTTTCTACAATAGTCTAACAGAAGAAAATAAATATAGTTTAATAAATGAATTTAAGAGGATAAATAGGAGTGATTCTAAGTGAATAAGTTATCTTTTCTACAACAATACAGAAAAAGTATTGAGTTTGTATCTAATGAAGACTTACTAAGTATTGAGAAAGAGAAAATCCCGGAGGAATGGATGGAAGTATTTATAGAAACTGACAAGACTGAGAGGAAAGATAAAATAATTGCTTTATGGAATCGGATATGTGAAAAAGAATTAAGTCATACGATCTCATATTTAAAAGAGAATTTAGTAGATGTTGAACTCATTATAGATAATGGACAGTACGCCATTCTATATAGCGTGAAGAGTGAAAATGACGAAATTCTTTATTATGAAGGGGGAATACCAAACAAATCAATTTACGATTTAGACATGCAACAAGCTTGGTCAAGTGTTCCGCAATCTATTGTTAAATTTTACGGAAAGTTACATAATGGCTTTTATTATATGCCAAGTCGAGCAATGGGTCTAGTACCGTTAGAGAGAGTAACTTATTTTAAAGAAGATGAATGGGGGATTCTTGATGATTTAGAGCATCCATTAGAAATCAATCTTGATACCACTTATGGATTTTTTGAGAATGGTATGGGTGGATACGTTGCGGTAGATTTGAACAATTGTACGGATAATAGAGCAACACTGTGGTTCACCAATGACCAGCCTGAATATAGTGTTGATTTCTGGGATATTGTAGATGAATGGATTTTAATAGGGTTACAAGATAATTAAAAAATAATGTGTAAATAGACTAAGTAAGTTTATATAGCATATAGCACTTGATTGTCCATAAAAGGAAGCAGGTGCTTTCTTTTATTTGAGCGTAACAATCGGTGCAATCATAAAAAAGTTCAAAAATGAATTACGTGTACGTTTAAAAAAATGGAAAGATTATTAAATAAACATAAGGAGGATTTTATGAAAAATAAATCCATTCTTAATTTACAAAGTGAACAAAAAGTTGGGGTTGTTTTAATTGTTGCTGAAAGAGTATTTTCTGTAATAAGTAAAGGTGATGAAAGATATCCAGCAGGTAGAGAAGCGTTAGACAAATGTTGGTTATGGGGTGAATCTCATACTGTAACTGGAGATGAACTCTATGAGCTTATTGATAGTGCAGACTATACAGGGATCTCAGAATTTGCTGAGGAAGAAGAAGACTTGAATATGGCTAGGCTATGGTCACTACTAGTGGATGCCGTCGCTTATACATCTTGGGAAGCTTATAAAAACGAAAAAGTAAAATATGTACCGCAAGCGCTGGAAGGTATCGGTGCAGATAGTATCACTGTCTTTTTGAATAGCGCAGTTGAAACCGGTTTTATCACAGTAGAGGAAATTGAAAGAATGGAATTAGTTCTTTATGATTATGAGTGTATAAGCAATGAAACCTCAATAAAAAGAGAAGACTTTATAAAATTATTCTAAAAGTGCATTAAACCTACGGAATAAAAACATTGTGAAATATAGAAATACTGATATGAACAAGTTCTATCAAGAACGTCAAAGAATATTGGGTAAGGAAACTCCAACAAGAAACTGAGATTAAAAACAATTAAATAATGCTCATACTAATTAAAGATTATGAAATGAGTTTTACAAGTATAGAAAATTAAAGGTGATTAAATGAAGGTATTTGAAGATTTTTTTTCAGAATTACAAACAGACATGATAGCTATTTGTTTAGAGTATGTCGAAAATAAAGCAGATGAAATCTATATCTATTGTTCATACGAGCCAAAAATGTATGTTTTTGATTTTTTCTTTAAAATTAATGAAAAGGTAGTCCATAAACATCAACTAAATGAGGCCAAACCTGAATTAAATGGTCAAGGCAATCTAGTTTATGATGTTTCAAGAGAAAGACAGAAGGCTGCTTTGAAAATCGGTAATGAAAACTTGAAATTTATTCATAAGAAATGCGAAGAATTTGATAGGGACATGCCAACCGAAATAAAACTTTTTTATGATGTGAAGCAGAATAGGGTAAAAGCAAACCATAGATATGACTTAATTTATACAAATGATGACGAACTATTGCCAGATGATATTTTTGATTGTTGGTTCGAAGAAGTAAAAGAAAGTCATTTGTAAACTAGAACTTGATGGGCTAATGCTTTTCAAAGTTTTTACTTTAATTAATATTAAACCGCTCTAAAGTTTGAGTGAAATAATGAGTAAAGTAAAAGGTGCTTCTTACGTTTTAGGATAGGAATCAATAAATCTAGTCAAATTTTATAAGTGCAAAACTATTAAATAGTAATGTATCTTTAGTCTTAACAAGTCATCCCATTTTATTAAGGAGAATGTAAATGAAAATGGAATTAAATATCCAACAAAGAGTTGGAGAATATAGAGTGAAAAGTGATCAGTTATTTGAACAGAAAAATTATCAATAATCTGTTGATGTATTAATCAAAGGGTGGGAAGAGATTCCGCTTCCAAAAGGGTTATATAGTGATACTTATGAGGTGGTAAAAGATATCATTGATACCTTTATCATAATGAATGACTATGAAAGTGCCCAATATTGGCTAACTCATCTATACTCATCAGGCTTTAAACGATTTGATGATGGTGAAAAAGAGTTTATTTCAGGCGTTATTTATTATGAGTTGGGATCCCTTTTAATTGCCAAAGAGTTTTTTGATATAGCTAATCGAAAATCAGAAGGAAGGTTATTTGAAGGGAAAGACACGAAATATATAAAATTACTCAAAAGGTAACCATGTATGAAGGAGGATCACCAAATCAAATGAATCGATTTAATAATTTGAGCAAGGATGCTAAAGTCGTATATCTATTGTCGCTATCTAATTTAATTATCAACAAGATTTCTGAATCTAAAGGATTTGAAGTAGCGGTTGAGTCATTAGAAAAAGCTTGGGAATGGCTAAAATTAAAGGATTTTGACGCAGATAGCCTGTATGTATATTTAGAAAACATAGATGAAACAGATATCATGACTTATATGCAACTGGCCGATGATAAAGATAATGAAAAAGTATGGATATGTATTGGAAATGCTCTGGCATATACAATCTGGGAGGCGTATCAATATGAAAAAGAAAAGTATCTTCCCCAGACTATTGAAAGTGTTGATTATCAGACTGTTGAAAGCTTCATAACAAATTTTGAAAAGGTATATGAGAATAATAGTATCTCAGATAAGCTATTACACTTTCTTGAAGAAAACTATCCAAAGAATGCTGATAAAAGGGTAGATTTAATTTCAATAAAGACTTTTATTGATGAGTCTATTGAGAAATAGATAACTAAGAAACTTCTAAAAATGTGTAATTATTTAGCTATACTTTTAAAAGCAGATTTTAACTTCAAAGATAAGCAGATGAGACTTTTAGATGACAGCTGCTTTTGGTTGTTTTTTTGAGATATTTACATTTTGTATACTTGAATGATGCTTTATTAAAGTTCATGAAGGTAGCATCATCAAGGAATATCAAGTTAATATTTGAATTTTATGAGAAGGACGATGATCAGAAGCCAAATGGATATATCGCCTTTTAATATTACACTTCATCACAATGTTAAAGAGGTATACAAATGGAATGTAAGGATGGTCAATCATTTATCCCTTGCCGGACGATACTGTGCTTTCTGAAAAGGAAGGTAAATGGAGAATGAATTTATCAGAAACGTATAAAGAATTTGTAAAAAAAAACAGCACTGTTAGTAGAAATATTATGGGAAGGTGTACAAGTGACTATGGAAATGTATTATTGTGACGAATGGTCAGATATCAAAAAGAAGCCTTGGAACATTCTTGATGAGCATACTGCATACACATACCACCAAAAACATAAACCCTATACGGTCGTACTAAGGGAAGATGAGAAGCACAAGTATATTATAAATATTACAAATGAATGGGTTTCGGTAGGGTTTTATGATGAACTAATTCGTAAATATTTAAATTATGATTTCGAAGTTATGAGTGAAGGTAAGCTTTTTTTAAGAACAGCCATGTATTGGGAATATGATGATAAAACTAATACAGAAGTAAGTAGTTTGATTTTGAATTTCCGAGAAGATGGTTACATAGCAATGGAAAATCGTGATTTAAAAAATGGTTCAGTCGAGGAACGCGAAGCAAACAATACCCTTGAAAAAAACTGGGATGTGTTTCCTGAATTTGGCCAATACTTATATTTGTGCAAAGAAGAGCGCTAATTCTTTTGTGAAGCTAGAGTTCATAAGATGTGTCAGCTTAATAGTTGCTACGATATATAAGTATCATAGTGTCTTTTTTTTAGTTGTTTGACATGGATTTGAAGAAATATAAAAAAGTTAACGATAAACAGTTAGGATAACATACCAAATTGAAGATGAAGAACTAGGGATAGCAACAGTTGAAAACCAGTCAGGAGGATAAATTTTATGCAAATGGAAAGCCAGTTACAGGAATTGTATCAAGAAATAGCAGAAACGGTTAATAATATGATTCCAGAAGAATGGGAGAAATTTTATTTTTATGCACAGATTGATGAATCAGGGGGGCGAGTTTACTTTTTTTATAAATCAATTAGAGATAATAGCTACACGTATAGTCTAGATATACCAAAACAATTTAACATATCGGAACTAGAATTTAATAATGAAGAAGATAAGCTTTTTGATCTTAGTGAACAGCTCAGGGAAATCTTTAAAGAAAATAACCAGGAACTATGGTATTCTTTTACGCTAATGTTAGAGCAAACAGGGAAGTTCTCTGTATCATTTGATTATACAGATTGGTTGAATACAGATTACGGATTTGTAGCACAGAAAAAGATTTGGAAGTATAAATATTTAGATGAAGCACCGGCGGATGAAAAAACTAAAAGTTTAATAGATCAGTATTTAAAAGAATATCCAAATAATCCTATTTAAATAATTATTAAGGCTATACAAATAAAGGAAGCAGTAAGCACAAAGTGAAGATGCGGGATTTTCGAGTACAAATATTTAAGTAGAGAATTAGCGGATGAAAAAGATAAAGAACAAATGATGAAAATGAAAAGATATGAAGAGAATTTTAACAGCAATAATTAATAATTTATAGCATTTGAGTTTTTTAAAAAGGAGGCAAGAACTTATGGATAAGGACGATATTCATTTTCTTCAACAGTTAATTAATAGCACAGATAAGGATTATATAATAAGTTATTTATTGAATACTAATAACTCTCTATTGCTTCATTACTCTGCTGCAAATTATAACTGGAATAGTGGATTTGAAGTGCCAGCAGTTATTCTAGAAAATGCAGCTTGTGATTTTGGAACAGGTTTACTGATGTTTCATTATGCAGACGGGTATCGTATGTTAGAAGATCCTGGTGAGGTTTTAAATTCTCCTTTGGAAAATTGGAAAAAATTTTTAGGGGAAGTTTACAACAAACTCATAAACTTAGAGTTTACATCTCAGGCTATTTCTTTCAATCCTGAATTAACAAACATTCAAAAATATAAATTAAAGAAGAGTAATCCAAACAGTCCTGAACTCCTTATTAATAAATCTCCAGGAGATGCGGTTGATATTTTTAAAATATAATGAATTAGTAACTAAACTTAGGTTAATTGATGCATTATAAAAAGAGAAAAGAGTTAGGTCTAAGTCTAAAATACATAAAGGAAGCTAAATATCAATATCAAGCAGCTAAATCTGGAAGAATGGTAGGTATAGAATTTGAACGAACTGAAGTCATGAAAAGAGTGGCAGGTGAGACCGTTTTTGTTGGTGTTTCATTAAGGTCAAATGTATCGGAGGTTGCTAAAAGTGGAAAATGAAATGAAGCAATTACATAAAGAAATAGCTGAAACAGTGAATAAAATGATACTAGAAGAATGGGGAAAGTTTTATTTTTATGCTCAAATATCAGAAACTGGAGGAGGCACTTACTTTTTTTATAATACCCTTGAGAATGAAAAGAACTATAAATATAGTTTAGAAATTCCTTGTGAATACGACGATATTGATAAAGAATTTTATAAAATGAAGGATCGAGCTTTATTTGAGTTAAGTAATAGATTAAGAAACGTTTTTAAAGATAATCAGCAAGAACTTTGGTACCCTTTTACGCTATCTGTTGATAGCGATGGCAAATTAAAGGTGCATTATGATTATACAAATTGGTTTGACACAGATTACAGCTTTGATGACCAGCTAGTGATTTGGGAATATAAATATTTAGGAACAGAACCAGATGATAGTGAAAGCAAGACTTTAATTAATAAGTATTTAAATGAGTATCCCAATAATCCAATTTAGCATAAATCCAGTATTTTTGGTTAAATTCCCACCTCATGAAGTTACTAAATTAACCCTGGAAAAATTACATCAAGAGGACTTTTTATAAGTGTATAAATAAACATTTATTACCAATTTTTATTTTATTTGCAGGAGATTTTGTGTGTTTAGATTATAGAGATAACCCTAGCGTTTGCGTAGTGATTACGGTCAAATAGTAAACGTTGATTCAATTAATTATAAAAAGGGGATACGAATGAAGAAGATCGTAGAATTATTTCATGATATAGATTGTACGTTGTCTCCCATGATAAGTTTTTATAGCGCTTTATCAGATCAAAAATTTTTAAAAGTCTCACACTATTTTTCAGAGGAAACTGGTTATGGAAATGAGTACCACATTTGTACATTTTCAGGTGACTTAGAGCCGTGGGAAGAGGGTTATGTTGAAAACGGTATTGAATTTCTAGACGGTACGGGTGACACTGACAAAAGTGTTATCGTTGATTATGAAACGTTTTTAACTTATTTGAACAAAATTTGCCGCGTATATATGGAAGATCATGCACATGATAAAGAAAAAGTGATGGCTCTTTTACATAAAATCAAACAAAATTATAGTATCGAAGACTAGTAGGAGTACATAAAGAAGCCACGAATCGAGTCTTGCTATAGACAATAAGCTCCCCACACTACAGCGCATTACACCAAGCAGAGAGACGATATATTTTGGAGAGAATTCTACAAGGTAGAAAGTAGAGGGAAAACGAAAAATGGAAATAACTCAAATGACAAAAGCTATTAGAGGTGCTATAAAAGGCGGTCACTTAAATAAGGTGAGAGACTTACTTGAGAAAGAGCCAGAAATGTTAACATGGGTCACACCTTTTGGCACATGGCTACATGTAGCGACAGCTCATGGTCATTTAGAAATCGTCCAGTACCTTATTCGTGCTGGAATAGATGTTAATGCACAAGGAGGAACTTTTTCTGCCAATGCCTTAGAAAGAGCGGCTGCAAAAGGACATATAGATATTGCTAAGTATCTTATTAACCATAATATTGAACTTGATATCAGTGAACCAGATAGAAATCCGCTGTTTGCTGCCATATATAACGGTCATTTTGAGATGGTTAAACTGTTAGTTGAAAATCATATCAATATATCGATTACATACTCTGGTGAAAACATGAAAGAAATGGATGCTTACACGTTTGCACTTGAAAGAGGACAAATAGAAATTGCTGAATATCTAAAGCGAAAGCTGAATGGAAAAGTACAAAAGAGAGTGCTTGAAGACTAATAAAATCGTATACAACAGGTCACAAAACTAATAAAAGCAAGGAGGTCCATCTCATGCTAGAACCCATATATGCTGAAAACGTAATTGTCGGAGTGGTACATAAAAAGCAGTTTCAATGGTATGTAACCGATCGAGAGCTATGGTACTTAGATAATGTAAAGTTTGCGCAAGCTTTTGAAAATGAAGGTGATTCAGCGGTTAATGAATATATCGAACCTGAACGAAAAGGAATCGAAGTTCTTAGCAGTGAAAATGCTGAGCTTTTTTTAAAACGTATAGAGTCATATAAAGCAGATGGAGCTACTCTTTCAAAGCTGTTTGAAAATAAAATAGAAAGCAAAGATGAAGAAGACGTATTAGACTTTAGCCCTTCGTTTTTAGTGGACTTTGATCAAAAAACGTTCTACTCACTTTTTCCTGAACCGGCTTCATTTGAAGAATACGTTCCAAGAGATTGGAAAGGAACGTATGAAGACTTTACAGCTTTGGTTCCGGAAATAGAAAAATATTGGGTAAATAAGGACGGAGAAAATTTATTTGAGCTGTGAAAGTAAACAGAGCATGGAGGGATAATGTTGTTTCGTGTTCAAACATTCATTAAGCGTCCAGGTATTTTGATTACCGATTTATCATCTCTATATGAAAAGGAATCGCACTATTTTATCGATATATCAAATGAAGCAGAACTCATTCGTTACGGTAATCAGTTTGATTTTACCTGTCTTGAAGGAGCTATTAAGCTTGAATACTATGGTGAACCGCTTCTTGATGTATCTGCATGGGATGTTATAGATGGGATGTGGCTTTATTTGTTGAATGCAATGGAGAATTTAAAAGAGACCGGGTATGGAGAGATGAATTTTCCAGATCAACCGTTAGTATTAACCTTAAAATCGGCTTCTGAACAGTTTATACTGTATACCTTGCATACATCTCCTCCCGTAAAAGCAGTGCTTCCGAAACAAGACTTTTTTATGATGGTGTTAGGAAGAGCGGAGCAGTTTTTTAAAACGATGGAGAGATGTTTTAAAGGGAACTTTCAATATTTCAATGAAATTAAACGTATTGAAGCGTTAAAAAGGCAGTAAGGAAGACGAGGTTACTAGTAAAAAACTACAGGAACTATGGCCACATTGTGACGGCAAGTGTAATTACTCGGCGTGCGCTTCCTTTTTCGAGCTGTTGTCCGATAGCACTTGATGTTTGCACCCAATTCACTTCATCGGGATAATTTGTAATCACTCCGTCACTTTTTGTTTTCCACAAAAATGAAGCGGGAAGCCGCTTGGTTCCAGACCACGGCGATATTTTCATTCCGGCAGAATGGACTTGGTGGATAAGAGCAGGCGTTAGGATGTCATAGGACGGGTTAAAGTAAGTGGCAAAAGCGGCGAATTGCTGGATTGAATTTGGGTTTGTATCTCGCTGTGAAGAAGTTAGTATGCCTATAGGAACGTTTGGGAGAAGCTCATGCATTTTTTTCATGGATGAAACGTTAAAAGACTGAACGATAACGTGATCGAGCTGTCGCTTGTTGATTTCAAAAGCTACTTTTCTTTCAATTCCAGGATAAAGCTCCGGGGCTTTTAACTCTATTAATATACCGATTTTTCCTTGAAATTCATCTAACACTTGTGAAAGAGTTGGAATTTTTTCATTCGCAAACGAATTGTCTTTCCAGCTTCCAGCGTCCAAGCGCTGAAGCTCCGCGTACGTTAACTCTCGAACGTGTCCGCTTCCATTTGTCGTTCGGTCTACGGTACGGTCATGCATAATAACGAGTACACCGTCTTTGCTTTGCTGCACGTCAAGTTCAATGTAATCCGCATTCATTTCTAGGGCTTGGTGAAAAGCAGCCATTGTATTTTCAGGTGCGTAAGCGGAGGCTCCTCGGTGCGCGATATTTGTGAGTTTTTCTTCCGTACGTGCAAAAGCAGAAGAGGCAATCGAACAGCATAACAAGGCGACTGCACTTAGCCCAGCTAAATATTTTTTCATCACGTTTCTCTCCTATGCGTTGGTATAGAAACAGCATAACGAAAAAATGTGATGCTGATATAGAGAAAGTGTGTAGAAAGCGTTGACATTTCGTAAAGAAAAATAGGGATTTTTTCATGGTGATGTTTACAAAAAATGCGTAAACGAATAGGAATTTTAATCAAACGTTAAGGAAACAGCGCTATAATAAAAGGTGTGAAAAAAAGAATAGGAATTTCTTAGAAAATAGTTGTATAATAGGTGAGTCAGTCAATGAAAGGAATGGAACATGGATATTCAGTACATACATACGTTTACGATGCAAACAAAAGAGGAGTGCCGGACGCTTCAGCAAAAGCTAAAAGCACAAATTGATTTAACATCAGGCGTCAAAATGACGCATATACATAACTGTGCTGGTGTTGATGTTGCGTATTGGGAAGAAAACGGCATATCTTACGGAGCTTGCAGCATTGTAGTGGTTGATTATCAGACGAAAAACGTTGTAGAAAAAGTGCACAGTGTAGGAGAAGTAACTGTTCCTTATCTTCCTGGATTCCTAGCTTTTCGAGAGCTGCCTTTAATTCTTGAAGCGGCTAAAAAACTTCAAATAGAGCCCGACGTGTTTTTATTTGATGGCAACGGATATTTGCACTACGAGCACATGGGAGTAGGCACACATGCTTCGTTTTTTCTCAATAAACCTACCGTTGGAATTGGGAAAAGCTATTTAAAGATCAAGGGACATGATTACGTTATGCCTGAAGATACAGAGGGCGCTTATGAAGATATTGTGATTGATGATGAAGTTTATGGTAGAGTAGTAAGGACAGCCAAAGGGGTAAAGCCTATTTTTCTGTCGTGCGGAAACTATATTGATTTGAACATGTCGTATCAGCTTATGATGCATTTTATTTCAAAAGAAAGTAAGCTTCCGATTCCGGTCCGCCTAGCAGATCTGCATACGCATGAGCTGCGGAAAAGGTACCGGCAGTCAACAGGGAAGTAAGCTGTTCATAGTGAGTTCATAGTTTCCTTTTATACTGATGGTTGGAATATAGTAGTAGTGTAAAATTATTAAAGAATGAGTAAGGTGATTAAAGGTGAGTTCATTTGTTGCGAGTATTTTGGATTTTTTAACGAGCCTTGGCTATTTAGGTATTGCGCTCGGCTTAATGATTGAAATCATTCCAAGTGAAATTGTACTAGCTTACGGAGGGTATATGATTTCTCAAGGTATGATTAGTTTTCCTGGAGCAGTCATTGCCGGAATTATTGGCGGAACGATTGCACAGTGGTTTTTATATTGGATTGGAGCCTACGGAGGACGTCCGTTTCTTCAAAAATACGGCAAGTACTTATTCATTCATGATAAGCATATTGATCTTGCTGAAAACTGGTTTAATAAATACGGCGCGGGCGTTGTTTTCTCCGCTCGTTTTGTCCCGGTTGTTCGACATGCGATTTCGATTCCTGCAGGTATTGCTAAAATGCCGTTTTGGAAGTTTACGTCTTTAACCGTGTTAGCGATGATTCCTTGGTCGATTTTATTTATTTACTTAGGCGGAAAGCTAGGCGAGAACTGGGCGAACATTGAAGACGTAGCAAGCAAATATACGCTTCCGTTTGTGGTTGCGGCATTTGTTATTATTGTTCTTTATTTCGTATTCAAACGCACGCGTGCAAAGCGCGTATAAGATTATCTTCGGACTAAAAGCATGGCAAAAAGCCATGCTTTTTTTGCATGAACAAAAACAAGCTCTTTTATTTGCTCATGACTTCTTCAAGTGCTATTATTTTTCATACGCACTAAAAAAGGAGACGATTTAACGTGGTACAAGAAATTGTATTAAATGATACGCCTATTCAAATTTACAGCTATGAACAAGAAATTGTAAAAGGCAAAACAAAAGTTTCAGTTGATTTCAAAGTAACAAGTGAGGAATATCATGATATTACTACACTTTTATATAAAGGTACTTTTCATGTAAATGTCCCGGAAGAAGATCTGGATTTCCAAGGAACGATTCATCAGTACTCTACGTCTTTTACAAATTTATATGAAAAAGGCCAGGTAGGGGATTTTTCATTAAGTTTAATTGAAGTGAACGAATAAGGAGCAGATGCGTGATGAAAGTAAGTATACTCGACCAATCGCCCGTTTCATCCCATCAGACCCCAGCGGAAGCGTTAGAAGCATCAATGCAGCTGGCCAAAGCGGGTGACAAGCTTGGCTATGAGCGCTACTGGATTGCAGAGCATCATGATTTGTCTGGACTTGCCTGTTCGGCTCCTGAAGTGATGCTTGGCTATATCGGTGCACAAACTAATAGAATTCGAATTGGACCGGGAGCGGTGCTGCTGCCTCACTACAAGCCGTATAAAGTAGCGGAAACGTATAACATGCTCGCAACGCTGTTTCCAGGGCGCGTTGATTTAGGAATTGGGCGCGCGCCGGGTGGATCGGCTGAAGCAACAAATGCGCTGTCGGATAACTTCTTGCAGCAAGTATTTAAAATGCCTGAACTTGTTAAAGAGCTTCTGCAGTTTTTAGACGATAAATTTCCGGTTGAACATGAATACGCAAAGCTTTCAGCTTCGCCGCTGCCTCCTGTCTCTCCGGAACCTTGGCTGCTTGGCACAAGTAAAAAAAGTGCCGAGCTCGCCGCTAGAAACGGAATGGCCTATACGTTTGGACAGTTTATGAGTGAACAAGACGGTTCAGCTATTATTGATCAGTACAAACAGGCATTTCAGCCAAGACGGACCGGTGATCACCCCTATGCCATTGTCACTGTATCGGTCATTTGCGCTGAAACAACGGAGCAAGCGCATCGCATCGCAACGAGCTCACTCGTATGGAAAATTCAGCAGGATAAAATGGAAGCAAAAGGCGTGCCTTCTATTGAAGAAGCTGCCAGCTATCCGCTTACAGAAGAAGAAGAGAAAAAAATGAAGAAGATGAAAGAAGCCATGATTATCGGAGACCCAGAAGAAGTACACGTCCGTCTTCAAGAAGTTCAAGCACGCTACGGAGCGGATGAACTCATGCTTGTCACCATTACACACGATCCGGCTGACCGATTAAAATCATATGAGCTTGTCGCAGAGAAATGCAAAAAATAAGAGCCAAATGTCGGCTCTTATTTTTTATGCCCGTAATAGTACTCAAATAAGTGCTGAAATGCTTCTATAGCGCTTGAAAAAGAAGCGACGTCTTGGCGGTCCTCTATTAACCAGCACGTGGCTAGTACAGAATGAGCGTATCCCCACAGTAAAATGCGTTTTTTACTTATGTTCAGTTCTTGTACAAATATATTGATTCGATGGTCAATTGTCTCTGCCACGTTTGTCTTAGGTAGATGATTTAAAAGAAAAGGGATAATTTCGTACTCTTTTTCTCCAATTAACCCTTTTGGATCAATTATTTTCCACGCCTCACCAGACTGTAAGATGTTATCATGATGCAAGTCGCCGTGAAGCAAAAAAAGCTGCTGAGAAGTCCGGTTTAATTCAGAGAAAACGGATAGTGCGTGTTGAAGCGTTTCAGAAGAAAGAAAATCAATACCGTTTGGATACATTTGTGTATACTCTCGAAGCTGCTTCTCTCTTTTAATGGCTGTTTCGATAGTGGAGTCCGAGTGAGGCATGCGCCATAGAGATTTCATAAGCCTAGCAGCGGTTAACGCAGCTTCGTCTTTAGTTGATAAAGAGGAAAGCGGGCATCCGGGAGACAGCTTTTCAAGCAGTAAAATGCCTTTTTCAGCATCGCTGTCCACGATCTTTACCGTGCTCTCACCAGCTAGTGCTGTCAGTGCTTCTTGCTCATGAAGCAGCTCTGAAGGCTCTACAAAAAGTTTGACAACTAGTTCACTTCCATCTGCTTTGCGCGCAGGAGCAACAAAGTGGTAAGAAAGGGGAAAGTGACTGTGAATGTTGATACGCCAGCGCTCTTCACAGTAGCGAATAAGCTGAGGAAAGTCAGTTAACCACTTTTGACCTTTATGAGAGTGAAGGTGAGTAATCGTATCACAAAACGTTTGAGGCAACGTATGCATGCGTTTGTCTCCTTTGTTGTTTCCAATTTTTTCTGATAAACTCATCATATACAGTCTATATAGAATCTGTAAAGAAGGAGGAGATCCTACATATGAAGAAAAAGAAGGTGAAATCCCCTTGGGCTCTTGCGGGGTTCCCGGTTTATATCATGGGGTTTTCACTTTTACTTGCTGGAAGCGCACCGGAGTGGCTAGAAACGGTGAGTAAAATCATGATTGTTCTTGGAGTCATTTTGCTTATTATTGCAGGAATTGATCTTAAAAAACGAAAAAAATCAGTACAAGCCTAAAAAACTGCCGTTTGGCAGTTTTTTTATTTGGAGAAAGGGTAACAAGATAACCAGATAAAAATGTTGAATTATTATTCTATTTGATGTATAAATATAATATAGAAAGCAACGGTATTGAAAGGAGAATGAACGTGTCCTACGTAATAAAAAAAGAGGTTCCACTATTTGAGCAGTTTGCAGCTTTGCATGAAGCGAGCGGATTACATAAAAGTAAAAAAGGAAATTATACAAAAGAACAGCTGTTTGAAGCCGCAGCCAACAGCTGGTTTAGAGTCGGTATTTACGACAATGAACAATTAATTGCATTTGGCCGTATGATTTCAGACGGAATTTACCAAGCGCTTATTTGCGACGTGATGGTTGATCCCACATATCAAAATAAAGGGCTTGGAAAGCAAATTATTCAAGAGCTGTTGACGAAATGCCAAGAAAGCGGAATTGAATCGATTCAGCTGTTTGCAGCAAAAGGAAAGCATCATTTTTATAAAAAATTAGGGTTTCAAGAAAGAGAAGAAGACGCGCCAGGCATGTCGCTTGTTATATAAAAAAGCTCAGTGATCAATCATACTCACTGAGCTTTTTGTATTATGCAGTTTTTAAAATCGTACTTTTTTGGACTGAATTCCAAGCAACTTTTACTAAATAAACAACAAGCAAAACGTTTAGCATAGACGTAGCAAACATAGAAAACGGATAGGACGTACTGTTTTGCATATTGCTGTCACCGTATAAAACAAAAAAAGTGTTCATAAAAATACTGATGCTAAATCCAAGGAATAAGTAAAGCAAGTTTTTGTCTTTCAAATAAATATAAGCAAGCAAAGCAAGCGCTGCTGCTGGAAATAAGTAGCGTTCATGCATGCTTGAAGAAAACGTAAATACCCCGGAAATTTGAATAAGCGCTGCAAGAGCGGCGTATTTAAAGCTGCGCCCTTTTATATAAATAAGCCATGAAAAAACAGTTGTTGCGACGATAAAAATAAGTCCCCACGTATGATAGCTGAAAAACAGCAGCGTTGCAGAGCTGTCTTTATAGTTTGCGCCTATTAAACTAAAAAAGTTATAGGCGTTAACAGAGGCATACGGGTACTCTCCAAAGGTGGATGAGAATAAATCAATAATCCACGTAGGACTTTTTCCTGCTGAAAAAGGCAATAAAATCACAGCAGCAGTGAAAGCAGCAGTGAAAGCAATGCCGAAGAAATGCTTCAGTTGCTTCAGGCGAATGAGTTCGAAAAATAAAATAGGCAGGATAATAATCGCCTGCGGCTTCATTAAGACCGCTGCTGTAAAAATAACGGCCGACGCGTAAATTCTTTTTTCCGTAATCATTACAATTGCTAGGACAATAAGCAAAGTGAAAAATGAATCGACTTGTCCCCAAAACGTTGAATTAACTAAAATGGCCGGATTAAATAAATACCCAATTGCTAACAGATATGCAAAAGAAGGTGCCAAGTATTTACGAGCTAAACGATAGAGTAAATAAGATGTGACAACATCTGCTAAAATAGGCGGGATTTTAATCAACAGCGAAAAATACTGCTGAAAATCCGGTAAACTGCCAACTTTCCCAACGATAAACAAGATATAAATATAAAACGGCGGGTAATCGCTTCCGCTTTTAGCATAGAAATTTGAAAAATGATTAGCCGCAACCGATGCCCAGTTTTTGAAAAGAGATGCATCCATATGAGAGCCTACCCACGGAATCAGTGCAATCCGGATAAATAGTCCAGTGCCAAGTAATGACCATAAAATAACGCGAGAATGCCCTATCGAATGATGCCATTTCTTTTTCTTTAATAATCCGTAAACGAAAGCTGATGCTATAAAAAAGCCCACCGTATAAAGAGCGAGCGGTGCTTCATAGTCTTTATTAGCTCCTTGACTTCCGGCACCGTTATCCATAGATAGATTATGAAAAGGCGTTACGTGTTCTCCGGAATTGCTAGACGAAGCGGGACCGTTTCCTGAAGGAAGACGATGATCCCTCGAATTATTATCAGAAGCAGATATACCATTCGTAATCTTTTTTAACTGATGACTTTCTTGAATCGAAAATAAATGTTCTTCTCCTTTGTAGTGTGATAGTGAAACGATACTGAAAACAAATGCTAAAAGAAAAGCAGCCATTACGATAAAAGCCGTTCTTTTTTGTAGTATGTTCATATAAAATCCTCCGATGACAATGTATCGAATAAGTAGTAGTGTGTATCCATACTATAAGGGGAGTTAGTGAAAATAAAGTGAAACTTCTTTAATAAAGAGCGGAAGAGAGAGCATAAAAAAACAAGGCCTTAGAAGACCTTGTTTTTTATATTGCTTATAGTACAGCATCAAACTTATTTACTTTCCACTGTGAACCAGATTTATAAAATGTAACGGTGCGTTTTACACTTCCTCCGTCAACTGTTGGAACCGTAAATTGATAAGAGCGAACATCGGCGCGCTGATAAGTTAGTTTTGCTTTTGCTTTGTTCCACTCTAGCATGCTGAATCCGTCACCGACAGGACGAGCAAGCTTTCCGTTATATGTGATGTAGCGATAATTTGTTAATCCTTTTTGAATAGCACTGTTTGTAAACGTTTCAGATAAGTAGCTTACTAGTTTGCTTTTTGTATTAAAATCTTGACAAAGATATGAGTACTGAGTGCCTTTATAATTAAATGTTTTTTGAGTACATAAATTACCTTTAGATCCATGAAGTGCATTCCAGAAATGGTTGCTTGCGTTTGCTGCAATTTTTACCGCATTAGTCGTTGATAGATTTTGTGATGCTGCTTGAGCTGTAACTCCTGTGCTTAGTGAAAAGAAAAGAGCAAGTGATGCTAAGATTATTCCAAATTTTTTCATTTCCATTTCCCTCCTACTCATTCATTGAAATATATGTAACATTCATGCTGTTAATATTACAATTGTTACATTTATATTACAATACTTCTTTAAAGAAATAAAGAGTATTTCTTATATATGTTTGAATTATTCCCGTATTTTCTTAAATAAAACGTAGAATTAAAAGAAAACATATAAACAGTATGTCAATTATGTGTCACATATTTCGTCGCTTTACAAGTTCGTATATAATAGGAATAAACCGACCAGTATGCTGATGCAGGTAAATAGGTCAGGCACAAAAGGAGAACGTAGACTAATGGGTGTTTCAGAAGTAACATCAGGAATTATTATTACCACTGCTGTAATTGCTATTGTGATTATTACAGTCGGTGTTTTGGCCACAATGATTGCGATTGCGAAGAAAGCAAATAAAAAGTAAGTATGTAGAGGAGAGTTAGTATAGTAACTAATTCTCTTTTTTTTGAAAAAAACCTATCGCTATTTTTATAATAAAAATGCATAAATAATGCGTGCATTATTCATAGAAAAAAGCAGGAAATTTACGTTTTGAAGCTAATAGATACATAAGGCAAGCTGCGCACTTTCATTACAAAAACAATGGAAGGGGTTCTAACAGACTTCAAGTGATATCGCCTATTTTATGTCATAATGAATGATATTCATTAACACAGCATCTTAGACGCACTTTATAACCAAATAATGAGGAGAGTGGTTGAGTTGCAACGACAAAAAGTAGCAGTGAATGGAGAAAGGTTAAAAAATACGCTTGAACGATTTGCCGAGTATGGACGAACACCTAATAACGGTGTAACCCGCCTAGCGCTATCAGAAGAAGATCGCTTAGCACGAGATTATTTTTGTTCATGCTGCCGGGACCTTGGAATGGATATTAAAATCGACGATCTTGGATGTATTTACGCCACGCTTGAAGGAATAGAAGATAAGCCTCCTGTTGTGATTGGCTCACACATGGACAGCGTAAAAAAAGGCGGAAGGTTTGATGGAATCCTCGGTGTAGTTGCAGGATTAGAGTTAGTAAGAACGCTGGTTGAACATAATATTAAGCCGAAGGTGCCGATTACCATTGTTAACTTTACGAATGAAGAAGGCGCGCGTTTTGAGCCTTCTATGATGGCTTCAGGTATTTTATCGGGCAAGTTTCAAAAAGACGTTATGATGAAGAAGACAGATGTTGACGGCGTGACGTTTAAGCAAGCCCTTCAATCATGCGGATATGAAGGCGATACGAGTAGCCGTCTTACTGAAGCATCGGCATTTGTAGAATTACATATTGAGCAAGGGCCTATTCTAGAACGAGAAGCCAAATCAATCGGTGTAGTCGAGTGCGTTCTAGGAATGGTATGCTATGAAATTGAAGTTACCGGGGAGTCAGATCACGCCGGGACGACGCCGATGGACATGCGGAAAGACGCACTTTTTGCAACTAATAACCTGATTGCTGAAGCTCGTCATGAGCTCGGCAGATTAGATTCAAATTTAGTCTATACAATGGGTCGTATGAACGTACTGCCTAATATTCATACCGTTATTCCAAATAAAGTTATTTTTTCGCTTGAAGCGAGACATACGGATGAAGATGTCATTGCATCTGTGGAAAAAATTATTCAATCACTGCCTGATCAAGCGGAGCTGTTAGAAGGCTGCGAAGTGCGGGTGACCAAGCTTTGGGGTCGCGATACCGTGTGGTTTGATAAAACGGTTTGCGATGAAGTGGAAGAGTCGGTTCGTTCGCTTGGGTATTCCTACAAGCGAATGGTAAGCGGAGCTGGACATGACGCACAGTTTTTAGCTAGCTATATTCCGACGGCTATGATTTTTATTCCGAGCGTAAACGGAAAAAGTCATTGTGAGGAAGAGTTCACTCCTTGGGAAGAATGTGAAAAAGGTGTAAACGTACTTTTAGAGACGGTGATGAAGTTAGCTCAGAAGTAATGAGATAAAAGAGTAAACCTGCGGAGGTTTGCTCTTTTTTAGTGCTTAGAAAGACTGCGGACTATCGCATTGAACTTTTGGTTTATTATGGCTACAATAAATGAGAAGCATCCGGATGGATGTGAAAAAAGGATGTGAAAAAAAGTGAGGTCTTCTCACTTACAGAAATGAAAATTACTATTATTATTGCAGATGATAATTCGTTTATTCGAGAAGGAATGAAAATTATATTAAATACATACGAGGAATTCGACGTTGTCGCTACTTTAAAAGATGGTCAGGAAGCCGTTCAATATTGCAAGAATCATTCCGTCGATATTGCATTGTTAGATGTAAGAATGCCTGTTATGGACGGTGTAGAGGCTACAAAGCTTATTTCAGAGTCAACGAAAGCAAAGCCGCTTATTTTAACTACGTTTGATGACGATGAATATATTATTGATGCCGTAAAAAACGGAGCTAAAGGCTACTTGTTAAAAAATACAGAGCCAGAGCGCATTCGAGACGCAATCAAAAGCGTGTTCAACGGACATACGGTTCTTCAAGATGTTGTGCTTGATAAAATCAAATCGAGTTTAAACGCTGCAACTGAGCGCGAGTCAAAAGCGGATATGACACAGTTTACAGAGCGTGAAACGAGCATTATGACGCTGATTGCCAAAGGGCTTTCGAACAAAGAAATTTCTAAAACACTTTTTATTTCAGAAGGTACCGTAGCAAACTATATTAGTTCGATTTTAAGTAAGACAGGACTGGAGCACCGTACTCAAATTGCTATTTACTATTTAACCGGTAAAGGGAAGTAGGGCTATGGAAGTCGGATTAATGATGACTAAGCTCATCCTTATACTGTTTTTGGCTATTACGTACATTCAGTTTAATTATGTACACTCGATTTCAGCTATTGTGTTAGCACTGCTTCTTTACAGCTGTGTTAACATTGCAGCGTCCATTGTGAAAAAGAGCGTGTTCAAGCGCATGTTTATTGTTAGTTCAATTGTCCTTATTCTATATTGTGCGTATAAACTTCATCCTTTGTTTTTTCTTCTTTTGCCGCTAAACCTTTGTGAGCTTATTGGAGAATCAGTCGTGAAAAAATGGATGGTGCTGCTGCTTGTTTTGCTTCCAATACTGCTTGTTCCCTCTGATATTAGCGCGCTGTATGTGTTAGTCGCTGCGTTTACTTTCTTTATTTATACAGGAGCAGCTCTCTATCAAAAGCGGACAATCAATTATGAACAAAAGCTCGATGAAATGAGAGTAAGTATGCAAAAGCTGCAAAAGCACGTGAATGAAAATAAAGAGTATGTGAGACAGTCTCAATATGCTTCAAAATTAGAAGAGCGAAATCGATTATCGCAGGAAATTCACGATAAGATTGGTCATTCAATGACTGGAGCACTTATTCAAATGGAGGCAGCAAAGCATGTAATGAAGCAAGATGAAGAAAAAGCGCTGTCTCTTCTTCAAAATGCAATTACAATTTCGAAAGAAGGCATTGAAGAAATCAGGTTAACGTTAAAAAGTATAAAGCCTCCCGCTGAGCAAATAGGAATCAGCAGGCTTAAATTATTTATTGGTGAATTTGAGGCTAAACATAGTATCGCACTGCCTCTTGTATACAAAGGGAATTTGGATCTTATCACCCCTCTTCAGTGGAAAATTATCCATGAAAATATAACGGAAGCTATTACGAATGCCTTAAAATATGCAGAAGCAACGATGATTGCCATTGAGCTTCATGTACTAAATAAAATGGTTAAAGTAGAAGTCAAAGACAATGGAAAAGGGGCTCACTTGTTTCAAAAAGGTCTAGGCATAGCAGGAATGGAAGAACGAGCCGCTTCCATTAACGGAACGGTGATTGTTGACGGGGCAAACGGATTTTCTGTTACAACGCTGCTGCCGATAGGTGAGAAACTTCATACATAAATAATGAGATTTCTCATGGGTAAAAGGTGAACTTATGCACTGACGTAAGTTTGCCTTTTTTTCATAAAATAAGGATATACCAACACACTAGAGGTGAAATGATGAACGTATTATCAATTCAAAAATTAACAAAGAAATTTGGAGATTTTATTGCGGTAGATAATTTGTCTTTACAAGTAGAAGAAGGAGATATATTCGGCTTTTTAGGAACAAACGGAGCAGGAAAAAGCACAACGATCCATATGGTGGCTAGTCTGCTTCAGAGCAACAGCGGCGATATTGAAGTACTTGGGAAAAATATAAAGAAACATCGAAATTTCGCAAAGATGAACATTGGAATTGTTCCGCAGGACTTAGCGATTTATGAAGATTTGACAGCCTATGAAAATGTGAAGTTTTTTGCAGGTCTCTACGGATTAAGAGGATCACTTCTTAACGAACGAGTCGAAGAAGCTTTAGCGTTTGTAGGGCTTTTAGATAAACAAAAGGGGTATCCGAAAAGCTTTTCAGGAGGAATGAAAAGAAGGTTAAATATCGCATGCGCAATTGCTCATCGACCGAAGCTGATCATTATGGATGAACCGACGGTTGGCATTGATCCTCAGTCGCGAAATTA
The DNA here is from genome assembly GCF_042787605.1 of Priestia sp. YIM B13491. NCBI lineage: Bacteria > Bacillati > Bacillota > Bacilli > Caryophanales > Bacillaceae > Priestia > Priestia sp. YIM B13491. Next base: position 167,042 of record NZ_JBHZOR010000006.1, on the reverse strand, counting down.
TATTTTAACATCTGTAAAAAAGCTAAATGAAATGGGAAGCACAATCATTTATACGAGTCACTATATGGAAGAAGTAGAAGAGGTATGTACAAAGATTGCGATTATTGATCACGGCAAAATTATTGCTGAAGGAACAAAAGAGCAGCTGAAAGCTATTATCACTGATACAAAAGATATTTGGATTGAAGTAAAAGAAGCGGACGATATAGATTGCAGCGGTCTAAAAGAAATTCCAGGCGTAACAGCCGTTACGTATGAAGATGGAATCATTAAGATTAATTCAAGCGCCGAAGTGAATAACTTGAACAAAGTCATTCATTATTTAATGACGCATCATATCGAAATTAAAGCAGTCAAGGAGCAAGCACCAAATTTAGAGACGGTCTTTCTGACGCTCACAGGACGCAGTTTAAGAGATTTATAAAAGAAAGGAGGAATAACGAATGAATATTATTGCAATTGCTTTGAAAGAAATGAAAAGTGATCTGCGGGATAAGCGTGCATTTATCTTTATGATTCTTTTTCCGCTAGCTCTTGTCCTTATTTTAGGAACAGCTTTGTCCCAAGCCTTTAATAATGACATGACGATAGACGACAGTTACGTTCTCTATAAAATCGACACAAGTAATGAAGAATCTGCTGCTTTTAAGCAGTTTGCTGCCCATGCAGAAAAATCGGGCATTCATTTTAAAGCGCTGAAAAAAAATCAGGATGGAAAAAAAGAAGTAAAAGAGCAGCGCTACACAGCTTATGTAGAAGTGAAAGAAGGAGACATTCATCTCTACGGAAATGAAGAAAACAGCATTGAATTCAACATGGTCCAAGGTATGTTAAGCACTTTTGTGGATAAGTACAATGTGGCGATGGAAGTGGCAAAAGTAAACCCTCAGCAAGTGAATAATCTGCTCCGTGCGTCTAAGCATGACTATATTCAAGAAACATCTCTTCATTCTCAAAAACAGCCAAATTCAATAGACTACTACGCCATTTCAATGACAACTATGATTGTTTTGTACGGATCTATCTCAGCGAGTTATTTAATTAGAGGAGAGCGTATGCGAAATACAGCTAGTCGATTAGTAGCCGCACCGATTAAAACCGCTGAAATTTTTATAGGGAAAATTTTGGGCACTGTTTTGGTTCACGCCATTTGTGTATTAGTGGTCATTATGTCGACTAAATATTTTTTTGATGCCAACTGGGGAGATCATTTACTCTTAGTACTCGTAATGTTAGTATCTCAGATTCTTTTTGCCATTAGCTTTGGATTAGGAGTTAGCTACCTTACGAAGACGGAAGCGGCGTCAAGAGCAATTATTATGGTTGTTATTCAAGTGTCGTGTATTGTGGGAGGAACCTATTTTCAAAATGGATCTGGAGAGGGCTTCGTCAATGTATCACCTTTAACCTGGATGAATAATGGACTTATTAAATTGATTTATACAAATGATATCGGCGCTTCTCTTTCAGTGATCGGGTTGAATGTAGGCTTCTCTATTTTATTCCTGGGCATAGCAATTGTGCTTTTGAGAAAAAGAGAGGGGTTATAACATGAAAAATATCATGTGGCTTGTCACAAATATGCTAAGAAATATGCTGCTTAGAAACAAAAGGACGCTTGTGCTTGTTATTGGTTTGCCTATTGCAGGGATTTTAATGTCCGTTCTTATTTATGGAAATGCAGGAGGGACTTCGGTGAATATCGGAGTTGTCAATCACGATTCAACGGATATTACAAAAGATACCGTTCAGTTTTTAAAAGGACTGCATAAAACAAATGTTAAAATGCTTACGGACAAAGAAGTGGATCATGACATTACGTCAAAGAAAGTTGATGCGGTTATTACCTTTGAAAAAGGGTTTTCTGACAGCGTCAAAGCGAACAAACCAGATCATATTACAATCACTTCAATAAAAGGAGCAGAAGTAACGAGCTTTATTAAGTCTTATTTGTATCAATATATTGACAATATTTCTTCGCTGAATCAAGCTGCTGAAGGCGACGATGCTGCGTTTAAACAAATGTATGAGAATTATCAAAAAGCGCCATTCCACGTCTCTACGCACGCCCTTGAAGACAAAGGAACCGATCAAAATATTGTCAAGCAGACAATTGGGTATTTAATTATGTTTATGCTTTTTTCTGCGGTAAATTTATCGGCTCTTATCACAAAAGAAAAAGAGCAGCGAACGTATTTTAGACTGTTAGCTTCGCCAGTTAGTGCAAGGCAATATGTGATATCCAATGTTATTACAAATATGATTTTATTAACTCTGCAAGTAATGATTACACTTGTGTGTATTACGACTTTTTTTCACGTAGATATGAACATTCCCGTGTGGCAGCTGTTTTTCATTTTAGTTTTGTTTGGTCTAGTAGCCATCGGCTTGTCTCTTGTAATTATCGCTTTTACAGAAAGTTCAAAAGCAGCGAATGGTCTTCAGACGCTTATCATCACGCCAACTTGTTTACTGTCCGGCTGCTTTTTCCCGCCTGAATTTATGCCGGATGTGATGCAGAAAATAGCCGACTTTCTTCCTCAAACGTGGGTATTAAGTACGTTAAAAAGTGTTCAACAAGGAGCTGATTTAAGCAGCCTATGGTTAAATATCAGCATTTTACTAGCTTTTGCACTCGTTTTTTTCCTGCTGTCTATTTATAAATTAAATCGAAATAATACTGTTCAAAAGTTTATTTAAATGGTAAAGTCAGAGAATACCTCTGGCTTTTTTTGTAATTTTTAAAAAGTTACAAAAAAAAGATTGAAAAATATAAGATGAAATTTTAGAATGAAAGAGGAAAGGGGTATACAAAAAGAGAATAAATAGGGGAGAAAAACGAAGTTCATGTTGGTTTTTTGCATAAACAAATGAAATCGCTTACATAAGTCAGCATGAAAATACGGAAGGAGAGATTGTCAGCGAGATAACAAAGGGGGAAAAACAGTGGGAATTTATGAACTACTTGTACCACGCACGGTTTTATATGGAGAAGGATCATTTTCTAAAATTGGAGAACAGGCTGCACTGCTTGGGACAAAGGCATTGCTTATAAGTGATGACGTTATGGTGAAAGCAGGCAATGTAGAAACTTGCCGTCGTTACTTAGCCGAGGCTGGCATGGACTGTGCCGTGTATACAGGCGTAAATTCAGAGCCGACAGATATTCATCTAGATGAAGCGCTTGTTATATGTAAAACGGAGCAGTGCGATGTGGTTATTGCCTTAGGGGGAGGCAGCTGTATCGATACTGGAAAAGCGGTTGCCATTATGATGACAAATGAAGGGCATCTACGAACATATTTTCAAAATCAACAAGATTTTCAAGATAGTCCTCTTCCTTTGGTTGCCGTGCCTACGACTGCTGGAACAGGCTCAGAAGTGACGAAAGCGACGGTTATTACAGACACGGCGTACGATGTGAAAATGATGCTCGCAAGGCCTCAATTATTGCCTGATACAGCCATTGTTGATCCGTTATTAACTCTATCATGTCCAAAACACGTAACGGCAGCTACAGGAATTGATGCACTCAGTCATGCAGTGGAAGCGTATTTGTCTAAAAAAGCACATCCTTTTACAGATTCACTTGCGCTTCAAGCAATTGAGTTAATCATGAAAAATATCCGTCTTGTGTACAGAAATGGAGAAAATGTTCAAGCAAGAAACGAAATGGCCTATGCATCTATGCTTGCGGGAATGGCGTTTTCAAATTCATCTGTTGCTCTAGTGCACGGTATGTCAAGACCTATTGGCGCGTTATTCCATGTGCCGCACGGTATTTCTAATGCGATGCTTCTGCCTGCGGTTTTGGACTATACAAAAGAGGCTTCAATCGATCGTTTAGGTGAAATAGGACAAGCTCTTTTTCCGAACGTATCATATACAAAAAAAGAGGGAGCAGATGTGTTAATTGAAGCCATCAAGCAGCTTTGTATCGACTTAGAGATTCCTAATCTTCAATCGTGGGGCATTGATCGCCAGCTATTTTACGCGGCGGTTGAGAAAATGGCAGCGGATGCGATTCAAAGCGGAAGTCCTGCTAACCATCCGGTTGTACCGACGGCAGAAGAAATTATCCAGCTGTATTACACGTGCTATGAATATGAGTTTGAGTCTGCACTTTATAAAAAATAAGATAAATTCAAAACAAATTGAATGAGGGATGAAAGGGGAAACGTTATGGATTTGCTGATTATTTTGCTGTCTCTGGGGCTTTTGATGCTGGTTGCTTACCGCGGATTTTCAGTTATTTTGTTTGCTCCACTGTGTGCGCTGCTAGCCGTTATTTTAACGGAACCAAGCTATGCACTCCCGTTTTTCTCAAACGTTTTTATGGAGAAAATGGTTGGGTTTATTAAAAACTACTTCCCTGTCTTTCTATTAGGAGCAGTCTTCGGAAAGATGGTAGAAATGTCTGGAGTCGCTGAATCGATTGCGAAAACAATTGTTAAAGTAGTAGGGGCTAAACGCGCCATCTTGGCTATTGTTTTAATGGGAGCAATCTTAACCTACAGCGGCGTAAGTTTATTCGTTGTTGCGTTTGCAGTTTATCCGTTTGCCGCTAACTTATTCCGCGAAGCGAATATTCCAAAACGATTAGTACCGGGAACGATTGCATTAGGAGCTATTTCGTTTACCATGGATGCACTTCCGGGTACGCCGCAAATTCAAAACGTTATTCCAACGACTTTTTTTAAAACAGACATCTATGCTGCTCCGACACTGGGGATTATCGGATCGGTGATTGTCTTTAGCTTAGGTCTTTGGTATTTAGAAAGCCGAAGCAAAAAAGCAAGAAAAGCTGGAGAAGGCTACTACGGGTTTAATAATGAACTAGCGGCTGCTGCAGAGCTAGAAAAAGAGTCTGTGCCTTCTACAGAACCTAAATATGACCCTAGCGTAGCAAGACAGATTCTTGCATTTGTTCCGCTCGTGCTTGTAGGGGTTGCAAACAAATTTTTTACTGTTTCTATTCCAAAGTGGTACCCAGACGGTTTTGATTTTGCCAAAATTGGTCTTGAAGCGTTCGGAAAAGTAGATTTAACCGCAGTTGTTGGTATTTGGTCAGTAGAATTGGCACTTGTTATTGGAATTATTACAACGATTGCGTATGACTGGAAGAGAGTGACTACCGGTTTCCAAGCGGGTCTTAACGCAAGTATTGGCGGAGCGCTTCTCGCTGCGATGAACACGGGAGCTGAGTATGGCTTTGGAGGCGTTATATCATCTCTTCCTGGCTTTGCAACCGTTCGTGATGGTATTTCACATACCTTTACAAATCCGCTTGTCAATGGAGCCGTTACGACAAACATTTTAGCCGGTATTACGGGCTCTGCTTCTGGAGGTATGGGAATTGCGCTTAGTGCGATGGGAGATAAGTATGTAGAAGCTATTAATCAGTACAACATTCCTCCTGAAGTTATGCACAGAGTTGTAGCGATGGCATCAGGCGGTATGGATACGCTTCCTCATAACGGAGCCGTTATTACCCTGCTTGCTATTACCGGGTTAACCCACAAGCAGTCTTACCGAGATATCTTTGCCATCACTGTTATAAAAACGCTTGCATGTTTCTTGATTATTGGAATCTACAGCTTAACTGGACTCGTATAACAAATAAAGAGGCTGAGTTTAGTTAAAGAAAAATCCGAACGATGAATCGTTCGGATTTTTTTATTGTTGCAGTGATTTAGTTATATATCAAGCTTTTGGCTCTAAAACAGATTCTTTGACTTTCTAAACTGTAAGTATTATGATTACACTACTTTCTGCAGTACTATATGCCGTTACATTAATTCTTAGCATGTTTATGAAGAAAGGAGAATGACTGTGAAGCTATTTGAAGGAAATTTAAAAGTAGGTGACTGGGTCAAAGGAAAGTCTCGCGACGGTGAACTTATATACGGATATATTAAAACGATTAATCCATCTAAAAAAGCAGCACTAATCAACGTTGTGAAAAGTGATGATGAAAAAATGGTCGGCACAACCATTGGCATGATGGATGAAAAAATAGAGAAGCTGCCCCTTCAAAAAACGGCGCACGAAGAGCAGATTCTTTCATTGATTGACCTTGCGCTGCTAACAAAAGATAAGGCTTGGTTTAATGAATTAACAGCTGAATTAAAAAGATTACAAGATAAAAAGCAAGGCTGACATTCCTGATAAGGAATGAAGGCCCTGCTTTTTTTATTATTCATAGGGGAAAAGCAGGAATGGAAAGCCGCTTGCGAGAAGAAGTAAGTGACAACATTAAGAAAGAAAAGGTGATAAAAGATGAGTAAACGTGTCTTGATTTTAACAGGAGATGCCGTGGAGGCATTAGAAGTTTTTTATCCGTATTATCGCTGTTTAGAAGAAGATATTCAGTGTACCATTGCTTCTCCCGTGAAAAAGAAGCTCCAAACGGTTGTTCATGATTTCCTTCCAGAAATGGAAACATTCACAGAGAAAACGGGATATAAAATTGATTCTCACGCTTCTGTCGATGAAGTGGATCCTGCCGATTATGATGGTCTTATTATTCCTGGAGGACGGGCGCCTGAATACATTCGAATGAACACAAAAGTTCAGGAAATCGCTGCGCATTTTTTAAAAGAAAATAAACCTTTAGGCGTTATTTGTCATGGTCAGCTCGTGTTAACGACGGTTAGAGAGTATCTGCAGGACAGAGAAGTGACAGCGTATCCTGCTTGCCGACCGGAAGTAGAAGCGGCGGGTGCTGTATTTGTGGAACAGACGCTTCACGTAGACGGAAACCTAGTAACCGGACAAGCTTGGCCGGATTTACCTAAATTTATGAAAGAGTTTTTTAACGTGCTAAAAAAAGCTGAAAAAGTGAACGCATAATAAAAAAAGCGGGCTGGGAGAAAATCATTCTTTCAGCTCTTTTAATTGATGATAGGTGAGGTGTAAACAACGTGCAGCTAGTGTCTGAACTGTCGAAGAAAATTATAAAAGAAGTACAGCTTGTGATGAAAGAACATGTAATTGTAACGGATATACGGGGAATTATTATTGCGTCTACAGAAGAAAAGCGGGTTGGTTTTTTTCATGAAGGCGCTTGGAACGTGATGCAAAAAAAGCAAAAACTATATATCTCCAAAAAAGAAGCAGCAGATTTAAAAGGAGTTAAGCCAGGAATTAATTTGCCTATCAGTTATCAAGGAGACATTATTGGCGTTATTGGCATTACAGGTACTCCAGAAGCTGTTGAGCCTTTTGCAGACATTATTCGAAGATTAACAGAGCTAATTATTCGCGAGGCATATTACATAGAAACAAAGGAATGGGAAAATAAAGGAGTAGAAGCTTTTTTTCGTGAATGGATTTATAGCCAGCAAGTAGATGCAGAATTTATTGAACGAGGCCATATTTTAGGAGTACAAGTAGACAGTGCTTATTGCTGCACGCTGTTTCAAATTGATTCATCTCTTTCGAAAAAGAAGCAGAAGCAGGTGCAAGAAATGATTCGCTACTGGTTTGAAAGTCATAAAGCTGAAGGAGATTATATCGCAAATTGGGGATACGATCGCTTGCTTTTACTTAAAGAGGCTGTAGGTGAAAAGGCAAGGCAAGGATTTAAAGAAGAATTAATAAAATGTCAGCAGTATATTCAAGCAAACAACCAAGTTATGATCACTATTGGTGTAGGAAAGCCAGCGGAGCAATTTAATTTGCATGCTTCATATGAAGAAGCGAAAAAAGCGCTTAAAGTGGCTTCAAAACGTCAAACCGTTGTTTTTTATGAGGAGCTGCTGATGGACATGATTTTAGAAGACGTTTCTGAACCTGTAAAAAAGGAATTCTTGAGTCGAGTGCTTTCTTCCATTCAAAAAGAAAAAGAGCTTCTCGAAACGCTGAAATGCTATTTAGCCAACGATCAATCTTTGAAAAAAACGGCGTTTGATTTACATATTCATATTAATACGCTTCATTACCGCTTGAAGCAAATGAAAGAACTAACAGACATTGATCCAAAAAGCGTAAAGGGTATCACGCTTTTTTACCTTGCGCTGTCTCTATTAGAATAAGTGCGCCCTTCGTTAGATAAACATACAAAAAATGAGTTTTTAAAGCGCTTTTTTTTAGTTTTTTATCCATAGCCCCTCGTGGCTTCTGCAACTATAATAAAATTAAGAGATATATAAGGAGGAACGTTATGCTTAATGAACGAACAAAAGCAAAGCTCATTGAAGTTGTAGGATCAGCCAACTTTCAAGATAGCAGTGAAGCAAGACTCGTGTACTCTTATGACGCAACACCTAACTTTCATTCGCTTCCTGATGCGGTTATTATGCCTGAAAACAAAGATCAAGTGAAAAGAATTTTAACGATATGCAACGAAGATCATGTTCCTATTGTGCCAAGAGGTTCAGGCACAAATTTAAGCGCAGGAACGTGTCCAACGCAAGGCGGAATTGTTCTTACATTTAACCGAATGAATAAAATTCTGGAAATTGATGAAGAAAATTTAACCGCTACCGTGCAGCCAGGTGTTATAACCTTAGATTTAATTAACGCTGTAGAGGCAAAAGGTTTATTTTACCCTCCTGATCCAAGCTCTATGAAAATATCAACCATCGGAGGAAACATCAATGAATGCTCAGGAGGATTACGAGGCTTAAAATACGGCGTAACAAAAGATTACGTTCTTGGTCTTGAAGTAGTTCTTGCAAACGGCGACTGCATTAAGACGGGAGGCAAGTTAGCTAAAGATGTAGCTGGCTACGATTTAACGAACTTGTTTGTCGGGTCTGAAGGAACGCTTGGCGTCATGACAGAAGCGATTTTAAAGCTCATTCCAATGCCTGAAACAAAACAAACTCTGCTCGCGCTGTTTGAAGACATGGACGCAGCCGCTAAGACGGTATCAGCAATTGTCGCTAATAAGATTATTCCAGCTACGCTTGAATTTTTAGATCAGCCGACGTGTGAAGTAGTAGAAGATTTTGCCCAAGTTGGGCTTCCAACTGATGTAAACGCTGTCTTATTGATTGAACAAGACGGTCCGCCGGAAGTGGTGAGTCGGGATATTGAAATGATTTCCCGCATCTGCAGCGAAGGAAATGCTGTATCTGTAAAAGTAGCGGCTTCGCAAGCAGAAGCAGAAGCGTTAAGTACAGCAAGAAGATCAGCTCTTTCTGCTTTAGCGCGAATGAAGCCAACGACGATTTTAGAAGATGCAACCGTCCCGCGGTCTAAAATTAGTGAAATGGTCAAAGCGATTAATGAAATTGCCGTAACATATAACGTTAAGATCTGTACGTTTGGTCATGCGGGAGACGGAAATCTGCATCCGACTTGTTTAACAGATGCGCGTGACAAAGAAGAGCTTCACCGCGTCGAACAAGCTTTTGAAGCGATTTTTCATAAAGCCATTGAGCTTGGAGGAACGATTACAGGTGAACACGGAGTCGGAGAAATGAAAGCACCGTATTTAGCGCTGAAGATGGGTGGAGAAGGAGTAGCTGCGATGAAAGCAATCAAGTATGCTTTGGACCCGAAAGGAATTATGAATCCAGGGAAAATTTTTGCTAAAGACACGAGAAAAAGAGTGGTGGTTCGTTCATGACGGCAACAAAAGACATTCAGCAAGCATTCAAGGAACGGTTAGATTATGACGAGTTAATGAATTGTATGAGATGCGGTTTTTGTTTGCCAAGCTGTCCGACGTATGGCCAAACGAATCAATATGAAGCAGCGTCACCGCGCGGAAGAATTGCTTTGATGAAAGGAGTTGTAGACGGACTTATTGAACCTGATGAATCTGTTGAAAAGCAATTGAATCTTTGCCTTGGCTGCCGAGCGTGTGAGCCTGTTTGTCCTTCGGGTGTGAAGTACGGACACTTATTAGAAGAAGCGCGTGATATTATTCAGCAGAAAAAAAGGCATAAATGGCCGGTAAAAGCGCTCAGGCATATGGTGTTTGAACAGCTTTTTCCTCATAAAGAACGATTAAAAAATGTACATTCTCTTCTTGCTTTCTATCAAAGAAGCGGCTTGCAAAAAGCTGTTCAAAAAACAAACATACTAAACGTCCTTCCTGGTAATCTAGCACAAATGGAAAAAACGCTTCCGCTTGTGCCAACCAAAAAAGAAATGAAGAAACGGCCGTTTTTATTTGAAGCAGAAGGAACAAGAGAGCGTACGGTTGCTTTTTTTACAGGGTGTTTAATGGATACGATGTTTATGGAAACAAACAACGCGACGATTGCACTTTTACAAAAAGCGGGGTGTAAGGTCGTTATACCAGAAGTGCAGACGTGCTGCGGCGCCCTGCATGCGCACGGAGGAGAAAAAGATCAGGCAAAAAAGTTAGCGAAGCAAAATATTATGGCGTTTGAATCCATTCAAGCGGATGATATTGTTCTTAATGCAGGAGGCTGCGGTGCGCTGTTGGTAGAATACGATCATTTATTAAAAGAGGAACCGGAATGGAAAGAAAGAGCAGAGGCCTTTTCTGCAAAAGTAAAAGATTTTTCAGAGATTTTATTGCAGCAGCAGTTTGTGGAAAAACAAAAGTTATCGCTGCCAAGTCAAATTATTACGTATCAAGACTCGTGTCATTTAAGAAACGTGATGAAAACGTCCAGCGCACCGAGAAAACTGATCCAAGCGATTAACGGAACGGTGTTTCATGAAATGGAAAATGCGGATCATTGCTGTGGCTCAGCTGGTATTTATAATCTAACGGAACAAGAGATGTCTATGCAAATTTTAGATTATAAAATGGAAAAAGTGAAAGAAGCCCATGCCCATACGATTGTAACAGCAAACCCGGGCTGTCTCATTCAAATGAAGCTAGGGGTAGTCAGAGAAGGAGTAGAAGAAAGTGTAAGGGCCGTTCATCTTGCAGATTTACTTCTTGAAGCAGTAGAAAGCAAATAAAAAGGCCGGACGTGTCCGGCCTTTTTATTATTTGAACAGCTGAGAAACAATTTCGTACGAACGAAGGCGAGCTTTGTGATCGTAAATTTGAGCGTTAATCATCAGTTCATCTGCTTCTGTTTCTTCAATAAACTGTTCCAGCTTGACTTTAATCGTCTCAGGACTTCCGACAATAGAAGAGCCCAGCTGCTGTTGAAGAGAAGCTTTTTCAAAGTCAGTCCATAGTTCATCCATATTATCCACAGGAGCTTTTAGTTTACCCGGTGTGTTTCGAATTAAATTTAGAAACTGCTGCTGCATAGAAGTAGCCAAACGTTCAGCTTCTCTATCTGTATCAGCAGCGATTACGTTTACACCTAACATTGCATATGGTTTGTCTAACACGTCGGACGGCTTAAAATAACGGCGATACATGTTAAGAGCTGTCATTGTATTATTAGGCGAAAAGTGACTTGCAAATGAAAATGGCAAGCCTAGTTGTGCAGAAAGCTGTGCGCTAAAACCGCTTGAGCCAAGCAGCCAAATCGGAATATTTAAACCTTGACCGGGAACAGCTTTAACGCGCATCTGACTTTCTGAAGCCGGTTTAAAGTATTCTTGCAGTTCAGCCAGCTGTTCTGGGAAGTCACTGCCGTCGCTTCTGCGATCGCGTCGCAGAGCTTGTGCTGTCAGCTGATCTGTCCCTGGCGCTCTTCCTAAGCCTAAATCAATACGTCCTGGAAATAGTGATTCAAGCGTGCCAAAATGCTCAGCAATAACAAGCGGAGAATGGTTAGGAAGCATAATACCTCCAGAGCCTACGCGAATGCGTGACGTGCCTGCAGCTACATGACCAATTACAACAGATGTAGCGGAGCTTGCGATACCTGTCATATTATGATGTTCAGCTAGCCAATAGCGGTTATACCCCCATTTTTCAGCGTGCTGAGCTAAATCTAATGTATTTCTAAGTGAGTCAGATACAGTTCCTCCTTCAACTACAGGAGAAAGATCCAATACGGAAATCGGAATATCTTTTAATGCTTTACTCATCAATTTCATCTTCTTTCTTTAAAGACTTCATAGGCCTTGTTATTTCAATGGAATACAAGTATTTTAACAATAATCTTTCGAGTTCCAAAATATTTTGCTTCGGTTATTTCCCTTTACGTTATTGCTCTTTATTTACATAAGCTTTTGAGAAACAAAAAGCTTGTACGCTATAGGGCAGAAGCCGCCTCTTTCTATAAAAAGCTGTCATATTTTATAGTAGAAGGGAGGATGAACATGGTTACTTTAAATGAACTAAAAAGCAAGCAGTACGATATGATATACAGCTTAGGCTATAACTGTTTTCCAGGGATATACATGAAAAAATATTCTTTGCGAAAACAAGCCGGCGTGATTGATTGGTGTATTAGTATTTCTCTTTCTCATGTTAACCAGCTGTTGAAAAATCGCTGTAAAGACTTATTTGTATATGAACACTTAACCTATATCAGTTCTTTCGGAGATGGTTCCACGCTTAGACTGCGTGATAAGGTGTATCAAATTGATTCTGCTCATGATTTTCCGTCGTCTATTAATACGGAGACTAACTGGCTTTCATATAATGAAGTCAAAGAAAAATATGAACGGAGAACGGAGCGATTTTTAACGTCAATGGAGACTAGTTCTTGTATATTATTTATTCGCATGGGCGGAACGTATGAAGAAGCGAAAGAACTAGAGCATATTTTAAAGAGAATGGTCAAAAACGATTTCTATATACTGCTGCTAACAAACAGTGAAAAAGAACTTTTGTCCGAAGCTAACTGGGACTTGCCTTATACATGTGTTTTACATGCACCTATTTTTTCAATGGACGTGCTGCGCGATGATCAAGTATGGGAAGAGCTCTTAAGCGGGCTTGTTATAAAATAAAAGAAACTCTTTTTGCTTAATACGGGAATGAAAAAGCTCGTTTTTTTCATAGACTTTGTTATATCTGTGTATCAAAGGAGATGAAAAGATGGAGTCCAATGTGCGGAAGGCGATAAAAGAAATTGTATTGCTGCTGCTAGAACAAGACCAGCGCTGGAATGAGTATCTAGTACAGCTGGAGGATTTGAAAATACAAGTGGATTTGAATAGTTCCGCATATGAAGTTCTGAGAAAGATGACGGGTAATTACGAAGTGCTGCTTGAACATATGGATCTTATTCAGCAGTTTGAAAATCATTCTAAAAGTGAAACGGCGCTGAATGACTTAGTTACTATCGTTATGAAGCATTACTCATTAAAAAATTCATAAGCCTGCTTTGTGCAGGTTTATGGAGTTTAAGCTCTCAATGGAATTCGGTAGAGATAATCGTTTATAATAAGTACATAGGGTGATGAAAGGGTGATCGATATGGAAGAGAAACAAGAAATTGTACCCGTTCGGACAGAGGAAACAGCCAAATATTATTCGGAAGAAAAATTTTGGGACAAGCTTAAAAAGTTTGGTAAAAAAGCGGGAGCAAACGTTGTTTATGCCGTATTGCTTTTATACTACACGCTGCAAAAACCTGATATTCCCCCAAAAGCAAAAGCAGTCATTATAGGAGCGTTAGGTTATTTTATTCTTCCTTTAGATTTAATTCCGGACTTTGCAGCGGGAGTTGGATTTACAGATGATTTAGGAGCTCTGGGGCTTGCATTGATTCAAGTTGCCATGTACATTGATGAAGGTGTTAAACTGAAAGCAAAAGAAAAAATTAAAACGTGGTTTTCAGAAGAACACAATTTTTCCATTATTGATGCTAAAATAAAGTAACGTTATGATCTACATGTAATTATTAAATAAAGTAAGCAAAAGAAGGTGATAGATGAATCATCTTCTTTTTAATCGATAATATATAGGTCTTTTTGACTAACTTAATCCGTTTTATGTAAAAAAAACAGGATTAAAATATTTTTTTCACTAAAAGTTTAAGCAATGTAATTGAATAATTCCCCTACAAATGTTAAGTTAAAACATGTTCATAAATTCGTCACAGAAAGCAATATACAAATAAGTAAGATTGTTTGTAAAAACTTTGTGAAATTATGGAACTTTTTAACTGAGAGTTTCAAACTCTTAGAGATTCTTCCTCATCAATCAGAAGTAGCTTTCTTTCGTCACAAGATTAAGCATCTTTCATTTGAAGGTGTTTTTTTTCAGCCTAAGTAAGCCAACAACATGATTGTATGACAAGTTTTTGCTAAGGTTGTAGAGTTACTGTATTGTATGACAAGTTTTGTGTGATTTGATTTAACTAAATGAACAGCTTCGAAGTAAATAAATGATTGCAGAAAAACAAAGTCCATGCGTTTTCATGAACCATTATACGTTACTTCATATTTGTAGAGATGTTTAGCAAAAAGGGAGATGAATGGCCTGACGTAAACAATATCCATAGACAAGCCTTAGAAGATAATTATCTTTCTAAGAAAGCAAATTTATATGATTGAGTCTAATCTAAACAATGGAGTGTTCAAAAATGGAAATTAGTCAAATCTTTATTATTTTAACCCCAATCTTTTTTGTTATTTTGTTAGGTTATTTAGCAGGGTATTTCAAAAAGTTTGATGCAACAACATCTAAAGGGTTAAACACGCTTGTAACAAAATTTGCGTTACCTGCACATCTATTCGTTGGTATTACAACAACATCAAAACAAACGCTTATTGAAAAATGGCCGTTTTTATTAGCATTAGTTCTTGGTATTATTGGATTTTATGTTCTTTTCTTACTTGTTGCAAAATATGTATTCAAATACTCACTAACAGGCGCGTCTATGTTCTCTTTAAACTCTACGCAGCCAACGTTTGCGTTCATGGGTATTCCCGTATTAGGTAGCTTGTTTGGCGCAGATGTAGTAGCAATTCCAATCGCCATTACGGGTATTGTAGTAAATGCGATGCTTGATCCTTTAGCAACTATTATTGGTACGGTCGGACAGCGCGAAAGAAGTGAAGGGGATTCAGAAGAAAGCTTATTTAAAGTAACGATTAAATCAATCTTACACGGTCTTTCTGAACCATTAGCTTGTGTTCCGTTAATCGCAGTAGTATTAGTATTATGTGGGTTCCAGTCTCCAGATTTACTTTCAAGCAGTTTAGATCAAATTGGTTCAATTACATCTGGTGCGGCACTATTCGCAGTTGGGGTAACAATTGGTATCCGTAAAATTCAATTTAGCCCAGCGGCATTTGGTATTGCGATTTTAAAAGTTGCTATTCAGCCGCTTGTAATGTTAGGAATTGCAACAGCAATGGGCCTATCATCAGCTGACATCGTAAAATTAGTATTATTAGTAGCGTTCCCAGGTTCAGCTGTAGCAGCGATGATTTCAGTTCGCTTTGACAGCTTAGCTGGTGAAACAGCTTCAGCATTCGTACTTAGTGCCATTATGTCACTTGTTACATTACCGCTGTTAATTTCTTGGTTAATGTAGTCACATATATCAATATAGAACATAAAAAAAGACTTTGCTATTTTAGCAAAGTCTTTTTTGTGCATCTATATTTAAAAAAGCTTTAAAAATTCTTGAGCGATTTTGGGAAGATAACTGTCGGTACGCCACGTAACTAAAGGCTCAATTACAAATGGATTATCTTCTATACTTAGAATTTTAATATGTTCTAGTGAAAAAGAGGAAAGCATTGAATAAGGAACAATGGCAGCACCAAGGCCACGACATACTAAATTAAGAAGCATCGCTGAATCATGGCATTCGCATAAAATGTTGGGTATTACACCTATCTTTTCAAATTCCTTCACAATGCGATTATATATGCTTATTTCCCGATTTGAACGAAGAAGAATAAGAGGGAGAGAAGCAATTTCAGCGACTGAAATCTTTTCTGTTTCATAACCACTTTCTTTAGGAACAGCTACAACAAAAACATCTGGTGCAAGTGTTTTTGTTTTGACATGTTGATAAGGTAAGTCAGTAGTAGTGACTGCTACATCGATTTTTCCTTCCGTTAATAACTCGTTTAAGTGAGCTGGTTCGTTTTCATAGATGTTAAATGTGCTGTTTGGATACTGTTTTTGAATAAGAGTTAGCTTATCGAGAACCGTTGATGCACAGTAGATCGTACATCCGATTTCAAGCTTTTCATTTGTTACGTTTTTACATTCCTGTACTTCTAATACTGATTTTTCGACCCTTTGCACAATTTCTTTCGCTCGTTTTAAAAAAAGCTCACCTTCTACCGTTAACAATAAGCGCTTGTTATTATTTCGTTCAAAAAGTAAAAGGCCCAGCTCATTTTCGAGCTGTTTTAGCTGCCTGCTTAAAGGAGGCTGAGCCATATGCAGGCGCTTTGCTGCTTTGGTCACATTTAATTCTTCAGCTATGACAATAAAATAATGCAGCTGTCTTAATTCCACTGTATTCAACTCCATACTTTAAAGGTATTATTATATATTTTATCAATATTTTAATTGTATGGAAAATGAGTGTAAAGTTAAATGTGTAACCAAAGCAGAGGGGAGAAAGAGAGATGAAAATAGCTGTAGGAATCACAGGAGCCACGGGAGCTATTCTAGGTATTCGAATTTTAGAGCTTTTGAAGAAGGCTTCTGTTGAAACGCATTTAGTCATGTCGACTTGGGCTCATGCCACAATTAAGTTAGAAACACCGTATAGCGTTCAGCAAGTAGAAGCGCTAGCAGATTATTGTTATTCATATCAAGACCAAGCAGCAAAAATTTCGAGCGGTTCTTTTCGTATAGACGGAATGATTGTTAGTCCTTGCAGCATGAAAACATTAGCATCTATTCGAATGGGGTTAGCAGATAACTTAATAGCGAGAACGGCAGATGTGATGTTAAAAGAAAGAAAGCCACTTGTGCTACTTCCTCGAGAAACGCCTTTGAATACGATTCATTTAGAAAACATGCTGGATCTTTCAAAAATGGGCGCTATCCTTGTGCCTCCTATGCCGGCATTTTATAACAAGCCTGAAACGATTGATGATATTGTCACTCATATTGCTGTTCGAACGTTAGATCAATTAGGAATTGAGCTTCCTGAGGCAAAAAGATGGAATGGAATTAAACATTTATCACAAGGAGGAAAATAAACATGGCTTATAAAGACTTTAGAGATTTCCTTAATACGCTACATAAAGAAGGGCAGCTACTGACGATTACAGATGAAGTGCAGCCTGATCCAGATTTGGGTTCAGCAGGTCAAGCCATCAGTAATTTAGGAGACCAAACGCCGGGATTATTATTTACCAATATTTATGGGTACAACAATGCAAAGGTAGCCCTAAACGTAATGGGTTCCTGGTCAAATCACGCGTTAATGATGGGAATGCCTAAATCAACTCCTGTAAAAGAACAGTTCTTTGAGTTTGCTCGGAGATATGAAAAATTTCCTGTCAAAGTAAAAAGAGAAGAGACGGCGCCATTTCATGAGTGTGAGATTAAAGATGATATTAACTTATTCGACCTTTTGCCGTTGTTTCGCTTGAATCAAGGAGACGGAGGCTACTATCTAGATAAAGCGTGCGTTATTTCTCGTGATCAGAATGATAAGGAGAACTTTGGCAAGCAAAACGTAGGTATATATCGTATGCAGGTCAAAGGGAAAGACCGTCTAGGCATTCAGCCTGTGCCACAGCATGATATTGCCATTCACTTGAAACAAGCCGAAGAAAAAGGTGAAAACCTCTCTGTATCAATTGCTTTAGGATGTGAACCTGCGATTGTCACAGCAGCCGCTACGCCGCTTCATTATGATCAATCAGAATATGAAATGGCAGGAGCTATTCAAGGTGAACCGTACAGAATTGTGAAATCTCAGCTTTCTGATTTAGATGTACCTTGGGGAGCAGAAGTGATTTTAGAGGGAGAAATTTTAGCCGGTGAACGTGAATATGAAGGTCCTTTTGGCGAATTTACAGGTCATTACTCCGGTGGCAGAAGCATGCCTGTTATCAAAATCAATCGCGTATATCATCGTAAAGATCCTATTTTTGAAAGTTTATATATCGGTATGCCTTGGACAGAAACAGATTATTTAATTGGAATCAATACAAGCGTTCCTTTATATCAGCAGCTAAAAGAAGCATATCCTGAAGAGATTGAAGCGGTGAACGCGATGTATACTCACGGTCTCGTTGCTATTATTTCAACGAAAAGCCGATACGGAGGATTTGCTAAGGCGGTTGGTATGAGGGCATTGACTACGCCGCATGGATTAGGATACTGCAAGCTAGTTATTTTAGTAGACGAAGATGTGGATCCGTTTAATTTACCGCAAGTCATGTGGGCGCTATCGACAAAAATGCACCCAAAACATGATGTTATAACAGTGCCTAATCTTTCAGTTCTGCCACTTGATCCAGGATCTGAGCCGGCTGGTATTACAGATAAAATGATTTTGGATGCTACAACACCGGTTGCACCTGAAACAAGAGGCCACTATTCTCAGCCTTTAGATACACCACTTGAAACTGAAAAATGGGAAAAAATCTTAACGAATATGATGCAAAAATAAACAAGGAGGAATCGACATGCATACTTGTCCAAGATGTGAAACCAAACAAGCGAACTTAGTATCTAAATCACCAGTTGAAGGAGCCTGGGAAATTTATTTATGCAGCGTGTGTTTGTTTACCTGGCGTTCTTCTGAACCTGAGACGATCACCAATCCTGAAAAATACCCTCGACCATTTAAAGTCAATCCAAAAGACGTACCGCTGGCAACGCACGTGCCTCCTGTGCCACCCCGATCTTAATCAGCAAAGGTGGTAAGTAAAATGAATAAAGCAGAGCTGCCAAGAGCCGTGCGGGTATTTTTAAATGGAAAAGATCTAGAAAGGAAGCAGCATGATGCGATGTTGCTATCTACAGTGACATCCGAGGGTTTTCCTCATGTAGCAATGATTAGCGCAGGAGAGCTGGTAGCTATTAGCTCTTCACGCGTCAAGCTATTAGTATGGAAAGATACAACATCTTCAACAAACATGATACAGAATCATAAGGCAACCGTTACATTAGTTGTTGAAGGAAAAGCTTATTACATTAAATTTTCCCTAAAAAAAGAAGCTCCTGTGTCATCAGGCTATGAGCTATTTACGGGAGAAGTAGCCGCTGTTAAAGAAGATTACGCAAAATATGCAGTTTTAACATCAGGAATTCAATTTCAGCTTCATGATTCCAAAGAGGTACTGAGCCGCTGGAAACAATCAATTGAGGCTGTTCTTTCTACCGAAAAAACCGATTCTTAAAAATAAGAATCGGTTTTTTAGCTGTAGTGAAATTTTTTTAAATAGCATGCTAGCTGAACTTTTAATAGGTGTTCACTGTTTGTAAATGATATGTTCATTTTTTCTTCGATTTTTTTCAACCGCTGATAGAGTGTATTAACATGAATATGAAGCTGCTTAGCTGTAAGTGAAGCAGAGCGGTTATTATCGAAATACGCTTCTAGCGTTTGCTCTAAAGGTTCGTCGCTTAAATGATTGTTCTTAAGAGGGAGAAATACTTCATCAATAAAGGTTTTTACTTCTTCTTTCGATTGATTAATAAATAGCCGGTTAATTCCTATTTCCTCATACAACATGCATCCATCTTGCTGCTGAGACAGAAGATAAGAGATAGCTTTTTCAGCTTCACTATAACTTTTTCCTATTTGAGTAAAATGAGAATAACGACTTCCAATCCCTGTTTTTACATGACATTCATTGTAGTAACGCCATTTTGAGAGTAAATCCTCTAATTGTTGGATAATAGCATGATGTTTTTCATAAGGATCAAGCGTAAATACAATGGTTACTTTGGTGTCGAATCCGTATACGACCGGTGTTTTTGAGCTGAAAACAGATTTGATGTCAGATACAAGGCGATGAAGGTGTAAGTTTAAGAGCTGCAGGTCCGCTTGTGAACGAATGGTAATGAGAGCGACTAGAATATGCTTTTTTGTATCAATGTTTAGCTCAGCTGCTTTTTGATACAGCAAAGTGGTGTCATAACACGATAAGTATTCACTAAATAATTCATGTGTTCGCTTGTAAAATAAATCAACTAACGTTTGTTTTTTCAGCATTTCTAATGCAATAACAGAGCTGCTTTGTTCGAGTGCCACTTGATCTAGAGAGGAAAGATCTCCTTGATTTGCCTGCATAATAAGTAACCCTAAGAGCGTGTCAATGCCGTGTATGGGGTGAATATAAACACTGTGTGCTTCATTGTGTGCCTCAATAGTATAAAAACAAGGCTTTGTATGTGAAAGAAAATGTGTGTGAAATTCAGCTGTTTTTGTGTCTATATCAAAGAATTTCAAGAAGCCATAGGCCTTATTATCAACAAAATCTACAATGGTGACAGGGGATGTAACCATTCGGCGCAATTCGGTAAGTATTGGTTCAATTCCTTTACTTTGAAGTGAAACATTCATGAAGGTGCGATGAATTTGATCCCGGCGTATTAAAAGTTCATTTTGTTTTTTTACATCTTCAAAAAGCGCTGAGTTTAAGAGAGCAATCGATACTTGATCGGAAAAGCTTTCTAACAATTCTTTATCCTCTTCATTTAAAAGGGGGGTTGTACCATTTTGATAAATAATGAGTACGCATACCGTCTGTTCTTCCATACAAATGGGGACAGAAATAATAGATTGAATGTTTGTAAACGTATAGGACTGATTAAGATAATGAATATTATCGTCAGTCATAGTAGAAGAATCGCGTAATATATCTTTTAAGTTCGTATACATATAGCTTTTATTATGCTGAAATGTCTTTCCGATAATTCCTTCGCCGACTTTCATTTTCATGTTTTGAATTTCATTGTTTGGCCCCCCGGACCAGGCGCGTGGCAAAAGAAATTGAGTGGAAGAATCAAACATCCACAGCACGCCCATATCGGCAACAGAAATAACTGAAAGAGCATTTTCAAGAATTCTTGTTAATAGATAATCTGAGTCTTGTAAAAGTGAAATTTCCTTAATGCTTTTCATAAGCACGTTTAAAATGTGCTCATGCCGCTCCAGCTTTTTTTGCAGCACATAAGGAGAAAAGGTAGCCGATAGCTGTTTTATTTGTGGGGGTGTCCAGTCGTGCTTAGCAAATATGCGAACAACAAACGCATAGCGATTTGGAAAGGACAAGTAAATTTCCTCGAACTCTTCATATGCCATATGCTTTTGAAAGGAATCACTGCCGTTATGTAGGCTAGTGGGAGGAGGGTAAGTCAGGGATGAACATGAAGAACTGGAAAAAATCACGTTGAAATTTGCAGAATCAATACTTGTCCAAATTTGATAAGGACTATTTTTGATAATAGATGTAAGATAACCTTTCATATTAGCTAATAAATCACTCATGTTAACAACCCCTTATAGACTACTTAATGTAAAAAAATACATAGTTATAGTTCTTATTATATAGAAATACACATTGAAAAAATAGTCAGAATT
This sequence comes from Priestia sp. YIM B13491, assembly GCF_042787605.1. Classification (NCBI taxonomy): domain Bacteria; kingdom Bacillati; phylum Bacillota; class Bacilli; order Caryophanales; family Bacillaceae; genus Priestia; species Priestia sp. YIM B13491. The sequence continues at coordinate 145,728 of NZ_JBHZOR010000006.1, read as the reverse complement.
TTTTAATATTTATATAACGAATTGATTTGTTACAAAACATTACATTAAATGGAATAAAAAGGAGATGAGTGCATTTATGCTAGCAAGGTCGAACTGGAAATACGTCATTTTATTTTTATTATTTTTAGGCTGGTCGCTTGGAAACTTAGATCGTTTTATTATTAACTACGCTATTTTAGATATTTCGAAAGATCTACATCTGAATGCTTCTTCTACAGGCATCATCTTAAGTAGCTTTTTTGCAGGATACGCACTGATGCAAATACCTGGAGGGTGGCTAGCAGACCGCTTTGGATTTAAAAAAGTTATTACAATCGCCGTGCTTTTATGGTCTTTGTTTACGGTTTTTACCGGCATGGCCTGGTCTTTTGCTTCTATTATTATCATTCGCTTTTTATTTGGTTTAGGGGAAGGGAGTTATTTTCCATCTGCATCAAAAGGAATCGCAGGGTGGTTTCCTCAGCAAGAACGCAGTAGAGCCATGTCCTTCTTGTTATCGTCAGGTACGATTATGGGCGTGGTTACACCAATTCTAGCGACGCAGCTGATGCAAACGATAAGCTGGAGAAGTATCTTTTATATCATAGGAGCCATCGGACTCGTTATTACAGTTCTGTTTGTTTTTTTACTGAAAGAAAAGCAGCAGAGAGAAAAAACAGAGACTTCTGCTATTCCTGCTAAGCAGATGACATTAAAAGAAATTATCAAAACTCCGATGATTTGGAATTTATTTATTGCATACTTCAGTATCTACGCCATTAACTGGGGGCTCATGTCGTGGATGCCTACATATTTAGCCGAAGTAAGACATCTGAATTTAACGGACATCGGTTTTCTTTCCGCTATCCCAGCATTTGTAGGCATTATCGGAATGTTTGTTAGCGGCTTTGTTTTAGACAAGCTTCCGGACGGAAAAGACAAGACGATAGCGGCGGTGTTTGGTTTACTGATGGGTATTTTTCTTTGCTTCATGGCCATTTCACCTAGCGTAGGCATGTTTATCGTTTTTCAAAGTGCAGTCACCTTGTTGTTTTCGTTTAATGTGATTTTAATCGCTTCAGCTCCTTTAAAAATGTTGCCTGAATCAGTGGTCGGTTCAGCAAATGGTTTTATCAATACAGGAGCTCAAGCAGCCGGCGTATTAACACCGATGCTCATTGGCTTTTTAGTACAATCGTTTGGCGGGTCGTATAATGCAGCATTTGCTTTATTAATTATCTGCGCTCTTGTCTGTGCTATTTCGTTGTTTTCGATTCGACCTGCAAAAGTGGTAGTGGACGCACAAAATGCTGTTAAATAATGAAGAAAAAGGAGAGTGTCTCATGGGTATTATTAAAGAAGTCGAACAACTTATTGAAAAAAAGCGAAACGAGCTAACTCAAATCAGTGATCAAATATGGGAATATGCAGAGACGAGGTTTGAAGAGTATAAGTCTGCACAGCTGATTTGCGACATGTTAGAAAAAGAAGAGTTTACGCTTCGTACACATATTGCTAACCTTGAAACAGGTTTTATTGGAAGTTACGGGAGCGGTTATCCGATCATCGCTATTCTCGGTGAATACGATGCGCTTACCGGGCTGAGTCAAAAAGATAAGTGTGCAGTAGCAGATCCGGTCAAAAAAAACGGAAATGGCCATGGGTGTGGACATAACCTACTTGGCGTAGGCTCACTAGCAGCTGCACTTGCTGTCAAAGAATATTTAAAAGAAAAAAATGTCCCGGGGACCGTTCGATACTATGGATGTCCAGCTGAAGAAAGTGGTTACGGAAAGACGTATATGGTACGAGAAGGATTTTTTCAAGATGTAGACGTCGCGTTTTCATGGCATCCCGCTACCGTTAATGGTGTTATGCATACGTCATCGAATGCGGTTATGCAAGCAACTTTTAAATTTAAAGGAAGAAGCAGTCATGCAGCTGCTAGTCCTCACCTTGGTAGAAGCGCTTTAGACGCTGTAGAGTTGATGAATATTGGTGTGAATTATATGCGTGAACATATGATAGATGAAGCGCGCGTACACTACGCCATTACAAACAGCGGAGGCATTTCTCCTAATGTTGTTCAAGCAGAAGCGGAAGTGATGTACTTAATTCGTGCTCCGAAGCCATCTCAAGTAAAAGAACTTTATGAACGGGTTGTGAAAATTGCAAAGGGAGCGGCTTTAATGACTGAAACACAAATGGAACAGGAAATTCAAGGAGCCTGCGCTAATCTAATTCCAAATCAAACAATGGAGCAGCTCATGCATAAGCAAATGATGCAGATAAATTTGGCTGAAGTGAAACATGAAGAAATAGCTTTTGCCAAAGCTATTTACGAGTCTACATCCGCCGAAGATAAAGAAGCAGCAAAAAAACAAGTGGGTTCACTGCTAGACAGAGCTTTAGCGGATCATCCAGTCTTCAACCAAATTGCTCTTATGTCTAAAAATGTTTCCTTCATGACAGGATCAACGGATGTCGCAGACGTTAGCTGGAATGTTCCCACTGCACAGTGCGTGACCGCAACGTGGGCTTATGCTACGCCGTTTCATACATGGCAAGCTGTTGCTCAAGGGAAAACGGAGTATGCCCATGATGCGATGTTATTGGCTGGAAAAGCCATCGCGGCTACGGCGATTGAAATGATAGAAAATCAAGAGCTGATTAGTCAAGCCAAACAAGAGCTGGAGGATAGACTAGAAGGGGAAAGCTATGAATGTCTTGTGCCTTCACATATACATCCACCTAATTACTCAGAAAGTGAGCAGGAAGACTATAGCGTGGTATAAAAAACGAGATGGGAAAAAACGTATTTTCGTGTAAGGAAGATCCGAACGATAAATCGTTCGGATTTTTTTATTGTTAGGTTGAACACAGGTTTCATTTATCCCGTTTTTTCGTCTCTAGATTGTATTGATGTAGTTATGGCTCAATCTCTTTTTTGTTTTCATTAAAAATAAATGGTTAAAAATATATCTCTTTGCTGAACCTAACCCTATCTAATTGTTTTAGGAAAAGAGGTAAAGAAACATGAGAGCATATAAAGTAGAAAAAGATGGGTCAATTTCAACTTCACTAAAAGGAAAATCAGTTTTATCCACTTCTTATTTAAATAAAGGTTCTGCTTTTACTGAAGAAGAAAGAGAAAACCTTCATCTGCAGGGACTTCTTCCTCCAACGGTTTTAACGTTAGAAGAACAGGCAAAAAGAGCATATGAACAGTTCAAAAAAGCACCGAATGATCTTCAAAAAAATAATTCGTTGAATGATCTACATACTCGGAACGTTGTCTTATTTTATCGTTTATTAACCGATCATTTAAGTGAAATGCTTCCCATTATTTACACGCCTACTGTAGGTCAATCCATCCAAGAATACAGCCATGAATACCATCGACCTGATGGACTATATTTATCCGTAAATGAAGCGGATCGATTAAGTGATGCGATTGAAAACTTAGGACTCGACAGCGAAGATATTGATTTGCTCGTTGTAACGGATTCAGAAAGTATTCTCGGCATTGGGGACTGGGGTGTAGGAGGGATAAATATTGCAGTTGGAAAGTTAGCTGTCTATACAGCTGCAGCAGGAATTGACCCAAGCCGCGTACTGCCTGTTGTTCTTGACATGGGGACCAATAACAAAAAGCTTCTTGAAGATCCTTTGTATTTAGGAAATCGTCATGAACGAGTAAAAGGAGAAGACTATAATCGTTTTATTGCTCAATTTGTAAAAGAAATAACGACCAAGTTTCCTAAAGCGCTTCTTCATTGGGAGGATCTTGGGAATATTAATGCGCGTCACATTATGAAAGAATACGGCGATAAAATTTTAACGTTTAATGATGATATTCAAGGAACGGGAGTAATTACTCTTGCAGCCGTTTTAACAGCGGTGCGCATTACAGGAACGCCCCTAAAAGATCAAAGGGTTGTTGTATTTGGACCGGGATCTGCTGGAATTGGGAATGCTGATCGTATTCATAGTGCGATGATGCTTGAAGGGCTGTCTGAAGAAGAAGCATATGATCGTTTTTGGGCATATGATTACAGAGGTCTGTTAACCGAAGATATGGAAGATTTAGCTCCTTTTCAACAGCCGTATGTTCGCCAAAATGAAGAGATTAAAGAATGGGAAAAAGACGATGAAAATAAAATTTCACTGTTGGAGCTTGTCAAGCAAGTGAAGCCAACAATTTTAATTGGAACGTCAGGCGTCACGGATGCTTTTACTGAAGAAATCATTAAAGAAATGGCAAAACATGTAGAGCGCCCGGTGATTATGCCTCTTTCCAACCCTACTAAACTTGCTGAAGCTGTTCCGGAAAATATTATAAAATGGACGGAAGGAAAAGCCCTTATTGCAACGGGAAGTCCATTTGAACCCGTTGAATATAACGGGAACACTTATGAAATCGGACAGGCTAATAATGCGTTTGTGTTTCCGGGTCTTGGTTTAGGTGCAATTGTGGTTCGCGCTCAAAAGTTTACTGAATCTATGTTTTCAGAAGCAGCCAATGCAGTAGCGCGTATAGCAGAAACAGACACAAAAGGAGATACGCTTCTTCCCAACATTAAAGATCTTCAAAAAGTATCAAAGGCGGTTGCTGTAGCAGTTGCTGATGCTGCTGTAAAAGATAACGTAGCAACTGTTACCAAGCAAAATGTAAATGAACTTGTAGAAGCAGCGGTATGGCAGCCTGTTTATAAACCGGTTAAGGCAAAAGATGAATGAGGTGAATGATAAATGAGCATAGGTCAAATTTTCCTCATTCTCGCGCCTATCTTTTTTGTCATTTTGCTTGGTTATTTAGCAGGGCACTTTAAAAAATTTGATAAGCAAACGTCTAAGGGGCTCAACACATTAGTAACGAAGTTTGCGCTTCCTGCACACTTATTTGTAGGTGTAACGACAACGCCAAGAAAAACACTCATAGACGAATGGCCGTTTTTATTAGCGCTGATTTTAGGAATCGTCGGGTTTTACCTCATTATCTTGCTTGTCGTGAAGTATGCAGGGAAGAATACGCTAACTGCCTCTTCTATGTTCGCCTTAAACTCAGCTCAGCCAACGTTTGCTTTTATGGGCATTCCAGTACTCGGAGGATTGTTTGGTGCAGGCGCAGTAGCGATTCCAATTGCTATAACAGGAATCGTGGTGAATGCGATTTTAGATCCGCTGGCAACGATTTTAGGAACCGTTGGACAACGGGGGCGAAAAGAAGGGGAAGAGAAAACAAGTTTATTTAAAGTAACGGTTCATTCCATTTTGCATGGTTTATCTGAGCCTTTGGCATGTGTACCGTTAATTGGAGTGATTTTAACCCTTTGCGGTTTTCAGTCACCTAAACTTTTACAGGATATGCTTGATCAAATCGGAAGTATTACATCGGGAGCAGCTTTGTTTGCGGTAGGAGTAACGATTGGAATTGGAAAAATTAACTTTAGTAAAGGGGCGCTTGGGATAGCCGTCTTAAAAGTAGCGGTTCAACCCATCGTTATGCTCGGAATTGCAGTATGGATAGGGTTGTCTTCAGATGAAGTGACAAAAGCTATTTTACTGGTAGCTTTTCCTGGGTCTGCTGTAGCAGCGATGATTGCTTTGCGGTTTGAAAGCTTGGAAAACGAAACGGCATCTGCTTTTGTTATTAGTGCTATTTTATCGTTGATTACGCTGCCGCTTCTTATTTCTTGGCTTATGTAAATAAAAAAACGAAAGAGGAGAATTCCTCTTTCGTTTTAAGACGGATTAATAAGCTAATGCAAATAATCCTTTGATATGAGATAAGTAACGAACGTTACTTGCTTCTTTCATAAGTGATGCTGGTAAACCTTTTAATTGCGTTTTGTTTCCGCCGATTGTACCAATTGCATCTTTGCGTCCAAGACTTCCTAGTGTACCAGAGAAGACAGGAACGAATGATTCCATTGCTCCGCCGCGAATAGCTACTGCTAAGTTCACGCCTACAACTTCACCCATTTGCCAAGCTAATTGAGCAGTAGGTGGGTAAGGGCGACCTTCTGGACCCATTACAACCGCTGAGTCACCAGCAAGGAATACATCTTTATGAGATGTAGATTGTAAGAATTCATTTACAAGTGCACGACCGCGGTTTACTTCGATACCTGAGTTAGCAACTACAGAGTTACCTTGAACTCCGCCAGTCCATACCATTGTTTTTGTTTCAATTTTGCTGCCGTCTTTAAGTTCAACAGTTGTAGCATCCATTTTTGTTACAGGTGTACCAGTAACAAATGTAACGCCACGTTTTGTTAAGCTTGATTGAGCGCGCTCTACTAATTCAGCAGGGAAGCCTGGAAGAACTGTAGGAGCTGCTTCTACACAGTATAGAGAAATTTCTTTTGGATCAACACCGTGTTTTAGACATAGGCTTGGCATTAAGTCAGCGTATTCACCAACAAGTTCGATACCTGTTAATCCGCCGCCGCCAACTACGATTGTACCGTCAGCTTTATTTTTTGTTTTGCTGTATTCAGCGATACAAGCTTCTACGTGTGCACGTAAACGGTTTGCATCATTTACTGATTTAAGAACGAAGCTGTGCTCTTCTAAACCAGGGATACCGAAGTAAGCAGTTTCACTACCTAAAGCTGTAACAAGGTAGTCGTAGCTTAATTTTGTACCATCTTCAAGAGATACTTCACGTTGATCTGGTGAGATTTCTTTTACCGTTGCAATTTTTAAATCAACGTTGTAGTTTTTAAGTAATTTATCAAGTGGTAAAGCTACCGCTTGTTCAGAAACGCCGCCTACAGCTAGACGGTGTAATTCTGTAATGATTTGGTGAGTAGCAAAACGGTTCACTACTGTAATTTTTGCTTCATCCGCACTTAGGTGTTGGCGAGCTGTCATTGCAGTTAATAAACCACCGTAACCGCCGCCTAAAATTAAAATATGTTTTGACATAGTCGATCCTCCGTCCACACTTTTTAATGAAAATTATTTTTGTTTTTCGTTTGTAATGTCTAAATACGCTTGTGCAAAGCGGAATAGTTTTTGAGCTTGTGGATCTTTAAGCATGCGTAATAAACCGAATAAACCGATTGAATTAGAAGCATTTGCTTCTGCACGATCGGTTGCTTCGATTGCAGTAGCTGCAAGACCTTTTACTGTTCCTTCTACCGGCTCGATAAATTCTTTTACTCCACCAAGTAGATCTTCTTTTAATACGTCGTCAGTTAATAATGATTGCGCAACGTCGTAAGTTTTTGTAAGCACCGTTACCATTTCAGATAATTTTGGTAAATTATCTACAAGAACAGTAAGAGCTTCTTGTACTTCAGGCTTTAACAATTGATCTAACACATCCGCTTGACCTTTGTTAACTGCCGCTTCTGTTTGTACAGCAGCATTTTCCTCTGCAGCTGATTTTTGAATAGTTGATTGAGACATGAAAAGTCCTCCTTTGCTGGATACTGTTGCATATGTAGTTCCTAGTTATCTGCTAGACTTTCAAACTACATTGTGAAGTTGTGAAATCTTGCACATAATTCTATTTTAATTTTAATACGAGATAAAATCAACTCATTTCGTTGAAAAAATAAGTAAAGAACCTCGTAACCCTTTGTTTAATAAAAGTTTATAAAAAATAAAACGAATAATTGCCTAGGTAAATAAAATTAAAATAGGGAACTAACATGATTCCTCTTCCTACGATAAAACAAATAACGTCATATTTCAACACATACGAACTTAATATTCTATAAGTGTTAAAAAGATAGGGCGCATTTACTATTTAAAGAGTTTTCAAAAAATTACATTGACTTACTATAGTGTTCTACATATAATCAGAATATAACATCTTATGTAAGGAGATATAACATGGTTATAGTGGATGAACTTTATCATAATGTGGTCATTACGTTGCCTCAATTAAAATTAATTGAATTTATAATGAAGTTAAAAGAAGCTAAAGCACAAGAAATAGAAGATATAAAAACGAAAATTAGTAAATACGAAGAGAAGAAACGTGCTGAAGAAGCTTGGTATCAATCACTATCACCGTTTCGTAAATTTTTTACCGGGCGTCCTTTAAGTCAGCATCAAGCGGTCGAGTATATGGTATACGTAAAGGAGCGCTTTAAAAAAATTGATCACCTTAAAGCACAAATGCGAGAACTTCATGAAGTTCTTGAATTAATAAAAGCGGAAAATGAAGAAACAAGTGAAATTACGCTTTCGCCTGCTATTGTACAAGAAATAAAACGATTAAAAAGCAGTGGAGGCGTTGGGATATGAGTGTTAATGAACTAAGTTTAGGTATAAATACAACGTGGGTTGTATTAACAGCCGCGATGATTTTGTTAATGGAAGGCGGCTTTGCCTTGCTAGAGGCAGGTTTTGTCCGCTATAAAAATAGCGTGAATATTATTATGAAAGTATTCGCTGATATTACAATAGGAACGCTTTGTTTCTATTTAATTGGTTTTGGATTAATGTACGGTGATGATTTAGGTGGAGTTGTCGGTAAAAGCGGTTTTGCGCTCTCGGGTAATTTATCGCACCTTGACATTTCAATTGGGCTTGAAACGTTTTGGCTGTTTCAATGTGCGTTTGTTATTGCGGTCATTTCTATCGTTTCTGGAGCGGTAGCAGAACGAATTAATTTCCGCGCATATCTTTTATATGCGATTTTGATGACTACATTTATTTATCCTATAGCCGGCCACTGGATTTGGGGAGGCGGATGGATTAGTAAGTTAGGGATGCTTGATTTTGCCGGTTCGGCAGTTATTCATGCTCTTGGCGGTTTTTCAGCTTTAGCAGCTGCAATAATGATTGGACCGAGAAAAGGGAAGTTCACGAAAAATGGAATCAGTTCTGTTTCTCTTCCAAGCAATTTGCCGCTTGCATCAGTGGGTGCTTTTTTATTATGGTTTGGATGGTTCGGGTTTAATGCAGGAAGTACGCTAAGTGCTACTGACGTTAGAATTGGTCACATTGCTATTGTCACAATGTTATCAGCAGCAGCAGGCGGAGCAGCTACTTTATTTTATACTTTATTTCGCTACAACCGTTCAGATGCACCTTCTGTGATAAATGGATCGCTTGCCGGACTGGTTGGCATTACGGCCGGGTGCGCTTTTGTTAACACACCATCTGCTATTTTTATTGGAGCTGTATCTGGTTTATTAATGATGGCAGCTACAAACTGGCTCGAAGCACGTCAAATCGACGATCCTGTAGGAGCTTTTCCTGTACACGCTGCTTCGGGAATATGGGGCACGTTGGCTGTAGGCTTGTTTTCTACAGACGGCGGTGTGTTTACAGGAGGGAGCTGGACATTATTTGGCGTTCAACTTCTTGGGTTAATCGCTCTATGCGCTTGGGGATTTGTTACGACGTGGATAGGGTTAAAGGTTATTTCCTTGGTGGTTCCGCTTCGATCTACGGAAGAAGAAGAAGAAGTGGGCTTAGATATCAGCTACCACGGTATCATGGCAGCTCATCAGGCTCCTGAATTTATTGAATATGAAAACTACTATGCGGAAGTAAAAGAAAAAGCCGCAGATTCGTAATAAAAGGCCGCGCTTTATAACAAAAGGGCGGCCTTTTTATGTGAAAAAAAATAGATTTAAAATACTTGGTTTAAATGATTGAAAAGTCAGAATATTTGTGTTATATTATAAAAAAGCCAAGGAGTTGATTTCTTATGAAAAAGAATTTACTTAATTCACCGCAAAAATCCAACGGAAAGGTGCTTGATGCATTATTCGCTGAGATGATTCTAGACAAGGCGATTGCAGAATTTCGTAAAGCACAGCTAAAAGAAGAAATCGACCGCACGCTATTGATGAAAAATAAAGAAGAGTTTTTAAAACTCTCATCAGAACTTAAACAAATTTCTTAATTACTTACTATACTTCACACACCATCTATTTTAGATGGTGTGTTTTATTTTTGATACCTACTAAAAGGGATTAATTAGTAATAATTATGAATATATTCCTATTTAAAACTTTATTTACATTAATTGTATTGACTTCTTTTATGGGTTTTTTTAACATAAACAAGAATTAAAGAGGAGGGGTTTGGTTGGGACATCTATTATTAGTAGACAGCTTGATTGCAGGTATTGTTTGTATTGTGTTAGGAATTTTATTTAGAGCTCATAAAACAAGCAAATTTTTGTATGGCATAGGGATTGTGTTTGGTCTTATTTTTGTGATCGGGACGGTCACTCATTCTCCATCTAATACAGAAACTTCATCAGTTACAGCTGAGAAAGTAGAAGCAAATCAAAAAGACAGTAAAGACACGTCAGAACTTAAAGCTCTCGTTACTAAGGGAATGACAGATAAGGAATTTCAAAAAGAAAAAGGGAAAGCCGCTTTTCAACAGTCAGACTTAATTGCGTTAGGTAACGGAGAAGTCGGATATGTGATCAAAGCTGAAGACGGTTACGTTGTAGCTGATACGAATGGCAAAACCATTTCAAGCATTGAAACGTTTAAAACGGCTGATGAAGTAGAACAGTATGAATTAAACGAAGTTAAAAAAGTACATAAAGATGTAAGAACAGTTGATGCTCATTATAAGGCTTCAGATTTAGAAAGCTTAGAAGATTTTGATCAAAAAATTAATGAAGTGCTGAAGCGCGTTAATCTTACAAAAAAAGAGTTTAATGAACTAAAATTAAAGGATGTTAAAACATTAACTTCTCATGAAATAGAAGTAATGAAGGCTATACGTGATTCTGTTTCTCCCCTTACAAAAGATACGCTGCTGCAAAAAACGATTCCTGCTAAAGATATTGAAAAGTATGTAGATGGATCTTATACAGCAGTGGGGGGGTATGTAGCTAAAGCTGAAGATGTTCATGATATTACTTCTTACAAAGATTTTGTTGAAAGCTTACGTTTAGATTACATCGATGGTTCAGGCAAAAGGCCGTTTCCTGAAGAAGGATCGACGTATGGTGTAATCAAATTTAAATCGCAAGCGGTAAGCCACGTTGATATTCCCTACGGAACTGTGTTCGGAGGAAAAACAACAGACGGACCTCCATGTACGCTTAATGGGTTTACAGGATCTCGAAACGGGGAAACCGTTCCAGAGTTCAAATTCGATAACTATTATCCACCAGCAAACGGAGCGGAACTATATCAAGTGGTAAATGGGGAAGAAGTACTTGTAGCTACCTATGTGGCAGAAGAAAAACGATTTGTACCAGCGGTTGCTAACCCAATGTAAAGGACTGGTTTTTTGTGATTCGAAAAGGTTTGTATGCAGCATATAATGAACGAGATTACGAATGTTATGAAACGGAAAACGGGGGTGTAAAGCTAATTAGCTATGATAAAGGCGATGTAGCAAATGGATTCATTCCATACAATGATACGACTTTCACAAAAGAAGTTCCTCGTGATGCTGTTGAAGAAGTGTTTTTTATAGCTCCGTATGCTACTTATCAAAATGAAACGTTTGGTGTGTCAGATGCTTCTAATCATCGAGTGCTTTTGACCACATCTGAAAAAGAAAAAGCGGATAAATATCATTTTCAACGTACGGATAAATATCTATACGAAAAACATGTGTTAAGAGAAGAAGTGAAGTTAATGGAGAAAAAAACTCCTTATTCATAATACGCCATAATAAAAAGAGGATGCGAGTGCATCCTCTTTTTATTTAATCAATTTTCTTGAAGTGTTTCTGTTCGTATTATCATTTGTACGAAGGAAGGTAATGCCAAGACCGATTAATCCTCCTACAATAGCAGGAACTACCCAGCCGAGACCTACTCCATACATAGGTAGAATCGATGTAAACAGATCGTTTACTGCCGCAATTTTGAATCCAGCAGCATTTAAGCCATCAAATAAACTAACGATAAACGTGAACAGAAGGCTCATTTGGTAAACTTCAGAACGTCCTTTAAATAAAGGATGTAAGAATGTTAAAGCAATTAACACAATAGCTAACGGATAAATAGCTGTTAAGACGGGAACCGAAATAGCGATTAATTCCGTTAAACCAAAGTTCGCTACAACGGCGCTGAATGCTGATAAAATAACAGCAATCAACTTATAAGAAACACTTGGAAACAGCTTATGGAAAAAAGATGAACAAGATGTTACAAGACCTACACTTGTTGTTAAACAAGCAACGGTAATCATCAGACCTAAAAGAATTCCTCCGTAAGAGCCAAAGTAGTAATTTGATACTTCAGCCAAAACCGTACCTCCGTTATCAAGACGTCCAAGCTCTGATACGCTTGAAGCACCCATATAGGACAATGCACTATAAATAAGAGCTAAAATAACGGCAGCGATAGCCGTAGCTTTTGCACAAATTGTGATAATTTGTCGGTTGGATTTTGCTCCTTTTTCTTTAATTGCATTAATAATAATAATTCCAAAAACAAATGATGCTAGTGTATCCATTGTTAAGTAGCCTTCTTGGAAGCCTTTAAAAAATGAGTGTGTTGTATAAGCTTCGCTTGGTGCTTCAAATTTTCCAATTGGGTTCACAACGGCTACAACTACCAATATTCCAATAAACGTTAATTTAATAGGTGTTAAAACTTTTCCTACTAAATCGACAATTTTCGCAGGATTTAGCGAAAAAAAGCAGGTAATAGTAAAGAAAATTACCGTGAAAATGATAAGGGGAAGGTGCCCTGAATTTTCTGATAAAAAAGGCTTAACGCCGATTTCGAACGAAACGCTTCCCGTTCTTGGCATCGCAAAAAGCGGTCCGATTGCCAAGTATAAAATCGTAGTAAAGATAATACCGAAAGCTGGGTGTACGCGACTAGCTAAAGACTGCAGATCCTCTTTTCCGGAAAAACCAAACGCGAGAACGCCTAGAAGAGGCAGACCTACACCCGTTACTAAAAATCCAGCGTTTGCTGACCAAATATTGCTTCCAGCAGACTGACCTAACATTGCAGGGAAGATTAAATTACCTGCACCGAAGAATAGGGCAAAAAGCATAAAGCCAATAACCACTATAAATGAAAAAGGAACTTTGTTTGACACGTTAAAACCTCCAAAATTATAAATGCTTTTTATTATCGTGTTGAATAATTAAAATTTTCAGAATTTTATATTCGAATAATAAAAATAAACATGTATCGTATTATACTAACCTAAAATGCATATTTCAATATAAAATTTTATTTTTTTAATTTATTCGCTGAAATAGCAAAAATAGAAAAATTCTTAGCAAAAAAATCTCAATATACAACAATTATTTGATATGATAAAACAGAACTGTAAGTTTTAAAAATTCGCATGTGCGGCCTTACATCCTTTTAGTAAAGAACTGTTTACATAAGGTGCTGTAAGGATGTATATTTATACACGGTTCGCGGAACCGCATATGCTCGATGGATGAAAGTCAACTGTGCGAAAGGAGCAAGAAAGTGAAAAGGTTAGGTCTAGCAACTCAGATTCTAATTGGACTGATTTTAGGCGTAGCTGTAGGTGCTATCTTTTACGGAAGCGATACAGCCATTTCTATTTTACAGCCGATTGGAGACATATTTATTCATTTAATTAAGATGATTGTCGTACCGATTGTGATTTCAGCATTAATCGTAGCGGTCGCAGGAGTAGGCGATATCAAAAAATTAGGTAAGCTTGGCGGAAAAACAATTCTTTATTTTGAAATTGTTACAACCATTGCTATTGTAGTGGGGATTATTGCCGCGAACTTATTTCACCCTGGTGCAGGGGTTGATATGGGACATATTGAAAAAAGCGATATTTCTCAATATGAGGCAACGGCAAAAACGTCTGAAAGTACAGGGATTGCTCAAGAGCTTCTTCATATTGTTCCGACAAACGTCTTTCAATCGGTAGCAGAAGGCGATCTTTTACCAATCATTTTATTTTCCGTACTGTTTGGTGTAGGCGTAGCTTCGATTGGAGAGAGAGGAAAACCTGTTTTAGCCTTTTTTGAAGGCGTCTTGGATGCAATGTTTTGGGTAACTAATTTGGTGATGAAGTTTGCTCCAGTAGGTGTATTTGCACTTATTGGTGTTAATATTATAAAGTTTGGTGTCGGATCACTTATTCCATTAGGAAAATTAGTGTTCGCCGTTTACTTCACCATGATTTTCTTTGTGCTTGTGGTTCTTGGAATTATTGCTAAAATGGCTGGAACAAGCATGTTTACGCTGATAAAAGTGTTAAAAGACGAGCTGCTTCTTGCTTTTACAACGGCAAGTTCAGAAGCCGTTTTACCGTCTCTTATCAAAAAGATGGAAGACTTCGGCTGTTCTAAATCGGTTACATCGTTTGTTATTCCAACGGGCTACACGTTTAATTTAGATGGTTCAACCATTTATCAGGCGCTGGCATCGCTGTTTATTGCTCAAATGTACGGCATCGACCTTTCCATTATGGACCAAATTCAGCTCCTTCTTGTGCTAATGTTAACCTCAAAAGGAATGGCTGGTGTACCAGGGGCATCGTTTGTAGTTGTACTTGCTACACTTGAATCTATGGGCTTCCCTCTTGAAGGCATGGCATTTATTGCAGGAATTGACCGCATTCTTGATATGATGCGTACCACAGTTAACGTAGTAGGAAATGCTTTAGCTGCTATTGTAATGTCCAAGTCTGAAGGCGAGTTTGATAAGCAAAAATCATTAAATTACACAAATGAATTAAAGAAATCAAACATAGCTTAAAACAAAAAAGCTGGGCAGATGCCCGGCTTTTTTGTTTGGAGCTGCCTGTTATCTTTTTTGAAACATATGGTAAAATAAAAGAAATGAGAGACAAAGGAAGTGTCATAATGACGGAAACTGTTCAGTTAATTAAAAAGCTTGTTTCGATTCCCAGTCCTTCTGGAAATACAGAAAAGGTAATTTCATTTGTCGAAGACTATGTAAAAGAGCTAAATATTCAAACGTATCGCAATCGAAAAGGGGGCTTAGTCGCTACTATTCCCGGTAAAGATACAGATCACCACCGCATGCTGACGGCTCATGTCGATACATTAGGTGCTATGGTAAAAGAAATCAAACCGAGTGGACGTCTGAAAATCGACCTGATTGGAGGGTTTCGCTACAATTCTATTGAAGGAGAATATTGTGAAATTGAAACTTCATCAGGAGAAGTATTTAAAGGAACCATCCTTATGCATCAAACATCTGTTCATGTGTATAAAGATGCAGGGAAAGCTGAGCGGAATCAAGAAAATATAGAAATTCGATTGGATGAAAAAGTACATAGCGCAGAAGATGTTCGCAGTCTTGGAATTGAAGTCGGCGACTTTGTTTCGTTTGATCCTCGTGTAGAAATAACAAAAAGCGGTTTTATTAAATCTCGTCATCTCGATGATAAAGCAAGCGTAGCTTTATTGCTTCAGCTCATGAAAATAATTCAAGAAGAACAGATCGAACTGCCATACACTACGCATTTTCTCATTTCAAATAATGAAGAAATTGGATACGGAGGAAATTCGAACATTACGCCTCAAACAGTAGAATACTTAGCGGTTGATATGGGTGCTATGGGAGATGGACAATCTACTGATGAATACACCGTGTCTATTTGTGTAAAAGATTCAAGCGGCCCATATCATTACGGTTTGAGAAAGCATTTAGTGGAGCTAGCTAAGCAGCATGATATTCAGTACAAATTAGATATTTATCCGTTTTACGGATCAGATGCTTCTGCTGCTATTCGTGCCGGACACGATATCGTACACGGCTTGATTGGTCCAGGAATTGATTCTTCTCATGCGTTTGAGAGAACGCATCAAGATTCATTGAATCATACGTATAAGCTTCTCTATTACTATGTTCAGTCGAACATGATTCTGCTTTAAGAAAGGGATATTTAATTAGTGTATTTTTATGCAAAGGAAAGAACAGAACGGGATTGTGATGTCTGTTCTTTCCTTTCTTAAAAAAGAAGCCGGCTGTCTGGCTTCTTTTTTTTTATAAATACTATATATTTTTTTACTGGTGAATCAACAGTTGGTTAAAAAAGCACCTTTTTAAAAAGGTACAATACTGCTTAAACCTTTTGTACATTTTGTTCATTTACAGAAGTTAAAATGTTTTTAAATTTTTAAAAGTTTCTTGTGACAAGTTTTGTAGAATGGGTTTTCAAAAGGAAATGGTTTCGTCATAATGTGGATATAGCGATCACTACAATAATCGGAGGCGAATCTTTTCATGTGGGTACTGACGGTATATGCTGGAAAAGAAATGAAAATGTTTGAATTTGAAACTGAAAAGCAGGCGAGAGAAGCTTTTGCCAAAACAAATGGCTGTAAAGTTCTTTCAGAAGTCGTGTATTATAATGATCCTCATTTAACATTGGTAGCTATATAAGTAGAAAAACAAGAGCTGATTTTTTGCTCTTGTTTTTTTATGGCTCTTTATATCCTATAAAAAGAATAGAGTTGAAATAAAAAAAAATGTACGCTATGATATGGTAGTTACTTCTATTATTCTGATAGTTTAAAAGGTTCATATATATCAAACAGCAACAGTAAAGATGCCAAGAAGGCTTAATAGGGAAACTGGTGAAAGACCAGTACTGCCCCCGCAACTGTAAGTGTGGACGAACGAGTATAACCACTGTGGAAAAATCACGGGAAGGTTCTCAAGTAGAATGATACACAAGTCAGGAGACCTGTCTTTATTGTGAAGTTTCTATTTCTCCGGGGAGCGGGAAGGGAAACGTTGGCTTAAAGTGGCATTCGTGTACACTCTTATTCTGACGTTTTACCCGCTCGCATATTAGCGAAGCGGGTTTTTCTCGTATCGCAAAACTACATATCGTGCAAAAAAGGTGCGCAATGTCCACATTGCGTTAAATGGGAAGTCTGGTGTGAAGCCAGCGCGGTACCCGCCACTGTGAAGATGAGCTGATTGCATATGCCACTGTATTCGGGAAGGCGCAATCAAGTGATGAATCGAAGTCAGGAAACCAGCCTTTTTCTAATGCGAAGCTTACCCTACGGGATATAGGTGGAAGTGCAAAAACTTAGTTTGAATTTTTCTGCGCCTCTATCATTGATAGAGGCGCTTTTTTTAGTAAAGGAGCGAATGAGTGTGACGACGTGGAACTTAAATGGAACAAAACATCACGTATTGATTTGTAATGGAAGCAGCTGTATGAGAAAAGGTGGAGAAGAAGCCACGCAAGCTATTCGAAATAAAGTGACAGAACTGGATTTGGATGAAACGGTTCATACAACGCGTACACGTTGTAACGGACGATGCAAAGATGCTCCTGTAGCTATCGTCTATCCTTCAGGAGATTGGTACAAGCAGGTCACTGAAACCGTGGCTCATCGGATTGTCGAAGAACATTTAGCAGGAGGCTGCAGTATAAAGGAATCGCTTATTTATGAATATGATCAAAATGGTTTCGTTTCTCCGGAAAACAGTGACTCCATAGAAGGAATTGACAAAGTAAAAAGTAACGCATAAAGGAGGAGCTAGCATGAAAGGTAAACTTTTAGTTATTGGATTTGGGCCGGGAAGCTTTGAACATATTACACAGCGAGCAAGAGAAGCCATTCAAGAAAGTGATATGATCATCGGTTACAAAACCTATGTGGAATTAATTCAAGGACTGTTAACGAATCAGCAAATTATTAGTACGGGAATGACCGAAGAAGTAAGCCGTGCACAGGAAGCTGTAAAGCAAGCTGAAGCAGGAAAAACCGTAGCTGTCATTTCGAGCGGAGATGCGGGAGTATACGGAATGGCAGGCCTTGTGTATGAAGTGTTGATTGAAAAAGGCTGGAAAAAAGAAACGGGCGTAGAGCTGGAAGTAATTCCTGGCATTTCGGCTATCAATTCATGCGCATCTCTCCTTGGAGCGCCCGTGATGCACGATGCTTGTACAATTAGTTTAAGTGACCACCTTACGCCTTGGGAGCTAATCGAAAAAAGAATTGAAGCAGCTGCACAAGCAGATTTTGTAGTGGCTTTTTACAACCCAAAGAGCGGAAGACGAACAAGACAAATTGTTGAAGCGCAAAGAATTCTATTAAAGTATCGTTCCCCTGATACGCCTGTTGGTCTTGTGAAAAGCGCTTATCGTGACCGTGAAGAAGTCGTAATGACCAACTTAAAAGACATGTTAAATCATGAAATTGGCATGCTGACTACCGTTGTTGTCGGAAATTCATCTACGTTCTTTTACGACGATTTAATGATTACACCGCGCGGATATCAGCGAAAATATACCCTCAACCAAACGGAGCAGCCGCTAAGACCGCATCAGCGACTTCGAAAAGAAGCAGAACCATGGGCTCTCGATCAAGAAGAGACTGTAAAGCAAACAGCTTCGACTATTGAAGCAATTCAGACCAAAACAGAAGAAACAGCAACTTCACGAGCTCTTGCAGAAGAAGCGCTTCAAGCAATTTTAGGTGAACCTACTTCTGCGGTCGTACGTCAGCCAGTACAGTCTATTTTCGAAGTGGCGGTTAGTCCAGGACTTGCCAATAAGAAATTCACGCCTGTTCAAATGACAACACTAGCAGAAGTTGTTGGTGAAAAAGGTACGATGGAGTATACACCTGACCATCAAATCAAACTGCAAATCCCAACGGCTCAGCCAGATGTGATTATTAAAAAGCTCCAAGCAGCTTCCTTTTTACTATCTCCGGTCGGAGATGTGTTCACAATTAAAGCGTGTGATTTTTGTGACGGAGAAAAAAGCGATGCTATTCCACATACGGAAGAATTACAAAAACGCCTCGGGGGAATGGACATGCCAAAAGAGCTGAAGCTTGGTATTAATGGATGCGGTATGGCTTGCTATGGCGCTGTTCAAGAAGATATCGGCATTGTCTATAGAAAAGGTGCGTTTGATTTATTTTTAGGAGCTAAAACGGTTGGACGCAATGCGCATTCAGGTCAAATTGTGGCGGAAGGTATAGCGCCTGACGACATTGTTGAAATAGTGGAGAACATTGTCCATGAATATAAAGAAAAAGGTCATCCTAATGAGCGGTTTCATAAATTCTTTAAGCGTGTGAAGAACGTTTATGGATTCGACTATCAAGATATAACACCAAAAATAAAAGTAGAACCAGCTCCGTGTGGAGATTAAAAAATGGGAGGGCATTATATGAAATCAGTTTTATTTGTCGGTCATGGAAGCAGAGATCCTGAAGGGAACGATCAAATTCGCGAATTTATTTCGACTATGAAGCATGATTGGGACGCATCTATTTTAGTAGAAACGTGTTTTCTAGAATTTGAACGCCCAAATGTAAGTCAAGGCATTGATACATGTGTGGCAAAAGGAGCACAAGATGTAGTTGTAATTCCAATTATGCTCTTGCCTGCGGGCCACTCTAAAATACATATTCCGGCGGCTATAGATGAAGCTAAGGAAAAATATCCACACGTAAACTTCGTATACGGACGTCCCATTGGCGTTCATGAAGAAGTCCTTGAAATTTTAAAAACGAGATTACAAGAATCAGGAGAGAATTTAGAAACTCCAGCTGAAGACACGGCTGTTATCGTCTTAGGGCGAGGAGGAAGTGATCCTGATGCAAACAGTGATTTATATAAAATTACGCGCCTTCTTTGGGAAAAAACAAACTATAAAATCGTTGAAACTTCTTTTATGGGCGTAACTGCTCCGCTGATTGATGAAGGGGTAGAGCGATGTTTAAAACTAGGCGCTAAAAAAGTGGTTATTCTCCCGTATTTCTTATTTACAGGAGTACTAATTAAGCGTTTGGAAGAAATGGTGACGCAGTATAAAATGCAGCATGAAAACATTGAGTTTAAGCTCGCCGGCTATTTCGGTTTTCACCCAAAACTGCAGACAATTTTAAAAGAACGTGCTGAAGAAGGATTAGAAGGTGAAGTGAAAATGAACTGCGATACGTGTCAATATCGCCTCGGCATTATGGAGCATATTGATCACCATCATCATCACGATCATGACCATGATCACGGACACCATCACCACGATCACCATCATGACCACGACCACCATGAAGATAAGGTCGGCGGGCTAAAATGATTTTATTGTTAGCCGGAACTAGCGATGCACGTGCATTAGCCGTGCAAGTGAAAAAAGCAGGTCATGAGGTTACGGCAACGGTTGTAACCGAAAACGCAGCTATCGAATTACAGCGTGCAGAAGTGAAAGTGAAAATTGGACGTCTCACAAAAGAAGATATGATGGATTTTGTAAACGAACATCGTGTAAAAGCTATTGTGGATGCAAGTCATCCCTTTGCGGAAGAAGCGTCTAAAAATGCTATCGGCGCAGCTGCTGAAACAGCGATTCCTTACATACGCTATGAGCGGGCTTCGCAGGCTTTTACCTATGATAATATGACAATGGTTTCTACGTATGAAGAAGCAGCAGAAGTAGCAGCTGTGAAAAAAGGAGTTATTATGCTCACAACAGGCAGCAAAACGCTGCAGGTTTTTACAGAAAAGCTGCTTCCTCTTTCAGATGTACGGCTTGTTGCTCGTATGCTTCCAAGGCTGGATAATATGGAAAAGTGCCAGCAATTGGGATTCCCGCAAAAAAATATTATTGCTATTCAAGGGCCGTTTACAAAAGAGTTTGATCGAGCGCTGTATAAGCAATACGGAGTGACGGTCATGGTCACAAAAGAAAGCGGAAAAGTTGGATCTGTGGATGAAAAAGTGGAAGCAGCTAAAGAGTTAGGCTTAGATATTATTATGATTGGGCGACCGAAAATTGAGTATGGAACCGTGTATTCCACTTTTGAAGAAGTGGTTCATGCTTTAGTAAACCAAAATAGGAGTTGATTGAGATGGATTTTCGTACAGAATTTAAACCGTTAACTGTTCAGCCTCAGCAAATAGAAGGAAAAAGTTTTGAGATGATTACAGAAGAGCTTGGGCCTCATCCGTTTACAGACGAACAGTACCCAATTGTTCAGCGCGTAATTCATGCGTCTGCAGACTTTGAACTTGGGCGCAGCATGCTGTTTCATCCAGATGCGATTCAAGCAGGAATTAAAGCTATTCGCAGCGGCAAGCAAGTAGTTGCAGATGTACAAATGGTGCAAGTAGGAACAAACAAGCAGAGAATTGAAAAACACGGCGGTGAAATCAAAGTTTATATTTCGGATCCGGACGTAATGGAAGAAGCAAAGCGCTTAAATACAACGCGTGCAATTATTTCGATGCGAAAAGCCATCAAAGAAGCAGACGGTGGAATTTTTGCAATTGGGAACGCACCCACAGCTTTACTTGAATTAATTCGTTTGATTAAAGAAGGAGAAGCGAAGCCTGGGCTTGTTATTGGTCTGCCGGTAGGATTTGTTTCAGCAGCTGAATCTAAAGAAGAACTTGCAAAACTTGACGTACCGTTTATTACAAACATCGGGCGAAAAGGCGGCAGTACGGTAACGGTTGCTGCATTAAATGCAATTTCAATTCTTGCAGATCAGGTGTAACGCATGAAGGAAGTACCAAAAGAACCTAAGAAACTCAGAGAAGGCTATACGACGGGCGCTTGTGCAACGGCAGCTACGAGAGCAGCTCTGCTTACGCTAATTTCAGGAGAAGTGCAAGATGAGTCAACGATTTACCTACCTGTCGGCCGCTTTGCTACGTTTCATCTTGAAGAATGCGAGTATCGCACAAGCAGTGCTGTAGCCAGCATCATTAAAGATGCTGGAGACGATCCCGATGCCACGCACGGAGCGCTGATTATTTCTGAAGTTTCGTGGTGTAATGGTGCAGACATTATCATTGATGGAGGAGTGGGAGTAGGGCGTGTGACAAAGCCCGGTCTCCCAGTTCCTGTCGGTGAAGCAGCCATTAACCCTGTTCCAAGAAAGATGCTGAAAGAAACGGCTGAACAGCTTCTAGCCCAATACAATATACAAAAAGGCGTTAAGATTGTCATCTCGGTTCCTGAAGGAGAAGAAATGGCGAAAAAGACATTAAATGCGCGTCTAGGTATTTTAGGAGGCATTTCGATACTGGGGACGCGGGGGATTGTCGTTCCGTTCTCGACAGCTGCTTATAAAGCAAGTATCGTTCAGGCCATCAGCGTTGCTAAAGCGAGTAACTGTGAGCACGTTGTCATTACGACAGGGGGCCGAAGCGAAAAGTATGGAATGAAACAGTTCCCTGAACTTCCGGAAGAAGCATTTATCGAAATGGGAGATTTTGTTGGATTTACGTTAAAACAATGTAAAAAGCAAGGAATGAAAAAAGTGTCGCTCGTAGGCATGATGGGAAAGTTTTCAAAAGTCGCGCAGGGCGTTATGATGGTTCATTCAAAAAGTGCACCCATTGATTTTAATTTTTTAGCAAAAGCTGCTTCTGAGTCAGGCGCTTCTGCTGAACTGGTAGAGGAAATAAAAGGTGCAAACACAGCTTCTCAAGTGGGAGATTTAATGACGCAAAGCGGTCATCATCAGTTTTTTGAAAAACTGTGCGAGTACTGCTGTTTATCAGCATTAAAGGAAATAGGGGACGGAATCGATGTCGATACGTCTCTTTACACATTAAAAGGAGATTTTTTAGGACAGGCGGTGCAACATGGCAATTAAAATTATTGGAATTGGTGACGATGGGAAGTTAAGTTTGCTTCCGATGTATGAACAGTGGGTGTATGAAAGTGATGTGCTAATTGGAGGAAAGCGTCACCTGGATTTTTTTCAAGATGTCGAAGGCGAAAAAGTAGCGATTGAAGGGGGTCTTTCTCCTCTTGTTGAACGTTTAAAAAACGAAGAAGGAAATGTGGTTGTGTTAGCCTCAGGCGACCCGTTATTTTACGGAATAGGAAGCTATCTTTCTACAAAGCTAGACGTTGAAATATATCCTTATTTAAGTTCTATTCAGCTTGCATTCTCACGTTTAAAAGAGCGATGGCAAGACGCTTATTTTACAAGCGTGCACGGCAGAAGTATAAAGGGACTCGCTCAGCGCATAGACGGTCATAAAAAAGTAGCGATTTTAACAGATGAGCAAAATTCTCCTAGTGCTCTGGCAAACTACTTATTGTCATTTGGCATGACGGAATACAAGATGTTTGTAGCAGAGAATTTAGGAGGAGAAACGGAGCGCTGTCAGCTGCTTACGCTGGAAGAAGCGGCGAATCAACTCTTTTCCCCGCTTAATGTCGTGATATTAAAGCAGGTAGAAAAAAGCCCAATTTGGCCTCTTGGAATAGAGGACGATGAATTTATTCAACGCAAGCCGGACAAAGGACTTATTACTAAAAAAGAAGTTCGTACACTTAGTATTAGCGCCCTGCAGCTAAAGAGAGACAGCGTCGTATGGGATATCGGAACATGTACGGGTTCAGTCGCAATTGAAGCGGCTAAAATTGCGCGTGAAGGACAAATCTTTGCCGTGGAAAAAAATGAAGCAGACTTAGAAAACTGCAGAGAAAATCTATTGAAATTTCGAGTAGACGCCCACACTGTGCACGGAAAAGCACCGGAAGGGTTAAGTGAGTTTGCTAATCCTGATGCGGTGTTTATTGGAGGGACAGCAGGAGGCATGGAAACCATTTTGGACGTGTGCTGCAGCCGATTAAATGCAGGAGGGCGCATCGTATTAAATGCCGTAACGATTGAAAATTTAGCAGAAGCGATGAAAGCTTTTAAAGAGCGAGGATTCGAGACTGCTGTTACGCTTGCACAAATTTCAAGAAGCAAGCCCATTTTACATTTAACGCGATTTGACGCTTTAAATCCCATTTATATTATTACAGCCAAAAGAGGAGAATGAATATGATTGGAACATTGTACGGACTTGGAGTTGGACCGGGAGATCCAGAACTGATTACAGTAAAAGCATTTCGTAAATTAAAAGAATCACCCGTTATCGCGTACCCGAAAAAACAAAAAGGAAGCAAAAGCTACGCCCAAAAAATTATTGATGTCTATTTCAGTGCAAATGAAAAAGATATGCTCGGCCTTGTGTTTCCAATGACAAAAGATCCTGCTATTTTGGAAAGAAAATGGACCGAAACGGTAGAACGAGTATGGGAAAAGCTCCAGGAAGGAAAAGATGTAGCATTTGTCACAGAAGGCGACCCTATGCTTTACAGTACGTTTATTCACATGATGCGCCTGATGCAAGAACGTCACCCTGAAGCTCCGATTCAAGTAATTCCTGGTATTTCATCCATTAATGGAGCTGCATCTCGTTTAGGTATTCCGTTAGCAGACGGTGATGAACACGTAGCAATTGTTCCTGCTCGTGAAGATTATGAAACAATGAAAAAAGTATTAATGGAAAACGACTGCGTCATTTTTATTAAAGTGGCCAAAGTCATCGATTTTATGGTCGGTCTTTTAAAAGAGCTTGATCTGCTTGAAAAAGCGTCAGTGGTGACAAAAGTAACGTCAGATGAAGAAATTATCTGGAAAGCTTCAGAACTAGAAGGAGCGGATTTACAATACTTAACGCTAATGGTGGTGCGAAAATGAAGTTATACATAATCGGAGCTGGACCCGGAGATCCAGATTTAATTACCGTAAAAGGCTTAAAATTACTTCAGCAGGCAGATGTTGTCTTGTACGCTGACTCACTGGTAAGTCAAGAGCTAGTTGCTAAGTCTAAACCAGGAGCTGAAGTGTTAAAAACAGCGGGTATGCATTTAGAAGAAATGGTCGGTACGATGCTTGAGCGCATGCGTGAAGGAAAAATGGTTGTAAGAGTACATACCGGAGATCCCGCTATGTACGGAGCCATTATGGAACAAATGGTACTTTTAAAAAGAGAAGGCGTTGATATTGAAATTGTTCCGGGCGTCAGCTCCGTATTCGCTGCTGCAGCAGCGGCTGAAGCGGAATTAACCATTCCAGATTTGACTCAAACAGTTATTTTAACTCGTGCTGAAGGAAGAACGCCTGTGCCTGAGTTTGAAAAATTAACTGATTTAGCAAAACATAAATGTACGATTGCGTTATTTTTAAGCGCGACGCTCACAAAAAAAGTAATGAAAGAATTTATAAACGCCGGTTGGAGTGAAGACACGCCGGTTGTAGTAGTCTATAAAGCAACGTGGCCAGATGAAAAAATTGTTCGCACAACGGTAAAAGACCTAGATGATGCTATGCGAACAAACGGCATTCGCAAGCAGGCGATGATTTTGGCAGGCTGGGCACTTGATCCACACATTCATGACAAAGATTATCGTTCAAAACTTTATGACAAAACATTTACCCATGGCTTTCGAAGAGGAGTGAAGTCGGAATGATTCAACTCCAAGAAGGAAAAAAAGCCCTCATTACACAGCGCGGAGATTATGCCGTTGTAGCTATCACAAAACACGGCGTAGAAATTGCAAGAAATCTAGGCCGCACTTTTCAGCAGTCTGACGTGTATTACATGAGCAAATTTGAAAAAGGAGACGAACAAGAGCAGAACATTCAGCTGTTTTCAGGAAGCGTTCGGATGCTTTTGCCTTCTCTTTTTGAATCCTATAAAGGACTTATTATTATTATCTCACTCGGAGCAGTTGTGCGTATGATTGCCCCTATTTTAAAAGATAAGAAAACGGATCCTGCGGTTGTTGTCATTGATGATAAAGGTGAAAATGTCATCAGCGTGCTTTCAGGTCATATCGGAGGAGCAAATGAGCTTACGCGTGAAGTTGCGGCAGCTCTTGAAGCTCATCCTGTTATTACAACAGCATCCGATGTGCAAAAAACAATTCCAGTTGATTTATTTGGTAAGCGCTTTGGATGGGTTTGGGAATCAGCAGAAAAACTAACGCCTGTCAGCGCTTCTGTGGTGAATGAAGAAGAAATAGCAGTGGTTCAAGAATCAGGTGAAAAGAACTGGTGGCATTATGAACACCCTGTTCCAGCTAACATTAAAACGTATTCATCGATTCAGACAGCTCTTGAAGCATCGCCACATGCAGCCTTGGTTGTAACGCATCGCAATTTAGAAGAAGAGGAAGAAGCGATCTTAGAAAACGGTGTTCTTTACCGTCCAAAAGTACTGGCGATTGGGATGGGATGCAATCGAGGGACAAGTACAGCGGAAATTGAAACCGTTATTGAAAAAACGCTTGCTGAACTTCAGTTTTCAATGAAAAGTGTAAAAGCATTATGTACAATAGAGTTAAAGAAAGATGAAGAAGGGCTGTTAGAAGTGGCATCTAAGTACGGCTGGGAGTTTGTCTATTATTCGCCCCAAGAGCTAAACAGCATAAGTATCCAACAGCCTTCAGATACTGTCTTTAAATATACAGGTGCATATGGCGTCAGTGAACCTGCTGCTATGTTATACAGCGGTGCTGATAAGCTTGAACTTGTGAAGAAAAAGTCAGGGAATGTAACCATTTCAGTGGCACTTATTCCATATGACTAAAGGAGAGAGCAACATGTCAAACAGAAGACTCGTCATTGCCGGTACCGGAAGTGGCGTAGGGAAAACAACACTTACAATCGGGCTGATGGCAGCATTAAGACAAGCTGGTTACAGAGTTCAAGGGTTTAAATGCGGACCCGATTATATTGATCCAACGTATCATACGGCTGTTACAGAACGAGCGTCTCGAAATATAGACAGCTGGATGCTTGAACACGATATGGTTAGAGAAATTGTCGCTCGCGCTAGTGAAGATGCTGATATTTCCATCATGGAAGGAGTTATGGGATTTTTCGATGGGAAAAACCCGTTAACGAACGAAGGAACAACAGCAGAAATCAGCTTAATCACCAATAGCCCTGTCCTTTTAGTCGTCAATTGTGCTAGTATGGCTAGAAGTGCAGCGGCGATTGTAAAAGGGTTTCAGCAATTTTTACCGGAAGCTAACATCGTTGGTGTAATTGCTAACCGGGTTGGAAGTGAAGGACATTATAAACTTGTTAAGGCAGCGATTGAGCAGGAATGTCATATCCCTGTAGTAGGCTACTTGAAAAGAAACGATAATCTTACGATTCCTGAACGTCACCTCGGGCTCATTCCGTCGATTGAACGAGGAGAGTTAACACCGTTTTTTGAACAGTTAGGAAAGCTTGTTCATGATACAATTGATATCGAAAAAGTATATGAACTGGCTTTAGCTCCTAAAATAGAAATTAATGAGCCTATCTTTACAAAGCCGTCCGTACCTCAAGTGAAAATTGCTGTAGCGAGAGATGCCGCTTTTAACTTTTATTATGAAGAAAATTTCGAATTGTTAAAAGCTTACGGAGCAGAGCTTGTAGAATTTTCGCCTTTAAAAGGAGAAATGGTTCCACAAGATGCTGACGGTCTTTATATAGGAGGCGGATTTCCAGAAGAATTTGCTGAAACGCTGGCTAAGCAAATCGACGTTAAAAATTCTGTTCGAGCAGCCATCCAAAAAGGGATTCCTACACTAGCTGAGTGCGGAGGCTTTATGTTTTTAACAGATGGTATTGTCACAACAGATGATACATGCCATGAAATGGTGGGGCTTATTCCCGGACAAGTAAGAATGCAGACAAAATTAGCTGCTTTAGGGTACCGAGAAGTAACGGGAAAGCAGGGGAATTTTTTATTTAAAGGCGATATACAAGCTAAAGGCCATGAATTTCATTATTCAACTTTTCATTCAGAGAAAGAGTTTTCGCCTGCCTATGATACAAAAGGGATGCGAGGAATGAAAGAAGAAGGCTATATGAACAATAATTTAATTGCCGGCTATACGCACTTTCATTTCGGCTCTTCTACGAAGATGGTAGAAAACTGGGTGGAACAGTGTAAAGCCGTAAAAAAAGAAAGAAGAGATGCCGTGTGACAGTTGGAAAAGTATATTTAGTAGGAGCAGGACCAGGAGATCCGAAGCTAATAACCGTATATGGAATGGAGTGTATTCAAGAAGCGGATGTTATTTTATATGACCGCTTAGCCAACGAACAGTTGTTAAACTATGCTAAAAAAGACGCCGAGCTTATTTTTTGCGGGAAATTACCGGGTAAGCACGGAGTCATCCAAGATCGTATTCACGAACTGCTTGTTGAAAAAGCGCTTCAAGGAAAAGTAGTGACGCGCTTAAAAGGAGGCGATCCTTTTGTGTTTGGCCGCGGAGCAGAGGAAGCTGAAGTGCTTGCTACTCAAGGAATTCCTTACGAAGTAGTGCCTGGTATCACGTCAGGAATTGCAGCTCCAGCTTATGCAGGAATTCCTGTTACCCATAGAGATCATGCCACTTCTTTTGCGATTGTAACGGGTCATGGAAGAGAAGAAAAAGGAAAAGATTATTTAAATTGGTCAGCGCTTGCTCAAGGAATAGATACAATTGCGTTTTACATGGGCGTTGGAAATTTACCTCATATATGCAAGCAGTTGATGGACCATGGACGAGATAAACATACGCCAGTAGCGCTTGTTCAATGGGGAACGACGAAGTATCAGCGCACCGTAACGGGAACGCTTGCCACAATCGAAGAAATAGCAAAAAAA
The DNA here is from genome assembly GCF_042787605.1 of Priestia sp. YIM B13491. Classification (NCBI taxonomy): domain Bacteria; kingdom Bacillati; phylum Bacillota; class Bacilli; order Caryophanales; family Bacillaceae; genus Priestia; species Priestia sp. YIM B13491. The sequence goes on along the minus strand of NZ_JBHZOR010000006.1, from coordinate 117,386 downwards.
GCAGAAATTGCTCATCCTGCTATCGTGCTTGTAGGTGAAGTAGTGACAATTAGAGAAAAAATAAAATGGTTCGAAGAAAGAGCGGAAAATATTCTGCTTTAATGTTAAAAGGAGGAGACAATATGACGATTATCTCACAGCTAAAAGAACGAAGAGCGGTACGAGATCATGAAGCGCGTGAAGTGGAGCAAGAGAAAATCGAACAGCTGCTTGAAGCAGCAACATGGGCTCCAAATGACCGAATGAGAGAGCCTTGGAGCTTTTATGCGATTCAAGGAGAAGCAAAAAAGAAGTATGAAGAACTGGCTGAAGTTTATTTAAAGGAGCGTTTTCCTACAAAGCCCCATTTAGTAGAAAGTTCGTTAAAAGCAGTAAAAAATACGCCTGTACATATCGTCGTAACTGCTGACACAGTTGAAGGAGACGACGAAGCCACTGAAGACAACAAATATGCGGTTTCATGCGCGATTCATTCCATGTGGCTAGCAGCTAAAGAACTAGGTCTTGGATTCGTTTGGAGAACAAGAGGCGTTGGTCTTGTTCGAGACGAGAGATTGCATGAGTTTATCGGCAAGCCTTCAGGTAAAGTCGTAGTAGGAAACGTATTTTTAGGTTACCCAAATGAAGAGTCTCTTACAAAAATGAAAGAGCCTGCTAGAACACCGTTTACAGAAAAAACAACATGGCTGTAAACTGAAATTCGAAGAAAAAGAGGTTTTTAGATTGAAAGACAAACGGGGTCTTACGTTAATTTATACCGGAGACGGTAAAGGAAAAACAACCGCTGCTTTAGGTCTTGCGTTGCGCGCTACGGGACGCGGACAAAAAGTATTAATGATTCAATTTATTAAATCTCCTCAGCGTACATATGGCGAAAAGCTGATGTTTGACAGAATAGGAATTGAAATGATTCAAACAGGAGTCGGCTTTACGTGGACAAAAACACCGCCTGAACATCGTGAAGCTTTGCAAAAAGCTTGGGCGCTAACGAAGGAAAAAGTCTTCTCGAACGAATATGATGTAGTTATTTTAGACGAGTTAAATAATGCACTGGCTATCGAGAAATTTCCTATTGATGATGTGCTACCGCTACACGAAGTAATTGATCTTATTCAAAAGCGCCCTGAGCATATGCATTTGGTCATTACCGGGCGTTCTGCCAAAAAAGAAGTGATGGATGCAGCAGATCTTGTGACGGAAATGAAGCCTCATAAACATTATTATGATGAAGGAATTCCGGCTGTAAAAGGAATTGAATTTTAAAAAGCCCTCAGTGAAGAGGGCTTTTTTTATTGAGCAGGAGCATCTACTTTTTCAGCTTGCCAGTAAAATTGGCTAATGACATCAGACAGTGCTTTTGCTGTGTTGGTTAATTCATCAAAGTTATTATCAACCCCGCCCACTTCAATTAAAATTGCATTTTTAGAAACATCTTGGTTATATACACCGTTACCGCTGGATTTGTTTTTGCCAATAACTCCGCGGCTTAACCCAGGGTATTTCTTTTCAAGACCTTCATGAAGCGCTTTTGCCATTTTTAAGTTTTGTTCAAAGTTTTGATTCGCTTTCCCTAAAACAAACACAACTTTTGCATACGATTTATTGTTAATCTTAATGGTTGTATTATCTTTTCGAAGCGAATCTCGATGCAAATCGATAAAGTAAGTTAAATCTCTATTCTCAGTCATCGCCGTTTCAATGACTGTGCGAGACATGGCGTACGATCGGTTGGTGTTCCAGCCTTTTTCTTTTAATTTCTGTCCAATATTGGTTTGATCCACTTCTGCCCCAATTCCCTGAGCCTCTAAATCTTTTCCTAGCATATTTGCGACTATATTAATATTGGTTTTGCTATCTACTGCTTTATTAGCATCTGGATCACCTTCAAGTCCTAACAGAGGCAAGTAAGATTCCCAGCTGTGTGTATGATAAATATAAAATACCTTTTTTCCGCCAGTTGTATTATTATTTGGAGCGTTCGTACCATCGTTTTCTTTAGGTTGCTGAACTTTTGTAGTAGAATTTCTTTCTTTTAGCGTTTCATCTAGCGGCGGTGCAGATTCTCTAGGGAAGTTGGTGAAATTTGTGCCTTCACCGGCGATGATAATATTGGAGTCGTAAATACTGAATCCAGGCAGTTCTGAACCAAACAAGCTTCTCGCGTCTTCTGCTCGAATACTTGTTGATAACTCGAGCAGTGTAGAAGAAAGACCTGGAGGCGAGTAATTTTTATCAAAAGCCGTTGAAAAGTGGTGGTTTTCCTGGCTCATCAAATAATAAAGGCTTTCTGCTTTATGCTTTGATAACGTTTGATAGACAATAGAAGAATTGAACTGTTCTTTAAATGCTGAGTAACTTACTAGAACAATGATAGATGATGTCATTAAAACAACGGATAAAATAACAAGAACCATCTTATATGTTAACACTACAAAATTGGCGCGATTACTAGATTTCAATGGCGAAATCTCCTCTCTATGTCAGCGTCAGGCTAATAGGTATGAAGGACTTTGCTAATCTAGTAATGATTATATGAATGGAGGTTTCTAATTATGATAAGCATTTAATAGAGAAAGTAGTCTTCAAAATCAAAAAAGAAGAATCACGTGAGATACAATCTCATATTCTCCGTGATTCTTCTTCAAATAGACGTCGGATGGCTTCTCCTTTTGGAGTGAGGCTGAATCCTTTTTTCTCTTTTTTAAGCATCTGATAGTTTTGTAATTCTTGTAAATACGTAACAATGCGCTTGCGCTTTATGGAATTTAATAATCCAAACGCGGGTATTATATCGAGCTCTTTTTGACGAATACTGTTAGTAGAAACGCCTTCTAAAATTTGTACGTAAACCTGCTGAGTTTCCGTGTTTTTTAAGGTATCTATAAGTGTTAATAGCCGTAACATTTGGTTTGAATCAAAAGTTATTTGACCGATTTTTAGCGGAGTCGAAAGCAGGTCCTGACGCTGCTTATGAAGTTCATTTTCTATCTTAGCGCTTATTTCTGTCAGCTTCGTTTCTATTTCGTTTGGACTCATATAACATGTAAATTTGTTTGTTTCCTGCAGCAGGGTGACATCTGGAAAATCCCACTGTGAAAACCATTGAATGGAACCAACTTTGAGATTGGCATTCGGTGTCTTTACTTGTAATACGTTTTGAATGAAGGAAAGAAAGGGCTCGTTTTTCTGTAAAACTTGTTCTTCATTAAGTTGATAAGTGGTTAGGCTGCACAATTTGTCTTGGATCTCTTTGATGTGCACTTCATGATGCTTTAAAAGACTTTTCCATTTAAAAAAGACAAGCAGTTTTTGAATTACTTCTTCATTTTCATCTATAATCTCTTCGAACTGCCGCTGAGTTGTAGCTAATCGTTTCGCTGCTAGCACTACATTATACTCATCATCGAGTGAAATAGTATCATTTGTGACATCATATGTTACGGCGAGACCCCTGTTTTCTGAAGTTAAGCGAATGATCTCGTTTTCTCCGTGAACAGTTAATACCGTATCTTCCGTATCTGAAAAACCTCTCTCAAAGGCGGTGGAAGAAAGAGAGCGAAAAGGTCTCATAATGATTTCAATCCGATTGCGCCAAAAAGCAATTTGCTCAGGGTTTTTCATAATAAAAAGCAAAGGTGATTTTTTTGATTGTTCAATTGCTTCAATCACATCTGCATTTCGATGATAAAGGGAAATGAGCGGATGTTTGAAGAAACACTTATTAATATGTTGAATCCATTCTTCTTTGGAAGAATCATGTATCCTAGCGCAAAACATGTAATCTTTCATAATACTTCCGAGGTAGTTTTCCAACTCATTTTTAGTTAAAACCGTAAAATCTTGAGAATAAAGCTCATCATGATGAATAGGAATGCCGCGATTCTTATTATATTCTTTCCATAGGAATGAAGTTGGTTTCCAAAAGTGAGGATAAACGTCTTCATTTTTATCAATTGCGACGGGAAAACCGCCCCTATGACTTCCATATAAGAACGTTTGAAAAAGGACTATATCTTCTTGAGATAACTCATTCATTGCTCGTTCAAAGTAGTCATTTAAACGTCCAAGCAGCCCTTTAGTATGTTTACTTCCTACGGACCGAATCGATTTATTTTTGCGTCCGAGCGGAAGGAATGTTAAGTGGTTGTAAGCTGTAAAATCAACAGGCAAATTTTCTGGTAAAGTCATTTGTCTAGCTCCTTTCATTTATTGAGTATTTTACCTATTAAAGAAGAGAAGAAAAAGTTTTAGTGTGTCTTGAATATAAGAGTTATTTTTTAAAATTTTCTGTTAATTAATCTGTAGAAATTAAGAAAAGGGATTCAAAGTGATTTTGAATGGGTATAGTAATAAAAATTTTGACACATATTATCGAATATATATGAATATTGTCAAAAAAAACAACAAAAGTGATGATTCATCCAAAGGAGGAAGCTTATGGAGAATAAAGGTCCGTTTAAAAAGACGATATCCCTATTAGACTTAACATTGATTGGATTAGGGGCTATTTTTGGCTCCGCTTGGCTGTTTGCCGTTAGTAATGTCGCTACGCAAGCCGGTCCTGCAGGAAGTTTTTCTTGGGTTATTGGTGGAGTTATTATTTTATTAATAGGCCTTGTATACGCTGAGCTAGGGGCTGCCTTGCCTCGTACAGGAGGAATTATTCGATATCCTGTTTATTCACATGGTCATCTTGTAGGCTATATGATTTCATTTATTACGATTGTAGCGTACACTAGCTTAATCGCTATCGAAGTAACAGCTGTGAGACAGTATGTGGCCTATTGGTTTCCGGGTTTAACAAAATCTGGATCTGATTCACCGACCATATCTGGATGGATTCTACAATTTGTGTTGCTTTGCTTATTCTTTTTACTCAATTACTGGAGTGTAAAAGCATTTGCAAAATCGAATATTATCATTTCTATTTTTAAATATTTTGTACCGCTTACAGTAATCGTAACGCTGGCATTTTATTTTAAGTCAGGAAACTTTACGATGGGAGAGTTTGCTCCCGGGGGGTTTGATGGTATCCAGGCCGCCATTGCCACAGGCGGGGTTATGTTTGCCTACTTAGGCCTTCATCCAATTGTATCGGTAGCTGGAGAGGTGAAAAATCCTCAGCGTAATATTCCAATTGCTCTTGTGATTTGTATCATTCTAGCAGCTCTCATTTATACTGCCCTACAAGTATTATTTATCGGAGCTATTCCATCTGACATGATTAAAGGCGGTTGGTCCGGCATTCAAGATAAATTCTCACTGCCGTTTAAAGACATCGCTGTTGTTCTTGGCCTTGGCTGGCTAGCAACACTTGTTATTTTAGACGCTATTTTATCACCGGGTGGTAACGGTAATATTTTTATGAATACAACATCTAGACTTATCTATGCTTGGTCTCGTAATGGTACGCTATTTAAAACGTTTGCTCATGTGGATAAAAAAACAGGGATTCCTCGATCGTCTCTATGGCTTTCATTAGGACTTTCGATTTTTTGGACACTGCCATTTCCTTCATGGAATGCACTCGTAAACGTATGCTCTGTTGCGCTTATTCTTTCTTACGCGATTGCACCAATTTCATCAGCGGCCTTTATGGTGAATGCAAAAGATTTGGAAAAGCCTTTTAAATTAAGAGGAATGAGTATAATTGGTCCATTATCCTTTATTTTTGCTTCCTTTATTGTCTACTGGTCAGGATGGAAGACTATTTCATGGCTGTTAACTTCTCAATTGGTTATGTTTGTTATATATTTGATTTTTGCTAAATATGTGCCTAAAAACGAAGTAAGTCTTCGTCAGCAGATTAAATCAACTTGGTGGTTAGTTGCTTATTATATCATCATGCTCTTTATTTCTTATATTGGTTCGTTCGGCGGAGGAAAGGGTTTGATCGATACGCCTGTAGACTTAATTATCATAGCGGTCGTATCTCTTGGGATTTATTATTGGGCTAAATATACCGGCCTTCCAAAAGCGCTTATTGATTACGATCACCATCCTGAACAGGAAGAAAAAGCACCTGTATAACCTGTAAAGCAGCGATATTCGCTGCTTTTTTCTATGTTATTTGAACATGAATTTCTAAAGTTTGTCGTATAATTTAGTAGGAAAGAAGGAATTAGCACATTATTGTTTAATTAATGTAATGTAACCGTTTTAAATCCAACGCTTGGAGGAAGAGTATGATTGAAAAAATAATAAATTCACTTCGAAAGCGGCTGTGGGAAAACAATAATGTTATAGAAGTGTGTAAAAATGAAGGAGAAGTATACAGAACCACGTGTGCTTTTTTTGATGGAGTAAGCAAGAATCAACTGAATGTTTTTGAAGAAGAAATGCATGTATCACTTCCTGAAGACTACAAGCAGTTTTTACAGCTAACAAATGGGTGTAATTTGTTCATTGATGCTGACAAAAAAATAGCAGGGAATCTTTATAGCTTAGAAGATGTAAGAGAAACAGCTTATAAAAGTCAGAGTCTTTATATGACAATTGGGTCTGTCGGAGAAGAAGAGATTATCATTGACTCTAAAAAATCAGCGCACTCTGCATATATAATAGTAAAAAAGCGGAAGGCATCGTTTCAAGATGCACATGTATTACATATGAATTTTCAGAAATGGCTGGATTGTTTTATAGTGAGTCAAGGGAATTGTTTTTGGCACTGGAATGGGCTTTGTAATAAAGCTCATTCAACGGATAAAAAGACAACGGCTCAATAATATTATCTTCTAATAAATAAACGAGCACACTAGTGTGCTCGTTTATTTATTAGAAGGAAGACGTTCCCAACCGTATGCTTCGTCTTCAACTTTAGTTTCTCCAAACTGACTTGTACGATTCAAGATTTTTTTGCCGCCTAATTTTTTATAAAACTGAGTCGCTTTCTTATTTTTCTTCATAGCCCAAATAATCATAGACGTATATTGCTGATCAGCAAATTCTTTTACTGAATGAGAAAATAGAAGATGACCAATTCCTTGGCTTTGCACTTCCTTGCAAACGTATAGCGCGTATATTTCAGCGCGTGACAAATGAGGCTTACCCGCTGAAAAGCCGACGATCTCTCCTCGTTCATCGATAGCGAGCAAAATAAAATGAGAAGGATCGGTAAGAAAAAGGGACCATTTTTCTCTACTTTGTTCATAAGACAAGTTGTTTAAATAAGCATCAGGTACTAACTCTTTGTATGTAATGCGCCAGCTGTCTACGTACAGACGGGCAACAGAAGGGATGTGAGAGGAAGTAGCTTTAATAATTTTCATTAAAAAATCTCCTTTTTTAAAATATTAAGGCATATAGTATACCTTTCAGCCTAAGAATATTATGAAAAATAGATCATAATTTTCCAGTAATTCATAAAATGGTAAAAAAGGTGGTGTTCATTCTCACTCTATCACGGTAAAGTGAGAATATACATTTGTTTTGTTGTTTTAATTTTTGCTACATGTATAATGTCTAACGATCTATTTGTTATTCACCTTTACTAGTCTATCAAATAGTTTTGTTAAAGCCAAAGGGGCATAGGGTAAGAAATGTCAATTCAACTGCGTTTTGTTTTAACGTATATCAGTATTGTGTTTGTCTTTATTATTTTGCTTTTTTTATCGGGCTTTCTCATTTTCTTCTCTATTACTGGAGACGCCGATTTTGTAAGAAAACTGTACAGTCACTCCTATGAGTACAAATTGTTAACGCCAGAAGAAGAAAATGCATTCTTGGATTTAAAGTTATTGAGTGAAGAAAAACCGGAGCAGCTGCTGCGGCCGGATATGGTTAAAAAATATGAATTTGAAAATATTGATATTGTGATTCAAAAAAACACAGAGGTTGTATATGCTTCAGAATCCATTAAAGGAGAAAACCTTCGTAAATACTTGCCAAAGAATCAAAAAAGTAAAGGAAATCATTCGTATCAGCAGGACATGCTGCGCATAGGCAAGCAGTACTTTACATATATCAACCTTGATTTTCCTTTCTCGAATCAAGAAAAAGGAAGCATTTACGTTTTGCGAAAAATCAGCCCTTATGTAGGTATTATTAATCGAATTTTCCCTTTTTTAATCTTTCTACTATTAATTTTAGTCATTGTTATTATTGGATTTTTAAACTATCTTGTTTCAAGAAGCATTATTAAACCTATTCGTGAATTAAAAGAAGCGGCTGAAAAAATAAAACAAGGTGATCTTCACTTTGAGATCTCTGCTAATTCAAAGGATGAAATAGGCGAATTAACGCAAGCTTTTGAAGAAATGAGGCAAAAACTAAAATCTTCTGTTGAACTGCAAATTCAATATGAAGATAATCGAAAGCAGCTGCTTTCAAGTATTTCACACGATTTACGAACTCCTATTACTTCCATTGTAGGATATGTAGAAGGAATTCAAGATGGAGTAGCTAATACGCCGGATAAGCTTTCTAAATATTTGTTAACGATTTCAACAAAAGCAAAAGACATGAATGCGTTAATCGATGAGCTATTTTTATTTTCTAAATTGGATTTGCACGAAATTCCATTTGTGTTTAAAAAACTTAATATTTCAGCATTTATGGAAAGTTATGTGCAAGAGCTTCAGTTTGAAATGAGCGAACATGATATTGATGTTTTATTTTCTAATGATTCTCTAACGACACTGTATGCAAAGGCAGATGCTGAGCAGCTGCGGAGAGTTTTAATAAATTTAACAACCAACAGCATTAAATTTATGGATAAAGAAAGAAGAAGAATCGATATCGTTCTTTCTGCTACCGAAAGTGAACTCATTATTGAAGTAAAAGACAACGGCTCTGGGATTTCACCGGAAGCATTAGCGCATATTTTTGACCGGTTTTATCGAGCAGAACAGTCCCGCAATAGCAATACTGGAGGAAGTGGACTTGGACTGGCCATTGCAAAACAAATTGTTGAACGCCACGGGGGAGACATCTGGGCACTAAGTAAGCTTGGCGAAGGAACAAGTATTTTCTTTTCTTTGCAAAAAATGAATGAAAATGGTGATACACATGAAGAAGATATTATTAGTTGAAGATGAAGTAAGTATTGCTGAATTGCAAAGAGATTATTTAGAAATTAACGATTTTGAAATAGACGTTCAATATAGCGGGGATAAGGGATTAGAAAAAGCGTTAAATGAACATTTTGACCTGGTTATTTTGGATATTATGCTTCCTAAAGTGAGCGGATTTGAAGTGTGCAAGCAAATTCGAGCTGCAAAAGATATTCCAATCATTTTAGTTTCAGCTAAAAAAGAAGAAATTGATAAAATTAGAGGTCTCGGGCTAGGTGCAGATGACTATATTACCAAGCCATTCAGCCCTGGGGAGCTGGTCGCAAGGGTTAAAGCGCATTTAGCGAGATATGAAAGACTCTCTGATAAGCAGGAAAAGCGTATGATTCGCATTCATGGCTTAGCGATTGACACGCTCGCTAGAAGAGTATTTGTGAATGACAAAGAAGTGTTTTTTACAGCGAAGGAATTCGATTTGCTGAAGTTTATCGTTTCTCATCCAAATCAAGTATTAAGTAAAGAACATCTATTTGAAAAAATATGGGGATTCGATTCTTCAGGAGATATTTCAACCGTAACAGTTCACATTCGAAAACTAAGAGAAAAGTTAGAAGAAAACCCAGCAGACCCTCAGTACCTAGAAACGGTTTGGGGAGCAGGGTACCGGTTTAATATTTAAAAAAAAGAGATCCGAACGATTAATCGTTCGGATCTCTTTTTTATTACGTAGTAACGATTCTATGACGAGCTTTAATCTTACTCACGGGAGGTTCGGAAGAAAATATATTTTTTTCACCGATTTTATCATATAGACCGGTTGACTTTAACATTTCTTTCGGCTGGTGCTGTAAGCCAGAAATAACGACTTGGCTATGCGAATCTTTCAAACGTTCGACTACCTTCGATAGTAAAGCTTCTCCAGATGTATCAATAAAGGATACTTGGCTCATTCGAAGCAATAAAACTTTCGGTTTCGCTTCAGCGATGTTATCAAAGGAATCTTCTAATACTTCAGCCGATCCAAAGAAAAGAGATCCTTGCATGGTATATTCCATCAACTCAGATTTGTGAGCATTTTCAGATGTTTCCGCTAAAACTTTTGAAATCTTCAGTGATCCGCTCATTCGTTTCACGAACATAACAATAGCTAAAAGTAGACCCACGCCTACACCTGTTGTTAAATCGATTGAAACTGTTAATAAAAACGTAGCTACAAGTACAAATGAATCAGCTGACTTGGTTTTTAAAATATGTGCAAATTCTTTACGCTCACTCATATTCCAAGCCACAAACATTAAAATAGGTGCCATACTTGCCAGCGGAATGTTTGATGCATGAGGAGCCAGCATCACAAGGACCAATAAAACAACTAAGCCGTGTATGACTCCTGATAACGGAGAAGCTGCGCCGTTTTTGATATTGGTAGCTGTTCTGGCAATGGCACCAGTTGCTGGAATTCCGCCAAATAGCGAGGTAGCGATATTAGCAATTCCTTGGCCCACAAGCTCTTTATTGCTATTATGCTTGGTTTTGGCCATATTATCAGCAACAACAGCTGATAGTAAAGATTCAATACCTCCAAGCATCGCAATTACGCAGGCAGCCGGAAATAGCATCACGATGTTATCCCATGTTAAATCTGGGAAGCTAAAAGATGGTAGTTTACTCGGAATGGCACCGTAAGTAGAGCCAATCGTTGCAACTTTTCCTGGGAACAGTGTAATGGCTACAAGTGTGGAAATAAGAAGACCTAGAAGGGCACCGGGAATTTTAGGTAAAAACTTTGGCGTTATAATCACGATAGCTAAACAAATAGCGGCTATGATGACGCTGTAAATGTTAATCGTTGCAATTTTTCGTAGGATTTCAATCATATTTAAATGAAATTCCTCATGTTTTGCAATTCCCTTTAATCCTAAAAAGTTAGCGATCTGACCTGAGAAAATAATAATCGCAATTCCTGCTGTAAATCCAATCGTCACAGGGCGCGGAATAAACTTTATAAATTTACCTAGCTTAAATATTCCGAGCAGCGTAATCATAATTCCAGCCATAAAGCCGGCAATAATGAGGTTCTCATAACCATATTGCATGACAACTCCAAGCAGCACCGGAACAAATGCACCTGTTGGACCTGCAATTTGAAATTTAGATCCGCCTAATATGGAAACCATAATTCCTGCGATAATGGTTGTATAAATCCCGTATTCAGGTCTTACACCAGAAGCGATGGCAAAGGCCATTGCTAAAGGAATAGCAACGACCCCAACAACCAAACCGGCGATAATATCTTTTTGTAAATGCCCTGCTGAATAGCCTTGAAATCGGTTATCTTTTAGCATTCGATAAAATCCTCCTTCATGAGCTTACGGTTTCAGCTTGGTCTTGGGAATAGCCGTTTACAACGACGTCAAGCTTTCCTGTTGAGGGGTGAATAACCATTCCAGAAACAAGCACGTCTTTTGGTAATAAAGGGTGATTTCGAATCATATCCACACTGTTTTCGACACTATCCTCTACACATTCAAACCCAGTCAGCCATGATTCTAAATCAATACCGGCATATTTTAGATTACGAATTTGTTCCGCGCTGATCCCTCTTTGTTCAGCAGAGGCTAAAATAGCTTCAGCTTTCATGCCCGTCATTCCACATTCATGATGACCGATGACACATACTTCATCAGCTTGCAAAGCGTAGACGGCAACTAATATACTTCTCATGACGCTGCCAAAGGGATGGGAGATAACAGCTCCGGCATTTTTCACTATTTTTGCATCTCCATTTTTTAGCCCCATGGCTTTAGGAAGTAATTCTAACAAACGTGTATCCATACAAGTTAAGATGACTATTTTTTTGTTAGGAAATTTGGATGTTTGAAAAGCCTCAAATTGATTATTTGTTACAAATTTTTCATTAAACTTTAAAACTTCAGATAGACAAGTCATTGTTTTCCTCCTGCGTTATTTATTTTTAACTTATTTTTTAGTCTAAAGATAAAGTTTAAAAACGAACTAAATAAAATATTAAAATTTTCTTAAAATATTCAGAAAAAACTTGTAAATAAATCACATTTATATGCGTGAAATTATGTAAGCGTATTCTTTCTTTGTTTTGACGAAAAAATAGGAATTATATGTTAAAATGGTACAAAGTTGGAATTGTCTAAAAGAATGGTAGGGAGGAGGAAGGCAAAAGTGAAGGCTCTTATAGCAATAGGCTTTATTTTTTGTTGTTTAGCAGGGTGCAGTTCTAATGCTCAAATCACCAACGACAAAGAAATGGGAAAGAATATTCAGCAATTATTTGAAAAAAAAGGTGTAAGGTCAGTGGATGTATCGAAGTTAAGTGATTTTAAATGGGAAAAAGGATATTTATTCACAAACAAAAGCAAGAAAGCGGACGTAGAAAAACTTGTAAACGCACCGATCAGTGAAGAGGTAATGAAAAAAATATCTGCTGCTAATCAAATGCTTGTGTTTGTACACGAAGGAGAAGTTGTCCGCTATGTAGAACTACCCCAAGATTTCATAGCACATGATAAAAATCAACTTGAGTTTTCATTTTATCATTCTGAACTAAAATTTAATAAAAAAAGGGAGGGCAAGCTTATAAAAGCAGGAGATAAAACGTTAAGTTCAGAAGATGCTTTAGCTGTAGAATCAATTATGAAACAAATTCAATGGAAAAAAGCTGATTACACTGTCGCTCTTGACCCAGATGTACAGCTTACTTATGAAGGAGTCGTATACAATGTACGATTCACCTCCGAGAGTGCGGAACTTACTTCTAAAAGACGAGGAGTATATGGTAAAGTTACAGGAGAAACAGCACAGCAGCTATATGACATATTGATGTAACCTATTGATTTATCAATAGGTTTTTTTGTGCACATATTTTTAAATTTACATAAAATGTCTCGATATTATTGACATTAACGTTAACGTTAATCTATAATGGTAATAGATAGTTGACGTTAACGTTAATGTTTGAGGGAGGTGAAGGGGAAAATATGTATCTAATCGATGACGTAACGAAAATGACTGGTTTGACCAAGCGTGCTCTTCGGTATTATGAAGAGATTGGACTCATTTTGCCCCCGCAGCGTACAAAAGGAAATGCACGGATTTATTCCGAAGAAGAGGTAAGAGAACTAAAAAAAGTAGCAGAAGCAAAAGAAGTTCTCGGTTTTTCTTTACAGGAGCTGCAGCAGTTTATGTCGCTCAAAAGAATGATTGAAGAAAGAAGTGAGCAGCAAGGATTATCAGCGAAAGAGATAACTAAAATAGAAAATTTACTGGAAAATCAAATCAAGATGATTGATTTTAAAGTGGTTAAAATGCAGGCATTTAAAACAGAATTAAAACAAATGCGAGAATCTGCTATGGAAATACATGAAAAAACAAAAGGAGAGATGAAAGAGTGGAAGGACAGCATTCAAATAACCGATTAGGTCAAATTATTACGGTAGTAGCTACTTTTTTAGCATTTATGGGAATCGGGGTAGTAGATCCGATTTTACCAGAGATTGCTAAGCAAATTGGAGCTTCTCATTGGCAAGTAGAAATGTTATTTACTTCCTATTTGTTAATGATGGCTATTATGATGATTCCAGCAGGCATCTTAGCATCACGTGTAGGAGACAAGCGTTTGATGGTAACAGGACTTATCATTGTAACGATTTTTGCAGCACTATGCGGGTTTTCTAACAATATTCCTCAGCTTTCTATTTTCCGAGCAGGATGGGGACTTGGTAATTCGTTTTTCTTTGCAACAGCTATGACGCTGCTTATTGCATTATCAGGTGAAGTGAAAAAAGCAGTAGGATTATATGAAGCTGCGATTGGTTTGGGAATGGCCGGAGGACCGCTTGTAGGAGGCGTGTTAGGAAATGCTTCTTGGAGATTGCCGTTTTTCGGTACAAGTGCTTTAATTTTTATCGCCTTTATTTTAGTATTAACGATTGTTAAACAGCCTACAAGCACTAAGCCTCGTAAAGCAGCGGGTTTTAAAGACATGGTTAAACTTTATAAATTAAAACCATTTACTCAAGGCGCTGTATCAGGCATGCTTTATTACTACGGGTTTTTTACAGTGTTAGCTTATACGCCGCTTATTCTATCGATCGGAGCTCTTCAAATTGGCTTTGTTTTCTTTGGATGGGGATTATGTTTAGCTTATGGATCAGCGGTTTTAGCACATCAGTTAGAGAAAAGATATCAGCCAAAACAAGTGTTACATGTTAGCTTAATTGTTTTTTCACTTATTTTAATTTGTTTATTTGCCTTTGATGCAACATGGTTGCGTATTGTCTTAATCATGGCAGCAGGTCTTGTATCAGGACTTAATAATGCATTATTTACGAGTCATGTAATGGAAGTATCTCCTTATGAACGAGGAATTACATCTGGAGGATATAATTTCTTAAGATGGTTAGGTGCAGCTTTTGCTCCTTTATTATCAGGAGTTATCGGCAATGCCGTAGCGCCTCAAGCTCCTTTTCTCGTAGCAGCGATTCTTGGGTTGCTAGCTTTTGTTATTATGGTTATAAAAGTAAAAACAGCTTCTCAAACGAATGAAGCTGTATCTAAATAAACGTTGAAATAAAAGGCTTTTTCTTGTAAAAAGCCTTTTATTTTGTTTTATGTTATAATAGTAAAAACGTTTTTAATCATAAAAATGAAACTCTTTACCAACTTGTACGTATACTTTATATGTACATAAATCTTTTTAGGAGCGTGATGCCCATGGCCACCTGTCAAAATTGTAATCATAAATGGAACTGGAGGACAACCTTTAAACAACTGTTAACATTTAGAAACGTTTTAGAATGCCCACACTGTGACAAACAACAGTATATCTCTGCAAAATCCCAAAAGCGATTATCAATCTACTCATTTGCACCCCTTATTATTTGGCTTATTCTCTCACTATTTGACTTTTCCTTTCCATCCATTGTTGTCGCGGAGCTTATTTTCTTCATAGCAGCGGTTGTTATGATGCCACTTTCTTATGAAGTAAGCAGCGAAGAAGAACCCTTGTGGTAATAAAAAAACCTTCCGTTTTAACGGAAGGTTTTTTTATGCGGCTTTACCGTCTAGCTGTTGTCCGTGATGGCGCTGATAATACACCCACCCAGCATTCAATAGTAGAAGAACACTGGTTGTTAAGAATACGTAAGGAATTCCTTTAGCTCCGGCAATTTGTCCGCCAATGACTGGACCGGCTAAATTCCCAAAGTATTGGGCTGTTTGATTATAGCCAAACATTTTACCGGTAATCGAGTCCGGCACAATTTTCTTTAAATAAGAATTAATAGAAGGTAATAATCCTCCCATTGCAAAACCGAGTAAAAAACGAAGTAAGAATAGCTGCCAAGTACTATGCACAAAGGCCTGTAAGCCGCAAATAACTGCTACGATGAGCAGGCATATTTGAAGTACATTTTGAGGACCAACGCGATCGCTGACTTTGCCGAGTCTTGATGCAGCTAAAATATTTGATATTCCTGTTGCCGCCACGACAAAACCTGAAATAAGGGCAAGGTGATCGGTATGAGTAGACAGTTGTTTTACATACAGTGTAACGATTGGCTGAATAGCCATAACTGCAAGCTGCAGTAAAAAAGTTGTAACAAATATACCAATCACGGCCTTTGAATTTTTTAGAGATAGTAACCCAATGTTAGATTCTTTCGTCGTTTTCGCCGTCTCTTTTTTGTCTTCTTGAATTAAATTTACAATTAAAAAAGACAAAAACATAAATGCACCCGTCACGAAAAAGACGTGACGCAATCCAATTGTATCTCCTAAATAGCCCCCTACTAGCGGTCCTAATAAAGATCCTGATACAGCCCCTGTAGATAACGTACCTAATGCTTTACCACTATGCTCTTTAGGTGTTTGAGTCGCTACTAACGTAATGGCTGCAGAGATGAAGCCGGAAACAGCGCCCATTAAAAAGCGCAGTCCGACAAGCTGATAGACATTTTGCACAAAACCAATAGAAGTCATAACAATTGCCATACCCAAGCTTGCGCGAAGGAGCATAAGCTTTCGCCCGTATTTATCGGCTAAACTCCCCCATAAAGGAGAAACAATAGCCGCCATTAAAAAGGTAGCTCCAAACGCAATACCAGCCCATCTGCTGATGGAACTCGTATCGTGAACTCCCAGCTTTTCAATATAAAGCGGTAAAAACGGAATAACTAAACTCATCCCGGCTGTGGTGCAAAAAGAACCGAACCAGCAAATGTACAAGTTTCGTTTCCATAATTCCATTATATTTCCTTCTTTCGTTGTGCCGCATAGCGTAAAAACAACAAAAGAGCGAAACCATATGGCCTGCTCTTTTAGCATACATGCAGCATCTTTTTATCGGTTTAAATTATACCATATATCAGAAATATTTAAAAATAAAATGATTCACTTAGTGAAATATTACCGTGAAATGAAAACAGAAAGATGTCCTGTGTTTACGCTTGGCTTAGAACATAAAGTGACCCTTGGTTCACTCATTACTTTATGTTGTGACAATGGAATTATGTAAAGAATTTATACTTCACTAAAAACTGCGTCAGATAATCTGTCCAAAATATACGTTATACCCACAAATTTTGTCTATTTATCAAATAATGTGTAAAACAACCTGACGAAAAGAATGAATTTTCTGTTTTTTAACTCTATATTAAAACTATGTTCTCATTATTCATAATGTGGAGAGTGTTTTAAGGAGGAGTGTATATTGGAGCAGATGATTAGTACAATAAGTGAAATGATTTGGAGTACGCCGATGCTTTATCTATGTATAGGAGTGGGACTTTTATTTACTATTCTCACTAGATTTGTACAAGTTCGATATTTGAAAGATATGGTTACTTTATTGTTTAATGGAAAAAGTTCTGAATCGGGCGTTTCGTCTTTTCAAGCGTTAACACTTGCTTTATCAGGGCGCGTGGGAGTTGGAAATATTGCGGGAGTTGCAACAGCCATTGCATTCGGTGGTCCAGGAGCAGTTTTTTGGATGTGGTTTATTGCTTTTATAGGTTCAGCTAGTGCATTTATTGAATCAACACTTGCTCAAATTTATAAAGTAAAAGATAAAGGAGAATACCGAGGTGGGCCTGCTTATTATATTGAAAAAGGCATGGGAAAGAAGTGGTACGCACTGATTTTCGCTTTTGCCGCACTGCTAGCTATGAGTGTACTTGGACCAGGAGTGCAAGCAAATTCAATTACAGCAGGGTTAAATAATGCATTTTCAATACCGCCTTTAACGTCTGGGATTGTACTTGTTGTTATTTTAGGATTAATTATCTTTGGAGGCGTTAAGCGTATTGCTGCCGTGGCACAATATGTTGTTCCGTTTATGGCCATTGGATATGTTCTTGTTTCGTTAGTGATTATCGGATTGAACATTCAAGCTTTACCAGGAGTTATTGCTTTAATCTTTAAAAGTGCGTTTGCACTTGATTCTACGTTCGGTGGAATTATTGGCATGGCTATAGCGTGGGGAGTCAAGCGAGGTGTATATTCAAATGAAGCGGGTCAAGGTACCGGAGCTCACCCCGCGGGAGCAGCGGAAGTCTCACATCCTGCCAAGCAAGGTCTGGTACAAGCTTTTTCAGTTTATATTGATACGCTGCTTGTATGCTCTGCTACAGCCTTTATGATTTTAATTACAGGTTCTTACAGCACCCAAGGGCCAGATGGTTCGTTCATTGTGGATCATTTAAAAGGAGTTGAAGCCGGGCCTCAATATACGCAGCAAGCAGTTGAGACGGTGCTTCCTGGATTCGGATCAGGGTTTGTAGCTGTTTCTCTCGTGTTTTTCGCCTTTACTACGATTATGTCACAATATTATATTGCGGAAACGAACTTAGCTTACGTATTGAAAGGCAAACAAAATAAAATAGTATCCATGTTCCTTAAGGCAGCTCTTTTAGCCACTACTTTATACGGATCTATCCGAACGGCTGAAACTGCATGGGCGTTAGCAGATATTGGAGTTGGAATAATGGTTTGGCTCAATTTAATTGCAATTTTGATTTTAGCTAAGCCTGCTTTAATAACTTTAAAAGATTATCGCCAGCAGAGAAAACTAGGGATAGACCCTACCTTTTCTCCAAGGAAATTAGGAATTCAAAACGCTGATTATTGGGACGAAGAATATCAGCATAATCAAGATAAGGAAAATGTTTCATAAATCAAAAAAGCCAGCTGGGGTTATCCCGTTGGCTTTTTTTAGTTTATGAAGCAGCTCTTTTGACCGCTTGAAGATGGTAATGATTCGTTCTTTTCGGGTATAATGTGGCGTGAAGCGTCCTCAATTTATTTTCGTTTGAGTATTTATTTATAATAGAAGACATATAAAGGGACGGTGGTATGTAAATGACTAAAAAAGAAAATGAATCCATTTATATTCAGCAGCATTTAGCAAATGAACGAACGTATTTAGCGTGGATTCGAACGTCTATTGCCACACTCGGCATTGGCTTTGTTGCAGGCGGCCTACATTTCAATTCCGGAAAAAAATTAAGTGAAGCAGCCGATACTCTTATTATTGCTGTTATTATCTTTTCTTTAGCTGCAAGTGCAGGTTTGCTTCTCTTCTCAACCTATCATTATTTTTCAACCCGCAAAAAAATTAACAGCCAAACGTATCAATCTTCTCACGCTTTGGTTATTTTTGTTTCAATGATTATGCTGATGCTGATCGGCGCTCTTATGTTTTACTTTTTTAACATTGCGTAAAAAAGTTTAAGATGTAAGAAAAAAGGGAAAGCAGTCTCAGAGAATTTCCGGTTTTATGAAAGAAAAAGAAGATCTATTGATATGGTGGTAATGGCAGATGTAATTATAATAATATCTTCTTTATGAACCGGCTGTATAATTTTACAGGTTAAATTCTTTGTTAACCGCGGATAATGGAAAAGGAAAGCTTTATAAGCCGAAACTTATCCAATACATGTTGAACATAAAAAATGAATATGAATTTCACTACAGGGTGAAGCGAAAGTAAAGGAGAACGCTGTTATGATTCAAACATCTAAGACCGTTGCCGCTCGTTTTTTTACGGAGCGTTTCTTTGATCAGGCTGCTCAAACAGCCTACTATTTTTTGTTATCTTTTGTACCGTTTATTATCTTTCTTTTTTCTCTGCTGAGTTTCTTTCCAATTGATACAAACAATTTGCTGATATTTATTGAACCATTTACGCCTAAAAGCGCCTACGACGTAATTGAACGGTCAATTGAAACAGTTAACAATAGCGGGAAAAAAGTTTTATCTTTTAGTTTATTAGCGACTTTTTGGCTCGCATCTATGGCTATACAATCTTTGGTTCGCTCGTTAAATGACGCGTATCATATTCAAAGAAAACAAACGTTTTTGCGCGGTTTAATCAATGATTTGATTTTAACTTTTGGTTTTATGGTTGTGGTAGCTATTTCATTGTTTGTACCAATTATTGAAGAGGTCATTCGACATTTGGTCCTAACAAAAGTCCATGTTCCTGATATATGGTTTCAAAGCTGGACGACAATTAGATGGGGAATTGGGACATTATTTTTATTAGGCTTCTTCATTCTTTTTTACAAACTGATGCCAAGCGCAAGAGTAACGTGGAAAGATGTACTTCCAGGGGCTGTTTTCTCCACGCTAGGATGGCAAGTTGTATCTACCGGATTCGGATACTATGTCCAGTTTGGAAGCTACTCGCAAATCTATGGTCAGCTTGGAAGTATTATTATTTTAATGGTCTGGTTTTATTTAACCGCCGCTATTTTATTAATTGGCGGTTTAATAAACGGTAATAAGTTCATCAAAGCTCACAAGACAACGTATAGAGACGCGGAAAATGACTAGGGAAACCTAGTCGTTTTTTTTATATTCAGTTTTACAGTTAGAAAGTTTATCAAAAAAATATTGCGGGTAACTATTGAATATCTCGTTGCCTTCCCTTTACACACAACAAAAAAGCAGTAGGAGTTCACGTTGAGATGAGGTGGAAAATTGAATAATTTTAATCGGTTTTTAATCGCAATTATTGGAATTGCAGGACTGATTTGTTCAGGTATGTTAGCACTGATGGTTTATAGGGTTCCTCACCTTTCAAATTGGTTAGAAAAGTGGCAGCATCAGGAGTGGTTTTACTACACAATTTTATCAATAAGCGCATTTTTAGCTGTTATTTTTATTATTTTTCTTTTAACAGGCATATTTAGCAGACCGCCTAAGAAGAATTTAGCAATTGTAACTGGTGAAGGCAAAATAACAATTTCTAAAGCAACGATCGAATCTACAGCTTTACGAGCAATTAGAAGCTTTCAGGGAATACGCTCTCCTGAAGTCCATGCCTCTATTCATTCTCGCAAAGAAAAAGTTAGTCTGTATATCAACTGTTCGTTGTTTGGACGAGATGGACTACCAACACTAGGAAAAGAGATGCAGCTTGAAACAAAACGCGCCGTGGAGGCCTTACTTGAGCTTCCTGTTCACTCCGTCCGTATTGACTTAACAGATACACAAACACGAAAGAAAGAGCGTGTTGTGTGATGAAGGAGGGACATAATGAGTACTCCAGATAAATTGATTCCGTACCGTGGCCGAGTACTTGGTATTCTGGCAGGTTTAGTGTTGGCAATTTTGCTATTAACAATTGGTTTTGGCCCCACGCTGCTAATTGTAGCTTTTATGGGAATTGGTTATGTAATCGGGAAGTGGAGAGACGGTCATTTAGACATAAATGCTTGGGTAGGATTCTTTACTAAAGGAAGATAGAAAATCACTTTAAGGGAGATGTTAGTTATGGCAGTTAATGAAACAAATACAGCAGTAAAATCTCAGGAAAATACACATCAAAATACACATCAAAATACATTAACATTTGAAGATCAAGTCATTAAAAAAATTGCTGGAATTGCAGCTAATGAAATTAAAGGAATTTTATCAATGAGCGGCGGATTTATGAGCGGGTTAACAGATCGCTTCCGCAGCACTGAAGATATCACAAAAGGGATTAACGCTGAAGTAGGAGAAAAGCAAGTTGCCCTTGATTTAAAAGTAATTGTCGAATACGGAAAAAATGTTCCAGCCATTTTCTCTGAAACTGTTAATAACGTAAAAAAATCAGTTCACGATATGACGGGATTAGAGGTAGTAGAAGTAAATATGCATGTAGAGGACGTAATGACTCGCTCTGAATTTGAAGCGAAAACGGATCGAGACAAAGAGCAGGAGTCAAAGCGTGATCTTGAATAAAATATAAAAGGTGAACACTTCCATTCATCATATATTCTCTGTATGATGAATGAGAAGTGTTTTTTTATGGGAGGGAGAATTCTGTGATTCTGGTTAGTTCCTGCTTAGCAGGTCAAGCTTGCAGATATAATGGAAGCAGTGCCTTAGTTAAGGAAATTGAAGCGCTCGTTGAAAATAAAGAAGCGGTGATGATGTGTCCGGAACTGTTAGGTGGATTTCACACGCCTAGAGAACCGGCAGAAATTATAAAAGGAACGGGAATAGACGTAATAAACGGAAATGCGCGAGTTATTGAACGATCGGGAAAAGACGTGACAGATATATACATAGACGGGGCCTATAAGGCACTGAGCATCGCAAAAGAAATAAAAGCTACTGTTATTGTACTAAAAGAAAACAGCCCTTCATGTGGAAGTGAACATATATATAACGGAGCATTTTCAAATGTTAAATTAGCCGGTGAAGGGGTAACGAGTGC
This sequence comes from Priestia sp. YIM B13491, assembly GCF_042787605.1. NCBI lineage: Bacteria > Bacillati > Bacillota > Bacilli > Caryophanales > Bacillaceae > Priestia > Priestia sp. YIM B13491. The sequence goes on along the minus strand of NZ_JBHZOR010000006.1, from coordinate 95,639 downwards.
GTTGCTAAGAAAGCATGGTTTTATCGTCATGTCGGAATCTCAATTTGCAGCTGAAATGCATGGAGACCCATCATAATCAAAAAAAGCGTACACTATATGTGGACGCTTTTTTTATAAAAGCTTATTTACTGTGAAGCGTATCTGCTGTGCTTTCTGTTCGTGTTACCGCATAAAGAGAGCAGAAAAGACCAAGCAAAACAAAAATAGACCCGACCCAGCCGTTATAAATAACAGAGTATTGATTAACGACAATTCCTCCAACATAGGAGCCGATCGCAATTCCTACGTGTGAAATCGCTGCATTAGTGCTGATTAAAATGTCCGACGTGTCGCGTGCACTATGGATAATTAAATTGCTTTGAGCTGGTGAAACCGCCCAGCTGAGTGCACTCCAAATGATCATAAGAAGCAAGAACACAATAAATGGTAAATGAACGCCAAAAGGCATAGCAATCATGCTAACAAAAAAGAGAGCAATCATGGTGATAACAGATGAAGAAGGGTTCCATTTATCAGAAACAGCTCCTCCAAGTCCTCCTCCTGCCACGGCAGCAAGACCGAAAATACCATAAATAATGGTCACCATCGTTGTATTTAATCCTAGTGTTTCTTGCAAAAATGGTGTGAAGTACGCATAAAGCGTTAAATGGCCCGCAAGTACAAATAATGTTGCTAGGTGAATAGCGAGCATTTTTTTATTGCGTAAAGCTTTTACCTGAGTTTTTAACGGTACAATTGGAGCAGGAGCTAGACGCTCCATTGTAAACCAAACGGTAATCATAATAATGGCAGTCAAAATTGCAATCATAACAAATACTTGACGCCAGCCAAGCGCATTTCCAATCAAAATACCAAGAGGAATGCCTAAAACAAGTGAGCCGCTGATTCCCATAAATACGATGCCAATTGCTCTGCCTTGGTATTCAGGTTTTACCATTCTAGAAGCCATTGTGGTAGATAGTACAATGATAAAAGAACCGCTCGCAGCAGCAAGAATACGTCCAATCAGTAGCATATAATAGCCCGAACTGTAGGCTGAAAATACATTGCTCAATAAGAAAATAAATAATGTCCACATATAAACTTTTTTACGCTCTATCTTAGCCGTCACATTTAGTAAAATCGGCGCAGACAAGGCATAAACAAACGAATAAATAGAGATTAAATAACCTGCTTTTGCTAATGATACATGAAATGCATCGGCAATTAAGTCTAAGATGCCTCCTAGAATTAATTCGACCGTTCCAACAACAAAAGAAGCAATCGCAAGTATGTAAACTTTTTTATTCATCAAAAAACCCCCTCTTTAAAAAGTTACAACTAGAATAGTAACCTTTTTTAGAAGGGATTTCAATAGGTAATATTAAAAAGGTTACTAATGAATTAGTAACCTTTTAATATCGCAGGCGAGTAAGCAGATCCATGATCTCAGAATCTTGAAGAAGCTGCTCTTGATATTTCTTTGTAATATGGGTAAGTGCAACGTCATGATAAAAGAAATCAGCAAAAACTTTTACAAGCGGCTGGGACATGGTTTTTATTGCTTTCCATGTCTCATGTTCAATGCCGGCAAATAAAAGGTAAGCATCGTCAACAATAATCAACTGCGACGGCTCAAGGTTTTTATGATCATCTATTGGATTTAATGTATGTAAATGTTTGAGGGCAGTCTGCAAGTTTCCTATGGTTAAGACCTCGACGTTTACGCCTTGTTTCTCTTTTTCTTCTAGCAATGAGCGGTAATGTGCTAACTCATCATTCCACGCGGATAAAATAATAGAAGATTCCGCTTCGTCAATCAATTGTTCGATGTGAGCAGAAATAGAGGATTTATCTTTTAAACTCCAAACATGATCATCTGTAAACGTTTTTTTAATTTTATATGTTTTTAATTCATTAATGTCATTTTCAAAATCAGCAGTAAGTTTTTGAATGACGGTTTGAAGGGCTACCGCTGAGTAAAGTTTCTTTTTCCCGGACAATGTATTTACTACAATACCTTTATCAATTAAACGATTAAGCACTTCATAAATTTTTGCTTTTGGAACATGCGAATACGTAACAATTGAACTAGCATCCAGCGGGCCATCATTCGCAAGCAGCGCTTCATATACTTGACTTTCATACTGAGAAAAACCAAATTTTTGCAGCATAATTTTCTATTCATCATCCTTTCTTTTTTTAAGTATATCACGGTTTGTAAAAGTATTACTAATTGTATCAGATATAATAATCTTATTAAACTATGTTCTAAATAATCATTAAAAATAAAATAAGCTATTAAAGGATCTTTATTACAGGAGAAATATTTTTAACCATATAATACTTTCTATACTAAAACACTCACCATTGGGTAAAGAAAAGAAAGAGGTGAAAAAAATGAAGAAAAATGAAAAACTACTGTTGAAAAAAATGAACATAAAACAGCAACGAGAAGTGGCTGCTCAGCTTGAAGACGTACTGGATTCCTTACTGTCTCTTGAAGAAAAATTATGCTCAGCACCTGATAATAAGGAGTGGCTGTCTTTACAAGCTCAGCTTGAAAAAAGAGAACATGAGCTGAAATTTAAGCATAAAATGCTGTGTGAAGAATGGACAGCACTATAAAAGACAGGCATTTTGTCTGTCTTTTATTGCATTTAAATTTTCATTACGCGAATAGGGCTAACCATCAAAATAGCTAACATAATCATAAGGTAAGGGTTTACGTAATAAAACATGCCAAGCAGTGCGATAATTAGAGCGGGAAAAGGAATAGGAAGCCCTATAAAATAACCTATGGTTGGATTTGCACTAAATTTAGCTAATCTTAATGCGCCCATGCTTGGATAAATCATAAAAGCGAGTACGGTTAGCCAAGAGTGGGGAGAGAGAGTATGAAATAGCATTGCAGGCGCTACGCCAAAGCTGATAATATCAGCCAAAGAATCTAGCTCTACACCAAACTCGCTGTTAACTTTCAGCTTTCTCGCAATTTTGCCGTCAAATAAATCGAAAAAAGCGGCTAGAAAAATAAAAAGAGCAGCTAAGCGTTCGTAGCTGTTCATATTAAAGGCTATGGAAAATACGCCGCTTAGCAAATTTCCAATCGTAAAGAGATTCGGAACCCATTTTAACAGTCGAAGAATCAATGTCATACAACCGCCTTTCACAGTGTGTACAATTAGTGTAACTGTTAAATCGTATTATTATGTGAGATACAAGATAAAAAGAAGGTAGTATTGAAAACTGGGTGTCGTTTCTGTAATATATATCGTATAATACGATAATAATTGAAAATACGATATAAAGGAGCAGGATCATGAAAGTAGAGGAGTTAAACAGCTATTGGACGTCTATTTATTATCATTTGCACTATACGCATCAAGAGAAAATTACACACCAAACCATACGTCTTTTACAGCATATCGACAAATCATCTTCGGTTGGAATAAAAGAAATTGCGGATTATTTACACGTTTCACATAATACGGCATCTGAACACGTAAAGAGAAATATTGATAAAGGGTATGTATATAAAAATAGAGATATACATGATGAAAGAAAAGTAATTCTGCATTTAACAGAAGCAGGAAAAGACCTATTAAAACGGAATTCAAGCTTGGATGAAGAAAAAGTATCAGCTATTTTACGCGAAATGACAGCATCTGAAAAGCAGCTGATTCAACAGGCTTTTCAGTTATTGAGCGAGCGTGCAAAACATGTATAGTATCATCAAAATTTTAATGTCGGCTCTTATTATTGCAGGGGTAACAGAAATGGCCAAAAGATTTCCGACATACGGTGGAATTGTGGCTGCCCTTCCAATTGTGAGCTTACTAAGTATTGTATGGTTATCAGTGCAAGGAGAAAAAAAGGAAGTGGTCAGTCAGTTTACACTCGGCGTTCTTTATGGACTCCCAGGCACTATTTTACTACTTGCTGTCGTCTATATTTGTTTAAAAAACTCCCTTCATTTGTTTATGAGTTTATCAATAGGAGTTATGTGTTGGGGCTTGTTTTTAGGCCTTCAAAAGATAGTGATTAAACTAATTACTACATAAACTATTGGAATTTAATCCAATTTTCTGTAAAATAAAAGCCTAAGTAAAAGATAGGGGCTGAGTAGAGTTGAGTTTAGCAGAGAAAAAGTTAGGAATTGACCGAGTTGTTTTTATCGGCAGAACGTTTGAAGAGTATAGCGCCATGTTTAATTTGAATGAAAAGTATTTAAAAGGAAAAAAAGTGTTAGATTGTGCTAGCGGGGCCTGTTCTTTTACTGCTCATGCCATGCAGCAAGGTACGGAGGCTACTAGCTGCGATATTGCCTATAAATTTACGGCAGAAGAGCTTGAAAAGAAAGGAAGCCTGGATTTAATTCATACGATGAATCAAATGCAGCACGTACAGGAGCAGTATGTGTGGAAGTATTTTTCGTCTATTGATGATTTAACTGAACATCGAAAAAGAGCATTAAAAGATTGTATTGCTCATATGAAAAAGAACCCCGAAGCCTATCAGTACGGAGCACTTCCTAATTTGCCGTTTCAAAAGAACGAGTTTGATTTAACGCTTTGTGCTAACTTTTTATTTATGTACAGTGACCGGTTAGATTATACGTTTCATTTAGAGGCTTTAAAAGAACTGATACGCGTTACAAAAGAGGAAGTACGTTTGTTTCCTTTAACGGACCTGAGCGGCAAGATTTCTACCTATTTGCCGCAGCTGTTAGAAGAGATTGCGCCTCTAGTAAAAGGAACAGAAATAGCAGACGTCCCGTACGAATTTCAAAAAGGTGCCAATCAAATGCTGAAAATATATGTATAACAAATATAACGAAAGCCGCTTTTAGTTAAAGCGGCTTTTTAACATTCAAACGTTTTTTGGCAGTTTGAGTATGCTTCGTTATAGTTTCAGATCCAAGCGCTTTAGCTAAACCGAACAAAGGCATATTCACGTATACTGATTCATAATTTCCTGCAGGAATGACGTACGTTTCATGATAAATGCCCACTTCATTCGTTTTTGAAGCCTGTTTATAAAAAGAATTCCAAGCTTTTAAGTGCTGAGGACCTTTGGCATAGGAGGTTAATTGATCAACTGACTCCCAATATTGTATCAGCGTGATGGTTCTTAAATTAAAAGATCCTTGCAAAGATAAAAAGCCAAGGTTTTTGTTTGTATACAACTCGCGAATCATAGGAGGCATTGCTTTAAATACAGGGAACCATTTGTGTACCGCTGTCCACTTATTAATGCGCATTCCTATAACAAAGACGACCAACTCCTGACCGGGCTTAGCCATCATACGATTGGAATGAATCATAAATTATGCGCCTCCTCATCATATAATTTATTAATCGTATCTTTGCACCATTCTATCGAAGCACACGTTGTTCGTTTACCGTAGTCTAGGGTAATAAGCCAATACGTTCTATCGGGAGAAGGGCTGTTAGAAATGCTGTCTTCAATTCCGCAATACATGTGATAACGTTCAGTTAGTTTCTGCTGAGCGTTTTTTAACTGGGAAATTGTGAGCTGCTTTTCTTGCTGACTACTAAAAAAGAGTTTTAACAAAATTTCATTTCGTTCGGAAGGGAGCTGCTTAATAGGTTCACGCAGCCAATCTTGCAGAACTTCTTTTCCTTTAGTTGTTATGACATACTCTTTTTTATCTGGTTTATCAGTTTGAGCAACGGAATTAACCGTTGCTAGTTCATTATTCACAAGCTTTTGTAAAGTGGGATAAATTTGGCCATAACTGATTTTCCAAAAATGATTTAAACTTCGATCCATTAACTGCTTAATTTCATAACCAGTTCTGCATTCCGTGGTAAGCAGTCCTAAAATTGCATATGTTGTTTGATTTTCCTTCATTTATTTTCCTCACCTATATCTTTTTGATATATATATTACCATAAAAAGGATAACATTCAATAAAAAAACGCGAGAGTTATGCACTCTCGCGTCTAAAAAAAGGTTTGTATTGCTGAACCATCATTTGCGAAGCAGCAATAAATAAAAAGATAAAGCCTCCACACATTAGCAACATGACAGCACCTATTCTCCATAAAAGCTTTGGCATCAGCATATCTCCTTTTTTGAAGTTATTACCTATAGTGTAAAGAATAGCGTGCAAAAATTCTAGTCATAACTAGATATAATTTTATGACTTTTTTAAACTGACTCTCCCTTTGGGTCGTCTTCTAGATCCTCTTCGTCAAAAATAGGAACTTCCGTATATGTTTCTTCTTTTTCTGAAACGGAAGGAGAACCCTTTGTATCCTCTTGTCCTGGCTTCGCTGTGCCAGAAGAAATATCTGATTTTGCGTTTTTTAACTCTTCCATATCTTTTTGAATTTGGTCCGTGAAATCTTTTGGTATCGCTCCGCTTCCGTATGTAGCTCCGATGTTTAAAGTACCGCCGAGTTCTTTAATGCCAACTTGGCCAATATTGTTGTTTTGTTCGTATTTATCAAGAAAAAATTTATCAATATGAATAGGCGGGGGAGCATTTTCTAAAAGTGCCGCTTTTTGCTGAATCCCTTTTATTTCTTCTTGAAGGGCAGACGTTCGTTTTAGCATGTCCACCTGTACTTCAGTTACAAGCGACATGCTGCGTTCTAATGCTGAAACTCTGTTATCTAATTCTGTCATTCTTTCGATATAAGGAGCCATTTGCTTCTTTACAGATTGTTCTACTAACCGAGTTATATCCATGTAAGGTATAGCTTCTATCTTTTTATCGCGAGGAGGTTGTGTGGAGATCACTTGTTCCAATTGCGCTACTTTTTCTTTTAAAAAATGAAGCTGTTTAGCAGTTTCTTGCATGTCTTTTGCATACGTTTGTTCCGTATCTTTATGAGTGCTTCTTTGTGAAGATGAAGAAGCATTGGAGTGCGTGGGCTGAGCCTCTAGCTTTTTTTTGAGCATGATGAGAGAACCAATTTGCGGTTCGAGTTTTAAAAAACGGTTCATGTGAACTTCAAGCGTGTTAATGCGCTTGATTTGATGTTTGAAGTCCGCTAGCTCAGTATGAAGCTGTTGGTTAGTCTGTTTGGGGTTAAAAAATCCTTTCATAGACATTTCGCTTCTCCTCATCTTGGGCTTATTTCCTCTGTAATCACAGTTAGATAAATACATAGTGAGCCAGTTTAGAAGTGAACGTTAAATTTTTCGCATTTATAAATACTTATGTGCAGCATTAAAATTCATTCGTAAAACTACTAAACCTTATTCAATGTGAATACGTTCTTCTTGGAAAAACTGCCTGTGATAAGAAAGGATAAGCAGCCCGTTTTCAAATTTTGCACGCAGATGATGTGCATCGGTGGGCTCTGGCAACTCAATAATTCGGTTGAAATCTCCAGAAGGTCGTTCTTGTACAACCGGCTGTCCTGTGATGAGAGGGTGCGGTGAGCCTTTTAATAGAAGTCTGCTGCCTGAAACGGAAACGTGTAAGTTTTCTTTTAGATAACCAGGCAGGTCAGCGATAACAATGATCTCGTGAGGCGTAACGTAAATGTCAACAGGTGGAAAATTACTTTTAGAAGCCTGAGGTGCCTGATATGAATCAGGAGCATTCATATCCATATTTTCTTTCATAAATTCGTTAAAAGCAGTTTGATCAAAAACACCGTTCCAAAAGTCATTTGTTTGATATTTTTTAGCAAATTCCATCCACTGCATAAGTTTATCAAAGTCCATATCGTTTCCTCCTTACCACACATCATAAAAAGATGGAATTTGAATATAGTTTGAAAGGGGGGTGGTTTAAATGGCAGGTGCATCTATAAATATTAATATTTTAATGCTAAAGATAAATTCCTTTGAAAATGCGTCTGCAGTAAATATCGGACAGAATTTACTAGCAGACTGGAATAATTCAGATAAAAAAACACAGGGATTTGGGCAAAATTTTGGTGATGATAGCGGCTTTATAGGAACGAGAAGCTGTGTCGATGATCGAGATCAAATTGACAGCCCATCATCTTTTCAAAAAGTGCCCATTTCATAGAAAAAGCCTAATAAATATAGCCAGTTCAGATGCAGGTTATATTTATTAGGCTTCCGATTGAATGCTAATAGACGAATAGATGAAGATATGCTGCTAGTTGTGCGCAGTAGAGGCAGAGGAGATGAAAAAATTAAATTACGCTATTTTTAACTGAGTTTGAATCATTTACATCTGAGTCTATAATCCATGAGAACGGAGTTACGTTCGGAGAAAAATCTCCGTTTGATTCTCCCAGACCTTGATTACGTTTGTAAGATACGAACACATCAAGCTGCTGATTAGGTCCTATGCTTAAAACGGATGAATTATCCAAAACGTTCACTTTGAAGGCTTGTAAGTTAATGACCATGGGCGAAAAAATCATATGGTTTCCTCCTTATTTATCATTTTTTGTTGCAAATGCATCTACATAATCATTATCTACAGTTTTGTAAGCAGATCCTGCTGTAAAACATTGATCAGCGTGCTGCTGTCCGAAGGCCTGATTTTTCTTTGCTGTGACATATCTTGTAACTTTTGACGTATTTCCAATAGAAATACTGCTTGCTTGATCAGCACTGCGAACGTTCAAATTTCCTAGGTTGATTTTTGTTGAGTCGAATAGCATATTATTCTCCTTTCAAACGACAGTTCTTCTAAGTCTTTAAAAGCTTATTGTAGCTTCTTTGAAAATATGAATAATACATGGATTCATTCAGAGAGTAGAAGTGGTCTACTGTAGCGTATTGTAGTTCTGTGTAAAACGTGAAAAGATTTTAAAACCTCGACAGGAAAAGGAGGGAATAATAAAAATGCACGATATTTTACATGCTGTAAACACATCAACAGTAAAAAGTGTGTTGGCAACGATTGTTCATGTAGAAGGATCCTCATATTTAAAAGAAGGAGCGTCCATGCTGTTTCAAGAAAATGGGGAGAACATTGGGATGTTAAGCGCTGGTTGTGTAGAAGCAGATCTTGCTGAGCGCGTAAAAGAGTTGTTCGACACTGAGCACGTATTAACCGTTACGTACAATTTGAAAGAAGAAGGTGATGCAGGATGGGGACAAGGAGCAGGCTGCAATGGAATCCTGTATATTCTCCTAGAACCTGTAACTGCGAGGATGAAGCAAAATCTTTTGCGGGTAAAACGTCATTTAGATAACCGAAATCCTGTTTTGCATATTAAAAAATTAGAAAAAAACTTTATTCAAACAACCTCTTTTTATGTAGAAAAAACGGGCGAAACATTTGGTGGAAATAGCGACGAATCATCTTTTGCAACAGATGATTGGAATGGGAGAAAGAGCGGTATTCAACTTTTAAATTGCTCCCTGCTCACATATGCTCATCTATATAAACCAAAGCCTCGTCTAGTTATCTGGGGAGCAGGTGTTGATGCAAAATACTTAGTATCACTTGCTGCCATTACGGGGTTTTCTGTTACCTTATGCGACTGGAGACCGGCTTTATGTAATAAGGAACATTTTCCGCTAGCAGAGGAAATACATATTGGATTTCCAGAGGAAGTAGACAAACAATTATCTATACAAAGCGATGATTTTGTTGTGATCATGACGCATAATTTTTATCGCGATCAAGAAATTCTCTCGCTATTAAAATCAAACCCTGTGAAGTATATAGGAGTTTTAGGATCTAAAAAGCGAACACTTCGATTATTGAATACTGATATTTCTTCACGCATTCATTCGCCGGTAGGACTTTCTATAGGAGCGGTAGGACCGCAGGAAATTGCTGTTAGTATTCTTGCTGAACTAATTCAAAACCTCCGAATGTATGATGAAAAAAAGGGATGAAAATGTCCGGGTTAAATATTGTTGCTGTTTATCTTGCCGCAGGAGCTAGTAAAAGGATGGGCAGAAATAAACTGCTGCTGCCTTTAGGGAATGGATGTTTGGGAAGTAAAGCTTTACGAACAGCTGTTTCTTCAAAAGTAAATCATACGATAGTAGTAACTAAGAAAGGAGATCATCTTGAGTGGATTGACCCTGTTCTTTTTTCAGAAGCATATCAGCAGAAGTGGAGTCATACTTCTTGTAGTAGCGCCTTAAAAGGTCAGTCTGGGTCTTTAAAATGCGGATTAAAAAAAGCAAAAGAATTAAACGCTGATGCTATTATTGTGCTGTTGGCAGATCAGCCTCTTATAAGCATCGTGCTGATAGATACATTTGTTTCTCTTTTTAAAAAACATTTTTCTGTTCCATTTATTTCATCTTTTTATCAAGGAACTTCCAGAGCACCGGTTTTATTTTCAAAACAAATGTTTTCAAGCTTGGATAAGCTGCAAGGAGATCAAGGGGCAAGAAAAATTATAAGACAAAGCGGACCTGAAAATGGAATATTTTACGAATGGACCGACGCTTCCCTTTTTATGGATGTTGATACAAAACAAGCGTATGAACACATTAAAAAGATATACAAAGAGAAACGTCGACTGTTTTGATTGATGGAGGTGAAAAGAGTGGAGATCATTGGAAAAAGCGTGATTCGAAAAGATGCATTGGAAAAAGTAACGGGTACGGCTCGATACACAAATGATTACATGTTTAAAGGCTCCCTGCATGCCAAAATAGTAGTCAGCCCTTACGCTCATGCAAGGATTCAAGCCATAGACGTCCAAGCGGCGATTGTTATTCCCGGTGTTCACGCGGTTGTGACGGGTGAGCACTTGCCGTTAACCGGGGAAGGAGTTCGTGACCGGCGACCGCTTGCATTTGAAAAAGTGCGTTATCACGGAGAAGCCGTAGTCCTGGTAGTAGCAGAAACTCCTGCACTCGCTGAGCGTGCGGCGAGCTCCGTTCATATTCAATATGAGCCGTTGCCTGTCGTACATTCTCCTAGCGCAGCTATTGAGCCTGATTCTCCTTTAGTGCATGAACATATGCACATCTACAAGCATGATAAAACGGTGTATCCAGAGCCCGGCACCAACGTAGCAAACAGAGTTAAAATTCGAAAAGGCAATATAGAAGAAGGTTGGCAAAAAAGTGAGTTAATAGTCGAAGAAACATTTTCTCTATCTCCTTCAGATCACGCGGCAATGGAAACAAGAAGCGCCGCTGCTGAAATCCTTCCAAATGGATTAGTTAAAATTGTCACTTCTTCTCAAGCTCCTTTTATGGTCAAAAAATTAATCAGTGAGTACTTTGAAATTGAAGCGGGAAAAGTGATCGTTGAAACACCGCTAGTAGGAGGAGGGTACGGAGGAAAAGCAGCTGTCCAGCTGGAGCTGCTTGCTTATCTAGCTTCAAAAGCTGTGGGTGGAAGGCTGGTTAAAATATTGAACACAAGAGAAGAAGATATGCTTACTTCGCCTGCTCACGTAGGTCTAGATGCCAAAATCAAGCTAGGTTGTTCTAAAGAGGGACTCTTGCAGGCTGCTGACATTCTTTATTTGTTCGACAGCGGTGCTTACGCAGATAAAGGAACGGACTTGAGTAAAGCAGCAGCAGCTGACTGTACGGGACCTTATCGTCTTGAACATATTTTCTGTGATTCATTATGTGTATATACAAATCACCCTTACGCTTCCCCTTTTCGAGGATTTAGCCATTCGGAACTATTATTTGCGTTTGAGCGCACGATGGACATCCTTGCTAAAAAAGCAGGTATAGATCCTTTGGAGTTTAGAGAAAAAAACGCTATTCTGCCGGGTGATACTACGCCTACGCAAGTACGTTTAACTTCTAGCAGCGTTGGTAACTTACCGGAATGTATTCGTCGCTTGAAGCAGCTAATGAAATGGGAGGAAGGGCAGAGAATAGTTCATGAAAACGGCCTTATTACTGCCAAAGGGATTAGCTGCGTCTGGAAAACCTCCACTATTGAAACAAACGCAGGTTCAGGTGTTATTCTCACATTCAATCCTGATGGAAGCGTGAATTTAATGTCTGGCGTTATTGAATTAGGCACGGGGACAAAAACAGTGCTCGCGCAAATACTGGCTGAAAAATTGCAGATGCCCGTGGAACGTATTCATGTGCGAATGGAAGTAGATACTCAAACGACTCCTGAACATTGGAAAACGGTGGCTAGCAGAGGCACTTTTATGGCAGGAAGAGCGGTTTTAGAAGCGGCTGAATATGTGATTAACCAATTAAAAAAGATAGCTTCTTGTATATTTCGAGCTTCTGAGGAAGATATCGAAATAAAAAATGAAAAAGTTTTTTTACGGGATGAGCCTGAAACCTCCTTGGCCTTTAAAGAAATTGTATATGGCTATAAATATCCGAACGGAAATGCAATTGGAGGGCAAATCATAGGGAGGGGCAATTATATTTTAAGAGGGATGACCTACTTGGATAAAGAAACGGGAGCTGGGCGTCCCGGTCCTGAATGGACGGTAGCAGCTGAAGGAGTTGAAGTGGAATATAACCCTAGAACGTATAGATATCGTATTGTAAAAGCAGTCTCTGTTATTGACATAGGAACCGTGCTAAACGAGAAAATGGCAAGAGGGCAAGTCATGGGAGCGATGAGTATGGGCCTATCGTTTGCCGGAAGAGAAACATTTTGGTTTGATTCAAATGGCCGTATTTTAAACCCTCAGCTTCGGAAATATCGTCCTCTTCGCTACGGAGAGCATCCGGAGTACGTAGTAGATTTTGTTCATACGCCTCAATTAGATGCGGCCTACGGAGCTAGAGGAGTGGGAGAACACGGGCTGCTTGGTATGCCGGCTTCTTTAGGAAACAGCTTAACGGTGGCAGCAGAAACAGAATTAAACCACCTTCCGCTTATTCCAGAATTAATTTGGAGAATGAAAGAAGGGAATGCTAATGATTTCATTTGACTTTGAATATCACAAACCTGCTACCGTTTCAGAAGCAGTTGCCTTATTTCAAGAGTTAGAGAATCAAGGCAAACAGCCGCGTTATTATGCTGGAGGCACTGAAATTCTGACATTGGGCAGGTTGGGTTTGTTTGTTACCCATGCTGTCATTGATATAAAAAATATACCCGAGTTTCAAAAAGCAGAAGCCGATGAAGACTGGATGATTTTTGGTGCAGGTGTAACGTTGACTGAACTGGAAGAGAAAAACGTATTTCCTTTATTAAGTAAGTCTGCTAGCGAAGTGGCTGATCACACGGCTCGAAATAAAATAACGCTGGGAGGAAATATTTGTGGGCATATCTTTTATCGAGAAGCCGTATTGCCGCTCCTTCTAGCGGATAGTCAACTCGCAGTGGCAGATCTCAGTGGAATAAAGCTCCATTCGATTCACGATCTTTTTCAGCGGCGTTTACAGCTGAAAAAAGGAGAGCTGCTTGTTCAGGTGTTTGTTGAAACAAAGTATGCTGACCTCCCGTATATGAGTATAAAGGAGCGCCAGCAGTGGGATACAGGATATCCACTAGTTACAGTAGCAGCTTTAAAAACAGAAGAAAACATTCGAGTAGCTTTCAGCGGAGTATGTTCGTTTCCTTTTCGATCAGCTGAAGTAGAAGAAGTGCTAAACCAGAAAGACATTCCATTAGAAGATCGACTTCAAACTGCTCTTGATTATATACCGGCTCCAATTTTAAATGATGGAGAAGGATCGGATCGATATCGCAAATTTGTGATTGAAAATTTATTGATTGATATTTTCAAAGAGCTGGGAGGAACGTAATGTGCTAAGAGATGAAGGGTATAGAATAACAGTTAAGCTAAAGGTTAATGGGGAAGAAAAAATGGTTGATATCCGAACAGCAGATACGCTGCTTTACGTATTAAGAGAAAAGCTGGGCCTTACCGGAGCAAAACCAGGCTGTTTAAATGGAGACTGCGGAGCTTGTACAGTAGGGATAAATCAGCGGCCAATGAAATCCTGCCTCATGTTAGCGGCAGAAGCAGAAGAGAAAGAAATAATGACTATAGAAGGACTGAAGAGTTCACCTATGCAAAAAGCTTTTATTGAACACTTTGCTTTTCAGTGCGGTTATTGTACATCGGGTTTTATTATGAATGCTCATTTGCTTTCCAAACGCCATCCTTCAGGCAGTGACGATATTATAAAGGAGTGGTTAGCTTCCAATATATGCAGATGTACAGGGTATAAAGAAATTGAAGACGCAGTAAAATCTGTCTTACACTTTTCTGAGCGCGAGTGAGAAAAGAAAAAGCAGAATTAGAATAACACTTACACGTGTTTAGAATAGTATGTGCTAAGGGTGTGGAGAATGTGGAATGGAAAAGCGGCTTTGACAAAGAAAGGGAACTTATCTTTGCCATTCAACGAGATCTTGATGTAGTAACAGCCATATTATTATTAACTGGCCAAATAACAATTATAGGAGTATTTGTGACACCCGGAGCTTTTCGTGTTTCAGTAGGCGGACCTATTACAGGAACCAGTCGCATCGAAGGAAAAGACGGAAATGCGGGAATTAATATTATTATTGATATGATTGATGTGTTTCTTGCGGCTTTGCTGCTTAATAACCAGATCAATGTGTCGGGCGCCTTTATTTCTTCTGGAAGGTTTACCATTAACGTAAGCGGACCTATTTTTGGCGTTCCCAAAACAGAACCTGCATTAAGTGAACTGAATCAATCCTCTCAGTTTTTTCATCGTACTGTATCAAAACATTTTTATGTAAATCCTGACTTAGTTGAAAAATTTACAAAGGACTGATTAAAATGTCATTAACGGATATACCTACAGTAAGACCTTCAGAGACGAGTATTTTTCTTATCGCCCTGCCGCTTATTATTTTTATCTTTTTCTTTACTCAGCCAAAAGCATCAGATGTTAAATAATCATGTAGCATAATGGGTGTTTTATACTTGGGCACACAAGCTGCTTATTTTTCTGTTCATATCATTGCCTCTTCATTCATTAAGCCCCTAACGCTTTTCTTTTCTGTCATGTTTCATTAAAATGAACATAAACATGTATGTAGAGAAAAGAATAATGTAGAGTTTCCTAACGTTATAAAATAGCTTACTATACGAAGAAAGCGTCTATAATAAAAGAAATGAACCTTTTGCGTGGTCAGTTGACGATGCTTTTTATTTTTACAAACTGCAGTGAAGGCAGAAAGGAGAGAATTCGATGAGTTTGCGCGAGCGGCTGCTGTATGTAGCGGAACATTATAAACAAATGGGTGGAGACGTACTTGTAAAACATGAAATAGAAAATATGCTTACACGCAGGCTTCCGATTTCTCTTTATCGATTGGAGCATATAAATCGAGAAGAAATGCGTATATCGGGACACCACGCTGAAACATTTCCTTACGTGACCCTTGCGAATAAGAATATAGAGAGTGACGTGATGGTCGCGTATTTATTCAGTGAAGACGGTCAGCGCATTTACTTGGTCATGATGAGAGGAGACTCAGAAGAAGGAACAGATCTGAAAGACATTCGATTTTTTACTCCTGAACATGCCCGCGTATTGAAAGATAATCATATTGTCATTGGTACAAGCATGGAAGCGAAAAGCTTTGAGGATAGAGTAGCTCTTTATCTTCCTTACAATATAGCAGACTTACCTAGCAATGATCAGCTGCAAGAGGACTTGCATTTACTGCTAAGTATGCATGAACAGTATATAAAAACATACGGAATGAGCAAAGAGATGATGGGGGACAAAGACGCAATCGTCCATATTCATGAGTATATTAGGAAATCTGGATTTACATATGAACGACATGATATAGCCAACGCCTACTTTGCTTTAAAGACCAAACCGTTTATTGTTTTATCAGGAATGAGCGGTACAGGGAAAACAAAGCTTGCTCAGCTCTTAGCAGATAGTATCGGTGCCACGATTGAAAATGGAAGACAAGTGCTCATTCCGGTTCGACCCGATTGGCACGATAGTTCAGATTTATTAGGATATATTGATTTAAGAGGAGATTTTCGCAGAGGATCGTTTCTGTCGATTATGCAGCAAGCCATTCAGCATCCAGCTTACACATATGTTGCCATATTGGATGAAATGAATTTAGCTCGAGTTGAACATTATTTTAGCGACATTTTAAGCGTGATGGAAAGCAGGAGCTGGTCAAAAGGGAAAATCAAAACGGCTCCGTTATTCCCGGGACATAAGATGTTCCGAGATATTTATTTGCCATCCAATCTTCTCATTATCGGTACAATTAATATGGATGAAACAACTCATGGGTTTAGCCAAAAGTTGTTAGATCGTACCAACACCATTGAGTTAAATAAGATTCAACTAGATTCTTTTGATTTTTTAGATGATAAAGATCCGTCTCAGCACGGCATTCAAAATGTACAAATTCAAAGTCAATATGTTCACTTAAAAGATGCGTATGTTGAACATGCTGAGCTCATTCACGAAGTAACAAATGAACTGCTAACCGTCAATGAGATGCTTATAGAAGTCGATTTACAAATAGGTTACCGCGTACGCGACGAAATATGCTTTTATTTAATTTACGCGGTGAAAAGTGGAATGTTTACATTTGATCAGGCGTTTGATTTTCAGGTTTTGCAAAAAGTTTTGCCTCGTATTTCAGGAAGCGATGGGTACACATTTGATTTATTAAAAAACCTTTATTATTACTGTACAAATACGCTGTTAGATGATGAATTTGAGACAGCTGTCGTAAATGCAGATGGAATGAGATTTCCTAAAAGCGCACGCAAAATAATGGAGATGATGAGACGTTTTGAAGTATACGGATACACGTCATTTTGGATTAATACCGTACGTTGAAATTGAAACTGACACGTGTACGGTGGTTATAAAAGGGAAAAATAAGAAAAAAATAAAATCTGCAGAAGAAGTGATGTTTTTTTCTTGTACAGGAAAAGGAATTAGACATGTAAAAGTATTAAATCGAACAAAAGGCATGATGACCTCAAAACCGCCGCTTGAGCCTTTATTTTTTGAAAATGAAACCTATCAAATTACAGTTGTTTCTAAAAATGAAACAAGCCTGGTTGTTAACCACGATTCAAAAGCAGTTGAACAAAGCTTTCAAAGCGTAGGATTTCCCTACATTCTGACGGGAAATATAAGCTTTCAAAATGAAGTAGGGTATTCTACGTTTCATGTTTACAGCGAAAGAGAAAAAGAGCTCTCCTTTACTCTTGAAATTTTCCCCTCAAAGATGAGCTACAAGACAGATTATGTAAACATGGTTGATGAAGTGAACGGATATATTCATGATTTGGCATACGATATGCTTCGTAAAACATATATTGAAGCAAAATCTGTTTGGTCTAAGCAAGCAACATGGACGGAATTTTATCATGTTCTCTCTCACTATATGAAACCCTTTCTTCATTCTGTGCGTCAGATTGAAAATCAGGCGTTTCAATCGGTAAAAGTTGAACATGAGCTCATGAGAGGCGATCAAATAAAAAAACAAGATAGCCGTGCTATATCATTTGTCCGAACCCACCCTACCTATCTTGCATCTTCAAGCAGGGGGATTAAAATTAATCGAAATATAAAAGTAGTACCCACAAAAGCGATTGGCACCAGGCACGTGTCTACCTATGATAATCTGGAAAATCAAAGTGTAAAATGGATGATGACGCAGCTGTATCATAAGCTAACTGCACTAATTGACAAATTGATAGAAGATAGATATGTAAAAAAAGAAGCCGTATCGGCTCTAGAAACTAATCATACCGAATTAAAAAGACTGTTAAATAATGCGTTTTGGCAGCGGGTGAAGACCCTACAAGCTTCAACTCTTCCTTCTACACTGCGTACGGCACCCCGCTACCGGGAGGCAAGCAGATACTTTATGTTCTTAACGCGAGGATTGGCTCTTAACGGAGAGTTTTACCACCTTTCATTAAAAGATATCGCAACTCTCTACGAATACTGGACGTATGTTAGTCTTTTAAAGAAGTTGCAAACTTACGGAAAGCGGATAGAACAAAACATCATGACAACGACAGAACAAGGGTTGAACGTCAGGATGCAGCCGTCTTATCATCGTTTTCAAGTGGGGAAAGCAGAAGTCACGCTATGGTATCAGAAAGCATACCATCATACTCATACCGTTATTCAAAAGCCTGACTTACTGCTTGAAGTAAAGCAAGGGGAGAAAAAAAGTGTATATCTTTTTGACGCTAAGTATCGTATCAAACCAAATCACGATACGCCTTCACCTAGAGAAGAAGACATTAATACCATGCATCGTTACCGAGACACTATTGTAGAGGAAAATGGAATAAAACCAGTACAAACAGCGATTGTGCTGTTTCCAGGGAAAGCAGAGAGCTATAAGCAGCATCATTTTTATAACAGTATTGAACGTGTTGGAGTTGGTGCGCTGCCTTTTTTGCCGGGAGAAGAAGGGTTAGTAGAAGAATTTATTGAAGCTATTTGTACGGTAGAACCACATTTTTTCAGCGCTGAGTAGGTGAATAGATAGAAAGTGAACAAGACTTTTTTTATGCGTTGACGTAGTGTTAAGTTTTTTATGTTTTGATGACATTTCGAGATTTTAGTTGTATTTTCCTGTTGAATTTTCTAGAATAGTAGAGAATAAAACCGTATCGAAAAGAAGTCGTATCATGTGCAGAGAACGTTTCAGGAGGACAACGAAGTGAAAAAGATTCTACTATTCACGTTAGTAGCGCTATTGGCAACTTTTTTTATTGACAGGGTATACAGCGAACGCAACCAAGCGCAACTTCAGCAAACTGTAATTAATGAAATTAAAAAAACAAATCAAAGTAAAGAAGAAGCTTCCATCCTTGATTTTAATGAATTATGTGATTTTAGATGGGATAAAGTATATGTTTTTGGACCGGAAACGACTCGCAGTGAGGTAAATGAAAAGCTGGGCTTCACGTGGTCTGAAGCAAAAGCAAAAGGTATTGGAAAAGATAAAAAAGATAACTTTATTGTCTTTGTAGAAAATAATCAAGTAACGCAATATTTAAAAATACCGGCGTCATATGGAACTATTGTTCCTAAGACTTCTGTTGCAAATGAAAGCTAACGAATTTCTTCGTTAGCTTTTTTATGCTTTCTTTTTTAAGGATGAAGTTTTTTTCTCTGCTGTTGATTTTGTCGGGTGTAAAGTAGAAGGATCTATGCTCACTTTTAACATTTCCATTAAATGTCGAATATCTCGTTCTTCGCTTCCGCTGCCTTTTGTAACTTCGCCTTGATTTATTTTTTGTTGAATGACGTTTTGCAAGGCGTCTCGGTAGTTGTTTTTGTAAATAGATGGATTAAAAGAAGTAGATAGCTTATCAATTAATTCCACAGTCACTTGTGTATCACTTTCATTAATGGAAGAAGTACTGGATAAGTTAGGCACATCTGTGACTGAACGAAGCTCTTCTTCAAAATGCATCGTGTGAAGAACAAGAGATCCGCCCACGGAGCGAATAATTGCCATTTGCTGTTTGGAATATAAAAATACATCCGCAATACCGACTTTATTCGTTATTTCAAGTGCATTTAATAAAGTGTAATAAGCTTTTAGGCTTGTTTCCCCAGGAGAAATATAGTAGGGCTTATCAAAAAACAGGGGATCAATGTCATCTAACGAAACAAAGTGTAACAATTCAACGGCTTTGTTTGCTGTAAAGGGCTCTTTGACACTGTCAATTTCCTGTTGTGAAAGTACAACAAACTGACCGGTCGCAGTTTCGTATCCTTTAACCAGTTCATCGGATTCTACTTCTCGTCCGCACGTTTGGCAATGTTTTTCTTGATGAATAGGTGTATGGCAAACGGAGTGTAGCGTGCGCAGCTTTACATCTTTTTCTTCAATTGCTCCGTGCAGTTTAATAGGGATATCAATTAATCCAAAGCTGATTTTACCTTTCCAAGCAGTATGAAGCATAAACTTTCTCCTTTTACTCTTTTTTTAGTAGTGTGCCGTAAAATCAATTAGATATCCCATTGTTTTGAAAAGAAGAATATTCTTAAAAAACTATGTGCTAAATAAATAAATAATTAAATAGTTCCAATAAAGCTGCAGAGACAACATCTCCAGCTTTATTGGAACTCAATAGGGACTATTTGCTGATTAGATTCATTTGTCTCATGTTTAGAAATCGTAATTTCAAGGATTTCGTTACTAAATGTAGCGGTAATTTTTTTATTCATCAATGGAAATGGAAAGTCGATTGTACGTTCAACGCTTTCTTCCATTTGTTCTCTTGCAAGCGTTCCTTGCTTTTCATCATGAAATTCTCTAATACAGTATTTTTTGGCTGTCAGCTGTAAGTGGTCAGCTTGTATCTGAACGATAATATCCTTAGGGTGATACCCTAATAATTCAGCTTCGACAATAAATGATTGTTCTGTTTCAAATAAATCTATACGAACGGAATCATAATCTAAATAACTCATAAAGGGATTTGAAAGCATGACTTCTAACAACTCTTGAAAGCCTTTTACAAACATTTGGTCTGCTGGCAGACGCTTGTTTTTCATTTCTGCGTTCCTCCATTATTTAAACTGTTTCACTTTACTATCATATGCGCGTTTATGTACTTAGTGAACTCCTGCGCAAAGAATAAGCTTGAAGTACTAGCTGTCTTTTCTACGCATAAAAAAGCAAGCTCTGTAGAGAGCTTGCCGCTGTTTTACATATCATGTCCGCTATTGTGTTTTTGGCGAGAATGCTTACGGTTTTTTACTTTATGAGATCCGCTTAGCGGTTCTGGCTGTCCAGAATTGCTTTTTGGCGCATTTCTTCTGATGTCTTTGCTGCTGTTTTTGTTCATAGTTAAAGCCTCCCTTTCATTTATTAGGGTAGGATAGCGACAGGGAATTTATCCGATGAAAAATTCCCCTTTCTAAAAATAGGTTTAACAAAAACAGGAAATGGGAACAGAAAAAAAGCGTCATATATAATGACGCCTTCTCGTTAGATTTCATGGAGTTAAACGATTTTGCTTTTCTAACTAGTGATTAGTATACCCAATAAGAGATTGTTTTATTGATTTTTTTTGCGTTTTTTATTATTTTGTTTCTGTTGTTCCGTTAATGGTTCATTTGAAAACTCTTCATTATAACCCGCTCCTTTTCCTTGAGCGCTAGCCGCGTTAGCTCCAGGAATGACGTGGTTTGACTTGCGTTTAGCCATGTTGAATCACCTCCGTTTCTAGCATGCGTAAAAATCAATGAAATATGAATTATTAGAAAAATAAAAGGGGGATGGAAAAAGGTTATAAGTGAAACTTATGTTAATTAATAACATTCTTTTTATTTACTTATGTATAATATTATATTAAGATAGATGGTGAAGGGAATAGAGGATGGGGTAAGTAAATCCTTTATACATAGAATTTTAAGGGGGTAAAAGTAATGACTAAAAAAGACGTTTTCAACGCTCGTTCGTCATTCGATCTTAATGGCAGCACATATAATTATTACCGCTTACAAGCTTTAGAGGAAGCAGGTTTAGGTAATGTATCTAAGCTGCCGTATTCAATTAAAGTATTATTAGAATCTGTTCTTCGTCAGGTAGATGGCCGTGTTATTACAAAAGAACACGTCGAAAACCTTGCAAAATGGGGAACAAAAGATATTAAAGATATCGATGTTCCTTTCAAACCATCTCGTGTTATTCTTCAAGATTTCACTGGAGTTCCAGCGGTTGTAGACTTAGCGTCACTTCGTAAAGCAATGGCTGATTTAGGAGGAGATCCTGACAAAATCAATCCAGAAATTCCAGTAGACCTCGTTGTCGACCACTCCGTACAAGTTGATAAAGCAGGTACAGCTGACTCATTGCGAATTAATATGGACCTCGAGTTTCAACGTAATACAGAGCGCTATAATTTCTTAAGCTGGGCTCAAAAATCATTTAATAACTATCGTGCAGTGCCACCAGCTACAGGTATCGTGCACCAAGTAAATTTAGAATATTTAGCAAACGTTGTTCATGCTGTTGAAGAAGATGGTGAATTTGTAGCTTTCCCTGATTCTCTAGTAGGTACTGACTCTCATACAACGATGATTAATGGTATCGGTGTTTTAGGATGGGGTGTTGGCGGTATTGAAGCGGAAGCAGGTATGCTTGGTCAACCTTCTTATTTCCCAGTTCCTGAAGTAATCGGTGTTAAACTTGTTGGTGAATTACCAAACGGCACTACAGCTACAGACTTAGCGTTAAAAGTTACGCAAGTGCTTCGTCAAAAAGGAGTAGTCGGAAAATTCGTTGAATTCTTCGGTCCTGGCGTAGCAGAACTTCCATTAGCTGACCGTGCAACAATCGCTAATATGGCTCCTGAATACGGTGCAACATGTGGATTCTTCCCAGTTGACGCAGAAGCATTAGCATATATGCGTTTAACAGGAAGAGATGAAAAAGACATTCAGGTTGTCGAACAATATACAAAAGCAAATGGTTTATTCTTCACACCAGAAAATGAAGATCCAATTTTCACTGACGTTGTTGAGATTAACCTTGCTGAGATTGAAGCAAATCTTTCTGGTCCAAAGCGTCCGCAAGATTTAATTCCACTTTCTCAAATGCAAACAGAATTCAAGAAGGCTTTAACAGCTCCTGTTAGCAACCAAAGCTTCGGACTTGATGCTAAAGACGCGGATAAAGAAATTACGTTTAAGCTTGCAGACGGTTCAGAAACAACAATGAAAACAGGTGCCATTGCCATTGCGGCTATCACAAGCTGTACAAACACATCAAATCCTTACGTATTAGTAGCAGCTGGTTTAGTTGCGAAAAAAGCGGTAGAAAAAGGATTGGATGTTCCAGCTTACGTGAAAACTTCTTTAGCACCAGGTTCAAAAGTAGTAACGGCTTACCTGCAAAATTCAGGGCTGCTCCCATACTTAGATAAAATCGGCTTTAACATCGTAGGTTATGGCTGTACGACTTGTATCGGTAACTCTGGTCCATTAGAAGCTGAAATTGAAGCAGCGATTGCAGATAGCGACTTGCTTGTAACGTCTGTTCTTTCAGGAAACCGTAACTTTGAAGGACGTATTCATCCATTAGTAAAAGGTAACTACCTTGCTTCTCCACCGCTTGTTGTAGCCTATGCACTGGCTGGAACAGTAGATGTAGATCTACAAAAAGATCCAATCGGCATTGATACAGACGGCAATGAAGTATTCTTTAGCGACATCTGGCCTTCTCAAGATGAAATTAAAGAAGTTGTTAGCCGTACCGTAACGCCTGAATTATTCCGTAACGAGTATGAGCGCGTATTCGATGATAACGAGCGCTGGAATGAAATTAAAACAAGCGAAGATGCGCTTTATACGTGGGAGAATGATTCAACTTACATTCAAAACCCACCTTTCTTTGAAGGCTTATCAGAAGAACCAGGTGAAGTAGAGCCGTTAAATGATCTTCGCGTAGTAGCGAAATTTGGTGACTCAGTGACAACGGATCACATTTCACCAGCGGGTTCAATTGCAAAAACATCACCTGCAGGTCTTTACCTTCAAGAAAACGGTGTAGAGCCAAAAGACTTTAACTCATATGGTTCTCGTCGTGGTAACCATGAAGTGATGATGCGCGGTACGTTTGCAAACATCCGTATTAAAAACCAAGTAGCTCCTGGTACAGAAGGCGGCTGGACAACGTACTGGCCAACAAATGACGTAATGAGCATTTATGATGCTTGTATGAAATACAAAGAGCAAGATACAGGTCTTGTTGTACTTGCAGGCAAAGATTACGGCATGGGAAGTTCTCGTGACTGGGCAGCAAAAGGAACAAATCTTTTAGGTATTAAAACAGTAATCGCTGAAAGCTTCGAGCGTATTCACCGTTCAAACCTAGTATTAATGGGTGTTTTACCTCTTCAATTTAAAGATGGTGAAAGCGCGGATACATTAGGTTTAACTGGAAAAGAAACAATTGCAGTAGCAGTTGATGAAACAGTAAAACCACGTGATTTTATAAAAGTAACAGCAACTGATGAAGCCGGAAACAAAAAAGAATTTGAAGTACTGGTTCGTTTCGATAGTGAAGTTGAAATTGATTACTATCGCCACGGTGGTATCCTTCAAATGGTGCTTCGTGATAAATTACAGTCTAAAACACATGCGTAAGTTATAAAGAAAAAGAGCGGTTCTCGTGAGCCGCTCTTTTTTTATGCAAACGCACCGTTTTCGACAAAAAGTGAGAGGGAAATATGCTATATTATAAAAGAAAATGCCCTATAAAAGGATTATTTTAGTAGATATTGCACATATCTATTAGTACATAGATTATCACTTTTTAGAAGAAATAAAGGAGCCGATCATATGGTTAAAAAAATAATTGCGGTCTTGCTTCTAGTAGGCTTTCTTAGCTACGCACTTTGGCAAGGGCTTTCTCCAAATGAAGCATCCGATAATTCTAACTTAAGCGAATACAAGGATTTAAATATTAAAAAAGGCGATAGTGCTCGTCAGGCTTCGGGTCAAGCTTATGGGTTGGAACCAAAAGATATAGCGCCTCCGTTTACACTGTCAGATACGAGCGGGAAATCCGTTCAATTATCGGACTTTAAAGGAAAAAAAGTTATTTTAAACTTTTGGGCAACATGGTGTCCGCCGTGTCAAAAAGAAATGCCCGATATGCAAGCGTTTTATGAGAAATATGGAAACGATGTACAGCTACTTGCGGTTAATTTAACTTCGTCAGAAGGCAGTAAACAGGCAGTATCTAAGTTTCTTAAAGAAAAACAGTTTACGTTTCGTGTATTATTGGACGACCAAGATAGTGTAGGAAGTAAAAAATATCGGGTCTCCACCATTCCGACATCTTACTTTATAGATGAAGAAGGGAAAATTGTTCAACGAGTGAATGGTCCAATGACGCTTAAACAAATGGAAAACTTTGCTCAACAAGCAGCGAATTAACTTCGCTGCTTGTTTTATTAAACATGAAACTTATTTACTTTATCATCGTATATATAGATAAGTCAGTAAACATGTCAAACTTTCTTACAACTTTTCAAAAAGTATGTTTACTTATCTGACAAATTGGTTACAATATAGATAGTTATATGATATCAGTTTCTTTAGATTTTTCAGATTTTTCATAAAAATTACATAAAGTAGGTGTTGTGATCATGAGAAAATTACGCAAACGTTCATTTGAAGAGTTAGTGCAAGAAAATAAAACGCAGCTGTTAAAAGATCAGTCAGAAATTGAACGCATTGAAATGGAAATTGAAAAGCGGTTAGAAGATCGTATGCTTGAAAGAGCTGAATAACTTTAAAGTAAGTTGGTTAGAGTAACGGTGAGGAGGGGATAAGCATGGGAAATCCTAAAAAACAAAGCAAACCTTTTGTTCCGAATCACATCGGCACTCAACCGAGAGAAGCTGGTGGAAATAATGGAAAACAAATGCAAGATACATCCGGCAAGCATCCTCAAGTTATTCAAACCAAAGGTGAATGAATAAAAAGTCGCTGAATTCAGCGACTTTTTATTATTTGAATTCTACTGTGAATAAATAAACGTAAGGATTGCTCGAAATAAGCTCTTTAACGACTTCTTCATCGTCGGTTGAAAGCGGAGCAACTCGTATGCCACTGCCATCGTCACCAAATAAAGCAGCAATTGGATATGTTTTATTCATTTTTACCGTTTGTTTTTTCTCTAATCCAGTAAAGGAATAGCCGTTCATTTTTTTTGGCTTTTCCGCTTCTATTCCTAGGTTTGTATCGTTGCTGCCTACATTAAACATAACTTTGTGAGTATCATCATCGATTTTATATGTAATAGCAAACATGTCAAATTCTTTTGAAACAGTCAACCCTCCTGAAAATAAAGGTTCTTTGGCTTTTCCCTTTTCGTAGTAAGTAGCTTTTACATAAGCTTCTTTTGCGTCACTAGGAGCTTTCACATCGTATGCAATGATATTGCTTTTGTAGTCCAGGTTTGTCACAGCTAACATTTTTTCTTCATGTTTTGAGTAATGATGAGGCTTCATAAAGGCACTTGCAGTCAATTTTGATGCCAATGAGGTTTGCGACATAAAAAATACGGCAAGCACTGCAATAAAGATGACGCTTAGTAATGTTATCATTCGTTTAGTCATAGAGATTCCCCCTTTGTATGTATATATTACCATATTATGTATGTTTTATATATACATTTTAACTTAATTATAATTATATTATGTAAACTAAAATCATTTTTTTCCACTTATAGAGATGAACAAATCCGGCATACTACAATTGTAACAAAGTTATTTTGAGGAGGAAGATACAATGGCATGGAATAAACCGAATCCAGACGATCGCAGTGATAACGTTGAAAAATTACAAACAATGGTGCAAAATACAATGAAAAACATTGAAGAAGCAGAAGAAGCTGCTGCATGCAGCAATGAAGAAGAGCGTCAGCGCATTCAGCAAAAAAATCACAATCGCGAAGTAAGTATCGAAGCAATGCGCAGCGAAATAAAAGATGAGTCAGAAGCTCGTCAAAATGGTTACGAAGGTACGATTTAATAAATAAAGCAACGACAATAAGCAGCTAAAAATAAACGGTTTTAGCTGCTTTCTTTCTATATTTTTTTAGTAAGACAATACTAATACAAACTAGCGAAGAGGTTTATGTAGGTGAAAAAGCACGTGAAAAAGAAAGTACTAAGGATTTTGATCAGTTTGCTTGTCGTCTTGATTATTGTGGGCTCTTATCAAACACATAAGCCCTTGCCTAAAGGAGTTTCATACGAAAGTAAGCCCCACAAAGTAGAAGATGTATTTCTTTTATCAGACCTAACGTATCAAGACCAGCAGACATCTGTTTCTGAACAACATATTTTTCAAGCAGTTACGAATGCGATTGATGACGCAAAAGCTTTTATTATTATGGATATGTTTCTATTTAACGGCTACTATAACCAAGGCGAAACGTTCCCTCACCTTAGTGATACGCTTGCAAGTAAGCTGATTGAAAAGAAACGAAAACATCCTACTATCGAAATCGTCTTTATTACAGATGAAATCAATACAACCTACGGCTCACATGATTCAAAGTGGTTAGATTCACTGCGGCTAAACGGAATCAAAGTGGTGCAAACCAATTTATCTAAGCTCAGAGACTCCATTCCACTGTATTCTGCAGTATGGAGAACTTTTATTCAGTGGTTTGGTGAAAAAGGAAACGGCTGGATAACAAATCCGTTTGGTACCAATGCGCCTAAAGCGACGGTCCGTGCTTATTTAAAGTTGTTAAATGTAAAAGCTAATCATAGAAAAGTAGTAGCAACAGATCAAAGCGTTATTATCTCCTCTGCCAATCCTCATGATGCAAGTTTTTATAATTCTAACATGGCCTTTGAAGTAAAAGGGAATATCATTGGAGATGTGGTGAAAAGTGAACAAGCGGTGTCAGATTTTTCTTACGGAGGAAAGTTACCTCAGTATAAGAAGAAAGAAAAAGAAAAGGGAGACCTCTATGTTCAGCTGTTAACAGAAGGAAAAATCTATAAGTACGTATTACATGATTTACGTCATGCTAAAAAAGGAGACGATGTATGGCTTGGCATGTTTTATCTTGGAGATCGAGACGTAATAAAGGCGCTTTTGAAAGCTTCCAAACAAGGCGCAAACGTACGATTAATTTTAGATCCTAATGAAAATGCGTTTGGAAGAAAAAAGTTCGGACTGCCTAACCGTCCAGTAGCAGCAGAACTTGTGAAAAAATCTAAAGGCGATATTAAAGTTCGCTGGTATCATACGGGAAAAGAGCAGTATCATCCTAAAACTTTATTTATTCGGAACAAAAGAAAGGCAACGATTATTGCAGGAGCAGCAAATTTCACAAAACGAAATTTAGATGACTTGAATTTAGAAACGGATATTAAAGTATCAGGACCTTCTAACAAAAAGGTTATGACCGAACTAAACGCTTATTTTGACCGTTTATGGACAAATAAAGACTACACATATACACTTCCTTATAAAAAGTATGAAAATAAGATGACGCGGCTGGAAACACTGATATATCGCATTCAAAATGTGCTTAGTCTTACAACATATTGAGTTACAACCAAACTAGTAGGAGTATATTCTCCTTATATGGTAAGATAAAACAGGAACAGTGCAAGAGGAGGTAGAATCATGCTAGTGTCGAAGAAAGAAATCGAAGTGCGCTATGCAGAAACCGATCAGATGGGCGTTGTGTATCATGCTAACTATTTAGTATGGATGGAAATAGGTCGAACGCAGTTTATTAGTGATTTAGGTTTTAGCTATGCACAAATGGAAAGAGACGGTGTGCTGTCGCCAGTTATTGATATACAGGCTTCATATAAAAAGCCGCTTCATTATGGCGAGACAGCTGTAGTACATACTTGGGTTGAGAACTATGACGGTCTACGCGTTGTGTACGGCTACGAAATTTTTAATTCAAATGAAGAACTTGCGTTAACAGGAACATCGTCACACGTATGTGTGAAAAAAGAAAACTTTAAGCCTATTTCGATTCGCCGTAATTATCCGGAATGGCATAAAGCCTATGAAGATGCCAAAAAGCAGGGTTAAGCGCAAGAATAAAAAGCATCGATAAATCGATGCTTTTTTTCTTACGCTTCGTAATGAAAGTCAGGTTCTTTTGTTTCTTCATTATAATTTACGGTCAAATCATGACCGTCAAAGTACCAAAGGTCTTCATCTTCTACGAAGAATGTTAAACCGTCAACTTTTGTTTCAACGCCAACGTTTTTAGGAGAATCTGTGTTTACACCTAAAGAAAAACCTTTTTGAACGTTGCTGCATCCGCCGTAGCGAACAAAAAAGCGAATTGTTTCGTTTCCTTCTAGCATCATTTCATCTTTGTACCACGTAGCTGCTGCTTCTGTTACTGTTAATTTCATTCATTATGCTCCTTCCAATACTGCGGATACATTTATTATAGTAGAAAGGTAGATAAATTACCAATATATACGAATCCAGCTAGGAAGGAATGAGATAAAATAAAATAAAACGATTTAATATAGAGGTGAAGGCTTCATTTCTATATTAAATCGTTTCATTCTTTCATTTGAAATCATATTGTTTTCCAATGGTTTCCCAGCAGTGAACGCAGTAGCGGCTTCCTTCTAGCTGTGCATCCATTTTCTTATTTCGTTTGCAAATGGGGCATTTTTTCTTCACATCATTCACCTCCTTATTTTAGTATCAGTATAACTAATAAATAAGAAATGTATTCGCTTACAAGGTGGTTATAAAAAAAGAAATAAGAGGAAGATCCTCTTATTTCTTTTTACCTGACAAAAATGTGACTTTCGGTTCTGTTTTGTTAAGAATACGGGTAATGTTTGCGCGGTGTCTGTAAATGACAAAGGCTACAATTAAACCAATAATCATAATAAGCACGTAGTCTTGTTTAAACAGCGTGTAGATAAAGGTTAATACCCCGGTAATCATTGATGACAGTGATACATATTTCGTTATGTATAAGCAGATAAAAAAACATAATAGTACGAAAACAAATAAAAGAGGTTCATAACATAAAATCACTCCGGCGGACGTGGCAACAGCTTTCCCGCCTTTAAATTTCGCGAAAACAGGAAAAATATGACCAATGACAGCAAATAAACCAATGAAGAGAATGTTTTGATTCGTATTAAATAAAAGCGGTAAAGAAGCTGCTAGGGTTCCTTTTAGAATGTCTCCCAGCGTAACGATAATTCCGGCTTTTACACCCAATGTACGAAAGGAGTTGGTCCCGCCTAAATTGCCGCTTCCATGCTCTCGTATATCGATGCCGTATCCTAGTTTTCCAACAACTAGTCCAAAAGGAATAGAGCCCAAGATATAGGCAAGAATAGGTAATAAATAATTCATGTTTGAAAGCTCCTTTATTTCTATATCGTTTCTATTTTACCATGAGATACTTAAAAAAACATAGCTAGTTTTGGGTGAGAGACAATTATTTTAAAAAAAGAAGACGTTTACAAAAATAGAGAAAACGGGTACTATATGCAGGAAATCAACTGTAAATCGCGAATGTTGTTCAGTACATATTATATAGCTAAGAGAGGTAATAGACATGTCCATTAAAATTCCTTCCCGTCAAGAGCTTGGTAAAATATTAAAAAAAAGCAAGCGCATTGCTGTAGTAGGTTTATCAGATAACCCTCATCGAACGTCTTATATGGTTTCAGAAGCCATGCAGCAACAAGGCTACGAGATTATTCCGGTGAACCCGACAATAAACTCAGCGCTCGGCGTAAAAGCCGTATCTTCATTAAAAGAAATTGAAGGACATATTGATATCGTTAATGTATTTCGCCGCTCTGAGCATTTGCTTGAAGTTGCAGAAGAGTTTTTAGAAGTAGATGCAGACGTATTTTGGGCACAATCTGGTTTAATTAATGAAGAAGCATATGACCTGCTCGCTAAAAAAGGGTATACTGTAGTTATGGATCGTTGTATAAAAGTTGAGCATGCTTTAACAAAGTAAGATCTATAAGCAGAACAACCAACCCATGCACACTGCTTGCATGGGTTTCACCATGCGTTGAAATAGTAAGAGCTTTTCCGCTACAATAGACGTTAGACAGCTAGCTTTATAATGCTTATAATCCATGAATACACAAGATATTGCTTTTATAATACGGAAATTTGTGCTAAAATCTTGTAAGTACGCAAAAATAGAAACATACGTTCTGTTGATGCGAACACTATAAAATTAAAAGATAGGATACATGATCATTTATTCTTAGACACGAAGCGCAAACGTTTGTGTTTCATACATAATGTAGTAATGTTCGTTGTGATGAAAGGGGTAGTATGAATGGCTCGGAAACAACAATTTAATTATAATGAAGATGCAATTCAAGTACTAGAAGGATTAGATGCCGTTCGTAAACGTCCTGGTATGTATATTGGAAGTACGGATACACGAGGTCTGCATCATTTAGTATATGAAATCGTCGACAACTCTGTCGATGAAGCTCTAGCAGGCTACGGAGAAGAAATTATTGTAACCATTCACAAAGATAATTCAATTTCTGTACAAGATAAAGGTCGAGGTATGCCAACGGGCATGCATAAACTAGGAAAACCAACGCCTGAAGTTATTTTAACCATCTTGCATGCAGGAGGTAAATTCGGACAGGGTGGATATAAAACAAGCGGAGGCTTACATGGAGTAGGTGCATCTGTTGTAAATGCGCTGTCTGAATGGTTGACTGTAACCATTCATAGAGATGGATTTATTTATGAACAGCGTTTTGAAAATGGAGGAAAGCCGGTTACGACGCTAGAAAAAATAGGGAAAACGAAAAAAACGGGAACAACGATTCATTTCAAACCGGATGCCACGATCTTTTCAACAACTGTGTATAATTATGACACGCTGTGTGAACGGCTCCGCGAATCGGCTTTTCTGTTAAAAGGATTCAAAATAGAGTTAATCGATAAAAGACATGATCGTCACGATATCTTTCATTATGAAACAGGTATTCAAGCCTTCGTTTCATATTTAAATGAAGAAAAAGATTCACTTCATCCAGTCGTCTTTTTTGAAGGGATTCACCATAATATTGAAGTTGAATTTGCCTTTCAATTTAATGATGGTTATTCTGAAACCATTTTATCATTCGTTAATAATGTTCGTACCAAAGATGGTGGAACGCATGAGTCCGGTGCAAAAAGCGCTATGACCCGTGCATTTAATGAATACGCCCGTAAAGTAAGCTTGCTAAAAGAAAAAGATAAAAACTTAGAAGGAACAGATATACGAGAAGGCTTGGGAGCAATCGTTTCCGTTAGAATACCTGAAGAGTTGCTTCAGTTTGAAGGACAAACAAAAGGAAAGTTAGGTACAAGTGAAGCTCGTTCGTCCGTAGATGCAGTTATTTCTGAAAAACTTGCCTATTTCTTAGAAGAAAACCCGGACGTAAGCTCTCTTCTTGTAAAAAAAGCAATCAAAGCTGCTCAAGCGCGTGAAGCAGCACGAAAGGCAAGAGAAGATGCAAGAAACGGGAAGAAACGAAAGCGTCAAGAAACCGTTCTAAGCGGAAAGTTAACGCCTGCGCAATCAAGAAATCCTCAGCGAAACGAACTGTACTTAGTCGAAGGGGATTCCGCCGGAGGTTCAGCAAAACAAGGAAGGGATCGCCGCTTTCAAGCTGTGCTGCCACTGCGAGGGAAGGTTATCAATACCGAAAAAGCTAAGCTTCAAGATATTTTTAAAAACGAAGAAATTAGTACGATCATCCACGCGATAGGCGGAGGAGTAGGAGCAGATTTCACCATTGATGATATTAACTACGATAAAATAGTCATCATGACCGATGCGGATACGGATGGCGCTCATATTCAAGTGCTTCTGCTAACGTTTTTCTACCGCTATATGAAACCGCTTGTGGAAGCAGGAAAAGTATTTATTGCTCTTCCACCGCTCTATAAAGTAAGTAAAGGTTCAGGTAAAAAAGAAGTGGTTGAATATTCATGGAGTGACGAAGAATTGCAAGGTGCTATCGATAAGGTAGGAAGAGGGTATATGATTCAACGCTATAAAGGTCTCGGTGAAATGAACGCAGATCAGCTGTGGGAAACAACAATGAACCCAGAGACGCGTACGCTGATTCGTGTTCGTATTGACGATGCTGCCCGCGCTGATCGTCGTGTGACCACTTTGATGGGCGATAAAGTAGAACCTCGCAGAAAATGGATTGAAAGCAACGTAGCGTTTGGATTAGAAGAAGATCCAAATATTTTAGATAATGAAAATGTATTAACGGTCGCAGAGGAGGACGTACAATGACACAAACAGAACGCTTTTTAGATTTACCTCTTGAGGATGTACTAGGCGACCGTTTTGGTCGATACAGTAAATATATTATTCAAGAGCGTGCACTGCCGGATGCAAGAGACGGGTTAAAACCCGTTCAGCGCCGTATTTTATATGCAATGCACGTAGATGGAAATACAGCAGAAAAAGGCTTTCGCAAGTCAGCCAAAACTGTAGGGAATGTAATTGGTAACTATCACCCTCATGGTGATTCATCTGTATATGATGCCATGGTTCGAATGAGTCAAGAATGGAAAGTTAGAAATGTATTAATCGAAATGCATGGAAACAACGGAAGTATTGATGGAGATCCCCCAGCAGCAATGCGTTATACAGAAGCTCGCCTTTCATCGATTGCTGCAGAACTTCTACGAGATATTGACAAACAAACGGTTGAGTTTGTGTCTAACTTCGATGATACAAGCAGTGAACCAACTGTGTTACCGGCTATGTTTCCTAACTTGCTAGTAAATGGATCCACGGGTATTTCAGCTGGTTATGCTACAGAACTTCCTCCTCATCATTTAGGTGAAGTAATTGACGCAACGATCATGCGAATTGATAAACCAACGTGTACAATTGAAGAGTTGATGACGGCTATTCAAGGTCCTGATTTTCCTACGGGAGGAATCATTCAAGGGGTAGACGGGATTAAGAAAGCCTACGAGACAGGTAAAGGAAAAATTATTATTCGCGGAAAAACGGAAGTGGAGTCCATTCGCGGCGGAAAACAGCAAATTGTCATTACAGAAATTCCGTTTGAAGTAAACAAAGCCAACCTTGTTAAGAAAATGGATGAGCTTCGTTTAGATAAAAAAGTGGAAGGTATTGCTGAAGTTCGCGATGAAACGGATCGTACGGGTCTGCGCATCGTAGTAGAATTAAAAAAAGATGCAAATGCTCAAGGAGTACTTCACTATCTTTATAAAAATACGGATCTGCAAGTACCGTATAATTTTAACATGGTTGCTATTGCTAAAAAGCGACCAAAGCTTATGAGCTTGGCTAACATTCTTGATGCTTATATTGATCATCAAAGAGAAGTGGTAACAAATCGTTCTAAATATGAACTGCAAAAAGCACGTGAACGTGAACATATTGTAGCGGGATTGATTAAGGCCCTGTCGATTTTAGATGAAGTTATTGCGACGATTAGAGCTTCTAAAGATAAGCGCGACGCTAAAAATAATTTAATTGCCAAATATGAATTTACAGAACCTCAAGCAGAGGCGATTGTATCGCTTCAATTATACCGTTTGACAAATACGGACATCACAGCTCTACAAGCGGAAGCCGAAGAGCTAGGTGCTAAAATTAACGAGTTAGAAGAAATCTTACATAGCGAGAAAAAACTTTTTAATGTAATCAAAAAAGAATTACGCCGTGTAAAGAAGCAATACAGTACAGAACGCCGCTCAAAAATTGAAGCGGAAATCGAAGAAATTAAGATTAATCTAGAAGTGATGGTTCCATCTGAAGAAGTGATGGTGACAGTCACAAAAGACGGATACGTAA
The DNA here is from genome assembly GCF_042787605.1 of Priestia sp. YIM B13491. NCBI lineage: Bacteria > Bacillati > Bacillota > Bacilli > Caryophanales > Bacillaceae > Priestia > Priestia sp. YIM B13491. The sequence goes on along the minus strand of NZ_JBHZOR010000006.1, from coordinate 61,459 downwards.
AACGAACAAGCCTTCGTTCCTACGCCGCGTCTAACGGGCAAGACTTCGGTATGAAAGATACGGACCGAATTTTAGCGAAGTATGAAATTAATACAACCGAAACGCTGCTCATCTTCACAAACAAAGGGAATTATTTATATATGCCAGTGCACGAACTTCCTGATATCAGGTGGAAAGACATGGGGCAGCATATCATGAACATTGTTCCAATTGATAAAGAAGAGCAAATTGTACGGGCGATACCGGTGAAAGAATTTAAAGAAAATCAGTATCTGCTTTTCTTTACGAAAAATGGTATGGTCAAAAAATCAGAATTACTTCAATATAAAGCACAGCGCTACTCCAAAGCCCTTGTCGCGGTTAATTTAAAAGGCGATGATGAAGTAATTGATGTATATCAAACGGATGGTAAAAAACAAGTGTTTATTGCCACTCGTTCTGGCTACGGATTGCGTTTCCCGGAAGAAGAAATCAATATTGTAGGAACTCGCGCTTCTGGTGTGAAAGGAATTAACTTAAAAGACGATGATTATGTTGTAAGCGGCGTTATCTTCGATGAAGATGAAGCTCTATCAACTGAATTATTTATCGCCACGCAGCGAGGAGCTGTGAAAAAGACAAAAATTACTGAGTTTGAAGAATCAGCACGAGCAAAACGAGGGCTAGTGATGGTCCGAGAACTAAAATCTAATCCGCATCAAATTGCAAAAGTAAAAGCAATTTCTAAAGAACATTACATGATAGTAGAATCATCCAAAGGTCAAATCGAGCAGGTTGATCCGTCTACAATGCGAGCTAGCGACCGATACAGCAACGGTTCATTCGTATTGGACCAAAGTGAAGCTGGCAATTTAATTGATGTGTGGCTGGAAGAAAAATAACAAAAAAAGTAGTAAAGTTTTTAACACTTTACTACTTTTTTTGTCTAATATTTTTAAATTAAACTATGTTCTAAATAAACAATATAAAAGAATTTCCCTACTCATTATCCCAGATAAACATTATACATCTTCTACACAAGCCTCTAAGAAACTTTTGAATGTTCCAATTGTCCTACACATATATATAAAAGAACAACTAGGAGGTGTTATAGATGAACTACTTTATTCACGTAACTCCTAAGACTAAACTTTTTGTTCGAGATATTGGAAAAGGGGAACCCGTTCTTTTCCTTCACGGGTGGCCGGTTAACGCTAAAATGTACGAATACCAATTTACAACGTTGCCGGCCCGAGGTATTCGATGTATCGCTCCTGATCTTCGGGGATTCGGAAAATCAGATGCACCTTTCACCGGCTATTCTTATAATCAATTAGCGGATGATGTTCGCATGTTAGTAGAAAGACTGGAGCTTAAAAATTATACGCTCGTAGGCTTTTCTATGGGGGGAGCCATTGCCATTCGATATATGAGCAGACATTTAGGATATGGCGTGAAGAAGTTAATTTTATTAGGAGCAGCGGCTCCTAGTTTTATTCAAAAAACTGATTTTCCATATGGACTTCCTTCTGAAGAAGTAAATACAATTATTCAAAATACGTATAGAGATCGTCCTAACATGCTTGAAGAGTTTGGGAAAAAGTTTTTTAATCAGCCAACCAGTTCAGCTTTTAGAGGGTGGTTTCAAGATTTAGGTTTAGAGGCATCCGGTCATGGAACGATTAAAACTGCGGTGTCTTTACGAGACGAAGACTTACGGGAAGATTTAAGTCAAATTTTCGCTGAGACATATATATTACACGGGAAAAAAGATCAAATTTGTCCATTTGATCTTGCAAAAGTTATGAATCGTCATATTTCATTTTCTACACTTCTTCCATTTGAAAACAGTGGACACGGCCTTTTTTATGATGACCGTGAGAAAGTAAATGACACTCTTATTGAACTCATCGCTAAAAGCTCAGCCTACAAGTAAGGATATACATTTAAAACCGAACTGGCAGCCAAATAAAAAAAGTAAAAACCCGGCACCTAACGTAATGAAACGAAGAAGCTTAGGCGTGATAAATTTTCTTGTAAAATGAATGCTGCTGGCAATATTTAAATTCCAAAGAAGGATGCCAAAGATAATAAAGAAACTGTGAAAAAAGACAGATAGCCATGTTTGACTTTGGAGGCTTTCGCTTAAGCTTGACCCAAATACACCAAACCAAAACACAATATTTAAAGGATTCATAAGAGCAATGAAGAAACCTGTAAAAAACGACTTATCTCTTTTGATAGAGGGTTTATTTACATCTATTGAAAAGGAGCGAGAAACAGCTTGTTTCATACTTTGAAAGCCAACAAATGTGAGCATGACAAAACCAGTTGCATACAGGGTAACAGTAACAGCCTGCATCTGAACAAAAGGCGTTAACCCTATTAAAATGAGGAGCATAAATAAAATGTCGGCCGTCATGCCTCCTAAACCAACTAGCCAAGAAGCCCAAAAACCTTTCGTCAGGCCTTTTTTAATCATCTCTATATTAATTGGACCTACCGGTGCTGCGAGACTAATACCTAGAATTATTTGTTTTATAGCAATCAAAAACCACTCCACAAACACAGCCTCCTTTCTAACTTGTCCAATAGTAGCTTATATATATATATAGATTAGAGTTTTATAATTTAGAAGCGACATTTAGTTAAAAATGCTCATAAACTTTCTTTTCTTTAATACACATGTAACGTTGAGTTCCATAAGGAGGGTTTTAATGGCATCAAAAATGCTTTTTCGAGCCAATGAGATTTTAGAGTCAACGCACGTCCCGTTTTGGGGAAAAGATGCTTTTCAATATTTCCGAAGCGATATATTATCAGAAGAAAATCCATTTCCTTGTATATTAGGGGTAGAAGGCTTTAAAAAAGATTTACTGCGGTTTTCATTTGTGACTACTCCTTATAACTACCAAGATATTAGGAATGCAGCGTCGGCACTTAGAGAATACATAGATACTTTTAAAACCATAGGTCGCTATACATCCTTTGTGTTATTCTTTAAGCCTGAACATAAAGAACGTTCAATGGAAGAGTACGAAACGATGTTTTGGGATACGTTGACGTTTCTTCATCAAATTGATCAAAAGAAATGGCCGCAAGACATTCCAAAAGATCCAAAAGATCCATTATGGGAATTTTGCTTTCACGGAGAACCTATTTTTGTCGTCTGTAATACGCCTGCTCATTCTTTACGTAAAAGCCGTAAGAGCAGGGGATTTATGATTACATTTCAACCTCGGTGGGTGTTTGAAGGTATGACAGGAGATTCAAAAATAGGGCGGCACGTACAAAAGGTGGTCCGCGATCGGTTAAAAACATATGATGACGTATCAGCTCACCCTGAGTTAGGATGGTATGGACAGCAGGAAAACCGAGAGTGGAAGCAATATTTTTTACACGATGATAACAACTATACTACCGGACAGTGTCCGTTTAAATTAAAAAGGAGTGAGCAGCATGGACGTAAAAAAAGCCTCTATTAAAAAAGGAGTTGGCGGAAAGTTTGAAGAAGTAATTAAAGAACTGCTTCCGGCGTATACTGGATACGTTGAAGTACAGCATGATATTGCTTTTCAAACGCACCCATCTCATACCCATCCAACTGATGAAATTCTTCATATACTTGAAGGATCTATTTACTTTACAGTTGAACATGATACGGTTCTATGTCAGGCAGGAGATCGGATACATTTACCGAAACAGACGGTTCATTCGTCAAAAGCCGGTCCTGATGGGTGCACATACGTTATTTCCATTTTAAAATAAAGATGAAAGAAGATGATGCTTATGCTACGTTCCCGGCCAGTGCTGCTGCTTATTGATGTACAAGAAGGATTTTATTCACCACAGTGGGGGGAAAGAAACAATCTAGATGCAGAAAAACATATGCTGACGCTACTGCAAGCATGGAGGCGCCAAGACTATCCTGTTATTCACGTACAGCATGCATCAGAAAATCCAGATTCTCCTTTACACCCCAGTTCGAAGGGGTTTCAGTTCAAAGAAGGGTTTGGTCCACAAGAAGACGAATACTTAATTCGCAAACACGTGAACAGCTGTTTCATTGGAACAGAGCTAGACAGTTATTTAAAAGCAAATGGTTATGATACGCTTATCTTAATAGGACTAACTACCAATCACTGCGTCTCCACGACTGCCCGCATGGCTGGAAATCTAGGGTACAGAACGTACGTTGTAAACGATGCAACAGCTTGCTTTGATGGTATGTCCTACGATGGAAAAACAAGGCTTCCTGCAGAAGATGTACATACATTCGCACTGTCTTCTTTGCATGAGGAGTTTGCGACGGTCGTTTCTACAAAAGAGACACTTCAAGTTCTTCAAACCTTTCAATATGCTCAAAATCACAACTGATGTGCATGTGCACATCGGTTTTTTATGTAGATTATGTTTATTAAAAGAAGTAAAATAAAGATAATTCTATACTATAAGGAGTTTGTACATATGATCATTCGTTATGCTAAAGAAGAAGATTTACCTATGCTTGTTGAAATTTATAACCAGTCTGTTCAAACAAGTGCTGCTACTTTTGACTTAACGCCTGTAACAGTAGAGCATAGAAGGAGCTGGTTTAATAATCATATTAGCAATGAACTTTTTCCGCTTATTGTCGCAGAAAAAGATGGGGTAGTAGCGGGCTATGCTTCGCTTTCTTCTTATCGAGATAAAGAGGCGTACATTCAAACGGTAGAGCTATCGATTTATATTGATAAAAACCAGCAGGGGCATGGCATTGGAAAAAAGCTTATGAAGCGAATTTTGGAATTAGCTAAAGAACTCAACCATCACGTTGTTATTTCAGGGATTACAAAAGGGAATGATATCAGTATCAAAATGCATGAGCAATTTAATTTTACATTTTGCGGAGAATTTAAAGAAGTAGGCTGGAAATTTAATCAGTGGCAAGATGTTCTTTTTTATCAGCTTATTTTATAAGATGTATGACACCTTTACACATTGTAACGTTTTAGTTTCATGTGTAAAGGTTATTAAAATAATAAGTCGTTTTATTATTTTAATACGAAAGGTGTTAGCTATCATGAATACACATTTTCAATATCAGTATCTAAGAGCTATTCCAAAAAGATGGTCAAAAAAAGAACTGCATATCCAGCTGAATAGAATCAAACACAACTCTGAACTATCTACTATAGCAGCAGATCCGCTTTTTTATCTGTTAGAATGTACCCATTCAGGCCTTCAAACTCAACAAGAAATCATAGACTACATCCAAAGCATTCCTACTCATCAACTTCCATCTTTTGTAACCTATTTAAGCAGGTTAATTCAGCATATTTATTATATAGAAGCTGCTGATTACTGTAATCGCCCCCTCAAAGGTTATATGCTTGTTATGAAAAACCAGCCCGCCTATATATCTCTTCATTTTGCTGATCAGATCACGTAAAAAAGCTCTCTATTCAAAAGAATAGAGAGCTTTTTTTATTCGTATTTTTTTACTGTTACTTGGCATTCTTTTAACGGAATAAGTTTTGACTTTTTCGTCCATTTGTATCCTAACCAAACAATTAAGAATAAAGGAAGTCCGATATAAGAAACAAGTACACCGTACCAGTCAATCGAATCACCCGTAAACGCCGAATAGTTTTGACCTAAAATGACAACAGCACATAAAATAAAGGCAAAGATAGGACCAAACGGGAAAAGTTTTGCATGATATGGAAGTTCACTCAAATCATGACCTTGAGCAACAAATGCTCTTCTAAAACGATAGTGGCTGATGGCAATTCCTAACCAAGCAATAAAACCAGACATACCAGAAGCGTTAAGTAACCACGTGTATACCGCACCGTCTCCAAAAAATGAAGCACCAAATGCAAGTGTACCGACAAGTGCCGTTGCGATTAAAGCATTAACCGGAACGCCTCGTTTATTTACTTTTGCTAAGAACCTCGGTGCTTTTCCATCTTTCGCTAAGTTCCAAAGCATACGCGTAGAAGCATACATACCTGAGTTACCAGCAGATAAAACGGCTGTTAAAATAACGGCATTGATAGCTGATGCTGCAAACGCCAGACCTGCTCGTTCGAATATTAAAGTAAATGGACTTACCCGCACATCATCACTTGCTAATGAATCCGCTGTGTATGGAATAAGCATCCCGATAACAAAAATAGCTAAAATATAAAATAACAAGATGCGCCAGAAGACTTGTTTAACTGCGCGAGGAACCGTTTTTTCCGGATCTTCACTTTCTCCAGCTGCGACTCCAAGCAACTCTGTTCCTTGGAATGAAAAACCAGCAGCCATAAAAATACCTAAGACAGTAAAGAATCCACCGTGAATGGGTCCATCACCAAGCGTGAAGTTTTTAAAACCTGGTGCTTCATTGTTAAAGATACCAAAAATCATCATAATACCAATAACTAAAAAGATGATAACCGTTACTACTTTAATTAACGAAAACCAAAATTCAGATTCACCAAATCCTTTTACAGAAAGGTAGTTAAGCCCAAACATAATTAATAAAAACAGGGCACTCCATAAAATAGAAGAAGAGTTTGGGAACCAAAATTTCATAATAAGGGCTCCAGCCGATAATTCAGCTGCAATCGTAATAGCCCAGTTATACCAATAGTTCCAGCCGAGAGCGAAACCAAAGGATGGATCTACAAACCGAGACGCATACGTACTAAACGAACCGGCTTCAGGCATATAAGCTGCGAGCTCCGCTAGGCTGGTCATCAAAAAGTAAACCATGACACCAATGATAGCGTAAGCTAAAAGCGCTCCCCCAGGTCCTGCTGTGTGAATTGCTCCACCACTTGCTAGGAATAAGCCGGTTCCGATGGCTCCTCCTAATGAAATCATCGTCAAGTGGCGAGATTTCAACCCACGTTTTAATTCTTGCTGCTCTTGCATAGATAAATACTCCTTTCGAATGTACGGAAAGAGACGGGATAACATAAAAAAAGCCCGCAGTATATGTGCGCGCTTTTAAATCTGAAAACCGCGTCAACCTTCCGTGAAGATAGCTCTTCACATCACTCGCATGATGTGACAGTTCTGTTCCTGTTCGGAGACAGCCCCAGCTTAAATCAACCGAGAAGTGATCTAAACTTCGGCAATTTTTCCTTTCAAGCAACATCCTCAATGTTCTCTGCATTTCCGTTGCTTTACTATTAAAAACTGCGACCTCTACCTCATCGATTAGGATGAGGGTTTTTTATATTCATTTGACATAAAAGAAGTATACCAAATACTAAAACGATTGTCATTATAAAAAATAGATTCAGAAAATAGAAACATCTTTGAAATCTCTCGAATCTATTTTGTTACATATGATATAATGGATGTTGTCATAATACTACATAAATATCCGAACGTACCACAGGGGGAGCCGCCGTGCTGAGAGTGAACAAATTGTTCAGACCCTTCGAACCTGTTAGTTAACGCTAGCGTAGGAATGTGGGAATAGTAGCATATATTTGCTTACTCCTGTGTAAACCGTTTGATATGAATGATTCAAAAACAGGAGTGAGAAACGTGAATAAAGCATTACCTTTACAGGCTAAAATTGAAATAGCTATTTTTGCAGCATTGGCACTTCTACTTGATCTTTTGCCTTCCATTAAGATTGCAACGGCTGTGAGTATTTCGTTCTCCATGGTGCCCATTTTTATTATGTGCTTTCGCTGGGGAGTAAAAGGCGGGGCTCTATCTGGTCTATTATGGGGGCTTTTACAGTTGGCAACAGGAACGGCTTATATTTTAACAGCGCTGCAAACGTTTATTGAATATATTGTGGCTTTTGCTTTTATAGGTTTTGGAGGTATTTTTTCGCAATCTATTAAAACAAATTTAGCTAACAATAACAGATCAAAAGCTTTTGTTTTGATTGTTTTATCCCTTATTATCGGCAGCTTCGCACGGTATTTCTGGCACTTTATTGCGGGTATTATTTTCTGGGGATCATATGCGCCAAAGGGCATGTCCGCTCTATGGTATTCTTTTTCAATGAACGGGATTTCAATGGTAGGATCACTAATAGCCTGCTTAATCATTCTTTCACTATTAATTCCATCGGCATCAAGAATGATTATAACTAAATCACACTCATCATAAGCAAAAAGACTAAATCTACCAAGATTTAGTCTTTTTTGTCATTTGTCACCTTTGTTTACACAAAAGTGTGTCAGGTTTGATAACATAGTTAGTGAAATATTCAAAAAACTGTTTTATGATAATCACCATATTCAAACGAGATAAGGGATTGATAGCATGCTACAGAAATGGATCACGAGCATAGGTTTAGATATTGGAACAAGTACAACAAAACTGATTGTAAGCAAGCTGTTAATAGCAAATCAACAAAATCAGTTTACGCTGCCAGGCTGTCAAATTATTGATCGTCGCGTAACGTATGCAAGTTCTATCTATACCACTCCTATGCTAAACGATGTTGAAATCGATGTTCAACGATTAACGGTACTACTAGAACAAGAGTATAAGAATGCAGGAATCTCCTTAGATCAAGTGGAGGCAGGTGCTGTGATCATCACAGGAGAAACGGCCAGAAAGAAAAATGCAGAAAGTATCGTTCACTATCTAGCCGAACATGCTGGGGATTTTGTTGTTGCAACAGCCGGCGCTGACTTAGAAGGAATATTAGCTGCAAAAGGATCAGGAGCAATCGAACGTTCTGCTGAAACAAATGCAGTAATTGCCAATATTGATGTAGGAGGAGGAACTGCTAACATCGCTTTATGTCAAAATGGAAAAGTTATAGAAACGTTTACACTGCATGTGGGAGGAAGATTAATTCGTCTGAATTCAGAAGGTTTGGTTACCTACGTTTCTTCTCATTTAACTGAATTTTTGAAAAATAATTCTTTAACACTGCGAGAAGGTGAAAAAGCAACATTTGAAAAGCTCTCGTCTATCTGTCAATTACTAGCTGAAGAAACCGTGAATTATGTAAATGCGCTGAATCAAAATTCCTCGCTGATCGTTTCTCCTCATACAAGATCTTCTATCCCCGAAATGATCATGGTTTCAGGAGGAGTAGGAGAAATGATGGAGAAGCAAAAGCCAAAAACAGTGAAGGAAGTGGCCATACATGGAGACGTTGGTCCGCTTCTAGCATATCATTTTCAATCCATCCAAGTATCTCAAGCCGCTGAGACAACGCGCGCTACTGTAATTGGGGCTGGTATGCAAAATACAGAAGTTAGCGGATCAACTGTATACATTGGGTCAAAGCGGCTGCCGTTAAAAAATATACCGATTGTAGAGATACCTGTTCAGCAAGAAGAGAAATGGAATCCGCTGATGTTTCAAGAAAGAGCTCGAGCGGCATGTATGCAGGCTTCAACTATTTTCAGCGCAGAAGATCCCCCCGCTGCTATTGCTTTATCTCATTTTCCTTACTGCAGCTATAAGATGCTTCAAGAATTAGCAAAAGTAATAAGCGCTGAATTTATTGCTTGTTTTAAAGGAGCTAAGTGCCTCGTTGTTCTATGCGAGCAAGATATTGCAAAAGCTTTAGGACAAGCATTAGCTAAACAGAGGAAAGAGTTAGAAATTATTTGTTTAGATCAAATTGATTTTACACACGGAGATTACATTGATCTAGGGTTACCAGTAGCTGGAGAAGCGATCTCCGTTTCCGTTAAAACGCTCGCTTTTTCATCATAATCTACTAAATATACAAGGAGGAAACGATGTTTAAAACTACACGATTGTTAGGAGAAACATTTTCATTTTATAGCTTAAAAGAAATCATGGCCAAAGCAAACGAAGAGCGTTCTGGAGATCAGCTCGCAGGAGTTAGCGCTGAGTCAATGAAAGAACGAATGGCAGCAAAGCAAGTCCTAGCTGATATCACACTTGCTGATATCAGAAACTATCCGCTGCTCAGCGCAGATGAAGACAACGTCTCGGCATTAATCGAAAGTCAGATTGATTCATCTGTTTACGATATTATTAAAAATTGGACAGTAGGGGATTTAAGAGAATATATTTTATCCGATCAGCATAGCGGAGAAGACCTTCTTGCACTTAGCCAAGGATTAAGCAGCGAAATGATTGCGGCGGCTACTAAAATTATGTCCAATTTAGATTTAATTCAAGGAGCTGCCAAGATAGAAGTGCAAACTACTTGTCAAACGACTATCGGCCAAAAAGGAGTATTGGCTTCTAGAGCCCAGCCTAATCATCCTTCAGATAATTTAAAAGGAATGAGAGCATCTCTATACGAAGCGTTAAGCTATGGAATTGGAGATGCGGTTATCGGAATTAACCCTGTTATTGACACAACGGATAATATCTACGCGCTTTTAAATGAAACAAAAAATATAATCAACGAATGGTCAATTCCTACTCAAAACTGTGTATTATCACACGTAACGAGTCAAATGAGAGCAATTGAAAAAGGAGGATCTGCTGACTTGATTTTTCAAAGTTTAGCAGGTACAGAAGCTGGTAATGATTCATTTGGAATTTCACTGTCTATGCTCGATGAAGCGACAGCGTTAATTCGTGAAAAAGGAACGGCAAAAGGTCCAAACCGCTGGTATTTTGAAACAGGACAAGGTTCTGAACTGTCAGCAGAAGCTCACTATAACATTGATCAAGTAACGCTCGAAGCCAGATGCTACGGCTTAGCTCGTCACTACAAGCCTTTTTTAGTTAATACAGTTGTTGGATTTATTGGACCTGAATACTTATATAACAGCAAACAAGTTCTACGAGCTGGGTTAGAAGATCATTTTATGGGTAAAATGCACGGCCTGCCTATGGGAGTAGACGTATGTTACACCAACCACATGGATGCTGATCAAAATGATATGGATAATTTAAGTATGCTTCTGGGAACAGCTGGAGTGAACTTTGTCATAGGAGTGCCCATGGCTGATGACTGCATGCTAAACTACCAGTCTCTTAGTTATCATGACATTGCAACGGTCCGTAACGTGTTAGGTCGTACCCCAACGCCGTTATTTCAAAAGTGGCTTGAAGATCAGCGTATTATGGACAACGGGCGCTTTACGTCTAGAGCCGGAGACCCAACTATTTTTATGAATTTGATTTAAGGAAGGTGCTTACTATGATACCAAAGTCAAATCGCGATCCGCTTGAAACACTTAAACAATTTACCCCTGCCCGCATAGGTGTCGGCCGTACAGGAACAAGGCCGCTAACAAAAGACGTTTTATCTTTTCGCACGGATCACGCTGCAGCTGTAGACTCTGTATATGGAGTAGTTTCAGAAGATATTTTAGCCGAGTTTAACCTTTTCTCTGTGAATACACGTGTGGAGTCAAAAGAACATTATTTAAAACGGCCAGATCAAGGAAGGTTATTAGCAGATAACGCTAAGAAAGAAATTTTTAAAAACTGTGTGCAGCGGCCTGATGTACAAGTGGTAGTCTCGGATGGACTGAGCGCCAAGGCAATTGAAGAAAACATAAGCGACGTCTATCCAGCTTTAATTGACTCCCTGCAGTCATATGGACTTCATATCGGGACTTCATTTTTTGTAAAAGGGGGACGAGTTGCGTGTATGGATGAAATAGGCGAGATCATAAAGTCAAAAGCACTTGTGCTATTGATTGGGGAGCGACCTGGACTGGTCAGTGCTGAATCAATGAGTGCTTACATGTGCTATGAACCTAGCAAAGGCAAAAAAGAGTCTGATCGTATGGTCATTTCTAATATTCATAAAAGAGGGACGCCTCCTATTGAGGCAGCCGCACATATCGGTACCATGATTGACAAAATGATCAAGCAGCAAACAAGCGGTGTACATCTTATTGTCTAAACATCAAAAGGAGGAGAACGTATGGCGTTACAAAAACAATTAAAACCTATTCATTTATGGGCTATTTCAGTTGGTATGGTTATTTCAGGACAATACTTTGGGTGGAATTACGGGTTTGAACAAGGCGGGATTATCGGACTTGCAATTGCAACCTTAATTGTAACTGTGTTTTACACGACGTTTATGTTCAGTTATGCAGAGCTTTCAACATCTATCCCGCAAGCAGGTGGACCTTCAGCTTATGCAAGAAGAGCACTTGGACCTTTTGGGGGATATATCGCAGGAATTGCCTGCTTGCTTGAATTTATTTTTGCTCCTCCTGCTATTGCCGTATCAACAGGAGCATACCTGCATTTTCTCATTCCAGCCGTTAACCCTGTATACGCAACAGTAGGTGCCTTTATTTTCTTTGTTTTATTAAATTTAATCGGGGTAAAAGAAGTAGCGGTGATTGAGCTTACAGCTACCATTGTTGCACTAATTGGTTTATCTATTTTTTATGTAGCTGGTTTGCCTCATGTACAAACATCGAATATTTTTAATGATCATTCATTTATTAACGGGCCAACAGGGGTATTAGCAGCTATTCCATTCGCTGTTTGGTTTTATCTGGCAATAGAAGGAGGAGCAATGGCAGCGGAAGAAGTGGAAAATCCTAAGAAAAACATTCCTAAAGGATTTATTGGAGCGATTATTACTCTAGCAACCGCAACGTTGTTTACACTATTTGTAACAGCTGGACTTGGCGGAGGAAGCGGGAAGCTAGCCGATTATCCACTTCCACAGGCGCTGTCTTCTGTATACGGAAACGGCATTTCAACCGTTGTTGCTATTATCGGGCTATTCGGCTTGATTGCTAGCTTAAATGGAATCATCATGGGATTTTCAAGACAAACCTATGCGCTTGCACGAGATGGTTACTTTCCTAAATTTCTCGCTAAAACGAATAAAAAAGGAGTTCCTGTCGGCGGTTTGTTGATTCCGGGAGCAATCGGCGTGATTTGTGCAGGATCTGCAACGTTTGCCAATGCACTTATTATCTTATCCGTGTTCGGAGCAATGATGATGTACTGCATCAGTTTAGTTTCTCTCTTTATTTTACGCAAAAAAGAACCTAACCTGTCCCGTCCTTTTAAAGTGAACTACCCGGTCGTGCCAAGCATTGCCTTAGTATTAGGGATTCTGTGCTTGTACAGCATCATAAAATACAGTGTTCTTACAACAAATTTAATGCTGTTTGGCGTTTCTCTACCTCTAATTTATGTGATTCTTGGAATTTTCCTTCTTTCAATTATTTACTATGTCTTTTATGGCTCTAGACAGCTCAAAAAAGAAGCAGCCAATTCATATCAAGAAGCATCCATTAAATAGGAAGAAAAACGGCTCGCTGTAAAGGCAAGCCGTTTTTCTTGTGAAATTAAAGGGTTGAGCGTTTTTTTGTAGAATGATATACTAGGTCTGTTTGTTGGAAGAATATACATACATTTATATTAGATAAAGAAGGGGCAATTATGATGAACAAACGTAATACAATCATTATCACGGTTGTTTCATCTATTCTGTTATCAGCCTGTCAGCAAGAAGAAACATTAAAAGACGGAAATACAATGATAGTAGAAAAAGATGCAAAAAAAGTACTAAACGAACCAAAAACACAGGTAGAAAGCATTCAATCGATTGATTTAAATAAAGAAGCAATGAGCGGGAAATTTATTACAGCCTGGATGACTGATTACTTTTCAGCGTTTGGAAAAGCAGTGGATCAAAACTCTTTTGATGATTTAAAAGCTTTTTTGAAAGCGGACAGTTCTTTTTATAAAGAGCAAAGTCTTCTTGTTGAAAATTTCACACGCCAAGGCATCGAGCAGAAGAAGCAAACGTTTCATATTGTCAATTGGTATGAAGAACCTAACCATGTGTTCAAAATACAAACCCACGAAGAAAGCTTATTAAAGCAGCCGGGTAAAGATCCTTATACTAAAATTTGTGACCGCCTTTATACAGCCGTTTATCAAAACGATACGTTAAAGTTATCGAGTGTAGAACCATTTGACTTTTCATCTAAACCAAATGCAAGCACTGAAACTCCCACTACACAAACAACAGATTTACACGACTACGATGGAAAATGGACCACTGGCAATGATAACGGATCTCCTATCATTCAATTTCTTGCTACATCCAACTCGGAAGCAACGATTAAAATAAATTCGTACCAGCCACCTAGCAAAATCCGCGTGTCAACCGTTGAACAAAAAAATATTCGCTTTGAAAATAACCAAGCAGCCATTGAATATGAAAATGATGGACAAGGAAATAAAGGAACCATTGTTATTACGCTCAAAGAAAATTCCATTTCATTACTTGCTAAAACAGATCAAAATAAAAAGGCAAAGTGGGGAATTCCAAGCGGTGATTACGTGCTCGATACGTTTGAGAATTAAAGATCATTTTAAAAACAGACTAAATTCGGCATTGAGGAGGACACCTTATGCATAAAAAATGGACGATTGCATTCGTTCTACTGCTGCTAATGGTTTTGACGGCCTGTGAAGAAAAAGAAACAGTTAAGTTATCCAAACCAACCGAACCTTCCTCAGATGAAGTGATTCCAAAAGATCAAGCTAAGTCATCTCTTCCGCCTGATCTTGTATCAGAAAAAAAAGCAGAAAAAACTGCGGTTGAGACGATGAACAAAATTTCAAGTACCTATAAAGAATTAGGCGAAGAGTACGAATGGGAAAATGAATCTAACCCTGCTGATTATGAAACGCTAAAAAAAGCGTTAACACCATACGCAACTTCATCTTTAATTGCAACAAAGCTAAAAAGTATTTCTACTAATTATTACTGCAAAGAATGCAATATGAGCTTTTTTCCTGATGTAACTCATCTGATTCGATTTGAACTTATTAACAATCATGCTGGGCAATTTTCGATCTCGGCTATTGAGCCAATTAGTAAAGAAGGAAGCGGCGGACTGACCATTTACATGAATTTTAAATACGTTAATAAGAACTGGAAGTTAAATGAGTGGGATGAAGTTACCTATCATCAAAAATACCTCAACATTACGGCCGATGAATATATCGAATACGTAAAGTCAATTAATCCTTCTAGTGATATTTCATACCAAGGTAAAACGACCCGCACAAATGAAAAAGGTGAAAAGGAAGAAATCTTGGTTTTCAAAGAGAATAATAAAACGTATGGCATCAGCAAAAACAGCTCTCAGCGAATCGACGATTTTAAAGAAGATGAAAAAGAAAAAGAAGAGAAGGAAGAAAAAGATTTTAATTTAAAAAACATCCAAAAAGTTGATCAAGAAACAGCGGATATTTTCATTGAACATTATTTACGAGATTTAACAAAGTCCATTAACACGAATAAATTTGAACACGTACAGCCTTATATCCAGCGGGATAGTGTTTTGTGGAATGATCAAAAGCAGCTTGTGAAAATGCTGTACGAAAGAGACATTCGAGAAGAACTCATTGATTATTCAGTATTGGACGTGGAATCTGTGAGTGAAGAAGAGGGCGAAGCGGTCTATACAATTCAAACGAAAGAAGTCATTTCAATTACAACGAACGGTCAAAGTCAGGAAAAAGAGTATTATCGAACCTATACCGTTTCCTGCAGCAATAAACAGCTGCACCTGACTAAAATTGAATCACTTTAAAAAACATCACGCTCTGCGTGATGTTTTTTATTTACAGATAAGTTCGCAGGATATCAAGATAATTCTTTCCGATCATCTGCTCTTGGCAGTTTTTCGATCCATCCTTTTTTGATCATTATTCGGCCAAAAGAAGAGATGGTTTTTAAATCCCTTAAAATAGAAGCATCACAATGTCCGGCTACGTCTATTCTCATACTAGTTATCATAGCTGCAGCATAATATGTAGTAGCTAAATGAAACAAAAATCCCGCATGAAATACCATTAGTTTATCAGAAAATGGGGCTACGTCAGAATTTGTAATTTCAGAATCCATCAAGCGTGGAGACTGCAGGTTTTCTTGTTGAAGTAAGGAAGAAAAAATGTTTATATTCTTACTGGCTGTGTGCAAACATTCTTCCATAAAGCTATGGATATCTTTATCTTTCGTTACCTGTTTGAAGCCAATCACAAGCGCTTTAGCTGCGATACTCTTTTTTAAGTTAAAATAAATATTTCCAGCTTCCATTGAGTTCAACTGTCTTTTGTCTCCGAATAGGTCCATGACATATCCCCATTCTGTAATCGAGTGACCTCTTTCTGTTTTAGAAAAGTAGGGAGATCGTTGATAAATACCTTTCGATATAAGAATTTCAATAGATTTATTATAAAGGTCCATCGCATCAATATTGCATTGATAATAATGGTCACGTATATCTTTGCGTGCTGAAACACTAAAAGATATACTATATCCAGCCAACCCGTGCATGGTCATTTCGTGTATATATACTAACCAAAAGGTGTCCGTAAACAAAGGAGGAGCATCTAGATTTACATCTTTATCAGTAAAGCCGATCGGCAAATCTAATTTTTCAGCTTTAAAAATATTTCTAAGCACGTGCAAATGTTTTTCAGCCAGTTCTAAAGTAAATTCAAAAAGAGAATAAACCTCAGAATCTTTAACCTTTGCTAACACATATTTACTAATACAAACAGACATGGTGTCTTGGATGTATTGTGCCCATAAACTTGTAATTTCTGATGACGTCAATCTATTTTTCTGATTATCCAAATTCGGTACCTCCAATTATTACTTAAACTCCTACTAGTGTTCCCAAAACATTGCTGTCTAACACAATCAAAATCCTTTAGTTAACTAACGCAAGATAACTCTTCCTTATCAAGCGTTCGTATGATAAAGTAGATAAATAAGCAGAAAACAGAATTATTTTTACATATAATGGATGTCTTCATTAAAATCTTTTAAAAACGGCTTTTTAAATTGAGTTTTGAGAGGTTTTTAAAAACTTTTAATGGTATTTGTTGCGAATTGATGAAAATTCGTTATATCAAATCCTAGATCGTTTTAAAGGGGTATCTTTGTTTTTAATCATTAGGAGGGGTAAAATGGAAGAATTTAGATTGTCGCCTGCGAAAAATTCGTTTCGCCAGCTAAAAGAGCAGTGGGAAGAGGCAGAGCTGTTAGATGAAGATAACAACTTAAATTTAAAGCACGTTTCAGATGAAGAATTTATTCAGCTCTTTTTTTCAATGCGTATTATCAAAAAATCACTTTCTCCTCATACAATCAGATCTTACAATCAAGACATGAAAACGATTCTGTCTTTTTTCTATGAACGAGAGATTACATTAAAATCGATTGGATTTATGGAAGTCAAATTATTTAATGAAGAAATGATGAATCAATATGCCAATCGCACCGCTGCAAGAAAACTAGAATTTTTTAGAAGAATGCTAGAGTTTGGACACGCTACTCATTTTTATCCTTCGCTGTATACGACGTGGATTGAAAAACCATCTATTGCAAAAGGACATTACAGCGACAAGGAAAAACAAAATCGCACCGAGTACCGAGAGCTAACCGACCGCGAAGCCCAGGTGATTGTAAATGCGTTAGAATCAGTCGTGCGCATTCGTCAGCATGAAAAGGAATTCAAAGCGCGCAATCGCTTAATGGGAATGCTTTTGTATATGAGTGGAATGCGTTCAAGTGAACTGCTGAGTTTAAATTGGGGAAGCTTCCGCGAAGACCGCCGCGGAAATTTGGTTGTAGATGTGATTGGTAAAGGAAAAAAGGAACGAACGATTCCCGTGTTTGATGATGTGAAAGAAACGCTTTTCACTTACCGGCAAGCGTTAAATGAAAGCACTGAATTAAGTCCTTTTGACACCGAACCGCTTTTTTATTCCATTAAAGAGTACTATCGTGCCGGGGAAAAGAAGCGACTGTCCTATACAACGTTGTATCGAACGATTAAATCAGCTGTTTATAAAGTAAAAGGAAACGCGTCTATTTCTCCTCATTGGTTTCGTCACACCTTTATTACAAACAGTTTAGCTAATGACGTTCCGCTTGCGGTTGTGAAGCAAGTAGTAGGGCATTCTTCTATTGCTACAACGAACGTTTATCTTGAAAAACTTCAAGAAGATACGGTATACGACGCGTTTCGAAAATCGGGCTATCGCTAATTACTTATAATATTTTTATGTAAACTAAAAAACATATATTTTCATTTTTCCTGCTTATGCGTATGAAATAAGTTGTATAAATGAATAAGTTACTTTTCCTACAATATAATGGTAGAAAGTCGATAAAGGAGGGAGCTACCTATGACGGCTAAACATCCGCTTCACTACCATTTCGGAGAAGTAACGGAGCTTTTTCATTACATATACGAAGTTTGTGAAACAGCAGGTATTTATATTGACTGGAGCGGAACAGCCCAAACCGTTCAGCTATATCGAAGCAAAGAATCTTTTTTATCCGGAGAGCGCTACATTGGAGCGATTCAGTATGAGGGAAGCAATCAGTTTCAAAAAAGGTGGCCTTCTACCGTTAGTTTGAGATTTCGACGTGCGAACTTGTCGTTTATTTTAAAATATTGTTTAGAACAAATTGAAGACTACCGCAAAGACACGAACAAAGAACCCTTCATTAATCCAAATGCAGAATCCATCGCGTTTAAATTCACCTCTTTAACAGATGAAACCAAACAAGTGATTTCAAAAATCAAAGAAGTGCTATGCATCGCCAACTACGTGTAAAACCCCGCAGAATGTTAGCTGTGGGGTTTTGGGTATTTAACGCAGGTCTTCTGCGTCTTGAAGCAATTGTTCGGCGCGGTGTTCAAGTTTTTGTAAGGTGTCGGTATAAATTTTCACCTGCTGCTCGTTTAATTCGGACGTTAATTCGAAAAATACCTGCTCCACAGCAGGCGTTACTTCTGTTTTTAACCGCAGGCCGTCTTCTGTTATTTGAATAAAAAACGAGCGGCGATCTTCTGGATTTCTCATACGCTGAATCCAATTTTGTTTTTCTAGTAAATCTAAAATTTTAGTCAGCGTCGCTTGATCTTTATCCGCTCGTTCAGCTAATTGTTTCTGCGTACTATATTCAGCTTCTGATACGCGTTTTAAAACGGTCCACTGTTCTGGTGTAATCCCAAAAGGGCGCAAGCGTGCGGCAACTACTCTGCTTAAGCGCTTACTTGTACGAACGGTGGGAATGCCGAACATTTCTTCTAACGATTCCATATAAAACCTCCTGCATACATACATGCTGTGATTATATCAGCTGTTTTTATTTCTGTAAATTTGTTTATAAAGAGGATGCTTAATAAAAATAAATTTACAGAATAAATCGCAAATACACTAGACTTATTGTGTGTATCCTTGTAATCTAGTGTAAGAATAGTTAAACTTTTTCAAAAACAGTAGGGGGTACACACATCCATGATTAAAGCGGTATTTTTCGACTTAGACGACACGCTACTTTGGGACCAAAAAAGCGTAAAAGAAGCATTCGTTGCAACATGTACATATGCAAGTGAAAAATATAATCTAAAACCTGAAGAACTAGAAGAAGCGGTGCGTAAGGAAGCAAGAGAATTATATGCTTCGTATGAAACCTATGAATTTACGCAAATGATTGGCATTAATCCATTTGAAGGGTTATGGGGAAATTTTTTAGACGATCATGATCAATTCCGAAAAATGAAAGATATTGTTCCTACTTATCGCAAAGAAGCTTGGACTCGAGGCCTTCGTGCTCTAGGAATTCACGACGATGCTTTTGGAGCGGAATTAGCTGAACGTTTTCCATTAGAGCGCCGCAAAACACCTTTTGTATACGAAGAAACGTTTGGAGTGCTTGATCAATTAAAAGGAAAGTACAAGCTGCTGCTGTTAACAAACGGTTCACCTGACTTACAAAATACCAAATTAGATATTACATCAGAACTAGTTCCATATTTTGATGAGATTGTGATTTCAGGGGCATTTGGCCGGGGTAAGCCTGATCCATCTATTTTCGACCATGCTTTATCACTTATGGATTTAAAGAAAGATGAAGCGATCATGGTTGGAGATAATTTAATGACAGATATACTGGGTTCTTCTCGCGTTGGAATGAAATCTGTATGGATTAATCGTCACGATAAAGAGCGAAATGAAGTCATTCCTACTTATGAAATTACCCATTTAAGTGAACTGCATTCAATTTTAGATGAACTAAATTCGTAATACGAACAAACAAAAAGAGGCGTAAATCGTCTCTTTTTTTGTTGTAAAAACAAGTACAAAAGTCTCTGGAAGTCCTATATCCGTTCCAAATCTCACTGACTTCAGTCACTTTTTCTTCTTCCTGCATAGTAAACCAATCTTATCCTTGATTCCCAGATAAATACCATGTAGCATAGTATATAGACTAGTCATTGGAGGAATAACATGAAGAAAATAGTTACCAGAAGCCTTGTAGCGACTGTTTTGTTCACAAGTCTCGCCGCTTGTGAAGACAAACAAGGCGATACGCACGTCACTTACAAAAACCCTCAACCTAAACATGTCCCTGGAGCAGACACCATTTCAGCAACAGATGAAACGATGGCGCCTGTAAGTCGGGTAGCGACAGAAGATGAAACCGATGATCGATTAGCGTTTGGAGAACGATCAAAACACGGTCAATATTATGTTTCCACAACGGATGCACAATTTTATCCTGTTAAAGGAGCTAAACAAGAGTATTAATTACATATAGAAAAAACGCCTGTCTTTTGTTTTATAGAAAAAGAGAGTAGACATTAAACGTGTTAATGTAGTCAATTTTAAAAAGAACGTGTATCATTGTAAGTGCTGGTAACAAAAGTTGGACATAAAATGTGGATAAAAAGTTACGAGAAAGGAAAAGGTGCGTACATCACGTTAAAGGCATATGAATCATAAACATACAAAAACAAATACTGAATTCAGTAATAAAAAAATAAACATGCATTTAAATAGAAAACTATCAGCGGCTATCATAGCTGCCTTTCTTTTCGCTTTGCTTTTTTGTTTTATACCAGGGATAAAAGAGTCAATTCCCAATTTTACTATAAAGAAAAACAGTTCGCATTTCAGCGAATTATTTCCTTTATACCTTTTGTTCTTTACGCCCTTTTTTTTAATAATGGGGACGTTAGGCACAGTTATTGTTGATTTATTAGTCAGCGCTTTTGTTAAAGAACGCAGTAAAAAAATTGATTTTATCATGTCATTCATATTTCATGGTATTTTTGGATTTTTAATGTTTGAATTTGGAATGATGGGCGTCATTCTTATTTTTATTGTTGACCGTATTCTTTCAATCCGTAAAGAAAGCTACACTTATTTATATCCACTGGTTTGCTTAGTGGTGTCGGCTATTATTGGAACTCTTGTCCATTTCATTTCTACTATCGGCTAATAAAAATGCTAAAAAAGAGACCTCAAAGGGTTAGGTACCGCCTAACAATTGAGGTCTCTTTTTTTAAAAACACCATTTGGCTAAGTTATTTACTTTACTGCGCTAACGTTTGATAAATCAAAAAGATATTTAAACAAATGACTAATGCAGCTATCACCCAAGCTACAGTAGTTGTTGCTTTATGATTAACCAACCCGCCCATGATTTTTTTATTACTTGTAAACATGATAAGAGGTACAAGCGCAAATGCAATTCCGAACGATAAAATAACTTGACTGACAACTAGTGCACTTGTTGGATTTACGCCAAGTCCGATAATCAAAAGCGGCGGAATAATTGTAATGAAACGACGAAGATATAAAGGAATTCTGCGTTTAATAAATCCTTGCATGATGACATCTCCAGACATTGTTCCGACCGAAGAACTTGAAAGTCCTGAAGATAATAATCCAACTCCGAAAGCAATAGCTGCAAAGGGACCAATTAAATGTTCAAATTGTGTAAAAGCCACGTCCAAATCTTGCACGTTTAGTCCGTTTTTAAAGAATAGAGCGGCTGCGACAATCAGCATGCTTGCATTAATTGCACCAGCGATAATCATGGCAATCACAATATCAATAAATTCAAAGCGAAAAATCGCTTTTTTCTCCGATTCTGTAGTTCCTACCACGCGGCGCTGCGTAAGAGCTGAGTGCAAATAAATTGCGTGTGGCATAACTGTAGCACCTAAAATCCCAGAAGCTAACAGCACGCTGTCTGTCCCGTGAAACTGAGGGACAAATAAGCCGTGGACAACACTTGCACCGTCTGGATGCGCAAGAAACATTTGAGTCCCAAAAGCTAATACCACAATAAAAACCATCGCCGCAATCGCTGCTTCTAGCAGTCGAACACCTCGTCTTTGTAACTCTAAAATAGCAAAAGAGCCTACCGCTGCGATAAGTGCAGCTGGGAACAAAGGAATATGAAATAATAAATAAATTCCAAGAGCAGCCCCGATAAATTCTGCTAAATCCGTCGCCATAATGACCAATTCCCCTTGTATCCAAAGCCCAAAAGAAACGAAGGACGGGAAGTGTTCCTGTGCTATCTCGGGTAAATTCAAGCCCGTTGCAATCCCTAATTTAGCTGATAACGATTGAATTAAGACAGCCATTAAGTTAGAAATTAATACAACCCAAAGCAACATGTATCCGTATTGAGAGCCTGCTGCAATGTTAGTAGCAAAATTACCTGGATCAATATAAGCAACCGCTGCGATAAAAGCAGGCCCTAAGAAAGGTAATAATCGCTTAATTCCTTTTGTTTTACCCGACAATACGTCTTGAGCACTTAGCTGCATAGCTGATAATGCTTTACTGCCGTTTTGATCTTTCATGTCTAGTGCTCCTTTCTTTGATGAACAATAAATAGCCCAAGCTAATTTTTTTATATGAAGTATAAAATGTTTCCTTAATGCAAATTATATGCTAGCAAAGGTTCTTTTGACAATAAAAAAGTTTAGCAAAAAATATAGATCATCTTCAGCTGTTTTTTATCCCGTTTGGCACAATTCTTTAAATGCACAGCCGTGACAGGAGGCAGGCGTATCTGTTTGAGGGAAATGCTCAAGGGGAAGCGGCTGATTTACCTCTGAGTCTTCCAAAAACGTTTTCATATAATCAATGCTTGCATCAACTTGCTGAAGAACAGCTTCAATTTCGTGAAGAGTAAGCTGATACGTACGGGCACTGCCTGAAAGCAAGTATTCGTTCCGGACTTTTATCTGATCCACGGAAATATTATATTCGGCTAGCACATAGAGGGCGTATATCGCCAGTTGAAACAAATCATCTTTTGTTTGTTTACTTGTTTTCCAATCAACAATCGTAAATTCGTCTGTGACTGGATTTTTAAAAAGAGAATGAAAAGGCGAATATACTTTATGATCATACACATTTATAGAACGAAACGACTGATGGGGCTCCACTTCTAAAAAAGGTGAAGATACGATGTCGCCAAACGATTTACTTTGTAAAAAGTGATGTACACAAATGTGTACCCGTTTTTGCATGTCTTTAAGATCTTTTTTAGAAATATAGCCGTTTTCGTAGAATTCTAAAAGCATCTTATACTGAGCGGGCCTATGATACCAAAGCTCTCCATAGTCAGTAGAATCACGCAGTGCGTTATTTAGTAGCTGCTGCGCTTTCTCCGTTAAGCTCTGTTCATCCGGAACAATCTGTGTAGAGGTATAGTCAGAAATGGCCTCTGTAATCACTTGACGAACGGCTTGTCCGGCGTACATAGATAAAGTGGAAACCTTTTTAAGACGATAAGCGCTCTGAGACTGAGCAGAAGCGCTGTCAAGCCATCCGTTATGTGAGACATAATAATGATAGGCATACTTTCGTTTGCACGCTGCGACCATTTTATGTCTGGAGTACGACCATGAAAATTCAGGGAAATCAGTGATTTGAAACAAGCTATTCACATCCTTTTTCAAAAACTGCGCATAGGTTGGTCTATTAGTATATTCGTACATGAGTTAAAATAGACTGAAAATGTAGAGAGTGAATAGCTACGCATGCATATTATTTTGTGGATTCTCGTGAAATATGTATAAATAGAAAAAACTATTTAAAAATTGATTGCTTTTTTCTGTGGCGGATGTTATATTAATAAAGCGATGAGCTAATTTGTGTAAGTCGAAGGACATGCTTTCGAGCTAAACGTGTGAATGTGGTCACACGGTCCCCGCCACAAACGCATCAAAGACGTCCTGCGTGGACGTCTTTTTCATTTTATAAAAAAGAGAGCGCTAGCGCTCTCTTTTTTTTGTGGGATTATTTTCTGAAAGAGTTAAGGACTTTTATTTGAATGCTTTCACTATGTTTTTAATACTTCTTTTTTATTCCACACATCGTTTCCTGCTTGCAACAAGAGTTTTCTTATCCGGTTTTCTCGACCAAACGTAAATATATATAAAACTTACTGTATTTGCACATTTGCCGCATATTGCATTGTTCCTCTTGTAGAGTTAATCGCAATATCAACAACGTACAAACCTTGATTTTTAGGAACCTTAAACTCATTATTTTTGACAAACAGCTTGGTTTTTTCACCGTTATCTCTCCATATATGCACACTCACACTACGAATATAAGCACCGTCTAAGTTCGAAAAATGGAGCTTAACTGATTGTTGCTGCTGCAATGGGATACTTTTTTGCTGCGATATGTATGTATATAAATCATATACATTTATTTCTTTTTTTGTTGTTGAACGGCCGTTTGACCAGTTAATAGAACCTTTGTGAAGGTGATAGGTATGTTCGTTGACCGCAAGCGCAGCTTCAGGTTTGTTTTGATCGTATTCTTCCTCTAGAAAGAAAGCACTGTTCTTAAGTAAAAGTAAGAAGAACACTATAACAGCTCCTAGACCGCTTAAGACATATACACCACATTTTGCGGGTTGTACTTTCATAATAATTTCCTTTCACAGACCAATAATTAAGGAGGATAGGCACATAAAATTTCCACTTTTTCTATTCTAAACGATTACAAGTGAAATTACATTTATTGCTTTCTTTCTTCACAAAAAACAGGATAATAGTCATACGTTTTCTATAAAAGATCTCCTTAGATCAAAATCAAACCTATAGAAAAGGAAGATAAATGGAAATTAAAAGAGGAAATCTAAAGAATTTACAGAAGTTGATAAGTGATTTAAAATTATACAAAGGAAAAAAGCATTTCAAAAAAAGGAGATTAGTAGGTTTTTTGTTCTACCTCCACTTCTTAAAAAGTCGTATTTTTCGTAAGAAACTGTAAAGCTATATTTTATAAAGGTGAACCAATACATATACAAACAAAAGGGACACAGAAAAAGGGGGATCAGCATGGAAATTAGAGAACTAGAATTACATGATGCTGCAAACTTTGTAGATTTGCTTAAACAGATTGAAGAAGAAAGTAAGTTTATGCTGTTTGAAAGCGGAGAGCGAAAGCTGAGTACAGATCAGCAGGAGAAAAACATCGAAATCTTTAAGCAGCAGCCAAACTCTACGATTATTGTCGCAGAAGAAAGCGAGATGCTTGTGGGATATATAGCTGCAACAGGGGGTGAAGCTAACCGAAACGCTCACATCGCTTCTTTGACATTAGGCATTCGAAAGACGTTTCAAAATAAAGGGATTGGGACGGCTTTAATCGGTGCACTTGAAGAATGGGCGAGAGAACACCATATTCATCGTCTTGAACTTACAGTCGCTATACAGCATGAAAAGGCTCTTTCTTTATATGACAAAGTAGGATTCGAAATTGAAGGAACAAAAAAACATTCACTGCGAATTGGCGGTTTGTTCATTGATGAGTACTATATGTCTAAATTGCTGAACTAAAAAAGAAACGACGTTTAAAGACGCCGTTTCTTTTTTTTAACTTCCTCTATAAATTTGGTATCCCCACGGTGACACAAGCAAAGGGACGTGATAATGTTCTTGTTCAGAAGACAATCCGACTCGAACAGAAACTTGATTTAAAAAGGGCGGATTTGTTGTTTGGGCCTCTTGTTTTTTATAATATTCCCCAATATGAAACAGAAGTTCGTAATCTCCTGATTCAAACTCTTCAGAAGAGAAGAGCGGAGTTACTAACCTCCCGTCTTCATTTGTAGTACCGTGTGAAATTTTTATTCGTTTACTTTCCGACTGAATATGATAAAAATCAACTTTGACAAAAGCAGCCGGACATCCGTGGGTAAGATCTAAAATATGCGTTGTGATTTTAGTCATGCTCGTTTCTTTGCCTCCTTATCTTCGGTGATTTTATCAGTTAAGCGAAAGAAAGCAATTTTATATACTTCTTCTAATGCTGTATCAAACTCCGTTTGCTCGGTATTTAGTAAACGACTTTGCATTGCCTCGTAGATATCTTCTTTTTGTTTACCTCGTACTGCTAAAATAAAAGGAAACGGAAACTTCTCCATATACGTTCCATTAAGAGAAGAAAACTGTTCATACTCATCTTGCGTTAAGTTTTGTAAGCCTGCTTTGGTTTGTTCTTCAGTAGAAGCAGATGTCATGGCAATATTTTCACCTAGATTTGGGTGAGCTTGCAGCAGCTTCAGCTGTTTTTCTACAGACGCTTGCGCTACAATTTCTTTCATCATGGCATGAAGTTGTTCAACGGAAGAGAAAGGACCTTTAGAATAAGCCTCTTCCGCAACCCAAGGTGAATGTTCAAATATATCACCAACTAGTGAGACAAAATACTGCTTGCTAAGCTGATTTACATACTGCACAGATACGTTATTCATACTACACCACCTTTATTTTATTTCTGAATAATCTGTCTTCTCTAAAGAGACAGAAGGTACTTTTCGTTCAATTGATGCGTTAAAAAAGAGATTTAATAAAATGGCAGCTAAACTTCCCGTAATAACCCCATCACTTACAATCACGCGCAAAGCACTTGGGAGCTGAGTGAATAAATCAGGCACTACCGTTACGCCAAGGCCGAGTGAAACAGAGCATGCGATAATCAGCAAATTTTCTTGTTTGGACAAATCAACAGCACTTATCATTTTGATGCCTGATGAAATAACTAAACCAAACAACACAACCATTGCTCCTCCTAAAACAGGGGTGGGAATAATGGTTGTAAAAGCAGCTATTTTCGGAACAATCCCCAGTAATACGAGAATGAAGCCGGCTACTACCACTACATTTTTTGTTTTTACTTTCGATAATTGAACGAGTCCTACATTCTGAGCGAATGTATTGTAAGGAAAAGCATTAAATAGCCCTCCAAGAACAATGGCGATTCCTTCGGCGCGGTAGCCTTTTGTAAAATCTTTTTCAGTTAATTCCCGATCACACAGTTTTCCTAACGCTAAAAATACGCCTGTAGACTCAATAATAATGACCAAGCATACGAGAATCATCGTTAAAATCGGTCCAATTTCAAAAGTGGGCATCCCAAAATAAAAAGGAGTGGGAATGTGCAGCCAAGAAGCTTCATTAAAGTTAGTGAAATTAACTTTTCCCATTAATACAGCGGCTATTGTTCCGGCTACAATTCCAATCAACACAGAAAGAGAACGAAGGAAACCGCTGAAAAATCGATTTAAAATTAAAATAAGCGCTAGAACACCAAAAGATAGAAGAAGATTAGAAAGAGAACCAAAATCTTTACTTCCTACTCCTCCTGCCATATTTCGGACAGCGGATGGTACAAGTGATAAACCAATCATCGTCACAACCGTTCCGGTGACAACGGGAGGGAAAAATTTAATAATTTTGCCTAAAAAACTTGCTGCCAGTACGATAAAAATACCACCGGCAATAATCGCTCCGTAAACAGCGCTAATTCCATACTGAGTTCCAATCGCAATCATAGGAGTCACCGCTACAAATGAACTTCCAAGTACAACAGGAAGACCAATCCCAAACCACCTGTTCGTCCAAGCCTGCAGCAGCGTAGCTAGTCCGCAGGTCAGTAAATCAATGGCTACGAGATAGGCTAAGTCATGTGCATTTAAATTTAATGCGCGTCCTACCATCAGCGGAACGAGAATGGCACCCGCATACATAGCGAGTACGTGCTGTAATCCCAATGAAGCTAGTCGAAACGGTCGATTTTGGTTATTCACCTAAAAACCTCCTTTAATTATATCACATGTAATGTTAATAAATATTACATTTAGAATGATACATTAATAGTAAAATGTTTTTTAAGGGATGTCATTAGTCAAGTTGACCAAAAACAGAGGTTTCAATATCTCCTTTTTTACAATATATAGAGAAGTAGGTAAGCTACCGTGTAAAAAGATGTTACATTTATTTTTTAGTACCAGATATTAATATCAAGTGATATAATTTTGTATATATTTTCAAATAATAGAGGGAAGAGGAAATGTTTATGTATAATCTTGCGGCTCACGCATGTAAATTTTTATTAAAAAGAAGAGGTAAGCTTTACATAAGGAATAAAGAGTCTTTACCAACAGACACAGGTTTTGTGATCGCTTGTTCGCATAAGGGATGGGTAGACGTTGTAGCGCTTGGTGCGGCTATTTTGCCTCACCAAATTCATTTTATGGCAAAAAAGGAGCTTTTTAATCATATACTCACTAGTAATGTATTAAAAAAACTTAACGCATTCCCAGTAGATCGTAACAACCCAGGACCCAGCAGCATTAAAACACCTATTAAATTAGCAAAAGAAGGACATATAGTCGGGATTTTTCCTAGCGGTACGCGAACGGAGGAAGACGTTCCCTTAAAAAGAGGAGCAGTCACTATAGCAAGTATGGCAAAGGTTCCTATCGTACCCGCAGTTTACAAAGGACCCGCAAATGTAAAAGATTTATTTTCAAAAGATCCCATTGTCATTTCCTTTGGAAAGCCTATCTACCTTGCTGAAGGCAAACTGACAAAAGATCGCCTTGCTGACGTGTCAAATCACTTAACAGCTTCGATTCGTGCGTTAGAGGAAACAGAAAAATAACTTCATAGCGGAGGTGCATCATGAAGGATTGGGTACAGAGAAAGCTAAACGATGTGATTAGTGATGATGTGCAGGCGAAAATGAAAGAAAAGATGGCTGAAAGCGGTGTAACCGTTCCTATATCCGCTTCTATGCTCATGCGAATTTTTCAAAAACAAATGACAAAGCAAGATCAAATTCAGCAATTTTCTATTTCATTTCAAGACTCCTATATTCACGTGAATGGAATTATTAAAAAATTTCTGGTGAGAATTCCATTTTCCATTGTGCTAGAACCTCTTGAAGCAAAAGAACGTACGCTTTTATTCAAAATCCATGAAATGAAACCTCTTAATCAAAATTGGATCAACTATCGAATTTTTCATAAGCCGCCTGTTACTACGTATGAAGAAAAACAAATTCATATCAATCTCAATGAAATTGATAAAATAAAGGTCATTCCAGTAGGGAAAATCAAACAATTTTCAATACAAGATGAAAAGCTTCGAGTGAAAATTGGTTTATAAATGGTTGTAAATAAAATTTAGAAATAGTTTTTTTAGAAAGAAAACCTTTTCAGTTCAGCACTTAATTCGATTAGGTGCTATTTCTTTATAATTTTTATAAAATTTTTAGAATTTTTCGTCTCTAACTATTGTGACACGCTTCCCTAAAGTTGTACAATGTAACTTATATAGAGGTTTAAGCGAAAAACCCGTAAATATAAAGAGCAAGGAGAAACAACTATGACAACTTATTCAATCGATGTAACACTAAGTCAAACAAAAAAAGAAAAGCCGCAATCTGATCAATTGCAATTCGGGAAAATCTTCACGGACCATATGTTCATTATGGATTATACAGAAGGCCAAGGCTGGCACGACGCTCGTATTGTACCTTATCAACCTATCACATTAGATCCTGCATCCATGATCTTTCATTACGGGCAGTCTGTTTTTGAAGGACTAAAAGCATATGTAACAAAAAAAGAGCAAGTATTATTATTTAGACCAGATGAGAATTTCAAACGTTTAAATAAATCAAACGATCGTCTTTGTATTCCTCATGTTGACGAAGACTTAGCATTAGAAGCGTTAAAACAGCTGATTAAAATTGACCGCGAATGGATTCCTACTGCTGAAGGTACATCACTATACATTCGTCCATTTGTCATCGCGACAGAGCCTTACTTAGGAGTAGCGCCATCTGACCGCTACCAATTTATCATTATTCTATCTCCAGTTGGCTCATATTATAAAGAAGGAATTGCTCCTGTAAAAATTGCGGTTGAAAGCGAATTTGTTCGTGCTGTAGCCGGAGGGACAGGGACTGCTAAAACAGGCGGAAACTATGCTTCAAGCTTAAAAGCTCAGCAGCTTTCTGACTCAAAAGGCTATTCACAAGTACTGTGGTTAGACGGAGTTGAACGCAAGTACATTGAAGAAGTAGGAAGCATGAATATTTTCTTCAAAATTGATGGAGAAGTAGTAACGCCATCTGTGAACGGAAGCATTTTAGAAGGAATTACGCGTAAATCCATCATTGAGCTGCTAAAACACTGGGATATGCCTGTAACTGAGCGCCGTATTTCTATGGAAGAAATTAAGCAAGCTTATTCGGAAGGCAAACTAGAAGAGGCATTTGGAACAGGTACAGCTGCAGTTATTTCTCCGATTGGCGAGCTATTTTGGAATAACGAGAAAATGGTCATCAACGGTGGAAACACAGGAGAAGTATCACAAAAACTGTATGACACTCTAACAGGTATTCAAAATGGTACAGTGGAAGATCCATTCGGCTGGGCAGTGGAAGTAGAATAAATTTCGATAATCGAATATCTTTTTACGTAAAAGAAGCGGGACAGCTCCCGCTTCTTTTTTTGTTTGCTGCCGAATAGTTCAAAAGAAACAAGTTATTTTTTGAATATTTAGAACTATTTATATACTTTTATTGTAAAATAAAATATAATTATCCTTATATAAGCAATACTTTGTCTTTATTGAAATTCACAGCATTACTTATTCGTTATAAGGGGGAGAACAAAATGCTTTTTTTATCACATGATGAAAAAATTAAACAGCTGGCTTCACACTTAGCTGAACGACTCGAATGGGAATTAAACCAAGAAACCTCAGATGAACAAATGCACGTGCTCATCGGCTACTTATTTGCTTCTCATTTAATCGAGCACCGTCCTACAGGTTATTACGTAAGGTCTCAATACCCTGAGCAGCTAAAAGATTTATATGAAACTTTACACGTCCACCAATAAATTATCTCTTCCTCTTTTGTCCTATATCGTGTAGAATTTTAGAAAATATATGATTTTCTAGTTGATGGCAGAGCTAGGATATAGCGTGGTGTGGCATTTACCTTTAAATGATTAAGTAATGGCTTTAGAGGTGAATAATGTTAGCGCAGATTAAAGAAATGAGTTTAGATAAAAATCGTCGTAATCCACATTACCGCGTGTTGTTGCAGTGTCCAGACGGGAGTGAACTATTCATTCACTTTAATTATACATACCGATCAAAAACATATTGGTCAAGAGATGTATATTACAACAATGTTCATAAAAAATCTCAGCTTGCTTGGTATACCCAAAGCGTAGAGGAAATGACTGCTCAGCAGTTTCTTGAAGAGCTAGGAGCTATAGTAAATGAACATTTCAACTTTACACTGCGACGATAACCAAGAAAAGCATCCTTTAACAAGGGTGCTTTTTTGGTTATCTTATATAAACAAGGACAAAATAATACATTTTCTCTTTAATAATAGTCACTGCTTCCTTACTTTTTCTTTATCAAAAGTGGCAAGATACTGCGTTTAAGTTAGCTATCAAGTGATGAAGAGACGGGTTGTGTTTTATCGCTAACTTTTATATAATGAGCGTACAAAACCCTCTATTTATATCGGAAATAGAGGTGTTTTTACTATGAAAAAGATACAAAATGGCAAAATATCTGCGGATGAACATCATTTTTCGCAAAAAAATTAAAATAATGTAAAAGTTTATGTTAAAATGGCAATGTTGCGTGAACGAATTAACTAACTTTACGCAAGAATGCTATTTACATACGTAAGAAGGAGAGAGATTTAAGATGGCAAAGACGTTAATTTTTGGGCATAAAAATCCTGACACAGATACAATCTGTTCTGCAATTGCATACGCTGATTTAAAGAATAAATTAGGTGTAGACGCTGAACCAATTCGATTAGGCGATATTAACGGTGAAACGCAATTTGCTCTTGAAAAGTTCAACGCTGAACTACCACGTTTCGTTGATGAAGTATCTAAAGAAACAAATGAAGTTATTTTAGTGGACCACAACGAACGCCAGCAAAGTGCAAACGATATTGATCAAGTTCGTGTGCTTGAAGTAATTGATCATCACCGTATTGCTAACTTCGAAACAGCAGATCCTTTATACTATCGTGCAGAGCCAGTTGGATGTACGGCAACGATCTTAAACAAGATGTATAAAGAAAACGGCGTAGAAATCGAACCTAACATCGCAGGTCTTATGCTATCAGCTATCATTTCTGATTCTTTATTATTCAAGTCACCAACTTGCACAGACCAAGACGTTGCAGCTGCTAAAGAATTAGCCGAAATTGCAGGCGTAGATGCAGAAGAGTACGGATTAGCAATGCTGAAAGCTGGAGCTGACTTAGGCGATAAAACAGCTTCACAATTAATTTCATTAGATGCTAAAGAATTCAGCATGGGTACAAGCAAAGTAGAAATTGCGCAAGTAAATGCAATTGATGTAAACGACGTTTTAGTGCGTAAAGTTGAATTGGAAGAAGCTATTACTAAAACAATCGAAGAAAAAGGATTACAATTATTCCTTTTAGTTGTTACAGACATTTTAAACAGCAACTCTACTGCATTAGCATTAGGTTCTGCTGCTTCAAAAGTAGAAGAAGCATACAACGTAACGCTTGAAAACAATACAGCTGTCTTAGAAGGCGTTGTATCACGTAAAAAGCAAGTAGTGCCTGTATTAACATCTGTATTTGCTTAATAAAAAAAACGGTTCGTGTCTAAACACGAACCGTTTTTTTGTCCATTTGCACGTCAAGCCAATTTAGTATATCTTCTATCACTTCATCTTTATTTAATTCATTAAGCAACTCATGACGGCACTGTGTAAAAAAGCGATAGCTTACGTCCTGCAATCCGGCTTTTTTAAAGTCATTATATACTTTGAGTACACCTTTTGTATAGCTGCCTACTGGATCATGTTCTCCAGATATTAAATAAACAGGCAGGTTTGATGATACTAGCTTTATATTAGCTAAGTTAGAGATTTGTTTGATTCCTGTTAATAAGTCATAGAAAAATCCCGCTGTGAAAACTCCTCCGCAGTAAGGGTCATTTACATATAAATCTACTGCCTCATTATCTTGACTTAACCAATCAAAAGGTGTTCGAGCAGGATGAAAGGATTTGTTGTACTGCCCAAAAGAAAGTTTATCAAGCAATGGACTAGCAGATCGTAATCCTTTTCTTTTTTTCTCTATTTTCGCAGCTAATATGCCAGCCTTCAGTGAAAGGGAAGGAATGCTGCCAGTACCTGAGAGCATCACGCCGTGAATGTGCTCTGTATTCAATTGAATATATCTTCTCGTTAGAAAGGACCCCATGCTGTGACCGAAAAGAAAGACTGGTAAGGCTGAGTGTTCCGTTGAAATGTGCCTAGTCAGAGCAATCATGTCGTAAACTACGGTGTCAAAACCATTTTCTTCAGCAAAAAAACGCTTTTCTTCATCTTTTAAAGCTGTTTGACCGTGACCGCGGTGGTCATTCCCATATACGATGTAGCCATGTTGAGTTAATACATTAGCAAAGTATTCGTAGCGCCCAATATGTTCGGCCATCCCATGGGCTATTTGGACAACGCCTTTTGCAGAATTGTTTTCAAGATCCCATTTTTGTGCAAATATTTCTTTTTCCTGATGACCTCTGTAGTAAAAGGATTGTTTCATGCTCAGCATCCACCTTCTGCTTTCCTGTAAAATAAGGGATATATGTATATATTATACTAATTTATACAGGTGATTTTACTATTTTGAAATAAAAAATGATTATTTTGTCATAAACCTTTACAAACCTTTGTGTGATTTGTTAAATTAGTATTTATATTAAAAATTATTAAACAATTTAAAAAGATTCAATTTTTAATAGGTTAGATGAATACGGAGGGAATTATTGTGGCAGAATTAAGAAGTAACATGATCAAAAAAGGATTCGACAGAGCACCGCACCGCAGCCTACTGCGTGCAGCTGGTGTAAAAGAAGAGGATTTCGGCAAACCGTTTATTGCGGTTGTCAATTCATATATTGATATTGTACCAGGTCATGTTCACTTACAAGAGTTTGGTAAAATCGTAAAAGATGCGATTCGCGAAGCTGGTGGCGTACCTTTTGAAATGAACACTATCGGGGTAGATGACGGTATTGCGATGGGACATATCGGTATGCGCTATTCATTACCAAGTCGTGAAATCATTGCTGACTCAGTTGAAACGGTAGTATCTGCTCACTGGTTTGATGGAATGGTATGTATTCCAAACTGTGATAAAATCACGCCTGGGATGTTAATGGCTTCATTACGTCTGAATATTCCGACAGTTTTTGTTAGCGGCGGACCAATGAAGGCTGGCGTAACGAGCGACGGTCGTAAGATTTCTCTTTCTTCAGTATTTGAAGGCGTAGGAGCTCATCAAGCTGGTAAACTTGATGATAAAGGATTACTTGAATTAGAACAATTCGGCTGTCCGACATGCGGATCTTGTTCAGGGATGTTTACAGCGAACTCAATGAACTGCTTAGCTGAAGCGTTAGGACTTGCTTTACCTGGAAATGGTACAATCTTAGCAGTTGCTCCTGAACGTAGAGAATTCGTTAAGAAATCAGCTAAACAGCTTATGGAATTAATTAAATTAGATTTAAAACCACGTGATATCGTAACAGAAAAAGCAATCGACAACGCGTTTGCTTTGGACATGGCGTTAGGCGGTTCTACAAATACAGTTCTTCATACGCTAGCTCTTGCGAATGAAGCTGAAATTGAGTACCCATTAGAGCGTATTAATGAAGTAGCAGAACGCGTGCCTCACTTGGCAAAACTGGCTCCGGCTTCTGATGTATTTATTGAAGACTTACACGAAGCAGGAGGCGTATCAGCCGCTTTAAACGAGCTATCTAAAAAAGAAGGGGCTCTTCATTTAGATGCGATGACAGTTACTGGAAAAACGCTAGGTGAAAACATTGCCGGATGCGATGTAAAAGACTATAACGTTATCCATCCAATCGATAAGCCGTTCACTGAAAAAGGCGGACTTGCTGTATTGTTTGGTAACTTAGCTCCAGACGGCGCAATCATTAAAACAGGCGGTGTTCAAGACGGCATTACTCGCCACGAAGGACCAGCAATTGTATTTGAGTCTCAAGATGAGGCGCTGCACGGTATTGCTAACGGAAAAGTAAAAGAAGGACATGTCGTAGTCATTCGTTATGAAGGACCAAAAGGCGGACCGGGAATGCCTGAAATGCTAGCTCCAACTTCTCAAATTATGGGAATGGGACTAGGCGCAAAAGTAGCACTATTAACAGACGGACGCTTCTCTGGCGCTTCACGTGGATTATCAATCGGCCACGCGTCTCCAGAAGCTGCTGAAGGCGGACCGCTAGCATTTGTCGAAGACGGCGATCACATCGTGATTGACATTGAAGATCGTTCGATGAATGTTCAAGTTTCTCCAGATGTTTGGGCAGAACGAAAAGCAAACTGGAAAGGCTTTGAGCCAAAAGTGAAAAAAGGCTATCTTGCAAGATATTCTAAACTTGTAACTTCTGCAAGCACGGGCGGAATTATGAAAATCTAATAGCAAAAAAAGGCTCTCAGCAGAGAGCCTTTTTCTTTACTAAAGTAACTGTGCAAAGAAGCATTTTTAACACGAAAATTCTTTTTTCATGATAACGTGTGGGATACCGTCTTCCATAAAGACATCTGAAACAGTCTTATAGCCTAATTTATGGTAAAAAGGTTCGGCCTGAACTTGACCGTGAAGCTTAGCTTGAGTTAATCCTTCTTTTTTCGCTACTTCTTCTAAGCTGGCCACCACTTCTTTTCCGAGCCCGTATTTTCTAAATTCCTTTAATACGCATATCCGCTCTATTTTGGCGTAATCGTCTACTATGCGGAATCTACCAGAAGCTGCCGGTTCATTGTTATAGTAAATCAACATATGTTTTGCCGTTTGCTCATGTTCATCAAATTCATCTTTTAATGGGACGCCTTGTTCTTCAACAAAGACTGTTTTACGTATATGAAATACTTCTTCAAGCTGCTCTTTTGTTGTAACTTGCTTAATTTTCATCGAAAATCCTTCCTTTGCTGCGAATTTATGATTCTTTTTTGTATAATAAAGATATCTGATATAAAAGAGTATAAAGGAAAAACAAAATGTTGTAAATGCAACAAAAAAACAACTAATGAACATATTACACAAATTTGTAGTCATTGCTCACTGTTTAAACAACCTCAGCAATAGTAAAATCAACTGAAACATGTTAAAAAAGCAAAGAAAAGGGATTATGAAGCGCCATGGCTCTACATAACTTGTAAAAAGAGAAATATTCACAATAGTAGTAGGATGAAAAAGGGGAATGTATCATGCAAATAACCTTAGTGTATAAAGATGAGCAATCGAATAAATTTTGGAAAGTTGAAAGAAGAGACAGCAAGTTAATCATTCACTTTGGAAAAGTTGATACAGCCGGTCGCATGCAAGTGAAAGAGTTTGCTTCCGCAGAAGCTTGTGAAGCGGAAGCTGAAAAGCTGATTCGTGCAAAATTGAAGAAAGGATATAAGCCTTTAACTTGTTCAATGCAAGTAATGAAAAACAGTACGATGTCAGAGGCTCTCTTTTGGGAACTGATAAAAAAGGCGAAGACAAAATTAGATGTCGACGAGCAAATGGAATGGCTCCGCTCAACGCTAGCAAAGCGTTCTGAAAAAGACATTTTCCGCTTTGATCAGCTATTAAATCAGCATTTTGATCAATCCTATAATTCTTCCTTGTGGGCAGCAGCTTATATTGTAATGGGCGGTTGTTCAGATGATTGTTTTGATTATTTTAGAGCCTGGCTTTTATATCAAGGAAAAGACATATATTATAAAGCAATTGAATCTCCTGAGACCATGATTTCTGTTCTTCAACCACTAGAAGCAGAAGGCTATGCTCCTCAATTAGAAGAATTACTTGCTGTAGCGTGCGAAGCTTACGAAGAAAAGACAGGTTTAGATAACGACTATTATTATGATAAATATGACCAGTTTGACCCAATGTGGTACGATGAGCAAGATTTGGATCTTGATTGGGATGAAGATGATGAGGACGGTTTACAGATGCGATTCCCTATGCTTTGGAGTCGCTATTGGAACAATCACCTCGAATACTAAAAAGAAGAGATGAAAATCTGTTTACAGACTTTCATCTCTTCTTTTCTTATTTTGATAGAGTGGGTGACGACGCGGTCTGAGATAGTTTTGTTTTTTTGTTTAACATACTATTTATGATCATTCCGATTACAATTATCGTCATACCAGCTAACGCGATCCCTGTTGGCATACGGCCATTTAATAAAAACACTTCGCCAAGAACGGTAAAAATCATGCTGCCCGATTGAGTTGCTTCGACCGCTCCAAGCAAACCTAAATTTTCTTTTGCCAAGTCTGTTGCGTAAAAGAACGTCATCGTAGCAATTACACCTGAACTCATTGCCAAGATGAAGGCTTGAGAAAATTGAGGAGCACTCGGAATACCTGTAGCAAAGAAGCCGTATATTGCATAAATAATGCTTAGCGGAATGCTTCCTAACGCCATTCCCAATACACGTTGGAACGTATCGAGCTTTCCGCTGCATATTTCCATCATTTTTCGGTTTCCAAGCGGATATAAAAATGCAGCGACAACAACAGGTAGAAACCCTAGAATAAACTGCATAGCCGTAATATTTTCTGCTTCTTTTACCTGCATAAGAATCACGCCTACTAAAATAAACGCTGAAACACTAAGCGTTTTTAGCGGAATTTTCCCTCTTACTTTTTTATATCCTTCTGCAGTTTGAACTTTTATAAAAAACAACGGAGAAAGAAGAGCTCCTGCTAGAATGGTCACTTGCCACGTTCCCGCCACTAGCCATGATGGTCCGAAAAGTGAGGAAAAACTTAAGAGAGAATAAAAGCCTACTCCTGCAAGTGTACCCCAGCCAAGCCAAGCCCACGGATGTTTTTTCATTTCCTTCCACAGAGGCGTAAATTTCTTTTGCATCAGCACTAAAATGAGTAAAATAGGAATAGCGAATAAAAAGCGGAGGGATGCAGTCCATGCCCAACTCGTTCCAGATACATTCATTGCTCGGTTGACAATAAACGTAGCGGAAAAGAACATAGAAGATAATAGTCCCCATATTATTGCTTTCATTGTTTACCCTCCTTATTAAATATATTATAATATGTTAATTACCTAAAAAAGTTTATCATAATATACATAAGAAAGGAAGGAAGAAATGCATACAGAAGAGATGATTAAAAAAGTAGGCAGTGAATTACGAAAAATCAGGGTGCAAAATCATTTGACGCTGGATGAACTGGCTGAAAAGACAGGAGTCAGCAAACTCACATTAGGAAAAATTGAAAGAGGAGAGACCAATCCTACTTTAGGGGTGATGTGGAAAATAACCACAGGTTTAAATATTCCTTTAACCAAATTAGTGTCAGTAGAACCCTCAGTATCTCTATCTAAGTGCGGAGAGGGGTTTTCTCTCAAAGGACCAGATGAAGCTTGGAAAATTGAGTTTATGTTTCAAAATCAAATAGATTCAACTATTGAAATGTACCGAGCCTTTCTTTCTCCTCTCGCTACATACTATCCCGAACCTCATCATAAAGGATTAATTGAAGTAGCAACGGTAATGGAAGGCAGAATTGAAATGAAAATAGAAGAAGAGCTATACGAACTAAAACAATTTGACTCTATAAAATTTGAAGGAAGTCATGTACACTCATACAAAAATCTTGAAGATCATCCCGCTGTTCTGCATTTACTGCTAAAATATGAGGAATAAAACGGCAGAGCCGCAGTAAAACGAACCATAAAAAATGATTCGTTTTACTGCGGCTCTAATAGCTGTTTATTCATCAGCTTGTTTTGGTAGCTAATATATTTTTTCACTTTAATGATACTTAATGAATATTCTTCAATTAAACGGTGGATAGATTGAACCATACACTCTGGATAATGATGTTTTTTCTGTAAATATACTTTATACTTTCGAATTTGTCTTTCGAAATATAAAATAACTTGTTCAGGCGTTTTCACCAGTAAAGATTGCATGTATTCATTTACTTGCGTTTCAAGAAACGAATAGCGATTCGTGATAAAAAATGTCTTCATCTTATTTTCCTCCCTATATGTTAGTGGTACAAAAAAGAAACCCTTGTGCTAGGATTTCTTTTTTGCTTTTTATTTGAATCAGCTGTGCGCAACTTTTAGGCACTGATACTTGAAATCGAAGACTCTCTGTATTTTTTTATTTTGCATTTTATATATGTAGGCGTTTCGCCGAAAAGATTTGCTACATGTGTAATAGCTCCATAATACGTTTTAGCATCCATCATTTCTTTATTCACAATATAGTCATACAGGGATGATTCAATATCATCAACAAAAGCTAAAATGTGACGCTTTTCGAATAGGAGTTGATAAAGTTCATTAATTAAGTATGGGCTTTGATCAAATTTGTCTTGCAGCTGCTCTACTCGGTACTTTGTCATAGGCACTTCACACAAGATAATGTATCGTAACTCTTCTAAAAATAATTTATTCATCTTTCTCACATCCCTATTCTGTTAATAATTATATAATAGCACTATGCCTTCATATTTGGAAGCGTTTTCAATGTATTAATTTTAATATTTTTTTCTTCTCATTTCCTTTCGTTTTTTCTTTTCTTACGTGAATTATCTGTAGTATAGTTCGTTTTACGTAAAGACTCTAGCTAATTGTTAAACTACCTGACATACTTTTTGAAATTTTTATTATTGATGTCAAAAACTCTTACATACCTAAGCGGAAACACCTTAAAAATAACATCCTATGAGCCGGAATCGTCTGTAATTGTGATAAAATAAAAAATGGAAAATACATCATATAGGAGAGAGGCTATGGAAAAAGATCATATTTCAGAGCTTAAGATTTTAAAAGACATTGCCGAGATTTTAAATGAAGGCACTAATTTACATACAATGCTTCACGATGCTCTTTTAAAACTGCTGCAAATAACAGATTTACAAACAGGCTGGATCTTTTTTATTGACGAAAATGGAAAACATGAGATGATTGCCGCTCAGCATTTGCCGCCGGCTTTATTAAATAAAACCGCTCAGCCTATGTGTAACGGAAGCTGCTGGTGTGTTGATCGCTATATGGATGGCCGGCTTCAAAAAGCGTCTAATATTATGGAGTGCAAGAGACTTGAAGATTCCGTCATTCATGAGTGGGGAGATACACACGACATTACTCATCACGCAACGGTTCCTTTACAAGCAGGGGATGAGCGCTTTGGATTATTAAATGTAGCTGCCCCTCATAAAATTCATTTTGAACAGCGAGAGCTTGATTTATTAGGATCTGTCGCTCTTCAAATTGGCACGGCTATCAAGCGGATTAAGCTGACTCAATCTCAGCAGGAAGTAAAACTTATTGAAGAAAGAAACAGACTGGCCAAAGATCTTCACGATTCTGTTAATCAGCTGTTATTTTCGATTAATGTCACAGCCAAAGCCGGAAGCAGCTTAGCGACAGATGTGCAGTTAAAAGAGACTTTTTCCTTAATCCAAGAAACCGCTCAGCATGCTCAAGTAGAAATGAAAGCATTAATTTGGCAGCTTCGTCCTCAAGGATTAGAAAACGGCATTGTCAGTGCGTTAAAAAGCTATGGTCAAATGCTAGGGCTTAACGTAAAAGAACAAATTAAAGGAGTGTCTGTTTTGCCTGCTGTGATTGAAGAAACACTGTGGAGAGTCGGGCAAGAAGCTTTTAATAATTGCCGAAAGCATGCGGGTACGGCAGAGGTACATTTAAACGTAAATATAAGCAAAGAACAAGTAATTATGAAAATTCAAGATAGCGGCAATGGATTTATATATAGCGCTTCAGCAGAATTGCCGACGCTTGGGTTAAAAACCATGCAGGAGCGAATAAACAGATTAAATGGCAATCTATCTGTTACAAGCAGCATAGGAAATGGAACGGTTGTGGAAGTATCTATTCCTCTTTCATAACAGAAAGGAGCGCATATGAAAATAAAGATTCTAATCGCAGATGATCACCACGTTGTCCGAAAAGGACTTGTCTTTTTCTTACAGACACAGCCAGACTTAGAAATTGTAGGAGAAGCTTCTAACGGAGAGGAAGCTTTAAAGTTAGCGACATCCCTAGATCCCCATATTGTTTTAATGGATTTATCGATGCCGGTTCTCGACGGAATCGAAGCAACAAAAGAATTAAAAAAACAAGCACCGCATATACAAGTTATGATTTTAACAAGCTTTTCGGATCAAGACCATGTGATACCGGCACTAGAAGCTGGAGCTTCAGGCTATCAGCTAAAAGAAAGTGACCCAGATGAACTTGTAGCCGCTATTCAAAAGCTAATGAACGGAGAAAATCAGCTTCATCCAAAAGTCACCTCACACTTGCTAACACGGTTAACCAAAAGCAGCGAAAAGAAAGTCAATTTTATTGAGCACTTAACGAAACGAGAAAAAGACGTATTAAAAGAAATTGCAAAAGGTAAAAGCAACAAAGAAATCGGTGCGTCCTTACATATTACAGAAAAAACAGTAAAAACACATGTATCTAATATTTTATCGAAGCTCGGTGTTCAAGACCGCACGCAAGCTGCTCTATATGCTGTGCAGCACGGCTTTTCCTAACCTACGACTTTAGTTGTAGGTTTTTCTCTGTGCTTCTCCGTCTATATTGGTAGCTTTCTTTCTATCAATAGCATGACGAAAAAAAGTTCAATCATTCCTATACTATACATATAACCAAACGACAGAGGAGTAGATAAGCATGAACATACTTATTATCAATGGAAGTCCTAGAGAAACAGGTCGAACAACACAAGTGACGAGAGAGCTTCACAACAGTTATCAAAGTTCTTTTTTAGATTTAAGCCAATTATCACTTCCTATATTCACAGGTGTACCTCATCAGTATGAAACAGAAGAAGTACAAGAGCTGATTGAAAAAATAGAAAAAGCAGACGGTATTTTACTTGCGACACCCGAGTACCACGGAGCTATGAGCGGAGCATTAAAAAACGCGTTGGACTTCTTAAACAGTGCGTATTTTGCGCATAAGCCCGTAGCACTTTTAGCAGTATCAGGAGGAGGAAAAGGAGGCATTAACGCTTTAAATAACCTTAGAACCGTTACACGCGCTTTGTACGCGAATGTTCTATCTAAGCAGCTGGTATTAGATCCTGCAGACATCGTGGAAAAAGGGACTTTACGAAAAAACGCAGCTGACGGAATTCATGAATTAGTTAATGAGCTGACTCTGTATACACAAGTGTCTAAGCAAATTTTAGAAGCTAAGCAAAATGTTTGATGAAGGCGCTTTACAAAGACCGGCGCTTTCAAGCCGTAGTAGCTGCTAATGTTTTATCATCGATCGGTTCCGGTATTACGATGCTTGCCATTCCTTTACTGTTAGTTGCATCTCCAGATGGAAATAGACTATTTGGCACGATTATGCTGATTATGACGGTGATGAGCTTTGTGGCTACCCCGTATATCGGCGTTCTTATTGATCGAATGTCCCGAAAGAAACTGCTGTTAACCGTAGAATTGATAGGTTTTATCACGGTCATGTTATTTGTAATCGTCGGTTTTGTTACAGACTATTCAACGATTCACTACGTCATTTTGTACGGAACCGGAAACCTTTACTACACGTTTTTTTATCCAACGATTTTCGCTTTAAATCAAGAAGTTTTTTCAAAAGATGCGTTTCAATCATTAAACAGTATCATGGAAATACAAGGGCAGCTATCGAGTATGCTTGCAGGCGCTGTGGCCAGTCTAGTCATTACTCGTTGGTCGCTTCAATGGATTTTAACAATAGATGCAGCTACGTATATAGCTGCATTCCTTTGTCTGTTGAGTATTCCATATAAACAAAGCAGGGAACGAAGCGACAAGAAACACACTGCTATGAAAGAAGGTTTAACATTTATAAAAGAAAATCGCTCGGTCTCTATTTTTTTACTGCTTTCTTTTATGCCTTTCATCGCTGTGATGATGACGAACTATTTATTTCCTATTTATCTGACTCAAGAATTAAACGCAAGTCCAGCAGCATATGGGATTGAAAGTGCTGTATATGGTTTCGGGGCGTTAACAGCAGGGATATTTATCGTATCTATTATGAAAAGAACAGGCACAGAGCTAGCGATTATGCTTAATATAAGCCTTTTTACATTCGGAATATCTATCATCTTCTTTATGAAGCTTCTGCCGGTTTATTTTTTTATTGTGTTTCTTCTTGCTTTTGCAAATGCAGGTACGAGAGTAGCTCGAAATACGTTTATGATGCAGAAAATACCGAATATCATCGTGGGAAGAGTCGACAGCTTTTTTCGCTTTATCACGTTAGGTATTCGAATTTCACTGATTTTCTTCTTTACGTACGTTACGGCTAACGATCGGATAGGACTGGCTTTTTTAGGACTTAGCCTGCTTTTATTATCATCGGCTGGAGCGGGCTGGATACTTTACAAAAGAAAACATCGAAAACAGTCTGCATTGCTTAAGAGTGTTTTATAATGTCTGTTGCATGTTATAATAGAGGAATTGACAAATAATGTTCAACGTTTATGACGTTGAACATTATTTGTTCTGAATAGAAATTAAACAGAAACAGCATTGACTGTTATGCGATTGGAAGATTGTGAAGCGATGATAAATAAAACATTAAACAAAGAACAATTAAAAGATTCGTACTCAAGCAGAACGTACTATAGAGGGCACACGTATTACAAGCAGGGACGTGTGCTTGATTTGGAATACAATGAACAGACCACTACGTGGACAGCATCCGTTCGAGGTGCGGAAATGTATACGGTAATGGTTGAACAAAAAGGAAATTCTTTTTATTCATTCTGCGATTGTCCTGCTTATCACGAGTTTTCAGAATGCAAACACGAAGTAGCTGTTTTATTAACCATTTGCGATGAGCGAGCAAAGCCGCAGCCAATTAAAACGAAGCCTTTTCGCCAAAGCAAAGAATACGAGAATGTAAATCACTTTATCGACTTATTTTCAAGCTATCAGCAAACCATAAGCGACCACAGAAAATATGCCGATAAAGATCCGTTGAAAGTAGAATTTATTTGCAAGTCTTACTCAGAAGAATTTTTACGTTCAGAAGGAATGTACGTAGCGCTTGAAATGAAAGTGGGCGTCGACCGGACGTATGTAGTAAAAAACATTCAAGAATTTTTAACAGGCGTTAAAGAATTCCAAACTCACGAATTTACCAAGCGCTTCGAATATGACCCGGCGGAACATTTTTTTATAGAAGAAGATAGAAAAATCATTGAGCTGCTGATGGATATTATGACAAATGAATCATTTTATAAAAATTCTTATTCTATGTATCGTTCGTCTGCAAATAACAGAGAACTAATCATTCCTTCCATCATAGCCAAAGAGTTATTTCAATTGCTCAAAGATCGGAACTTTACATTTATTCATGAAGAGTACTCATATGAAAATATTATCTTTGCTGAAAGCTCAG
The DNA here is from genome assembly GCF_042787605.1 of Priestia sp. YIM B13491. Classification (NCBI taxonomy): domain Bacteria; kingdom Bacillati; phylum Bacillota; class Bacilli; order Caryophanales; family Bacillaceae; genus Priestia; species Priestia sp. YIM B13491. The sequence goes on along the minus strand of NZ_JBHZOR010000006.1, from coordinate 16,924 downwards.
CTCCTTTTTCGTTTCAGTTAAATAAGCACCCGGCAGCTGGATTTGAACTAGACTTTACGGAGCTTCATCGAGCTTCGTTTTTTGATCGATACGGGTGGCTATTTTTAAACGGGACGTTTTATGAGCTATCTCAAGATCAGCGTATGCTTCTTGAAGGGCTTCGAAAAACGGCGCCTTTGAAGCCAGTCGTACCTATAGCAGAAGAGCAGATGGGCAATTTTTTATCACACGTCGTTCCAGGACTAAAAAAAGTGGGAAAAGTGGATATCGCAAAAGAAGTATCCCACCAGATTATTGCGCCTGAACTAAAAGCAAAAGTATTTATTGACGGGGAAGATGAACAGCTGTTTGTGACGCTTCGGTACCACTACGGAGAGATTTCAATTAATCCATTTTTATCTCAACCTGAAAAGTACGATAAAATCTTAATACGCGATTTAGAAAAAGAAGACCGCGTGATGGATTTAATTGAAACAGCTCCTTTAAACATCTATAAAAACCAGCTGTATTTAAATCAAGATGAATCATCTTTATATGAATTTTTGTTTCATATTGTTCCAAAGCTTGATGAAATAGCGGATGTGTATATTACGGATGAGATGAAAGATTATGCTTATACGGATTTTTCTGCGCCAGTAACAACGGTTGATATCAAAAACAGCAATGGATTATTAGAAATTAATTTTGATTTAGGAGACATTAATCATCAGACCGTTCAAGATGTTTTAAAATCTGTTTTAGAAAAGAAAAGCTATCATCGTCTAGATAACGGTGCGTTTATTCCTCTTGAAAACGAAGACTTTGAGCATATTCAAAATCTGTTTCGTGAGCTAAACGTAACCGAGAAAGACTTAAAGGATAACTCATTGCAAGTACCTTTATACAGAGGAATGCAAGTAGAAGAGATTATGAGTGCGGGTGATAAATCAGCGGCTAAGTTCGGCTCAGCATTTAAAAGATTACTTACACAGCTTAAATCTCCAGAGGAAATGGATTGGGAAGTACCGGAATCCTTGCAGGCATCACTGCGTGATTATCAGTACAATGGGTTTAAGTGGTTTAAATCTCTGGCTCACTACTCTTTAGGAGGCGTGCTGGCTGATGATATGGGGCTTGGAAAAACGCTTCAAAGCATTGCCTATATCCTATCTGAAAAAGAGCTTGATGAAGATAGCAGTGCTTTTTTAATTGTTGTGCCGGCTTCCTTGATTTATAACTGGCGCAACGAATTGGAGAAATTTGCACCGAATTTAACGGTTCAAACCATTACAGGAACGCCGAGCGAGCGTGAGGAGAAGCTAAAACGCACAGCTGACGTATGGATTACATCTTACCCAACGCTGCGTCAAGATATCGATTTGTATCAGCATCTTCATTTTCATGCTTTAATTCTAGATGAGGCTCAAAGTATTAAAAATCATACAACGAAAACAGCAGTAGCTGTTAGGACTATTTCAGCTAAAAAACGTTTTGCGCTGAGCGGTACACCTATTGAAAACTCACTTGATGAGCTTTGGTCAATTTTTCAGACCATTCTTCCTGGCTTATTTCCAGGGCTTCGCCAGTTTAAAAACATGTCATCGGAGCAGGTCAGTCGAATTGTAAGACCATTTTTACTGCGACGAGTAAAAAAGGATGTGTTAAAAGAACTGCCTGATAAAATTGAAACAACTCATTTATCTGAGCTGACTAAAGAACAAAAAGAATTATATGTAGGGTATTTAGAACAGTTAAAATCATCTTTAGCCGGTGAAGATTTTAATAAAAACCGAATGAAGATCTTGGCAGGATTAACAAGACTTCGCCAGATTTGCTGTCATCCGTCTTTATTCGTTGAAAATTATGAAGGGGATTCAAGCAAATTAGAGCAGCTGCTTGAAATTACAAGAAATGCGGTTGCCAATGGAAAACGTTTGTTAATCTTCTCTCAGTTTACAAGCATGCTTCACATTATTCGAGAAGAGCTCCAAAAAGAAAATCTCTCATACTTTTATTTAGACGGTCAAACGCCATCAAAAGAACGAGTGGAAATGGCGGATCGGTTTAATAATGGAGAACAAGACATTTTCTTAATTTCATTAAAAGCCGGAGGCACAGGCTTAAATTTAACGGGAGCCGATACGGTTATTTTATATGACTTATGGTGGAACCCAGCGATTGAAGAACAAGCGGCAGGCCGTGCACACCGCATTGGACAAAAAAATGTGGTGCAGGTCATCAAACTTATTTCTCAAGGAACCATCGAAGAAAAAATTTACGGCTTGCAGCAAAAGAAAAAAGAACTCATCGAACAGGTTATTCAGCCGGGAGAAACAATGCTTTCTAGTTTGACAGAAGAAGAACTTCGAGAACTGCTTAGTATGTAGCAAAGGGTGTGTGTGGAATGAAAAAATGGGCGTTTGTATCAGATTTTGATGGAACAATTTCAAAAAAAGATTTTTATTGGATTGTGATTGAAAAGTATTTTCCAGAAGGTGAAGAACTTTTCCCCCGATGGAAAGCAGGAGAAATGAAAGATATTGATTTTTTATCTACTGTTTTTCAATCCATTCACCAAGAAGAACCGAAAATTTTAGAAGAAGTAGCGAATATTCCAATTGATGAATACGTGCCCGCTTTTATTAAAGCTGTTCAGAAAAACGGCGGGGATTTTTATATTTTAAGCGCTGGAACAACGTACTATATTAAACCGATTTTAGATAAATACGGTGTTGAAAAAGTGGAAGTTTATTCAAATGAAGGATATTTCCATCAAAACAACGTTCACTTGCGTTTAGACCCTGCTCACAAATGGCATTCAGAACGCTACGGCATTGATAAATCGGCTGTTATTCAAGAACTAAAGGAATCCTACGAAACGATTTATTTTGCTGGAGACAGCGAGCCGGATTCGCATCCGGCAAAATATGCAGACGTCACATTTGCAAAAGATTCTTTGCAAGATTTACTGCGCGAACAAAACGTTTCATTTGTTCCAGTCGAGACATTTGAAGATATTGAGCAATATTTAATACAACACAACGTGATAAGAAAAGGATAAAAACAGCGGTATTATTTGATTACTTCAAATAATACCGCTGTTCCTATTCCGCCTCCGCTTCCTAAAGCCGCTATGACATATCGCACGTCACGGCGCTTGCTTTCATAAAAAAGACGCGTAGCTAAAATAGCTCCCGATGCTCCGTAAGGGTGTCCTAGGGTCAATGCTCCTCCGCGAATATTCACTTTCTCTTCTGATATTCCCAGTTCTTGCATGCAAGCGACAACTTTAACAGCAAATGCTTCATTGATTTCAAATAAGTCAATATCATCTACCGTAAGAGAATTTCGGTTCAAGATATTTTTAATCGCAGAAATGGGTGCAATAGCAGGGTAAAGAGGTGACACTCCTGAAATATCAGCGTCAATAAAACGTAAAACGGGCTGAAAGCCTAAAGCGCGTGCTTTTTGCTCTTCCATCACAAGCGCAATGCAGGCTCCGTCGTTAATTCCACAGCTGTTGGCTGCAGTGACGGTGCCTTCTTTTTTTAAAAAGACGGGGCTGGCTTTTTGCAGCAGCTTTGTTAGGTTTCGTTTTTTCATAAATGCTTCATCGTGCATCACGTTTGGAAGAGGAAGCGTTTCTTCTTGAAACAACCTTTTTTCAAAAGCCTCCCAGCTTCTTTCATGACTTAAAAGAGCATATCTGTCCTGCTGATCTTTAGATATATTGTATCGCTGAGCTACGTTTTCTGCTGCGATCCCCATGTCAGGGTCACCAATTTTATCAGGAGAAAAACGTGCTCTTTTTTCAAAAGGAGAAGTACTTGTACTTTCAACGCCTCCAGCTAAATAACACGTTCCAGCGCCTGCTTTTATCAAATAGCTGGCCATTCGAATGGCCTCTAAGCCAGCTCCGCACTGACGATCAATGGTCATTCCCGGGATAGAAAAAAGGAGGTCTGCTTCTAAAGCGGATAGCCTAGCTACGTTTCCTCCTGGACCTACAACATTCCCTAAAATAATGTCATCGATTTCATATTCAATTCCAGCGCTAAGATGTTTTAATAAAGGAGCCGTTAGCTCTTGAACATGAAAATCTTTCAGTAGACCATTTTCTTTTCCAATGACCGTACGCTTCGCTTTTACAATTGCTGCTTGATAGATAAGTCATCACTTCCTTACATAGAAGCCGTGTTAGAACGGCCAGGTACCGCTACTGCTTTTCGAACTTTTGTAATTAGATAAGCCGCGACCACTGCTTTTATACAGTCACCTGGAAGGTAAACGAAGCTTAGCTGAAAAGATTTTAGAAATGGAATGTGAAGCTGTAGTGCCTGTACAGGAATGCCGCATGCATATACCAACCCAATCCCAAATAACACATTTACGGCAAATGCTTTTGCAACCGTTACATTTTTTAATCGTGACAGCGTCCAGCCAATAAAGAAAGCTGCAAACACATAGCCAATGATATACCCAGCACTCGGACTCAAAAATACGCCAATTCCTCCGCGCCCTCCAGCAAGTAAAGGAACGCCAGCTGCTAGCAAACATAAAAAAAGAAATTGACTTAAAGCTCCTAATCTAGCGCCAAGAATTCCTCCCGACAGCATAACACCCATAGGCTGAAGAGTAATTGGAACAGGTGTAAAAGATAAAAAAATAGGAGGGACGAGTCCTAGAGCTCCCATTATAGCTGTGAATAAAGCAACGTACGTCATATCTTTTGTTTTCATCGTAAACCTCCGCTATGTAGGATAAAACATGACTATCGTATCTTATTAAACTTAAATTAGTCAACTTAATTTTTATTAAAGTTTACATTTTTCTTTTCTCAAACCCGTATTTACGGTACACTAAAAGTAAAATAAAAAGGAGCTTACGGAGTAATGAATCGAATTGAAGAACTAGTTTTTAATCAGTGTCAACAAACGCCGGACAGACTCGCACTATCGGATTCTGTTAATAAACTAAGCTACGGTCAAATGTGGGATCATGTATGCAAAGCCGAAAATCAGCTGAAAGAAAAAGGGATGGAAAAAGGAGAGCTCGTTGCGTTAAGTATGCCAAACAATGCAGAAGCTGTTGTGTCATTTTTAGCGATTTTAAAAGCGGGTGGAATTGTGATGCTTTTACATAATGAGCTAACAGATGCTGAAGTAGATACCTATTTTTCTATTCAATCCCCGAATTGGCTATGGAAAACATCTTCTCTAACTAACATAACAAAAGAAAAACCAATCCTGCCTATACGGCAAGTGAATGCACTGTCCGATCTATTTTTATTTGGATTTACCTCTGGATCAACAGGGAGACCGAAAGGATTTGTAAAATCGCATCATTCTTGGTCTTCATCATTTCAAGAATGGTCGGACGTATTTTCTTTACAGAAACATGAAAAAGTACTTATCCCCTTACATATTTCGTATTCCGCGCAGCTTTATCCGGTTTTGCATGCGCTTTGCAGCGGCATGCACGCTATCATGCTAGAAGCGTTTACACCTTCTGCTGTTTTTAACAAGGAAGCTAGCTGTATGTCTATTACACCCGCGTTAATTTCTCCTTTGCTTCGGTACATACAAAGCAGACCAAAAGAAAAACGACTTTTGCCAAAAACCGTGATTTCAGTAGGAAATAAATTATCGCCTTCCGTTCGAAAGAAATTTTCACAAGCGTTTCCTAACTCCTCTCTTTATGAATATTACGGATCTTCTGAAATGGGATTTGTTACGGTACTTTCACCAGATACCGCTGAAACGCTGCCTCATACAGTAGGCTATCCTGTTGACAGTGTAGACGTTTTAATCCTGAATAAGCGTGGAAAAGAAGTAGAAAAAGGAGACAAAGGAATACTGTTTGTGAAAACAACTCAAGCATTCGAAGGGTTTGTTAATGACAGCGAAGAAACGAACCGCTCATTTTTTAATGGATATGTTACATCGCATGATATTGCGGTTCAGCTTCCAGACGGAAGCATTACCATCGTAGGAAGAGATAAAAATGTGATTAAAAGCAGCGGAAGCTTAGTATATGCTGAAGAAATTGAAGAGCTGCTACTACAAATACCGGGCGTTAGCGAAGCAGCTGTTTTTAGCGTAGCAGATGCTGAACGTTCAGAAGTAGTAGGTGCAGCAATTGTCTTAGAGAACATTTCTCTTTCTGATGTAAGACAAGCGCTGACAAAACGAGTATCCCTTTATAAAATCCCGCGCGTATGGAGAGTTTTAAAGTCCTTTCCGCGAATGAAAAATGGTAAAATTGACAAAGCAACGATATACAGCTACTTTACAGAGAAAGAAGGGAAGACATATGATCTCATTTGAACCCGTTACAGCTGACACGATGTATATTGTGTCAGAGATTATCAATTCAAACGAAGCTTATAACGTGTTAGAAAACGGTAAGAAAGAGCGAAGTGAAGAAGAGCTTTTTAAAGAATACATGAACGAAAAAACAGACAGTTATTTTATAAAAGCCGACGATACATACGTAGGGGTTATTGATTACATGAAGCAAAATCCTAACGATGATCATCCGTGGATTGGAGCTTTTATTATTCATAGCGCCTATCACAATTTCAGTTTCGGAACGCAGGCGTATCTAGCGTTTGAAGACAAGCTAAAAGAAGAGGGAATTTCCGTTCTACGTCTTGGGGTTCTGTCTCAAAATCCTAGAGCCAAGCTGTTTTGGGAACGCCTTGGTTTTACCCAGTACGCCACTAAGCCGCTGCATCATAATCAAGTTAACTGCTTGGAAAAAGAGTTGTAAGAAAATCCGTGGGTTTATCTACGGATTTTTTACTGTACTGGAATGCAAATGGAAGAGGTCCGCATTTTCACGTGTTAGATGGGTTAAATCCTTATAAAAAAGGTAGATATGATCAAAGAAGCAACCATTACCCAGAAAATTGTTCAGGATACAAAAAGCGAGGGAAGAACAATAGATAACTATTTATTTTTTTGCACTTATTGGTTTCCACATGATTAAGGGTGTAAAACACCGTATGTAAATAAAGCTCTTTCAATATAAAGAAATAATGAGAGAAGATACTATTAATTAAATAAGGTGTATTTTTTTAGATGTGACTATAATCAATGATTTTTCATCTCAAGCTGGTCCCATTTTTTTCAAAACTTATATTAAAATTTTGATGTGGAATCCTATTATTTTTAAGCTATTTGTTCTAAAACAGCATCAAGATTTGGTTTGAATCCATCATTTTTTTCTAACAAGAACGTTCGCAAAGTTTTATGTGTTTTAGAGAACGTTCGTATATTATTTCAAAACTTAAACGAATGGTGAAAATGATAGATTTTCTATATAAATCAAAAGTTCGTAAAAGTATACTTTTACGGACGGTGTGTCTTGTAATCTTAGTAAATTAATATTAAGGTAGCCCCTGAAATAGTGAACAATAAAAAAGCTAATTTTCTTACTCATAGGATTAAGAAAATTAGCTTTTTCTTTTATCTAGATACTTTGATAACTGCACCATTTACATTGATTGCTTTGATTTTCGATAAATCTAAAGGAGAAGAAGGTAGAAATTTAGCTTTAACACTTTTATTGTTACTAAAGTTTTGTAATGAGTTGAGTGATTGAATGCTTCCATTTTTCATTTTTACACTCACTTTCATATCATCAGTATCTTTAAATTGGCCTTTTCCGAATACCGTCACACCTAGTGATGAAAGGGTCATTTTAGTTGCTTTCCAACTGCCAAAGTCTTCATTAAAGCTCAGATTTTTTTCGTTTTCTACAGAATGCAATTTAAATGTAGTACTCCAATCACCTTTTGTATAATTACCATTAGATACAAGGTCTCCCATAAGCTTTAACTTACTAAGATCTTCATTATTTACATCAAAAATATATTCTACATAGTTATTTCCGTAAACAGTTTCCCCTGATTCATCTACTCCATAAGAGATGTTAGAAGAAGCATTTATTTTCTTTCCGGAAGGATCAACTAAATAAAAATCTCCGTGGCTATCTATATCTTCATCGGACCACTTTGTTTGAACGTGAAGTTTACCATCCGCAAATCCCATATTTGATACATGCATAAATTTTATTTTTGGCAGAGAAAGAATGATTCCATTAGGCTTTAAAATTTCTATACTTTTTCCCGTGTCGAGTTGGTCAGTAATTTCCCCACCTCCACCGGATGTATTATCCGTGCTAAGAGAAATTGTCTCTACCTTTTTATTCTTTAACTCCGACAGATCAGTATCTATCTTGATTCCCTCATGCTTATACTTTTTACTAAGAAAAGAGCTTATTCGTAATTTGATTTTTTTATGATTAAAGTTTGTGCCTCCGTTTGCTTGAATTCGTAATGTGGCTGTATTTGTACCTTTATCATAGTCAACAATTTGGCTATTAAACATATGCCCGTCAGTTAATGTGTAATCATAAAGATCCAGCGTTTTATCTATACGGTTACCAGTTAAATCTTGCATGGTAACATAAATAACTGCCATTTCATCATCATTCATGGCACCTACAACCTTCATTTTTATTCCTTTATCTTCACTAGTGGTTTCAATAGGTTGAAGAAACAAGGCAATGTCGGGACTAACAAGAGATAGTAAGTGGTTGAAGGTTGGAAATGTCGCTGCGCCTACACCTGCGGAACCTATAAGGAATAAAGCTGCGGCAGCCGGAAATACAATTGCTTTTTTAAACGTTCTTCTGGGTTGCTCTGATTTAGCCTTTTCTACACCGAGTTTGGCTCTCATATGTAATTCTTTTGGAATTTCAATTTGTTCAAATTCTTGTTTTAGTTTATTCTTCATAAATACCCACGCCTTTCACTTGTTTACGAAGTTTAGCTAAAGCACGATATAAAGTAGATTTGGCCGTGCCTAAAGGAATGGTCAACGTCTCAGCTATTTCCCTAAAGGAATAGCCTTCGTAAAACCGTAAAATAACAACACTTTTTTCATCTTCATTTAATTCTTCCACTAATTGATGAAGGGATAATGTAAGGGGGATATCTTCAATATCTGAACCGATAATTTCCTCATGTTCTGGATGTAATTGAACGACCTTGCTATTCTTTCTTAGATGATCGATTGCACACCTAATAGTAATCTTGATTAACCATGTCTTAAAGTATTCTGGCTTTTTTAAAGTATCTATGTTTTTAAAAGAACGGTATGCTACCTCTTGAACCACATCTAAGGCATCGTCCTTATTTTTGACATAGACATAAGCCATTCGATAAATATCTTGTTCATATGTCTGAAAAAGCTTCAAAAAGGCTTTATCGTTACCTTTTTGAGCTTTTTTAACTATCCTAATAATTGAAATTCATCCTCTCTACTTTTTCCTTTTATACCTATTAGACAAAGTTACTTGGCATTTGGCTTAAAGTTTTAATAAAAAAATGGACTAACGGTATAAGAAGCTTCTAATTACCCTGTAGCCAAGATTTTTTTGATTAAAAGCATAATAAAGATTGTAGAAAATATAAAAAGCTACCCCGTCATTGGCAAGCGAGATAGCTTTCTAGTAGAAATGCTAACTATAAAGTATTAAAATATAACCGCAAGTAAACAATATCTCATCTCTTCCATATAGGCTACATTTTACCGTACGTACGAACATACATATATAACATGCAATTTTTATATATCCTCCTCCCATTTAGGTATCGAGTAAACGCAGTTATATCAAGGGTATATAAAAAGTTGCATAAACGATAAATTTGTAAAGTAAACGAGCTCTTGAGTACCAAGGGCTCGTTTCTACGTGTGTTCCGGAAAGAGTGTGTATGTAAACTATCTCTGTATATGATATACATCCGAAATAGATTAAAAATTCCCTAAAAAGTAAAACAATTCTTTTTACCAAACGTCTTATTTATAGTAATGAGGATCGGAGGGATTCGTTTGACAGATAAGGATAAAAAGAAGGTTTGGGTAAAGTTTATTATTTTTACGGTAGTCGTAGGGGGAATTGTCGCAGCTTTCTCTGTTATGTCTGATCATTTGCCACTCGTAACGAGTATGACCATTCCTGAACTAATGGTATCATATGTAGCTATCATGCTTAATTCTTTACCAGGTTGGTTTATAATGGCTATGGTTGTTGGGTATGTATTTGGAACTCGCACAAGACAAGCCGCATGTTTTGGAAGCCTTTATATTGTCAGTTCCATTACCATGTATTTTGTAATTGGTCATTTTTATAGCGATCTACCAGACGGTGTAGTATGGAGTTTAAAAGACATGGTGTACATCTTTATCACTTGGTACGGCGCATCCGTTATAGGTGGTATTGTTGGCGGAATCGTTGGGTTTTTGTTTACCAAAAAACCTGTTGTATTAGTTACGTTACCAGCAGGTTTGCTGCTCCAACTATTTTTAAATGGTACTAGGGGTTGGAGTGATATAGTGGGTATGGCCCAAAGTATCACTTATTGTTTAATAATTATTAGTGTTTTTATTTATTTCTTTAGATTAAAGACAACCAAAAACAAGGAGGCTAAGCATTTTGCTTAACCTCCTTGTTTTTAATTGAATTTTAGTTAATTAAAGCCGAAATTCTTTTAACACTGATTTTTTTAAATTCTCTTTTTCTCCTGTTGTAAGCTCAGATATAAGGTAATTCTTCAGGTCTATTTTAACCTTATTCAGTTCTTCATAAATCGAATTAGATTTATTCATAATAACTACCTCTTTTACGCTTTTTATAGTTTACTTTCATTAATTAATACGTAAGTATGCAAGTAAATCTATCGAGACTGTAATAAATAAGTTCATGTTTCTATAACAGTGATTATGGTAACTAAATTTTATAAGATATATAGCTTATAAAAAGAATGCTTAACAACAGAAAACCCCTTACACGTTTGAGGGGTTTTCTTGTTGCTAAATATTAAGGGTGTAATTGCTTGTTGCTTACATATCATTTAATATTTTTGTAGATGTTTATTATAACCTAATAGACCATTTTGAAAAAGAAGAATATGAAAACGATTACTTTTTATTTGAATTAAGGTGCACCTTTTCTATTTCAAGCCTGTAGGCAACATTTTAGTAAGTAAAAATGGGAGTATTTATTCTTTTATTGCTGATATACAACAGAACGGTTTTTGGACACTTATTTTCACTTGTCTAAAGCCCTCTTCTTCTAACAAACTTTGAATATAATTAGGCGAATAATGAAGGAATTTTTTCGTGTGCCTCATTCTATCTAGTTCCTCACTTAAAGTAAATGTAATGAATACTTCGCCTTCAGGCTTTAATACTCTTTGAATTTCCTGTAGTCCTTTTACTAAATCGGACCAAAAGTATACTGTATGAATAGTATATACTTTGGTGAAATATCCTGTAGAAAAAGGAATATGTTCAACGTTTCCTTCAGTAATCTCGGCTTTATGACTTGCTATAAAGCCTCTATTTACTTGTTTAGCCTTGTTCACCATAGATAAAGAGATATCGATTCCACATATCTTTTCAATATCTTCATACTCGTTTAAAAGTCTATTCAACGTTACACCAGTTCCCATTCCAATTTCGAGAATACGATCGCCGGGCGACGGATTTATAAGCTCAACTGTCCATCCATTAGCCTTTTTATTGCCCTTTTCCATATAAGAACCTATCCATTTTGCCAAAATACCTCTAGGGTTACTCAACTGTTTACCTAACCATTGGTTAAACATATTTACAGCCCCTAATTTTGAGCAAGGGAATAAGTTATATAAGATTCTAATTTTTCTTTTACTACATTCCACTCTCTATCAAGTATACTATAGACAACTGCGTCACGAACTAGGCCGTTATATAAAAGGCGTTCGTTTCTCAATATTCCTTCTTTAACTGCACCTAGTCGTTCAATAGCTTTTTGAGCTGTTTTATTCCGTAAATCGGTTTTGATTTGTACTCGTTTCACTCCTAATGTTTCAAAAGCGTGTTGTAATAATAAAAACTTACTTTCTGTATTAATACTTGTGCGTTGAGCATCAGGTGAGAAGAAAGTATACCCCATTTCTAGAGTTTTTGAAGATAAAGATATGTCATATAGTCTAGTACTACCAACAATCTTATTATTCCAAATATCTTCCACGATAAAAGGAACTATCTCCCCTGTTTTTTTCTTTTGTAGACACTCATTTATTATATTTTTCATATCTAATAAGCTATCCATTTTAACAGGCATATAAGTCCAAATATCTGGATTTTGTTTCACGATATTATATAAGTCCTCTGCATCTTCTATTTTCATTATTCTTAATCTTACACGTTGTTTACTTAATTCCACTTGTTTCCCCCATCCCTTTGTACATATTTTGGAAATCATTTAATTTTACACTATATGGAATTAAATATCGAATTTTTTTAGCAATAAATCAAAGATATAAAAAAATTATTATTTCTTCCTATGAGCCACATTACGTTAAATAAGTCGTAAAGTATTTCATAAAAATAAGTTGTTTAACTATTTACACTTAGTGACGATACATACAAGAAAAGCCCTCAATTAATTGAGGGCTTTTCTTACATGTGTGGTTGTTCATAGCTGCATTTAATAGTTGATAAAAGTGAAATATATACATGTACATATCTAAAATATAGTATTAGCTTATAATTTGTCCAGTCAAAAGGTAAGCGAAATAAAAAGCAACCTCTGGTCGTCAGTAGAGGTTGCTTTTTGAACATCATCATTATGGAATCTATCCCTTACATATTAACATTTATTTCTAAAAAAAGCCATATATAATGGGATGTTGCATATGTATAAAACATGCGCTTTTTATACATTTTTTCTCGTTCGTCTCCTACTAAAGCGTTGGTATGTCAAAGATGTATAAAAAGCTGCATATCCGATAAAAGTCATCCTACTCCGAACCCTTGTCCTGCATGGGTTCATTTTTTTGCTTGGTTCCTTGAAGAGTGTTTATGTAAACTAGGGATGTATACGATATACAGAGTTTCTTGAAGAATTATTATGATAGAATGGTATAAAAAGGTATTTAATTAAGGGGATGTCTTTTTGATTGCAGTAAGTTCATGTTTAGCAGGAATAGAATGTAGATATAATGGATCACATAGTTTAGTGGAGAAAATTAAGGGATTAGTTGAGCAAGATAGAGCATTATTAATATGCCCTGAACTTTTAGGAGGTTTTTCAACTCCACGTGAACCGGCAGAAATTGTAGGTGGTACTGGGGAAGATGTATTAGATGGAAATGCTAAGGTAATAGAGAAGTCTGGAAAGGACGTAACAAAATTATATATAAAAGGAGCCCATAAAGCATTAAATACTATCCAAGAGGTTAATGTTAAGTATGTTGTATTAAAAGAAAATAGTCCTTCTTGTGGTAGTAACATGATTTATAATGGCGAATTTTCTAATACAAAGATAGCTGGCGAAGGAGTTACGGCTGCTTTATTTAAGAGGGCTGGGATTCAGGTGATTTCTGAAAGGGAATTTTTAGATACTAGCTTCTTTTAAGTGTCGATAATGGTGATTATGTTAACTAGAAATGTATATGATATCCAAAATAAAAATGCATATACAGTAAAATAATGGGTATTTACTAATAAAGGAAAGTGACGGGATGACATGAAGGATAAAATAATATTTAATCAAATGTTATTTATTAGAAAACAAACACTTAAGCTAATTGAAGAGATACCAGATGATTTTATGGATATTATTCCAGAAAGCCATAATAACTCAATTCGTTGGAATGTTGGACATATATTTGCAGACCAAGAAATATGGCTGTATGAACGAATAAAGAATTCTTTAAAGCTTCCTCCCTTTTATAAAGAGTACTTTGCATATGGTTCTAGTCCATTTACTTGGAACGATTGTGTTCCTTCAAAAAGTGAGTTGATTGATCATTTAGAGAAGCAGCCCTACCGTATCATGAAAGACTTTAGTAAAGAATTAGATCAAAATCTTGTTAATCCAGTATTATTAGGATTTGATAATACAGGACAGATATTATTACATACTTTATATCATGAAGGTTTACATGTGGGGGTAATTCAATCTATAAAGAAGATATTAACTAAAAAGATTTGAAGTCTATAACTTTTGTATTTACAGATAACATTGTTTTGGTTAATAGGACATGTAGTAGAATAAAAGATAAAAATTAACTAATAAGGACCAAAGGGGAATTGTAATGGTAGAGAAATTAGAGTTAGAAAAGATAAATCTTCAGGAAATTACAAAAGATATTAAAGATCGGCATGTAAATTTTGCTGTATCAAATATTAATAATCATTGCCTTCGTATCGCTGTATTTTCAGGTGAATATAAATGGCATTACCATTCTAATTCAGATGAGCTATTTATGGTTTTAGAGGGGGAACTGTTAATTGACTTTAAAGACAAGGATACAGTTGTTTTAAAACCGAATGATACATTGCTTATCCCAGCTGGAACTATACATAGAACCAGAGCTAAACAAAGAACTGTAAATCTTTGTTTTGAGGATCAAAACGCTAATACTATCATCATTGATAAGTAAATAAAAAAGAACATAGATACCGTGAAAGCCACTTAAGATAAGTCTTAAATGGCTTTTACTATATACAAATAAATTCCTATAATTTTGATTATGGTGCGACAAGAAGTCGCTTTTATATAGTGTGGCTCACGCCACTGGTTTAGACGCAAAAACTGTCCCCGTCCAAAACTGCGTGCCTGGTAACGGGCTCGTGGGTTGCATGCGGAAATGCGGAAACAGAGAGTCAGTGCACGACTCGGAACACTGCTAGGGGAAGATGAGTATGGTGAACATTAGTGAAGGTTTGTAAGCTTCGTAAGGATTAGCTCAGGATAGTGCACAGATTTGCCTGGGTATTGGCAAGAGGAAAAGCAGATTCATAATGCTGCTGTGACGCGTCCCGTATCTTGCCCGGAGTAAAGAACCCACCTAACCTCGTCGTATCTATAAGATGCGGAACTTGGTAAGTCCTTTGTCATCTGTGTAAACAGTAGGATGACTGTAAAGTCAAACGATGTGATAAAGGGTAAAGGATACGAGAGAAAGCGAATGCCGTTGTCTCGAAAGAGAACAGGAAAGCAGGAAACTGTATAATTGGATGGATACTATCGTCCTTACGGACAAACCCATGATAGGTCCGAAAGGGAGCTGACTTCTCGTTGGTCTCTCGTAGGCACATAAGGTTGTGGCTATCTTCTGACGAAAGAAACGTACTGTTATGTATACCTCCACTTGGAGCGTCGGCGTACGTTTTACTTACCGTTATGGTGTGTGATAAAGATACGACAGCAAATGGACCTGCAATGGGAGGCTTGAGCCGATGTGTCTTGAAAGGGACTCGCACGGTTCTTAGGGGAGTCAGGGGCAGTGATGCCCCTCGCTTACCCGACTAGACTAGAAAATAACAAAAGATAATTTTGGTTATTTATGGATGTGCGATGATAGAATTAAACAAAAGTGAATATGTGGAGGAACTAATTTATATGAAAAATATAATTGCGATTATTGGAGGAACTGGGAAAGCTGGTAAATATTTGGCCGAAACAGCCATTCAAAAAGGTTATAAAGTCCGTTTGTTAGTTAGAAGTCCTGAGAAACTTACATTTTCAAATCCAAATGTAAGCTTTATTCAAGGAGACGCTAGAGATGCAGATTCCATTTATTCTCTAATTAATGGATGTGACGTAGTGATAAATACATTTGGTCAACCTAACAGAGCTAAACCTTTATATAGCGAAACTACCACTCTAATCGTCAATACTATGAAGGAACTTAAAATTAACAGATATATTGGTGTAACGGGTGGATCTTTAGATATCAAAGGAGATAAAAAAACATTGGTCAATAAACTAGGAGCAATTGCTTTTCGTATTCTTTATTCTGAGATGATTTTAGATAAGAAAAAAGAGCTGCAAATCCTTGAAGAAAGCAAATTAGACTGGACACTGGTAAGATTGCCTTTTGTTAAAGAACATAAAAAATCAAAAAAAATAAAGGTTAATTCACTTGATATGCCTGGGTTTAAGATATCTGCTGAAGGCATCGCACAATTTTTAATTGAGCAGGTACCTTGTTCAAGTTACATACGTAAAGCACCATTTATATCAAACTAAGAAATGTCTACAGATAAAAGGTTTTATGTAAATTAGCTAATTTAGGTTTGAATTTTAATAATAGGGATATTCCTGCTTGTTCATGATAATGGAATCCCAAAACCAGTATATGATGGCTGCACCTACTGCAAATACAAACATTTTAGGATAATCCCCTATTGGATCAGACCAATTTCCTTGAAGTTTATAAGAGATATAAAGTAATAGGATTGCTACGACAGAATAGGTACATAAGTAGAGAATACTGAACTTCTTAGGCCATTTATTTAGAAATAGTTGCAGTGGCACAGCTGCGACAGAATAAGGAATGATTGTAATAAGTGAGATCAAAAAAAATGCAATAACAGCTCTATAACTAGGCTCAATGATGATAAGAAATATGGAATAAGAGACACTAGAGCTAATAACTGTTAACGCATGATATGGTAAAAGCTCTTTAAATGTCAATGAGTAAACACACCCTTCTTGTCTATTCTACAGATGTATATTATATAAAGGTTAAAGCTAATTAACTTTAGTTTTTTTATTGAGTTTTTTTGATAAATAAAAACAAACTAATCCAGCACCTGCTACCTTACAAAATGGAATAAATGCATAGGACGGTGCGATTAAAACAATAACGAACAAATAGGCACTTATAGCAAATATAAGCCAACTTGTTATAAGTAAAAAGCTAGATAAAAACTCCTTCATAGATTTCATCCTTTAGAGAAGATTATATTTTTATCATAACAGATATATCCTTCGACAAGGACCTTTTTTTCCTATAATTGGTTTTATGGTGCGACAAGAAGTCGCTTTTATATAGTGTGGCTTACGCCACTGGTTTAGACGCAAAAACTGTCCCCGTCCA
>NZ_JBHZOR010000005.1:0-374816 GCF_042787605.1 Priestia sp. YIM B13491 | reverse complement strand
TTGCATGTATTAGGCACGCCGCCAGCGTTCATCCTGAGCCAGGATCAAACTCTCCGAAGAAATGTTTGACTTGCTCATTTAAAAAATAAAAATTAACGTTGACGTTTACTATTTCGTTCAGTTTTCAAAGAACTCTTGTCTTAAAGCGACTCCTATATAATAACACTTTATAAGAATCGTTGTCAACACTTTTATATAACTTTTTTAAAACTACTAAAAAACTCATATATGTTTTGCTGACTTTTTATATATTACCAAAATCAAAAGCCTATGGCAAGGTTTTTTACATAAAAAAAGCCCCTGCTTTTTCAGGGGCTTTTTTTATTCTTCTGTTTCTTCAGCTTCAATTATTATATCTGTCTCTTCATGTTCATCTAATTCGTCTAAAACTTCGTCTTCATCTTCTGAAGTTTGTACTTTTGCAACCGTTGAAACAAACTCTTCGTCTCCTAAACGGATGACTTTGACACCTTGTGTGTTACGGCCCATCTGTGAAATATCTGAAACAGAAACACGGATAAGAACGCCGCTTACTGTGATAAGCATAATATCTTCTTCTTGAGATACGCATTTCAGTGCGACAACATCACCATTTTTATCAGTGATATTACATGTTCTTAAACCTTTACCGCCTCTTGTTTGTACACGATATTCTTCAATCGGCGTACGTTTTCCGTAACCATTTTTCGTAATGATCAAGACATCTGATTGTTCTTCGAGAATCTCCATACCGATTACTTCATCTTCTGAATCGAGAGTGATCCCTTTAACTCCAGTAGCTGTACGTCCCATTGAACGAACATCATTTTCATTAAAACGAATTAACATACCCTTTTTCGTTCCAATAACCATATCGCGCTTACCATCTGTCAATTTAACAGAAATCAATTCATCTTCTTCTCTTAAATTCAAGGCGATAAGTCCGCTATTTCGAATGTTTTCAAAAGAAGATAAAGGTGTACGCTTAGAAATTCCTTGTTTTGTAGTAAAGAATAGATACCAATCGTCTACAAATTCATCGACGCGAATGATGGCATTTACCCACTCACCTTTGTCTACTTCTAACAAGTTAATAATAGGTATCCCTTTAGCCGTTCTTCCGTACTCTGGAATTTCGTATCCTTTTGTCCGATAGACTTTTCCCTTATTTGTAAAGAAGAGAATCGTATCATGAGTAGAAGTTGTTAGAAGATGTTCAACGAAATCATCTTCGTTTGTATTCATTCCTTGAATACCTCTTCCGCCTCTTCGCTGACTCTTATACGTAGAAACAGGCAAACGTTTAATATAGCCGTTGTGCGTTAAGCTAATAACAATATCTTGGCGAGGAATCAGATCCTCGTCTTCAATAATTTCCGCTCCTCCGCTTACGATTTCTGTTCGACGTCCGTCATTGAATCTTTCTTTTACTTCTATTAGTTCTTCTCTAATAATTTCTAATACTTTTTCTTCATCTGCTAAAATAGCTTTTAATTCAGCAATTAGCGCTAATAAAGATTGATATTCCGCTTCAATCTTCTCTCGCTCTAATCCTGTTAAACGCTGTAGGCGCATATCCAAAATAGCTTGCGCTTGTTTTTCAGATAACGAAAACTGAGTCATTAATCCTTCACGTGCAATATCTGTTGTTTGAGAACCTCTAATTAAAGCAATAACAGCATCTAAATTATCAAGAGCAATCTTTAAACCTTCTAAAATATGCGCACGTGCTTCTGCTTTTCGAAGCTCAAATTCAGTACGACGACGAATAACCACTACCTGATGGTCTAAGTAGTACTGTAGACATTGCTTCAAGTTCAATACTTTTGGCTGTCCATCTACTAATGCAAGGGTGTTAATACCAAAACTTGTTTGAAGAGATGTCTGCTTATATAAGTTGTTTAATAAAACATTTGCATTTGCATCACGTCTTACTTCAATAACAATACGCATACCCGAACGGTCAGACTCATCTCGTAAATCCGTAATCCCATCAATCTTCTTATCACGAGCTAGCTCGGCAATTTTTTCAATTAGCTTTGCTTTATTTACTTGGTATGGTAGTTCATGAACAATAATAGTTTGTTTGCCATTGCTCTGTTCTTCAATTTCTACTTTTGCGCGAACAATAATAGAACCTTTTCCAGTTTCATAAGCTTTACGAATTCCGCTGCGGCCAAGAATTTGTCCTGCAGTTGGGAAATCCGGTCCTGGAATAATCTCCATTAACTCTGCAATTGTGATATCAGGGTCTTGGCTTACTGCTAAAACGCCGTCAATGACTTCGCCTAACTGATGCGGTGGAATATTTGTCGCCATACCTACCGCAATTCCGGCTGAACCGTTTACAAGTAAATTGGGAAATCTAGCAGGTAATACAATGGGTTCACGTTCAGAACCGTCATAGTTATCTTGGTAATCAATTGTGTCTTTATTGATGTCACGTAACAGTTCCATCGAAACTTTTGACATTCTTGCTTCTGTATAACGCATAGCTGCTGCTGCATCTCCATCAACAGATCCAAAGTTTCCATGACCATCAATTAGCATATAGCGATAGCTAAAATCTTGTGCCATACGAACCATTGTTTCATATACAGCTGAGTCACCGTGTGGGTGATACTTACCAATTACTTCTCCTACGATACGAGCTGATTTTTTATATGGCTTATCCGATCCCATACCTAAATCATTCATTGCATATAAAATACGACGGTGCACAGGCTTAAGTCCGTCTCTTACATCTGGTAAAGCACGCGATACAATTACGCTCATTGCATAATCTAAAAAAGATGCGCGCATTTCTTGACTAATATTTACTTCTCTTATTTGAGAGTTTGGTTTATCTGACATCGATAAGAACCTCCTTCGCGAAGTTCAGTATAGTAATTCATATATATGTAAACGCAGGATAGAACCTATCTCTATCCTGACGTTTATATACCCTTTATAAAAAATATAAAGGGTATTACCGTTCATTTAAATATCGAGATTTTTTACGTACTGAGCATTTTCTTCAATGAAATTACGGCGTGGTTCTACTTTGTCGCCCATTAAAATTTCAAATGTCTCATCAGCTTCAATTGCATCTTGCAAGTTTACTTGAAGAAGGGTACGGAACTCTGGATCCATTGTTGTTTCCCATAATTGTTCAGGATTCATCTCTCCTAAACCTTTGTAACGCTGAAGGTTTGGTTTTGCGCCTTCAGGGAAAGAAGCTAATACCTCGTCTAATTGACGATCGTTGTACGCGTACTCCACTTTTTTACCTTGTGAAACTTTGTAAAGAGGCGGCTGGGCAATGTAGACATATCCATGCTCAATAATCTGTCTCATATAGCGATAGAAGAACGTTAGAAGAAGCGTACGAATATGCGCACCGTCTACGTCTGCATCTGTCATAATCACAATTTTATGGTAGCGTGCTTTCGAGATATCAAAATCGTCACCAATACCCGTTCCTAGAGCGGTAATGATTGTACGAATTTCATTATTAGATAAAATTTTATCTAAACGCGCTTTCTCTACGTTGATAATTTTACCACGTAAAGGCAAAATAGCTTGGAAATGACGGCTTCTTCCCTGCTTAGCTGAACCCCCGGCAGAGTCACCCTCTACTACATAGAGTTCGCTAATAGAAGGATCTTTTGATGAACAATCTGCTAATTTACCCGGTAAGTTTGAGATTTCAAGCGCGCTTTTACGTCTTGTAAGCTCACGAGCTTTTTTAGCTGCCATTCTTGCTCTTGCAGCCATTAAACCTTTTTCAATTACCTTTTTCGCCACAATAGGGTTCTCTAACAAGTACGTTTCTAAGTGTTCTGAAAACACAGAGTCAGTAATTGTTCTTGCTTCACTATTTCCCAGCTTTGTTTTTGTTTGTCCTTCGAACTGCGGATCTGGGTGCTTAATAGAGATGATAGCTGTAATTCCTTCACGAACATCTTCACCCGTTAGATTGGCGTCACTGTCTTTAAATACGCTGTTTTTACGTGCATAGTCGTTAATTACACGCGTTAACGCTGTTTTAAATCCTGCTTCGTGTGTTCCACCTTCATATGTGTGAATATTGTTTGCAAAAGAATATAAATTACTTGTATAGCTATCGTTATATTGAATAGCAATCTCTACAGAAATGTTGTCTCGATTACCTTCAATATAGATCGGCTCTTCGTGAATCACTTCTTTTGCACGGTTTAAGTGCTCAACGTAAGACTTAATTCCGCCTTCATAGTGATATTCACGTCTTTTATCTTCTTCACGTTTGTCTTCAATCGTAATTTTAATGCCGCGATTTAAGAAAGCTAACTCACGCAGACGATTAGCTAACGTATCAAAATCGTATTCAAGCGTTTCTGTGAAAATTTCACCGTCTGGACGGAATTGAATAACAGTACCTGTTTTATCTGTTTCTCCAACTACTTTTAAGTCAGCAGCCGGTACACCTCGTTCATATTTTTGATAATGAACTTTACCGTCACGATGTACGTGTACTTCCAAAGAAGTAGAAAGTGCGTTAACAACTGAGGCACCTACACCGTGTAATCCACCAGATACTTTATAGCCGCCGCCGCCAAATTTACCTCCGGCATGAAGAACCGTTAAGATAACTTCAACGGCAGGTCTGCCCATTTTTTCTTGAATACCAACTGGAATTCCACGACCGTTATCTTTGACTGTAATACTATTATCCTTTTCGATAATAACATTAATTTCATCGCAATAGCCGGCCAGCGCTTCATCAATACTATTATCTACAATTTCCCATACAA
This sequence comes from Priestia sp. YIM B13491, assembly GCF_042787605.1. Lineage (NCBI taxonomy): Bacteria > Bacillati > Bacillota > Bacilli > Caryophanales > Bacillaceae > Priestia > Priestia sp. YIM B13491. The sequence continues at coordinate 370,065 of NZ_JBHZOR010000005.1, read as the reverse complement.
GATGATGTAAACCCTTTGCGCTCGTCGATCCAATATACATCCCCGGACGTTTACGAACAGCTTCTAATCCTTCTAATACTTGTATCTGATCAGCTTCATATGCTTGTACTTCTTTTTGTTCCATCGTCAAATGTATCACCTACACTTTTTTTTAACAGCAAACTGCTGTATTTATCATTTTGTATTATGTTTTTCGAATATTATGTGGAAATAATACGGAGCCTTTAATGTATTTGCAATTTGTTTACTTATGCACAAAATTTTCATAATCGAGGGTACGAGTTGAACTATATAGACTTAAAACTATAATGATATCATATTTCAGTTAGATTGCCTTGCGAAAAGTTTTTAGACAGATCAATTGCTATTTGACCTTTTGAATTTGGCCAGCTTCTACGTGATATGTAGCGGCTTTTTCTAAGGTCTCGTGATGAATTCCTTCAATGCTCGTTGTCGTTACAAACGTCTGAACTTTTCCTTGAATGGTATTTAGCAAGTGTGATTGACGAAAATCATCTAATTCAGACAATACGTCGTCTAAAAGCAAGATTGGATATTCACCTACTTCTTGATGAATTAACTCAATTTCAGCAAGCTTTAACGATAAAGCAGTCGTCCGCTGTTGCCCTTGTGAACCAAATGTTTGAACGTCTTTTTCATTAACGTAGAAAAGAAGATCATCACGGTGTGGTCCTGCTAAGGTGACACCTCTATCAATTTCTCTACTTTTTATTTTATCAAACTTTTGATGATATGCTTCTAACATTTTCGACAAATCTGCATCTTCTGATACATCAATTGAATTCTTATACTCAATTTTTAATGTTTCTAAGCCTCGACTGATCCCTTTATGAATAGGCTCTGCCCACTGTTGGAGTAACTGTAAAAACTCAAAACGTTTTTTTAAGATTTTCGCCGCCATTTCACTTAACTGTAACGTAAGTACGTCTAAAAGTGAAAGATCCGTTTGTTTTTTTGTCTGCAGCTGCTTCAAATATTGATTTCTTTGCTGCAAAATCTTTTGATACCTGCTTAAATCATGCATGTACACAGGCGAAACTTGACCAATTTCCATATCGATAAATTTGCGCCTTACTTGCGGACTCCCTTTAACTAGGTTCAAATCCTCCGGAGCAAACATGACAGTGTTAATTGATCCTATATATTGACTGAGTTTTTTCTGCTCAATGTGATTATATTTTGCTTTTTTCCCTTTTGTTGAGATGACTAAATCCAGCGTAACAGGCCCTCTATGCTTTTCTACAATGCCCGATAGCTTTGCATACTCACAGTCCCATTTAATTAATTCTTTATCGTTGGATGTACGATGAGATTTAGCCATAGATAATACGAAGATCGATTCCATCACGTTTGTTTTACCCTGTGCGTTTTCACCCAAAATGACGTTTACTTTATTTTCAAAAGGAATCGTTGTCTTCGTATAGTTTCGGTAATTTGTTAAAGTAATTTCTTTAATATACAAACGTTTCACCAACTTTAAGTAATAACAACAAATGATCCTGCAGCCGGTATATCCACTTCGTCATTTGCATATAATTTACGTCCGCGGCGCTCTTCTAGCTCCCCGTTCACATATACTTCGTGCTCACTTAAAAACCATTTTACCATTCCACCTGTTTGAATGACGTCTGCTAGTTTTAAAAACTGGCCAAGCGTAATGTATTCAGTTGAAATTTTAACTTCTGTTTTCATGCGACTCTCTCACTTTCTAATGATGTATCTCTATTTTACTAAATAATTCTCCTTGAGAAAAGAAAGCTACTAGTACGGCATGCTAGTAGCTTTCTGAGATTTAATATGTTCGCACTGGTAAAATCAGCTGCAGCATTGAATCATCCTCTAATGTTCGAATGACAAATGGACGCATCGCACCAGTGAAGTTAATTTTGATATCTGTTCCTTCGAGCGCTTTTAATGCGTCTAACATATATTTTGCGCTAAAAGAAATTTTTAATTCTTCTCCTGAGATAGACTGACTTTGTACCTCTTCAATTACTTTTCCGATTTCAGGAGAGTTAGAAGAAATTTCAACAATCCCTTCATCCAGCGTAGATAGTTTTACTACGTTGTTTCTTCCTTCACGAGCTAATAAAGAAGCGCGGTCAATCGATTGTAAGAATTCTTTTACGTTCAATATAACATCCGTTTTACTATCGGCTGGGATCAACCTTGAAGTATCAGGATAATTTCCGTCCAATAATCTTGAGAAGAACAGTAAGTGTTTTGTTTTGAATAATACTTGATTTTCCGTGATAACAATGTCTACTAATTCATGAGAATCATCAAGGATCTTACTGAATTCACTTAAACTTTTACCTGGAATAACCACATTATACGTTGCTTCATTTCCAGTTTCAATGGTCGCTTTTCGCAAAGCTAGACGGTGACTGTCAGTGGCAATACACGTTAATTCTTTGCCAACGACTTTCCAGTTTACACCTGTCAAGATAGGTCGTGTTTCTGAGGTGGACACTGCAAAGACAGTTTGTCGAATCATGTTTTTTAATAAGTCCGTCGGTAATCTAAACATGTTGTTTTCTTCGATCTGTGGCAAATGAGGATACTCTTCTGCATCTAAACCATTTAAGTTAAATTCAGCTTTTCCTGAACGAATGATTGTTAAAAAGTGACTTTGGACGTCTAATTCTACAATGTCTTTAGGAAGCTTTTTGACGATTTCACTAAAGAAACGAGCTGGGAGAACAACGCTTCCAGGTTTGTGGATATCAACAATCTCTTTTCCTTCTTCTTCGTTTGGAATAAACGATTCAATTGAAATATCCGAATCACTTCCGGTTAAGGTAACACCTTCTTCAGTCGCTACAATTTTAATCCCCGTTAAAATTGGAATTGTTGTTCTAGAAGATACAGCTTTCATAACATCTTGAACGCTTTGAACTAGATAGTCTTTCTGTATGATGAATTTCATAATAATTAATCCTCCTTAAAAGTAGGTTTAAAAGCTTATTATTTATTATATTTTAAGATAGTAGTAGTAATAGGGGCTGTGGAAATGTGGATAACCCCCAAAAACGTGAGAACACAGCCTATCCACATGTGGACAGACTGTGTACAATCCTAACTCACTTATACACAAAATACAAGTAAAAAAAGCCTATATTTTTAGTGATTCACTTATTTCTTTAATTTGTTTTTGTAGGTCAGTATCTGTTTGAACAAGTTTTGAGATTTTTTCATGAGCATGGATGACAGTAGTATGGTCTCGCCCGCCAAACTCTTCTCCAATTTTAGGCAGCGAAAAATCCGTTAATTCGCGAGAGAGGTACATGGCAATTTGTCTAGGAAACGCTACTGACTTTGTACGTTTCTTCGCTTTGAAATCATCTAATTTTATATTAAATTCTTGTCCAACAATCTGTTGGATGTCTTGAATCGTAATAACCCTAGGTTTTGAACTAGGAATGATATCTTTTAATGCTTCTGCTGCTAAATCAGCGTTTATATCTTTATTAATTAGTGAAGAATAAGCTACTACACGAATAAGTGCTCCTTCTAATTCTCTAATATTTGAATCAATCTGATTGGCGATATAAAGCATAACTTCATTTGGAATAACTAAGCCGTCCGCTTTGGCTTTTTTTCGTAAAATAGCAATTCGTGTTTCCAAATCTGGTGGTGTGATGTCTGTAATAAGGCCCCATTCAAAGCGAGAGCGAAGTCGGTCTTCAAGTGTAGGAATTTCTTTCGGCGGTCGGTCACTTGAGATGACAATCTGCTTGCTTTCTTCGTGAAGCGTATTAAACGTATGGAAAAATTCTTCTTGTGTTTGCTCTTTACCTGCTAAGAATTGAATATCATCAATTAGTAAAACATCTACATTACGGTATTTGTTACGGAATTCTACTGCTTTATTATCACGAATAGAGTTAATAAACTCATTTGTGAATTTTTCAGATGATAAGTACACGACTTTAGCGGCAGGATTATGATCTAACACATAGTGGCCTATGGCGTGCATTAAGTGTGTTTTGCCTAATCCTACTCCCCCGTAAATAAAAAGCGGATTATAGGCTTTAGCCGGCGCTTCTGCTACTGCTAAAGAAGCTGCATGCGCAAATCGATTTCCAGATCCGATAACAAATGTATCAAAGGTATACTTCGAATTTAGCATGCTTTGAGGAAATTCTGATCCTTCGTCTTTATTGACTTTCTTTTTAGGAGTTTGAATATCAAATTCTTCCTCGGCCTGGTTAGGAGGAATAATAAATTTCACATCTAACTCTTCCCCCGTAAGATCGTAAAGTGTTTCAGCAATTAAATTAGAATACCTAGATTCTAACCAGTCCCGTGCAAAATCATTAGGCGCAGTAATAATGAGCGTGTCTCCTTGTAAAGCATGAGCTTTTGTCGATTTGAGCCAGGTTTCAAAACTAGGTTTGCTTAATTTTTTTTCAATTTGATCTAAAGCTCTATTCCATAAATCATGAATGTTTTCCAACGAGCAATCCCTCCTTTTTCTAGCTTTTATGCGCTTTGTACAACTCTTGTACAACCTGTACAAAACCTTATGCATAAAAAATTTATATTTATACAATTGCTATTATGTGGGTAAATATATATTATAGAAGAAAGCCGACTATTCGACAGATTCCACATGGTGTGGATAACTTTATACAGTGATAGTGGAAATGATGTCCACAAGTTGTCCACAGTTTGTGGATAAGAACCAACTGTGGAAAAGTAATTAAGAGTGAAAACAAAAATATAATATCAAAGAATTCGGCATGATGCAATGAATTTTCGAAACTTATCCACAATCACTACACCTTGTGGAGAAAAGTTTTCCACAACACAAGATAGTGTGCATGAGTTGTCGATAAGGAATGGAAAAGTAGAAAAATGTCGAAAAAACTTATCCACAAAGGTTTAAGAGCAGAATTTGAATAAAAAAGAGGCTTTTTATAACATTTATTGTTGTAGTTTTGTTCAGTAACGATGCGATCGCAGCTGCTAGAGAAAGAAAAAGTGATGAAAAGGAAAAATTTTTTCTTTAATAAATCAATGAATTTTATTGATTAGGTATAGACAATTGGGTTATAAAGATATTAGAATGAAGAAGATTGAGTAAAACAGATAATGAAACCAAGAGATTGAAAATTTTATTTTTTAAATAACATTGACATCTTCTTAGTCTTTTCATTATAATTGCAAGGACTGTCTTTTTCAGTTATTCCTCGAGGAGGTGTTTATAGATGAAAAGAACTTACCAACCAAACAAACGTAAGCACAGTAAAGTACACGGTTTCCGCGCTCGTATGAGCTCAGCGAATGGACGTAAAGTTTTAGCTCGTCGTCGTCGTAAAGGAAGAAAAGTATTATCAGCATAATAGACCACTGACGCCAGTGGTCTTTTTTCGCTTTATAAGACTAAAATCACCTCTGTTCCTGTAGGGACTACATAAGAGCATGACCTGAAAAAGGGCAGGAGTTGTTAAAAATGAAAAAAAGATATCGTATAAAAAAGAATGATGAATTTCAAACAGTTTTTAAAAAGGGCAAGTCCGTAGCGAATCGCCAATTTGTCTTGTATGTTCTAGACAAACCGGATCAAGAACATTTCCGCGTAGGATTCTCTGTGGGCAAAAAGATTGGAAATGCCGTGACTCGTAATCGAGTTAAGCGCCTTGCTAAACAAATTATGTTTGAATTCACACCGTATTTAAAGCAAGACAAAGATTATATTGTAATTGCAAGGCAGCCTGCTGCAACAATGAGCTATGAAGAAATTAAAAGCAGCTTGCAGCATGTCTTTAAGCGTGGCAAATTACTTACACATAGACAAAACGATTAATAAACAATAGAAGAAAACCCTTTAATAGCTGTTGTTTTTCTACCGCATCCTTATATAATGGATTTTGACGCACTTTCAGAATTGAAAGGTGAACATGTAGAAGGAGGAAAAACAGGTGAAGAAGAAGTTGTTTTTAGGAATAACGCTTATCTTTCTATTAACTGTTTTAGGGGGTTGTACGGAAATTAACCAACCTATTACAGATGATAGTAAAGGTTTTTGGAATGAGTATGTTGTGTATCCGCTGTCATTAGTCATTACGTATCTGGCGGAGGTATTTAAAAGCTATGGAGTTGCGATTATCGTTGTCACAATCCTGATTCGCTTACTTATTCTACCGCTTATGATTAAACAGATGAGAAACACGAAAGCAATGCAGACGCTTCAGCCCGAAATGCAGAAGTTAAAGGAGAAGTACAGTTCAAAAGATGCCCAGACGCAGCAGCAATTGCAGAAAGAAACGATGGCATTATTTCAAACTTACGGAGTAAATCCTTTAGCTGGGTGCTTTCCAATTCTAATTCAAATGCCCATTCTTATTGGGATTTTCCACGCGATTACACGAACGTCGGAAATCGCAAACAACAGCTTTTTATGGTTTGATTTAGGTGCGCGTGACCCGCTATTTATCTTACCAATTGTCGCAGGAATCACAACGTTTATTCAGCAAAAGATGATGATGGCCGGGAATGCAAGTCAAAATCCTCAAATGGCTATGATGCTTTGGGTTATGCCGATCATGATTGTAGTTTTTGCAATCAATTTTCCAGCCGCCTTATCTCTTTATTGGGTAGTGGGAAATCTATTTATGATTATTCAAACCTACTTCATTAAAGGGCCAGACTTAAAACAAGCGAATATTGAAGGGGTTAAAAAATGAACGAAATCACAATTACGGCCCAGACGATTGAAGCTGCTGTTCAAGAAGCATTAGATGCTTTAGAAGTAGAGCGAAATCAAACAAATGTAGAAATAATTGAACCAGGCAAAAAAGGATTTTTAGGAATCTTTAAGGGAAAACCTGCAGTTGTAAAAGTTACAAAAATAGTGGACCCTGTAGAGGAAGCGGTTCATTTTATTACAAATGTTAGCCGTGAAATGGGGATTTCGATTCATACGAACGTCAAAAAAACCTCGAGAAACTGCATAATTGAGATTAGTAGCGATTCTGCGGGAATGTTGATTGGAAAACATGGACAAACCCTTAATGCGCTCCAGCTTCTCACACAACTGGTAGCTAATCGATACAGTCAGCAATTTTTAAATGTTGTATTAAACCCAGAAGGCTACCGAGAAAAACGAAAAGAAATGGTCGAAAAACTGGCATTAAAAATAGCGAATCAGGCGATTAAAACGAATCGATCTGTTCAACTAGAACCAATGCCTTCGCATGAAAGAAAAATGATTCACCAAGTGTTAGCTAAAAATTCTTTAGTTGAGACACACTCTGTCGGAAAAGAACCGAAAAGAAGTATTTTGGTTCAGCCCGTCGGAAAAAAGCACTAGCAAAATGCGCTAGTGCTTTTTTATGTTTACTTTTATCAAGCTAGCGTTCAAAAAATCAAGTTACATACGTTGTTATTCACATGTGGATAAGTTAAAATAGTACATACTGCCTGTTTTCCTTACTGTGTATAACAGAAGAACGTTAGAGATGTTCCAAATCGGTGAATTGTGGTATTCTATTTATTTGGTTCATACAAATTACGGGCTTTAAAATAGATGTTTTTGTTCGTGGAAAATTGTTAACGATGATAGTATATAACATCGTTTAAAATAAAAGGTTTATAAAATGAAATGAGGTGAAGTTGGTGTTAGATTTTGATACAATTGCGGCCATTTCTACACCAATGGGAGAGGGAGCTATTGCCATCGTCCGCCTGAGTGGTGAAGAAGCCATTACGATTGCAGATCGTATCTTTAAAAGCGTTTCGAACAAACGATTAACAGACGTAGCTTCTCATACTATTCACTACGGTCATATCGTAGATCCCAAGACAGAGCAAGTCGTCGAAGAAGTGATGCTTTCCATTATGAAAGGTCCCAAGACATTTACTAGAGAAGACATTATTGAAATTAACTGTCACGGAGGAATCGTATCCGTTAATCGTGTGCTGCAGTTAGTTATTGCAAATGGTGCCCGTTTAGCTGAGCCGGGTGAGTTTACAAAACGAGCATTTTTAAATGGTCGAGTAGACTTATCACAAGCAGAAGCTGTCATGGATTTAATTCGTGCCAAAACAGATAAAGCGATGAATATGGCGATTGGCCAAATGGAAGGGCGTTTGTCCAAACTAGTACGTCATTTACGACAGGAAATTCTGGAAACACTTGCCCACGTAGAAGTAAACATTGACTACCCAGAATATGACGATGTAGAGGAAATGACTCACCAAGTATTGATTGAAAAAGCTTCAAATGTACGCCAAGAAATTGATAAGCTTCTTCAAACCTCTCATCAAGGGAAAATTTTAAGAGAAGGATTGGCTACGGTTATTATTGGACGTCCTAATGTAGGGAAATCTTCTCTTCTAAATAGTTTAGTGCAAGATGCAAAGGCCATTGTCACAGACATTCCCGGAACGACGCGAGATGTAATCGAAGAGTACGTCAATGTGCGAGGAGTTCCTCTGCGATTAGTTGATACAGCTGGAATTCGTGAAACAGAAGATATTGTAGAACGAATTGGTGTGGAACGCTCTCGTCAGTATTTGAAAGAAGCAGATTTAATTTTGCTTGTGTTGAATTTTAATGAAGAACTAACGGACGAAGATAAAAAGCTATTTGAAGCTGTAAAAGGCATGGACGTTATCGTGATTGTGAATAAAACAGATCTTGAGCAAAAAATTAATCTAGAGGAAGTGCAGCAATTTGCTGGTGATCATCCAATAGTGACGACTTCGCTTCTTCAAGAACAAGGAGTAGATCAGCTTGAAGAAGCAATCGCAGCTCTTTTCTTTGGAGGGACAATTGAATCTCAAGATTTAACATATTTATCTAATACGAGACATATTGCGCTTTTAACGCAAGCAAGAGGAGCTATCGATGAGGCCATCACAGGCATTGAAAGTGGTGTTCCAATCGATATCGTCCAAATTGATTTAACAAGAACGTGGGAACTATTAGGTGAAATTATTGGTGATGCTGTTCACGAAAGCTTAATTGATCAGTTGTTCTCTCAATTCTGTTTAGGAAAATAGATTATTAAAGGAGGCTACTATTATGCAATATGAAGGTGGACAATATGATGTTATTGTCATTGGAGCAGGTCATGCAGGTTGTGAAGCGGCACTTGCTTCTGCGCGTATGGGTGCTAAAACGTTAACCTTGACCATTAACTTAGACATGGTGGCGTTTATGCCCTGCAACCCTTCTGTAGGCGGTCCTGCAAAAGGTATTGTAGTACGTGAAATTGATGCTCTTGGCGGAGAAATGGGTAGAAATATCGATAAAACTCATATTCAAATGAGAATGTTAAACACAGGAAAAGGTCCAGCCGTTCGAGCACTTAGAGCTCAAGCAGATAAATTTGCTTATCAGCATGAAATGAAAAAAACATTAGAAAATGAAGAAAATCTAACGCTTATGCAAGGCATGGTAGAACAGTTAATCGTAGAAGACGGTGTATGTACGGGCGTCGTCACTCAAACGGGAGCTGTGTATAAAGCTAAAACAGTTGTTATTACGACAGGGACATTCTTACGCGGGGAAATTATTTTAGGTGAACTAAAATATTCAAGCGGTCCTAATAATCAACAACCAGCTATTAAGCTTTCTGAACACTTAGAGGAGTTAGGACTGGATATGGTCCGTTTTAAAACAGGAACTCCACCTCGTGTTAATAGCTCAACTATTGATTACAGCAAAACGGAGATTCAGCCTGGGGATGATGTGCCCCGTGCTTTCTCATACGAAACAACACAGTACATTACAGATCAACTGCCTTGCTGGTTAACATATACAAGTGAACAAACTCATCAAATTATTGATGACAACCTCCACTTATCTCCTATGTATTCTGGGATGATCAAAGGTACTGGACCACGCTACTGTCCATCTATTGAAGATAAGGTTGTGCGATTTAATGATAAACCGCGTCACCAAATTTTCTTAGAGCCAGAAGGACGAAATACGCAAGAAGTATATGTTCAAGGACTATCAACGAGTCTTCCTGAGCATGTACAGCGTCAAATGCTTGCGACAATTCCTGGTCTTGAAAAAGTCCAAATGATGCGTGCGGGCTATGCTATTGAATATGATGCAATTGTTCCGACTCAGTTATGGCCAACGCTTGAAACGAAAAAAATTAAAAATCTTTATACGGCTGGACAAATTAACGGAACATCTGGTTATGAAGAAGCTGCAGGCCAAGGTCTTCTTGCTGGAATTAACGCGGGAAGAAGAGCGCTGGAACAAGAAGAAGTCATCTTAGGACGTTCTGATGCTTATATCGGTGTATTGGTGGATGATTTAGTAACAAAAGGAACAAATGAACCGTATCGTCTACTAACGTCTCGTGCAGAATATCGTTTATTGCTTCGTCACGATAACGCTGATTTACGCCTTACTGAAATTGGTCGTGAACTAGGATTAATCAGCGATGAGCGCTATGCTAAATTTGAACAAAAGAAAGCGGAAATCGAGCAAGAGAAAAAACGTCTTTTCTCCTTTATTATTAAACCGAATGAAGCTGTTCAACAACTGATTAAAGAAGCTGGCGGAAGTGAATTAAAAGATGGCATTCGTGCGACAGATTTACTTCGCCGCCCTGAAATGACATATACTCATATTCATCAATTAGCACCAGCTGACGAGACGGTAGATCCTGAAGTAGCTGAACAAGTAGAAATTCAGGTGAAATACGAAGGATATATTCAGAAATCACTTCAGCAAGTTGAACGCTTGAAGAAGTTAGAAAACAAAAAGATTCCTGATTATATCGATTATGATGCAATTAACGGTTTAGCTACAGAAGCACGTCAAAAATTAAACCAAGTGCGTCCACTAACGGTAGCGCAAGCTTCACGTATTTCTGGAGTCAACCCAGCTGATATTTCAATCTTGCTTGTTTATATTGAACAAGGGCGCATCGCTAAAGTATCAAATGATTAAAACTCTTAGGCGCGAAGAAAGGGAAACTCAATGAATATTCAACAGTTTCAACAGCTATTAGAAGAAAAGGGAATTTCTCTTTCTTCTAAACAGCTGAATCAATTTGAAAAGTATTATCAAGTTTTAGTGGAATGGAACGAAAAAATGAATTTAACTGCTATCACTGATCACGGTGAAGTGTATGAAAAGCATTTTTACGATTCTATTTCAGCTGCTTTTTTTCAAGACTTTACAGAAATTGAATCCATGTGTGATGTAGGTGCAGGAGCAGGATTTCCAAGTATTCCGATCAAAATTTGCTTCCCGCATTTGCATGTAACAATCGTTGATTCGTTACAAAAGCGTATTACGTTTTTAACGCATCTTGTAAATGAGCTTGAACTAGACAATGTCACACTATGTCATGATCGAGCTGAAACATTTGGTAAAAAAGAAAGTATTCGCGAGTCATTCGATCTTGTAACGGCAAGAGCCGTGGCACGTATTTCGGTTCTTAATGAATTTTGCTTACCGCTTGTTAAAGAACAAGGACGCTTTTTAGCAATGAAAGGTGCTTCTGCCCCTGAAGAATTAAAAAATGGAGAAAAATCATTCCAAGTATTAGGTGGAAAAGTGAAGTCGATTGAACATTTCCAATTGCCTTTGGAGCAAAGTGAACGTTACATTATTTTAATAGACAAAATAAAGAAAACGCCTAAAAAATATCCTAGAAAACCTGGTACCCCAGTTAAGCTTCCACTAGAGTAGGCATTAAATAGATAGAGAAGAAAATGTTTCATATGAAACATTTTCTTCTCTATATTTTCTGTTTAGAAAGCAGGATATGATTAAAAAACATCGAATTAGTTTAAGGCGGGATTTTCCTGAAGGTGGTGTGGGACTATGAAATCTGCTTTTTCACGTTTCTTTAATTTAAAAGAAAAAGATGAGGATATTCATGTAGAGATTGAAACTGTCCAAGATGAAAATGTCGAAAAAGTTTTAAGAGATGAAGTAAAACAAATTAGGGTTTCAAGTATTATTCCGAATCGTTATCAGCCGCGTACTGTGTTTAATGAAGCAAAAATTGAAGAGCTAGCTCTTACTATTCATACACACGGTATTATTCAACCTATTGTGGTTCGACCGACTGAGGGCGAAGAATACGAATTAATTGCTGGAGAACGCCGGTGGAGAGCTGTACAAAGCTTAGGATGGGATACGGTTCCTGCAATTGTGAAACATTTTAACGATACAGAAACGGCCTCTGTGGCTTTAATAGAAAACTTACAACGTGAAGAGCTAACGGCTGTCGAAGAAGCACTAGCCTACGCAAAGTTAATTGAGTTACATAATCTTACCCAAGAGGCATTAGCTCAACGTTTAGGAAAAGGCCAATCCACAATTGCAAACAAGCTTCGTTTGTTAAAGCTTCCTGTTGAAATACAAGAAGCAATCAAACAAAAATTGATTACAGAGCGACATGCAAGAGCGCTCATTCCCCTCAAAAATCAAGAAAAACAACTTCAAGTATTAGCTGAGATTATTGAAAAACAATTAAATGTAAAACAAACGGAAGATCGAGTAGTGAAATTGTTAGAAACGCAGGTTAAAAAGCCAAAAGCAAAAAGAAAAGCGTTTAGTAAAGATACGCGTATCGCAATGAATACAATTCGTCAATCCTTGACAATGGTTAGTGACAGCGGTATTTCATTAAACACGGAAGAAGAAGAGTTTGATGAATATTTTCAGTTTACTATTAAGATTCCGAAAAAATAAAGAAATAGCCCTCATCTTTTTTTGATGAGGCTTTTTTATCAAAGTTTTTCGTCAGAAAATTCAATGAACATTTAAACTGTCTGGACAAATGGGATGGAAATGAAAGTAGGTGACAACATGGGGAAAATTGTGGCAGTTGCGAATCAAAAAGGCGGAGTTGGAAAAACAACAACCGCTGTTAATTTAGGAGCTTGTTTAGCTGAACAAGGAAAAAAGGTTCTACTTGTAGACGGAGACCCCCAGGGTAACGCTACGAGTGGAGTTGGCATAGATAAAGCAGATGTAGATGAATGTATTTATAATGTAATCGTAGAAGATATGGAAGCTAAGAACGTTGTTCGTTCAACAGCCGTCGAAAATTTATCAATCATTCCCGCGACCATTCAATTAGCTGGTGCAGAAATTGAATTAGTGTCGACTATTTCACGTGAAGTTCGACTTAAGAGAGCTTTAGAAACGGTGAAAGATCACTTTGATTATGTTATTATTGATTGTCCCCCTTCTCTTGGTTTACTGACATTAAATGCGTTAACGGCGGCTGATTCTGTTTTAATACCTGTACAGTGTGAATATTATGCGCTTGAAGGATTAAGTCAATTGCTAAATACCGTTAGATTAGTCCAAAAACATTTGAATAATCAACTGCGTATCGAAGGTGTATTGCTGACTATGCTTGACGCACGCACAAATTTAGGACTGCAGGTAACAGCAGAAGTGAAGAAGTACTTTCAGGATCGCGTTTATCAAACGATTATTCCTCGAAATGTTCGTTTGAGCGAAGCACCTAGTCATGGTGAACCAATTATCTTATATGATGCAAGATCTAGAGGGGCCGCAGTTTATACGGAACTTGCAAAGGAAGTGATTTATAATGGCGAAAGGATTAGGGAAAGGAATTAATGCCTTATTTTCAGGCTTAGATGCACAGGCTGATGATTCAATTCAGGAAGTTGCTATTCACGAACTCAGACCCAACCCCTATCAACCACGTAAAACGTTTAATAAAGAAGCAATTAATGAGTTAAAGCAGTCCATTTTACATCATGGCATCTTACAGCCTATTGTAGCTCGCAAAAGCATTAAAGGCTATGAAATCTTAGCGGGTGAAAGACGATTTAGAGCTGCTAAAGAAGCCGACCTTGCTACTGTTCCTGTCATTATAAAAGACTTTTCAGAAAAGCAAATGATGGAACTAGCTTTGTTAGAGAATTTACAGCGTGAAGATTTGACGCCAATTGAAGAAGCAACTGCTTATCAATTGCTTATGGATAAGCTCGATATGACACAGGAGCAACTTGCTACACGACTGGGAAAAAGCCGACCTCATATTGCTAACTATGTTCGCCTCTTGCAACTGCCTGAGGAAATTCAAACCCTCATTTCTACTAATGAATTGTCTATGGGCCATGGGCGTACGCTAGTCGGTTTGAAAAATAAAGCGCTTCTACCTAAAGTCGTTGAAAAAATACGCAAGGAACAATTAAATGTCAGACAGTTAGAGGCTTATATTGCCCACTTAAATAAAGCCGTTCCACGTGAAACATCAAAAACTAAAAAAGATAAAGATTTATTTATAAAACAAAGTGAAACACAGCTTCGTGAACGTTTTGGTACCTCCGTTCACATTACACAAAGTAAGAAAAAAGGAAAAATTGAAATCGAATTTTTCTCTAAAGAAGATTTAAACCGTCTTCTTGAATTATTTAACGATCTTTCTCAGACTAATAAATCTTCTGTATAAAAAAGGTTGTCCTAGTTTTAGGACAACCTTTTTTATTGTTTATATTGTCTTACCGTTTGGTAAACCGAAGAATTATTAAACTCTTTCTCTCGTTCATTGTGCGCAGTCTCAATACTTTTCGCAATTAAATCGGCAATGCACATAACGAGGTGAAGCCTCGTATTTTGCAAGACGAAAAATTCCATAAATCCGCTCACGTTGACAACCCCTGTTATATGAATATCTCCGACTGGCGGCAATTCTTTATTAACACCTGCTCCAGGCTTGACGGGCCCAACGCCAAGTGATGCAGAGCCTACACTTTTCATACGGCCTAAGCAAGCATCAATTCCAATAATAAAAGGATTTGGAAAAAGCTTTTGAATATGTTTTAACGTTTCTTTCAAATTAACCGCATGAACAGGCTCTTCTAACGTTCCAAAAATATGAAAAGATGAAACCTTTTTTTCATTCAGTTTTGTTCCGACTAATGGACCCAATGAGTCCCCAGTTGAACGGTCCGTTCCAATACATACAAAAACAATTGGTCTGTCTTTCTGTGCTGGAAGTAAAGATAGTAACTGTGTACTCAGCTTCTTTGTAGCAGATTCCTCATCATGAAATACGCGGGTTGAATGTTGTGTCTTCTCAAAGAAGGGAGATTTTAAATTCATAGGGTCCACTCCTTATACATAATAGTAACAGTATACGAAGATTTTGAAGATTCTATACATATATTTCGTGGATTGGGGGAAAATCGATGTGGAGAGCCGGGTGTAAATGGATATTCTTAATTATGGGAACGATGATAGGTGCTGGATATGCTTCTGGAAGAGAACTATGGCAGTTCTTTGGTGAAGAAAGCGGACTTGCTATTTTTCTATTTTCTATTATTTTTGCGATTTCTTGCAATGTGATTATGCAAATCAGCTATCGCTATCGAACCAATCAATTTTACCCAGTACTAATTGAATTAATAGGAAAGAGATGGGCTGCAGCCTACGACGTTTTAATCGTTTTTTATTTGTTTACGACGACGGTGATTATGATCGCGGGCGGCGGGGCGACATTGGAAATGTGGCATGTTCCTTACTGGTGGGGAATTGGTGGTCTTAGTGTGTTTATCGTCTTTGTTTTTTCAAGAGGATTAAGTGGACTGCTTTCTATCAATTCTTTCGTTATGCCAATCTTAATGATTGGACTAGCTGGTGTACTTCTTACATTTGTTTTACGTCATCCTGGAGTAACTAATTGGCATCTTCAGCATAATTGGCCTGCTGCTTTTACCTTTACGGCTTTAAATATTCTTCCTCTTGTCGCGGTATTATCTACAATTGGAAAGGAAATTAAAAGCAAAAAAGAGATTTATATTGCAAGTGTTGGCAGTGGTTTTTTATTAGGAGGCCTCTCTTTTATTTATAATGAATCACTTATTCAAGTTTCAGGGCTTCTTTCCTCTTATGAAATTCCATTATTCGCTATTCTTAAAGATTTTCCTTATATGATGACGTTTTTAATGAGCATTGTTTTGCTTATCGCAATTTATACGACAGCCGTTTCGGGAATTTTAGGATTGACCGCTCGTTTTCATACTGAAAAGGTGCAATCTCTTTGGAAACTGGCAGCCTGCTGGCTACTTTTAATGATTCCCTTTACAAAGGTAGGGTTTTCTACTTTAATTGCTATTTTGTATCCAATGTATGGAATCGTCAATTTATTTCTAGTAACAGCCGTTTTGTTGTATCCATTTCGAAATCGCTACAAAAGTTCGTAGAAACTTGCTACAATAGGTTAAAACTTTCTCGTATGCAGATTATGTTACGTTAGGAGCTACATGTAGTATGAATTCGTTGAAGTCAGTTTTTAAGAACGTGTTTGAGCCATTTTTTCAAGAAGAAACGTGGGCACATATTGGAGAGGGATTTATAAAAATTCTATTGATTCTACTCATTTCCATGTTTTTAATTCGAATTGGAAAGAAAGCGTTAAATAAATTCGTAGAGGTTCGCACAAATAGCCCTCTGCGTATTTCTGAGCGACGAGAAGCTACGATGGTCCGTTTGCTTCAAAATATTTTTTCTTATGCCATTTATTTCGTTGCGGGAGTTATGATTTTAGAAACGTTATCGGTAGATGTCCGTGGATTGCTAGCGGGGGCTGGAATCGTAGGGCTCGCGGTAGGGTTTGGTGCTCAAAACTTAGTGAAAGACATCATCACGGGGTTTTTTATTATCTTTGAAGATCAGTTCTCCGTTGGGGATTATGTTCGAGTAGGAACATTTGAGGGAACTGTAGAGGAAATTGGTTTGAGAACTACAAAGATTAAGAGTTGGACAGGCGAAATTAATATTTTGCCTAATGGCAGTATTGTGGAGGTCACTAATTTTTCGTTACATAACAGCGTAGCTTTCGTTGATGTAAGCATTTCTTATGAAGAAAACATACAAAAAGCAGAACAAGTGATTTTAGACCTGTTAGAAAAATTGCCAAGTCGCTATGAAGATATGGTTAAAACGCCTGAATTGCTGGGGGTTCAAAATATCCATGCAACTGAAGTCACAATGAGGATTACAAGTGAAGTAAAACCAATGAGACATTTCCATATTTCTCGTATGATTCGTAAAGAAGTGCGTACAAGGCTAAATGAACATGGTATTGAAGTTCCATTTCCTCGTATGGTTATGTATAATCGTACAGAAGAAGCACAGCATTCGTCGACGTTGAAAGGGACATAAGGAGGAGAGAGCTGATGACGGAAAAAGAATTTGGTTTAAATGACGTTGTGGAAATGAAAAAACCTCATCCTTGCGGTACAAATGAATGGAAAATCATTCGAATGGGAATGGATATCCGTATCAAATGTGAAGGCTGCGGCCATAGCGTAATGATTCCAAGACGTGATTTTGCACGTAAAATGAAAAAAATTCTTGTAAAGCATGAGGAATAACCTCATGCATTTTCTATGTTTATGCCTTATACTGTAAGGTGGGACAAAATGAAGCACCTTAACCCCATGCGGTTAAAGGTTCTTTATCAAACTTGTATTTCAAAAGTTGACTCACTATAATTGTGACAGGTTAACTTGTTTCGGATATATAAAGAGGAGTGAATAAATATATGGCTTTAACAGCTGGAATTGTTGGTCTTCCTAACGTTGGAAAATCAACATTATTTAATGCAATTACACAAGCGGGCGCAGAATCTGCGAACTACCCTTTCTGTACGATTGATCCTAACGTAGGTATTGTAGAAGTACCTGATCACCGTCTTCAAAAACTTACAGAGCTTGTAAAACCTAAAAAAACAATTCCAACAGCATTTGAATTCACAGATATCGCTGGAATCGTAA
Source organism: Priestia sp. YIM B13491 (assembly GCF_042787605.1). Taxonomy (NCBI): domain Bacteria; kingdom Bacillati; phylum Bacillota; class Bacilli; order Caryophanales; family Bacillaceae; genus Priestia; species Priestia sp. YIM B13491. The sequence continues at coordinate 352,293 of NZ_JBHZOR010000005.1, read as the reverse complement.
AAGGTGCTAGTAAAGGTGAAGGATTGGGAAATAAATTCTTATCTCATATTCGAGAAGTAGATGCGATTTGTCACGTTGTGCGTTGTTTTGAAGATGAAAACATCACGCACGTTTCAGGAAAAGTAGATCCTATCTCAGATATTGAAACAATTAATTTAGAGTTAATTTTAGCAGATTTAGAAACGGTAGAGAAACGTATTGGCCGTGTTCAAAAAATGGCTAAACAAAAAGACAAAGAAGCAATGTATGAATACGAAATTCTAGAGAAACTAAAGAACGCATTTGAAAGTGATCAGCCAGCTCGTGCTGTATCGTTTACAGAAGAACAAATGAAATTAGTAAAACAATTTCACTTGCTAACGATCAAACCTATTCTTTATGTAGCAAACGTTGCTGAAGATGAAGTAGCCGATGCATCTGCTAACGAATATGTAGCAAAAGTGCGCGAGTATGCGGCAAGTGAAGGTGCAGAAGTAATTGTTGTTTGCGCACGCATTGAATCTGAAATTGCTGAACTTGAAGGAGAAGAAAAAGCAATGTTCCTTGAAGAACTAGGCATTGAACAGTCAGGTCTAGATCAGCTTGTACGTGCAGCGTACGATTTACTTGGATTAGCTACGTACTTTACAGCCGGTGAGCAAGAAGTACGCGCGTGGACGTTTACACAAGGTATGAAAGCTCCTGAGTGTGCAGGTATTATTCATACAGATTTTGAACGCGGATTTATTCGTGCAGAAACGGTGTCATACGAGGATTTATTGGCTGCCAAAACAATGGGAGCAGCTCGTGAAGCTGGAAAAGTACGTTTAGAAGGAAAAGAATACATCGTAAAAGACGGAGACGTTATGCATTTCCGCTTTAACGTATAAGATTAAAAGCCGAAAGAAGATATCTTCTTTCGGCTTTTGTCGTTGGCGAAAATATTAGCATATATTTACGAAACAGCCCGCAATGCGTATTGCTTTGCCTATGGTAGTGTGCTATAATTTTAATTCGTGAGTAATATTTTATTGCTCCTTGCCCGTTTCGGGCCGTTAGACCAAAAGGAGGTGACAGTGATGAGAAAGTATGAAGTAATGTACATCATCCGTCCAAGCATTGATGACGAAGCAAAGAAAGCATTAGTTGAGCGCTTCAACGGCGTATTAACTGATAATGGTGCTGAAATCGCAAATGTTAAAGAATGGGGTAAACGTCGTTTAGCATACGAAATCAATGATTTCCGTGACGGTTACTACATGATTCTTGACGTGGCGGCTACTTCAGAAGCAGTTTCTGAATTTGATCGTCTTGCGAAAATCAACGAAGACATTATCCGTCATATCGTTGTTAAACAAGAAGCATAATTAAACGTTTAAATAAATTGGGTTTTATTTCCTTAAGGAGTGGTTCTGATGATGAATCGCGTAATTCTCGTAGGACGCTTAACCAAAGATCCTGAATTACGTTATACCCCGAGTGGAGCAGCGGTTGCAACATTCACTTTAGCGGTAAACCGCACATTTACAAATCAGCAAGGTGAACGTGAAGCTGACTTCATCAACTGTGTTGTATGGCGTCGTCAGGCTGAAAATGCAGCCAATTTCCTTAAAAAAGGAAGTTTAGCTGGTGTTGATGGTCGACTACAATCTCGCAGTTACGAAGGACAAGACGGTCGTCGCGTATACGTAACGGAAGTTGTAGCGGAAAGTGTGCAATTTTTAGAGCCGAAAAGTGGCGGTGGGGATACGCAACGCAGTAACTTTGCTAACACTGGAGGATCTGGACAAGGCTCTCCATTTGGAGATAATCAGAACCGTAACTCAGGTAATCAAGGTTATACTCGCGTTGATGATGATCCATTTGCAAATAATGGCGAGACAATTGACATTTCAGATGACGATTTACCGTTTTAATTCGCAGTAGATTATCCGGAGTATAAAATTTTATAGAAACTTTTAAGCGGAAGGAGGCGTATCAAAATGGCAGGTGGACGTAAAGGTGGACGCAACAGACGTCGTAAAGTTTGTTTCTTCACAGCAAACGGCATCACTCACATCGATTACAAAGATGTAGATATGCTTAAAAAATTCGTTTCAGAGCGTGGTAAAATTTTACCTCGTCGTGTAACTGGAACAAGCGCTAAATACCAACGTAAATTAACGATCGCTATCAAACGCGCTCGTCAAATGGCATTATTACCATATGTTTCTGGTGAATAATGAACGGTATAAAAAGAGGCAGTAAGGATTCCCTTACTGCCTCTTTTTACATTACATAAGTGCTCTTTTGTCAAATAGTTGCTTCTTATGAATTGAATCGATAAAATAAATAATAGTCTATATCAACGAGGTGAAGTTGTGAAAGGAATTCGATATATTACAGAAGGAGCAGCTCTTTTAGCGCTTTTTGTGGCGCTGTTGCTTTTTTCACTATACATACCTGTTGTGGGAACCATTTTTCAACTAGCGCTTGCTGTTCCATTTATTGTGTATACCGTTCGTCATGGGTGGAAAAAGGCAATATTATTTTTAGTAGTAGGGTTGTTATTGACTTTGTTATTTGGAAATGTGTTGACTCTTCCTTTTACATTTGTATTTGGTATTGGTGGATTAGCAATAGGAATGCTTTACCGACAAAAACAAAAAAGGTATACCATTTTACTAGGCGGAACGGTTGCATTTAGTTTAGGTTTACTTTTATTGTTTGTAGGAGCAAATGTCATTTTTAATGTTAATTTAATGGAGCAAATAAATAATGCTTTAGATCAATCAATTAATCAAAGTATTGAAATGATGAAAAATTTAGGACAAGACGTTAAGGAATCTCAAATTGACCAAATGAGAGATGCATTTGATATGTTTAAAAATCTATTGCCTCTATTAATTGTTATAGGTGGAGTTATTCTGGCCTTTTTCTCTCAGCTTATTGCTACGCCTATTCTTAAAAGAACAGGTTATGAGGTGGAAGCATTCCCGCCTTTTCGTGAATTCAAACTTCCTAAAAGTATTCTATGGTATTATTTGATTGCATTAATCTTATCCTTCCCATCTTTTAATATTGAACAAGGTACATTTATGTACGTAGCCATTATCAATATCGTGATGGGACTGCAAATGCTAGTAGTGTTACAAGGGATTTCTTTTATTTTCTATTTTTCACATCAAAAAGGGTATGCGAAAGCAATTCCAATTGTTGTAACAATTTTAGCATTAATTATTCCAATTATCCTTCAAATTGTGCGCATCTTAGGTATAATTGATTTAGGATTTAATTTAAGAAAACAATTAGACACAAAAAAGTAGATATTGTGGAACTTAAAAAAGTAGGAGCTGAAATGGATGCCTGTCTTTACAAAAAAGAACGTTATTCGCTATCCATTTTACTCATTGTATAGTATAGCTCTGATTTTAGTAGGTATCGTGACCTATCATAATTGGATCATAGGAATGATAGGCTTTATATTACTATTAGCCTGTCTTTTTCTATACATGAGAATGGAGCGAATGCTGTCCGATGAGTTTGAAACCTATATTTCAATGCTGTCTCATCGGCTGAAAAAAGTAGGCGAAGAGGCATTAATGGAAATGCCGATTGGGATTATGCTGTTTAATGATGAATATCAAATTGAATGGACCAATCCTTTTCTAGCATCTTGTCTCGGTGAAGACACACTAGTGGGAAGATCATTATACGATGTAGCCGAAAGTATTATTCCACTGATCAAACAAGAAGTGGAAACAGAAGTTGTCACGTTGCATGATCGGAAATTTAAAGTGGTGATTAAACGAGACGAGCGCTTACTGTACTTCTTTGATATTACAGAGCAAATAGAAATCGAAAAATTGTATGAAGAAGAACGAACAAGTTTAGGTATTATCTTTTTAGATAATTATGATGAACTAACGCAAGGAATGGATGATCAAGTTAAAAGTAACTTGAATAGCCAAGTAACCTCTATGTTAAATAGTTGGGCTCAAGAATACGGTATTTTTATTAAACGTACGTCTTCCGAGAAATTTATTGCGATTATGAATGAACAAATCTTAATTCATTTAGAGCGAAGCAAATTTTCTATCTTAGACCAAGTTCGAGAAGAGACGTCTAAACAAAATATACCGCTTACATTGAGCATTGGTATCGGTGCTGGTGCTGCTGATTTACCTGAGCTGGGTGCCTTAGCTCAATCTAGCTTGGATTTGGCCTTAGGTCGAGGCGGAGATCAAGTAGCGATTAAACAGCCGAATGGAAAAGTGAAATTCTTTGGGGGCAAGACAAACCCAATGGAAAAACGGACGCGCGTGCGTGCAAGAGTTATTTCTCACGCGTTAAAAGAGCTCATTACAGAGAGTGGAAAAGTGATTATCATGGGTCATAAGTATCCGGATATGGATGCTGTAGGAGCTGCTATTGGGATATTAAAAGTAGCCCAAGTAAATCAGAAAGACGGTTTTATCGTATTAGATCCTGATCATATCGATACAGGTGTTCAGCGAATGCTAGAAGAGATTAAAAAGAAAGAAGGCCTGTGGGAGCGATTTATTACGCCTGAAGAAGCCTTAAATCTTGTAAGTGATGATACTCTTTTAGTAGTAGTAGATACGCACAAGCCATCGATGGTTATTGAAGAAAGATTATTACATCGTATTGAAAATGTCGTGGTCATTGATCACCATAGACGTGGAGAAGACTTTATTGAAGATCCTCTTCTTGTCTATATGGAGCCATATGCTTCCTCGACAGCAGAGCTCGTTACTGAGCTTCTTGAATACCAGCCAAAACGATTTAAAATTGATATGCTAGAAGCAACGGCACTTTTAGCTGGTATTATTGTCGATACAAAAAGCTTTACATTACGCACGGGATCTCGTACGTTTGATGCAGCGTCCTTTTTACGTTCTCAAGGCGCAGATACGGTTCTTGTTCAAAAGTTTTTAAAAGAAGATATCACGCAATATGTACAGCGAGCACGCTTTATTGAACATGCAGAGATTTATACAGCAGGTATTGCTATTTCACGAGCTGAACCAAACAAAATGTATGATCAAGTGTTAATTGCGCAAGCTGCAGATACGCTGCTTTCAATCAGCGGAGTGGTTGCTTCGTTTGTTATTTCTAAGCGGCGGGATAATCTAATTGGCATTAGTGCTAGATCGCTTGGAGATATCAATGTACAAGTTATTATGGAAAGTCTCCAAGGCGGAGGCCACTTAACGAATGCTGCTACTCAGCTCCAAGACATTAGTTTGGATGAAGCTGAAGAACGGCTTAAACAAGCAATTGATGAGTACTTAGATGGAGGTAAAAAATCATGAAAGTAATTTTCTTAAAAGATGTAAAAGGAAAAGGCAAAAAAGGTGAAGTGAAAAATGTTTCAGATGGCTACGCACATAACTTCTTATTAAAAAATGGTTATGCTGTTGAAGCTACAGGCGGTAATGTGAAGGTATTAGAAGCACAAAAAAATAGAGAGCAAAAAGATGCAGCTGCAGAACTTCAAGCAAACAAAGAGTTAAAAGCAACTCTTGAAGAACTAACAGTTGAATTAAAAGCAAAATCTGGTGAAGGCGGCCGTTTATTCGGTTCTATCACAAGCAAACAAATTGCTGAAGAATTAAAGAAAAAACACAAAATTAAAGTAGATAAGCGTAAAATTGAATTAAATGATGCCATTCGCGCATTAGGCTACACAAATGTACCGGTTAAATTACATCCAGAAGTAACGGCTACTGTAAAGGTACACGTGACTGAACAAAAATAAACGTACGATTGAAAAATAGGTAAATAATATAAAGGGTTGGCGCGGACTTGTATTTGTTCGCGCCAACATTTATGATGAAAGAAAATACGAAAGAATATAAGAGGGGCATAGAAATATGAGTGATCTTTTTGCTGATCGTCTTCCGCCTCAGAATATTGAAGCAGAGCAAGCGCTATTAGGGGCCATTTTCTTAGAGCCTTCTTCTTTAACCTTAGCATCTGAACTGCTGATACCTGAAGATTTTTACCGGGCATCGCACCAGAAAATCTTTACATGTATGCTGAAACTTTCTGACCAAGGTGAACCGGTTGATTTGGTAACGGTAACGTCTGAATTAGCTGATCAAAAAATCTTAGAAGAAGTTGGCGGCGTATCGTATTTAAGTGATTTAGCTAACTCTGTTCCAACGGCTGCAAACGTAGAGTATTACGGTAAAATTGTAGAAGAAAAGTCGATTTTACGCCGTCTAATTCGTACTGCAACGCATATTGCTTCAGAAGGATATGCAAGGGAAGACGAAGTGGAAGTTTTATTAAATGAAGCGGAAAAAAACATTTTAGAAGTAGCACAGCGTAAAAACAGCGGTGTGTTTCAAAATATCAAAGATGTACTTGTACAAACGTACGATGATATCGAAGTTCTTCACAATCGAAAAGGTGACATTACAGGTATCCCAACCGGGTTTAGTGATTTAGATAGAATGACAGCAGGGTTCCAGCGAAATGATTTAATCATTGTAGCGGCCCGTCCATCGGTAGGTAAAACGGCTTTTGCCTTAAATATTGCGCAAAACGTTGCAACGAAAACGGATGAGAACGTAGCAATCTTCAGTTTAGAGATGGGTGCTCAGCAGCTTGTTATGAGGATGCTGTGTGCCGAAGGAAATATTGATGCACAAAGGCTGCGTACAGGCTCGCTTACAGCTGATGACTGGGGAAAGCTTACGATGGCAATGGGATCTTTGTCCAATGCAGGGATTTATATTGATGATACACCTGGTATTCGAGTAGGTGAAATTCGTTCTAAGTGTCGTCGCTTGAAACAAGAAGGCGGACTTGGGATGATTTTAATTGACTACTTACAGCTTATTCAAGGTAATGGACGAAGCGGAGAAAACCGACAGCAGGAAGTATCTGAAATTTCGCGTGCGTTAAAATCTTTAGCTCGTGAATTAGAAGTTCCTGTTATCGCCTTATCACAGCTTTCCCGTGGAGTAGAGCAGAGACAAGATAAGCGACCGATGATGTCTGATATCCGTGAATCCGGAAGTATTGAGCAGGATGCCGATATCGTAGCTTTCTTATATCGTGAAGACTATTATGAAAAAGATACAGAAAATCAAAATATTATCGAGATTATTATAGCCAAGCAGCGTAACGGTCCAGTTGGAACTGTACAGCTTGCCTTCGTAAAAGAGTACAATAAATTCGTTAATCTCGAGCGGCGCTTCGATGACGCAGGAGTGCCGCCTGGTGCATAAAACCTCTCAATATGAGAGGTTTTATTTTATTGTTATCGTATTCGTTCCGCAAAATACGATATATTTGTAATAACTTTTGTTAAATCGTTCGGATTTAATTGACTTTAGCGTGATAAATTGATACACTTATCCATGGTTAAATTATGTCGTAGTGAGCTGTTGCTTACTAAGCGGAGGTGCTTAAGATATGTCTTCAGTCGTTGTAGTAGGAACACAATGGGGAGATGAAGGAAAAGGGAAGATTACAGACTTCCTATCAGAAAATGCAGAAGTGATTGCACGTTACCAAGGTGGGAACAATGCAGGTCACACAATTAAGTTTAATGGTGAAACTTATAAGTTACATTTAATTCCTTCAGGTATTTTTTATAATGACAAAACGTGTGTAATTGGAAACGGTATGGTTGTCGATCCAAAAGCGCTTGTTCAAGAATTAAAATACTTACATGATCGCGGTGTAACAACAGAAAACTTACGTATTAGTAACCGAGCTCATGTGATTCTTCCATATCATTTAAAATTAGATGAAGTTGAAGAAGAACGTAAAGGTGAAAATAAGATTGGTACAACGAAGAAAGGTATTGGACCAGCTTATATGGATAAAGCAGCACGTGTTGGTATTCGAATTGCCGATTTACTAGACCGTGAAGTATTTGAAGCAAAATTAACACAAAACTTAGCTGAAAAGAACCGCCTTCTTGAAAAAATGTATGAAGTAGAAGGCTTTACATTAGAAGAAATTTTAGATGAGTACTATGATTATGGTCAACAAGTTGCAAAATACGTTGTTGATACATCAGTAGTATTAAATGATGCGTTAGACGAAGGACGTCGTGTACTATTTGAAGGCGCACAAGGTGTTATGTTAGATATCGACCAAGGAACATATCCATTTGTTACATCTTCAAACCCAGTAGCGGGTGGAGTAACAATTGGCTCTGGTGTAGGTCCATCTAAAATCAAACACGTTGTAGGTGTATCAAAAGCGTATACAACTCGTGTTGGTGATGGTCCTTTCCCAACTGAATTAACAAACGAAATCGGTGATCAAATCCGTGAAGTAGGACGTGAGTATGGTACAACAACTGGTCGTCCTCGCCGTGTAGGTTGGTTCGACAGTGTAGTTGTACGTCATGCTCGTCGCGTTAGCGGAATCACAGATTTATCTTTAAACTCAATTGATGTATTAACGGGAATTGAGACATTAAAGATTTGTGTAGCTTACCGTTATAAAGGGGAAGTTATGGAAGAATTCCCTGCTAGCTTAAAAACACTTGCAGAATGTGAACCTGTATACGAAGAGCTTCCAGGTTGGACAGAAGATATTACGGGTGTGAAAACATTAGATGAGTTACCTGATAACGCTCGCCACTACTTAGAGCGCGTGTCTCAATTAACAGGTATTCCTTTATCTATTTTCTCTGTAGGTCCAGATCGTACACAAACAAATGTATTACGTGGTGTATATAGCTAAATAAAAAAGGTTAGCTCCTCGTGAGCTAACCTTTTTTATTTATAATTGGTGCTTTGTTAACAAGATTTTTAAAAAAAGCTCAATAATAAAAAGAAAGTTTTAAAAAAACTATTGCATTCATATTAAATATCATGTTATTATAATAAGCGTCGCTAAGAGATATAACATGAGCCATTAGCTCAGTTGGTAGAGCATCTGACTTTTAATCAGAGGGTCGAAGGTTCGAGTCCTTCATGGCTCACTTTTGTTACAACGTGGCCCGTTGGTCAAGCGGTTAAGACACCGCCCTTTCACGGCGGTAACACGGGTTCGAATCCCGTACGGGTCATTTTTAATATTTTTAATACATAGCATATAGACTGAGGTCCCGTGGTGTAGCGGTTAACATGCCTGCCTGTCACGCAGGAGATCGCGGGTTCGATTCCCGTCGGGACCGCCATTTTGGCTCGGTAGCTCAGTTGGTAGAGCAAAGGACTGAAAATCCTTGTGTCGGCGGTTCGATTCCGTCCCGAGCCATCAAAAAGCATGACTTTATTTAAAGTCATGCTTTTTTCTTTTATTTACATTTAAAAGAAAACGTTATTTGCTTTGTATCTCTTTTGTGGTAATATATTACTTTTGTATTTAGAGATGGTTGAAAATCATATATCTTCATGTATAGTAGAGGATGAACTTGTGACGTTTCAAGGGTTATCAAGTATAATAAAACTACGGTATTCAAACAGTATGAATACTATCTTTTATATTTTGCTTCAACTAATAAAGGAGAACGATGATCATGGATAAACGTATTTTAGTCGTAGATGACGAAAAGCCGATTGCAGATATTTTAAAGTTTAATTTGCAAAAAGAAGGTTACGAAGTATTTTGTGCTTATGATGGCGTAGAAGCACTTGAAAAAGTGGAAGAAGTACAGCCTGAAATGATTTTATTAGATATTATGCTTCCTCAGAAAGATGGAATGGAAGTTTGCCGAGAAGTGCGCAAAAAATATGATATGCCAATTATCATGTTAACAGCAAAAGACTCTGAAATTGACAAAGTTTTAGGTCTAGAATTAGGTGCAGATGATTATGTAACTAAGCCATTTAGTACGCGTGAATTATTAGCACGTGTAAAAGCTAATTTACGTAGACATCAACAGGTAGCTGTTCCAACGGAAGAAAGCGAAACGAATGAAATTACGATTGGAGCACTTGTTATTCACCCAGATGCTTATATCGTGTCTAAGCGCGGAGAAACGATTGAACTGACTCACCGTGAATTTGAGCTGCTGCATTATTTAGCGAAGCACATTGGACAAGTCATGACGCGTGAACACTTGCTTCAAACTGTATGGGGTTATGACTATTTTGGTGATGTGCGTACGGTAGATGTAACAGTTCGAAGATTACGTGAAAAAATTGAAGATAATCCAAGCCATCCAATGTGGATTGTAACAAGACGTGGAGTAGGCTATTATTTACGCAGCCCAGAGCAGGAGTAATTTTAGATGAAGAAAGTAAGGCTCCTGCAATCTATTCATTTAAAGTTTGTATTGATTTATGTGCTGCTTATTTTAATTGCGATGCAAATTATTGGGGTCTATTTTGCACGACAATTAGAAAAAGAATTAGTTAACAACTTTCGAACGTCTCTTCAAGAGCGGACAGACTTGCTGACGTATAACATTGGACAAGAAATGGTGAAAAATCGTGATGATGATTCACCCACTCTTGAGGAAGACTTAAAGACTATTTTACGAGATTTTGCTTCAAGACCCAATTTAGCTTCAAATGATATGAATGACATCTCTGAAGTAAGAGTCATTGACCAAAATAGAAGAATCATTGCTACATCGAACTCAAATCCTCAACAGATCATAGGTAAAAAGACTAATGATTTAGCGATTACAAATGCGTTGTTAGCAGGAACGAACTCTGATAATGTATTTGTTGATCAAAGTGGACAGCGAATCAGAGTTATGATACAGCCTATTCGTTTACAGGATAAAGTAGGTGCCAGTCAATCAAATTCAACTAATAAAAATGGAAAAGTTCAGTCTAGCGAAGAAATCTTAGGTGCGATTTACTTAACAGCTTCCATGGAGCCTGTTTACGATCAAATGAGTAATATCAATCAAATCTTTAAAGCAGGTACGGTAATTGCTCTTTTTATTACAGCAATTTTAGGCGTATTTTTAGCTCAGACGATTACTCGTCCAATGTCTGAAATGAGAAAACAAGCACTTGAGATGGCCAAAGGGAATTTTACGAGAAAAGCTAAGGTATACGGATATGATGAAATTGGTCAGCTAGCTCTCACATTCAACAACTTAACAAGAAAGCTTCAAGAAGCACAGGCAACTACAGAAGGGGAGCGCCGTAAGCTTAGTTCGGTATTAGCTCATATGACGGACGGCGTTATTGCGACGGATCGAAAAGGAAGAGTAATTTTAATTAATGATCCAGCTGCAGCTATGCTAAATGTTTCACGTGAAACGGTTTTGTCTGACCCAGTTGTTTCCCTATTAGATCTTGAAGAAACGCATACGTTTGAAAGCTTGCTCGCTAATCAAGAGTCATTAATTTTGGACTTTAGTACAAAATCGGATCCTTTTATTTTAAGAGCTACCATTTCCGCTATTCAAAAAGAGACCGGTTTTATTAACGGAATTATCATTGTCTTGCATGATATTACAGAGCAGGAGAAAATTGATCAAGATCGCCGAGAATTCGTAGCGAATGTTTCACATGAATTGCGTACGCCGTTAACAACGATGCGCAGTTATTTAGATGCGCTTGCAGAAGGAGCATGGGAAGATAAGGACTTAGCTCCAACATTTTTAAATGTAACGCAAACGGAAACAGAACGAATGATTCGTCTCGTTAACGACTTGCTTCAATTATCTAAGCTTGATAGCCAAGACTACCGATTTAGCCGTGACCCAATCAATTTTGTGAAGTTCTATCATTACATCATTGATCGCTTTGAAATGACAATTGAACAAGGTATTTCGTTCGTGCGCGACTTGCCAAATGAAGCAATCTATGTCGCTATCGATCAAGATAAAATTACACAAGTATTAGATAACATTATTTCCAATGCAATAAAATATTCACCTGAAGGCGGAACCATTACGTTTTCAATTGCTCAGCATACGCATGAAATTGTTGTGAGCATTAAAGACCAAGGTATGGGAATTCCAAAATCAAATTTAGCTAAAATTTTCGAACGCTTCTATCGTGTAGATAAAGCACGAACGCGTAAATTAGGCGGAACAGGATTAGGGCTTGCTATTGCCAAGGAAATTATTGAAGCACATGATGGACGTATTTGGGCAGATAGTCAGGAAGGAAAAGGAACAACGATTTACTTTACTCTTCCGATTGAAAGTGAGAATGATGACGAATGGGAATGAGATATGAACATATCAAAACGGCCATCTTAGTTGTTCTCGTCGCTTCCAGTTTAATTATGACGTATCATATATGGACGTATCAGCCTTCTTATAAGGTCATTTCAAAAAATCAACATTTGCAGGAAGTTGAAGTGAGTTCAAAAAGTAAAATAGAAGATCATATTCTTCCAACAGAAGTTCTCTATCATCGAAACGATAATCACTACATGTCTCACGACGAAGATGATGTAAACAAATGGGTAAATGAAATGAAAAAGTGGAAATTTTCGAATGTGACGGACGTTTCGGATGCTATTTCTCCTGATGGATTTTTAAATTATGTCCATGGAAGTAATTCTATTGAAGTGTTGTATCCAGACGCGCTACCTTTGAAAACGTTTCAACAGCTTTTTTCATTTTCTCAAACGTCTTTGCCTAATCAAACATTTGACCGTGTACTCATTAAAATTAAGCGTACACCTTCCTTTTTCGTGAGCGTGTATCTTGTGAATTATGAGCAAAAAAAGATTTATTCGGTTACAGTCAAGAATTTGGCCAAAGATGATATCAAAGAATTAGAAGATAAAATGAAACGTACGTATGCCCCGAGCTTTGTATATAAAGAAAACAAAAATCGGTATATTTTCCTTCCGGAAAATAATATCACGATGAATAGTGAAGTCTACTATACGAGCATGAGGCATTTAGATATTGAAAAATATAAAGAAGCGCTTTTTAACAACCCAGACTATGCACGGAAAGAAACGTCTACAAACCGAGATGTCTACACCGAAGGTACAAAGGTGATTAATGTTAATACGAAGACAGATGTGATGGAATATGTGAATCTTGTAAATTCCACGACCGAAGTAATGGAAGATTATAATTTAATAAATCGCAGCTTTAGCTTCGTTAATGACCACGGCGGCTGGACGGAATCTAATTACAGGTTCAACAGCTGGAATCGTATTACAAAAGAAATTAGCTACCGTTATTATAAAGATAACTATCCAGTGTACAGCAATCAGGGAATGACTGAAATATATCAGAGATGGGGAAATGCGGAGATTTTAAATTACCGTCGTCCTCTTTATCGTTTTGTGAGAGTACAGGATTCGAGTGTAGAAAAGCTGCAGTCATCTCAAAAGGTGATTCAATTAATTGAAAAACACCAAAACTTTGACCCGAATCTGTTAAAAGATATTTCAATAGGCTATCAGCTAGAAGAAGTGTCACAGCAGCCAAAAACCGGTGAAAAGACGGTTGAGTTTAATTCTAATTCTGTCAAACTCGTTCCTTCTTGGTTCTATTATTATAATAGCAAGTGGTATCGAATTGCACCGCCGACCGAAGGAGGCGATAACGATGGATTGGAATAGAACAAAAACCATCTTTATTTTCACTTTCTTGATTCTTAATATTTACTTAGGCTATCAGATTTTTAAAACCCATCAAGAAGATCAGTACTCTCTATTTGTAGAGTCGAGCGTTGAAGAACAATTAACGAGTGAAGGCATTGAATATAAACATTTACCTGTAGATGTGAAGGAAGCTTCGTCGTTAAATGCTAAAAGCAAACTGTTTAAAGATGAAGATTTAAAAAAGCTTAAAGAACAAAAAGCAGCGCTGCTTGAGGAAAAAACAATTCGAAGCGTATTAGACAAACCTTTTTCAGTGCCTGAAAAAAATACAAAAGCAAAGCTAAGTCAATTTCTAAAAAGATATGTGCTCTCGGGTGAAGATTATGAGCTATGGAACGTTAATAAAGAGAAAAAAACAGTTACATTCTTTCAACGATATAATAAGCACAAAATCTATGACAATGAAAATGGCATGATTATTGCTCATTTAAATGATAAAGGTGAAATTGTTTCATATGAACAAACGATGCTAGGTTCTGTGAAAACGTTGGATGATGAGCAGGATGTTTTGTCTCCTTTAAAAGCATTAGAAAATTTGTTTTTAAAGGATGAATTGAAAAAGAAAGATAAAGTGACAGACGTAGAGTTTGGATACTATACGTTTGATCTGCCATTATTAAATTCTCAAGTTTTAGCACCAACTTGGCACATTGTTGTAAATGGAGATACGAGTTATTTTGTAAATGCCTTTGAAGGGCAGATTATTAAAAAAGGAAATAAATAAGTATTTGGAGTGAGATAAATGAGCCTGCATTTCAGCGTGCTAGCGAGTGGGAGCACAGGAAATGCGATTTTAGTAAGTGATGGAGAACATTCCTTACTAGTTGATGCAGGGCTGAGCGGAAAACAAATGGAAGCTCTATTTCAACAAGTAAATCGCAATATCCCCGATTTATCAGGAATTTTAGTGACTCATGAACATAGTGACCATATTAAAGGACTAGGTGTTCTGGCACGTAAATATAAGCTCCCTATTTTCGCAAATGAAAAAACGTGGAACGCAATGGATGGCTTGATTGGCAACATTGATACAGAACAGAAGTTTCACTTTGAAATTGGCCAAACGAAATCGTTTGGTCAATTGGAAGTGGAGTCTTTTGGCGTTTCGCATGATGCTGCAGAGCCTATGTTTTATGTCTTTCATCAAGGATCTAAAAAATTGACCCTTATTACGGATACCGGCTATGTAAGTGACCGCATGAAAGGTACGATTAAAAATAGCGATATGTACGTATTTGAAAGCAATCATGACGTTGAAATGCTGAGAATGGGGCGATACCCTTGGAGCATTAAAAGACGAATTCTAAGCGACGTGGGACATGTATCAAATGAAGACGCGGCGCTTGCAATGGCAGATGTGATTGGAGATCAAACCAAACGCATTTACTTAGCGCATTTGAGTCAAGACAATAACATGAAGGAAATTGCCCGCATGTCGGTTGCACAAGTGTTACAACAGAAAGACATCAGTGTAGAGGACAATATTCTCCTATGTGATACTGATCCAAAAAGACCAACAGATATTGTTTATGTATAGTCTCTAGAAAGGAAGCGAAAAATAACTTCATTTAGTACGTGAATGCAGACATTCACGATGATAAATGAAGGGTTCGGTGATAGTGTGGAACATTATGATGAAGGCCAAGAGCCAAATAGTCGGCCGCCTAAACGCCGCAGAGGATATTTCGCTTCTGCTCTGATTGGAGCAATTATAGGTGCACTTATTGTACTGCTTCTTATGCCAGCCTTGGTGAGGAACGGGATTTTACCAGATGGATGGATGACGGATGAAAATAGAGATGAACAAACAGGGTCTACCATTCAAAAGTCAGTATCTCTTGACGTCACTACGGCCGTCACAAAAGCTGTTTCTGAAGCCAATGCAGCAGTTGTAGGAGTTGTAAACATTCAGAACTCTGAAAGCTTTTGGAATGATGAACGAACTGATGCCGGGACGGGCTCAGGTGTTATTTACAAAAAACAAGGCAACAAAGCTTATATTGTGACAAACTATCATGTCATTAAAGGCGCTAACGAAATTGAAGTGAGCTTCAGTAACGGTACAAGGGTATCGGCTAAAATTCTTGGCAGCGATGATTTAATGGACTTAGCAGTTCTTGAAATTGACGCAGGCCACGTGACAAAAGTGGCTACCTTCGGAAATTCTGATAAGCTTAAAGCTGGTGAACCAGTGATTGCAATCGGAAACCCGCTAGGCCTTCAATTTTCTGGCTCCGTTACACAAGGAGTTGTCTCAGGGGTTAACCGTGTCATTCCTCAAGATTTGAATGGCGATGGAAATCCTGATTGGCAATCAGAAGTTATTCAAACAGATGCCGCCATTAACCCTGGTAATAGCGGGGGTGCTCTTGTTAATATTGATGGTGAATTAATCGGTATTAATTCCATGAAAATTGCTCAAGAAGCAGTAGAAGGCATTGGTCTTGCGATTCCAATCAACATGGCTAGGCCCATTATTAATGACTTAGAACGATATGGTGAAGTCAGACGTCCGTATCTTGGAGTTAGTACACTATCATTAAGTGAGATATCAGGGTATCATTTAAAAGAAACCCTTAAGTTACCGCATGATGTAGTAAACGGAGTCGCTGTTCTAAAAGTTGAGCCAGGTTCGCCAGCCGCTAAAGCCGGATTAAAGGAATATGATGTGATTGTTGAGTTAGATCACAGCAAAGTAAGGGACATTGCGACACTTCGCAAACACCTCTACATTGAAAAAGAAATTGGCGATAAAATGAACGTAACGTTCTATCGCGATGGCAAAAAGAAATCCACAGAAGTAAAATTAACGCGTCAAATGAAGTAAAATAAAGTTATCCACAGGGGATAAACTCCTGTGGTTTTTTAATGAAAAGAATAGAGAAAGGAAGATAAATACATGAAGATATATTGCTGTTTAGAACATACAGAACTAGCGCTGGATGTAATGGTAGATGAGATTGAGCTAGCGCCGGTTTTTGAAAAAATAGAAAATTCCACTGACAAAAAAAGCTGTGAATATTGTGAAAATGAAGCTGTATATGTAGTAGGGAACTAATATTCTTATACAAAATGTGGATATAACATGTGGATATGTGGATAATATCTGTGGATAAGAGATAAAGGAGAGGAGAATAGCCTGTGAATATCTCTATTATAACCATTGGAAAGCTAAAAGAAAAATACTTAAAACAAGGTATTCAAGAATATTTAAAGCGTTTATCAAGCTATGCAAAAGTGGAAATTATTGAACTTGCAGATGAAAAAGCGCCAGAAAACTTAAGTGAATCTGAAATGGAACAGGTAAAACAAAAAGAAGGAGAGCGCATCTTAGCGAAAATCTCAGACGATACTTATGTGATCGCATTAGCTATTAACGGAAAACAAAAGTCTTCCGAGGAACTCGCAAAAGAAATTGATTCATTAGCTACCTACGGAAAAAGCAAAATAGCGTTTGTCATTGGCGGGTCGCTTGGTTTAAGCAGCGAAGTAATGAAACGCTCAAACGCAGCCCTTTCTTTTTCAAAGATGACGTTTCCTCATCAGCTTATGCGCCTAGTATTAGTAGAACAGATTTACCGAGCTTTTCGTATTATTCGAAATGAACCTTATCATAAATAGATCGTGTGGATATTTTTTCATTAAAAGCTGAGGCAGAAGGAAATGTAAAACCTTCTGCCTCAGCTTTTATCATATGTGGATAAATAGCATACGTCTATAAAAAAGAACAAGAGGTTCTTCTCTCCGATAAAATGTTAGAACAATTGAGTTTAAGCAAACGAGATCTTATTTAAGAAACAGAAAAACCTTCGTCTTCTTTCACTCCAGCTCTGTCTTTAAACTCATCAAGCAACGCACGCACTTCGTCAGTTGTTTCCGTGCTCATGAGTAGATTTCTTAATTCACTTGCACCGCGGAATCCGCGAACGTAAATTTTGAAAAAGCGTCGAAGCGGTTTGAAAGGGCGCGGCTCTAATTCTTCAGAATACTTATCATGAAGATCTAGCTGCAGGCGAAGAAGTTCTAATAGCTCTTCGCTTGTGTGCTCTTTCTTTTCTTTTTCAAACGCAAAGGGATTATGGAAAATTCCGCGTCCAATCATGATTCCATCAATGCCGTACTTCTCCGCAAGTTCAAGACCTTTCTGGCGGTCAGGAATATCACCGTTAATTGTTAGTAGCGTATGAGGCGCAATTTCGTCACGAAGCTTCTTGATCTCCGGAATTAACTCCCAGTGCGCGTCAACATCGCTCATTTCTTTTTTTGTACGAAGGTGAATAGAAAGGTTCACGATATCCTGCTCTAAAATGTGCTTCAGCCAGTCGTACCACTCATCAACTTGCGTATAGCCAAGACGAGTCTTTACGCTTACTGGAAGTCCTCCAGCTTTAGCTGCCTGGATAATCTCAGCCGCAGTATCTGGACGGCGAATCAGACCAGAACCTTTTCCGTTTCCTGCAACATTCTGTACAGGACAGCCCATATTAATATCAATGCCGCGAAAGCCCATTTCGGCCATGCCGATACTCATTTGACGGAAGTATTCAGGCTTGTCTCCCCAAATGTGCGCAACGATTGGCTGTTCATCATCTGTAAACGTCAAACGTCCTTTTACGCTATCTTTTCCTTTCGGATGGCAGTAGCTTTCCGTATTCGTAAACTCTGTAAAAAATACGTCAGGTCGTGCTGCTTCGGTCACGACATGGCGAAAAACGACATCCGTCACAGCTTCCATCGGTGCCAAAATAAAAAACGGACGCGGCAACTCATGCCAAAAATTATCTTTCATCTTATATCTAAACCCTTTCTTTTAGGGAAAACATATTCCCAAAATTAAAAAGTGTAATTTCTTTTATCAGGTTGAATGTCAGTATAAACTTCAACCAATATATACTTTAATGGTATGGAACGAAAAGTGCAAGGGAACGAGTGGTTTTGTTTTGCTGGAAATACCTATTGAAACAAATTTTATATCTAATATTAGTGGAGTGTAAGCAATTAAAAGGGAGCCTGAAGGCATGTAACGGATATCTGCGAATAAATATCCTAAAGCATTTGGTTTGTGTGTAGGCACTTTCTCCAAGGATATTATAAAGTATTCACCATAATTATGATTACGATAAACGATTTTATGAATAACTTCGACTATATAAAAAACCACGTCTGTCATTGCACAACAGACGTGGCTTCATCACGTATTAATGCTTTTTGTAAGGTGCGCCGTCCTTAGAAGGCAGTCCAGAAATGTATCCTACACCACCTGTTTCTTGAATGCCAATGCTTTCTTTCATTGCATTAGCTAGCTCTTCTTTATCAACAGCGGTAATATTTTTGTCGCTGATGTCCTCGCCCGGGTGCTGATAGTTGCTTAATACGTAGCGAGAGTTTTTAATGTTTTCTACTGCACGAAGTCCTGTTGCTTCTGCTCCCACTGGAACTGAAAGGATGCGTGATAATTTTTTAGTTTTTACATTATAAGCCCATACGAAGTTGTTTGTATGCAGTGAGCTGTCTTCTCCGATAAACAGTGTATTTAAGTCATTTGAATACGTAAGGTTATCAGGGTTGGCAATTTTATTTGGGTCGGCTGTATTACCGTATGCATCTGCTTTTTCTAGGTCTTGTCCAATCAGTAGCCCTTCCATGCTTGCGGGAACGTAGCGACTGTTAATATTGCCGTTTGCTTGGTCTTTTTGATGAGATCCTAAGTTCAGCTGGTAGGTCACACCAGACTCTAATTTTGGAAGCTTGATATCATCTTGTACAGCACCAGATTCTTTTAGCATGGCACTATTTTGGTAAGAAATAGCCATATACGCTTTTTTGTCTTTTTTGTTAACCGTTAGTCCTTCCATCTTGTTGAATTCAGATGTTGCACCTAAAATTGCACCGTATCGGCGTGATTCTAAAAAGGCAGCTGCTTTTTCCATGCCAGTCTTTACTTTTAAATATTCAACTTTTTTACTTGCAGCGGTTTTCACAGCTGTAAATCCTTTTGTAGGCTGGTCAGCTGTTTCAAAAATATCACTAAATTTTGTGCCTTTGTCGATTATTGTTTTCACTTCATTGTCTGTTGCATGGCCAAGCTTAATCCACTGAAGGTCGCCTTTACCTCCATTTTCTGTGTTCGTTTGTTTAAACTTTGCCGCATAAAGAGTTCCTGCTGAGAAGTCTTTCTCCTTATCGGCTACATACATAAACATCATGGTATTAGACCCATCGTCTCCAAAAAGAGCGGTTTTGTTATCTGGAAGTACCTGCATCATTTCATGTGAAAAACGGCCTGTGCTGTAATGTTTTACGACGGATGCATTGCCGCTTTCATCCACTGAAATTTCTGGAATCCAGCCGTAGTAGTAAGGATTTGCTTTTGACGTGTCGCCGAAATAAAGCTTAGCGAAGTTCGTGACGTCTTTATAAGAGCTGGATGAAGGATCTTCAAAAGCACGTGCATCAGGCTCGTATTCTTCTGACCCAAGGTGAGTACCCCAATCCGTTGTAGAGCCATTACACGGCGTCCACAAACCATCTACATTAGAAAAATCAATTTTTTTAGCATGGTTGACGGTTAGTTTTCCTGTTTTATCATCTCGGTCAACTTGTGTAAGCGTCATTGAAGCAGGAAGACCGGAAATCTCTTTTCCAGCATTATTAACAGATTCATATTCATAATGTGAAATAATATAAGACTTACCGTTGATGGTGATAAAGCTGTTTGAATCCGGTGCATCTGATACGTACGGTGATGGCTTATCAGGAACACTTCGGTCAATAATCGGATCCCCGTTTGCATCGATCGGTGTACCTGCGGCGATTAATTCTCCTTTATTATCGACAATTTTATCTTTTGAAAGAAAGAGTTGATTATAGTTAAGCGGCGTTTCTTCAACGCTTCCATCTTTATACGTTACTTTTACAGATGCCTCTGTATACGTTTTAATCATATTTTCAATCGTAGTAGGTGCTTTCATTGGCTGAAACTCGACGCTTTTGATTTGTTTTGGATGTTGAACTGGATGATGCTCTGCTGCAAAAGCAGAAGCGGCGCTAGAAGCTAAGAGAGTGAGAGATAGTCCAAGAGATACTCGTTTTTTCATGGTTGATAACCTCCAAATCGTATTCATATACTTATTAAATCATTTGATTGTTGAGGAAATATAAAGAGAAGCGCTGGATTTGTTGAGCTGTTGTTAAGAACGTTGAACATTTATATGACAAGTTTAACTAGAAGTTATTCAGCTATCTTTCAGAATTTGTTCAGATAGCATTCAGCTGGGCTTCACAGTGAATTCATGTTCCGTTCTTACAATAAACACATAGCTAAAGGCGACAAAAAGCGCTTTGGCTCGTACAGCAAAAGTGAAAGGTATTTTAGCAGAAAAAAACGTTACTCCAATAGCGCTATTTTGATAAATGACCGCTGCTAAAACATTTGACTCGTGCTGTAAATACATTAGAAATTACGCGGAGGTATAATCATGATTGGAAAAGTATTAGCAGGAAAAGCAGTAGTAGCAAAAGCCGTGGGAGGTGCCACAATTGGAACAGCTATCGCTCTCGGTTCAATGACAAGTGCATTTGCTTCAGACGGCCAGCACATTACTTCAACAAAAGCGTCGGCTCATACCGAAGCGGCAACATATACACAAGCTCAAGCAAAAGCAATTGCCTTAAAGAACTGTGGAGGAACGGTTCAATCAGTTTCTTTTGAAAATAACGCCTATACGTTTTTAATTCACGGACAAGATAATCAAGACCATCATGTGAAAGTAAATGCACACAGCGGAAAAGTGGTAAAGGTTGAAAAACTATCTTTTTCTCGAAGTGAGGCACAAGCAGTAGCGTTGAAAAACTGTGGAGGAACGGTTAAGTCGGTAGGCTTCAACGATGGAGTATACACGTTCTTAATTCACGGAAAAGATAGCCGCGATCACCACGTGAAAGTCAATGCACAAAGTGGAAAAGTGATTCAAATTCAAAGCGCTGCATTTGCAAAAGCACAGGTCCAATCGATTGCATTAAAAAATTGCAGCGGAACGATTCAATCAAGCTCATATGCAAATGAGGTATACACATTTTTAATCCACGGAAAAGATAACAAAGATCACCATGTGAAAGTGAACGCTGAAACAGGAAAGGTAATCAAAGCCGAAGTTGTAAAGTTTACACAAGAACAAGCTAAACAAGCTGCTCTTCAACAGCACAAAGGAACAGTTCAATCTGTCTCATTCAGTGAACAAGCATACACGTTTGTCATTAAAGGAACAGACAACGTACAACATACTGTGAAAATCAGTCCTCAAACAGGAAAAGTATGCTGATTTGATAAAAAAAAACGATTGCTGTAAAGCAATCGTCTTTTTTACGTTAAGGGCAATACAATTTCAAAATCAGTTCCTACATCCAATTTGCTTTTTACACGTATTTTTCCCCCGTGCAATTCTATAATAGATGCGCTGATAGCCAAACCTAAACCTGCTCCTCCATATGCCCGAGAGCGTGAAGCATCAGCTTTGTAAAATCGCTCAAATAAATGAGGAAGGTGTTCTTGAGGAATACCATGACCGTTATCTTGTATTATTAACGAAAGTTCTTTCTCATTTATTTTTCCTATCACTTGAATAACTCCCGTAGTTGGATTTGTATGCTGTACGGCGTTGGAAAATAAGTTTAAAACAACTTGTTTAAATTGATCTTTGTTAATGTCTGATGGTAAACGGCTTGGAAAGTCGAATAAAACCTTTCTGTTCCTCGCCAATAGTATGAGTTGAGGTTTCATATCTAAAATCAACTCATCTATAAAACAGTACTCTTTTTGAAACGGTGGAAGTTGATCAAGCTGAGCAAGAAGCAGAAGATCCTGAATAAGTTTGCGCAGTCTTTTGGACTCTCCATACATGCTTTTTAATGCGTCGTTTAACTGCTCGGGATTGCTGCTAGCCCCTCTTAATAAAACTTCTAAAAAGCCGTGAATAGATGTAAGCGGCGTTCGCAGTTCATGCGAAGCATCCGCAACAAAACGCCGCATTTGTTCTTTGGCTTCTGTTTCTGCTTTAAATGCTTTTTCAAGACGTTCAAGCATTTCATTAATAGAAAGAGAAAGGCGATCCATTTCGATTTGTCCTTGATTAACAGGCAAGCGGTCATGTAAGCTTCCGGCATTAATATGCTCTACTTTTTTAGTAGTAGTAAACAAAGGGACTAACGTCTGTTTTAAAACAGAAGAAAAAACAAAAAAAGCAATGGTCATTGCGGTAAGTGAAAGCATTAAAAAGATGAGCATTTGTCTGATTAAGAGGTCTCTTAATGATTCTGTGGGAGTATTAATTTGAATAACTCCCTGTATTTCTCCATCAAAGATAATGGGTTTTAAAACAATGACTTGCTCTTGATGACCATCCATTTTTTTTATGAGGCTCGTCGTATTGTCCGGCTGGTTGCTGTTTTTCATTACTTGTTTGTATGCAGATGCAGAAAGCTTAGGGAAGTAAGAATGATGTGGATCCTTAGCCAGCCGTAAAAAGGTGCTTTTTTGATTGATAAAGGTAATATTAACGCCCGGGAAATAAACCATTGGTCTTGATGATTGTTTTACGTTCTGGCTTGTTTCAATATCGTGCTTCCAGACATCATCGGGAATCAAGTGAATTTGGTCTTCGATGCTTCTAATTTTATTTGTATAAATAAATTGCTTCATAAATACGTATTGAAAAACGCCTATCAGCATCAGTAAACTCAAAATAACGAGTAAACTTCTAGATAAAAGCTGAAGGCGAAGAGAGTTCAAATGAAAGAAACGTTCGTGCTTCATGAAATATCAATCCGGTAACCTACACCGCGAAGCGTTCGAATAACGGTTCGGCTATGGTCCTGTAATTTTTCTCTCAGTGATCGAATGTATACTTCAACAATGTTTTCTTCTCCTCCAAAATCATATCCCCACACTCGATCTAAAATGGTGGATTTACTTAGTACGAGACCGTGATTAATAACTAAGAATTTTAAGAGTGCATATTCAGTAGGGGATAAATCAAGTATGTGATTAAGGTATTTAATTTCTTTGCGGCGGTCATCAATTTTAAATGGACCGATGGATACTTCGTCTAATAAGTTGGGAAATTGATTACGGATTCTAGCTTGAATGCGCGCAAGAAGTTCTTCAAAACTGAAAGGTTTGACCATATAATCATCTGCTCCAATAGTCAGTCCCTTTACTCGATCGTCCACTTGATCTTTTGCTGTTAGCATGATGACAGCTATATTCCCCATTTTCTTTAACAAGCGGCATACTTCAAATCCATCCATTCCCGGAAGCATAACATCTACAATAGCAATATGAGGCTTGAATTCTTTGGCTATATTAATTCCTTCCATTCCGTCTTGGGCAGCTTTGATATCAAATCCTTCATTCGTTAAACCTAAAGATAAAAACTGTAAAATAGTTGGTTCGTCATCTATAAGCAAGACTTTAATTCCTTTTAGTTGATCCATCATGGTGAAAACTCCTTTGCTCCTCTACTTTCTATTATGCTTTTTTATCTGAAACAGCCCTGAATAATAGCTGAAAGCAAGCTGAAAAATAGTAGCTATTCTTATATCTTCAGCTAACTTTAAGCTTCTATTCGTCTTATTCTCAGAAATCTTTTGCATAATGAACGGCGTACTAGATAAAACGCCATAGACGGAAAGTCTAATGGTGAAGGAGGAGGAAATGTAAGGATGATTAAATGGGCAAAAGTATTGTCTACATCTGCTTTAGGAGCTGCAGTTGCATTTAGCTCTATTACAACGAGTCACGCTGCAGAGATGAAGACAGCGAAAGCAGAGACAACTGAACATGTGAGTATCTCGCAAGCTCAGGCAAATGGTATTGCTCTGCAAGATTGTAAAGGGACGGTCACATCTACGGAATTTAAGCAAGAATCAAGTGTGTATGTGATTACAATTGCAACGAATAACCTTGAGAAAAGAATCGTAGAAGTAAGCGCAAGGACTGGAAAAGTAGTGAAGAAACAAGAAGTGAAGTTATGGACACAAAATCAAGTGAAAGAATCCATTTCTAAGCAGTATACAGGAGCGATTCAATCTATTACATTTAACAAAGAAACGAATGAATATACGTTAACTGTAGTAGATGGCAAAGTAGAATATACGCTAACCGTGGATGGTCTAACGGGGAAAGTCATTCATGAGAATAAAAAAGAGCTGCAGCTAATATCAGAGCAAAAAATAAAAGAAACAATTGTTAAACAATATAGTGGTTACGTATATAGTCTAGAGTTTAAAGAATCCGCTAGTCAGTATGTCGCAGTGATTCTTAAAGATAGCACTCAATATACGGTAACGTTAGATGCTTTCACAGGAAAAGTAGTTAATACTTCTCAGCAAGCAGTGAAGCTATTAACGAGACAAGATGCAAAAGATCTTGCATTGGCTACATATGCAGGTAAGGTGAAAATGGTAGAATATGATCAAAACGCAGCGATTTTCACAGTAAAAATAATCAAAGATAATACGGAATACACCGTTACAGTCGATGCGGTTTCGGGTGAAATCACACATGTAAAACATGATAAGCTTCAGCCGTTAACGGAGACCGCTGTAAAAGTTCTTGCTTTAAAACATCAAGAAGGAAAAGTAGAGCATATTGAGCTTATAACAGAAAACTCAATAACTGTATACGTGGTGACTTTAGTGAGCGGAAGCAAGCAGCAGACGCTTAAGTTCGATGCTTATACGGGACAAGAGTGCTCATAATTTTTTATCTTAAAACATCAAACATACATTTCATTTTTCATTCATATCAAGCAGAGGGTGCTTCAAGGCATCTTCTGCTTTTCTATTTATAACTAGAAACGGGGCTGTTTATCTATGTTAAGATAAATGTAGATTATTGTTGTAAAATGGATAGAACTAGAATGAAATAAATTAAATAGATAGGGTGTACACATGAGAAAAGAAGTACAAGTTATAGCCAAAGAAGCTTTTATTAAAAAAGTGAACAAGGGTTATCCACTCATTGAAAAAGATGCGCTTGTTGATGGTCATAAACTGCAAGAAGAAGGCGTTATTATTAACTTAGTCACTCCCAAGAATCAATTTTTAGCCAAAGGCTATTATGGAAAACAAAACAAAGGCTACGGATGGATTCTTTCGAAAAAGAAAAATGAGCAAATTGACGCGGCGTTTTTTGCTAGAAAAATTCAGCAAGCTATTTCATCACGTCATGATTTTTATGCGTCTGAAGACACAACTGCTTTTCGCGTATTTAATAGTGAAGGTGACGGAATCGGCGGCTTAATTATTGATTATTATGACGGATATTACGTCATGAGTTGGTATAGTGAAGGAATTTATCGATTTAAAGAATACGTCATTGAAGCCTTAAAGTCTGCGCCTAATTTTAAAGGGCTGTACCAGAAAAAACGTTTTAACGTAAAAGGTCAGTATATTGAAGAAGATGATTTTGTAGCAGGGGATAAAGGTGAGTTCCCTCTTATTGTAAAAGAAAATGGTATTCGTTTTGCCGTTTACTTAAATGACGGAGCGATGGTGGGAG
The DNA here is from genome assembly GCF_042787605.1 of Priestia sp. YIM B13491. Lineage (NCBI taxonomy): Bacteria > Bacillati > Bacillota > Bacilli > Caryophanales > Bacillaceae > Priestia > Priestia sp. YIM B13491. The sequence continues at coordinate 326,240 of NZ_JBHZOR010000005.1, read as the reverse complement.
TCTTTTTAGATCAGCGAGACGTCCGTAAAACGATTCGAGATAAATATGCAAAAGGAAAGACCGTGCTAAACATGTTTTCGTATACAGGCGCATTTTCAGTGGCGGCCGCTCTTGGAGGAGCTGCGAAAACAACAAGTGTTGATTTAGCCAATCGCAGCTTGGCAAAAACAATTGAGCAATTTAGTGTAAATAGAATTGATCACGAAGCACAGGACATTATTGTAGAAGATGTTTTCAAGTATTTTAAATATGCGGTCAAGAAGAACATGACGTTTGATCTTGTGGTGCTAGATCCGCCGAGCTTTGCTAAGTCGAAAAAGCATACGTTCAGTGCAGCAAAAGACTACAAAGATTTATTAAAAGAAGCCATTGCTCTTACAAAGCCAAATGGTGTCATCGTAGCATCTACGAATGCAAGTAACTTTGATATGAAAAAATTCCATTCGTTTATTGAAAAAGCTTTTAATGAAAAAGGGGAACGCTACAAAATGATGGAGCAGTTCTCTCTTCCAGCTGATTTTAAAACAATAAAAGAATTTAAGTCAGGTGATTATCTCAAAGTCGTGTTTATTCAAAAAATAAATCGCTAAATACAAGGCTGCATGATGAACTCATGCAGCTTATTTATTGTGATGAAATAACGCTTACAAGCTATTTTGAAGGGAATAAAATGAAGGGAAAAGATAAATATTGTCAGTATGTATGATAAAATAATAAAGGAATTATGCTCAACACTTCACAAATTTACAATATCATCCTTACGAAACGTATTTTTACAATTATTTTATTTTAAATGGGATAAGTATTGGGTGTGAAGTAGAAAGAGCATACTACTATTATTAAAAAACATGAAAGGAGAAAGATTATGGCTGAAACAACAAAAAAGCCTGCCGGCGAAGTGAAATTTATTCCTTTATTAATTTGTCTGGCAATCGGACTTGTTTTATGGTTTATTACACCTCCGTCCGGACTTGATGTGAAGGCTTGGCACTTATTCGCTATTTTTGTGGCTACTATCGTAGGGCTTATCATTAAACCATTGCCATTGGGCAGTGTAGCTATTTTATCTTTAACCATTATTGTATTAACTAATACATTAACACTTGAACAATCGCTCAGCGGTTTTCAAAATACGACGATTTGGTTAATCGTTATTGCATTCTTTATTTCTAGAGGTTTTATTAAGACTGGTCTAGGAACAAGGGTTGCCTATATCTTCGTTCGTTTGTTCGGTAAAAAGACGTTGGGATTATCGTATTCTCTTATCGTAAGTGACTTGCTTTTATCACCTGCAATGCCGTCTAATACAGCACGAGCTGGAGGAATTATTCTTCCAATCATTCGTTCTTTATCCGAAACATACGGATCGAGAACTGGAGACGGTACGGAGCGCAGAGTCGGCGCTTTCTTAACAAAAGTATCGTTTCAAGGAGATATGATCACATCCGCTATGTTCGTAACAGCAATGGCGGCCAATCCTCTTGCGGTTAAAATGACGGAACAAATTACAGGCAAGACTATTTCATGGGTTGGCTGGGCAGCGGCTGCAATTGTACCTGGAATTATTAGTTTAATTGTTATTCCGCTTGTTATTTATAAGCTGTATCCGCCAGAATTAAAAGAAACGCCGGAAGCATCTGAAATTGCAGCAAAAAAACTAAATGAAATGGGTCCACTGAAGAAAGAAGAATGGTACATGATTGGCGTATTTTTACTTCTTCTTGTGCTGTGGATTTTTGGAGCTAATTTAAATATTAATGCAACAACAACTGCTTTTATTGGTCTATGTGCGCTGCTTTTAACACAGGTGTTAAGCTGGTCGGACATCAAAAAAGAACAGGGAGCATGGGATACATTAGTTTGGTTTGCTGTTTTGGTTATGATGGCAACTTTCTTAAATGATCTAGGCATGATTCCTTGGTTCAGTGATCTGATGAAAGGCACTGTTAGTCATATGTCTTGGATGACGGCGTTGATTGTACTAGCTATTGCGTATTTTTATTCTCACTACTTTTTTGCAAGTAACACGGCTCACGTCAGCGCTATGTACGCAGCATTTTTATCTGTCATCGTGGCCGCTGGTGCGCCTCCGTTACTGTCAGCATTAATTTTAGCGTTCTTTAGCAATTTATTTGGCTGTTTAACTCACTACGGCAGTGGACCGGCACCGGTGTTCTTCGGTAGTGGATATGTAACGCAGCAAAAATGGTGGTCGCTCGGCTTTTTAATTTCAATTATTCATATTATCATTTGGATTGGAATTGGCGGCTTGTGGTGGAAACTGCTAGGTCTATGGTAAAAAAAACAGTGGCGCAGGCCACTGTTTTTTTATGCTTCAGCCCAAACGGATACAGAGCCGCCATTGACAGGGAACTGTCCGTAGCCATCTTCTTCAATCACAACTTGATCTTCTCGGTTGTTTGTGAAGTCAATCCATGTTTGTCCACTTCGGTGCTCGCCGACGAACATTCTCTTTTCGCCATCTTCGCCGTTTGATATCACCACAGCGCATCCAGACTTCTCAAATTCCTCTACACCATGCCTTACCCATCCAATGGTATTCGGGTGATCAAAATAATCGTCTTGCTGACCGTATGCTTTGTCATAGCGTACATGCAAGAGAGCGGAAATATCTTTTTCTTTTCCTTCAATTGGGTGCTCTCCGCCTATTCCAAAATAGTCTCCGTAAAACACACAAGGATAGCCGTCTTCACGAAGTAAAATTAGAGCGTAAGCACTCTGTTTGAACCAATCTTCTACCCAAGATTCTAAAGATTCATTTGGCTGAGAGTCATGGTTATCTACGAATGTGACAACATTCAAAGGGTGAGTCTTGACTAATGTATCATCAAAAATCGTGGTTAAATCAAAATCTCTTCCTTGCTGAGAGGCTTCATGCAGTTTATAGTGCAGCGATACGTCAAACAAATCGATTTGATAATCAATCACGTCTAGGAATTCCTGACAGGCTGTTAACTCTGGATTCCAAAACTCTCCCACAAAATAAAAGGGCTTTTCTTGAGAAGAGGACAATTCGTGGGCAAACTCTTTAATAAAATCGTGGTTAATATGTTTAATGGCGTCTAATCGATAACCGTCGCACTGCAGAGTGTCTGCTAACCATTTTCCCCATTTGATCATTTCTTCTCGAACTTCAGGATGATCGTAATCAATATTCGCAAACATTAAATAATCGTAGTTGCCAAACTCTTGATCCACATTTTCGTTCCAGCTTTTGTTTTCTCCGGCAATACGAAAAACGCCTTCTTTTCCATTTTTATCATCGTAATCAGTGCCGTTAAAATGATTAAAGTTCCATTTGAAAGAAGAATATTGATCGCCGCGCCCTTCAAATGTAAACTTTGTCCACCCTTCAATTTCAAAAGGTTCAGAAATTTCTTCTGTTCGGTTCATGGGGTCCACTTCAATGACGTGAAACGTTTCTTTTTCATCTGCTGCAGCTTTATGGTTCATTACAATATCCACATAGACATTAATTCCATGATTATGACAGGCATCAATCGCTTCATGCAGCTCTTGCTTGGTTCCATACTTTGTACGAACGGTTCCTTTTTGATCAAATTCGCCAAGATCGTATAAGTCGTAAACGCCGTAGCCATTATCCTCTGATGAAACACCTTTTGTAACCGGGGGAATCCACACGGAATCAATTCCTTGTTCTTTTAGTTGAGGAGCGAGCTCTTTAAGGCGTTGCCAATGCTCGCCATCAGCTGGCACATGCCATTCGAAAAATTGCATAATTGTATGATTCCGTTCCAAGTTAAATCATCCTCCTTTTAAATAAAAAGATATAATCGCTCACGGATAGTTCTTTAGAATCAAATGAGGAATTGATTATATTTTTTCTTTTAACGTTCCTGTTATCCCTATTCTTTAAACCTTTTTCAACATATGAAGCTTAAGAAAATCTTAAGATTTCCCCTTCCTTTTTCTTAAGAAATGCAGTTTACAATAAAATCCATAGACGAAATGACCCATGATATACTTTTGAAAGGAGTGTGAGAAATCAATGAACGAATATGTGGTTTTAGTCGTAGACGATGAGCAAGAAATCTGTAATGGCATTGCTATTTATTTAAAAAATGAAGGTATTAAAGTCTTTACGGCCAAAGATGGAATCGAAGCCATAGAGATACTAAATAAAGAAAAAGTTCACTTAATTATTCTTGATATTATGATGCCAAGGCAAGACGGCATTTCAACGACGTTTAAAATCCGAGAACAAAAAAATATCCCGATTATTATGCTGAGCGCTAAAAGCGAAGATGCAGATAAAGTGCTCGGTCTGCAGGTAGGAGCAGATGATTATGTGACAAAGCCTTTTAATCCATTAGAACTGATAGCGAGAGTTAAATCACAGTTAAGAAGATATGTAACATTAGGTACATATGAGGAAACAAAGACGATTGATATCCGAGGTCTCGTACTTGATATTGAGGCTAAGTCCGTCACTCTTGACGGGGTGTTCATTAAGCTGACTCCCATTGAGTATAAAATTGTAGAGTTATTAATGAAAAATGCAGGGAGAGTTTTTTCTATACATGATATTTATGAACGCGTATGGAATGAACCAGGCTACAACGCAGAAAATACAGTAGCGGTACACATTAGAAAAATAAGAGAAAAAATTGAGATTGAACCAAAAAATCCGAGGTATGTAAAGGTTGTGTGGGGACTTGGATACAAAATGGAAAAGTAGCGTCATTTCAGCTATAGGGATTATCTTGTTTTTATTTGGTTTAGGAGCAACTATTTCTTCAATTAGCAACGTGCATAATCTATTAAAAACAAACTATTTACAAAAAAGCAGCTATGTAAAATCAGAAGACTTCAAAAAGCAAATAAGTCGTTTTACAAATGATCTCTACCTTTTAGAATTGACACAAAAAGATAAGAATACCGTTAATGCGAATAAGATAACAGGAGAAGAGATTGAGTCGTATCGATATACGGAAGGAACATTAACAGAACAAATAAAAAACGTGCACGATAAATATGAAGAAAAAATAGAAGACGCTAAGCAGGCCAAGAGCAAAAACGTTGAAGATGCCTATATAAAGCAGCAGGATCTAGAAGTTAAAAACATTCAAAAAAAGTTTCAAGATGATCAATTCGTTCGAGAAGAAATAGAGAAAAACAAAAAACTGGAAATGAAGAAACTATATGACGAAGCTTTTGATCGACAAGAAACATTATCTCAATATAAAAAAGACATCGTGTATTATTTAAAAGATAGGAACACAAACAAAATATACACGAACATCCAAAACGCAGGAAAAGAAGATGTTAATCAATTAGTAAAAAAGAAAAATATATTGTATAAACATACTTATTCAGCTCAATCACCGCTTGTGTTCCAAGCAGATGAATATAAAAATTCATCGTTAAGCAGTGAGGTAGACTCAGAGATCCCAACCTGGTATTTAAAGCAGAAGTTTACGGGTATAATTGCTGTTCCTGAAAAAGAAACCTTCATTAGTCCTTTATTTGATGAATATAACTATTATCATCATCAAAATGTAGCGTTTCTCGTGTATGCATTTTCAGGGATACTAGCTCTGTTACTAGGTTACTTTATTTATAAAAAAACAATAACTGGACATTTAAAAGAAATAACAAGACAAACTGCAGTACAGAGGGTTTATAAAAAAATACCTTTAGATATTTGTATAATTGTTTTTCTTTTATACTCATTTTTTACATTAAGTCTAGTTCTGAACGGCTATCCTGCTTCTGTATTAGAATCATATAAGCATGTTGCTACGTTCTTCTTTTATATGATAGCAATATCTATAGCTATTTCTCTATGGGCACTTCAAGTATTTCTACTGTTTCAGCGTATACGTACAATAGATGATATAAAAGAAGAATATAAAAGAACGTGTGTTTATCAAGTAATTTATTTTCTTCAAGCTATTTTTATTATCAGACATATTGGCATGCATGTAATGGTTGTAGTGCTGCTTTTAGTGTTTGCCGTGTTTGCTGTTGCAGCTCTATTGACTAGTGGATCTATGTTTGCAGAACAAGTATCCATAATGTACTTAGCTATAGGCAGTGTTGTAGGAGTGGTTACTTTGATACTGCTTATGCTACGAGTTAATTATTTAAATAAAATTATTATCTCAATTGATCAAATTGCCACAGCCGAGTGGAAAGAGCCGTTACCTATCAAAGGAAAATCAGCTTTGACTCAAGCAGCGCTAAATATAAATCATATCCAGCAGCAGATTCAAACATCTCAGCATGTTCAAGTTAAAAGTGAACGCTTGAAAACAGAGTTAATTACCAACGTCAGTCACGATTTAAGAACACCATTGACTTCTATTATGACATATACAGCGTTGCTAAAGTCGCAAGATCTTACTTCGGACGAACAACATGCTTACGTTGAAATTATTGACCGTAAATCAAAACGGTTACAGACACTTATCGATGATTTATTTGAAGTGTCAAAAATGGCAAGTGGAAATGTAGAATTGCATAAAGACAAAATTGATATTAACCAGCTTCTTCATCAGGCTTTGGCTGAATATAATGAAGCAATTGAAGATTCAACTCTGCAATTTCGTATTCAATCTCTCGGAAATCCAATATTTTCTACTGTAGATGGTCAAAAATTATGGAGAGTATTTGACAATTTGATAGAGAATATATTGAAATATTCACTTGAACAAACGCGTGTCTATATTTCTGTTCAAGAAATAAACGAACAAGTGAAACTAACATTTAAAAATGTAAGTAAATATGAATTAAATGAGCAGGCAGATGAGCTGTTTGAACGATTTAAAAGAGGGGACACTTCAAGACAAACCGATGGCTCGGGACTTGGGTTAGCTATTGCTAAGTCAATTATTGATTTGCACGGAGGAGAACTGAATATTAAAATTGACGGAGATTTATTTAAAGTAACGATTACTCTTTAATGTCAGTGAATATAAACAGCATATCTAGCGAAAAAGAGAAGCAACCTCACTATGCTGGTTGCTTCTCTTTTTTTAGCGTTCGTAATTTTATTCCGCAACCGCAAAGCGTACTGTGTTTTAGTACTTTTATTTCTCTATCACACTGATTACATCTTATTTCTTGTCCAATCATTTCTTCATCCCTTCCTCTTTTTACAAGAATTTAAATAAGTATCCATAAAATATGGATACTTATTTATTGATAAAATGTTAAACTAATTGAGAATAAATGATAATCTAAAATGAGAAAAATACTCTTATTTTTTCATTTAGAAAACAGATAAATTTATTTTACTTGCTGCGGAACAGATAATCCTAAACCGTCTGCAATGCGTGTTCCATACTCTGGATCCGCTTTGTAGAAGTGTTGAATTTGACGCAGTTTAATCTCTTCTTTTTCTACAGGTTTCATAGCTTCAACGATGTTTGCAACTAGTCGTGTACGCTCGTCTTTGCTTAGAAGGCGGTATAAGTCACCTGCTTGTGTGTAATGGTCGTTATGATCATATGCAACACTATCGGCAACGCCTGAAACAGGGTATGCTGCTTGTTTGTTTTCCTGTGATTCTGTCGGGCCGCCAAAGCTGTTTGGCTCATAATAAACAGAACGGCCGCCGTTATCGTCAAAGCGCATTTGGCCGTCACGCTGATAGTTATTTACTTCGCTGCGCGGACGGTTAATCGGTAGCGCTTGATGGTTAGCACCCACGCGGTAGCGATGTGCATCGCTGTATGCGAATAATCGGCCTTGCAGCATTTTATCAGGCGATACGTCAATTCCCGGCACAAGCGTTCCAGGTGAGAATGTAGCTTGCTCCACTTCGGCAAAATAATTTTCTGGATTGCGGTCCAAGACCATGCGACCTACTTCAATTAACGGGTAGTCTTTTTGTGACCAAACCTTTGTTACGTCAAACGGATCAAAGCGATACGTATCAGCGTCTTCTAATGGCATAATCTGAACGTACAGCTTCCATGAAGGGAAATCGCCTTTTTCAATGGCATTAAATAAATCTTCAGTATGATAATCTGGATTTTCACCAGCTAGCTTTGCAGCTACGTCTGGAGACAGATTTTTTACGCCTTGCTCTGTTTTGAAGTGATATTTTACCCAAACGCCATCTCCTTCGGCATTAACCCATTTAAATGTGTGGCTGCCAAATCCATGCATATGGCGTAAAGTTGCCGGGATACCGCGGTCAGACATTAAAATAGAAACTTGATGCAAAGATTCAGGAGATAAAGACCAGAAATCCCAAACGGCCGTCGGGTTTTTTAAATGTGTGCGTGGATCGCGTTTTTGTGTATGAATAAAGTCAGGAAATTTAATCGCATCTCGGATGAAAAATACAGGTGTATTATTTCCGACTAAGTCGTAGTTTCCTTCTTCTGTATAAAATTTAACAGCAAATCCGCGAGGGTCGCGAACGGTATCTGCTGAGCCGTTTTCACCAGCTACTGTTGAAAAGCGAGCAAATAGAGGTGTTCGTTTTCCTGCTTCAGAAAGGAAAGCTGCTTTTGTATAGGCTGAAACATCGTTTGTCACTTCAAAATAGCCGTGGGCACCGGCGCCTTTTGCGTGTACGACGCGTTCAGGAACTCGCTCTCGGTTAAAATGGGCTAATTTCTCTAAAAGGTGAACATCTTGAATTAAAGTAGGTCCGCGTGAACCAGCGGTCATTGAATTTTGATTATCTCCAACCGGAGCTCCCCAACTAGTCGTTAGGTTATTCTTGTTTGTTGTCATCTTAGAACCACCTCTTATTTGAATTTTATTATGTTAGAAATAATAATAACATTTTTAAATAAAAAATCAATACTAAATTATAATTATTATAATTTAAAGTGTTAATTTTAAGATGTAGTCAAAGGGGTATATAACATGTGAAGTGTACGAACTATTTAAAAAATTTTCTGTATAGTATATTTAGTTTAATAATAAAAATGCCTGGTGTGCAATTATTTTGACCGGCTATTACCCTATCAAAAACACGCTTGCTTATATAAGCAAGCGTGTTTGTTTTATATATTTTGTGATAAGTTTGCTTTCGCTGCCAGTTCAGCCTGAGGCGTGCGCCAAAGCTGCGTCCATTTTTGAATCGCAGCAATCATAATAATGAGACCGAGTATAAGCATGATGATTGAAAGAGTCGCATTTAATATGCTGTAACCTGCCGCAGCTTCATTTAAATAGACATTCTTAACCATCCAATAACCTGCGTAGTTAACCGTTACGTAAAGGTAGGCTAGTGGAATAAGGCAAGTAAGCATATAGGAGCGTTTATCTGCAATTCTAAGAATAACGGTTGCACCAATAATTAAACCAATAGAGGCCATTAACTGATTGGATACGCCGAACAGCGCCCAAACTGAGCCAATATCTCCTGAGAACAATAAGTACCCCCACATAAAACAGGCTAGGGCGCTTGCAAAAATGGAACCGGGAAGCCAGTCTACTCGCTTCAATGGCTTATAAAATTCACCGAAAAAGTCTTGAATTAAATAGCGAGAAACGCGTGTACCCGCGTCGATAGCAGTTAAAATAAACACTGCTTCAAACATAATGACGAATTGGAAAAAGTAAGAAGACAGGTGGCTGAACCAAGGAATTTCTGTAAAGATATATGTCATTCCTACAGCCAGTGTAACAGCGCCGCCTGTACGGCCTTCTAAGTTTAGACCAATCTCTTGGCTAAGCTGAGGAAGAGCTGTCACGTTCATGCCGAGCGTTTTAAACACTTCAGGTGTAGAGTTGATTGCAAAATAGTCTCCAGGATGTAAAGCTGTTGCGGCAATTAACGCCATAATTCCTACTAAGCATTCGACTAACATCGCGCCGAAGCCTACAACTTTAATGTCACTCCAACGGTCGAGCATCTTAGGAGTTGTTCCTGAACCAACAAATGCATGGAAGCCGGAAATAGCACCGCAGGCGATCGTAATGGAAATGAACGGCCACACAGGTCCTGCTAAAATAGGGCCGCCTCCGTGAATAAATTCAGTAACTGCAGGAAATGGAATTGCTGGGTTTACGAAAAACACGCCTACGATCAGCGCGATAAAGACACCAATTTTCATAAAGCTGCTTAAATAATCTCGAGGTGCTAAAAGCAGCCAAACGGGCAAGGCCGCTGCGAAAAATGCATAAACGGGAAGAATAATTGAAAGTGTTTTAATATCTAGCGTTAAAAAATCTCCTAAAGCTGTTCCTTGAATATAAGGACCGCTAAATACGGCGATTAAAATTAAAATGAAGCCGACGGTAGAAGCCGCTTTTAAATTACCGGTTTTTTTGTGGTAAATACCCACCCCCATTGCGATCGGAATCGTAATTCCAACAGCAAATGTACCCCAAGGGTTTTTCTCAAGTGCGTGTAGCACGACCATAGATAAACCGGCCATTGTGATGGTAATGATAAAAAGCATAGCTAAACCTGTACAAAAACCAGCGACCGGTCCTAGCTCTTTTTTAGCCACTTCGGAAAGCGACTGGCCTTTTTGGCGCATAGATGCAAATAACACAACTGCATCGTGAACGGCTCCTCCGATTACAGCTCCGATTAAAAGCCAGAGCAGTCCGGGCAAATAGCCAAACTGAGCTGCTAAAATAGGTCCAACAAGCGGACCAGCAGCTGCAATAGCTGCAAAGTGATGACCAAATGTTACCCATCGGTTGGTTGGCACATAATCTTTCCCATCTTCAAACTCATGTGCTGGCGTTTTTTGCGAATCGTTTAGTTTCAAGACCTTAACAGCCATGAATGTTCCGTATAGCCGATACGCAATCATTAAAATACAGATAGATCCAATAACAATCGTAACCGCATTCATTACAAATCCCCCTATCCCTTAGTTGTCTGATGTTTGTACTACTACACAACGTTATGTAATTGTGTGTTCCCCTTACAACTTTCATTATAAAAGAAGAAAGCGCTTTTATCACCAGTTTTTCCCTTAATTATTTAAAAAATTAGAAAGTTCAAATTCCCTTTGAAAAACTATAAGACTTTTCGCATAATCTCTGCTATAATTTTTAAAAAAATTAGTACGCATTTAGGTGTTTTTAGTTAGGGAGATGAAAAGAGTGAACCATCGTCAAGAGTTACAAAATAGCAAGCGTATCGTAGTCAAAGTAGGGACATCTACGTTGACCTATGATAACGGAGATATTAACTTAGCACGCATTGAAAAACTAGCGCGTGTGTTATCTGATTTAATGAATGCAGGAAAAGAAGTTGTGCTTGTTACATCAGGTGCTGTTCAAGTAGGAGTAAAAAAACTAAAGTTAAAAGAAAAGCCAACTTCTATTCGAGAAAAACAAGCAGCAGCCTCTGTTGGGCAGTGTGAGCTTATGCATATCTATAGTAAATTCTTTGGTGAGTACAGCCACATCGTTGGTCAAGTACTGTTAACGAAGGATGTAATCGAAGATGAACATGTGCGCAATAACGTTGTAAACACGTTTGAAAAATTAATTGAAGATAAAGTGATTCCTATTGTGAATGAAAACGATACGGTTGCCATCGATGAGATTGAAAACATCGTGCGCTTCGGCGATAACGATAATTTATCTGCCATTGTTTCGGTTTTGATTCACGCAGACTTACTCGTTATTTTATCTGACATTGACGGTTTCTTTGATTCAGACCCCACAAAAAACCCTAACTCTAAGTTAATGAAAGTAATAGATGGCATTACACCGGAACTTGAAAATTTTGCTGGAGATAGTGGAACTGACGTTGGAACAGGCGGAATGGTCACAAAGCTTACCGCTGCTAAAACAGCTACAAGTGCAGGCGTGAGCTTAATCCTAGCAAATGGTAAAGAACCAAGTATTTTGCGAGATATTATTGAAGGCCAAGAAATTGGAACGTTATTCTTAAAACAAGCTGAAGGAGTAATGAAATGAGTGAATTGCAGCTTAAAGGAAAGCAGGCAAAAGAAGCCTCTTATTTCTTAGGAAATGTAACGAGCGAACAAAAACAGCAGGCACTTTATAAAATGGCGGCTGCTCTATTGAGTCAACAAGAGGCGATTTTAAAAGCAAATAAATTAGACGTAGAAAAAGCCGTTCAAAAAGGCACGTCAAAAGCGATGTTAGATCGCCTATCTTTAAATGAAGAGCGGATTCACGGAATGGCAGACGGCCTGCGCCAAGTAGCTGCGCTTGCAGATCCAGTCGGAGAAGTGCTGTCTATGGCGAAGCGACCAAATGGCTTACAAATTGGGCAGCAGCGTGTACCTATTGGTGTCATAGGAATTATTTATGAAGCGCGTCCAAACGTTACGTGTGATGCAGCAGGCTTATGCTTAAAAGCAGGAAATGCAGTTATCTTGCGCGGAGGCAGCGAGGCGTTTTATTCGAATCAAGCGATTGTTTCTGTATTATCTCAAGCTGCGGCAAGTGCAGGGTTGCCTGAGCATAGCGTACAGCTTATTGAAGATACGTCGAGAGAAACAGCACTGGAGTTAATGAAATTAAATGAATATATCGATGTATTAATTCCTCGAGGCGGTGCTGGTTTAATTGAAGCAGTGGTAAAAAATGCAACGGTTCCCGTTATTGAGACAGGAACTGGGAATTGCCACATTTATGTCGATGAAGAATATGACGGTGACATGGCGGCCAATATTGTCATTAATGCAAAAACATCTCGTCCAGCGGTGTGTAACTCAGCCGAAAAGCTGATTATCCATAAACGAGCGGCTCATGAATTTTTGCCGATTATTGTTCAAGCGCTACGAGAGAAAGATGTAGAAATACGCGGTGATGAACGTGCGGTAACAATCGTTCCAGATCTTGTTCCCGCAGGGGATGAGGATTGGAAAAAAGAGTATTTGGATTTTATCATGGCGGTTAAAATCGTAGATGATATCGATGAAGCGATTTCTCATATTAATGTTCATAGTTCACATCACTCTGAAGCGATTGTAACAACAAATTATGCTCATGCTCAGCGTTTTTTACAGCGCGTTAATTCAGCCGCTGTTTATGTGAATGCTTCAACGAGATTTACGGACGGAGAAGAGTTTGGTTTCGGGGCAGAAATCGGAATTAGTACACAAAAGCTTCATGCGCGTGGACCGATGGGATTAAAGGAATTAACAACGCTAAAATATATTATTTACGGAGATGGACAAATTCGATAAAAAGAAGAGGCTGGGACGAAAGTATTTTAGACAAAGTAAAAACGAACCACTGATCAAAATTTTTAATCAGTGGTTCGTTTTTTTGTTGGGGTGAACATAGTTTTCCTCTGTTTAAATTCTTCTAGTAGTTGATTGGAGGGCGAGACGAAGACTCCTGGGGGAAAAGCGGAATAGATGAGACCCCGCAGGAGCGCAAGCGACGAGGAGGCTCAGCGGCCGCCCGCGAAAAGCGAAGTCTTGCACGGAAATCAACTACGGTGTCATAAGCCGTTTAGCTCATGTATCCCATTTGTTCGTCTTTAGATGGGATTCATTTAGTATATCCTAAACTCCCCCCTTCATTTTCATTGAATCAGGTTCACTATTTCAATTTGAAAAACGTTATACGTAAAACGTTTTCATAAAAGATGTTTTTATGTTAAATTAAAAATTGTAAATAATCAAACTATTTTTTAACTTTTATATGAATTATGTACGTTTTGTTATCAACCAATAGGGAAGAAAAAATAGGGGGAAGAGAAATATGGCGTTTATGCAATGTGATTTTTTTTCAGAAGTATTGCAAATAAGTACTTCAATGAACGTTTTGATACCGCAGCAAACAAAATCTCAAATTGGTTTACAAACCAATACAAGAAGTGAGAAACATCCTACGCTCTATTTATTACACGGTCTTTCTGATGATCATACGATATGGATGAGAAGAACTTCGATTGAACGCTACGCATCAGAATTAGGACTTGCAGTTGTAATGCCAAATGTAGATCGCAGCTTTTATAGAGATATGGCTTATGGAAAGAAGTATTGGACGTTTGTAACAGAAGAACTTCCTCACTTGGCTAGATCATTCTTTCCGTTATCGGAAAAAAGAGAAGATAATTTTGTAGCTGGCCTTTCTATGGGAGGGTACGGGGCTTTAAAATGGGCGTTTCGCAAACCACATCAATTTTCTGCAGCTGCCAGTTTATCAGGAGTGATGGACGTTGAAGGGCTTGGAGGGCGAGGAGAAGTTCAGTTCTTAGATTATCCTTTGATTTTTGGCATGCCCCCTGTTATTAGACCTGAGGACGATCTTTTCTGGCTGCTTGAAAATCGCCGGCGCTATGGAGAAGTGACTCCGCGTATTTATCAATGCTGTGGAACGGAAGATTTTTTATATCAGGAAAATAAACGTTTTTCCGAGCGTTGTAAGCAAGAGCCTATTTGTTTTACATATGAAGAAGGAAAAGGAAGTCACGACTGGGCATATTGGGATCAAAAAATTCAAGATGTGTTAAAGTGGCTGTTTAGTGAAAAGCAGGGAAGGTAGTTTTTCAGTGGTGCCGGCTTCTAGTAGTATAATAAAGAAAAATGTTTACTTGGTCGATAGACTAAAAGGAAATGGGAGTCAGTACGAATGGGGAGAAAAAAAGTCACGATTACAGAAGTAGCAAAAGAAGCGGGTGTTTCATTAGCTACGGTATCAAGAATCTTCAATAATAAAGAAGGTAAAATTAAAATTAGTGAAACAACTAAACAAAAAGTACTAAAAGCAGCAGCTCATTTGGGGTATCAGACGAATCCATTTGCGGCAGCTCTTCGGGCCCAAAAAACAGGGATTATCGGGATATTAATTAGAGATTTAAAAGATCCGTTTCTAATTGAACTATTAAAAAAGGTACAGCAACAAGTCCAAAGTCGAGGGATGGACGTTCTTATTGGACACACGGATTACGAAGAAACAACGGCTGAGCGTCAATTAAATGTTATGATGAACCATTGGTTTGATGGGGTCATTTTATTAGACTATGTAGCTGCTCAGCATCCGTTTGTAGATGTATTAAAACAATATCAAACGCCTTACGTTTCTCTTACAGGAGACGCCTCTTCTGCACTTTGGCCGATTGTACATGTAGATGATGCGGTGGGAATGCAGTTAGCTGTTGCTCACTTAACGGACCTTGGTCATAAGAATATAGGGTTCGTTGGAAAAGCTGTAAGCGGAGTCGAGCACCGTCTGTCTCTTTTTTATCAGTATGTACCGTCAGCAAACGCAATGTTTGTGAAAGAAGATATGAATAACTCAGATGAACTATATCAGTTTATAAATGAGCTAGCTCATCATCCAGAGCCTCCAACTGCGCTTATTTGTGCTACGGATTACATCGCTCTGAAAGTGATACACTGTGCGTGGCAAAACGGGCTTCACGTTCCAGCAGATTTGTCTGTTATAGGGTTTGATGATATTACAGAAGCTAGTGAAGCGCATCCTCCACTAACAACTATCCATCAACCGATGGAAAAAATGGCTGAAAAAGCAGTAAACCTCTTACTTCAGCAAATTCAGGATCAGCAAGAAATAGATCAGATACAGTATAAAATGGCACCTGTATTAGTAGAGCGTGAGACCACAAAACGTATGAATTGATAAGGAATGTATATACTATTCCTGAAAGTGTGAGACAAAAAGTCCACACTTTTTTGCATTAACCATTGCGTCCACTTCCCTCTTTCTTATACACTGTATGCTGTAGGGGAAAAAACCAAGCTTTAATATGTTTGGAGCGATTTGATGACACAACAAAAATTAGATAAATATGAAATTATGGACGTTAGCTTACTAGCAGGTAAAATTATGTTAGAAAGCGGAGCAGAAACGTATCGAGTAGAAGATACAATGATGCGGATTGCAGCGTCTTACGGTATAAAAAAATCCCACAGCTATGTGACGCCAACAGGGATTATGTTTTCACTTGAAACGAAAGAACCGACGAAAACGAAGTTAATTCGTATTTCCGAACGAACGACGGATTTAAAAAAAGTAACCATGGTAAATAGCGTCTCAAGAACAATCAGTCAAGGAAACATTTCCTTGGAGGAAGCGTATGAAATGCTACAAGAAATTGAAGCAACCAACGTAGCTTTTCCACTATGGGTTCAACTTGCAGCTGCATCCATTTCTAGCGGATGCTTTTTAATCATGTTTCAAGGTTTATGGACGGACTTTATTCCAGCTATGTTTTCAGGAGGTCTCGGATTTTTAACCGTGGTGTATTTCCACCGTCTTATTCCGATTCGCTTTTTTGCTGAGTTTACCGCTTCGTTAGTTATTGGACTTTTATCAGCTCTTTTAGTCGCTTCAGGACTAGGCACGCAAATTGATAAAATTATTATTGGGTCCGTTATGCCACTCGTTCCTGGCTTATCCATTACCAATGCAGTGCGAGATTTAATGGCGGGACATTTACTGTCTGGATTATCAAAAGGAGCAGAAGCGTTTCTGACGGCATTCGCTATCGGTGCAGGTATTGCCATTGTATTTACGCTTCTATAGAAGGGAGGCATCATATGCATATCGTAGAGCAGATAATTACAAGTTTTATTGCTTCAGCAGCATTTGGGATCATCTTTAATGTTCCACGTGAATCATTATTAAAAAGTGGCTTTGTCGGAATGATTGGCTGGCTCATTTACTATTTGCTAACGTTCTATGGCGTAGATGAAATTCCAAGCACAGTTGCATCGGCCTTCTTTATTGCTATTATTAGTCAAATTTACGCAAAAATTTATCGAACGCCGATCATTATTTTTACCGTAGCAGGTATTATTCCGCTAGTTCCGGGAGGAACAGCATACGATGCCATGCGTAACTTTGTAGAAAATAACTATAATGAAGCGATTAGTCTTGCAGCAAAAGCCTTTATGATTTCAGGTTCAATTGCCATTGGTATTGTGTTTTCTGAAGTCATCAACCAAATCATTCGTCAGTCTAAATTAAATGCCAAAGCAAAATATCGACCGTAGAGAAGCAAGCTCAAATCAGAGCGTGCTTTTTTTATGAGAAAAATAAAGAGATCCTTCACTTTTTTGTCACAAGAAAGTCACGTTTTAGTCTAAAAACGTTCAAAAAATGTACGTGCATAGCTAAAAAAATAGACTATACTATGTAAATAGAAAGAGAGATATTACATATGTATGTGAAACATTGAGCATATCTCTCGAATTATTATGCTCAATGTTTCACAATGTAAGTAAAAGATGCTCAGAAATGAGCAAAGTATCTATGGAAATGATGAATGTTCTTATATATGAAAGGAGAAAAAAGATGGATACAGTTATACTATCACGTATTCAATTTGCATCAACGACGCTGTTTCATTTTATCTTTGTACCGCTATCTATCGGCCTTGTCTTTTTAGTAGCGATCATGGAAACGATGTACGTAGTAAAAAAAGATGAACAGTATAAAAAGATGGCAAAGTTTTGGGGGCACTTATTCCTGATTAACTTTGCTGTCGGAGTCGTAACAGGTATTTTACAAGAATTTCAGTTTGGCATGAACTGGTCAGAGTACTCAAGGTTTGTAGGAGATGTATTCGGTGCGCCGCTTGCTATTGAAGCACTGCTCGCGTTTTTTATGGAGTCCACTTTCCTTGGACTGTGGATTTTCGGGTGGGATCGTTTGCCTAAATGGCTGCACTGTCTATGTATTTGGCTTGTTAGTCTAGGTACTATTTTTTCGGCGTTCTTTATTTTAACGGCTAATTCTTTTATGCAGCATCCGGTTGGAATGGAGCTAAATAATGGCCGTTTAGAAATGAATGACTTCTTTAAATTGTTAACAAACGGTCAGCTGTGGGTTGAATTCCCTCATACCATTTTAGGTTCGTTTGCAACAGGCGCCTTTTTTATCACGGGTGTCAGTGCCATTATGCTCTTGAAGAAAAAACATTTGGCTTTTGCCAAAAAATCATTTCAAGTTGCCATTATTGTAGGGTTAGTTTCAGGCGTAGGAATTGCGTTATCTGGTCATGAACAGGCTGGATACTTAGTTAAAACACAGCCGATGAAAATGGCCGCAAGTGAAGGATTATGGGAAAACAGCGGAAGTCCAGGCGCTTGGACGGTGACAGCAAATATTCACCCCGATGAAAAGAAAAATACGGGGGAAATCAAAATACCTTATTTATTAAGCTTCTTATCATACGGGAAATTTTCAGGTTCCGTTCCTGGGATGAACGAGCTGCAGGAGCAGTATACGGCGAAATATGGAGAAGGAAATTATATTCCACCCGTTCGGACAACATTTTGGAGTTTCCGCATTATGGCTGGTCTAGGTGGCGTATTATGTGCATTAGGCATTTGGGGCACGTACTTGCTTTCTCGTAAAAAACTTCAAGAAAGCAAACTATTTTTACGTATTATGACGATTGCCATTGCCTTTCCGTTCCTTGGAAGCTCAGCAGGTTGGATTATGACAGAGATTGGCCGCCAGCCTTGGGTTGTATTTGGCTATATGAAAACGGAAGATGCCGTGTCTCCTGGTGTAACAGCAGGTGAATTGCTGTTTTCTATTATCTCGTTTTCGTTCTTTTATTTAATTTTAGCTGTGATTATGGTGTTCTTGTTTGTTAAAGAAATTAAAAAAGGTCCAGATCATGATCACGAAGCACATACAAAAGTAGTATCAACTGATCCATTTACAAAGGAGGGATACAATGTTTTCTCTTAATGAATTCTGGTATTTACTAGTATCCATTCTGTTTGTTGGTTTTATCTTTTTAGAAGGCTTTGATTTTGGGATTGGAATGGTGTCTCGTTTTTTAGGAAGAAACGACTTAGAGCGACGAGCTTTTATTAATACAATCGGTCCTTTTTGGGATGCAAATGAAGTTTGGCTAATTTCAGCAATCGGTGCTATGTTTGCCGCTTTTCCAAACTGGTATGCAACGCTATTAAGCGGGTCATATGTTCTTTTTGTTCTTCTTTTGCTTTCGCTTATTGGCCGCGGTGTAGCATTTGAATTTCGAGGGAAAGTTGAAAAACAAGCGTGGAAAAATGCATGGGATTGGGTTATCTTCTTTGGAAGTCTTTTTCCACCGCTCATTTTTGGTATCTTATTTTCAGCGCTAATGAAAGGACTGCCTGTTGAGCGCAACATGCAAATGAATGCGGGCTTTTCGGATATTGTTAATCTATATACCATCACAGGCGGCGTTACGTTAACAATGCTTTGCTTATGGCACGGACTTATTTTTGCCACGATCCGTACGATGGACGATATTAGAGATCGTTCACGGAAAGTCGCTATGAAGCTTTTGCCTATAAATGCCTTATTACTTCTTATCTTTTCAGGCATGACGTTTTTTGAAACAGATATATTCAGTAATCATAGCCGCTTGATGCTATATACATTTTTCATCGGTATTTTCGTGTATTTACTAGCAGGATTTTTCCTTACACGTAAAAAAGATGGATGGGCATTTGCTATGTCTGGCTTAATTTTAATTTTATCAATTTCCTCTATATTTGTAGGATTGTTTCCAACCGTTTTGGTTAGTTCAATCAATGAAAGCTATAGTTTAACGATTCATAATGCAGCATCAGGGAATTATTCCTTAAAAATTATGTCTTACGCTGCTATTGCATTACTGCCTTTTGTGTTAGGTTATCAAATTTGGAGCTACTACGTTTTCAGAAAACGTGTAGATCATAAGGAGCATATGGAGTATTAATGGGTAGAAATTTAATGGTTTACAACGGAATAAAAATGGTTCTTGCCATGTTAATAGGGCTTATTACTATTCAAAGTGTAGCCATTATTTTTCAAGCTAAGTGGCTCGCCGAAGTAATTACCGCTCTTTTTCATGGTGAAAGTTTAACTTCGCAGACAAAAGCAATCGGATTGTTTTTGTCTGCCTTTATGATTCGTCAGATCGTAAGTTTTATAGTAAAAAAAACAGCATATCAATTTGGAGTCAAAACGACGCAGGAACTTCGTTTGATAGTCATGCAAAGCATTTTTTCATTAGGACCGCGTTTTACCAAAGATGAAGGAACAGGAAACTTGGTGACGCTCATCACCACAGGCCTACAGAAGCTTCGCGCTTATCTCGAGCTGTTTTTGCCTAAATTGGCCGCCATTAGCGTTACACCTTGGCTAGTGCTTGCTTTCGTCTGGTACCATGATCGGCTTTCAGGCATTATTTTACTTGTGACCATGCCAATTTTAATTTTATTTATGATTTTGCTTGGATTGGCTGCACAAAAAAAAATAGATAGCCAATGGGAGACATATCACGTGTTGTCCAACCACTTTGTAGATTCGCTTCGAGGGTTAGAAACTTTAACATTTCTCGGGAAAAGTAAGAAACATGCTGAAACGATTGAAAGAGTCAGTGACCGTTATCGAAAAGCGACAATGGGAACGCTCCGAATTGCTTTTTTATCTACGTTTGCTTTAGATTTCTTTACGATGTTATCTGTAGCCATCGTGGCTGTTATGCTTGGTTTGCGGCTCATAAACGGGTCTATGACATTAGAGCCTGCACTTATGATTTTATTGCTGGCGCCTGAATATTTCCTGCCGATACGAGAAGTCGGAAATGATTACCATGCAACATTAGATGGAAAAGAATCCGGAGATGCATTAGTTAAGATTGTGAAGCAGGCTGAAAAATCGCCGGCTAAAAAAGAAGATGTTCCTAGTTGGACTGAAAACAGTGAACTTCAATTAAGGCATATCACTGTAAAATATGACGAAGAGCATCCACCTTCTCTTGAAGATGTGTCACTGCATGTTAAAGGAATGAAGAAAATTGGAATCATCGGAAAAAGCGGAGCTGGAAAATCGACGCTTATTGATATACTAAGCGGCTTTGTACAATCTACAGAAGGCTCTGCTGAAGTAAACGGCGTGCCAATTGATTTACGCTCAGATGCTTGGCAAAAGCAGATTACGTATATCCCTCAGCACCCATTTATTTTTAATGGAACAGTAAAAGAAAATATTGAATTTTATCAAGACAGAGGCGGCTCATATGATTATGAAGATGCTTTAACGAAAGCAGGACTTTTATCAACGGTTCAACAGATGCCTAAGAAGGAAAATGAAATGATAGGGGATGGGGGACGACAGCTTAGCGGCGGCCAAGCTCAAAGGATTGCTCTAACAAGGGCATTTCTAAGCGACCGTCCTATTATTATGCTTGATGAACCAACGGCACAAGTCGATATTGAAACGGAATATGAATTAAAGCAAGATATTTTAACGATGTTCCAGGATAAGTTATTTATTTTAGCTACGCACCGTCTGCATTGGATGAAAGACATGGATCTCATTGTTGTAATAGAGGACGGAAAGGTTGCAGAAATCGGTAATCATCAAGAACTGATTCAAAAAAAAGGAGCTTACTATCAATTTTTACATGAAGAGGAGGAGATATGATGAAATATAAAAGTTGGATATGGCACTACTTTAAAACATATAAATATCGTATCTTTTCTATCTTATTACTAAGCATGTTAACGATTGGTTCTGCTTGCGCGCTAATGTTCACGTCAGGTTATTTGATTTCAGCTTCTTCCTTACGGCCAGAAACGATTTTATTGGTGTATGTTCCAATTGTACTTGTGCGTACATTTGGTTTAAGCCGAGCCGCTTTCCGTTATGCGGAGCGTCTTGTCAGTCACGATTTTATTCTTCGCATTTTAGCTAAAATGCGTACACGTCTTTATCATTTGATTGAACCGTTAATTGCTACATCTCGCTATCAAACAGGAGATGTTTTAGGCGTTCTCGCGGAAGATATTGAAAGTTTACAAGACTTGTTCTTGCGTACCATTCTTCCAACAATTTCAGCTGTTATTTTATACGTTATTTCGATTGTAGCTTTAGGATTCTTTAGCCTAAAGTTTGCATGTTTGCTTGCCATCTATTTATTTTTATTAGTAGTAGTGATGCCGCTTTTTTCCCTTTGGCATATGAAGGCAGCCAATCAGCGATATAAATCAAGCAAAGCACAGTTATATGCCAAGGTCACAGACGGCTTTTTAGGAGTGGCTGATTGGGTGTTAAGCGGTCAGCAGCAATCATTTTTTCATTCGTATAACAAAACAGAAAATGAGTTAGACGGCATGGATCGCAAGCTTAAACTATGGACGTATTACCGAGAATTGTTTGGACAACTTATTGTAGCAGGTTTAATTGTCACAATGATTTGGTTTGGGGCTTCTCTTTTTGCAGATAAAGAGCTTGCAGGTGTGTTTATTGCTGCTTTTATTTTAGTAGTATTTCCTTTATCTGAAGCGCTGCTGCCAGTATCTAATGCGGTAGAAAAGATTCCTCAGTTTGAAGAATCATTAAATAGAGTACAGACAATGGAAAAGAACTGGGAAGCTGTGAACGAAAAGAAAAAACATACTCTTTCTCTACCTTATAAAGGTTCATGGAATTCGGTTAGATTAAAAGTTGAGCATGTAAGCTTTCGCTATAGTAATGAGGAGAAGTCAGTCATTCATGATCTTTCATTTCAAGTCGAGCAAGGGAAAAAAATTGCGATTCTTGGCAAGAGTGGAGCTGGAAAATCGACTCTATTAAAGTTGCTGCAAGGCTCCTTAGTACCTACAGAAGGTACAGTTCAGCTAAACGGTCAGTCTGTTGCTGAAGTTCGTGAAGATGTACCAAAACTCATCTCTGTATTAAATCAAAATCCTTATTTATTTAATACAAGCGTAGCCAACAATTTATTACTAGCTAATGAAGAGGCCACAAAAGAAGGAGTAATTGAGGTCATGAAGCAAGTGAATATGCACTCCCTTGTGGAAGGTTTGCACCAAGGATATCAAACGCCGATGCTTGAAACAGGTCAGCGCTTCTCAGGAGGTGAACGTCAGCGGATTGCGTTAGCACGTGTTCTGCTTCAGCATACGCCAATTGTTATGCTAGATGAGCCAACTGCAGGGTTGGATGCTATGACTGAAAAGCGCTTGTTATCCACTATCTTTGAAACTCTTCAAGACAAAACCTTAATATGGGTTACGCATAATTTAGTTGGGATGGAAAAAATGGATGAAATCTTATTT
Source organism: Priestia sp. YIM B13491 (assembly GCF_042787605.1). Taxonomy (NCBI): domain Bacteria; kingdom Bacillati; phylum Bacillota; class Bacilli; order Caryophanales; family Bacillaceae; genus Priestia; species Priestia sp. YIM B13491. The sequence goes on along the minus strand of NZ_JBHZOR010000005.1, from coordinate 303,261 downwards.
TTGCAAGATGGTAAGATAGCTATTCGAGGAACGCATGACGAATTGCTTGCGACGAACAGTCACTATCAAAAGCTATATGAATTGGATCATCCGGCAAAAAGCCTTTAGCAGAAGCTAAAGGCTTTTTATTATTTGATCATAAAGTGAAATTCGACAAACACGAGTAAAATATGTGTCGAATGAAAGAAAATAGCTTGGATTCAAAGAAAAGAGTATGCGTTTAGCATTTTTGAAAAAGTGGTAAAACAAGGTAGTGTTTGTTTCTTCCTGTATAACATCGGTTTATTTTAGGGAAAATATATACACATTATGCGAACGAGAGAAGGAAGATACAATGGAACCTATGCTTATACATATCACGCTCGTAGTGGGACTAGGAGTTCTATCTCAGTGGCTGGCTTGGAGATTTAAGTTACCAGCAATTGTCGTGATGTCAATTATCGGACTGCTAACAGGCCCTATTTTAGGTTTAATTGATCCTAAAGCACAGTTTGCCCAGCTTTTTGATCCTTTTGTGTCGATTGCTGTAGCTGTTATTTTATTTGAAGGCAGCTTGAATTTAGACATGAGAGAGGTAAGGGGAATCGAAAAGCCCGTGTTTCGCATTGTGACGCTCGGAGCCATGCTAGCTTGGATTTTAGGCTCTTTAGCTGCTCATTATATAGCAGATTTATCATGGGCAGTGGCAATTGTTATCGGAGGGCTTTTTATTGTAACGGGTCCAACCGTGATTTTACCTCTTTTACGACAAGCTAAATTAAAACCAAAACCAGCAGCGATTTTAAAATGGGAAGGTATTATTGTTGATCCATTTGGTGCACTGCTGGCCGTTTTTTCGTTTGAAATTGTTCAATTTTTAGTGCTGAGAGAAGTGAGTGGAAAAACAATTCTCTTTTTCTTTGCAGCTTCTATTATTGCTGTTTTAATAGGATGGCTTCTTGGCCGCGGAATAGGATGGATGTTTCAAAAGGGGCATATTCCAGAGTATTTAAAATCCCCGGTCGTATTTATTGTCGTTATTGCCTGTTTTACGATAGCTGATGAAATTAAGCATGAAACAGGTCTTCTAGCAGTAACAGCGATGGGGATTACCCTTGCTAATATGCATATTTCATCTATTAGTGATATGCGACATTTTAAAGAGAACATTTCAGTTCTATTGACTTCTACTATTTTTATCATGTTAACGGCTGGACTGACGATGAAGACCATTACTGAAATTTTTCATTGGAATATCATTTTGTTTGTTTTACTTATGCTTTTTATTGTCAGACCTGTCTCCATCTTTTTATCAACGGTAGGGACAGATTTATCTATAAAAGAAAAAATACTGATTGGCTGGATTGCCCCGCGTGGAATTGTAGCGTTAACGGTCTCAAGCTACTTTGCGAAAGTACTAATTGATGAAGGATTTAAAGATGCTTCCATTCTAACAACGCTGACATTTGCTTTAGTGTTTGCTACGGTTTGTGCACACGGTTTTTCCCTTTCATGGCTAGCTAAGAAGCTTGATTTATCAATTGGAGAAGAACCTGGTATTTTGCTTGTAGGAAGCAATGATTTTACGGTTGCCTTTGCTTCTAAGTTAGAGCAGCTGGGCTATCCAGTGTTAGTTGCTGATTCTTCGTGGGAGCGGTTAAGAGTTGCGCGCAGAGCGGAAGTAGATGTGTATCACGGAGAAGTTCTAGCTGAGCAAACGGAATATCATCTAGATTTAACTCCTTATGAATACGTGATTGCTGCAACTGAGTTAGATGCATATAATGCACTTGTTTGTACTGCTTTTCTTCAAGATATGGGACGGAACAATGTTTTTCAATTGAGTATTCGTGATCAAGAAGATTCAAGAGAAGATGTCGATGAAATTATGCACACTGTAAGAGGACGCATGCTCTTTAAGAAAGGAATTACGTGGGAGTTTCTGCATCATAAAATGGAGCACGGATATACGATTTACAATACAAAAATTACGGATGAATATACGTATGAAACATATCTTGAGGAGAAAAGCGATGATTCTCTTTTACTAGCAGTAAGCAAGCAAGGAAAGGCATTGAGTTTTTTTGCTCATGATCAAGAAATAAACGTTAATGCGGGTGATACGGTGTTAAGCCTTCAGCCATTAAAAAGATAAAAAAACAGGCCTTCAATGGCCTGTTTTTTTTATGCTTGTCTTTGTTTAAAATGAATGACGAACAGATAAGCAGCAGCAGCTGCAAAATAGATGGTAACGGCTGGTGCGGTGAAGACATGCCCAGCTACAAAAGCAATTCCAAGAGCTAATACAATTGCTGTACTATACATCATAAAGCTTTCATCAAGAAGCTGTGACGGGTCTTTAAATAATCGAACCAATACAGTTAAACCAACTACTAGAAGTGGAAGAACCCATAGTAAAAATCCGATGATACCTAAAGAGAAAAACAGATCATAAAAATCCATTTCAATCATCTTTGGCGGAAGCTGTTTTGTATAGTCACCAGAAAAGCCCATACCTATCATTTTTCTTGCAATAGGTGCTTTTGCATACTCTTCCTTATGATGAGCTAAAAATTGCTCACGGCTGCTTAGAATCAGATTTTGAATATCTTTGTCATCTAAATTTGATTCCTTTTGCTTTTTCTTTTTAGCCGGCTTTTCTTTTTCTTTCTTTTCCGGCTTTTCTTGTTTTGTTTTCTCTTTTTTAGCCTCTAACATATCGATGTGCGTATATGTGTTTTTATAAGCTGGAGAAATCGGAGTGGTTGCTCCTGTTACAATTAAAAGCAGAATTGAGATTACTAAGTTGGCTTTAATTAAGCTGCGTTTATTCGTAAATAATTTTGCAAATAAGACAACTGTTGCTACAACTAAAGAAAGAATAACGGCACCTAAGCCTACTTTCGTTCCAAGCATGATGGACGAAACAGCTAACAAGATAAAAGGAATCCAGTAATAAGCTTTTGAAAACGAACGTACTTTATCTAAAGCTAAAAGCAGTGTGAGAGGAAGCAAAATAGCAATGGTTGCTCCTAGCTCATTCGCTGCATAAAACCAGCCTTTGAATCCGATTTTATTATACTGATAACTCTCTAGTGCTGTACCTGTTAGCATTGTACCAATAAAAACAATACTGATGATGAGTGAAGCAGTCAATAAGTTTTTGCTCAGTATTCTTTTTACATCCACAGACGATCGATAATGTGAAAACATCACAATCATTCCAAGTAAGGTAACGTTCATATAAACAACCTTATTGAAAAATTTAATTTCTTGCCCAATATAATAAGGATCTTTCCATTGATGATTTAAGTAGATATTGAGTCCAAGAAAGAGTGCAAAAACAATAAGGTAGATAATCGAATATCTAGCCCATTTTGATTGTTTGGCAAACACTAAAAGTAGGACACCCGCAAAAATCATATATAGAAAGCGAATAACAACCCCAATTGAGAGACCACTATCCATGTTCAAAACCATGTACGTCGTTAGCATATCAATAATTGGCTGAATTGAAATAAAACCAACGAACAGAAAAAATAACCAGTATGTGTTCTTCATATAGTACTCTCCTGTTTTACGTGAATTAACGTTTTCTTTTAACTAAAAGCATAACACCTTCTACTCTGCATAATAGCGTCGACATTAAGTATACTAAACCACCTGCAAGACAGACAATACCAAATCGTAAGATAACATGTAATGAATTCAAAAATGCGATGTCCTTCAAGAAGAACATGAGGATAGCAACAGGTACGGAAGCTAAAAGAATTTTTCCTGTTTCTTTCACTAGATATCCGTAATGGAAGTGATTGATTTGTTTTGCCAGCATAACGAATACGATGGCGGTGTAGAAAAAGGCAACCACTGACATGGAAAGTGCTAATCCTTGGTATCCCATAAATTTAGTAAAAATCATGTTAAAGATGATATTTAACACAATAGATAATAAGCCTGCTCTCATAATAAGATAACCTTTTTGAAGAGAATAAAATCCTTTTGCAAGAACAGCTTGCAGCGAATAGAAAAACACTGAACCTAGGTAATAATAAGATACATCCGTTGTTTTTAAAGTTGAATTTGCGTCAAATGCACCGCGCTGATAAGCAATCATTACAATGTCTTTCATATAAAAGATCATAATAACAATCGTTGGAATCAGCAGCATCAGCATAAACGTAATCCCTTTTTCAATTCCTGATTTAAAGCGTTCTTCATCTTTTTCAGAAATGGCTCTTGCAATCAGTGGATAAATAATGGTTGCGACCGTAACCCCGAATATTGCCTGGGGAATACTTACAAGTCTGAAGGCGTAATTTAAGTATGAAATAACACCTTCACCAAAGGAGCCAGCAAAGAAGAAGTTTACAGTTAAATTAATTTGACCGACCATAATGGTCACACCGACAGGGATGAATACTTTATAAAAAGCCACTACTTCATCACGGTCAATTTTTTGCTTCCATAACAGCAGATGCTGCGGTTTAAAATAGACAACTTTAATTAAGAAAGAAGCAATTGTTCCTACAAAATAGCCAAGAGCAATTGCATAGCCGCCCATGATTGAATGTAATAGGATTGTACTTAAAATCGTAAATAGTACAACAACCGTCTGAGAAAACACGGAGAAAGAATATTGGCTTCGTGCATCAAATACACCTTCGTATACGGCATTCACTCCAACTAGTGAAAGAGATAAAAAGTACATAACGCCCGTATAAATTCCTAGTTCAATTGCTGCTTTGGAAAAATTAGAGTACGAAGCGGGAAAGTAAAAGAAAGCAGCAATTGATCCGAGAACCGAAATAATGAAACAAATAAGAAAGGTTGATTTAACAATATTAGTCAAATGAACCTTTCCTTTATTTTCTTTTTCATAGCGTAAATAACTAGGAATAAATGCATCCTTCATCCCCGTTAACATAAATAAAATAAAAGCGTTTGGAATAATCATTGCTGCGTTGTATGAATCGACGATATAACTTGTACCGAAATAGTTAGCAATAACTAAATCACGAATCATACTAGAAAATTTCAAAAATAATGTTGATATGAGCAGTAAAATGCTCGCGAATTTTAAGTTTTTCATGCGAAACTCCTACCTTTTCAAGTTATCTCATCAACTATTAGCAATAAAGAAGCATCCAACAATTAAAAGAATACAGCCGATAACTTGTTTTGTTGTAACTTTTTCTTTAATTAAAAAGTAACCGAATGTTAATGTCCAAATATACGTAATAGACGTGAGCGGAAATACAATAGAATAAGGTAACAGCGTTAAAACATACACATTAAGCAGAGCTGCCGCCCCGTAAAAAAGGCCGCCACCCACAAAGCAAATAACCGCTAGCTTTATCTTTTTTTCATTTAAATACGTAGAAATATACTTGAAAAAGACAGCTCCAACTGAACCTAAAAGGGTCATAATAAGTAAAAGCGGGATACTATTCATCTTGGCCACCTACTAAAATTACACCTACGATAATAATAAGAGTACCGACCAGCTTCATAGGGCTAATGGTTTCATTTAATAGAAAGAAACCAAGAGCAATGCTGATTACGTATCCTAGGCTTAAAAATGGATGAAGTAAGGAAACTCTTTCAAATTTAAAAGCGGCAATCATAAAAACCGCTCCTAATCCATAAAGAAAAAAACCAATAATTAAATTTAAGTTAAATGAAGCTTCGGACAACTTCCAAAAAAGTTGTCCAACAGCTGTAAACAGGGAAGCCACGATAATGAGTGTGATTCCTAGCTTTTTGTTGTAATTGCTCTCCATCAGGAGGTCACATCCTTTTCTTTCTGATCAAATCGGATAAAAGGAAGACCAATAAAGAAGAAAGACACAAATACGCTTGCTAATAAATATCGAAAATCTTGAGCCGGCAATGCCGCAAGAACAGAAAGCGTGTTAAGAGCCCAAGGAATGACGATAATAAGTGACGTAATTCCTCTTCGAATCACTAGCATTAATGAAAATAATAAAATGACACAGTGATAAAAAGCTGGTTTCCATAAGAATGTAAAAACAGGGTGCTTAAAAATAGCTAAGTAAGCATTGGCAGTATGCGTAATAAACGGCTCAATTACTTTATTTTTAAGACCTAAATCATTGCCGTAATAAATGTTCGTTACATACGTATCTGTGTAGCCATCTTTAAAAGGATTGATTTGCCATACTAAAGCTGTTTGTTTGAGAAAGCCTTCCGTTGCTAGATAAGGATTTTTGATAACAATGCTAGCATAATTCTTAAAGTAAAGACCTAAATCATTAAAAATAAACTTGCGGTCGTAGTATTTCCAAGTGAATTTAATAGGATCGCTTTTATATGGATTGTACTTTTCTTTCCACAATTCAATAGGGAGCACTTTATTAAAATATTCACGCTCTTCTTTTGACATCTGCCCATCATTTGAAATGATGTTTGCAATTTGTTGAGTTGGAATAGACAAAGCTTCATTTGGATCCGAAGGCTGTACATCAAGCCACGTGAACACAGGGCCTGTAACAATCTTTTGTAAAATAAAAATAACTAAGAAAATCGTGACAAGAGGTTTCCAATTTTTTCTGAATAAGACGATCATTAAAAGGAAAGTCAAAATAAATACAGGAAAACCATTATGTCTAAAGAAAGCTACTCCAAATGCGGAAAGTAAAAGTAAGAAAAAGCTTGCTTTGCTTTTAATCCAAGCACCTTTTGATAAATAGATTTTTGCAATATTCACTGTAAAAAACAGCAGAAAAGCACTGTATAAAATATCTTTCCAAATAATAATTGAAAAGATTAAAAAGCTTGGAATAATGACAATAATAGCTGTTAAAAGTCCAATCATAACAGGATGTGCTTTGCGTTTAATGAAAAAGTCAAACGTATAGGCGTATATGCTTACTACAACAACAATTTGCGTGAACGCTACAATTCCTGGGTTATCCCATATTTTTGTCAGCAGCATAATCAGCCACGTAATCATAATAGGGTGCCAATCGTTAAATTCTCCGTTATGTGCCTGTCTCCACTGTGCTAATGAATCGGGAGTCATGGCCGCTGGGAAAAAGGCGAACCAGTAATATAGACTAACAGCTAAAATAAGAATCGTAACAATTCCTAGGTAACGCTTTGGGTGTGCAAATGTATAGTGAAAATCGTTTATTTGCTTGATAGCGCTGAGTACAGCGGCCGTCAGCAGCATTGCTAATAGAGTACGGCTGATGGCATATAAAACGAGTAAGAAAATAGTTGAGCTCGTCATATGTAAGTTATCTAAAAGTGAAAACTGTACGATAAACGAAAAAACAATCAGCAATAGCCATTCTAGCGGTTTAAATGAAGCATAAGCTCTATTTTTATAAATAAAAATAGAGCTTATGATGGTAAATACAAGTGCAGCAAAAAGGGAAAGATAGTGAACACCGTCTGGATTACCAATACTTAAACCGATAAGAATAATTAAAGCTGTTACTGTAAGCAGTAAAATACTTTTTTTATTCTTCATCATTGTTATTCTCCTACTTGTTCAATCTGTTCAATTTTTTTATTTAGTTCTAATTCATATTGCTTGCGGTTTAATGAAGCGATTGTATCTAGAATTAATCCACAGACGAAAGATAAAACACCTAACACCATCAATCCAGTTGCTAAGATAGATGACGGTACTTTGGTAATGAAGCCTGTATCAAAAAATTCATAAAGTACCGGAGCACCAACAGCTAATCCTGCGACAATAAATAACACTGTCCAAATGGAGAAGAACTGAAGCGGCTTGTACTCTTTAAATAACGTAAAAATCATTCGTAACACTTTAAATCCATCAGAGAACGTATTAAGTTTCGATTCGCTGCCTTCAGGTCGATCGCGATAATCGATCGCGATTTCTTTGAGACGGAAGCGTTTATCTAACGCGTGAAGGCTCATCTCTGTTTCAATTTCAAATCCCGGGCTCATCACAGGTATTGATTTTACAAATAATTTATCGTACGCACGATAACCTGTCATGATATCTTTAATGTTACTTTTGTACAGGCCATTAATTAAAGAACGTACCAAGTTGTTACCGAAATTATGGAAAGCACGTTTGTTTTCTTCGAGATACGTTCCGTTTGATAAACGATCTCCAATGACCATGTTAGCTTCTCGATTTCTAATAGGCTCAATTAATTGATGAACGAATTCTGCAGGATACGTGTCATCTCCATCTACCATGACATAACAATCTGCATCAATTTCTTGAAACATCGAACGTACAACATTTCCTTTTCCTTGCTTGAATTCTTTTTTGACGATTGCCCCGTGTTCAAGTGCAATTTCACTTGTGCGATCTTTTGAATTGTTATCGTACACATAAATATCTGCACTAGGCAGTTCGCGTTTGAAATCGTCAATTACTTTTCCAATTGTTACTTCCTCGTTATAACAAGGAATTAAAACTGCGACTTTCATTTTTCCACCTCATCAAAAAAAATTGTTGGGAGTTGTTCAGCAATTACATCTACTGTGTAGCGGTTTGCTGTTTGTAACGCCTGTTGAGACATTTGCTGTTTCACATCTTCAGGAAGATTAATAAAAGCCTGTAGCTGTGAAGCTAGTTCCTCTACATTTTTAGGCTCAAAGAATAGACCATTCTTTCCGTCTATAATGTAATCTTTTAGACCACCAATCTGACTCCCAATTACGGGTGCTCCGCAAGCCATAGCTTCGAGGCCGACTAAGCCCAAACTTTCTCCTTTTCTTACGGTCGGAAACACGAATGCTTCAATCGCATTATATACGTAAGCAAGAGAGGACTGAGGAAGGAGAGGGAAATGGATGACTTTTTCCTCTAGACCTAGAGTCTTGATCATTTCCTTAAAGGCCGCTTCATCTTTTCCGCTTCCAACGTATAGGTATTTGTAAGAAGTGGGCATTTGTTGTTCAGCTTTTGCAATTGCTTGCAGGTAGTATTCCCATCCTTTACCTACATCAATGCGGCTTACACATCCAAGATAACGGATAGTAGGGTCCAAGTTTAGTTCTTGATAAGCTTTGCTTTTATCTGCATAAGGGTGAAACAGATCTTTATTCACTCCTCCGCTTGGAAAAATATAAATTGGGTTATGAACCTTATATTTCTCTTCAACGAGCCCTTTATAATAAGGAGAAGGAGTAATAATTTTAGTGGAATGTTGCAATAAGTCATTTACTCTTGGCTGATACTTTTCCTGTGAAGGTACTTCAGGTACAACGTCTGAACCATGAACGTTTGTCACAATCCTCACATTCTTCTTTAGCTTTTTAAGAATCAGCAGCGGAAGAGCATTATGAGATGCATAATGTACGTAAAGGTAGTCGTAGTTTTTTGTCAAGCCCGTCAAGACGACATTAGCATAATGAGAAGCATAGCTAAAAAGCTTGCTTAATTTACTTGTCTTTTTTTGCATGACAATTTTATCAACTTGAATACCATGTTGAACTAAAATTTTTTCAGTGTTTTGAACAAATACACCATAGCTCGGGAATTGTTCCGAAGGATACATATTTGAAATCAACAAAATTTTCATGATTGTTTCACACCTATTTTTCTTTATTAGTTTATGATAATGACAACGGGTGTTCATTTAAATAGAGCTTACATGTATCGTCTTACTATTAAGTTGAGCGATTTCATTGATAAACATGCAAAAATGGGTTGCATATCGCCAACATCACAATATTATAGCACACCTACTTTTTAAAATGCGAAAGTTTATCGGACACTTCTAAAACGATAGATAAAGCAGTAAAGAAGATGATTTTCACATCATCATAATCACACGAAAAAAAAGCGAACGCTATTCGTTCGCTTTATGTTACTTATTTCACTTCAACGCTTACCCCAAAATGGTCGGAAACAACGGGATAATGTATGCCGTTAAACACCACAGTTGATGAATGAATATCCTGCGCATGACTCGATAGAATTAGATCAAGGCGCAGTGCCCGTTCATTATCATCCCATCCAGCAATGTTACCTTTAACTGTAATACCGCTGTCTTTTTTGTTCGATAGATTATACGTATCATAGAGGCCTTGGCTCAACAGGTAGTCGTAACCTTCATTTCGTCTATGAGCGTCATTATTAAAGTCTCCGAGTAGGAAAAATGGGTTATCTTTGTGTACATGAGCTAGCAGCGTATCAACTTGCTGCTTGAACGGCTCTTCCTCGTCATCCCACCAGCCAAGATGACAAGAATAAAACGTAAGAAGTTCTTTTTCATATTCGATTGTGGCTCCAACAATTCTTCTCGTTTTCCAATAGTCAATATTTGACGTTTGTGAAACAAAAAATGAATGCTCTTCAATAATCGGGTGTTTCGTTAAAATGGCAATTCCTTCTTCATACACTTCATAGCCTATATGAGATAAATCCCATACCAATTGATAGTCTTCACCTTGCTTACCCAGTTCTTTTGCTAAAAGCCAAGCGTAATTATCGCTGCGAATGTAGTCATATACATAAGGTGCGTCTACTTTTTGGCTTACTTCCTGTAAAGCAATGACATCATATTTTTCTTTTTTAATTACTTCAGCTAGACAAGATAACTTGTCTAGCTGATTTTCCTCTTGCCAAGAGTGGCAATTTAACGTTAATAGCTTCATTATGTTAAGCTCCTAACAAATCTTGAATGTCGGATTTCAAAACATCCGCTTTAGGTCCATAAATAGCTTGTACCCCTTTATCTTTCAAGATTAAACCAAGGGCTCCGTTTTGTTTCCACTCACTTTCTCCTGCAACGGCATGTATATCTTTTACCGTTACACGTAAGCGAGTCATACAAGCATCAACATCTTCAATATTGTTTTCTCCGCCAAGCAGTCCAATAATGACTGGTGCAAGCGAATCATTTTTCACCTTCTTGCTGCTTGTTGCAGTTGTTTCTTCATCAATATAGTTTCCGTTACGTCCCGGCGTTGGGAAGTTAAAACGTTTAATTAAGAAGTTTGCCACTCCAAAATTTAAGCCAAAGAATACAAGGCAGGCGATGACAAAGTTCATTAAGTCAGCCCATAGTCCGGCTTTGATAATCATTGGTGTACGTGTTAATAGTTCAATTACGCCAAATGAGTGTACGCGAACATGAACAATATCAACAATGGCAAAAGCCAGTCCCGTCATAATTGCATATACGACATATAAAAGAGGTGCTGCGAACATGAACATAAATTCGATCGGTTCTGTTACGCCTGTTAAGAAAACAGCTAGTCCAGCTGAAAGGAACATTGAACGATATTTTGAACGTTTGTCAGGATCTACGTTACGATACATTGCTAAAGCGATTCCAATTAGCGACGCACAAGACAAAATCATCTGTCCTACTTTAAAGCGTGCAGGTGTAACGTCATGTAATAACTGCTTGTAGCTTTCCATATCTCCTGCAGCGCGGAAGTTATTTAAATCTGCAATCCAAGCAAGCCATAAAGGATCTTGACCGGCCACCGTGGAACCTGCTCCAGAACCTGTTAAAATTTTGTACGTTCCGCCTAGCTCCGTGTAGTTCATAGGAACTGTCAGCATATGATGAAGACCAAATGGAAGAAGCAGGCGTTCTAATGCTCCGAAAATAAATGGTGCTAGAATAGGAGCTGTATCTCTAGATGTTGCAATCCACTGTCCGAAGCTGTTTAATGAACCTTGAATAAACGGCCATACAATGGATAAAAGCAGTGCCGTTACAACTGAACCACCGATGACCACAAATGGTACGAAGCGCTTGCCGTTAAAAAACGAAAGGGCTTCAGGCAATTTATCATAGTTATAATATTTATTGAATAAATTTGCGCCTAAAAAACCAGCGATAATTCCTACGAATACTCCCATGTTAAGAGCGGGAGATCCTAAAATAGATGTGAAGTAGTCTTTTACTACTAACTCTTGTCCAAACAGTGATTGAACCGTTGCTTTTGGATCTGAAAGCATTTCTGCTTGAACTCCGAAAATAGCTCCTGTAATTCGGTTAATAAGAACGAATGCAATAAGTGCAGCAAATGCACCTCCAGCACGTTCTTTAGCCCAAGACCCCCCGATAGCAACAGCGAACAAGATGTGAAGATTTGTAATGATACCCCAGCCTATATCTTCCATCACGCGTGCAATTGTTTGTACAGCAGTGATGTCTCCCCCAGTCATTGCAACTAGCTTTCCAAGTGAAATCATAATACCAGCTGCGGGCATAACCGCTACTACTACTAATAAAGCCTTACCGAATTTCTGCCAAAAATCAAATGAAAAGAACTTTTTCATAGTTTTTCCCCTTCCCCTATGTATGGGTTTTCATTTTATTTTTTGATAAACTATATTTCTAAGATAGTGCAACCGTTTGCATAACCTTATTGTAATAAAAGGGCTTTCATAATGCAAGACTGTAATTTCTCTTTTTTTGAAAAATTTATTCATAAATCATAAATGATGAAAAAAAATTTATGATAAAGTGAACGATATCAACGGTATTTTAACATGATGGAATGTAATCAAAGCATTCAAGTAATGGCATAAAGACAAGTGCAGAGGAGGATAATATGAAAAAAGAAGGGGTACAAGCGATTATTTTTGATTTAGACGGTGTTATTGCAGATACGGTACATTTATATTATAAAGCAAATAAAAAAGTAGCAGATCAACTTAACGTTTCATTTTCTGAAGAACTGAATCAGCAGCTGCAAGGGATCAGCCGAGTGAAAACTGTAGAGCTCATTGCTGCACAAGGCAACGTACGTCTCACAGTGGAAAAAAAAGAACAGCTTGCTGATGAAAAGAATAAGCATTATCAAGCATTAATAAAGGAAATGACAAAGAGTCACTTACTTCCAGGAATACAATTGTTGTTAGAGGATTGTAAAAAACAAGGTATTAAAATGGCGATTGCTTCTTCTAGTTCAAATGCAAATACTGTAATAGATTCGCTAGGAATACGTTCTTTTTTTGATTGCATTGTGGATGTGAGAAAAATAAAGAAGGGAAAACCAGATCCAGAAATATTTTTGACAGCTGCCGATCAATTACAAGTAAAACCCTATGCATGTGTGGCGATAGAAGACGGAGAGGCCGGTATAAAAGCTATTAATCAAACAGATATGGTTTCTATCGGCGTTGGTAAGCATCTGAAGGAAGAGGATGTGAATTTTCACGTATATTCAACAGCTGATTTGCATTTAAAGATGATCAAAGAGGTTTTCGAAAAAGCAAGAAAAGGAACAGATTATAACAGCGCGTATACAAAAAATTAGTAAATCTTTTACATGCAAGTAGCAAAGCGCAAAAAAACATATGCTAGAATAAAGTAAGAGAGCAAAGATACATAGGAAGGGGTACATCATGATTAAATGTATTGCGATCGATATGGATGGAACGTTAGTAAATAGTGAACAAGTTGTAAGTAAAGAAAATGCCCAAGCGATTAAGACAGCTCAAAAGGCAGGGGTGGAAGTTGTTGTTGCTACGGGACGTTCTTATGAAGAGGCCCGCTATGTTTTAGAAGAAGCAGGACTTCATACATATTTAATTTGTGCAAACGGAGCAGAGCTTCGGAATCCACAAGGGGAAAAACAATATTCAGTAGGCATGACGATGGAATCTATTCGCGAAGTAGAGGATATTTTTAAGAAGTTTCAGCTGTACTTTGAAGTCTATACAAGTGAAGGCACGTATTCAAATGACTATGAAAAAGCTTTGTCGGTATTAATGGATATTTATTTAAGCGCTAGCTTAAAAGATAATTATGAAAAATCGTTAGAAGCGGCAAAAGAGCGTTTCAATAGCGGCAGAGTAAAGCTTATTGAAGAGTATGAAGCGTTGTTTCAAGATCCAAACAAGGACATTTATAAGCTGCTTGCTTTCTCTTTTGACGAAGAAAAGTTAGAACAGGCAAAAATAGAACTTGTGAAGTTAGATTCGATTGCAGTCAGTGCATCTGGTAAAGAAAATATTGAAATAAATGATGAAAATGCTCAAAAAGGAATTGCAGTTACATCATTTGTTCAAGAACGCCATATTTCTTTAGAAGAAACGATGGCCATTGGAGATAATTATAATGATGTATCAATGTTTCAGAGAGTTGGACGTGCTGTAGCGATGGGAAATGCACCTCAAGAAATTAAAGAGTTTGCCCATATCGTAACAGGAACAAATGACGAGCACGGCGTAGCTCAAGCTATTTTAAATGCGCTTGAAACAGTTAAACAATAAGCAAACTAAAAAGCATGCCTTTAGGCATGCTTTTTAGTTTGTTACCTTTTCTTTTTTACGACGGTACGCACCGTGATTTGTTGGTCCAACGTATTGATTTAAAGCAAACGAATGACGAATTGCTTCTGTAATAAATTCTTTTGCTGTATAAATAGCTTGTTTAACGTCACTGCCTTTTGCCAATTCAGCAGCAATCGCAGCTGAGTATGTGCATCCAGCACCGTGCGTAAATGTCGTTTCAATACGTTCAGACTCTAAGATTTCAAACGTCTTTCCATCATAAAGTAAATCGATTGCTTTTTCGTGCTCTAATTTACTTCCGCCTTTAATCAATACATATTCGGCACCAAGTTCAGAAATTTTCACGGCCGCTTCTTTCATTTTATCGACCGTTTTGATAGGACCAAGTCCGCTTAATTGACTAGCTTCAAATAAATTAGGCGTTACCACTGTTGCTTTTGGAACTAGTACATCACGCAAGCTGACAGTTGTTTCAGGGTGAAGCGCTTCGTCTTCTCCTTTACATACCATCACAGGATCTACTACGACATTTTTTAGATCATATTCTTCAATTGTTTTTGCCGCTAGTTCAATAATTTCCACTGAGCCAAGCATACCTGTTTTGAGAGCTTGTACGCCTACGCCTTTTACAATTGTTTTTAACTGTTGTTCAACAGTTGAAACTTCTTGTGGAAATACGTTATGAGACCAGCTGTTATCGGGATCCATTGTTACAATTGTTGTTAAAGCTGTCATTCCGTAAACACCAAGTTCTTGGAATGTTTTTAAATCCGCTTGAATGCCAGCTCCGCCGCTGCTGTCAGAACCAGCAATGGTTAATGCTTTATTCATTGTCATAAAAAATCCTCCCGTATTTTAAGTTCATAGAGAAAATAGAGTAAAACTTCCACCGGTCGGGTTTTAGCTGCCCAATGTGTTTTAGATAAATTTCTTCCATTCACTTTTTCTTATATTTTATCGCTTTTAATGTAGATATTCAATTTCTAAAAACTGTATGAATCGTAAGTGTATACTTTTGTCTTAGCCTCTTTTACCTTATGGTACAAGCACTCTTTCTTTTCATGAATAAAATAAAGAGAAACTTAAGAAAGGGTGGTTCACATAAAAAAACATTCTAATCATGACAGTTATAAAGACGATTCGTATTCTTTCAATAAATCACAACCTCGCAAAAAAAACCACAAAGATTATTATATGAATTCAAATTTAACAAACGATCACTTCAGAACTGTTAAGGCAGGCACTTTAAATGTTTGTATAATTGTATTACCAGGAGCTAAAGTTGATCGAAACTCCAAAGATAATCAGTCTATAGTTCCCAATCGTGTAAAAAGAGACATAGCGGCTGCTAATAAAATATGGAAACAATATGAGAAAAACCGATTAATCCAAGGTGTTACATTTACTATTACACGTTCAGTTGTTTTTTTGGAAAACATCAGTGGCATTGTTAGTAATGCGGAAAATTTTCCAGTTGGAGGGGCTAGTCATCTTACAATGGTACAAGCAATGCTTAAAACTGGCCGAAAGGTTTGTCAAAATGCTGATGTGTATGTATTTTACATGAATGGAAATAGATTTGGGCCTGTTAATTTTGACTATTCATCTACTCTCGCTGTAACTTATAACTCTTTTCCGCTTATTATTATGACAAATGCAAGTACAGATGAGTATCTTCTCGCACATGAATTGGGTCATTTTATGTTTATTACGAATCGATTTAACGAGACGGATGATCCAGAACCTTTTCATGAACTAGATGGAAATCATAATAAAACGCCTAGTAACCTTATGTTTCCTACTCCTGAATTCTGGCCAATAGTACCAGAGATTACCAGTGAACAGATACACAAAGCTTTAAATAGTCGTGTTTTTTATAGCTAATTGTTGTTCATGCAAAATAAAAACGCCCTTAACAGCGGGTTAAGGACGTTTTTCACTTTTTATTAGATAGAAGCTAATTCTTTTTCAAGAGCTACGTCTACTGATACATAATCATAACCTAAATCATGTGCAACTGCTTCGTACGTAATGGCTCCGTTTGCAACGTTCACTCCTAATTTTAACGCTTCGTTTTGAGCGATTGCTTTGTGAACACCTTTAGAAGCAATTTGAAGTGCGTAAGGTACCGTTACATTTGTTAGAGCAATCGTTGATGTGCGAGGAACTGCTCCCGGCATGTTTGCAACTGCATAGTGTACAACGCCGTGCTTTTCATAAGTCGGCTGATCGTGTGTTGTAATGTGGTCGATTGTTTCAACAATACCACCTTGGTCGATTGCTACGTCAACAATAACAGAACCTGGCTTCATTGTTTTCACCATTTCTTCTGTTACTAGTTTTGGAGCTTTTGCACCTGGGATTAATACTGCGCCAATCACTAAATCTGACTCCGCTACTGCATCCGCAATATTATAAGGGTTTGACACTAGCGTATTGATTTGGTTGCCAAAGATATCGTCTAATTGACGTAAGCGTTCAGGACTTAAATCAATAATTGTTACATCAGCACCGAGACCGATTGCGATTTTTGCAGCATTTGTACCAACACCGCCGCCTCCGATAATCGTTACTTTTCCGCGGCTAACTCCAGGAACACCCGCTAGTAAAATTCCTTTTCCACCGTTTGATTTTTGAAGGAATTGTGCACCGATTTGAGCAGCCATACGTCCTGCTACTTCGCTCATAGGCGTTAATAGAGGCAATGTACGATTTACTGCTACTGTTTCATAAGCAATGGCTGTTACGCCGCTATCTTTTAATGCTTTTGCTAGTGCTGGTTCAGCTGCTAAGTGAAGGTATGTGAATAAGATAAGACCTGGTCTAAAATAGCCGTATTCACTTGCTAGTGGTTCTTTTACTTTCATAACCATTTCGGCTTGTGCCCAAACGTCAGCTGCTGTCTCAACAATTTCAGCTCCAGCTTTTACATAATCTTCGTTTGTGAAGTTACTTCCAATACCCGCTTCATTTTCAATTAATACACGATGACCTGTACCAACAAATGATGCTACGCCTGCTGGTGTAATCGCTACTCGGTTTTCGTTGTTTTTGATTTCTTTTGGTACGCCAATAATCATGATTAATTTCCCCCTTGGTCGTTTGTGTACCTTTAGTATAAAGAAAGTTTTGTGAAATTTCTTTGTCTAGAAAGAAGAATCGAAGAAGTGGTTTTTGTTTAAACACACAAATGTAAACGCTTACTTATCAGAATTTTTAATTTTTATGTAAGGTAATCTAACATCATAAAGAAATAAAAAGTGAAAAAAAGAGCTATTCGTTTATTAGAAAATAAATGAATAGCTCGATGTTAAAAAAAGTCACATTATTTGTTATTTTTTATATTTCATTAACTTAATATCAATATAAAGAGTCATTTTTTGATTAACGTCCTTTAAGTTAATATCACCAATCTCTGAAATTCGCTTTAATCGATAGCTAAGGGTATTCATATGCACATTTAATTCTTTTGCTGCTTCGTTAATGTTATTATCATTATTTAAAAATACTTCGAGAGTCTCCACCAAGTTGCTATTATGACGAAGATCGTAATCAGTTAGCTTCTTTAAAGAATGGTTTTCAAATTGATCTTGCACGCGCTTTTCTAAAATAACATCAAGAAATTGATAAATACCTAATTCCTGATAGTTAATAATCTCTTTCGTTTCTTCTGGAAACTTACTTTTCATATCTAATACGTTCAAGGCTTCTTTATAACTTTTTTCGATATGATCGTGCGATGAATAAATACTGCTGCAGCTGGCTTTAATTTGAGTAACATCAAAGCGTTCATACATGTTGCCTCTAAAATAGTCTACAAAATCTCGCTGTTCATCAAGAGGGTTTTCAACCGCATCCAAAGAAAGCAGTAAGATTAAGTCATTGCAATCAATCGTATAAAGAACGATTTTTAAGCGATGCATCGTTTTTAGCATATACGAGATTTGACGTTCAGCTTCAGGCGTAATATCTTCTTGGAAGCGGAAGATAGCAATGGAAAACGTTGATGGAGCTGTAATTTGAGCTTCATAAAACGCTTCTGAAATTTCTTGGCGAGACTTAATGTGACCAGTTAATAATTTCCAGAAAAATTCCTGTGAACGTTCTTCTCGTTTATATTTTCGAATTTGAAGCTGTAGCAATTTATTTTTTAATACATTCGCAGCTTTTTTTAATAGCTCTACTTCTTCGTCGCCTAAGGCTTTCTCAATTTCAACAGCCCAGATGAATCCTAGAACTTCTTCATTTTTCCAGATGGAAATAGCTATACGATCTCCAAGCCCAATTTCATTTATATTTTTCACACGCACAGGTTCATTTGTCTCAAGCAGTTTAGGAATAATGCCTTCTTTCCATAAGTTGTTGATGACTTTTTCCGGAACTCTTCTTCCAATAATTGTGGCAATACGCGCCTGGTCCGTTCTTTCGTCATGGGTGCTATAAGCTAATAAGCGATGATTAGCATCTTCAATGGTAATAGGACAGTTCAATACTTCGCTAATGCGATCAGCGAATTCTTCAAGCGTATCAAAATTTTCCTTGAACGGATCTTTGATTGGTTTCGTCATATATAAAATCCCTCTTCATAAAACAAAATAAGTACTAGTGCAGCTTTTTTAGCTGCAATAAATATAGTAAAACGGTAACAACCGTGTTGATTGTCAATTCATTGAAATGATTAACTGCTTAATATTTTAACAAAAGTAATTGTTTAAGAAAATGTTAAAATGCGTCTAAAGGTAGTTAAGAATGTACGTATGATTCGTAACTGCGTTCATTTCACTTATTTTATCGAAATTTTCTTCAAAATAATCAATGTTCGGTGAGCATGATTCTTTTCAAGTGTGTATAATAAAACGTATGATTATGGTTATATCAAACTTGAATCTGTAACTTTCTTTATGATATGTTCAGTTACGATTAGGTTGACCAATTCATATTACACATGAAGGGAAGAATTTAACATGGCAAAACAACAAATCGGTGTTATCGGTTTAGCGGTTATGGGGAAAAACTTGGCGCTAAACATTGAGAGCAGAGGCTATTCTGTTTCAGTTTATAACCGCTCTCCTGAAAAGACAGAAGAGTTCCTAAAAACAGAAGCAGAAGGTAAAAATTTTGCAGGTACATACAGTGTGGAAGAGTTTATTAATTCTCTTGAAAAACCGCGTAAAATTTTATTAATGGTTAAAGCTGGTGCTGCTACAGATGCAACAATTGATTCGTTAAAAC
Source organism: Priestia sp. YIM B13491 (assembly GCF_042787605.1). NCBI lineage: Bacteria > Bacillati > Bacillota > Bacilli > Caryophanales > Bacillaceae > Priestia > Priestia sp. YIM B13491. Next base: position 283,832 of record NZ_JBHZOR010000005.1, on the reverse strand, counting down.
CATACTTAGAAAAAGGCGACATTTTAATCGATGGCGGAAATACATTCTTCCAGGATACAATTCGTCGTAACAAAGAGCTAGAAGAATTAGGTATCCATTTCATCGGTACAGGCGTATCCGGCGGAGAAGAAGGCGCATTAAAAGGACCTTCAATCATGCCTGGCGGACAAAAAGAAGCATATGAACTTGTAAAACCAATCTTAACAGCTATTTCAGCAAAAGTTGAAGGCGATGATTGCTGCACATACATTGGACCAAATGGTGCAGGTCACTACGTAAAAATGGTTCATAACGGCATCGAGTATGGGGATATGCAGTTAATTTGTGAAGCATACTTCATTATGAAAAACGTATTAGGTTTAGAAACAGATGAACTACATGAAGTATTTGCTGAATGGAATAAAGGCGAGCTAGATAGCTACTTAATTGAAATCACAGCGGATATCTTTACGAAAAAAGATGAAGAAACAGGTAAAGCACTTGTAGACGTTATTTTAGACACTGCAGGTCAAAAGGGTACAGGTAAATGGACAAGCCAAAGTGCGCTTGATTTAGGTGTACCACTACCAATCATTACGGAATCTGTATTTGCGCGCTTTATTTCAGCTATGAAAGAAGAACGTGTAAAAGCAAGCAAAGTATTGAGCGGTCCAAATGCAGCTGCATTTGAAGGTGACAAAGCCGAATTAGTAGAAGCAATTCGTAAAGCATTGTACATGAGTAAAATTTGTTCATATGCGCAAGGGTTTGCTCAAATGAAAGCAGCTTCTGAAGAATATGACTGGAATTTACAGTACGGTGATATTGCAATGATCTTCCGTGGTGGTTGTATCATCCGTGCACAATTCTTACAAAAAATTAAAGAAGCTTACGATCGCGATGCAGATCTAACAAACTTATTATTAGACCCATACTTCAAGGATATCGTAGAAGGCTATCAGTCGGCTCTTCGTGAAGTTATTTCAATTGCGGTTAAACAAGGTATTCCTGTACCAAGTTTCTCAAGTGCATTAGCTTACTATGACAGCTACCGTACAGAAACGTTACCAGCGAACCTTTTACAAGCGCAACGTGACTACTTCGGAGCTCACACATATCAACGTGTTGATAAAGAGGGCGTATTCCATACTGAGTGGTTAAAATAAAAAACAAGAAAAGCAGCTGTATACTACAGCTGCTTTTTTTATTTATTCTTTAGGGGAGAAGTTGTCTTCTCCGACTGGCCACCAGTGAAAACCGTCTTCAGCAAGCAATGCGTCTGATTCTTTTGGCCCCATTGAACCTGACTCGTAGTTCGGGAAGTTTTGTGCTTTTGTGCTTTCCCATGCTTCTGAAATGGTATCAACAAACTTCCAAGAAAGGGCTACTTCATCCCAGTGAGTAAAGTTCGTTGCATCTCCAAGCATGCAATCATAAATAAGGCGCTCATAAGCTTCCGGTGTATTCATTTTATCTCCACAGTTATTGCAATAGTTCAAGTTAATTGGTGTGGACGATGTTGCACCCGGAGTTTTACGCGCGTTTAAGTGAAGCGTAATACCTTCTTCCGGTTGGATATGAATGACAAGCAAGTTTGGATGAATTTCTTTATCTTTATTGAAGTACAGGTTCATTGGTAAGTCTTTGAACTGTACAACAATTGTCGTTGCTTTTTCTTTCATGCGTTTACCTGTACGGATATAAATTGGTACGCCAGCCCATCTGAAGTTATCAATCATAAGCTTACCAGATACAAATGTAGCGGTATTAGACTCAGGATCAACCGAATTTCCTTCGCGGTAGCCGATCACTTCTTCTCCTTCAAGTACACCTTTGCCGTATTGGCCTCGTACAAAATAATCATCTACTTCATCTACTGATAAAGAGCGAAGAGCACGCAATACTTTTACTTTTTCACTGCGAATTTCTTCCGGTGTTAATTTAATTGGCGGTTCCATTGCAAGCAATGCCACCATTTGAAGCATATGGTTTTGTACCATGTCTCGAAGGGCACCTGAAGACTCATAGTAACGGCCACGGTCTTCTACACCAAGCGTCTCGCTAGACGTAATTTGGATGTTTGAAATGTATTGATTGTTCCACATTGGTTCAAATAGAGCATTTGCAAATCGAATAACTTCGATATTTTGCACCATTTCTTTACCGAGGTAGTGGTCGATACGATAAATTTGATCTTCCTTAAATGCATGGCGAATTTGTTCATTTAGTTCTTTAGCAGAAGGATAATCATGGCCAAACGGCTTTTCAATGACTAGGCGACTCCAACCGTCTGTTTGTGTTAAACCTTCATTTTTTAAATTTGAAGCAATTGTTCCGAAAAATTCAGGTGCCATTGCTAGATAGAAAATACGATTTCCAGGCACGTTGTATTGCTCATCAAGGCTTTCTGTTAGGCTTTTTAATTCTTGATAAGAAGCGACATCTGTTACGTCAAACGGTTGGTAATAAAAATGTGAAGCAAACTTTTCAATGTCAGCGTCACTGTTTTTGAAACTGCTCACTGATTTTTTTACATTTTCGCGTAATTCGTCATTAGTCCAAGGTCTTCTTGCGACACCAACAACAGCGAAATCTTCCGATAGTTTGTTCGCTTTATATAAGCGGAAAATAGAGGGGAATAACTTACGTTTTGCTAAATCACCTGTAGCGCCAAAAATTACGATAATGGATTTTGGTTGTACATTTGTCATTACTTCTAGGACCTCACTTTGTCGTAGTTACGTTCAATTTTTTTCCGCTTTAACAGACAACACTTAAATGAAATCTGGGGATTCATTGCCCGTTAAACTCGGCCTTTATAAACAAACGAATGATTGCTTGTTTACCTTTTCCTTTATGTATAGAACTACTAATAAATTGTAACGATTTTAAAGGGTTAACGCAAATAGATTAAAACAATTTGTAGTTATTATTCCATGTTTTTAACAAGTTTAAAAGTATTTTGTTTCGAATACGGAGAAAAAGCTACCGTTATTTTAACAGTAGCTTTTCTCATTTATTTATATTGATACAGGGAACCGATAGATTTTTTTGTTAAAAATGGCAAGTCAGGGCTATCGGCAATGATAAAAATAGGACAGTGCATTAAAAGTGGATATTTTTCGAAAAAAGAAGCATCAGCGTGATAGATGGACGATAGAATAACAGGGAGCTGTTCTAAAAAGTGAAGGTAGCGTGTAATGGTTTCATCTGTTGATGTATGCGCACCGATGTAATAATACACAGTAAGGGAATAAAAGCCTTTATCAAAGACGAAGGATGCTAAATATTCGTTCCGCTCTTTTTGCATATGATCGTAGGCAAATTCAATGCCGATTTGAATGGAAGGAACAGAAGTGTGTTGACCTGGGAAAACGGTGTATTTTCTTGGTATCATCGGTTCAACGGGTGTAACACCCAGGCTGTAGGTTACATCTATTTGGTGGGGATTGCTAATGATCATATGGAATCCCTCCTTTAATATAAAAATACACTCTTTATAAGTGTATACAAAGTTTCATTGAACATGACAATATTAAAATATGCCCAGGCTCTCAGCATATTTAAAGCAGGCAACGTTTGAGCAGGAGGCAGAGTTTACGATAAAATAACAAAAAAGATTATTATGAGGTGATAAGCGATGAGTATTTTAAAAAATGACTGGGCTCCTTTATTAGAAGAAGAATTTCAAAAAGACTATTACATACAGCTTCGAGAATTTTTAGTGGATGAATATAATCACCACACCATTTACCCTGATAAATATGATATTTTTAATGCTTTACACTATACGGATTATAAAAATGTAAAAGTCGTCATATTGGGACAAGATCCTTATCATGGACCAAATCAAGCGCATGGACTGAGCTTCTCTGTTCAACCAGGAGTAAAAACACCGCCTTCTTTAGTGAATATTTACAAAGAGCTGAAAAATGAAATGGATTATCATATTCCGAATAACGGTTATTTAGTCAAATGGGCAGAACAAGGTGTTCTTTTGCTTAACACTGTTTTAACAGTTAGAAGAGGAGAAGCGAATTCTCACAAAGGAAAAGGGTGGGAACAGCTGACGGACCGCATTATTGAATTAGTGGCACAAAAAGAGGAGCCAGTCGTGTTTTTGCTGTGGGGCAAGCATGCACAAGCTAAAAAAGAGCTTATTCATCATTCGCACCATTTAATTTTGGAAAGCCCGCACCCTAGCCCATTTTCGGCTAATCGAGGCTTTTTTGGCAATAATCACTTTCAACGAGCAAATGAGTTTTTGCTTCAACAAGGACGTCAATCTATTGATTGGCAAATTGACGATGTGTAAAAGTGAGCATTTCATGAAGATTAGCTTCAGACATAGCCTCCTATTTCATCTTTTGATAAAATAGCTGTATAAAGTCATATTGAATGTAAGATGAGGTGTCTACATGGATATAAAAATGGCGCAGCTCCTTGATAAAATTAGTGCAGAAGTACAAAAAGCAAAGCACCATTCGAATAGTGCGAACGTTCGAGATCAATTGGTTGCCATAAAAGCACTATGTGAGCTTGCATTAGATCAAAATGGAGAGGTTTCACTATCGAAACCTGTCTCGGTTTCAAAACCTGTTGTAATGTCTTCACCGGAAATTGTGCAATCGCCTGAGATTATGCAGCAACAGATTATTCAGTCATCCAAACCTAATTTTGAAGGAACGAAATTGAAATCAGATGATGCAAACGGCGATAGTCTGTTTGATTTCTAAAGTGAGGAGAAAAACATGAAACTATTTTTAATAATCGGTGCAATCAATGCAATGTTAGCGGTTGCTCTTGGTGCTTTTGGAGCGCATGGGTTAGAAGGGAAAATCTCAGAGAAGTATTTAGAGGTATGGAAAACGGGAGTGCAGTACCAAATGTTCCATGCAATGGGGCTGTTTGTCATTGCGTTTCTATTAAGCAAATTTCCTCAATCTTCTTTGTTAACAGCTTCGGGCTGGATTATGTTCGCGGGGATTGTGCTATTTTCGGGCAGTCTCTACGTATTAAGTACGTCCGGTATTAAAGTTCTCGGCGCGATTACGCCGCTAGGTGGAGTTGCATTTATTGTGGCTTGGATTTTAATTGTTGTTGCAGCTGTAAAATGGCTATAAAAAAACCCCTGAAAAGGGGTTTTTTTAACGCGGAGAATAATTGCTCAACTGCTGGCCTCCACCGCTAAACGGATAGTTATATTTGATTGGACCCTCAAAAGTGATGTAATCGAGATAAACCATAAGTAGTAAATAACGAGTGCCAGTTTGTGGATCACTTAAAATGATATGATCGCGTCCGGCTGCTTCAATTTCCCCTCTAAAGACCTTAGCGTTCCACTGCGTGTTATTTTCAAACGTCATATATACAGTCGCTATTTTTCCTCGATTCAAACGTAAAATATTTTCAATATATGATTCTTCAATGGGCAGTTGATTCGGGTCTTGCGGGGCACCGCTGCCTCCAGAAGAGGTAGGGGGCGGACCTCCTTGACTTTGCCCTTGAACCTGCTGGCCGCCTGGCTGGGGCTGCTGCGGCTGAGGCATATAATAAGGGTAGTTTGGACTCATATACGGATTTTGCATATATTGCTGTTGCGGTTGATTAGACTTTGGTTTTTTCATAGGAACCTCCTTCAAACAAAAAGAAATTAGTAAACTCCTGGACAATCAGCTTGAGTTGGTGCGAAGAAACAGTGAGATTTAAATCGTCCTGTGTTATTTTGGTTATACCATTGAGCAGGACAGTCGCCGCTGGGCTTGAAAAACCACAGTGAGTTTTCCGCGGGGTTAAAACGTTCCCCTCTTAATACACGTCGTGCAAGTGTAATTTCAGACTGGCGAGCACGCTGATAAAAGTAGCCTTTTTGAGTTGCTTCAAATCCGCCTGGGTTTTGAAACACCATCTGACGAATGGTTCTTATATTTCTAAAATCTAAACAGGGAGCTTTAGCGCGGTTCACGCCTACATTTCCTACCAGTAACATCCCTTGTTTTCCTTCACTTTCGGCTTCAGCTCGAATGAGTCTGGCTAGGAGCTTAACATCTTCTTCGTTGTGTGCAACGACTGCCATTATCCCACCTCGCTTACTTGTGACACTGTTGTATATATATGGTCCTGTAAGTGCGAATATGCCATGGCTAGAAAATAAAAAACCTGTTTCCACTTGGAAACAGGTTTTTTAGATAAAGCTCATTGATATTTATTGCTCTAGGCGTTACAAAAGCGATGAGCGCTTTTGCGGCTTAGTTTAAACGTGTAAAAAGCGTGCAATAGCTTCTTCTTTTAATAAATTTCCGACAAAGAAGCTGCCAAATTCCCCGTAGCGAGCACTTACTTCGTCAAAACGCATTTCGTATACTAATTTTTTAAATTGAAGTACGTCATCTGCAAAAAGAGTAACGCCCCACTCGTAATCATCAAAACCAACAGAACCCGTAATGATTTGCTTTACTTTTCCAGCGTATTGACGTCCAATCATTCCATGACTGCGCATTAAGCTGCGTCGCTCTTCCATAGGAAGCATGTACCAATTGTCATTTCCTTGACGACGTTTATCCATTGGATAAAAGCAAACATGACTAGCTTTTGGTAAAGTTGGATATAGTCTAGCTTGGATTTGAGGATTTTCATAAGGATCCTCCCCAGCAGGTAAGTAATTGCTTAATTCAACTACTGATACGTATGAATAAGTAGGAATGGTAAACTCAGCAAGCTTTGTTTTATTAAATTCTGTTTCAATTTCATTTAGTTCTTCCATAGTAGGACGAACAAGCATTAGCATAAAGTCCGCTTTTTGGCCGACAATGGTATATAAAGCATGACTGCCTTGCTTCTCAGCTTCAGTTCCTTTCCATTTCTCAATCAATCCTAAAAATTCATGGATAGCCGCTTGGCGATCGTCGCTTGATAACTGCTTCCAAGCGCCCCAATCGATTGAACGGAAATCATGAAGTGCATACCAACCGTCTAATGTTTGTGCTGCTTCTGCCATTTCGTTTCACTCCTATTGTCCGATTATGATAAATTCCAATTCTACTATATCATAGTTTGTCCGAAGAACTGGAATGAAAAACCTGTGATTTTGTGACTAAACTTTAAACAATTGTCGCAAAGTAAAAACAGGTTTCATTTTAGGTGTTAGTGGAAAATTAAGAATTAAAAGACTTTTTCGTAATCATGGATTCTTGAAGGACATGCCTTTGATTTTTAAAAAAAGTGGAGTATCCTATTATGAGAAAAGTTTTTTACATATCGAGGAGGATTTACTTTGAGTGATTTATTTACAGGTTTAAAACAAAAAGTATCAGCTAGCGATGTATCAATCGTATTCCCAGAGGGATTAGATGAGCGCGTATTAGGCGCTGTTTCTCGTTTAGCTGCCGACAATATCTTAAAGCCTATCGTTGTTGGAAACAAAGACGCTGTAGCATCAAAAGCAGCAGAACTAAACGTAAAACTAGACGGTGTTGAGGTTCTAGATCCTCAAAGCTACTCTGAATTTGATGAAATGGTAGCAGCGTTTGTTGAGCGTCGTAAAGGTAAGGCAACAGAAGAAGATGCTCGCAAAATTTTATTAGATGAAAACTATTTTGGCACAATGCTTGTTCATATGAACAAAGCTGACGGTCTTGTAAGCGGAGCTGCTCATTCTACAGCAGACACAGTACGTCCGGCTCTACAAATTATCAAAACAAGACAAGGTGTTAAGAAAACATCTGGCGTATTTATTATGGTTCGCGGCGATCAAAAATACGTATTTGCTGACTGTGCAATCAACATCTCACCTGACAGCCAAGATTTAGCTGAAATTGCTATCGAAAGTGCTCGTACAGCTGAAATGTTCGATATCGATCCTCGTGTTGCTATGCTAAGCTTCTCAACAAAAGGATCAGCAAAATCTCCGGAAACAGAAAAGGTAGCAAACGCAGTAGAAATTGCAAAAGAATTAGCACCAAGCGTAACATTAGACGGCGAATTCCAATTCGACGCAGCATTTGTTCCTTCTGTAGCTGAAAAGAAAGCACCAGGTTCAGTGATTAAAGGAGATGCAAATGTATTTGTATTCCCAAGCCTTGAAGCAGGTAACATTGGTTACAAAATTGCACAGCGCCTAGGAAACTTCGAAGCAGTAGGTCCAATCTTACAAGGTCTAAACAAACCGGTAAACGATCTATCTCGCGGTTGTAACGAAGAAGATGTGTACAAGCTTGCTTTAATCACAGCAGCTCAAGCGTTGTAATAAAAAAACTCCGTCCTAGGGCGGAGTTTTTTTATTCGGCTAATGAACCTAATGCTTTTTCGTTGCGGTCATACATGCGCTGCAGCTGCGTCTCAAACAGCTCTTGTTCGGTAGCATTTAAAGGCATATTCACAAGAGAAGAGCTCATACTATTCAGTGTTTGCAATAAAAGCAGCATGACATCAGAAACGGTTAAATCAATCTGTAATAGTTCAGATAGCGAAGCCATTGTGTGAGGCTCGATATCTGGGTATGAAAATTTAGTTTCCGTGTTTTGGAGACCTTTTTTGTAAAACTCTTGAATGAGAGAAGCACGTTTAGAACCGCTTCCTTTAACGCATAAGTAAATTTGTACAGCCACTCCGCTGCGAACGCGTCGCTGTGAAATGCCTGCAAATTTTTGATTGCGAATGCTTAAATCAAAGCTGCCGGGACAATAAGAGCCTACGATTTCCTTCGCTTCAATTGCTGTCCCGTAAGATGCAAACATGATCTTAATCAAATCAAACATGGCTTCATATCCACGATCAATATCAATTCCTTTTTCTGCATCAGGAAAAATTAAAGAAATGTTTAGAACATCCTGATCAAGTACGACAGCGAGGCCGCCTGAATTGCGGACGATTGTTTTATATCCTTGTTCGTGTAAATAAGCTGCACCTTCAGCTAAATGAGGTAGCTTTGTATCTTGGATGCCTAATACAATCGTATCGTGATGCACCCATGAGCGCATGACAGCTGGAGATTCACCTCTTCCAACGGTTGTACAAAGCGTGTCATCGATGGCAAAAGAATGACGGGCATCAAAATGAGGACCTAGACTGGATTGATCAATAATACGCCAAGCGGGCTGTGCTAAAAGCTTCAAACTATTCTGCTGCATATCTCAAACCCCTTTATAAACAGTAAACGAACATATTATAGCATAAAGGCGTCGTGTCATTGACTGTAAAATAGAAAAAGAAGAAAGAAGAGCCAAGTTTGACATCCTCTTTCTTCGTTCATGTAGCTTATTCAGCCATTTTCTCAAGATTTCCGTTGCGATCCATTTTAAATGTAGTAGAAGAACGTTCTTCTTCATCGAATAGAGCTAACTTTCGCGCACGGTTCATGATTTGCATTAATGTTTCATAGTCTTCTTGAATAGTAGTAGCATTTGCCTCGAGATGTTTGATTTGTTTTTCCAACTCTGTGTTTTTCTTAGCTAGCTCTGCATTTTCTTGCATCAAGCGTTTGTTTTCGCTTTGCAATGCTTGTAAACTGCTCGCTTGATTTGGCATTGTTTGCAAAAAGCGAATAACATCAGCCATTGAAAGCTCCTCGCTGCTGCTTTTTTCTACTTGTGTTTCAGATAAGCTATATGTTGCTGTAGGTGCGGACATCATTTGTTCCACATGCTCTACAGATGCTGGTGGTGTATATAATAATTTCTTTTTGCCTTGCTCTTGTCCAAGTGCACGCATGCGCTGTTTTCGCTGTTTTTTGGCTAGCTGAAGTGCTTTTTCATACTGATGGCGTACCACAGCATTCCATCTGAATCCACATGCCGCTGAAGTGCGATTTAATTCATCTCCAACTTCTTCAAACGCATTCAGCTGCGTACTTCCTTCGCGGACATGGCGCAATACTGTTTCAGCTAATAATAAGTCGTTTTCTTCTGTCCAAGCATCTTGTCTATCTTTCACTTTGTTCACTCCTCTATTTTCCATGACTCATAGTAATCATGTTTTGTAGTATCATCATGTACAAAAAATCCATACTTTATACCATTTCTTCTAGGAGTATGATAGATTTTGCTTCCTTCTTTAACTTGCATCGGACTTCAAATAGGGGTAAAATACCCCTTAGACAAAATGATGAACCAATTTTGAAAGGATTGTGTCAACATGGCAAATGAATTTAGAATTTGTGATGATTGTCAGGCAACAAACGTCAAAACGTTGTTACCTCGACTTAAAAAAATAGATGAACAAGCTGAAGTACAAATCGGCTGCCAGTCTTACTGTGGACCCGGACGTAAAAAGTCATTTGCATTTGTAAACAATCGTCCTGTAGCAGCGCCAACAGAGGATGAATTAATCGAGAAGATTGAGAAAAAAGTAAAAAAATAGATAGTGAAACAATAAATAGCTGCTTTTCTGCTACTTATTTGTCGAACGAGCTTCTTACAAACAGAATCGCCTTGTTTGTTAAGTAAATCACCTTGGTTGCTTGACGAGGTGATTTTTTATTCTGAATAGGAAAATAGGAAGTGAATGTCGAAAAATTATAGCAACAACAAAGTGAAGATAGAGAGGTATGTAAATGACATATCCTAATGAAAAACTCAGTGAAGAAAAAGTATTTAAAGATCCTGTTCACCGCTATATCCATGTAAGAGATCGTGTTATTTGGGAGCTAATTGGGACAGCCGAATTTCAAAGGCTGCGTCGTATTAGACAGCTAGGAACGACATACTTAACGTTTCATGGGGCTGAGCACAGCCGTTTTAGTCATTCCCTAGGTGTTTATGAAATTGTGCGCCGCATTATTGATGACGGTTTTCAAGGACGCCCTGAATGGAATGAAGATGAGCGTCTTCTTTGTCTTTGTGCTGCTTTACTGCACGATTTAGGTCACGGTCCGTTTTCACATTCGTTTGAGAAGGTTTTCCACTTAGACCATGAAGAATTTACACAAGCCATTATCGTAGGTGACACAGAGGTAAATCAAGTGTTAACGAAAGTAGGAAAGGATTTTCCTAAAAAAGTGGCTGAAGTAATCGCGAAAACATATGAAAATAAGCTTGTCGTTAGTTTGATTTCCAGTCAAATTGATGCAGATCGCATGGATTATTTGCAGCGTGATGCGTATTACACAGGAGTAAGCTACGGTCACTTTGATATGGAACGAATTCTGCGCGTTATGCGTCCTAGGGAAGACCAAGCCGTGATTAAACACAGCGGTATGCATGCGGTTGAAGATTATATTATGAGCCGCTATCAAATGTACTGGCAGGTGTATTTTCATCCTGTTACGAGAAGTGCTGAAGTGATTTTGACAAAAATTTTACATCGTGCAAAAGAGCTCCATCATCATTACTATGAGTTCAAGCAGGAGCCAACTCATTTTTATTCGATTTTTGAAGAAGAAATATCGCTAAAAGAGTATTTGAAATTAGATGAATCTGTGATTTTATTTTATTTTCAAGCGTGGGAAGAAGAAGAGGATGAAATTTTATCTGATCTATGCCGAAGATTTATGAATCGTCAGCTTTTTAAATACATTGAGTTTAATCCGAATTCACAAATGAAGATGTGGATGGAGCTTACAACATTATTTAAAAAAGCGGGTATTAATCCAGATTATTATTTAGTCGTCGATTCTTCAAGCGACTTACCATACGATTTTTATCGACCGGGTGAAGAGGAAGAACGTTTGCCGATTCATCTGTTGATGCCAAATAATGAAGTGCGTGAATTATCACGTCAGTCGGAGATTGTTGAAGCAATTTCAGGGAAAAAGAGAACCGATCATAAATTATATTTTCCACAAGATCTCATTGATCAATTGTCGTCTAAGCGAAAAGTTAAAGATCAGATTATAAACTTACTAAAAGGAGATCAGAGTTAAATAGTATAGGAGTTGAAGGGGCTGTGTTAAACGATCACGCAAAGATTGTGAAAGTATTTTCCGCGGCGGGAGAAGTTGTTGGCAGAAAAAAGTTACAAAAGATGATATTTATCGGAAAAAAGCTGAAGTTTCCTTTTTATGAAAAGTATAATTTTCACTTTTTTGGACCTTATTCTGAGGAATTAACGCTTCGAATTGAAGAGCTGTGCAACTTAGGCTTTTTAAGTGAAATTAAAGAGAAAAAAGGCGGGTATATGCAGTATCGCTACGTATTAACAGAAGCGGGGGAAGGATTTCTAAGCCACTATGATTTAGAACTTCCTCACTTGCAGGAATGTATGAAGGATATGAACGAACAAAGCTCGAAATTTTTGGAGCTTGTCTCCACGATTTTATATTTCGATAATTTACCGAAAGAAGAAGTAAAAGAAAAAGTGTTTACGCTAAAGCGTAAGCAAAACTATACAGAAGAAGACATTTCAGAAGCATACAAATATATTGAAAAACTTCAGGCAACGCTGTCTGTCCATTAAAAAGATGCCATAGGTTCACTCCTATGGCATCTTTTTTATGTAGGCGTTATTGATCGCTCATGCGCTTGCCCGCTACAGCGTAATGGTTTTTAGACATTTCTTCAATGATAATAGATACTTTTTCAGGTGCTGCACCTGTTGTTTCCACAATAGCATCCGTTACTTTTTCAACAAGAGCTCTTTTTTGATCATCTGTACGGCCCTCAAGCATTTTAACAGTTACAACTGGCATAATGTGTACACTCCTTTTTGGTCATTATATGATTAGTGTACCCGTTTTCTGAATAAAATGACAGTATGAGATAGTGATGGAGGCCATAATCTGTAGTATACTTTTATAATAACATCGATATAAAAAACAGCTGTGTCCAAAGGAAGCTCATCGCTGGTCTTTGAGAATTTTTAGGGCATATTTGAAGAAGCCTTGTATCTTTCTTACAGCAAAAAAAGATTCATCTAGTAGATGTGATAGGTAGAAATTATTTTAAAATAAAGGAGATAAAGAGTGGAACATTTTTTAGCTTTTTCATTGCAAGACCTTCCTTACGTGGTAATGACGCTTATTGTTGCATTCACGCTGCATGAGTTTGCACATGCGTATGTAGCTTATTTATTTGGAGACCACACGGCTAAAAAGCAAGGAAGGCTAACGCTTTCTCCGCTGGCTCATTTAGATCCATTTGGAACGCTTTTGTTAATTATCGCAGGTTTTGGGTGGGCGAAGCCGGTTCCTGTTAATCGCTATTTCTTTAAAAAGCCTCGTTTAGCTGGTATTCTAGTATCGATAGCGGGACCGTTTAGCAACTTGGTGTTGGCATTTATCGGCTTGCTTATTTACTATTTGATGAATAACGCCGCAGTGGACAACGATGCGCTTTATCGTTTTGTTACATTATTTATTCAAATAAACCTAACACTAGGTGTATTTAACTTGTTGCCTTTTCCACCTTTAGACGGCTACCGCGTGATTGAAGACCTCGTTCCGCCGTCTACGCGAGCCAAGATGACGCAGTATGAGTCTTGGGGCATTTTTGTATTTTTGATTCTTGTGATTACACCTCTGGATCGCATTGTGATCTGGCCGCTTCTAAACGGAGCAGCAACATTTGTTATGAATATCTTTCAGCAGATATTAGCACCACTGATTTAATGAATAGAGGAGGCTTACTATGACTCAGCCAAAAAAGAAAAGTATAGGATTTAATATCATAAAAGACGATTCAACCGACGGCCACGGCGGTTACGGGGTTGGAGCGTTAAGTTTAGAAAACATTTCACCTGTTTTTGTTTGTCCGAGCGACGAAGAAGTCTTTGTGGATATCGGTGCGATGCATGCAAGAAGTGTAGTGGAAAAAGGAATTAAGTTCTTACCGAATAAAGACGAGGTGCCAAACGGCAAGTTATATTGGCTTGTGTGGGTAACGATTGATCGCAAGCAAGAAGGACCTTACTACGCAGGTATGACAGCATGTGAAATGACCGTTGATCGTGAAATTCGCCGCGGCTATAAGTCACTTCCTGAACACGTAAATAAAATGGATAAATCTTTAAAACGACGCATTATGGTAGAAGAAATGGATAACAAGTCTAAGGATTTGCTTCGTGAGTTTTTGAAGTCTCATAATGAAGAAGTTTGGACGTTATCTAATGATGACTTAAAAGAAGCGCTTCAAACATCGTAATGCTAAAAAAAGCTTAAGGCCTTGGCCTTAAGCTTTTTTTTTAATCAAACCATTTGGGTAACCAGTGAAACTTTTTATCTTCTGTTTCACGCTCTTTTTTCTTCGTTTTTGCTGCATGATCGATGTGATCAGTACAATATGTTTTTGGCTGTGTTCCAGTTAAATAATAAGCTTTATATTGAACAGGGCATGATTTGGATGCTAACTTTCCATTTTGAGGATTAATGTTTACGCTCATTAATCCGTTTGGTGCTTTAAACTTTTCTTTTTTCTTCCCTTGTAAAGCATCTTCCATAAATAATGCCCACATTTTTTTTGCGTATCCTTTTTCAGCTACATCATCCATTGTCCTTCCTTGATCATATCCAACCCAAACGCCTGAAACGAGCTGAGGAGAGTAGCCAATCATCCAGCTGTCCGTGGAGGTTGTGCCGGATTTTCCTGCATAAGGACGAGATACATATTTAGAAATAGGCTTTCCTGTGACGGTTGTATAGCCATTTAGCTTTTGATTAAACATGCCTGTCATTAAATGAGTAGTAAGAAAAGCATAGCGCTTATCAATGACTTGTTTCCGTTCCGAAGGAGCTTGATAAACAACTTCTCCGTCATGGGTTTCAATTCGTTTAATAAATGTTGGACGAATTTCTTTTCCGCCATTAGCAAAGATGCCGTACGCATTAACCATATCAATGACTTTGACAGGTGAAGTTCCAAGAGCTAAAGATGGAACTTTCTTTAAAGGTGATGATATTCCAAGTGTTTTAGCGGTTTCAATCAAGCGGTTTTCCCCAATAAACAAATGCGTTTTTACGGCATAAATATTGTCTGAAAGTGCGATGGCTTGAGCCATTGTAATAGGAGCATCTGCATAATAATTGTGATAGTTACTAGGCGTGTATGTCGAAACGCCATCTTCCAATTTGAACGTCGTTTCTTCACTTTTCATTGGAGTAGATTCAGTAAAACCGTCTTTTAACGCCGCATAGTATAAAAATGGCTTCATCGTTGAGCCAGGCTGTCTTATTGCTTGAGTCGCGCGATTAAACGGGCTCTTTTCATAATCTCTTCCACCAATAAGAGCTTTCACTTGTCCATTTTTAGGATTCATCGCAACAAATGCACTTTGTACGTCTGAAGAGCTGCTGATAACATCCTTCATTTTTTCTTCGGCCGTTCGCTGCATCTTTTCATCCAGCGTTGTATAAACGCGAAGTCCATTTGTATAAATCATGGTTTCATCAATGCCTAAATCTTGCTTTAATTCTGCTAGCGCTGCATCCATAAAGTAAGAAGCATCTTCTTTATTAGGATCTTTTTCAGCAGGCTTTGCGAATGCTAGAGGTGTTACAAGCGCTTTTGTTGCTTGCTTAGCTGTAATAATTCCATCCTCTTTCATGAGAGATAAAATGATATTTTGTCGTTTTTTTGCATTTTCTTGATGAATAAGAGGAGAGTAGTAGCTAGGGCCTTTTGGAATACCTGCTAACATACTCGCTTCACTTAACGTCAAATTTTTGGCATGCTTATCAAAATACAACCTAGCTGCCGCTTCAATTCCATAAGCTCCATGGCCGTAGTAAATCGTATTCATGTAGCCTTCTAGAATTTCATCTTTGCTATAATTCATTTCTAACCGAATTGTATACAGAGCTTCTTGAAGCTTTCGAGTCCACGTTTTGTCGTGCTCTAGAAACAAGTTTCGTGCATACTGCTGAGTAATGGTACTCGCACCCTGTACTTTTCCCATAGCTTTTATATCAGCTACAATTGCTCCGGCGATTCGATGCATATCAAAGCCGTGATGCTCATAGAAGCGCTTATCTTCAACGGCTAAAGTCGCATCTTTTACGTAAGGTGAAATTTGATTAAGTGAAACCCAGTAGCGCTTTTGTCCATTGTGAACTTCATCAAGAACTTTACCATTTGCTGAGTAGAAAACAGCTGTTTGAGAAACGTTTAGCGGAGGGGGGCCAGAGATTTTGGCGTAGAGAAAGATGCTTATGTAGGCAAACAACAATAAAGCCCCCGCTAATATACCAAGGACGAGAAGAATTCGGAAGATGCGTCTTGCCTTTTTTAAATGTTCGGTTAATACCGTTTCCATTTCTATTCACCACCAATATGTGTCACTATGCACCATGCATGTTGTTTTCAATACAACAAAATTCTATTAAAAGAGCGGTGCAAGTAGATTCTAAAGCTTGTATCTATCATCAGTATGAAATAGAAAAGGAGGTTTTAAACCTCCATTGCTAAAAATTTTACTTGCTTTTTTGCTGAATTCATCTATACTTTTTTCATGTTTGTATAAATTATGTTAGGGTAATCTATGCATAGGTTAATTCTCAAAATAGAAGGGAAGAGTTTGAAATGGAATTATGGTTCACAGAAAAGCAAACAAAGAACTTTGGTATTACAGCTAAAATTAATCGCACTTTACATACAGAGCAAACGGAGTTTCAAAAATTAGACATGGTTGAAACAGAAGAGTTTGGTAACATGCTCCTACTTGACGGTATGGTTATGACAACGGAAAAAGATGAGTTCGTTTATCATGAAATGGTTGCGCATGTACCGTTATTTACGCATCCAAATCCAGAAAACGTACTAGTTGTAGGTGGAGGAGACGGAGGCGTAATCCGTGAAATCTTAAAACACCCAAGCGTAAAAAAAGCGACGTTAGTTGATATCGATGGAAAAGTTATTGAGTACTCAAAAAAATTCTTACCTTCAATTGCGGGCAAACTAGAAGATCCTCGTGTTGATGTACAAGTAGATGACGGATTTATGCACATCGCTAAAAGCGAGAACGAATACGATGTCATTTTAGTGGATTCAACAGAGCCAGTAGGTCCAGCTGTGAATTTATTTACAAAAGGATTCTATGCAGGTATCTCAAAAGCACTTAAAGAAGATGGTATCTTTGTTGCTCAATCGGATAACCCTTGGTTTACGCCAGAACTTATCTCAAATGTTCAGCGTGACGTAAGAGAAATCTTCCCGATTACACGTCTATACGTAGCAAATATTCCGACGTACCCAAGCGGTTTATGGACATTTACAATGGGTTCAAAGAAACATGATCCATTAGAAGTAAGTGAAGATCGTTTCTTCGATATTGATACAAAGTATTACACAAAAGAATTGCACAAAGCCGCATTTGTTTTACCTAAATTTGTGCAAGATCTTATTAAATAAGTTATCACATACAAGTGAGGTGCCAGAGATTTAAGACTGGCATCTTTTCTATGAATAATGAAGGAGGAACAAAATATGCGTTTTGATGAAGCTTATTCAGGTAATGTATTTATCGGCAGTCACCCTGTTTTTGAAGAAAGTGAAGCGGTTCTTTATGGAATGCCAATGGACTGGACAGTTAGCTATCGTCCAGGTTCACGATTTGGCCCAACTCGTATTCGTGAAGTATCAATTGGATTAGAAGAATACAGCCCGTATTTAGATCGAGAGCTAGAGGAAGTAAAATATTTTGATGCAGGAGATATTCCACTTCCATTTGGGAATCCTCAGCGCAGCTTAAATATGATTGAAGAGTATATCGACCAGCTTTTAGCAGCAGACAAGTTCCCATTAGGTATGGGCGGAGAGCATTTGGTTTCTTGGCCTGTTATGAAAGCTATGTATAAAAAATATCCGGATTTGGCCATTATCCATATGGATGCTCATACAGACCTTCGTGAAGAGTATGAAGGAGAACCACTTTCTCATTCCACTCCGATTCGTAAAGTTGCAGAACTAATCGGACCGGAGAATGTTTATTCATTTGGTATTCGTTCAGGAATGAAAGAAGAATTTCAATGGGCAAAAGAAAACGGCATGCACATTTCAAAATTTGAAGTTCTAGAGCCGTTAAAAGAGATTCTACCAACACTTGCAGGTCGTCCTGTTTATGTAACAATTGATATCGATGTATTAGATCCAGCGCACGCTCCTGGTACAGGAACAGTAGATGCAGGCGGTATCACATCAAAAGAGCTTTTAGCTTCTATTCACGCAATTGCTAAATCAGATCTTCGCATTGTCGGAGGAGATTTAGTAGAAGTAGCTCCAATTTATGATCCGTCTGAACAAACCGCTAATACAGCAAGCAAGCTTATTCGCGAAATGATCTTAGGCTGGGTGCAAAAGAAATAAATAAAGTAAAAGGCGGCCGCTGTGGCTGCCTTTTTTATTTGGAATATGTGAATGCGTCACGTACTGTAAAAAGGTGAATTCTCGGCGTATCTATCATATTTCCTTTGAAGTATTATTGAATTCTTTCTTTAGAATGTTTATACTATTTAAGTTATAACGTATTCATTTTAATAAGGAAGTGTCTTTTGTGAGTAACGCTTCAGAAGTCAAGAAACCCATTGAAGTTAAAATTGTGACGGATATCCGCGATGGTCACCGAAAAGAGACAACATCGGTAAATGCAAAAGGTATGTATTATGAAAAAGGATCTAAAATTTATCTTACATACACAGAGCGCCAAGAGGAAATCGGAGATATTAGAACAATGGTGAAAATTAGCGAAGATGAAGTATCAATTAATCGAACCGGTGCTGTTCAAATGAAGCAATCGTTTCGTAAAAAGGTACAGATCGAAGGAACTTATATAAGCCCTTATGGACGTATGGATTTACTAACATTCGCTCATAACATTGAATATAAACAAATGACTCAAAAGGGTCGATTATTTTTAACGTATGATCTAGAAGTACAGGGTCAGCCTACCGGGAACTATGCGTTAACCATTACATTCAAGGAGGAGAAAAAATGAACATCGTCGAACAAGTGCAGCAAAAATTAAAAGCTGAAATTCAAGATGCTGTGGTCAAAGCAGGACTTGCTGAAAAAGCAGAACTTCCAGAAGTTCTATTAGAAACCCCAAAAGATAAAACACATGGTGATTATTCTACCAATATGGCTATGCAGCTAGCTCGTATTGCCAAAAAAGCACCGCGTGTTATCGCTGAAGAGCTTGTAGCAAACTTCGATAAATCAAAAGCATCTATCGAGAAAATTGACATTGCAGGCCCTGGATTCATCAACTTTTATATGAATAACTCTTATTTAACAGAGCTTATTCCAACGATTGTAAAAGCTGGTGAAGCGTATGGCCAAACAAACGTAGGGAACGGACAAAAAGTACAGGTTGAGTTTGTTTCAGCTAATCCGACAGGGGATTTACATTTAGGACATGCCCGAGGTGCTGCAGTTGGAGACTCATTATGTAATGTTCTTGAAAAAGCAGGTTACGATGTGTCACGTGAATACTATATCAATGATGCTGGTAACCAAATTAATAACCTGGCTTATTCAGTAGAAGCACGCTACATGCAGGCTCTTGGTTTGGAGAAAGAAATGCCTGCAGACGGCTATCATGGTGCTGACATTATAAACATCGGAAAAGAGCTAGCAAAAGAGCACGGAGACAAGTATGTAAATGCCTCTGAAGAAGAGCGTTTTGAATTCTTCCGTCAATACGGGTTAGATTACGAGTTAGCTAAATTAAAGCGTGATCTTGAACAGTTCCGTGTGAAATTTGACGTATGGTATTCTGAAACGTCTCTTTATAAAAATGATAAAATCTCAGTTGCACTTGAAACGCTGAAAAAACAAGGCCATGTATATGAAGAAGAAGGTGCTACGTGGTTCCGTTCTACGACATTTGGTGATGATAAAGACCGTGTGTTAATTAAAAATGATGGTTCATTTACGTACTTAACACCAGATATTGCGTATCACCAAGACAAAATTCAACGTGGATTTGATAAGCTAATTAACATTTGGGGAGCCGACCACCATGGATATATTCCTCGTATGAAAGCGGCGATTCAAGCGCTTGGTTATGAAAAAGATACGCTTGAAGTAGAAATCATTCAAATGGTTCAACTGTATCAAAATGGCGAAAAAATGAAGATGAGCAAACGTACAGGTAAAGCAGTAACAATGCGTGATCTAGTAGAAGAGGTAGGACTTGATGCAACTCGCTACTTCTTTGCGATGAGAAGTGCGGATACACATTTAGACTTTGATTTAGATTTAGCTGTTTCTCAATCTAATGAAAATCCTGTATACTACGCGCAATATGCTCATGCCCGTATTTGCAGTATTCTTCGTCAAGGTGAAGAGATGGGGATTCAATCAACATCTGGCGCTGACCTTTCATTAATTAGTGCAGAAAAAGAAATGGAACTACTGAAGAAAATCGGAGAGTTCCCTCAGGCCGTAGCGGAAGCAGCAACAAAACGTATTCCGCACCGCATTACAAACTATGTATTTGATCTTGCTTCTACGTTCCATAGCTTCTATAATGCAGAAAAAGTATTAGACAGCGATAATGTAGAAACAAGTAAAGCGCGTATTGAACTAGTGAAAGCTGTTCAAGTAACGCTTCAAAACTCCTTAAAACTAATTGGTGTTTCAGCACCTGAAAAAATGTAACAAAAAAAAGAGCCTCTTGGCTCTTTTTTATTTAAAAAACAAGCGTGGCACCTCCTGTACGCTTTACTCCTCTCATTGATGCTAAATCTTCCACTAATTTTAGCAGCGCTTTATCTTTTAACTTTGCTTCTATCATTACGTCAAAATCTTGTCCAATATCTTTAGCCATTTGCAAAAAAGGTGCGATAAAATCAGTTGAGACATAATCAGAGTGACTTCTAAATTCTTTTTCAGATTTAGGAGAAGAGATATGTACTTTTGGTTTTAACCCGATATGTTTCCACGTGTCAAAGATACGAGGGAGCAATAATGCAAGAGGTTCTTCTCCTTCATTTGCTTTGTGGTGGTGATAATCAAAGAGGAGAGGGACTTTCTCTTTTTCGCATACAGCTAATGTTTCTTCAGTTGTGTATGTTTTATCATCATTTTCAAGAGTCATGCGCTTTTTAATGACAGGTGGCAGCGTTTGAATGTTTTCATGAAATCGACCGATCGCTTTTTCTTTATTGCCATAGGCTCCACCTACGTGAATATTAATAAGAGCTTGATCGGCTACTCCCATCGCTTCAAGCATTCTATAGTGATAATTCATATCTTTTACCGCATTTTCTGTAATATGTTTTTTGTCGCTTGTAAATAATGTGAACTGATTGGGGTGAAAACTCACGCGCAGCTGATGATTCCGAATCAATTCTCCTATCTCTGACCAATCGTCTTGGAACGCATCAATGTAATTCCAATCTACTTCAGGATGAGTAGCTAAAGGGACAAGAGAAGATGATAATCGATACAGCATAATTTCATGGGCAATATTAAAATGTAAAGCGCGCTTAGTATGATTTAAATTTTGTTTTGTGACGTAATGAAGCTTATCCAGCCTCTCATCTTTTTTCATTTTTTCCCATCTGGTAAACGTGAGGGTTTTCGCAGGTGAGCAGTCCCAAAGCGACAGGGCATGTGATACATAGCCAAATCTAATTTTCATTATAAATTTTCCTCTTTTCGTTCATTAAAGCAACGGAGAAATAAAGGTTGCAAATCCTTGCTTTAGTTTTTCACTCCATTTTCGGTTTTTGACATCTTCTAAAGACAAAATGGGGCATTCCCCCATACAAGCTTTAAAGCTGTTCTTTACCTCTTCAATGTATATGGCATCGTAGATTAAACAGTTGATTTCAGCGTTTAAGAACAAGCTTCTTTTATCAAAATTAGCCGTTCCTACATCGCAGATAACATTGTCTGCAATTAATACTTTTGCGTGGTAAAAACCGTAATAATATTGATAAATCATGCAGCCTGCTTGAAGTAATGTAGGAAGATAGGCAAATGCAGCATGATGAACAAGCGGTTGATCTGCACGCATTGGAATCAAAATATGAACTTGTACTCCCCGTGCGCGAGCTTGCAGTAACGCATTCATCAAAGGTTCACTTGGAATAAAATAAGGAGTACCTATGTACAATTCCCTATTGGCTTGGTTGATAATCGATAAAAAGCTTTCTTCAAGTGAAAAACCTTCAGTCGACTGTAGCTGAATAACATAGTCTCCTTCAGAGGCTGCTGGAAAGTATCTTTCCACTTTACGCAGGTCTATGCCGGTAGCAGCATACCAGTCGCTCAACAGCTGCATTTGAAGATCTTGGATACCTTCACCTTCCATACGCAGGTGGTAATCTTTCCACACCCCAAGCTTGGCGTCGAGTCCTAAATATTCTCTGCCGATATTAAAACCGCCAATGTAGCCAACTTTCCCATCAATAACGGCCATTTTACGGTGATTGCGTGCGTTGAGTGTATAAAACAAATAAGGCCACCGTAGCGTTCGACTGTAAGCAAAATGAACGCCTTGTTTCTTTAAGAATGCAATTTTGTTTTTCTTGATTTTATAGCTTCCCACACGGTCTACCAATAACCGGACTTCAATATTTTGCTGTGCTTTTTGGACTAGTAAATCTAAAAAATCTTGGCTAATTTCATCATTTTGTACGATGTAAAACGATAAATGGATAAATGAAGAGGCATTTTCTATTTCATGAAATAAATCTTTATACAAGACATTCCCGTCTGCGAACAAAAAAAGAGAAGCACGTCGCTTTGGAAATGTATTTTCAGCCTGAGAAAATACTTTCTTTCCAACGCCAAGGTCAATTGCAAGCCAAGCAATAAAAATAATAAAAAGTAAAATTACAACCATGCCGCTCATCACGTCACCTCTTTTCCCGATGTAAATACATTTTATGTTGTTCTTAGTGTCACCTTGTTTAAATAGAATATGAACAAAAGAACGAAAAGATATTGACTGAATGCTCATTCATTATATACAATGAAAGTAGATATATTATCAGAAAATTTAGTCGTCAGGAGGAAAAAAGGTAACAAATTATTCAAGGAGGGGACGAGATGACAGGGTTGCTGTGGGTGAATTTTCTCTTTTTTATTATTGTAACCGCTTACGCTGTTTCTTTGTTTGTATATTTGATTCGCACACGCATTCAGTATATTCAATTAGGGAAAAAAGTAGAATTTGATCAGCGGTTAAAAGAAAGACTGCAAAAAATTTGGGTGAACGTGTTTGGACAAAAGAAGCTGTTAAAAGATAAAAAAAGTGGAATTATGCACGTCATGTTTTTTTATGGGTTTATTTTAGTTCAGTTTGGCGCGTTAGACTTTATTATAAAAGGTTTGCTTCCAGGTAAACATTTGCCGCTTGGACCTTTATATCCCGGCTTTACATTTTTTCAAGAAATTGTGACGCTTTTGATTTTAGTAGCAGTGGTCTGGGCTTTTCACCGCCGCTACGTCGAAAAGCTTGTGCGTTTAAAAAGAGGGTTTAAATCTGGTTTAGTACTGATTTTTATTGGAGCACTTATGCTGTCAGTGCTTGTCGGAAACGGTATGTCAATCATCTGGCATAATCATGAACCGTCATGG
Source organism: Priestia sp. YIM B13491 (assembly GCF_042787605.1). Lineage (NCBI taxonomy): Bacteria > Bacillati > Bacillota > Bacilli > Caryophanales > Bacillaceae > Priestia > Priestia sp. YIM B13491. The sequence continues at coordinate 260,400 of NZ_JBHZOR010000005.1, read as the reverse complement.
ACAGAACCGGTTGCGTCATCGATTGCGATCTTGTTTAAGGGAATCAATGATATTGCCGCTATCTCCATTTTTTATGTTTCATGGTGGATCCACTTAGCCGTGTTATTGACGTTTTTAGTATATGTTCCTCAATCAAAACATGCTCATTTACTGGCTGGACCGGCTAATGTATTTTTTAACCGTGTTTCTAAGCCAGGTAAGCTTGAAAAGATTGATTTTGAAGACGAGACCCAGGAGACGTTTGGGGTTGGAAAGATTGAAGAATTCACGCAGCATCAGCTTATTGATTTATATGCCTGTGTGGAATGCGGTCGATGTACGAATATGTGTCCGGCAACGGGTACAGGGAAAATTTTATCTCCAATGGATTTAATTTTAAAGATGCGCGATCACTTAACAGAAAAAGGAGCGGTTGTGACATCTAAGGCTCCTTGGGTTCCTACGTATGCATTCTCCAAAACAAAAGGAAATCAGCTGGCGATGATGGCGGCCAGCCAAGGCGGAGAAGAAGCCGCAGCAACAGCGGAATATAATCCCGCTTTAATTGGAGATGTCATTACGGAAGAAGAAATTTGGGCATGTACAACGTGCCGAAACTGTGAAGATCAATGTCCCGTAATGAACGAGCACGTAGATAAAATCATAGATTTACGACGTTTTTTAGTATTAACTGAAGGAAAGATGGACGCGGATGCTCAGCGTGCCATGACGAATATTGAGCGTCAAGGAAACCCTTGGGGATTAAACCGAAAAGAGCGTGAAGAATGGCGACATGTAAGAGAAGATGTTCACATTCCTACTGTTAAAGAAGTAAGTAAAGCCGGTGAAACGTTTGAGTATTTGTTCTGGGTAGGTTCGATGGGATCTTATGATAACCGCAGTCAAAAAATCGCTCTATCGTTTGCAAAGCTTCTCAATGAAGCGGGTGTTTCATTTGCGATTTTAGGAAATAAAGAAAAAAATTCTGGTGACACGCCGCGCAGGTTGGGCAATGAATTTTTATTCCAAGAGTTAGCTTCTAAAAATATCGCTGAATTTGAAAAAAATGAAATCAAAAAAATTGTTACAATTGATCCACATGCTTACAATATTTTTAAAAATGAATATCCAGATTTCGGTTTTGAAGGAGAAGTGTATCATCACACAGAATTACTAGCTATGTTGGTGAAAGAAGGTAAGCTGTCACCAAAACATGCGGTTAATGAAAAAATTACCTTCCATGATTCCTGTTATTTAGGAAGATATAACGAAGTATACAGTCCGCCAAGAGAAATTTTGAAAGCGATTCCAGGTGTTCGTTTGATTGAAATGGATCGCAACCGTGAAAATGGTATGTGCTGTGGAGCAGGAGGAGGGTTAATGTGGACGGAAGAAACGACCGGCCAGCGCATTAATGTAGCGCGCACCGAACAGGCCTTAGCTGTTAACCCAAGCATTATCAGTTCAGGTTGCCCATACTGCTTAACGATGCTAAGTGACGGAACAAAAGCAAAAGAAGTAGAAGAACAGGTTCATACGTATGACGTAGCAGAACTGCTTGAAAAGTCAATTTATGGCGACGTGCAAGAACAGGTTTCATAAAGGAGAAGTAGAGATGGTCTTCATCTCTACTTTTTACAGAAAGGAAATTGAGCAAGCGTTCAATCGGCGAGGACAAAGAGGAAGAAAAAGGAGGAAACAACAGTGGGGAAAACAGTTATTGTGAGTGCAGTTCGAACACCTTTTGGAAAATTAGGTGGCAGCGTAAGTGGACTAAAAGCGGCAGAACTAGGCGGGAAAGCGATTCAAGCAGCATCAAAAGGACGTACAGAAATTGATTCCGTTATTATGGGGTGCGTGCTGCAAGGGGGCCAAGGGCAGCTGCCTTCTAGGCAAGCCATGCATTATGCAGGTTTACCGTGGCAAGTAGAGACGGAAACCATTAATAAAGTCTGTGCATCGGGTATGCGCAGCATTACAACTGCTGATCAGCTGATTCGATTAGGAGAAGCAAAAACAATCATTGCAGGTGGAATGGAATCGATGAGTAACGCGCCGTATCTTCTTCCAAAAGCAAGGTGGGGGTTCCGTATGGGAGATAGCGTTGTGACGGATTTGATGGTTCATGACGGTTTGACATGCAGCTTTACAGGGGTCCAAATGGGTACGTATGGAAATGAAATAGCTTCTGAAATGGATATTTCCCGAGAAAAGCAGGATGAATGGGCCCTTCGCAGTCATCAATTAGCGGTAGAGTCAGAAGAGAAAGGGAGATGGACCGCAGAAAGAATTTCAGTTGATATTCCGTCTAAAAAAGGAACGATAACGGTTCAAAAAGATGAAGGACCAAGAAAAGACACGTCGTTAGAAAAACTTTCTTCTCTTCGGCCTGTATTTGGTCACAGCGGAACCATTACAGCAGGAAATGCACCTAGCGTGAATGACGGAGCAGCTGCGCTCATGCTAATGGATGAAGATGTGGCAAAAGCAAATGGCTATGAGACGTTGGCTACGATTGTAAACCATACTTCTCTTGCGATGGAGCCAAGGGAATTTCCGAAAACGCCCGGGTTTGCTATTAATAAGCTATTGCAAAAAACAAGTAAAACAGTAGACGATATTGCGCTGTTTGAAATCAATGAAGCTTTTTCAGCGGTAGCGTTGATGAGTATGGAAATTGCAGGGCTTCCGGCTGAAAAAGTAAATGTGAACGGCGGGGCTGTAGCACTTGGACATCCGATTGGAGCAAGCGGCGCCCGTATTGTTGTAACGCTCATTCATGAATTAAGACGACGAGGCGGCGGACTAGGCATTGCTTCTATTTGCAGCGGCGGCGGCCAAGGTGATGCCATTATGGTAGAAGTGTAAAAGGGGGATACCAACTTGAATATTGAAACAGTTATGGTTATTGGAGCAGGTCAGATGGGAGCAGGCATTGCGCAAGTATTTGTTGCGAGCGGATACCAAGTTTCTTTGTATGACGTTGATCAAAAAAATATGCAAAAAGGAATAGAAGGTATTGATAAACGTCTGAAAAAGCAGGTGGGAAAAGGTTCTCTCTCAGCTAAGGAACATGAAGGGATTATGGAGCGCATTCAGCTGGCAAATGAAATAACGGCAGCACAAAAAGCAGATTTAATCGTCGAAGCGGTTGTGGAAAAGATGGAAGTCAAACAAGCCATTTTTGCGGAGTTGGATTCGTTAGCCCCGAGTCATACTATTTTAGCAACCAACACGTCTTCGCTTCCTATTACTGAAATTGCAGCTGTGACCACTCGACCTGAAAAAGTAATTGGCATGCACTTTATGAATCCTGTTCCGGTGATGAAACTCGTTGAAATTATTAGAGGGCTGGCTACTACCGATGAAGTGTATCAAGCAGTCTATGAAACAACGAAAAAATTAAATAAAACCCCGGTGGAAGTTCATGATTTTCCAGGGTTTGTTTCAAATCGAATTTTAATGCCAATGATTAACGAAGCTGTGTTTACGCTCTATGAAGGTGTAGCAAGCGAAGAGGATATTGATCAAGTGATGAAACTAGGAATGAACCATCCAATGGGACCTTTGACATTAGCAGATTTCATCGGCCTCGATACATGTTTGTTTATTATGGAAACGCTTCATAAAGGGTTTGGTGATGACAAATATCGTCCTTGTCCATTGCTTAGGAAATATGTAAAGGCAGGGTGGCTTGGTCGAAAAACAGGAAAAGGATTTTTTACGTACGAAACATAAAGGAGTGGCGAAATGATCTTTTTTACGTCTGAACAACACATGATTAAAAAGATGGTAGCTGATTTTAGTGAAAAAGAAGTCGCTGCGGCTGTGCCAAACATGGAAAAGGGTGAATTTCCTCGAGGTTTATTAAAGCAGATGGCTGATCTTGGCCTGATGGGCATTCCCGTTCCTCAAGCATACGGAGGGGGCGGACTGGACTTTGTATCGTACATGATTGCCATCCACGAAATATCAAAAGTAAGTCCAGCCCTAGGCGTCATTTTGTCTGTTCATACTTCTGTAGGTACGAATCCTATTGTCGTATTTGGGACGGAAGATCAAAAACAAAAGTATGTAAAAAAACTGGCGACAGGTGAATATCTAGGTGCTTTTTGTTTAACAGAACCTAGTGCAGGGTCTGATGCTGCAAGCTTAAAAACAAAGGCAGAACGAAAAGGAGACCACTATCTTTTAAATGGCTCAAAGCTTTTCATTACAAACGGCGGCGAAGCAGATACGTATATTGTATTTGCTAAAACGAATCCCGAACGCGGGTCGAGAGGGATGAGCGCTTTTATCGTTGAAAAGACGATGGAGGGATTTTCAGTAGGAAAAGATGAACATAAGATGGGCCTTCATGGTTCTCGAACGGTTCAACTTCACTTTGAAAATATACAGGTGCCTGTAGAAAATCGTCTCGGAGAAGAAGGTGAAGGCTTTCGAATTGCGATGGCTAATTTAAATGCCGGAAGAATTGGTATTGCTGCTCAGGCGGTAGGAATTGCTGAAGGTGCGTTAACGGCAGCTAAAAACTATGCAAATGAACGATATCAATTCGGAAAACCGATTTTATCTCAGCAGGGTATTGCCTTTAAGCTGGCTGATATGGAAACGGCTGTTGAATCAGCGAAGCTTTTAATGTATAGAGCCGCTTTTTTATATGATCAAAAACTTCCTTGTAAAAAAGAAGCCTCAATGGCGAAATTATTTGCTTCCCAAACGGCCATGAATGTAGCAATCGATGCGATTCAAGTTTTGGGAGGCTATGGTTATATGAAAGATTATCCAGTAGAGAGGTATTTTCGTGACGCCAAAGTATGCGAAATCTACGAAGGTACAAGCGAAATTCAGCGCATCGTCATTAGCAGTCAATTATAGGGGGAATAATCATGTTTTTTAAACTTTCAGAAGAACACGAAATGATTCGAAAAATGGTGCGGGACTTTGCCAAAAACGAAGTGGCTCCGACAGCTGCACAACGAGATGAAGAAGAGCGTTTTGACAGAGGAATCTTTACGCAAATGGCTGATCTAGGATTAACAGGTATTCCATGGCCGGAGCAATACGGAGGAATTGGCAGTGACTATCTAGCTTATTGCATTGCTGTTGAAGAACTGTCTAGAGTATGTGCATCAACAGGCGTTACTTTGTCGGCTCATACTTCTCTTGCCGGCTGGCCAATCTATACATTCGGAACAGAAGAACAAAAACAAAAATACCTGAAACCTATGGCAACGGGTGAGAAAATAGGTGCTTATGGGTTAACCGAACCGAGTGCTGGATCAGATGCAGGAGGAATGAGAACGCTCGCTGTAAAAGACGGAGAAAATTATATTTTAAATGGTTCTAAAATCTTTATTACAAACGGCGGCGAAGCGGATATTTACGTCGTATTTGCTCGCATCGACCCCAATGAAAAACGCACGAGCGCTTTTATTATTGAAAAAGATATGCCGGGATTTTCAGTTGGTAAAAAAGAAAAGAAACTGGGCATTCGCTCTTCACCTACCACAGAAATTATTTTCGAGGACTGCCGTGTTCCAAAAGAAAATTTGCTAGGAAATGAAGGAGAAGGATTTAAAGTTGCGATGATGACACTAGATGGCGGCCGAAATGGCATTGCAGCGCAGGCTGTAGGAATTGCCCAAGGGGCGTTAGATGCGGCCGTAGCTTATGCGAAGGAACGTCAGCAATTTGGTAAGCCAATTATTTCTCAGCAAGGAATTGCGTTTAAGTTAGCCGACATGGCCACGAGTATAGAAGCTGCAAGACTGTTAACCTATCAAGCTGCTTGGTTGGAGTCCCAAGGGCTGCCATATGGCAAAGAATCAGCCATGTCAAAATTATATGCTGGGGATACAGCAATGAAAGTAACGACAGAAGCTGTTCAAGTATTTGGAGGATACGGTTATACAAAAGATTATCCAGTAGAACGTTTTATGAGAGATGCAAAAATCACGCAAATTTATGAAGGCACACAAGAGATTCAGCGTCTCGTCATTTCTAGGTATCTTGCTAAATAAAACACTTGTTGTAGGAGAGGTGAAAAAATGAAAAAGAGAGAAGTTCTCACATCCATTAAAGATGAAAAGCTGATTGTAGAGCGTCGTAATCAAATGATTAAAGGGGCCGTCACGCTATTTAAGGAAAAAGGTTTTCACCGAACAACAACAAGGGAAATTGCCAAAGCAGCTGGGTTCAGTATCGGTACACTTTACGAATATATTCAATCTAAAGAAGATGTTTTATATCTTGTATGTGACAATATTTACGATGAAGTGAGAGAGCGATTAGAAGAGATGGTGGTGGATCGTTATACAATCGCTGAGCTTCAACAAGCGATTCAGCACTATTTTAAAGTTGTGGATGAGCTTCAAGATGAAGTATTAGTCATGTACCAAGAAGCGAAATCACTGTCTAAAGATGCGCTTCCATATGTATTAAAAAAAGAGCTGGATATGGTTGAGATGTTTAAGGTTATTATCGAAGGCTGCGTAGAAAACAATCAATTTGCACTTACGGATAAAGAAATTTCGCTGTTTGCTCATCATTTATTTGTTCAAGGTCAGATGTGGGCATTTCGCAGATGGTGGCTGCAAAAGCATTATTCATTAGAAGAATATACAAATATGCAGTTAGATTTTTTACTTAAAAATTTTTCATTTCAACAACTGTGTGAGGGGGAGACAGTTTGAATACAAGCAAAAGACCGCTTCGTTTTTTAACCGCTTCTAGCCTGTTTGACGGCCACGACGCGTCCATTAATATTATGAGACGAATTCTTCAAGCCAAGGGGGTAGAAGTCATTCACCTGGGGCATAACCGATCTGTCGAAGAAATTGTTAACGCTTCCATACAAGAGGATGTTCAGGGGATTGCCATTTCTTCTTATCAAGGCGGCCATGTAGAATATTTTAAGTATATGTACGATTTACTCCAAGAACAACAGGCTTCTCATATTAAAATTTATGGCGGAGGAGGAGGGGTCATTATTCCGAGTGAGATTCAAGAGCTTCATGATTACGGCATTTCTAAAATCTTTTCTCCGGAAGATGGACGAAAAATGGGGTTAGAAGGCATGATTCAATTTATGATCGATGATTGTTATTACACAAATCCCCCTGCACTGCCGAAGGATCGAACCTTAACGCCGGCTAATGACCGTTTAATTGCCCAGCTTATTACATGCGCTGAAAATGAAGCCTATGAATACACAAAAGAGCACGCAGCTGCTCTTGAAGAAATCCGAGAAAGTGTAATCGAAAGCGAGACGGATCAAAAAATACCGGTTATTGGAATCACAGGAACAGGAGGAGCGGGGAAAAGTTCGCTTACGGATGAATTAGTAAGAAGGTTTATTGAACATATTCCAGATATTCATGTAGCTGTTTTATCCGTCGATCCAACTAAACAAAAAACCGGAGGAGCGCTTCTTGGGGATCGAATTCGCATGAACATCGCAGCGTCTCCTCGTGTGTATATGAGAAGTTTGGCCACGCGTTCATCTGGACATGAGCTATCGGCGGCCATTCGAGATGGAATTGCTGTCGTGAAAAAAGCGGGTTTCGACATTATCATTGTCGAAACAAGCGGCATCGGGCAAGCTGATGCTCAAGTCAAAGATATTGCAAACGTCTCTCTGTATGTAATGACAAGCGAATTTGGCGCGCCGTCGCAGTTAGAAAAGATTGAAATGATTGATTACGCAGACTTTATTGTAATCAATAAATTTGAAAAAAAAGGTTCTGAAGACGCAAAAAAACAAGTGCAGCGTCAATATCAGCGTAATCATCAGCTGTTTGAAAATAATCTCTCTACGATGCCAATTTACGGCACAATTGCGAGCCAGTTCAACGACGGGGGAACAAATATTTTATTTGAAGATCTTGTAAATCATCTGCATCAAACATGCCGTACGTCTTGGCACGTAGAAAAATCATCAGAGCGCGTAAGTGAAAAGAAATATACCATCATTCCTAATGATCAACAGCAATATTTACAGGAGATTGTAAACAGCGTTCGCTCTTATCACCGCAATACGGATGTTCAAGTACAAATAGCGCGTAAATTTTATCAGCTAGAGGGTGCTCTGGAAGAAGTGGAAACAGAAACGGCCAAGCAAGAGCTCACTCAGCTAAAGGAGAAATATCAAAAACAGCTAACGGCTGAATCGATTGAAAAGCTGGAAAACTGGCCTAAATTAAAAAGTCAGTACGGGAAAGAAGAACTTATTACAAAGATAAGAAATAAAGAAATTAAAACCTCTCTGCAAGTTGATACCCTATCAGGACTGCGTATTCCGCGCGTGGCTCTTCCAAAAGTTAAAGAATATGGGGAAGTTCTTCGTTTTCTTTATAAAGAAAATGTGCCAGGTGCGTTTCCTTATACAGCAGGTGTTTTTCCTTTCAAACGAAAAGGTGAAGATCCTAAGCGTCAATTTGCAGGCGAAGGAACACCAGAACGAACAAATCGTCGCTTTCACTATTTGTCAAAAGATGATGAGGCTAAGCGTTTAAGTACAGCATTTGATTCTGTAACGCTTTATGGAGAAAATCCAGATCCAAGGCCAGATATCTTCGGGAAAATTGGCGAAAGCGGCGTAAATGTCTGTACCCTTGATGATATGAAACTCCTGTATAAAGGATTTGATCTTTGCCATCCGTCGACTTCCGTTTCGATGACCATCAATGGGCCGGCTCCAATATTACTAGCTATGTTTATGAATACAGCTATCAGTCAGCAGGTGGAAAAGAAGGAAGAGGAGCTGAAGCGTCCTTTAACGGAAGAGGAATACGAGGAAGTAAAATCGGGTACGTTGAAACAAGTGAGAGGAACTGTTCAAGCGGATATTTTAAAAGAAGACCAAGGGCAAAATACGTGTATTTTTTCCACAGAATTTGCATTAAAAATGATGGGAGATATTCAACAGTACTTTATTGACGAGAAAGTGCGCAACTATTATTCTGTTTCTATTTCAGGCTATCATATAGCTGAAGCAGGGGCTAACCCGATTTCTCAGCTAGCTTTTACATTGGCCAACGGTTTTACGTACGTGGAATATTACTTGAGTCGAGGCATGCACATTGATGATTTTGCTCCTAATTTATCGTTTTTCTTTAGTAATGGACTTGACCCTGAATACACGGTTATTGGACGTGTAGCGAGAAGAATCTGGGCAATTGTGATGCGTGATAAATACGGCGCGAATGAACGCAGTCAAAAGCTTAAGTATCATATTCAAACATCCGGCCGATCGCTTCATGCACAGGAAATTAATTTTAATGATATACGTACGACGTTGCAAGCCTTAATGGCTCTTCATGACAATTGCAACTCTCTTCATACCAATGCGTATGATGAAGCAATTACAACGCCGACAGAGGAATCTGTACGAAGAGCGATGGCCATTCAATTAATCATTACAAAAGAGCATGGATTAACTAAAAATGAAAATCCACTACAGGGCTCTTTTATTATTGATGAACTAACAGACTTGGTAGAAGAAGCGGTATTGGCTGAGTTCCAACGCTTAAATGATCGAGGCGGCGTTTTAGGTGCGATGGAAATGCAGTATCAGCGAGGTAAGATTCAAGATGAATCGATGGAATATGAGATGCAAAAACATACGGGAGATTTACCTATTATAGGAGTAAATACGTATATTAATCCAAATGAAGAGGAAAATTCCTCAGTTGATGACATGCAGTTAGCCCGCGCATCAAAAGAAGAAAAAAATCATCAAATTAATCAGCTTCAGAAGTTTCAACAGCAGCATGAAGAAAAAAGAGAAGATGCGCTGAAAAGGTTAAAGAAAGCTGCAACAGAAGGAGAGAACATTTTCAAAGAGTTAATGGAGACCGTTAAAGTAGCCAGCTTAGGAGAAATTACGCGAGCTTTATATGAATGCGGTGGGCAATATCGCCGAAATATGTAATAATGTATCGTTAGTATATAGTGATATATTAAAAGCCGAGATGACTGTTTGTGGGTCATCTCGGCTTTTATAGACTTAACCTTAGCGGAGTCAGAATAACGGATGGTGAATTCCTTTTGATTAAAGGATGTTGTTGGCGTATTAAGTAGAATGTATTATAGTGAAAAAATGTCTATTTTTTCGTTGTTTTATGCGAAATTCTCGAGAATTTTAGAAACGAGGCTAGCATAAATGTATTGAATTTGTTTATAATGAATGGTATGTATTTATTCGTTTCCATCATTTACACATATGATGAATTGATTTAATAGATTTTCGATATACATAGCCATAGAAAGGATGTGCCAGATTTGAGTTTAGCACAGTACTCAAAAACGGATTTAAAAGAAATGTCGATGATTGAGATTGCTTATGCGCTTCTAGAAGAAAAAACAGATCGTCAAGCAATGTCATTCCAAGAAATTATTGCTGAAATTAAAGCAGCAGCTGAAATGTCAGATCAAGAATTAAAAACGAGATTAGCTCAGTTTTATACAGATATTAATATTGATGGTCGCTTTTTAACAGTAGGGGACAACCACTGGGGTCTTCGTGGATGGTATCCTTTTGACCAAGCTGAAGAAGAAGTTATTCCGGTTGCAAAACCTAAAAAGAAAAAAGCGAAAAAAGCTGTTGTTGAAGAAGTTGAAGATTTTGATGATTTAGAAGAAGATTTGGATTATGAAGATGTTGATGATCTAGAGGAAGAAGAAGATTTTGAAGACATTGACGAGCTAGAAGAAGATGAAGATGATCTTGCGGAAGACGATTTTGACGATTTAGAAGATGATCTAGAAGATGATGATGAAGATGAAGAAGAAGATTATGAGGACGACAAAGAAAAATAATCCTTCTTGACTTTTTCAAGCGAAGTAGGTAGAATCTTTTTTGGGCTCTTTAAACAAGCATTTAAAAAGTTTTTATTTAAAATAGACTATTGCTCCCAATCCAGTTTTGGTATTGGGAGCAATTTTTTTATTTTATCTATCCATGTTTTACACCCCGATATGTTCTTATAAATCCTTGATAGAAACTTTCTTTTGGTTCTTGAACGTTTCACATTCATAAGGTTTCTTATAATTTCGCATGCACAATGAATGAATTGTGATTGTTTATGTGAAAACTTTTAATATTGTACAGTTCAAATTATTTAGAGGGGGAAGTATAGATGACAAAGTATATTTTCGTAACAGGCGGTGTTGTATCATCTCTAGGAAAAGGGATTACAGCAGCTTCTTTAGGCCGTTTATTAAAAAACCGTGGGTTGAACGTAACGATTCAAAAGTTTGATCCATACATTAACGTAGACCCGGGAACAATGAGTCCATACCAACACGGTGAGGTATTCGTAACGGATGATGGCGCGGAAACAGACTTAGACTTAGGTCACTATGAGCGTTTTATCGATATCAACTTAAATCGCTACAGCAACGTAACAACAGGTAAAGTATATTCAACAGTATTGAAAAAAGAGCGTCGCGGTGATTATTTAGGCGGAACAGTTCAGGTTATTCCGCACATCACAAATGAAATTAAAGAACGCGTTTTCCGTGCAGGTAAAGAAACAAATGCGGACGTTGTTATTACTGAAATCGGCGGAACGGTAGGAGATATTGAATCACTTCCTTTCCTAGAAGCTATTCGTCAAATTAAAAGTGATATTGGCCGTGACAATGTTATGTACATCCACTGTACACTTGTGCCATATTTAAAAGCTGCTGGTGAAATGAAAACAAAACCAACACAGCATAGTGTAAAAGAATTACGTAGCTTAGGTATTCAGCCAAATGTTATCGTTGTTCGTACAGAAATGCCAATTTCTGAAGATATGAAAGACAAGCTAGCTTTATTCTGCGACATTGATCCAAAAGCGGTTATTGAGTGTGCAGACGCTGAAACATTATATGAAATTCCACTATCTCTACAAGAGCAGCACCTAGATCAAATCACATGCGATCACTTGAAATTAGATTGCAAAGAAGCAGAAATGACTGAGTGGAAAGCACTGGTTGAGAAAGTAAAAGGACTTTCAAATACAACAAAAATTGCATTGGTTGGTAAGTATGTAGAGCTTCAAGATGCTTATATTTCTGTCGTAGAAGCAATGAAACATGCTGGATATGCATTCGATGCAGATGTAAACATCAAGTGGGTAAACTCGGAATTTGTAACAAAAGAAAATGTTCAAGATTTACTTGGTGATGTAGACGGTATTTTAGTTCCAGGTGGATTTGGTGATCGTGGAATTGAAGGTAAAATTGTAGCAACACAATATGCACGTGAGCAAAAAGTTCCATTCTTAGGTATTTGCTTAGGTATGCAGCTGGCATCAGTTGAGTTTGCGCGTAATGTATTAGGCTTAGAAGGCGCACATTCAGCAGAAATTGCACCTGAAACAAACTATCCAATTATCGACTTATTACCAGAACAAAAAGACGTAGAAGACCTAGGTGGTACACTGCGCTTAGGATTATACCCTTGTAAATTGTCTGAAGATACGCTTGCATATAAAGCATATCAAGATGAAGTGGTATATGAGCGTCATCGTCACCGTTATGAATTCAATAACGAATACCGTCAACAAATGGAAGAGAAAGGCTTTATCTTCTCTGGTACAAGCCCAGACGGCCGTTTAATTGAAATTGTAGAGCTAAAAGACCACCCATGGTTCTTGGCTTCACAATTCCACCCAGAGTTTACTTCTCGTCCAACTAGACCGCAACCATTGTTCAAAGAATTTATTCGCGCATCAATGGAATCAAGTCAAAACAAATAAGTGAAATAAAAAACACGCTGTCTTTAGACAGCGTGTTTTTTATTCATATTCTTCTACGATTTCTTTTAATGTGAAAGTTAAACCGTAGTACGCGTATAAAGCGACCATCATTGCTGGAAAACCAAATCTTGAGCCGTCTTCTCCAGGAATAAGCGGCTTTAACAATTTTGTATCAATATGCGCATCTGCGAGTGCTGTTAAAGAAGGTTCGGTTATCTCTTTAGGAGCAGCAGCAATGCTAACAAATGGAATATCGTGTTTCTTTAAACGTTCAGCTATTTCCACTGCTTTATTATCTGTTGAAAATCGAGAGACAAGCAGTACGCGATCAACGCTAGTCAGCTGATCTAATTCATGTAAAGGCAAAGCTTTTGCCTGACTTAAAGGTTCTGCACTGCTTAGTGCTTCAAGCGTAATGGCGTGCATTTCTTCTACGCCATAAATATAAATAAATCCTTCTCCGACAGAGGCTTGTGCTAAAATACGCGCGGCATCTTCAAATTGGAATTCTTCTTGTTCTTCAATTCGTTTAAAAAAACCTGAAAGTTGAGTTGTGAAAATTTTAAGCATAGAATCTCCCTTCGATTTAAGCGGCTAAAGCCGTCTATCTACACATTATAACGAAAAAAGCTATCTGTATTCTATCTTGAAATGAGCTACAATGAAAGTAAAGTGCAATGAAATTGGATGGATGACAAAAAAAGCTATGTTTTGTAACAATTTCTCTAATTAGCAGGGATTTTTGTTTTAAAGGCGAAATACATATGTTAGTTTTGTCTGTAGAAGAGGAATATAAAAGGTGGGATTATATTGGCAGAGAAAATTTTAATTGTTGATGATCAGTATGGTATACGTATTTTATTAACGGAAGTGCTGCAAAAAGAAGGCTATACAACATTTCAAGCGGCGAACGGCTTCCAGGCGATTGATATTACAAAAGAGCAAGCACCGGATCTTGTCTTATTAGATATGAAAATTCCAGGAATGGATGGAATTGAAATTTTAAAAAGGTTAAAGCAGCACGATGAAACGATTAAAGTCATCATTATGACCGCTTATGGTGAATTGGATATGATTCAAGAAGCAAAAGATTTAGGAGCATTAACACACTTTGCAAAACCGTTTGATATTGATGAAATCCGAAAAGTTGTTAGGGAATATATACCAGTAAAGTCGAATTAAGGTTTTGGTAGGGTTTTCATCCTAACAAATTTTGAATATCAGCCTAAAAATGTTGCTGTTTTCATTGTTAGTTGGTATCCTAATTACTGTATTCATAATTCGACAATCTATTATGTAAAGATGCGCGTTGTTTCTACATGAAACACTCAATTCAAGAGCATACTATTTGAGTGTGCCTTTTGGTTAGCATCTAATCTAAGGTTGATTTTAAGGAGGATTTCAATATGCCTTTAGTATCAATGAAAGAAATGCTTATTACAGCAAAAGAACAAGGCTATGCAGTAGGTCAATTTAACTTAAATAACTTAGAGTTTACTCAAGCTATTCTTCAAGCAGCAAAAGAAGAAAACTCTCCAGTTATTCTTGGTGTATCTGAAGGTGCAGCACGCTACATGGGCGGTTTCAAAACTGTTGTAGCAATGGTTGAAGCTCTAATCGAAGATTACGACGTTCAAGTACCAGTTGCAATTCACTTAGACCACGGTTCAAGCTTTGAATCATGTGCAAAAGCAATCCATGCTGGATTCACTTCTGTAATGATCGATGCTTCTCACCACCCATTTGAAGAAAACATTGCAATTACTTCTAAAGTAGTTGAACTAGCTCACTTCCACGGAGTATCTGTAGAAGCAGAACTAGGAACTGTTGGTGGACAAGAAGACGACGTTATTGCTGAGGGCGTTATTTATGCAGATGCTAACGAGTGTGAAGAACTTGTTAACCGTACAGGTATCGATTGCTTAGCTCCAGCATTAGGATCAGTTCACGGACCATACAAAGGTGAACCAAACCTAGGTTTTGCTGAAATGAAAGAAATCGGAGATCGTACAGGTTTACCATTAGTTTTACACGGTGGAACTGGTATTCCAACAAAAGATATCCAAAAATCAGTTTCTTTAGGTACTGCTAAAATCAACGTAAACACTGAAAACCAAATTGCTTCAGCTAAAGCTGTTCGTGAAGTATTAGCTGCGCAACCTGAACAATATGATCCACGTAAATACTTAGGACCTGCTCGCGAAGCAATCAAAGAAACGGTTCAAGGTAAAATGCGTGAATTCGGTTCTTCTAACAAAGCATAATTTGAAATCTTCGGATTGCCTGTTTGCAATTAGTTGAGTCTGAAAAATAAAACCGTCTTATTTTTATTGTAAGGCGGTTTTATTTTCACTATAATTTTCTTATCATTCTGAATACATAACACAGGGGGATGGCATTCATGAAGTTTTTTATTGATACGGCTAACTTAGACGAAATTAAGGAAGCGCATTCATTAGGTTTGTTAGCGGGGGTTACAACAAATCCTAGTTTAGTAGCTAAAGAGAACATCACGTTTGAAGATCGTCTTCGTGAAATTACAGAGTTTGTTGAAGGGTCTGTAAGTGCAGAAGTGATTGCGCTTGATGCAGAAGGCATGATTCGCGAAGGAAAAGAGCTTGCCGCGATTGCGCCGAATATTACAATCAAGGTACCGATGACTCCAGATGGCTTAAAAGCAGTAAAAGAATTTACTAGTTTAGGTATTAAGACAAACGTTACGCTTATTTTCTCAGCTAACCAAGCGTTAATGGCAGCAAGAGCAGGTGCTACTTACGTATCGCCTTTCTTAGGAAGATTAGACGATATTGGTTTTAATGGTCTCGATTTAATCTCAGATATCGCAGATATTTTTGTGATTCATGACATTCCATCAGAAATTATTGCAGCATCTATTCGTCATCCGATGCACGTAACAGAAGCTGCAAAAAATGGAGCACATATTGCGACAATTCCTTACAAAGTTTTAATGCAATTGTTCAAACATCCGTTAACAAACGCAGGAATTGACCAATTTTTGGCGGATTGGGAAAAACGAAATGTCTAAACATGTATAAATTTGTGTGGCGTTTACCATCCTGACAGGTGAATGCCATATTTTTCTTTTATCTTGTCGAAACTATACATGATTTTTTCATTTTCGTGTACACTAGTAGGTAATAGGAAAAATAACCATTCTTTTAGGTATTCTTTGTACCAAAATTTTCCTCAATTACTAGGTGAGAAACTTTCTTTCACTAGAAGGGAGCTATAAATGGAAAAGTTAAAAATACAAGGTGGCTTTACCTTAAGTGGATCCGTCCGCGTCAGTGGTGCTAAAAATAGTGCCGTTGCGCTTATTCCAGCAACAATTTTAGCCGAGTCACCTGTTACAATTGAAGGTCTGCCCGATATTTCAGACGTGCAGTTATTAGGGGATTTAGTTGAAGAAATTGGTGGGAAAGTAACCATTGATAACGACGAATTAACAGTAGATCCATCCGGAATGGTTGCAATGCCTTTACCGAACGGAAAAGTAAAAAAATTACGCGCTTCTTATTATTTAATGGGGGCGATGTTGGGACGCTTTAAAAAAGCGGTAGTTGGGCTTCCAGGAGGCTGTTACCTTGGTCCTAGACCAATCGATCAGCACATTAAAGGCTTTGAAGCTCTTGGCGCTAAAGTAACAAATGAGCAAGGAGCTATTTACATTCGAGCTGAGGAATTAATTGGTGCTCGAATTTATTTAGACGTTGTTAGCGTAGGAGCAACAATCAATATTATGCTCGCTGCTGTAAGAGCAAAAGGGCGTACCGTTATTGAGAATGCTGCTAAAGAGCCTGAAATTATTGATGTAGCTACGTTACTGACAAGTATGGGTGCCCGTATTAAAGGTGCAGGTACGGATGTTATTCGAATTGATGGAGTAGATCAATTAAAAGGATGCCGTCATTCTATCATTCCAGACCGAATTGAAGCAGGCACGTATATGATCATGGGAGCGAGTATGGGAAAAGAAGTTGTTGTTGACAACGTTATCCCTCAGCATTTGGAGTCATTAACGGCTAAAATGCGTGAGATGGGTATTCATATCGAAACAAGCTCAGATCAGATTCTTGTAGCGACTCGTCAGCTATTGAAGCCTGTAGATATTAAGACGCTAGTATATCCAGGTTTCCCAACTGATTTACAGCAGCCATTTACGACGCTTCTAACAAGAGCGTCTGGTACAAGCGTTGTGACGGATACAATTTACGGTGCAAGGTTTAAGCATATTGATGAGCTGAGACGAATGAATGCATCTGTTAAGGTAGAAGGACGTTCTGCTATTATTAATGGTCCTATTCACTTACAAGGTGCGCGTGTGAAAGCGTCGGACTTACGAGCAGGAGCAGCTCTCGTAACCGCTGGCTTAATGGCCAAAGGGATTACAGAGGTAACGGGTTTAGAGCACATTGACCGTGGTTACAGTCATTTAGTAGACAAGTTATCGGATTTAGGGGCAATGATTTGGCGTGAAGAGATGACTCAAGAGGAAATTGAGCAATTTCAAAATTCATAAAGGCAAATCGGTGCCACAGTCATGAAAGCAAAGTTTAGGAATGAGCTTTTTAATAAGCTACACAGGCGTAGGAGCGTTCTTCTATGTCTGTGTAGCTTATATATTTATGAATAGGGTAAATAAATAAAAAGGGAAGCTAAAAGATAAATTTCATTTCTTATTTTAACGTCCAGTTTATTTCCTTTAATGTGAAATTATGAAAAGGTTTTCCTCGCTTCTCGTAAGCTATTAAATTTCCTTTTTTTTATTCATCTTCTAAAGTAAAAAAAGATTGATTAAAAAGATAGAAAAAGGTTAGAATATAAATTGCTACGTTAAATTTATCAAGATAATATAAATGGTTTTATGTCGGAATTATTCTTCTAAAAGTGTATAGTTAATCAATTGATTCTACTTATTATACTTCAAAGGTTATATTCTCCATTTTCACAGATTTATTCCATCCATATCATCTCTCAATTTTATATTTGAATTTAATATGGGAGGAACGGTTAAAAATTATTCATTATAAAGCGTGGTGTCCTAATGAACTTAACATTATCCAGTTTAGAAAATATGAAATTAAAAGAGCTATATGAACATGCTCGTGAGTATAAAGTTTCGTACTATAGTAAATTAACGAAAAAAGAACTTGTCTTTGCTATTTTAAAGGCTCAAGCTGAACAAGATGGGCTTTTATTTATGGAAGGCGTTCTTGAAATTATTCAGTCAGAAGGATTCGGTTTCTTACGACCAATTAACTATTCACCGAGTTCAGAAGATATTTATATCTCAGCTTCACAAATTCGTCGCTTCGATCTGCGTAATGGAGACAAGGTATCGGGGAAAGTTCGTCCTCCAAAAGAAAATGAGCGCTACTACGGATTATTACATGTAGAAGCAGTAAACGGAGAAGATCCGGAAACGTCAAAAGATCGCGTGCATTTTCCAGCGCTAACGCCGATTTACCCAAATGAGCAAATGCTGCTAGAAACTCAGCCAAGAAGTTTCTCTACGCGTATTATTGACTTGATTTCACCAATTGGATTTGGGCAAAGGGGACTAATTGTCGCGCCGCCAAAAGCAGGTAAAACGATGCTGTTAAAAGAAATTGCCAATAGCATTACAACAAATCATCCTGATGCAGAATTGATTGTCCTTCTTATTGATGAGCGTCCTGAGGAAGTGACGGACATTGAGCGTTCGGTTGACGGTGATGTTGTCAGTTCTACATTTGACGAAGTGCCAGAAAACCACATTAAAGTAGCGGAGCTTGTCCTTGAACGTGCGATGAGATTAGTCGAACATAAGAAAGATGTTGTCATTTTGATGGATAGCATCACAAGACTTGCTCGTGCTTATAACTTAGTTATTCCACCGAGCGGTCGTACACTATCAGGGGGTATTGACCCGGCTGCTTTTCACCGTCCAAAACGATTCTTTGGAGCTGCTCGTAACATTGAAGATGGAGGCAGCTTAACCATTCTAGCAACAGCCTTAATTGATACAGGCTCTCGTATGGATGATGTTATTTATGAAGAATTTAAAGGTACAGGTAACATGGAACTGCATCTAGATCGTTCACTAGCTGAAAAACGTATCTTCCCTGCGATTGACATTCGTCGCTCAGGCACACGTAAAGAAGAGCTGTTAATTCCAAAAGAGCATTTAGACCACTTATGGGCAATTCGTAAATCAATGGCAGATGCTCCTGATTTTGCAGAAAAATTCTTAAAACGTTTACGTCAAACAAAGACAAATGAAGAGTTCTTCTCGATGTTAACGGAAGAGAAAAAAACGCTTCTAGCAAATAAACGATAAGTTATAAAACATGTGGTTGCAAAAGCATACAACCCTTGTTATAATTTCATCATGTGTGTTGATAAAGTACACAGTGAAATAGTTACTATTTCATCACTATCTTTATCAATAAACTCTGTTTCAGAATGATTCAGGGCGGAAGGAGATGAAACGAATGAAAACAGGAATTCATCCAAACTATAAAACAGTTATGGTTAAATGTACTTGCGGAAACGAATTTGAAAGTGGTTCTGTAAAAGAAGAGATCCGCGTTGAGACTTGTTCTGAATGTCACCCATTCTACACTGGTCGTCAAAAATTCGCTGAAGCTGGTGGCCGTGTTGATCGCTTCAACAAAAAATACGGTCTTAAATAATCACATTGTCGAAACAAACAGGCAAGTAGCTTAACTTCTTGCCTGTTTTTTTGCTTATAAAAGTAGAAAAACAGTGTCTGCTTGATAAAAAAGTGGGTACTTTATCATAGGAATAAGATCTACATAGAAGACGTAGATTAAGTTAGTAGCGGTTCGCTCAGAAACGGAACGAGAAGAAGGGAGAGTCCCGCAGTGGTGTACGTAATGAAACAAAGCGGTTGGATAGAAGTAATTTGTGGCAGTATGTTTTCAGGGAAATCAGAAGAGTTAATTCGACGTGTGCGCCGTACGCAGTTTGCTAAACAAAAAGCACAAGTGTTCAAGCCTGCAATCGATAATCGATATAGCGAAGAAGCGGTCGTTTCACATAATGGTACATCTGTTATGGCTTATTCAATCTCGGCATCGCGCGATATTTTAAAGCGAGTAGATGAAGAGACAGACGTAGTAGCGATAGATGAAGTACAGTTTTTTGACACAGATATTTTAGAAATTGTTCAATCTTTAGCGGATCAAGGCTTTCGTGTGATTGTAGCGGGGTTAGATCAAGACTTCAAAGGTGAACCTTTTGGACAAATGCCGCAGTTAATGGCTATTGCAGAGTCAGTAACAAAGCTACAGGCTGTGTGCGCTTCATGTGGCTCTCCTGCGAGCCGTACGCAGCGTTTAATTAACGGTGAGCCTGCTTCTTATGACGACCCTATTATTTTAGTCGGTGCGTCTGAATCTTACGAACCAAGATGTCGTCATTGCCACGTTGTGCAAAAGTCTAAAGGACAAGCTGTGTCTGTGGACTCAAGCGAAATGGTCGAAAAATAAAGCAAGAATTTTATGATGATAAAAACAGAACGCGCAGTTCTGTTTTTTTGTTCATATACGTGTATTAACAAGGTTTTGACTCTATTTTAAAGCTATACTATAATTACAATGTTATGGATAAAGAATGAGGTGAATGACGTGTTTGATCGTTTAGAAGCGGTAGAGGCGCGCTATGAGAAGTTAAACGAACTTCTGAGTGACCCTGAGATCGTAAACAACCCCTCTAAGTTGAGAGAATATTCGAAGGAACAATCAGATATACAACAAACGGTAGCTGCTTATCAAGAATACAAAGATGTAAAAGAGCAGTTATCAGAAGCGAAAACGATGCTTGAAGATAAGCTTGATGCAGATATGCGTGACATGGTAAAAGAAGAAATTGCCGAGTTAGAAACGCAGCAAGAAGAGCTAGTTGAAAAGCTACGTATTTTATTAATTCCAAAAGATCCAAACGATGATAAAAACGTAATTATGGAAGTTCGTGGAGCTGCTGGCGGAGATGAAGCAGCATTATTTGCAGCTAATTTGTACCGCATGTATTCGCGCTTTGCTGAATCACAAGGCTGGAAAACAGAAGTAATGGAAGCAACGACTACTGGAGTAGGCGGTTATAAAGAAATTATCTTTATGATTAACGGTAAAGGTGCGTACTCAAAGATGAAATTTGAAAACGGCGCACACCGTGTTCAACGAGTTCCTGAAACAGAATCAGGCGGTCGTATTCATACATCTACAGCAACGGTAGCATGTCTTCCTGAAGCAGAAGAAGTCGAAGTGGACATTCATGAAAAAGACATCCGTGTAGATACATTTGCTTCAAGTGGACCTGGTGGGCAAAGTGTTAACACGACGATGTCAGCCGTTCGTTTAACGCATTTACCAACAAATACAGTGGTATCATGTCAAGATGAAAAGTCTCAGATTAAAAATAAAGAAAAAGCAATGAAAGTATTGCGTGCTCGCGTGTACGATAAGTTTCAGCGAGAAGCACAAGCAGAGTACGATGCAACGCGCAAACAAGCAGTTGGATCAGGAGATCGCTCCGAGCGTATCCGTACGTATAACTTCCCGCAAAATCGCGTAACGGACCACCGTATTGGTCTGACGATTCAAAAGCTAGATCAAATCTTAGAAGGCAAGCTTGATGAAATTATCGATGCATTAGTCATGGAAGACCAAGCGCGCCGAATGGAAGATTCGAACTAATGAAAGTATTTGAAGCCCTTAAGTGGGCTTCTTCTTTTTTGAAAGAGGCAAAGCGAGATGAAAACGCGGGAGAACTCTTGCTTCGCCATCACTTGCAGATGACGAGAACTCATTTGCTAGGTGCTCTGCAGGAAGAACTAGAAGAAGAAAGTCTAAAAAGGTTTGAACAAGATGTCCATGCTCATAAAGCAGGTATGCCTGTACAATATCTAATCGGGACAGAAGAATTTTACGGGCGTTCATTTATTGTAAACGAACATGTATTAATTCCAAGACCCGAAACGGAAGAGCTGGTATACGGAATGATTTCTCGAATAAAAAAAGAATTTCAACACCAGCCTATTGAGCTTGTAGATATTGGAACGGGAAGTGGGGCAATTGCTATCACTTTAGCTTTGGAACTTGACAGAGTGGAAGTTACAGCAACCGATATAGCTATAGAATCTTTAAGCGTAGCCAAAGAAAATGCTCAAAACCTGGACGCTGCTGTCACGTTTATACAGGGAGATCTATTACAACCATTTCTATTATCAAATCAGAAATTTGATGTGATTGTGTCTAATCCGCCTTATATTCCAGCAGATGATGTGTTGTCCACAGTGGTAAAAGATCACGAGCCAAACCGAGCTCTTTTTGGTGGAAAAGATGGCCTGGATTTTTATCGGCGTTTCATGGAAGAGCTGCCATATGTGACGAAGTCAAATAGTATTATTGGATTTGAAGTCGGGGCCGGACAGACAAAAGATGTAGCTGAGATGCTGCAAAAAACGTTTCCCACAGCTTTTGTAGAATGTGTATATGATATTAATGGAAAAGATCGAATGGTTTTTGCAAAACTTCGCGAGAACTAAAAAAATCAGAGGGAATGATTTTCCCTTTGGTTTTTGAAAATCATGCATTTTTTTACTAAATTACTAGTTTAAGATATCTTGCTTTCGGCCATACTGTTCCTATGAAAGGGCGGTGGCCGAAATGAAGAAATATGCTATCATTTATTTTATTTTATTAATTATTGGAGCAAATGCTCAACTTATATATACACATAACCAAGTGCAGGCAGATCAGCCTGCCGTCATTCCAGACGAGGCGATTCGACTGCGCATTTTAGCAAACAGCGACGGTGAAAAAGACCAGTACGTAAAACGTCTGATTCGTGACCGGGTGAACGAACAAATTACAGAATGGGTAAAAGATTTAACATCTGTAACTGTAGCTCGAAAAACGATTAAAGAAAATTTGCCGGCGCTTGAAACAATTGCGAAAGAAGTGTTAAAAGAAGAAGGCGTAAATGAATCTGTTCATGTTAAATTCGGAAAAGTAGAGTTTCCTACTAAGTTGTACGGTCAGTTCTTATATCCAGCAGGGGAGTATGAAGCCGTGCTTATTACTCTTGGCAAAGGAGAGGGAGCAAACTGGTGGTGTGTACTATTTCCTCCTTTATGCTTCTTAGATTTCTCAAACGGTGAAGCGGTAAAAGCGCCGGAGCCATCTGAAGAAGAGCCAACGGAAGAAAAAGAGAAACCAGCAGCTTCTGAATCAAAATCTGCAGACAAAACAGATGACAAATCGGCTGAAAGTAAAGAGCCTGCAGTGAAAACAGAAATTCAATCTGCAACTATTACATCGGATTCTATTGAGCAGAAAGCTGAGGAATCTTCTCAATCAACAGTATCTTCTAAAGAAGTAATTGCAAAAGATACAAGCAGCACAGTAAAGGAAGAGACAAGTGCTAAGGCTGAAAAAAAGGAAAGTAAAGAAGCTGAAAAGTCTGTTTCATCTAAGAAAAAAGCTGATTCTAAATCAAAAGAAGATTCTGTAGAAGTTAAGTTTTTTGTAGTAGAATGGGTATCGTCAGTATTTAATTAATAGAATCATTAAAAATAAAATTCAGTTCTACTTCTTTTAATCATCTCATAGATTTGTTACTAGAAAACAAGTTGAGGTGATTAAAATGAGAGAACAATTAAAAATTGCCAGTGAAAATGATTATATTCGAATTCAGCAGTTCTTGCAAAAAGCGGGCATCAGCACAGCTGGTGTGGAAGAGCATATTCATCAATTTGTCATAATGGAAAATGAAGAAGGCGAGCTGCTAGCAACAGTTGGGTTTGAAAAAGAAGGTGTGGATGGAATTCTCCGCTCCCTTGTCGTGTCTCCTTCTTTAATGCAATCTGATATTCTGCTGCTATTTAAAAGCATCGTCCAGCTGGCTCAAAAGCATGGCGTAAAGCAACTATATTTACTAACAAATAAGGCATCTTCTCTACATTTTTTTCAAATGATGAATTTTCAGCAAACATCTTACAGTGCACTGCCTGAGTTGTTAAAAGAACATTCTTATTTAAAAAAGTTACCAAACCCTCAGGATGTCTATGTGATGTTTTATGCAGCTAGTTAAAAGAAAATGTGGATAAATCATTTTAATGGGGTATCCACAATGTTATTCACAAAAACATAAGCTTTATCCACATTTTGTGGATAAAGCTTGTTTGTTGATATAATGAATGCATGTATTTTACTATCTTTGATACATATTGTACTTTTAAAGTAAAAAAAACCTAGATATAGAAAGAAAAAGGAGTTGAAGAAGATGGAAACTAAGTTATGGGTTGTGGATAATTTTACGCACGAAAAAGATATTTATCCACAGATAGAAGAAGCAGCAGATTTGCTGCGCAATCACGAAGTAGTTGCTTTTCCTACAGAGACGGTGTATGGATTAGGAGGAGACGCAACATCGGATAAAGCTGTGGATAAAATTTTTGCAGCGAAAGGACGTCCTAGTGATAACCCTCTTATTGTTCATATTGGAGATAAAGAGCAGCTTCATACATTTGTAGAGTCGATTCCTTCAAAAGCAGAGAAAGTGATCGATACTTTTTGGCCGGGTCCTCTTACAGTCATATTACCCAAAAAAGATCGAGTTTCAGATAAGGTTACGGCTGGTTTAAACAGCATTGCAGTGAGAATGCCCTCACATCCAGTAGCCCTCGCATTATTAAAAAAAGTGGCTTTGCCTATCGCGGCTCCTAGTGCAAACCTTTCCGGCAAGCCAAGTCCCACTCTAGCTCATCATGTGATGAATGATTTAGAAGGGCGTATTAGTGGAGTTGTGGATGGAGGAGCAACAGGGGTAGGAGTAGAGTCAACGGTCCTTGACTGTACCGAAGAGATTCCTATTATTTTACGGCCGGGCGGCATTACTCAGAAAGAGTTGGAAAATGTAATTGGTCCCGTAAAAGTAGATCGAGCGTTATTAAGTGATAAAGAAGCGCCAAAATCTCCAGGTATGAAATATACGCATTACGCACCTGATGCACCGCTTGTCATCGTTGACGGCAGTTCGGATTTTTTTCAGTCTATTATCAATCGCTATAAAGATCAGGGTAAGCGAGTGGGGGTATTAACGACATCTGAACATGAAGATGCGTATAAAGCCGATGCGGTTATCACATGTGGGTCTCGTTCAAATTTAGAGACGGTTGCTAGCCACTTATACGAGTCGCTTCGTTCATTTAATGAGTGCGACGTAGATGTTATCGTTAGTGAAAGTTTTTCTGAAGAAGGAGTCGGTCATGCCGTTATGAACCGATTAATGAAAGCTGCAGGACATCACGTGATTAAGCAATAAAATTCATCTTCTAAACCTTTTCGAATGTGCATATTTTGAAATAGGAGCACGTCCGAGGAGGGTAAAGATGAATGTATCTCAGTTAATTAGTGAAATGATCACGTTAGTCATTATGGCGTTTGCCTTAGGAATGGATGCTTTCTCAGTTGGTTTGGGAATGGGATTAATTCGTTTACGCTTTCGCCAAATTTTCTACATTGGTGTTGTTATCGGTGTATTTCATATTTGGATGCCGCTGTTAGGCATGTTTATTGGACGACTTTTGTCTGATAAACTTGGAATGTTTGCTACCTATGGCGGTGGAATTTTATTGCTGATTCTTGGGGCGCAGATGATTTATTCCTCCTTTAAGCATGACGATACGCCGTTTATCAAACCAGTTGGCTTTGGACTGTTATTTTTTGCGCTCAGCGTGAGTCTAGATAGTTTTTCTGTTGGACTTAGCTTAGGTATTTTTGGAGCAAGAACGTTTTTGACCATTATTGTTTTTGGCGTAGTAAGTATGCTATTAACTTGGTTAGGACTGCTGCTAGGCAGAAGAGTACAAGGCTGGCTTGGTTCATATAGTGAGGCACTGGGCGGAAGCATTTTATTAGCTTTTGGAATCAAATTGTTACTACCTTTTTAACTATATAAATAGGTAAAGGATCATGACCATTCAGGTTATGGTCTTTTTTTGCTTCTTTTGGATTGCAGCGATAAAAGAAGGAAAGCGAAGTCGTTTTTTCGAGATGGATGAAGCGGTAATGGATAAAAAATACCCGGAAAAGCTAACTGGATTTATGCAGGCAATAGAGATACAATAGGGTGGAATATCAACATAGTCGAACATAGTGAAAGCAAGGGAGGATGTATCTTGAAAAACATCTTATTTGTATGTACAGGAAACACGTGCCGCAGCCCTATGGCAGAAGCGTTGCTCAAAGCTAAAGAGATAGATGGAATAAACGTGAAGTCTGCAGGCGTATTCGCTTCAAATGGAAGTGAAGCTTCTGTTCATGCACAAGTTGCCCTTTACCAGAAAGGCATAGCTTGTTCTCATGCTTCGGCAGCATTAACGGAAGAACAATTGATGTGGGCTACTTATATTTTTACGATGACGGAGCAGCATAAAATGCTGATTTTGAACCAAGCTCCATACGTAAGTGATAAATTATTTACGCTAAAAGAATTTGCCGACGAGCAAGGTGAAGTGTCTGATCCGTTTGGCGGATCATTACAGACGTACGAACAGACTTTAGAAGAGTTAGAGCGTATGATTAACAAAATAGTCGACAAATTATAAAAGGTCCCATAAATTTTTGCTGACTTAAAATGAACAGAAATTTAATATAAGACGAAGGTACGTATGAGGAGGAAACAAAGATGAAAGTAGCTATTGCATCTGACCACGGCGGTATAAATTTGCGACAGGAAATTATCTCTTTAATGGAAGAATTAAATATTGAATATGTGGATTTAGGGTGTGAATGCACAGCGTCCGTAGACTATCCGGATTATGCACTTCCCGTTGCTCAAAAAGTGGCAAGCCAAGAAGTAAGTCGAGGCATTCTTATTTGTGGAACAGGCATCGGTATGAGTATAGCAGCTAATAAAGTAAAAGGAATTCGCTGTGCTCTAGTGCATGATACGTTCAGTGCAAAAGCGACAAGAGAACATAATGATAGCAACATTTTGGCAATGGGTGAACGTGTCATTGGGCCGGGACTTGCACGTGAAATTGCGAAAATTTGGTTAATGACAGAATTTGAAGGCGGCCGACATGAAAATCGCGTGAATAAAATTAAACAGTATGAGCAGCAAAGTGATGCAACATTAACTGTATAATGTGAACGTATTCAATGAAAGAAAGGAAGAAAAACGTGTCTGAACTTACGAAATGGAAAGAGCAGTTGGAAACAGTTTTATCTGATTTTTTAGCACAAGTGCAGTTGTCTTCAGAACATACACTTGTCATTGGATGCAGTACAAGCGAGGTAATTGGTGAAAAAATAGGAACTGCAGGCGCAATGGAAGTCGCAGAAATGATTTTTGATGCGCTATCAGATTTTCGAAAAAAAACGGGTGTTCACTTAGCATTTCAATGCTGTGAACATCTCAATCGAGCACTGGTAGTAGAAAGAGAATTAGCTCGCAAAGAGCGTTTAGAAATGGTTAGTGTTGTGCCTATTCATAAAGCAGGCGGAGCGATGGCTACACAGGCCTATGGCCAGCTTAAAGATCCCGTTTTGGTAGAGTTTATTAAAGCTGATGCCGGTATTGATATTGGAGATACATTCATTGGTATGCATTTAAAGCATGTCGCAGTACCCGTTCGTTGTACGTTAAACGCAGTTGGACACGCTCATGTTACTGTAGCAAAGACGCGTCCAAAACTAATTGGTGGAATGAGAGCGTTTTACGAACTTTCGTAATTAAATATATTAAAATAATACACATTTTTTCTTTTTTATTCTAAATAAATCATGTTACAATGTAGTTGAATCAACAAATAACGAACATTGCGAATACGAAATGAGGAGAGGATTTTGATGGAGAAACAACTAATGCAACAAGATCCAGCAGTTTATAATGCGATCAAGGATGAGTTACAAAGACAACGTACTAAGATTGAGCTAATTGCTTCAGAAAACTTTGTAACAACAGCGGTAATGGAAGCACAAGGTTCAGTTTTAACAAATAAATATGCTGAAGGCTATCCAGCTAAACGTTACTACGGCGGCTGTGAACACGTAGACGTAGTAGAAGACTTAGCTCGTGATCGTGCAAAAGAAATTTTCGGAGCAGAGCATGTGAATGTTCAACCTCACTCAGGTGCACAAGCAAACATGGCTGTATACTTCACTGTTTTAGAGGCTGGAGACACAGTACTTGGTATGAATTTATCGCACGGCGGTCACTTAACGCACGGAAGTCCTGTTAACTTTAGTGGTGTTCAGTACAATTTCATCGAATATGGCGTAGATCGTGAAACACATCGTATTAACTACGATGATGTATTAGAAAAAGCGCGTACACATAAGCCAAAATTAATTGTGGCTGGTGCAAGCGCATATCCACGCGCAATCGACTTCAAGCGTTTCCGTGAAATCGCTGATGAAGTAGGCGCTTATTTAATGGTAGACATGGCTCATATTGCTGGTCTAGTAGCTGCAGGACTTCATCAAAATCCTGTGCCACATGCTCATTTCGTTACAACTACAACACATAAAACACTGCGCGGACCACGCGGCGGTATGATTTTATGTAAAGAAGAATTTGCGAAAAAGATTGATAAGTCAATCTTCCCTGGTATTCAAGGTGGCCCATTGATGCACGTTATCGCTGCAAAAGCAGTAGCATTTGGTGAAGCACTACAAGATGAATTTAAGCACTATGCTCAAAATATCATCGACAATGCTAATCGTTTAGCAGAAGGATTAAAGAAAGAAGGATTTGCTCTTGTATCTGAAGGAACAGACAATCACCTTGTGTTAATCGACGTAAGTTCAATGAATTTGACAGGTAAAGTAGCTGAAAAAGCACTTGATGATGTAGGTATTACAACAAACAAAAATACAATTCCTTACGATGAGCAAAGCCCATTTGTAACAAGCGGTATCCGTATTGGTACAGCTGCGGTTACAACTCGCGGATTTGGCTTAGAAGAGATGGATGAAATTGCTTCTATCATCGGATTAACGCTTAAAAATATTGAAGATGAAGAAAAGCTAGCTGAAGCTAAAACACGCGTTGAAGCTTTAACAAGCAAGTTTGAAATGTATAAATCACTTTAAGAGAGACAGGCCTTTGTGCCTGTTTTTTTATGGAGAAAGTGGTAGCAATTCAATCATTTTTTGAATAATGCTTGAACTCAAAAACTTTTTTCTGTAAAATGAATGCAATGTATAAATTTAATTAGCAAGAGATATGTTTTTACTAGTACGTACCATTCAATTCGTTGAATGGTATTTTAATGTGTACATCTTTATATATAAGGAGAGATATCAATGGGCAAAGTATACGTATTTGATCACCCGCTTATTCAACACAAATTAACTTACATACGCGATGTAAAAACGGGAACGAAAGAGTTTCGTGAATTAGTTGATGAAGTGGCGAGCTTAATGGCTTTTGAAGCGACACGTGATTTACCGCTAGAAGACGTTGAAATTGAAACACCGGTTTGCAAAACAAAGTCAAAAGTTATTGCAGGGAAAAAGCTTGGTATCGTTCCAATTCTTCGTGCTGGTATCGGCATGGTAGATGGATTTTTAAAACTAATGCCAGCTGCTAAAGTTGGACACGTTGGCTTATATCGTGATCCAGAAACATTACAGCCTGTTGAATATTATGTAAAGCTGCCTAATGATGTAGAAGAGCGTGACTTTATTGTAGTAGATCCTATGCTTGCAACAGGAGGGTCAGCTGTAGAAGCAATCAACTCTCTTAAAAAAAGAGGCGCTAAAAACATTAAATTTATGTGTTTAATTGCTGCTCCTGAAGGCGTGGAAATCGTAAAAGAAGCACACCCTGACGTAGATATTTACATTGCGGCATTAGATGAAAAATTAAATGACCATGGATATATTGTTCCAGGTTTAGGTGATGCAGGGGATCGTTTATTCGGTACAAAATAATTTGTAGATTCGGGTGATGAACATGAAGCAGCCAATTAAAGTAATGACGATATTCGGGACAAGACCAGAAGCAATTAAAATGGCCCCTCTAGTTCTAGAGCTTAAAAAGCGACCGGAGGAGTTCGAAGCGATTGTTACGGTAACGGCTCAGCACCGTGAAATGTTAGACCAAGTATTGAGCATTTTTGACATTCAGCCTGACTATGACCTTAACATTAT
Source organism: Priestia sp. YIM B13491 (assembly GCF_042787605.1). Taxonomy (NCBI): domain Bacteria; kingdom Bacillati; phylum Bacillota; class Bacilli; order Caryophanales; family Bacillaceae; genus Priestia; species Priestia sp. YIM B13491. The sequence continues at coordinate 230,483 of NZ_JBHZOR010000005.1, read as the reverse complement.
GAAAGATCGCCAAACTCTTATGGACGTAACGACCAGAGGATTAGAAGGTTTGGACGACGTAATGAAAAAAGTAAAGCCGGACATCGTACTTGTACACGGCGATACAACTACGACGTTTATTGCCGGACTAGCAGCTTTTTATAATCAAATTCAGGTGGGACATGTTGAAGCAGGTTTGCGCACATGGAATAAATATTCTCCATATCCGGAAGAAATGAACCGTCAGCTTACAGGCGTTCTCGCTGATTTGCACTTTGCTCCAACCGATAAGTCTGCAGCTAATTTGCAAGCAGAGAATAAAAAAGAAGAGCGGATCTTTGTGACTGGAAACACAGCTATCGATGCGTTAAAAACGACAGTAAAAGAGACATATGAGCATGAAGTGTTAACGAAATTGGGAGATGATCGTCTCATTTTATTAACGGCGCATCGCCGCGAAAATTTAGGCGAACCAATGAAAAACATGTTCCGTGCTGTTAAACGTATTGTGGATGAACATGAAGATGTGCAAGTTGTGTATCCTGTTCATTTGAATCCGGTAGTTAGAGAAACAGCAAACGATATCTTAGGAAATGACCCACGCATTCATTTAATTGAACCGTTAGATGTAATTGACTTCCATAACTTCGCTGAGCGCGCTCATATTATTTTGACAGATTCGGGCGGTGTTCAAGAAGAAGCTCCTTCATTAGGCGTACCTGTATTGGTACTTCGTGATACAACAGAGCGACCGGAAGGAATTGAAGCAGGAACGCTCAAACTAGCAGGAACGGAAGAAGAAACAATTTATACGCTAGCAAAAGAGCTGTTAATAGATGAAGACGTATATAAGCAAATGTCACAAGCATCGAATCCTTACGGAGATGGCTTAGCTTCTAAACGTATTTGTGATGCTATTAGCTACTATTTCAACCGCCGGGAAAACAGACCGGAAGCTTTTAATCCGCTTTCGTAAGATTTCTAAACACCTTTCACATGAAAAGTGTCTCTTTGAGACACGATAGTGTGAGAGGTGTTTTTTTATGTGGATTAAATGGTTAATGCTTAGTTTTATATTAGGGAGCGGGGGAGGGCAAATGTCGCTCAATCCGACATTTCCTTCTATAAAACAAGAAATGAATCATCAGGAAAAATCAATAATTGTCATGGTTGAAAAAGAAAAATTCGCGGAATTTAAAAGTCAGCTACAAAAAAATTATCCTAATATAAAGATTAAGAGCGAATTTCACACGGTATTTACAGGACTTTCATTAAATGGCTCCATCTCGGATTTGGAAAAACTATCTCATAATCCTTCTATTATTGGTTCACATTCTATTAAAAACTACCAGGTTGCAGAAGAAAATAGTGTAACCTTCATTGGCTCAGAACAGGTAAGAGGCTTATTTGATACTCATAATCAGCGCTTAACAGGAAAAGGGATCAAAGTAGGCGTCATCGATACCGGTGTTGATTATTCTCATCCCGATTTAAAACAAACCTACAGGGGAGGGTATGATGTAATAGATAAAGATTATGAGCCGATGGAAACCACTCGGGAGCAAGGAGAGCCTACTCTGCATGGCACTCATGTAGCCGGTATTATTGCAGCAAATGGAAATATTAAAGGTGTAGCACCTCAATCGGAGATCTACGCATACCGAGCTCTTGGACCAGGAGGAGCTGGAACGTCTGAAAGTGTTATTCTAGCTATCGAAAAAGCAATTCAAGATGATGTAGATATTATTAATTTATCATTAGGAAATGATGTAAATGGTCCGGATTTACCAACAAGCTTAGCGTTAGATCGAGCTGTTGAAAAAGGAATTGTAACGGTTACATCCAGCGGCAATTCAGGTCCAGGTTTATGGACGGTGGGCTCTCCGGGTACAGCGGGAAAAGCTATTTCCGTTGGCGCTTCTGTTTCCCCGACGACAGTTCAATTTCTAACAATTGGATTTAACAAAGAAAAAATTATGATGGCGCCAGTAGAAGGGTCTCGTCCATGGACGTTTAATCAAACGCTGCGTGTAATAAATGAACAATACTCCAAAGAGCAAAAGCATGCGTTGGGCAACGTCATTTTGCTAAAAGCAGAAGGAAATGCGGTTGAAAAAAAGATTAAACAAGCTGAACAGGCAGGAGCAAAAGCCGTTATTTTATATAGTCCGACTGAAAAAAGCATAATCGGTAAACTAAAAGAGTCAGTAAATATTCCAGTGATATGGGTAAGTAAAAAAAGCGGTGATACCATTAATCAACACATTCAGTCTCAACAGCCATACTTACGCACTGGCAAGCAAGTGGTTCAAGACTTGCTTACATCTTTCAGTTCAAGAGGGCCTGTAACGACTACTTGGGGAATCAAGCCGGACGTCGTCGCACCTGGTTACTTCATTAATAGTACAGTTCCCGGGGGATATGAACGCATGCATGGCACAAGTATGGCTGCGCCCCATGTAGCTGGAGCGTGTGCTCTTATTTTACAAGCTCACCCGAACTGGTCTCCTGAACAAGTCAAAGCTTCATTGATGAACACAAGTAAAGCAATGCAGCAGCTAAACGGTCAAACGTATCGCGTATATGAACAAGGAGCCGGGAGAATTCAAATAGCAAAAGCTGTCACAGCAGACTCTTTATTTTATCCATCTTCTTTATCTTTCGGTATTTTTACGCGCCCATCAAAGAAAGTCTTATCATTTAAAATTGATAACCAGTCTGATAAAGCAAAAACGTATCGCTTAAACGTTCCGAAAAGGGATGAAGGAGTGAACTGGGATGTTCCATTACCCGTCACGGTGCAGCCACATCAGACAAAAGAAATAGCTGTCACTTTATCGGTGCAGCCCCGTTTTAAAAATAAAGGTATATATGACGGATATTTGGAAATAAATGATTCACGTGAAACATTTTCGCTTCCTTATATGTACATGGTTAGCATTCCAGATTATCCTCGTGTCATGGGATTGCAAGTAGCAGCGGAAAAAGAGAAAAATACGTATAGCTATGAACTGTTTTTGCCTGAAGGAGCAGATGAGTTAGGCGTTGCTCTTTTTGATAAGCAGTCTTTACAGTTTATATCGTATTTAGATGTTGACGTTGATGTAGAAAGAGGCATGAGAAAACGAAAAATAACAATCGATGAATCGCTTGTACCGGGGTCGTACCAAATATTTGCATTTGTGAAAAAGCATAGACAAGAGCAGGTTGTACACAGTACAATAACGATTGAATGAACCTCTTTAAATGTTTTCATTTGAAGAGGTTTTATGTGTGGCAGAAATGTGAACAATAAGAAGAGATTGTGAAGTTTTTAGCTTAAACACATTGACATTAAATATACGCTATTGTATGCTTACAGGGAATATAAATGATAAGGTTTTCAACCTGTGAAAACCGTTGATATTTCTGCGTATTTTATTAGCTGTTTTTACCTTTTTTAGCAATTTTTTTTGCCTTTCTATCATATATTGAGCTATAAAAACGATAGAGAATTCGGAAAAAAGAAAATTTTGCAAAAGGGGTATGAGCTTATGAAAGATCGCAACCGTCATCCTTTGCAAGCGATGGCATTAGTGTCAATCATTCTATCACAGTTAGCAGGTTCAGTCTTAGTTGGCTTATTCTCTGGGAGATGGGCTGATCAATGGCTTGATACCGAACCACTATTTTTGATTTTAGGCCTTCTTTCAGGGCTAGCAGCAGGTGTTTTTATGATGCTGCGGACAGTCCACCATTTTTTTTCAGGAGATTAATAATTCATGCAGGATTTGCAGCACGTTTTTCCAAGACTTCGTTCATACATATTGTATTTGTTAGCATTATACGTTCTCGGCTGGGGATTTACAAGTTATAAGGCTGTTTTTGCAGGTTTAATTTTAGGAACCGCCCTGAGTTTGTATAATTTGTGGAACTTGGTAAGAAAGTTTGAGCAGTTTGGACAGGCGTTGGATGAGGGGAAAAAGCCCCGTTCAATTGGGACTGTTGTAAGATTTGCAACAGCTGCTCTCGCAGTTGTGATTACCATCTCTTATCCAAAAACCTTTCATATTATTAGTGTAGTTGTGGGATTAATGACGTATTATGTTGTCATTATCATAGATTTAGTTGTTCAAAATATGCGTAGAAGATAGAAAGAGAGGTGAACACAGTTGGGTCATGAATCACCAACTATAGAGTTTCTAGGCCTTACTTTTAGTCAAAGTAACTTGCTTATGGTTACCGTAGCTTCTGTTATTGTATTCTTAATTGCAGTTTTATGTACTCGTACTCTTGCTATGAAGCCAAGCGGTGCACAAAACTTTATTGAATGGGTCTTAGATTTTGTTAAAGGACTCGTTAATAGCAATATGGATTGGAAAACAGGTGGCCGCTTTTTGACGCTAGGTGTAACTTTACTTATGTACATTTTTGTGTCAAATATGTTGGGTCTTCCATTTGCCATCGTGATTGACCATAACTTATGGTGGAAATCGCCAACCGCTGATCCAGCAATTACGCTGACGTTAGCCGTTATGGTAGTTGTACTATCACATTATTATGGTATTAAAATGCGAGGTTTCTCTGCATACACGAAAGATTACTTCAAGCCAATGGCATTTTTATTCCCGCTTAAGATTATCGAGGAGTTTGCCAATACGTTAACGCTTGGCCTTCGTCTTTACGGTAATATTTATGCTGGGGAAATTTTGTTAAGCTTGCTAGCTGGTTTAGCAACAACAGGCTTCTTAGGTACAATTGGAGCTGCTATTCCAATGCTTTTATGGCAAGGATTTAGTATTTTTGTAGGCGCAATTCAGGCCTTCATTTTCACAATGTTAACGATGGTTTATTTATCTCACAAAGTGAGTAGCGACCATTAATTTATAAAGCTTTGTTCAAGTAATACCCAATTTGGACAAAACAAAACTTTGTTAAACAAAATCATATATATTAAGGGAGGACTTTATAAAATGGGTTTAATAGCATCTGCAATTGCGATTGGTTTAGCGGCACTAGGTGCTGGTATTGGTAACGGTCTTATCGTTTCTAAGACGATTGAAGGCACAGCTCGCCAACCAGAAGCACGTGGTACATTAACTTCAATGATGTTCGTTGGGGTTGCCTTAGTTGAGGCGCTTCCAATTATCGCCGTAGTTATTGCATTCATGGTACAAGGTAAATAATAATGTGTTACATGTGGCGAAGATCATTCAAAAGAACCTTCGCCATTACTTTATGTCTTTAATAAGTAAATTATATATGTGGAGTCTCTGAAGGGAGTGAACATGGCCGTGTCGAACATGTTTGTGTTAGGAGCAGCAGGCATTAATGGTGGAGATATTCTTTTCCAATTAGTGATGTTCCTTATCCTACTTGCGTTACTTCAAAAATTCGCGTTTGGTCCTGTAATGGGAATCATGAAAAAACGTGAAGAGCATATTGCCGGTGAGATTGATGAAGCAGAAAAGCAAAATGAGGAAGCGAAGAAGCTTGTTGAAGAGCAGCGTGAAATCTTAAAGCAATCTCGTCAAGAAGTGCAAGTAATGATGGAAAACGCTAGAAAGTCTGCAGAAGATAAAAAGGAAGAAATCATTGCGGCAGCACGCGAAGAGTCTGAGCGTCTAAAAGCTGCAGCAAAGCAAGAAATCGAACAGCAAAAAGATCAAGCAGTTGCTGCGTTACGTGAGCAAGTTGCTTCATTATCTGTTTTAATTGCGTCGAAAGTTATTGAAAAAGAACTTTCTGAACAAGATCAAGAGAAGTTAATTCATGAATATATCCAAGAAGTAGGGGATGTACGATGAGTCAACCAGCTGTAGCCAAACGCTATGCACTAGCTCTTTTTCAATTAGCAACAGAAAAACAGATGATCGATGAAATGCAAGACCAGCTACAAATCGTTGAAGAGGTGTTTGCTAAAACACCTGAATTAATGGATGTATTAACTCATCCAAAAATTACAATTGAGCGAAAAAAACAGTTTGTAAGTGAGGCATTTGCTGAACTTTCACCAACTGTTCAACATACGGTTCTTCTATTATTAGAGCGTCACCGCATTCAAATTGTTAGCGAAATGGTACAAGAGTATCGTTTCCTAGCGAACGAAGTACGTGGCGTGGCAGATGCAACTGTTTATTCTGTCAAACCTTTAAGTGCAGATGAGAAAAGAGCAATCTCGCAATCATTTGCTTCTAAAGTTGGAAAACATACGTTAAATATTTCAAATATAGTAGATAAAAGCCTAATCGGCGGCGTGAAGCTTCGCATTGGTAATCGTATCTATGATGGCAGCATTAGCAGCAAATTAGAAACGATCCAACGAGGACTTCTTGCACACAGATCGTAGATAGGGGTGAAATTCATGAGCATCAAAGCTGAAGAAATTAGTGCGCTGATCAAGCAGCAAATTGAAAACTATCAGTCTGAGATTAAAGTGAGTGATGTAGGTACTGTTATCCAAGTTGGGGACGGTATCGCACGTGCTCATGGCCTCGACAATGTCATGGCTGGAGAACTGGTTGAATTTTCAAATGGTGTCATGGGAATGGCACAAAACTTAGAAGAAAACAATGTAGGTATCATTATTTTAGGACCATATACGGAAATTCGTGAAGGTGATGAAGTTCGCCGTACAGGACGCATCATGGAAGTTCCGGTAGGGGAGCAGTTAATCGGTCGTGTTGTTAACTCATTAGGTCAGCCAGTAGACGGACTAGGCCCAGTAGAAACAACAAAAACACGTCCAATTGAAGGTGCTGCACCTGGCGTTATGGATCGTAAATCAGTACATGAGCCGCTTCAAACAGGTATCAAGGCGATTGACGCACTTGTGCCGATCGGTCGTGGACAGCGTGAGTTAATTATCGGTGACCGCCAAACGGGTAAAACATCGGTAGCAATCGATACAATCTTAAATCAAAAAGATCAAGATATGGTATGTATCTATGTAGCGATTGGCCAAAAAGAATCAACAGTTCGTAACGTAGTAGAGACATTGCGTAAACACGGTGCTCTAGATTACACAATCGTTGTAACAGCATCAGCTTCACAACCAGCTCCACTATTATTCTTAGCGCCATACGCTGGGGTAACAATGGGTGAAGAGTTTATGTATAACGGTAAGCACGTACTTGTTATTTACGATGACTTAACAAAACAAGCATCAGCTTATCGTGAACTTTCATTACTATTACGCCGTCCTCCGGGTCGTGAAGCGTATCCAGGGGATGTATTCTACCTGCACTCTCGTTTATTAGAGCGTGCGGCAAAGTTATCGGACGCAAAAGGTGGAGGTTCATTAACAGCTCTTCCATTTATTGAAACGCAAGCAGGAGACGTATCTGCTTATATCCCAACGAACGTAATTTCGATTACAGACGGACAAATTTTCTTACAGTCAGATCTATTCTTCTCAGGCGTACGTCCTGCGATTAATGCTGGTCTTTCTGTATCACGTGTAGGGGGATCTGCACAAATTAAAGCGATGAAAAAGGTAGCAGGTACACTGCGTCTAGACCTTGCATCTTATCGTGAGCTTGAATCGTTTGCTCAGTTCGGTTCTGATCTTGACCAAGCAACTCAAGCAAAATTAAATCGAGGAGCGCGTACAGTTGAAATCTTAAAACAAGGTTTACACAAACCGCTTCGCGTAGAAAAACAAGTAGCTGTGCTTTACGCATTAACAAAAGGCTTCTTAGATGATGTTCCAGTATCAGATATTACGCGCTTTGAAGACGAGTACTTAACATGGTTAGAGTCAAACCGTAAAGAAGTACTTGAATCAATCCGTACAACTGGTGGTCTTCCTGAAGCTGGCGTATTCGAATCAGCACTTGAAGAATTCAAGAAAACATTTATTGCATCTGAATAATATATTGTCAGCATGGTATGTTAAGACAATCTTTCAATAAGGTGAAGGTGAACATTTGTTCACCTTTCATACCACGTGATCTTCTAAAACAAGGTGGTGAAACCTTTGGCATCATTACGTGATATACAAACTCGAATCACATCGACGAAAAAAACGAGCCAGATTACGAAAGCAATGGAAATGGTTTCAGCTGCAAAGCTGAATAGAGCGGAACAAAATGCAAAATCGTTTGTTCCATACATGGAAAAAATTCAAGAGGTAGTCTCAAGCGTAGCCCTAGGCAGCAGAGGCGCTTCACATCCAATGTTAACTGCGCGCAGTGTGAAGAAAACTGGTTACATCGTAATCACTTCAGATCGCGGTCTAGCAGGAGCATATAACAGTAATATTTTGCGAAAAGTATCTCAAGCTATTGAAGAACGCCATCAATCACCTGATGAATACGGTGTGATTGCAATTGGACGAGTAGGGAGAGATTTCTTCGTAAAACGCGGTATTCCGGTTTTGCTTGAAATCACAGGCTTAGCAGATCAGCCAGCTTTTGCTGACATTCAAGGAATCGCTTCACAAACAGTTCAAATGTTTGCGGACGGTACGTTTGATGAACTTTACTTATACTACAATCACTTTATCAATACGATTTCACAAGAAGTGACGGAGAAGAAGCTATTGCCTCTAACAGATCTTCAACCTTCTGGTAAACTTGTTGGTTATGAATTTGAACCATCACAAGAAGAGATTTTAGAAGTATTACTTCCTCAGTATGCAGAGAGTTTAATTTACGGCGGCCTGCTTGATGGAAAAGCAAGTGAGCATGCTGCTCGTATGACAGCGATGAAAAGTGCAACAGACAACGCAAAAGATCTTATCAATAATCTTACATTGTCATATAACCGTGCACGTCAAGCGGCAATTACCCAGGAAATTACGGAAATTGTTGGCGGAGCGGCAGCGTTAGAATAGAAAGTTTAATGGAAAAGCAAGTTAGGAGGGAACACGATGACAAAAGGACGCGTTACTCAAATCATGGGTCCAGTTGTAGACGTAAAGTTTGACAACGGACACCTTCCGGCAATTTATAACGCCCTTAAAATTTCACATAAACCGAGCAGTGCAAGTGAAGTTGCAATCGAATTAACATTAGAAGTTGCGATTCACTTAGGTGATAACACGGTTCGTACAGTAGCAATGTCATCCACTGACGGCTTAGTTCGTGGATTAGAAGTAGAAGATACAGGTGCAGCAATCTCAGTACCAGTTGGTGACGTTACGTTAGGTCGTGTATTTAACGTATTAGGTGAAAAAATCGACTTAGACGCCCCAATCGATGCAGGTGCACGTCGTGATCCAATCCACCGTCAAGCACCAAAGTTCGAAAATCTATCTACACAAGCTGAAATTCTTGAAACAGGTATTAAAGTAGTAGACTTATTAGCTCCTTACATTAAAGGTGGAAAAATCGGTCTATTCGGTGGTGCCGGTGTAGGTAAAACAGTATTAATTCAAGAATTAATCAATAACATTGCTCAAGAGCACGGCGGTATTTCAGTATTCGCTGGTGTAGGTGAGCGTACGCGTGAAGGTAATGACTTATACCATGAAATGACAGATTCTGGTGTTATTAAGAAGACGGCTATGGTATTTGGACAAATGAATGAGCCACCTGGTGCACGTCAACGTGTTGCATTAACAGGATTAACAATGGCAGAATACTTCCGTGACGAACAAGGTCAAGACGTATTATTCTTTATTGATAATATCTTCCGTTTCACACAAGCGGGTTCAGAAGTATCAGCATTACTTGGCCGTATGCCATCAGCAGTAGGTTATCAGCCAACATTAGCGACAGAAATGGGTCAGCTTCAAGAGCGTATCACGTCAACAAGCGTAGGTTCTGTAACATCGATTCAAGCGATTTACGTACCAGCCGATGACTATACGGATCCAGCTCCAGCGACAACATTTGCTCACTTAGATGCAACAACAAACTTAGAGCGTAAATTATCAGAGATGGGTATTTACCCTGCGGTAGATCCATTAGCATCTACATCTCGCGCTTTATCTCCTGAAATTGTTGGAGAAGAGCACTATGCAATTGCGCGTCAAGTTCAACAAACGTTACAGCGTTATAAAGAGTTACAAGATATCATTGCAATCCTAGGTATGGATGAGTTATCTGATGAAGATAAACTTGTTGTACAACGTGCTCGTCGCGTTCAATTCTTCTTGTCTCAAAACTTCCACGTAGCAGAACAATTTACAGGTCAAAAAGGTTCTTATGTTCCTGTAAAAGAAACTGTTAAAGGATTTAAAGAGATCTTGGAAGGTAAATACGATCATTTACCTGAAGATGCGTTCCGTTTAGTTGGTCGCATTGAAGAAGTTATTGAAAATGCGAAACGTATGGGAGTAGAAGTTTAATTTAAGGGACATAGGAGGTTTTTTAAATGAAGACAATCCATGTCAGTGTAGTGACTCCTGATGGCCCAGTTTACGAATCAGAAGTGGAAATGGTAAGTACCCGAGCACAGAGCGGTGAGCTTGGTATTTTACATGGCCATATTCCGATGGTTGCTCCTTTACAAATTGGAGCCGTCCGCTTGAAGAAAGCAAGCAGTACAGAACTTGTGGCTGTTAGCGGAGGATTTCTTGAAGTAAGACCTGACAAAGTAACAATTCTTGCACAGGCTGCTGAAACAGCTGAAGAGATTGACGTAGCCCGTGCAGAAGAAGCGAAAAAGCGCGCTGAAATGCGCCTTGATAGCAAACAAGACGACGTTGATGTTAAGCGTGCTGAAATTGCCTTAAAACGGGCAGTCAATCGTTTAGATATTAGTTCAACGTAAGTTCTAAAAAAAGCCCTCTCAAACGAATGAGAGGGCTTTTTTGCTCTATTATACAAAAGGGGAAGAGCAAATAGCATTCATCTATGATTATATATTCCATTCAACTAAGCGCATCCATCTTCTTTATTTTGCTCAATAATGGAAAAGGATCTTAAAATAGGGAATAAAATAAATGTTTTTCATGTTACCGTTTACGAATTTGCATAAGTGTGCTTTAATATGAAAAGAAGAGACGATGATCGTCTCTTCTTTTCATATGGTGTTTAAAAGGAGTGCTTTTATTGTTTGGAGGAATTGAACAGCAAACGTTACTAACCATGATTTCACATTTGATTTTTATTGTGATTACTTGGTATGCTTTGCAAGGCTTTCAAATTGAAAAGCTGATGAAACCTAATCATGTGTTTCAAGCAAAATTAATGCTTATTTTATTGACCATTACGATTTCATCAACAGTAAGTAATTTCTTTTTGGATTATTTATTTTGGTCACAGCGCATTCCCTCATTTTTTCAATGATTGGCAAGCTATGAGTCTATGATAAAATAGACGTTCATTCATTGAAGATATACGAATTTATACGCTAATGTATGTCGCTATGTCTAAATATGACGACCCTTTTCATGTATGTATCATCGCCTTCTGGAAAGACTGGTGAGTACGGAGAGGGAGTGGCGAAATGTTTAAAAAAATTAGTGTCTTTTTGGCTATTTTCATTACTGGCTTATTCGTATATCATGGAAGTTATGTGAGCAATGCCCAAAACAATGAAACTACTATTGAGAAGATTGTTCACACCTTAAATAAGCAGCATGTTTCGTTAACTGAAGTATCGTTGTATGCAAGAGAAGAAGTAAAAGCTGTTACTGACCAAAAAACCTTTTATTCGCAAGCTAAAATTATTAAAAGTAATTTTAGAGGTTTTAAATGGGAAGTGAAGAGGGAAAGAGACCTATGGAAAGCAATAGGTACACGCAAAAGTGAAGATGTGAACGAAGTCATTCTGTTAACTTATGCGATCGATGAACACAGCAATGCGTACATATCGTATCATGTAACGGGACAAGGTTTAAAAGAAAAAAATATGACCCATTTTCAAAATGTATTTCAGACAAATTATGAAAAAATTTTCCTATCAGAACCCATAATTTTCTCTTGTGCAACAGGGGAAATCAATGATAAGATGGAAAGTGTTTTGTCTGTTGAAATTCAAGACCTATTACGAGCTTTCAATGCTAAACCAGTGGAATCTCTAGTGGAAGAGTCATTTACCTCTGTTTCAGCATATACTGGACTGTGGAAAGAAGCTCTTCAAACGAAAAAGCAGGAAATGAACTTACAAATTGCATTACGCAAGACAAGAATGGGCGGTCAAACAACCATAGTTGTTGGCACACCTATCATTACGTCTGAATATTAATATAGAGAAAATGGACGCGGAGGGGAATACCTTGGAAAAAATCATCGTCCGCGGTGGAAATAGATTAAGCGGTACAGTTAAAGTTGAAGGAGCAAAAAACGCCGTTTTACCTATTATCACTGCAACCTTATTAGCTAGTGAAGGAAAAACAATTCTAAATGATGTACCAGCTCTCTCCGATGTATTTACGATTGGCGAAGTTTTAAGACATCTGAATGCAGAAGTAGATTTTGAAACAAATCGTGTAGTTGTAGATGCATCAAGAGAGTTAAAAACAGATGCACCTTTTGAATATGTAAGAAAAATGCGCGCTTCAGTACTTGTAATGGGTCCTTTATTGGCGCGTACAGGTGAGGCTCGTGTAGCTTTACCTGGCGGATGTGCGATTGGATCAAGACCGATTGACCAGCATCTTAAAGGCTTTGAAGCAATGGGTGCTAAAGTTCAAGTAGGAAATGGTTTTATTGATGCAAAAGTTGAAGGAAGACTAAAAGGTGCTAAAATTTATTTAGACTTCCCAAGTGTAGGTGCCACAGAAAATATTATGATGGCAGCAGCATTAGCGGAAGGCACTACAATTATGGAAAACGTAGCAAAAGAACCTGAGATTGTCGACTTAGCAAACTTCTTAAACGCAATGGGCGCTAAAGTTCGCGGTGCAGGAACTGGTACGATCCGTATTGAAGGTGTTAATAAATTATATGGTGCAGAACATGCAATTATTCCAGATCGCATCGAAGCTGGAACATTCATGGTAGCAGCAGCTATTACAGGTGGAAACGTACTTGTACGCGGTGCAGTAGCAGAGCACATCAGTTCACTTGTTGCTAAAATGGAAGAAATGGGTGTTGAAATTACTGAAGAAGGCGACGGCTTACGCGTTGTAGGACCTGAAAAGCTAAAATCAGTAGATATTAAAACAATGCCTCATCCAGGTTTCCCTACGGATATGCAATCTCAAATGATGGCATTATTATTAGCAGCAGAAGGCACAAGTATGATTACAGAAACAGTTTTTGAAAACCGCTTTATGCACGTAGAAGAGTTTCGCCGCATGAACGCTGATATTAAAATTGAAGGGCGCTCTGTTATTATTAACGGACCTTCTCAACTACAAGGCGCTGAAGTAGCAGCAACAGATCTTCGTGCAGCAGCAGCGTTAACATTAGCAGGACTTGTAGCAGACGGCTATACGCGTGTAACGGAATTAAAACACCTTGATCGTGGTTATGTAAATTTCCACAATAAATTAGCCGCTTTAGGCGCTGATATTGAACGTGTAAATGACGAAACAAAGCAAGTAGAACAAACTCAACAGGCTTCAGACGTGAAATAAATATGTCATAAAAAAAGCATCTCATAGCGAGATGCTTTTTTTGTCGTTGGACGACCCTTATGGCCGGTTTGCTGTCATAAAAGGTTGTCCACCTCCATACATATGGAATATAGGGATATAGGTGTTCCTTGTCAAAATAATAGATATGGAGGCTAGGCGTTCATGAAACAAGCAAAGCCAATCGTCGTACTAGGAGTCATCTTTTTTTTCGTTGTGTTACTCATCCCAACACTTCTCGTTGTTCCTTTTACTGAAAAGACAGATGGAAAGCTACATGAAAATGTCAAACAGACCCCACAAACCGAAAAACTACAAAAAGTGACAGCGTCTCCTCTTGACGTCAGTGTTTATCGTACGGAAACGAAAAAAGTAGAAAAATTGCCGCTCGAAGACTATCTTGTAGGGGTAGTAGCAGCTGAAATGCCTGCTACTTTTGAGCTTGAAGCACTTAAGGCTCAAAGTTTGGCAGCCAGAACCTATATTGTACAAACTATGATGAATGGAAATAGTCATCTTCCCCAAGGAGCGGATGTGACTGATACCGTAGAGTACCAAGTATATTTAAATAAAGATGAGCTAAGAAGCAGATGGAACAAAGACTATGATTGGAAAATCAAAAAAATTCAAGAAGCAGTGAAAGACACCCAAGGTCAAATTCTTACGTATAAAAATAAGCCAATTAATGCTACGTTCTTTTCTACAAGCAATGGTTACACTGAAAATTCAGAGGCGTATTGGAAGAATTCCATTCCTTATCTAAAAAGTGTAGCTAGTCCATGGGATAAAAAGTCCCCAGAATTTACAAATCAGAAAGTAATGTCTGTTGCTAGCTTTGAACAGAGGCTTGGAGTGAAATTAACAAACAGTGGATCAGTAGGTGAAATCGTCTCTAGAACGCCGGGGCAGCGCGTAGATTACGTAAAGATAAACGGTAAAGAACTGTCGGGAAAAGATGTTCGGGAAAAATTGGGTTTATCGTCAGCCGACTTTCATTGGACAAAAAAAGGTAATGAAATTATCATCAACACAAAAGGATATGGACATGGTATTGGGATGAGTCAGTACGGAGCAAATGGTATGGCACTGGAAGGAAAAACGTATAAAGATATTGTTACTCATTATTATACAGGTGTTGCGATTACCCCTAACGATCAGTTTGTTGCACAATTGACAGCTAAACGCTAATTCAAAGACCCTTATATCAGGGTCTTTTTTTATGGTTTTCACTTTTTTTAAATAAAATGTATATTTTAGATTCATCTGTTGAAAAATAATCGAAAAAAATTTTTTATCACTGTGTATATATTCATTCAATTGTGTTCAGACTGATTGCTGAGGTGATGATATATGAGAGAGGAAGAAAAGAAACGTACTTCTCCAAAATCGAAAGTTCAAAAATTAGTTAGAAAGCGTTGGGTGTTCCCGGCTATCTATTTAGCGAGTGCAGCAATTATTCTTACAGCAGTCCTTTGGTTTCAAGCTAATGGAAACGATATTAGCAAAGAAGACAAAAGCGGCTATAGCCAAGACGGTACGGCTTATCGAGACGACGCTGTAGAGGTAAATGCTTCACTTGAAAATTTAAAAATGCCAGTCGCTAGTGAAGCATCAGCAATCGTGAAAAAGCCTTTCTACGACGATCAAGCATCTGAAAAACAGCAAGAAGAAGCACTAGTTTTCTACAACAATACGTATCATCCAAACACAGGTGTTGACTTAGCTGTTAAGGGAGATAAATCATTTGATGTTGTAGCAGCAGCTAGCGGTACAGTAACAAAAGCAACAAAAGATCCTTTACTAGGTTATGTAGTAGAAATTGATCACAAAGATGGTTTAGTCACACAGTATCAATCTCTCGAGAAAGCTGATGTAGAAGTAGGAGATATTGTTAAACAAGGCCAAACGATCGCAAAAGCTGGAAAAAGCTTATATAATCAAGAAGCAAAAACACATGTGCATTTTGAAGTTCGTAAAGATGGTGTAGCAATTAATCCAAGCAGTTATTTTGGAAAATCTGTTAGTTCTATCAAAGAAGTCAAAGCAGCTGAAGTGACAGAACCAAAAGACGACTCTTCTTCTGAAGAATCAAAGGATAGCGAAAAATCATCTGATGAAAAGACTAAAGAAGATAAAGATTCAAAACAACCTTCAACAGATACGTCTAAACCAAATGCATAAGGCAAGACCATAAATACGAAAAGAAGCTGGATAAAATCGAGCTTCTTTTTTTATGAATTTTTCTAAAATGAGATGCATTATGTTAAAAAAGTAAATAAAAAACACTAAATTTTCAAAAAAATATAAGAAATCACTTGTCCTTACTGACTTTTCTAGCATATATCTGCACACAAGCTAATAAACTGTTACAAACCTATAAAGAGAATGTTAGAAAAGGGATAATATATACATTCCCTTGGATACTTCTCATATCCAATTTGGGGAGGGCGAGTAGTGTGCACGATTACATCAAAGAGAGAACTATCAAGATTGGAAAGTATATTGTAGAAACAAAGAAAACAGTTCGTGTAATTGCGAAAGAATTTGGCGTTTCGAAAAGTACTGTCCATAAAGATTTAACAGAGCGTCTACCAGAAATAAATCCTGAGTTAGCAAATGAAGTAAAAGAAATTCTTGATTATCATAAATCTATTCGGCATTTGCGTGGAGGAGAAGCAACAAAATTAAAGTACAAAAAGGAAGAAGAAACTGTAAAATGAAAAAATGCCCAATATTGCCTTTTTTATAGAGGTAGTATAGGGCATTTTATTTTTTGGATAAAATAGGTATATAATAAATATTTTTGCTAATAACAACATACATATACAAATTGTGATAAAATAGTAAATTAGGAAAAAAGAATGGTTATCATGCAAAGATATGTAAATAGAAGGAGGATTTAAGGTATGTTAGCAAAAGACATTGGTATCGATTTAGGTACAGCTAACGTCTTAATTCACGTTAAAGGCAAAGGAATTGTGTTAAATGAACCGTCTGTTGTGGCGATTGATAAAAATACAAATAGAGTGCTAGCAGTAGGGGAAGAAGCGAGACGTATGGTAGGAAGAACGCCCAGTAATATTATTGCCATTCGTCCCTTAAAAGATGGTGTTATCGCTGACTTCGAAATTACAGAGTCTATGCTCAAACACTTTATTAACAAATTAAATGTAAAAGGTTTTTTATCCAAGCCTCGCATTTTAATTTGTTGTCCAACAAATATTACTTCTGTTGAACAAAAAGCAATTCGCGAAGCTGCTGAAAAGAGCGGTGGGAAAACCATTTATTTGGAAGAAGAACCAAAAGTCGCGGCTATTGGCGCTGGAATGGATATCTTTCAGCCGAGCGGAAATATGGTCGTAGATATTGGTGGAGGTACAACCGATGTGGCCGTCCTTTCAATGGGCGATATCGTAACAGCAGCTTCTATTAAGATGGCTGGTGATCGTTTTGATGCCGAAATTTTGCAGTACATTAAGCAAAAATATAAGCTCTTAATTGGAGAGCGTACAGCAGAAGAAATTAAAGTGAAAATTGGTACGGTGTTTCCTAAAGCTCGTAATGAAGAGCTGGACATTCGAGGGCGAGACATGGTTTCAGGCCTACCACGTACGGTTACTGTTTATTCTGAAGAAGTAGAGGAGGCACTTAGAGAGTCTGTCAGCGTCATTGTACAAGCTTCGAAAAGTGTATTAGAGCGTACACCTCCCGAACTTTCTGCCGATATTATAGACAGAGGCGTTATTTTAACTGGCGGTGGAGCATTGCTTCACGGTATGGATCAGCTGTTAGCGGAAGAATTAAAGGTGCCTGTGCTAATTGCAGAAAATCCAATGGGTTGTGTAGCTGTTGGAACAGGTATTATGCTCGATAATATTGATAAACTATCTCGTCGCAATATTGTTTAAATAAATGAAGACTCCTCTATTGGCTCGTTTCATACAGAGGAGTCTCTTCTTTTATCTAATATACTCTGTGAGCTAGCTCTAACGAACAACGTTTACTTGTAAGGAGGATGAAGTATGTTTAAAGGGTTTTACACGGCAGCAGCCGGTATGCTGTCTCAACAGCGTCAAACTGACTTATTAACGAATAACATAGCAAATGCTAATACGCCAGGATTTAAAGCAGATCAAGGTACGTTAAAGGCATTTCCTGATATGTTGCTGCAGCGAATGGAATCTGAAGATTTACCTACTGAACGTAGCATCTCTGTTCAGAACAAAAAAGACATAGGTGCGATTAATACAGGCGTGTATATGCAAGAAACAGTTCCAAATTTTACACAAGGTGATCTTCAGCAAACATCTCAATCAACTGATATTGCATTGATGGAGCAAAATATGCCTACAAAAGAGGGCGGACTATTTTTTGTGGTACAAAGCCCTGATAATACGCCTCAATATACAAGAAACAGTAATTTTACATTAGATCAGGAAGGTTTTTTAACTACGTCTACCGGAGCTTATGTATTAAATACAAATAATCAACCAATCCAACTAAAAAGTGAAAACTTTACAGTTGATTCACAAGGTAACGTAACAGAAAATAATCAGCAGGTTGCACAAATCGATATTGCTTATGCTAGTGATTTACAAACGATTAAAAAGACAGGGAATGGATTGTATGAAACGCTGAACAATCAGTCCTTGCCTTCAGCAAGGAATAACCCAGGCATTTCTTATCAGTTAAAGCAAGGATTTGTTGAACGTTCCAATGTAGATGCTGCTCAAAGTATGACTGATTTACTAACGGCTTACAGAGCTTTTGAGGCAAATCAAAAAATAATGCAAGCTTACGATAGGAGCATGGATAAAGCGGCAAATGAAATTGGGCGTGTGCGCTAAAAGCAACAGGGGAGATGAGAAGGATGAACCGTACAATGATAACAGCGGCCAATACGATGGGACAGCTGCAGCAGCAACTTGATGTCATTGGTCATAATCTATCTAATACAAATACGACAGGATATAAAGCGAGAGATGCTTCATTTAATGATATGCTGTATCAACAAGTAAACAATCAAGAAGACAAGGGAACAGAAAAGCGGCTTACGCCAGCCGGAATTCGGCAAGGCACAGGCGCTTATTTAGATCAAACGAGCTTGAATATGACGCAGGGTGCTTTTCAGAATACAGATAAACTATTAGATGTAGCTGCATCTAATCCAAACGTTTATTTTCAAGTTGCCGTAAAAGATTCCCAACAGCCTGTACAATATACGCGAGATGGTTCTTTTCATCTTAGCCCCGAAGGCCCGAACAATGTTAAATTAGTAAACGGTTCTGGTCAGGATGTGCTGGGGGAAAATGGTCAAGCTATTATTTTCAGTAACGCGTTCAAAGATATACAAATTGATGGAAGTGGAACGGTAACGGTTACTACGAATACGGGCGTTGACCAGTTTACCCTTGGGTTAACAAATGTCCAAAAGCCGCAGGTGCTAGAAGCTAAAGGAGAAAATCTATTTGCCTTTCCAGCAGGGATGAACCAACCGAATATGTTTACAGATTTGACTGGAAAACCTCGAGAAACAGCAGGCGTAGAGCAAGGAAAACTGGAACAGTCAAATGTAGATTTGAGCAAAGAACTCACTGATATGTCCATTGCTCAACGTGCGTATCAATTTAATTCCCGCTCTATTTCAATTGCAGATCAAATGATGGGCTTGGTTAATGGAATCAGAGCTTAAGCAAGTAGTTGCTTCTCAATTGAGCATTCTGTATATTGATAATAGTATCGTATGTTACATGCGGTTTGAAAGGAGACTTATTTATGCTTGATATTGAACAAATTAAAGAAATTATTCCACACCGATATCCATTTTTATTGGTCGATCGTATTTTAGAAGTGGAAGAGGGAAAAAAAGCAGTTGGTTTAAAAAACGTATCTGCCAATGAAGAATTTTTCAACGGGCATTTCCCTGACTATCCTGTGATGCCAGGGGTTTTAATTGTAGAAGCTTTGGCTCAGGTAGGAGCAGTAGCTATGCTAAAAAAAGAAGAAAACCAAGGACGTTTAGCATTTTTTGCAGGCATTGACAACTGCCGTTTTAAAAAGCAAGTAAGACCTGGTGATCAACTACGTTTAGAGGTTGAAATTGTACGTGCACGTGGATCTATTGGCAAAGGAAAAGGTATCGCAACTGTAGATGGAGAGTTAGTCTGCGAAACAGATATTATGTTTGCTTTAGGCGATAAAAAAGAATAGTACATAAGAGCTGCTGATGCAGCTTTTTTTTATTGGCGCTGCAAAGCAGAAAAAAGTTTCTTTAATAAAGGTATAATATCCGTTAGCAACTCTTTTTGAAGAGTTGGTGACAGAGATGAAAATTGTAAGAGCACATGTTTCAATAAGGGCTGTTTATCTATGAGGGTTAAAATGGTATCGTCTTGTGAATCTGATTCACGTTTTCTTGTTAAGTAAAGAAGTTGGAAGTCATGTAAATAATCTTGTTTATAAGAGGAAGGATCAATAAGTTGGTCCAGCGTAATTTGAAAACAATTACATAGAGATAGAAAATCAAAAATGGAAGGCGTTTGTTTCGAACATTCCCATTTTGAAATAGTTGTACGAGAAACATTCAACTGATTTGCTAATTCTTCTTGTGAAAACCCTCCTTTTAGTCTAAAATGTTTAATTCTTTCTCCCAAACCTTTCATATGCATCACCTGATTTCGTAAAGATAAGTATATGTCTTATTGTTCGAATGTAGTTCATGTTCTTTGTAACATGCTGAATTTACACAATATGAAACATATACACTTTACCTTCTGCAATAAAGGGAATAAAACCTGTTTTTATTTCTTTTTTTTCTCTAAAAAGATTCATTTTTCTGCATATATATATAAAAAAAGAACAAAAATAGAGGTTTTTATAGTAAAAAAATCCTATTTTTTGTTCGGTATATTGAAAAAAATGGTTGAATAACGGGGAAAAATGCATTAATATACGAATTACAAAGAAAAAGGAGTGAAAAAATGACAAATTTTTATTTGAAAAGGCAAGGCGCTCGCGCAAGAGATAATCGCTTCAAACGTTCTAGTTGTGATCATTTATTTTTAGGAAAAAAAGAAAGGTACCTCCCCGGTGAGTTCTCTTTTCTTTATCCTTCTCATGGACCAACGAAAAAGACCGCAAACAATAATCCTCTCTTTTAAATCCAGACACCTTAAGATGACTTGACTTATTTTTTAGATGTACTTTTTATCGGTCTGTTCCGAAGCTGCAGTTTGAACTGTTGAAGTAAATCTTGACCTGATAATCCTTGGTTAATTAAATCCTCTAAGAGCATTTCAGCATAATGAAGTCTCCGTTCTTTTAAAACACCTTTCATCAACAAACTAATACGATTTTCACCAATTGAAGTAATGGAAGCCACGGTAGCTATAAAGGTAGCCGGATCATTTGTTTCTTTCGTAATTTTAGCTTCTACCGTCATTTTTTGTTTATCTTTCAACAAAACATGAAATTCATCGTACCATTTCTTATCGATAACTGCTTCTAAAATCCAGTTATTTTCGCCGTCTTCTTTATTAATAATAAGGCCATTAGTTAGTGAGACAGACTGACGTTTTTCTTGATCATCAACCAATTGAAATGACACAAGTTTAAATGTTTTCATTGATGTTTCCTCCTTTGCGTAAATAGTAGGTTATCCATATTATAACATGAATGAGCTTAAAGATTCCCATTATTCAATCAGTTGGAGTGGTAGACTATGATTAACCATATTGTTCTTGTAGGAAGACTGACAAAAAAACCTGAGCTTCGATATACCCATGAAGGGATTGCAGTATCTACTATTACTTTAGCAATTAATCGAACGTTTCGAAATGTTGAAGGTGAATATGATGCTGATTTTGTCAATATTACCCTGTGGAGAAAAAATGCAGAAAATACGGCTGCTTACTGTGATAAAGGAGCGGTTGTAGGTGTGGTAGGGCGTGTACAAACGCGCACATTTGAAAATAATCTTCAGCAACGAGTATATATGACCGACGTTGTGGCTGATGCTGTTAAGTTTTTAAGTGGAAAGCCATCCGGTTCTTCTTCATTTGATTCAAATCAGCAAGAAGAATGAAGTTATCTAGCATGAAAGGGGGTGATTAGTTCAGCTAAGGTTCTAAGTCCTCTTATCTATCATAATAGAAGATAGATCCTCTTTAAGAGCAACAAGGCTCTTTCTATATTCTCAAGAGAGAAAATTAAAGTATTTACTATCCCCGAACTATTCCTCTATTTCAGCCGTTAAATCATTTAACGGTTTTTTTCTGTATATAAGAGATTGAGACGTGACTGAATTAATGCAATCTAAAGACAAACAAATGGGATGAGCTAGTATAGGTCACTTGTTACACCACTGTTGATTTCCGTGCAAGACTTCGCTTTTCGCAGACGGCCGATGAGCCTCCTCGTCACTTGCGTACGGTCTCCTCTATTCTGCTTTTCTTGCAGGAGTCTTCGCTTTGCCCTCCGCTCAACAGCTAGAAAACCTACGTCCACCCTACCAATGAAAAGATCCGAACGAGTTTGATTCTTCATCAAGAATCAAACTCGTTCGGATCTTCCTTTAACTAACATAATTTTGTTTCAGCTTCTATCAATTATTTAGAAAATCTTTTTGCACCTAAGTAGCGCTTGCTCCAGTAGCTGTTATCTAGGCTTGCAATGGTTACACCCGTAGAAGATCCAGCATGAATAAATTGACGATTACCAAGGTAAATGCCCATATGTGTAGGACCGCTAGAATATGTATTAAAAAACACTAAGTCTCCAGGCTGTGGATTACTGACAGGTGTTGATACACTCCAATAACCAGCCGTCGTATAGCGCGTTGTAGAAATTTGTTGTTTCGTTACGTAATAAATGAATCCGCTGCAGTCAAAACCAGAAGGAGTCGTGCCACCCCATTTGTAAGGAACACCTATATAACGTTTTGCATCTGAAATCATTTGCGATACATTTAATGTTCCGTTAGAAGTTGAAGGTGTGGATGTACTTGGTTTTGTTGTTGGCGTAGTTGTTTGGCTGCTTTTTGATACCTTTAATTGTTGATTTACATAAATCGTATTAGACGTTAATCCGTTTATTTGTTTTAGCTCACTGACGCTCATGTGAAATGTCGAAGCTATTTTAGATAAGCTATCTCCACGCTGAACTTTGTAAGTTCCGTTTGCATCCTTAGAAGGAGTTTCTGCTGGTTTACTCGTAGTTGGAGTCGATGCGCTATTGCTTCCATTTACTTTTAACGTTTGGTTAATATAAATAATGTTAGAAGAAAGAGCGTTCAAACGTTTTAATTCTTCTACGCTCATATTAAAACGAGTAGCAACTTTCCAAAGGGTATCGCCGCTTTGAACTTTATAGGTCGAACCAGTAGCAGGAGCTGAAGGCTTTTCTTCCTTATTAGATGGTTGAGAGGTTGAAGCAGAAGGAATCGATAACGTTTGTCCTATGTGAATTGTATTTGAAGATAACTTATTTACGCTTTTTAAAACGTCTACCGTTGTATGGTATTTGGTAGATAATGACCAAAGTGTATCTCCAGCTTTCACTTGAACAGTTGAAGCAGATGCTTCAGCTGAAGCTTGATATAAAAATGTCCCGCCAACAACGGCGCCTAGAGATAAAGCGAGCTGCCTTTTTTTCATTAATAAATCCCCCTAATTATGTAAATGTTTCGTGTTTATTTTTCCAATATGTCTATTAAATTACAAAAATATTATATGTATAAATATGCTGGAATTTAAAGAGAAAGTAAAGGGTCTTTTTCGCTATAAAAATACCTTTTTATTCAAAAAACGCTATTTATTGCGCTTTTTGTATCTTTATCAGTAGCTGGATAATGATTTACACTTATTTTTTTGTGTCGAATGATCTAATAAAAAAAGAGGACAAGTAAAAAAGTCCTCTTTTTAGTAACGTTGTAACACATTTTATAATTTTTCTTATTCATTTCTGTATGCAAGAAGCTCTTGTAGTTCGTTATTAGAAAGTTCTGTTACCCATTGATCTCCTTGGATGAGTTCATTGTTTAGATGTTGTTTCTGATTGATCACTTCATCAATTTTTTCTTCAATCGTTCCTCTTGTAATAAACTTATGAACATGAACAAATTTATTCTGCCCAATTCGATGGGCACGATCGGTTGCTTGGTTTTCAACGGCTGGGTTCCACCATCGGTCAAAATGAATAACGTGATTTGCAGCTGTTAAATTCAATCCAGTTCCACCTGCGCGAAGAGAAAGGATAAAGATGGCTTTTTTCCTTGCTTGAAATTGAGCAACCATTTCATCTCTTTGTTCTTTCGACAAACTTCCGTGAAGGAATAAAACCGGCTCGTTGATTTCTTTTTCTAAGGTTCTTTGCAGCATGAGTCCTGTTTCAATATACTGAGTAAAAATTAAACAGCTTTCTTGCTGTGTGCGAATGCTCTCTACGAGTTCAATAATTTTTTCACTTTTATGAGATCGCCGTACCGTTTGTTTAGCTGCACTTTCCTTTAAGTACAAAGCTGGATGATTGCATAATAATTTTAGCTTATTTAGTGTTTGCAAAATCATGCCTTTTCGTTCAAATCCTGTTTTTTCCTCTGTTTCTTGAAGCATTCCTTGAACTAGCTCCTGGTAAAGTGAAGCTTGTTCCGCTGTCAGCGGAATATATTCTTTTTGTTCTTGTTTATCAGGCAGTGAGCGGGCGATGTTTTTATCTTGTTTTGTTCTTCTCAATAAGAAAGGCTGAATGAGTGCTTTAAGCTCAACAGTTCGTTCAGGTTTCTCGCCTTTTTCAATGCCTGCTACAAATCGGTTTTTAAATGAATTGATTGTTCCTAAGTAACCAGGATTGATGAATTCAAATAATGACCATAGTTCCAGCAGACGGTTTTCAATTGGAGTTCCAGTAAGCGCAATTTTGTGTCTTCCTTGCAGCTGACGGATGGCTCTCGCCTGTTTAGTCTGCGGGTTTTTAACATGTTGGGCTTCGTCTAAGGAAATGCTGTTCCATATAAACCCTTTCAACAATTCGACATCCAAAAGAGCAACTTGATAAGTCGTGATCACAACGTCAGTACTTTCACATATCTTCTCAAATGCGTATCCGCTGGTTCTTTTCGGCCCGTAATGAACATGAACACGAAGAGAAGGGGCAAATTTCTGTAATTCTTTTTCCCAGTTTCCAATTAAAGACGTTGGGCAAATGATAAGAGAAGGAGAGCTATGTAACTGATGAATATTTGTTAAATAACTAATTAATTGAATGGTTTTACCTAGCCCCATGTCATCTGCTAGACATCCTCCTAAGTTAAACTTTCTCAAAAACATGAGCCAATTCAAACCTTGCTGCTGATAAGGTCTTAATGCACCTTTGAATTCAGAGGAAGGCAGCACTTCCGGCAGCCGTTCTAAATCCGTTAAGGATGTAATAAATGATTGAAAGGAAGCGGGGAGTTGGAACTCAACTTTTACCTCTTCTTCATCGGTTTTACTGTCTGCCATGTAGGTTAGCTTCGTTTTTAAAATTTCATGAATTGAGACGCCTTTTTTACTAGCTTCTTTAACAATTTTCTGCGCTTGTTTAATTAATCTAGAATCCAGTCGAATCCACTGTCCGTTAATAGATAATAATCGGCGTTTTTGTTCGACTAATTTCCGAAACTCTTCTTCTGAGAAAGTTTGATCGCCAATAGAAAATGACCAGCGGAAGCTGCTGATAGCTTGTTTACCAAACAACGCAGATGAAGTATTTTCTATAGCGCCAGATACTTTGATGGTGGCTTTTTTTAATGATTCCCACCAGCTTGGCAAATGGATAGAGACACCTTGTTTAATCAATGCTGCACTATCTTGAGTTAGAAATTCCCATACTTCCTCATCTGTTAGAACAGACTGAATAAACGCTCCTTTTTGGTATAAAGTAGGAGCCAATGCTTTCCATCGTTCGTGTTCGTAAGCGATATATGATTCGTAGTGATTCCACTCTTTAGGAAGCGTTCTTCCCAGTATAAAAGGTTCTTTGGCTTCATCGTGGGGAATCACGAATGTTTCAGCCGTCCATACATCTCCATCGGTCGCTGGTTCTACAATACGCAACGAAAGGTCAAAGGGAGGATTATAGCTCTCGCCTTCTATGCTTATTAAAAAGTCCTTTCCTTCTTTTTTTAGTAGGCTCTCTTTAATTTGTGCTCGCCACTCTTGCTCATCAGCTTGTGAAAGCGATCCAGTCATTTGTTTTTTTAAAGGAAGAGAATGAAATTTCCCTTGGATAATCCTCTTTGTCATATCGACTGCAATTTGCTGATAAGCTTCCGCTGAAGCGGACAAAGCCGGTTTCAACACATGCTGTTGAATAGGTGATTGTATGAAAGTGAACATTTGCCATGCAGAAAGAAGAATTCCTTTTTTTCCATTAATCTCAACCTGTGTGGCTTCGCTTCCGTAATAGGTCTGTTCATGCCATAGAAACAGCGCATCTTTCCATGTATCAGGGAGCAAAATTTGGCCGCTAGGTGATACACAGTAGAGAAAAAAGTCACCGTGTACAGGTTCGACTTCAAGTGTTAAATGAAACAAATCAAACATTCAGTAAATCTCCTTTTTCTAATAGTTGTTGAAACGCGCGCTGTTTCTTCGTTTTTATCGCTAATTCTTCCATATAATGTTCCCATAGTAGAGAGCGATTCATTTGTAGATAAAGTCTCTTTAATTCTTGTAAGTAGATATAGGCTTCTTGATAACTGCTTTTCTTTTTTTCATAAATCAGCTTTGAGATCATTTGATGATAAAGAGGAATAACCAGCTTTTCATCTTTTTGTTTTAAGGCTTCTATCGTTTGCTCGTCATATTTGATACTGTCATATTGAAGAAGCACCTGTAATTCAACCCACTTTTTCAATTGGTCAGAAGCATATAGAAAATCACTGTATTCAATAAAACTATAGGGAAGTAACGTTTGCAATGCTTCAGTATACAAAGTTTGATCGTTCGTTAAGTCTTTATAGTGCTGAAATAAATTTACAATCATGGAGACCATGTTTCGGCTTCCTTGATAAGTAGTCGGAACGGTGCGTACGTAATCTCCTATATAGGTCATTATATAAGAGCCCCACTGAGCAAAGCGGTCAGTTTCTTTTTCATGCAATAAATCATTTAACCAAGGAATAAGATAGGGAATTGTTTGTAGGGTTTCATCGCTCAAACGTTCTTTTGCTTCCCCATCTTTTTCTTGAAGGAATAAAAGATAGGAAAGAGCTGTATTGTTTATAAAAGAACCGTACTTAGCTTTTAATTTGCTTTCCTCAGTTTTTCGCCACTTTTCTAACGTGAAAATTTTTTGCCAAATAACGCGATAAATCTCAATACGTTCATATTGTAAAGGCATATCTTTATGCAATAATTCTCGGATGTATGGAATGCTATCCTCTATAATAGATAATGCATCTCCATCGTATTTCATTTGCTTTAATGAATCAGCGGTAGCATAAATTTCATTTGTTATTTTGTAGACGTGACTATATACGAATGATTCCTCGATGTTAGTAGAAAGCTGATGTGCCTGTAATTGAGCTGATAGTTTATAGAATGTATGAACCGCTCCATACATACAAAATAAAGCATAAAGCAATGGGTGCTCAGGAGCCTTTTTCACTAAAGCACGGTAATAGTACTGATAATATTCATGATAAATGGAACGGTCATTTTCGTTCCGCCCCTGCATAAAAAGCGTATACTGCTTCTCAAAAGTTTGTCTCCACTCTTGAAAAGTTGCCTTCGGCTTTTTTAACACTTGTTTGGCAGATAGCATAGTCAAAGCTGCTTTTTCATGGTTTCGCCATTCTTTGAATAGGGGCGCAAGCGGTTCTATTAATGAATACATATAAAAAAACGCTGCAAAGCAGTGTTCACAAAATCCGTTATGCTGACAAGAACAGGTACTTTCAGGGAGCAGCTGCTTGTTTAGTTCCACATAAAACGAATCGATTTTAATGTTTAATATCTGTTCGTCATTGTGCAAAATGAAGAATGAATGGGTACGGTAAAGGTCTAGTCCTGCTTGGGCATTCGTGCGATAGCGTGCATCACTGTACGGGAAATGATGTATAAATTGGTGCTGTAAGTGATCTGAAAACGAACTCATAATCCCATTCCTTTCTATACATAAGTGGAGCATAAAATTATATTTATAAGTGATTAATTTTCTTTTCATTATAAATGATAAAAATAGAATTATACAAAATCTTTTGTTATGATAAAGCAGAATCCAACATGACTCTTTATAAAAAGAAATGGATTCCACATGACTTTGTGTACATACTCAATCGCAGACTTACTATACTATAACCAATAAGCACGATTGACATTGACAGGAGGAAAAGTAAGTGAAAATTCGTAAAGCTATTATTCCAGCAGCTGGATTAGGGACACGCTTTTTGCCGGCTACAAAAGCACAGCCTAAAGAAATGCTGCCAATTGTAGATAAACCAACGATTCAATACATTGTGGAAGAAGCAGTAGCATCAGGTATTGAAGATATTTTAATTGTAAGCGGTCGCGGAAAACGAGCAATCGAAGACCATTTTGATAAATCATATGAGTTAGAAGAAACATTAGCCGCAAAGGAAAAGTGGGACATGCTCGAAGAAGTGCAGGGGATTTCAAATTTGGCTAATGTTCACTACATTCGTCAAAAGGAACCTAAAGGATTAGGTCATGCCATTCACTGTGCAAGAAGTTTTATCGGAGATGAGCCTTTTGCTGTTATGCTAGGCGATGATGTAGTTCAATCAGAAACCCCTTGTTTGAAGCAGTTAATGGACGTATACGAAAAATATGAATGCGCTGTAGTTGGTGTACAGGAGGTTCCTAGGAAAGAAACTTCAAAGTACGGAATTGTAGGTCCTAAAGGAGAGCCTCTTGAAAAAGGATTACTAGACGTAGAAACGCTCGTTGAAAAACCGAATCCAGAAGAGGCTCCTTCAGGCTATGCAATTATGGGGCGCTATATTTTAACACCGGAAATTTTTGATATCTTAAGCAGAGAAGAGATTGGCGCAGGAGGAGAAATTCAATTAACAGATGCTATTTTACGTCTGAATGAATTCCAACGTGTTCTTGCTTATTATTTCGAAGGAAAACGTTATGATGTTGGAGATAAATTTGGATTCATTAAAGCAACAATTGATTTAGCTCTGCAAAGAGAACCACTGCGAGAAGAGTTAGTGAGCTATTTTAGAGAAATTGTCGAAAAACAAGGGCATATGTAAAATATATTTACTAAGGGAACTATTGGGAATCAAGGGGATTTTCAATAGTTCTTTTGGGTTAGGGCTCGTTGTACAAAAGATGGTTATATCGTTTATTGATGAATTCTCATAAAATGTTACATAATAATAAGTAAAAGAAATTATTTCATGTTTTTATATAAACGCTATCATGAAATGACATTTTTCGATATAATATCAGATAGGTTTTATTTATTAAGCATGTCATATAAAGGAGATTTTCTGCAATGACAAAGAAATTGTGTGTAGTTGGTTTAGGATATATAGGTTTACCGACAGCTGTTATGTTTGCCAATCACGGCTTATATGTACATGGTGTCGACGTAAATGAAAAAGCAGTAGAATTAATTAAAAATAAGCAACTTCATATAGAAGAAAACGGCTTACAAGAACGTTTAGAATCAGCAGTTGACAACGGACACTTCACGGTAGGCACAACGGCTGAAGAGGCGGATATTTTTATTATTGCTGTACCATCACCAATTAATGAAGATAAAACGGCAAACTTGAACTATGTTCGAGAAGCGACAAAATCGATTGTTCCTTACGTTCGTAAAGGAAATTTAGTAATTTTAGAATCCACAGTTCCTCCGCGTACAGTAGAAGACGTTATGCTACCTGTGCTAAAAGAAACTGGTTTAGAATTAGGCAGTGAGTTATTTGTTTCTCATTCACCTGAACGCGTTATTCCAGGAAAAGTATTTGAGGAATTAGTAAATAATGACCGTATTGTCGGTGGTATTAACGAAGAGTCTAGTCGTTTGACTGTTGAGCTTTATAAAACATTTGTAAAAGGAAATATTCACGTAACGGATGCTACAACAGCTGAAATGGTGAAAGTAATCGAAAACACATATCGTGATGTGAACATTGCGTTTGCAAATGAGCTGGCAAAAATCAGTGAAAAAATTGGTGTAAATGCGTGGGAAGCGATTAAGTTAGCGAACTATCATCCGCGTGTAAACATTCATTTACCAGGTCCTGGTGTAGGCGGCCACTGTATTGCTGTTGACCCTTGGTTCTTAACGGAGCTTCAGCCAGAACTGGCAAAAATTATTTCTCTTTCTCGTCATACAAATGATTCAATGCCTGAATATACAGCATTGAAAACGAAAAGCCTACTAGATGAAAAGGGCATTCAACATGGACGTGTAGCTGTTTTAGGTTTAGCTTTTAAAGGAAATATTGACGATATGCGTGAAAGTCCATCAACAGATGTACTTCATCATTTAGAAAAGCTGGGCGTTGATTACACAGCATTTGATCCTCATATCAAAGAGAATAAGATCGAGCGTCAGACGCAAAGTTTGGATGAAGCTGTTGCACATGCGGATGTGATTCTTATTTTAACAGATCATAATGAGTTCAAAGAGCTTCTTCCATCAGCTGTTGAAAATCACATGCGTACAAAAGTTATTTTTGATACGAAAAACTGCATTGAGCGTGATCAATGGAAAGCAGCAGGCTTTGACGTAGTGTTACTTGGTGATTCAAAAGTTTCTACTTTATAAAAAGACGGGCTGAACAGCCTGTCTTTCGTTTGTAAAAAACTAAAAAATCAACATACGGGTGATTTAATGAAGGAAAACATCTTAGGAATAGACGTTTGTAGCGACACGTACGATGAGCTAGCGGTAAAGTTACTTCAGGATATAGATAAAGGCCGAAAATCATTTATTGTAGCAATCAACCCTGAAAAAATTATGAAAGCACAAGAAGACAGGGAATTAAAGTCACTATTAAATCAAGCGACTTATCAAATTCCAGATGGAATCGGTGTGATTTTAGCTTCAAAGCTCAAAAAGGGACGTATTCGTGAGCGTGTAACGGGTATTGATATGATGCTGAAGCTGTGTAAAGAAGCAACGAATAACGGTAAAAGAATTTTTTTATACGGAGCCAAGCCTGGAATTGCAGATGAAGCCAAAGCTAAGTTGGAAGAGATGTTTCCAGGGATTTTAATTGTTGGAACATTAAATGGCTATGAAAAAAATGAAGAAGTCATTGAACGTACGATTAATGATTCAGGAGCAGAAATTGTTTTTGTGGCTTTAGGCAGTCCAGCCCAAGAAAATTGGATTATTGCTCATAAAGAGAAACTTAATCCTTCTGTTTATCAAGGCGTAGGGGGCTCGTTCGATGTTATTTCAGGACGATTGAACCGAGCACCTGCTGTTTTTCAAAAGTTTGGTTTAGAGTGGCTTTATCGACTGTTAAAAGAACCATGGAGATGGAAGCGTCAGTTAGAATTACCTAGGTTTCTTCTTCGAGTGTTAAGAGGTTAAAAAAGCATGCGGATATAATCCGCATGCTTTTTATTTTTAGATATCTTCTTTCTTGTTTTGCTGCTTGATTTCATCCGTTAGTTCGTGCAAGCTTTGTCGCACATTTCCTTTTCCAGAAAAGTTTTCAATCAATTCCTTCACATCTATACCTGAGGATGCTTTCAGCGATTCTTGAAGAGAAGACATTAAGTTCGTTGCATAGCCAGTCACTTTATTAGCTCCGCTGTTTTCACCGTTGCTTCCTGTATCCACAACCGTAATTTTGTCGATATTTGCTAAAGGACTTGCAACTTGTTTTGCATATTCAGGAAGCATCTTGATAATCATATCTAAAATAGCCGCTTGACCGAACTGCTCGAATGCTTCAGCTACTTTTTGTTTAGCTTCAGCTTCAGCTAAACCTTTTAAGCGGATAATCTCAGCTTCGGATTCACCTTGGGCACGCTGAGCTTCAGCCTTTGCTAAACCATCAATTCGAACGCGTTCAGCTTCAGCTTTAGCCATTGCTTCAATCCGATATTTATTGGCGTCTGCTTCAGCAAGCTGTTTTGCTTTTTCAGCTTCTGCGGATTGCTCAACAGAGTAACGATCTGCATCTGCTTTCTTTTTTACTTCAGAATCGTATTGACGCTCACGACGAAGAATTTCTTTTTCTTCTAATTCAATTTGTTTCTGACGTTCAATGATGCGGATTTGCATTTCTTGTTCTGTTACATCTTGTTTCGCGCGAGCTGTTTCTAGATCATATGCTTGGTCAGCACGAGCTTTGGCAATATCTTGTTCGCGACGATATTCAGCGGTTTTTAACTGATTCATCTTTTCAGCTTCCGCAATTTCTGTATTTCGCTCAAGCTCCGCTTTTTGGGCATCTTTATGAGCCTCAGCACGCTTGATTCGTGTTTCTTTTTCAGCTTCAGCTGTTGCGATGTCAGCATCTCGCTTAACTTGAGCAATACGAGGTTTCCCTAGAGATTCTAGATAGCCGTTCTTATCCCGAACGTCTTTAATTGTAAACGATACAATAATTAAGCCCATTTTAGCCAGATCTTGTGAAGCAACGCGCTGTACTTCTTGAGAGAATTTTTCACGGTTTTTATAAATTTCTTCTACCGTCATAGAACCAAGAATCGAGCGAAGGTGACCTTCTAAGACTTCTCTAGCTTCGGTTTCACGGTCTTCTTTTGCTTTGCCTAAAAACTGCTCAGCGGCCGTGGCAATTTCTGAAATAGAACCTCCAATTTTAATGATTGATACCCCATCAGCCATAACAGGAACACCTTGTTCTGTATATACTTCAGGTGTAGATACTTCCAGTTTGCTTGACAGCAAGCTCAGAGGCTCAGCCTGCTGAAAAACTGGCAGCACAAACGTACCGCCGCCGCGAACAATTTTAATGCGGTTTCCGGATTCATCAACGTGCACGTTTTTATTTCCCAGATAGCTTCCTGTTACAATTAAGGCTTCATCTGGACCTGCTGTACGGTATTTTGTAATAAATACGGCAATCAGCGCAATTAATAAAAAAACAACAATTCCAACGACAACTAATATAGGTGTTGAAAACATAAAACTCCCCCTAATACTATTTATAATGAGTGATTGGTCATAACTTCTTCATAAATCACAACGAGTGCGTTGCCCTTTTGTATATCTACAACAAGCACTTTGCTGCCTAAAGGTATAGCAGTGTTTTTAAAGCTGACAGCGGGTTTGGAGATAGTGCCGCTAACCCCTTCGATAAATACTTCTCCATAACCATCTGCAGGAACGGAAGTAATAATAGTACCAAGTCTTCCTTTTAACGAATCTTCAGTAAAAGCAAGAGATTCTTCAGCCGATGATAAAGGAATTAATACAAAAACGTTGAGCAAAATAACGAGTAGAAGGTCAATAAGAGCGGAAATTGAAATAATCCAATAATTTTGCAATGACGTATAGGCGAACAAATATCCACTGGCACTAAAGAATGTTAAAAAAGAAAAAAGAAGAGTGGGGTTAAAAAAAGGTATCGCTTCAGATAATCCATCTAACAAATCGCTAAATAAAATGTATAAGAAGGTAAGACTTCCGCAGATGATTAATCCATACAAATACACTGTTTGAACAGATAGGCCGAACATAGTTCATTCAACACCCCCTTTATGTAAGATAATTGATGCTGTTTCTACTATGTATTACGAACCGTATCGAAAAAAAGTTTCATTTTTTTGATAAAATTCCTTTTTTTGTTTAATTTCATCTCTATCCATTTCACTATATTTTAACTTTTAAATGATATAAGATAAGGACAACGATTCAGTGAATGTGGTTTGAAGTAGTGGACATAGATAGGTCAAAAGCTTGTTCATATAATGAGTGGGGCCATGTGAAATAAAAATAAAGGTTTAAATATGCTTAATAAAAAGGAAAAAGAGTTAGAGATGACGAATAAATTAGACGAAAAGGGGGGAGTTCGCTTATATTTTAATAAAGTATAGTAAAGAAAATGTTCTACATAAAATAACCACATAAGAATAAAGTAAATCAGCTGTTTATACACCAAAAAATACAGTTCTTTTCTATTGATAGTTTGTAAATGTGCTAATTTTTGAGAATAAATTTCTATTTAAGTAGTAGAATCATTGTGATATAATCCATTTTGGGAATAAGTAAGTAATTATTGTGATACGCAATTTGAAATACTATCCAATTATATAAAGTTGGATACATTTTTTATGGTTTTGGTTAACATAAACCTGAGGAGGGTCTCCATGCTATATTTGACCTTGTTTATTTGTTTTATTACATCTATTCTGATCACTCCGCTGGTTAAGAAGCTGGCGTTTAAAATAGGTGCAACGGATAAACCAAATCAACGAAAAGTTCATCAAAAAATTATGCCTCGCCTTGGAGGTTTGGCGATATTTTTTAGTTTTCTTATTGGATACCTCGTTTTACAGCCTGACAGTAAATATGCGCTGCCGATTTTAATCGGAAGCATCATTATCATCATTACCGGTGTCTTAGATGATATGATTGAGCTATCCGCTAAAATCAAATTAGGCGGTCAGCTAGTAGCGACATTAATTGTTGTTGTATACGGCGGAGTCCAAATTGACTTCATTAACTTGCCGTTTGGCGGAAAATTAGAATTCGGAATGTTAAGTATTCCAATTACGGTATTATGGATTGTAGGAATTACCAATGCTATTAATTTAATTGATGGATTGGATGGATTAGCTGCCGGCGTTTCCTCTATTGTATTGATTACCATCTCGGGTATGGCTATTATGATGGGCAATGTGTTTGTGACAAGCATGGGTTTCATCGTATTGGGAAGTACGCTCGGATTTTTGTTTTATAACTTTCACCCCGCTAAGATTTTTATGGGCGATACAGGAGCACTATTTTTA
This sequence comes from Priestia sp. YIM B13491, assembly GCF_042787605.1. Lineage (NCBI taxonomy): Bacteria > Bacillati > Bacillota > Bacilli > Caryophanales > Bacillaceae > Priestia > Priestia sp. YIM B13491. Next base: position 196,097 of record NZ_JBHZOR010000005.1, on the reverse strand, counting down.
GGCTATATGATTTCTGTATTGTCTCTGTTAGGATTTAAAAATGTAGCGGTTATTTCCTTCATTGTTCCAGTTATTATTTTAGGAGTGCCAATTTCAGATACGTTCTTTGCTATTATTCGCCGAATCGTAAAAAATCAACCGCTATCGGCTCCCGATAAATCCCATTTGCATCATTGCTTGTTGCGCTTAGGGTACAGCCATAGACAAACGGTTTTAATTATTTATGGAATGAGTGCGATATTTGGTTTAGCGGCAGTTATCTTCTCAAAGGTACAAACAATGTGGGGGTCTTTTCTTGTACTAGCTATCCTCCTTGTAGCGATTGAAATTATCGTCGAAAAGATAGGACTAGTTGATAAGACATATAGGCCAATTCTCAACATGGTTCGTGGGCTTCGTTTAAAAAATTAATTAAAAAGACCTCTTGGATATCCAAGAGGTCTTTTTAATTATTCTGTTGTATCTGAAGTTGATTCAATGCCTAAATGCTTGCGGAGCTTTTCACTTACTTTTTCCACTGAATCATTATCTAGTTTGAAGTAGTAAACGCCGTTAATTTTTTCATCGCTGCCGTCTAAGTTAATGGTTTCGATGTCTACTTTTTTCGAAGCATAATCATAAAATGAAAGCATTTCACCGAACATTAAATTCGTTTTCATATTATCGCCAACAGCTTCGATAAGATTGCCATATTTATTTAGTGATCCAATGGAAGCAGCTTTTTTAATCATGGCTTCAATCAACTGCTGTTGTCTTTTTCCTCGCTCAATATCGTTGTCTTGTTTTCGTGTTCGAGCAACAGCTAACGCTTCTTCGCCATTTAAATGTTGATTTCCTGGTTTTAAGACAATGGCATTATGACGATCTTTTGAGTCCTTTTCACTCATCGCATAAGGTACATCAAAATCGATTCCTCCAAGTGAGTCTACAATGTCTGTGAAAGCTTTAAAATTCACTTTAACATAGTAATCAACAGGAACATTAAACAGCTGTTCTACCGTTTCTACAGTTGCTTTTGGACCTCCGTAAGCATGCGCATGAGTAATTTTATCTTTTTTGTTCACTTCAGGTATATAAACCCGCGAATCTCGAGGTATGCTTACAAGCTTTACGGTTTTATTTGTTTCGTTAAAGGTCGCCAAAATTAAAGCATCTGTACGGGCTGAATTTCCGAATTTCCTGGTTTCACTATCATCTACGCCCATAAATAAAATGGATATATCATCTTTTTTGGGATCGATTTTACGATCACGCATAGGAGAATTATCGCGATCTCCGAGTCCTTCATAAGAATCAGAAGCTACTGTTTTAGCTTTAACAAATAAATAAGAGCCATAAGCGGTTGCAGAAAGCCCTAAAATAAGGATAGGTAACAGAAAAAATGTAAAAAGCCTTCGTTTTCTTTTCCGTTTGTTTACTCTTTTTTGAAAACGTCTATATTGAGCCATACCGTTTCTCCTTTTATTCGTATATTCGAACACTTATTGTGACACTTAGTATGTGTTATAAATTGGAATGTATGAATCAAACTCGTCAAAGCTATGCATCTGTACGAGGTTTTTTACTCATTGACAAGTAGCGCAACCATCAGAATAGTTGCGCTATTTATCAATTGTACAATGTTTTTTAATGAGAGTAAATAATTCATTCTACATCTTCTTCTAAATAGGTCGTCTCACCTGCTCGAATATCTGCTTGGCCGTTTGTTAGCTCGGTCATCCATTCAGTAAATGCTTCTGTTTGAGCTTCCTCTGCAAATGTTTCAATCTCTACCATATCTGCGTAGTGGATTTCTTTTAATAGATAAACAGAACTGCGAAGCTCATTTTCTAATTTTCCAAGCCATGTATAGTCGACGGTTGTATGCATAACCGCCATGAGAGTTCGTTTGACTGTACCTATTTCATTTAACGCTTCGGAAACAGATTTCCCATATGCGCGCACCAAGCCACCTGCGCCCAATTTAATGCCTCCGAAATAGCGCGTAACGACGACCACCGTATCTTTTAAGCCTCTTTTTTTGAGCACTTCTAACATGGGTACGCCTGCTGTTCCACTTGGTTCTCCATCATCGTTTGCTTTTTGAAATTGATCTCGTTCTCCAATTAGGTAAGCTGAACAGTTATGAGTAGCATTCCAGTGCTGTTTTTTAATGCCTTGGATAAATTGCTGAGCTTCTTCCTCAGTTGTTACACGTTTCATATGACAAATGAATCTAGATTTTTGAATAGTGATTTCATGTGAACCTTCTTGTTTTACGGTATAATATTGTGATAACAATCAAAAAATCCTCCTTAGCGTTATAAATAGAAGAAAAACGGGTATTTACGTACTGTTTACTTGCTATTAGTATAAAATGTTTATGAAAAGACATCAATTAATCAAATTCAACATCACTTGAACAAGCTATACAGAATATACGTTATAATAAAAGAGTGTGCAGGCTTGTATAGCTAAATGATGAAATAGTTTAAACAGGCAGTTAGTCACTGTTGAATAGTGAGTGTAAATGGTAATCTATTCAAATAACGCGAGTCAAGCGTCGATTGATGTCGAGTTTGAGGGTACTAAAAATAACCGTTACTTTTTGGATATAAAAAGTCAGATAGGGAGAAAATATGGATCTTATCCTCACAATTCAGATAGGTCATACGAATACTATATATAGCATGAACGTATAGACATTTCTCCGAATGTGAGTATAGTTTGGGGTGAGTAAATGTCGAAACATAAATTAACAAGTAAGGCACTTGATGAAATTTTTGAGAAGATTATTGGCACAGTGGGAGATAGTAAAAATGAAGTCTATCGCCTTTCTGAAGATGCCAGACAAGAATATCAGCAAATTAAAGAAGAGTTAGAAGTGTTAAAAGGGAAAGTTCTTGAGACGATAGAGCAAGGCGATCAATTGGAAACTCAGGCAAGGTTGGCTCGAAAGCGTTTGTCTGATGTGAGCCGACATTTTCAAATTTATTCAGAGCCTGAAGTAAAAGACGCTTATGAAAAAGCACACGAATTACAAACCAAGCTGCTGATGAATCAGCAAAGCGAATATCAGCTGCGTAATCGTCGAGATGAACTAGAAAGACGCTTGCTTACATTGGAAGAAACGATTAAACGTGCAGATCACCTAGTAGGTCAAATTTCCGTTGTGTTAAATTATTTAACAAGTGATTTAAAACAAGTAGGGGAAATAGTAGAAGATGCCATTCAAAAAGAGTATTTCGGCTTTCGGATTATTGAAGCTCAGGAAGAGGAACGGAAACGTTTGTCAAGAGAGATTCATGACGGCCCAGCTCAAATGCTTGCAAATGTTATGATGAGATCGGAATTAATTGACCGAATTTACCGGGAACGTAGTGCAAAAGAAGCAATGGAAGAAATTCGAGATTTACGAAAAATGGTTCGTTCTGCCCTATACGAAGTGCGTCGAATTATATATGATTTAAGACCGATGGCACTTGACGACTTAGGTCTAATTCCGACGCTGCGTAAATATCTTGATACAATCGAAGATTATAACGAAGGCAAGCCTCGGATTACGTTTATTTCCATTGGACAAGAGAAGCGAACTGCTTCAAAATTAGAAGTAGCACTGTTTCGTCTAGTGCAAGAAGCTGTAACGAACGCATTAAAACATGCAGACGCGACAGAAATCCAAGTGAAGATAGAGTTCAACAATGAACACGCTATTTTGCTTGTCAAAGATGACGGCTGCGGTTTTAATCAAGAAGAGAAAAAAGAGAATTCGTTCGGCTTAATAGGAATGAAAGAGCGTGTTGATTTGTTAGATGGGACTATTTCTGTTCATTCGAAAATTAACCAAGGCACGCTTGTTATGATTAAAGTACCGATTATAGCCGCTTAAAAAGGCAGAGATATGTATATAAATAGGGGTCAGTATAGAGTAAAACATTTGTTGTTCGATTTGGGGAGGAATCAAACATGCAGACAAGAATTATCATAATCGACGATCACCAATTATTCCGTGAAGGAGTAAAAAGAATTTTAGATTTCGAAAAAGATTTTGAAGTAGTTGCAGAAGGTGACGACGGTAGCGAAGTTATTGACCTTGTAGAAGAACATCAACCTGATGTTGTAATTATGGATATTAACATGCCGGCTGTAAATGGTGTAGAAGCTACGAAAAAGCTTGTAGAAGTAAATCCGGACGCTAAAGTTATTATCTTATCTATCCATGATGATGAGACATATGTAACTCATGCCTTACAAACAGGTGCACGAGGCTATCTGCTAAAAGAAATGGATGCGGATGCGTTAATTGAGGCGGTGAAAGTAGTTGCAGAAGGTGGTTCATATTTACACCCTAAAGTAACACATAGTTTAGTAAAAGAGTACCGTCGATTAGCAGCTCAAGGACAATCGTCTTCTTATCCGCACGAACCAATTGAGATTCGCCGTCCACTACATTTGTTAACACGTCGTGAGTGCGAAGTGCTACAACTGTTAGCTGATGGTAAAAGTAACCGAGGAATCGGAGAAGCATTATATATTAGTGAAAAAACCGTTAAAAACCATGTAAGTAATATTTTACAAAAAATGAATGTAAATGATCGTACTCAAGCTGTTGTTGTGGCAATTAAAAACGGTTGGGTAGAAGTAAGGTAAGTCCAAAAGTCTGATATACCGCTAGGTATATCGGACTTTTTTTTTCTTTTTATAACTTTTTTTGAAATTGTGGGTAAAAAGTCATGTTTAATGAGAGAGGAAAACAACCGATAAGTTAAAGGTAGAAAATATCTTTTAGGAAGGCGAAGGGTGATACCTTTGCGCATTTACTCGTCCTTCAACTTCACTTAAGCAGAAAGGAAATCTTAAGGATTCTACAACCTTCGAAGAAAGCATCCATACCTCAAACCAACGTTCATCAAGTTGATGCATGCTCTTGTAAACGAAGGTCTTTAATACATTCAGATACATATGAGGCCGTAGAAGAATTTATTCGAACCTCAACTGGTGTCCTTTAAAAATTTAAAAGTTAGCTTTTAGTGAAATAAATAGAAAACGGATTTAAAGAAGACAAGAAGGTGATGAAGCTGAATTTTATAACGGAAGAATTAATCTATCATAAATCTCCGCAAGAGCTAACAGCTATGATGTATGAAAAATTTATTCAAAATATTGATGAAGCTGTTATAGCAATTCAACACAGCGATTATTTTATAGCGAATGAAAAAATTAAACAGTGCAACGATATTTTATATCGGCTAGGAATTGGCTTAACATATCAAGCAGGTATCATTGCAGAGCAGTTAGATACTCTTTACAACTATATGTCTGAGCGATTAATTATGGCTAATTTAAAAAAAGATACGTTTATTTTATGTGAAGTTCAACAAATGATGAAGAAGCTTTCTAACGTTTGGAATGAAGTATTAAAAGCAACGCCTAAAGTTACCTCTTCGCCCCGAAAAAACAAGCTGTCTTCTTATGAACAGCATATAAGTATCACTCTTAGCTAGAGGATAATCATTATATCCACGCATCGGATGCCTCTCTAAACTTTCACCTAATCAAGCTGGCGCATCTAAAAGTCTAAATTGAATGAAGTGTATACTAACAGAGAAAGGAGAGATACATAGTGGAGGTACAGCGAATTAACGGTCTTTCTTCTTCAGTGAATCTCATTAGAGAAAAAGAAGTAAGTGGTTCGGGTTCATTTACAGGAGTAATGGCCAAGAAACAAAAAGAACTAACCAATGAACATTTAACTCAAGTGATAAATAAAATTGAAGAACAGGGAAAGCAGTTAGTGAAAAATCAAACTATTGATTCTTTGCGGAAATACAAGACGCTTGTGAAGCAGTTTATGAACGAAGTCGTTAAAAATGGTTTTGAACTGCATGAAGAAAGAGGGTTTAATCATAGAGGAACGACTAAAGTATATAAATTAGTGAAAGAAGTGGATACAAAACTAGTTGACTTGACAAATGATATCCTTCAAAAAGAAAAAAACAGTTTAAATTTACTCAAGCGGGTTGGAGAAATTCAAGGTTTGTTAATTAATATGTATACGTGAGGGAGCCTTTACTAAGAGGTAAACCTCTCGTTACATGCATTTTAATCCTAAATGTTGTAGAATAGAGTGAAATTATTTTATATAACAAAGGATGGATCCCTATCTTATGAAAACAGCAATTATTACAGATAGTACCGCCTATATATCAGAGGAAATTCGATCAAACTATCATATACATATGGTGCCGCTAAGCGTTATTTTCGGTGAAGAAACATATCGTGAAGAAGTAGATATGACTGCAGATCAATATTTTGAAAAAATTAAAGAAGCAAAAAATCTTCCAACCACTTCTCAGCCTGCTATCGGAGAATTTGTAGAGTTGTTTGAACAGTTAAAACGAGATCAATTCGATGCTGCTATCGTTATTACGTTATCTAGTGGAATTAGCGGAACGTATCAGGGTGCTTTGACGGCAGGTAGCATGGTAGAAGACTTTGATGTGCACGTATTTGATTCAGAAATCAGCTGTATGGTTCAAGGCTTTTACGCGATTGAAGGAGCCCAAATGGTCCAATTAAATAAACATCCTGACGAAATCATTGCGCGTTTTGAAGAGATGAAACTATCAATGCGTGCGTATTTTATGGTAGATGATTTATCTCACTTGCAGCGTGGAGGTCGCCTAAATGCTGCTCAGGCTATTATCGGCAGTCTGCTTCAAGTAAAGCCAGTGCTACATTTTGAATCTAAAAAAATTGTTCCGTTTGAAAAAATTCGTACGCGTAAGCGAGCGTTAAAACGAATCACGGAGCTTCTTGATGAGGATGCAAAAGAAAATGTACCTATGAAGGCTGTAGTTATTCATTCTAATCGTGAAAATGAAGCAAAAGAAATTCAACGAGACTTAGAACAAGAATATCCTCATATTGAATGGAGTCTTTCATATTTTGGCGCTGTCATTGGCACACATTTAGGTGAAGGTGCCATCGGTATAGGCTGGTATAAAAAGTAATCGAAAACCAAATCATTTGATTTGGTTTTTTTGCAGGAAAAAACACCTTTTTTTGCGTATATAGATGTGTACGATAAACATGGAAAGGAATGAAGATATGCTTTTTACTGTTAAACAAGAATTGCTAAATCCCGTTCAAGTACCTAGCCTAGCTGCTTTTCCTCTCTCAAAAATCGATACGTGGAGAACTCCACCTTTAAATCCTTCATACTCCTACTCTTTAGGCCTTCAGCGCTCTCTAAGCGGAAAGCAGCTTCTACTAACTCAGACTCCCTATCCTTTATCCCTCATTCATGAACATTATCTAAACGGATATATTTCCTATCAAAAAGCACTTACCCAGAAAGAAAACGGATATAAATGCAACCGGTGTGGAAGTGATAGTCCCTTTTATTTTGCTTCATTTCCATGCAGTAGATGTCACCAGGAGTGCTACTATTGCCGAGCATGTATTGTAATGGGCAAAGTAAGTGAGTGCACACCCTTTATAAACTGGGAAGGACCAGCAAGCAATGTCCTGCCAAAAAGCAGCGTGATGAATTGGAAAGGAACGCTGTCTAAAGCTCAAGAACGTGCTTCAAATGAACTCATTCAAGCTATAAAAAAGGATGAAGAGCTGTTAATTTGGGCTGTTTGCGGAGCAGGAAAAACGGAAATTTTATTTAAAGGTATTGAATCAGCGTTGAACAGCGGAAAGAAAGTCTGTATTGCTACTCCAAGAACAGATGTGGTTATTGAGTTAAAGCCAAGAATTCAATCGGCATTTCCGGATATGTCTGTGCTGGCTATGTATGGAGGCAGCGAAGACCGTTTTCATGAATCCTCTCTTATTATTTCCACCACTCATCAACTTCTGCATTATTATCAAGCATTCGATGTGCTGATTATTGACGAAGTAGATGCATTCCCGTATTCGACAGAGCCTATGCTGCACTATGCTGTTGCAAAAGCAGCTAAACACGCTGCATCAAAGATTTATTTAACAGCGACTCCAAGTGAATCATTAAAAAAAGAAGTTGAGCAAGGAAAAAAACAAGTAGTTAAAATTCCAGCCCGCTATCACCGAATGCTTATTCCTGTTCCTCGATTTGAACGGTGTGGCAATTGGAAGAAAAAAATGAAAACAGATACTTTGCCTGCTAATGTTGAGAAATGGCTGAAAAAAAGAATAGAGGAAGGAAAACAATGCTTTATCTTCGTCCCGCAAATTAAGTGGATTGCTCCCATCACAGACATGATTCGAAAGCTGACCGAAAAGGTAGACGGTGTCCATGCTGAAGATTCCCAGCGAAAAGAAAAAGTAATGAAATTTAGAGAAGGACAGCTAGTTATTTTAGTAACGACAACAATATTAGAGCGAGGCGTAACGGTTCCCAACATAGATGTTGCAGTATTGGGAGCAGAAGAAACGATTTTTACTGAAAGTGCTCTTGTTCAAATTTCAGGAAGAGTAGGGAGGAGCGCTCAATTTCCAACAGGAGACGTGGTCTTTTTTCATTATGGGCAGTCTCTGTCTATGCGAAAAGCAAAAGAACATATTGAATATATGAATGCTCTAGCTTATAAGGAAGGGCTGATTGATCAATGACAATATGTCTGATTTGTTTTGAACCTCTTGTCTCTTCTTTCGATTGGAGGTCATTGTTAAAACCTTCTTCAACGGACAGGATTTGCGCTGTTTGCTTGCAAAGATGTCCCATCATCACCAGTAGCATTTGCAGAGGATGCGGCCGTTCTCTTGGAGACCTGGCTCCTTCTCATTATGAGCTAGACACATGTATGGACTGTCAGAAATGGAATGATGCTTCTTTTTTTAACCGTTCTCTTTATACGTACAATGATTTTATGCAAAGCATAATAGAACGTTTTAAATTTCAAGGAGATTATGAAATTATCCAAGCATTCAAGGAGCAGTGGTATAAGTTCTATAAAAAAGAATGTAATCCAAAAGCTATACTAGTTCCTATACCTTTAACGGACGAGAGATTATATGAGAGAGGGTTTAACCAATCTTTAGCGCTAGCTGAACTGATCAGTGACAACATAGAAATGCCTCTTGTTCGCTGTTCAGGAACAAAGCAATCAAAAAAAAATAGGCGAAGTCGGCTGGCAGAAAGGCTGGAATTTAAAGTAGTCGATTCCTCAATGGTTACGAATCAAGAATTTCTCTTGATTGATGACATTTATACAACAGGAGCAACCGTGCGCCAAGCGGCAAATTGCTTGCAGGAAGCTGGTGCACGTTCAGTTCGTTCGCTCACTTTAATTCGTGCATGAAGATGTATAATTTAAAACTTTGACCGATAGTAAAATAAAAAACAAATGAGGAGTTTCGAATATGGGAACGTTAGATAATTGCAGGGAATGCGGTCATTTATTTGTAAAAAGTGGATCAATAAACATATGTAAATCATGTTTTGACAAAGAAGAAGCTCTGTTTCAACGTGTTTCTTCATTCTTAAAGAAACGAGCAAATCGTACAGCAACGACTTACGAAGTGATGAAAGAAACGGGCGTTTCAGATTCGTTAATTCACCAATTTATTCGACAAGGTCGCTTAGTGCTAACTAATTTTCCAAATATAAGCTATCCATGCATGCAATGCAACGCTCAGATTCGAGAAGGTAAACTTTGTCATTCATGCTCTCAAGAAATTAAACATGGTTTAGAAAAGCATAATCGTGAGATGATTCGTTCAAATGAAGAGCTGACGCGTCCCACCTATCGTTCTAACGAAAGGAAAAAAGAGTAAAAGTGTGCTGAGTGTTTGCACGTCCTCTATCTATAGACCTATGTTTAAGGAGGACTGTGAAAATGGTCTCAACTTCCTTGCCGATGCTAAAGGTTTAGATGGAAATTCCGATATAATGAATAGAGATAACGGATACAAATATAAAAAGAGGTGAGAGAGATGAAGATTAACCCATCGAACTTATTTGGAATAAATCCGTACAAAAAACAATCAGAAAAAACAGAACAGGTCTCTAAAAAGAATTCACAAGATCAGATTCATATTTCATCTGAGGCGAAGAAACTTCAGGGAAATGAACCATCTCCAGAAAGACTTGAAAAATTGGAGAAACTAAAACAGCAAATTAACAGCGGAACGTACGAAATTAACGGAAAAGAAATTGCTAAAAGTATTGTAGATTTCTATAAAAAATAAAAGGACTGACATTGATTGAACGTGCAAGAAATTCAAACGATCCTAGAAAAACAAGTAACGCTTCACAAAAGTTTGTCTGTCATTGTTAAAGAGAAAACAAATTTTATTATTAAACAAGATGTAAAGGCACTCACGGCTTCTTTGCAAAAAGAGCAATCTCATATAGCTGCTATTTCTGCACTGGAAACAAAACGTATAGAAGCGATGGAAAAAAGCGGACATGCTGCTCGCTCCATTGAAGAAATAGCAGGCTCATTCTCTGAATACTCCATCTTGATACCCTTTCAAAAACAGCTAATAGATATAATTCAAGATATAAAGTATGCAAATGACTTGAACAATCAGCTGCTTACACAGTCTTTGCAGCTGATTCATACCGAACTAGACCTTCTTGTTCCATCGAAACGAGAGGATTCGTTCAATTACACAAAAACAAATAATAGATCGTTTCAGTCCAATTCTATTTTTAATTCGAAGGCATAAAGAACGGAGGAAAGCAGAATGAGTTCAACATTTCATGGTTTGCAGGTGGCTAAGCGAGGAATGGATGCCCAACAAGCGGCTCTTTACACGATTGGCCATAACGTATCTAATGCAAATACGCCGGGCTATACGCGTCAGCGAGTAAGTTTAGAAACGTTCCCAGCTTATCCAGCCCCAGGGATGAATCAGACTGGAACTGCGGGTCAAATAGGAATGGGAGTAGAAGCCAGCACGGTAGAGCGAATACGTGATACATTTTTAGATACCCAGTATCGAGATGAAACCATTAAAGTGGAGTATTGGGATGCGCGCGCTGGTGCTCTTGAAAAAATGGAGGAAATTATGAATGAACCTACTGAAGATGGACTTTCAGCTGTTTTTAATCAACTTTTTGAATCCATTCAAGATGTAGCTTCACACCCTTCAGAAGCAGGAGCCAGGTCTGTTATGATTGAACGAGCTGAAGCAGTAGGCGATACTTTCTCTTATTTATCTACTTCTCTAAAAACGATTCAAGGTGATTTGCAAAACGAGCGTGACGTAGCCGTAACACAAGTGAATTCTTTGCTAGAGCAAATAAATAACGTGAACCAACAGATACAAAAGGTAGAACCGAATGGCTATTTGCCTAATGATTTGTATGATGAAAGAGATCGGCTGTTAGATGAGATTTCTAAATTTATGCCGGTTTCTTTAGAGTATACAAAAAGCAGCGGGAACGCTTCTGCAACGTCAGAAGGAGTGGTAACGGTTCAGCTTCAAACGTCTCAAGGGCCTATTACTCTTTTAGATGGAAAAACTCATCAAGTAAATGCCATCAGTTTGACAACAAATCAAGATTCCTATGTAACGGAAATTCATATAGGGGATGAGATACGAAATCCCGAGTCATTTCCTCAAGGAAAACTTAAAGGGTTAATTGAGGCTTCTGGATATATAGATAATAGTGGTAATAAAACAGGTGTTTACGCTTCAATGATTAATGATTTAGATGAAATGGCATATGAGTTTGTGAACTGGTTTAATGATAAGCACCAACAAGGTGTCACGCTAGACGGTGAAACTGGTATGTCCTTTTTTAATGAGATTTCTCAGAAAGAAGGGGCTGCAACTGGAATTGTTATTGCTGATAAAATCAAACAAAACACAAACAATATTGCAGCTGCTTCTTCGGCCTCTTCTGGAGATGATGGAACTGGCCGCAAAGGAGATGGACAAAATGCTCAGCTATTGTCTCAATTTCGTCAAAAGGTGCTTATTAATTCCGGGAATGAAGCTGTTTCCCTAGATGGCTTTTATCAATCTGTTATTGGCCAAATGTCAGTAGATGCCCAACAAGCCAACCGCTTAAAAAGCAATTCAGAAACTCTCCAGGGAGCTGTGGAGCAAAGGCGCCAGTCTACCAGTGCAGTTTCATTAGATGAAGAGATGACCAATATGATTCAGTTTCAGCATGCATATAACGCTAGTGCCCGTATGGTGACTATGATTGATGAAATGCTTGATAAAATTGTAAACGGTCTTGGAACTGGAGGAAGGTAAAGATGCGTGTCACACAAGGAATGTTAGCGGCTAATTCGTTAAAACAGATTAGCAATAGCTATAATAAGCTGGAAACACTTCAAAACCAATTATCAACGGGGAAGAAAATTACTCGTCCTTCAGATGATCCGGTAGTGGCTACTAAAGGAATGGCTTATCGTTCGAATCTTTCTGAAGTAAATCAATATAAACGTAATTTAACAGAAGCTCAGTCTTGGTTTGATAGTTCAGAATCTGGACTTGAACAAGTCAACTCCATTCTTCAGCGCACCAAAGAGCTGGTCGTGCAAGGGTTAAACGATACGAATGAAAGTGATGATCGCCAAGCAATTGCACGTGAAATTGAACAGTTAAAGCTGGATTATATGCAAGTAGGGAATACGCAGGTGGCAGGAAACTATATCTTTAACGGTGTAAATGTAGGAGCACCGCCTATAAGTGAGAATGCAAGCGGTATAATAGAATCGAACATTAACCTGGATCCTTTTTCAGTTGAAGTATCAAAAGGTATCCAGCTGAGAGTCAATATTCATCCTGAAAACATTTTTGGACAAGGTGCATTCGACTTAATGAACAATGTTCAAACAGCTTTTGAACAAAACGATGTCAACTCACTAAAAGATCTCTCTACAAAGGTAGATACGCAGCTGTCTACGCTATTAGCGGAGCGATCTGAATTGGGAGCAAGGAGCAATCGGCTTGAGCTGATCGAAAACCGCCTTGATTCACAGGAAATTACGGCTACTAAGATGCTTTCAAATAATGAAGATGCAGATATTGAAAAAGTCATTACGGATTTAACCGTACAAGAAAGCGTACATCGTGCTGCTTTGGGAGTAGGGGCTCAAATTATTCAGCCTACGCTGCTAGATTTCTTGCGTTAAAAAGTTCCTTCTAAACAGAAGGAACTTTTTTACAATGGAAAAAGATAACAAGAAAAAATCAATTAACAAAGGTGTGATGAGATGAAAATTTCAACAAGCTACCATGGAGATATAGAAATAGATAATCAGCAAACACTGACATTCAATCAAGGGATTCCAGGTTTTTTGGAAGAAACTGAATTCGTTATTTTACCACTTCCCGAAGCCGAAGCTTTCCAAGTTCTGCAGTCTATTCAAACCAAAGAATTAGCTTTTATTATCACGGATCCATTTCAGTTTTTTTTAGATTATGATTTTCAACTAGAACCTCAGGAAATCGAAAAGCTTCAATTACAACAGGCGGAAGATGCAGCTGTTTACGTATTGCTTACGATGTCAGATTCTGTGGAAAATATAACAGCTAATTTGCAGGCTCCTGTTATTATTAATACAAAGCAACAGCTTGCTAAGCAAGTGATTTTAATGAATACAGCTTACGAAACGAAGCACAGGTTATTTGAGTAAGAGGAATAGATAAGGAGTGAGTCCATGCTTGTTTTAACACGAAAGTTAAATGAAACAATCAAAATAGGTGATGAAATTGAAGTGACCGTCCTTGCAGTTAATGGTGATCAAGTAAAGTTAGGAATTCAAGCTCCAAAGTCTGTAGATATTCATAGACAAGAGATTTATGAAGAAATACGTAACGAAAATAAAAGTGCTTCTCAAATTACATTACATGCTATTGATATGCTGAAACAATTACCGAAAAAGAAATAAAACGATCAGTTTGAAAATAATCAAAAATATACGGTATAAATAATATCTAAATCGGGAAAGATAAACATATAGTATTCCCCACTATGTCTTAAGCCTTTCTCTTTAAGAGAAGGCTTCTTTTTTTATCAAAAAATTGAACTGAATTTCTGTTTTTTTCCTTTTTATCGTGTATCATTAAATTTATTAAGTATAATTCAAATAAATTTAACAAAAGAGGAGAAGAGTAAATGAGTGATGTTCAAGAGTATCATGATTTATTAAAAGAAGCAGAAGATGTGGTTGTCAGCGCTTTAGCTGATACGATGGATTTATATGGTGTCACACCTTCAGTAGGAAGGCTGTATGGCATGCTTTATTTTATGGATGAGCCGGTTACGTTAGATCAAATGAGTGAAGAATTGGGTATGAGTAAACCAACGATGAGTACATCCATTCGTTCACTGCAAAATATTGATATGGTTCACAAAGTGTGGAAAAAAGGCGTTCGAAAAGACTTATATGAAGCAGAAAAAGATTTTTCTAAGTCCTTTTTTTCATTTTTCTGTAAGAAGTGGCAAAGAGAAATTTCAGTTAATTTAGAGGCAATCGAAGAAGCAGAAAACAAGCTGCAGATTCTCTTAAATGATGAAGATGTACCTGAGGAGATCGCAGTAAAAGCAAAGCGTAATTTAGCGCAGATTATAGAGTCCAAACATTATTATCATTTCTTGAAAAAAGTAGTAAAAGTTTTTGACGACCGAAGAATCATCGATATTTTAAATGAAGAATTAGCGAAAGAGTAAATAAAAAAGGCTGTTGAAAAATCAACAGCCTTTTTATTATTTTTATACGGTTAATGGTGTAGCTTCAAAACAGCGATTATAAATCCATTCGTAACTTTTTACAGTTAGATCACGAGGGTTACCAACCGTTTGTGGATCATTAAATGCTTCTTGAGCTAAGCGAGAAACTGCTTCTTTTGGAACACCTTGTTCTTCTAAAGAAGGGATTTGTACATCTTTAACTAGTTGATATACTTCACGAACAGCTGCTTGAGCTGCTTCTTCAAGCGTTAATTCATGTGTATTAACTCCTAAAGCTTGAGCTATGCGCGCAAATTTTTCAGGCTCGCCCATCCAGTTATATTCCATTACAGGACCTAGCATAGCTGCTACGCAAGGGCCATGGGCAATTGGATAAATGCCTCCTAATGTTTGTGCCATCGCGTGAGCTGCTCCTGCAGATTCACTTCCATATGAAAGGCCAGCAAGCATAGCCGCATGCGCCATTCCATAGCGTGCTTCGATGTCCTGTCCATTTGCAACTGCACGTCGTAAGTATTTTCCAACGTACTCAATAGCCAATAAAGCAACAGAGTCTGTCATTGGTTGTGCAAAGTGACATGTATAACATTCAATTGCATGAGCTAATGCGTCAATTCCTGTACCGGCCGTAATATGTGAAGGCATAGATACGTGCAGTTCTGGATCAATAATTGTTAAGTGAGCAGCAATTAAAGGTCCACCTGTATTAAACTTAAACTCACGAACAGGATCTGTAATGACAGCCCATTGTGTGACTTCACTTCCTGTACCCGCAGTTGTAGGAATGGTTGTTAAAGGAGGAATACGTTTTGTTAAAGGTTTTTTTCCTTCAGCTGCTTCATAATCTAAGACGGGAGCATTATGAGCTACTTCTACACCAATAGCTTTTGCCGTATCCATTGAGCTTCCGCCTCCAACAGCTACTAATCCGTTGCATCCATTTTCTTTGTACATTTTTGTGCCGTCTGCTACTACGTGAATAGAAGGGTTGGCTTCTACTTGGTCAAATAAAATAACGTCTACGTCCGCTTCTTTTAAACTAGCGATTACAGGGTCTGCTAAGCCTACTTTTTTTACACCAGGATCTGTTACTAGTAAAACCTTAGATACACCTAGGTTTTTTACTTCTTCTCCAGTATGCTTAACAGCACCAATTCCATGTTTTACAACCGTTGGCATCTCAAAACTTTTTAAACGTTCCATTCTTTCAAATCGCATAAACATCTTTACATTCCCCCTTGAATTTTATTGAAACCAGCGCATTGGCTGTGGATTTGTATTCGTATAAATATGTTTAATTTCCGTATATTCTTCTAGCCCAATGTGGCTAAGCTCTCTTCCAATCCCAGATTGCTTATATCCTCCCCAAGGAGCCTGCGGGAAGTAGGGATGATAATCGTTAATCCAAGTTGTTCCCATACGGAGTGCTTTTACTACACGTTCAGCTCGATTCATATCACTTGTCCAAACGGCTCCAGCTAATCCATAGATTGTATCGTTAGCAAGTGCCACCGCTTCTTCTTCGGTGCTGAAGCGCTCAATGGTCATAATTGGACCAAATGACTCTTCTTGGACAACTTTCATATCTCCATGACAGTCTGTGAAAATAGTTGGTTCAATGAATAAACCTTTTTGTAAAGACTCTTGAGTTGGACGTTTGCCTCCTAAAACAAGGGAAGCACCTTCTTGTTTGCCAAGCTCAATGTAATGCTCTACTTTAGCTAGATGCTCTTTTGAGATAACGGGTCCCATTTGAGTGGCTTCGTCCATGCCGTCTCCTAGCTTAATTTTTTTGGCTTGTTCAATAACTGCTGAAATAAATTTATCGTGAATATCATCTTGAACGAGTAATCTCGCACCAGCTGAACAAACTTGACCAGCATGAAAGAAGACCGCATTTAATGCATAGTCAACCGCAGTGTCAAAGTCAGCATCAGCAAAGACGATATTCGGATTTTTCCCACCGAGTTCAAGAGCGATTTTTTTAAAGTTGCCTGCGGCAGCCTGCATGACTTTACGTCCAGATACACCGCCACCTGTAAAGGAAACTAAATCTACTAAGTGACTTTCTGCCATTTCTTGTCCAACCGTCGCACCCGGGCCGAGTACAATGTTAATGACGCCTGCTGGAAAGCCAACTCTTTCAAAAATTTTCGTCATATGAATAGTTGTTAAAGGGGTGATTTCGCTTGGTTTAATAACAATTGTATTCCCAGCAGCAAGTGCCGGAGCCAATTTCCAAGAGGCTTGCAATAAAGGGTAATTCCAAGGAGTAATTTGGCTGCATACACCTACAGGTTCGCGGACAACGCGGCTAACAGAATCGGGATTAGGTGACTCAATCATTTGTCCACCATCTTTATCTGCTAATCCAGCATAGTATTGAAAGACATCAGCAATCCCATCCATGTCTGCCAGACTTTCAACGAGGGTTTTTCCAGTATTTAAGGTTTCAAGTTTAGCGAGTTCTTCACGATCATTACGAATTTCTTCCGCTACTTTAAATAGTAAAGAACCTCTTTGGACCGCTGTAAATTTAGACCATTCACCTGCATCAAAAGCTTTTCTAGCTGCTTCAATAGCTTCTACAGTATCAGCACGATTTCCTTCTGTAACGACAGCGATAACCTCTTGATTAAAAGGATTTATAATCTCTCTTTTCTCGCCGCTGCGTGCTTCAACCCATTCGCCGTTTATGTGCATTTTTTCAAGCGTAAGTGTTTGTTCCAATAGCATCGACCTCCAAATAATAGAATTTGTTAAATTTATATTTAACGTTCTTAACAATTCGAATTATAGCATCGGTTATTTAATTTAGTCAAATCCTAAAACTCTAAATGTTCTGAATTTATTAGATTATCTTCTCTGTAAAAGACTAATCATTCGGATATTAAGAAAAAATTTAACAAAAAGTGATAAAAAATCACTGATTGCTATGTCCCTTGATACAAAAGGTTTTTTTGTGTATGAGCTATGAGAATATTATTCTTTTTTTATATGAAAACCCTCAAACTTTTTTGACAATATCCTAAACATTCAGATATATTAACCATAGTACTATATCTGCTTGCATACAAACCTTGAAAAACAAAGGATTTTGAATGTGGAAATTAAGAAAGGAGTTTAGATGGAAGATGAAAATAATTATGATTTCTTAGTGAAATAATAAAAAAGGTCAATTTAAATTATTTTAATATAATTATATAAACGTAATTTCTCCCCTTCGCATTGGCATTTATAATCCAACTATTTGTATTTTATTCTAAAAAATCTATTTTTAGGTTTAATTGTATGCTGGTAGGAAAAAGGAATAGAGGACAATTATGTCTTTAGATTTCTTTATCAATTTAAAGGATGTGAGACGATGCAAAATGCTAAAAAGCCATTTCGTTCAGACACACAACAAGCCAGGCCTGAAAAGTCGAATGAGACTTCTGACTTTTCAGGGAAATCAAACAGGAACAACCGTCTACTAACCCCCTTATGGACAACTATTATAGGATTTTCCATCTTTATGGTTGTCGCATTTATCTATTCTCTCTATAATCCAGATCTCTATTGGCCAGGCCTCATTTTAATGTTCATTATGTATGGTGTTATTTATTTTATTGGTGCTCGAGCCGCTGCAAGTAAAAAAGGAAAATCAGATGATATGCTTGTTGCAGGAAGATCTATGCCGCTATGGATTTCGATGTTCACAATGACCGCCACTTGGGTAGGTGGAGGGTATATTGCTGGAACGGCCGAAACCGTTTATTCCTCAGGGCTGACATGGACGCAAGCGCCATGGTGTTATTCAATCAGCTTGATTTTAGGCGGTATCTTTTTTGCTAGAAAGATGAGAAGATTTGAGTTTATGACAATGCTCGATCCTCTAGAATCTCGTTTTGGTAAGAAAATGGCTACGGTTCTTTATTTTCCGGCTATACTGGGAGAGCTGTTTTGGAGCGCAGCTATCTTAACTGCTTTAGGAACAACATTCGGTGTGATTTTAGGCCTCAGTTTTTCAATTTCCATCATTCTTTCCGCACTTATTGCCATTGCATACACCGTGATTGGCGGCCTGTGGGCAGTAGCACATACCGATATCTTACAGCTTTCTATTATGTTTTTAGGACTATTTCTGGTGCTTCCCTTTGCATTTTCGAATACGGGAGGGGTGGGAGCCGTTTTTTCCACTTATTCAGAAGGTATGACTGGTTCTCTTCATTTATTTCCTCCATTAAAAGGCTGGGAAGATCCGAAATGGGGAAATACATATTGGCAATGGTGGGATAGCACATTTTTACTTATTTTTGGTGGTATTCCATGGCAAATTTATTTTCAGCGCGTGTTATCTGCTAAAAATGAAAAAGCAGCAATGTGGCTATCTATTACAGCCGGCATCTTTTGCGCGTTAGCGGCCTTACCTCCAACTTTAATAGGGATGATAGGTTATAGTGCAGACTGGTCTTCATTTGGAGCGTCAAGCCCTGAGAGCGCGTCCATGATTTTAACGTATGTATTTAAATATCTAACGCCTGATTTAGTAGGAGCGATTGCACTTGGAGGACTAGCTGCTGCCGTCATGGCTGCAGTAGCGGCTTCGTTACTTTCAGCTTCGGGGATGGCAGCCTGGAACGTGTATCGTCCGATTGTAAAACCAAATGCGACACAGGCGCAGTTAGATAAAGTTATTAAACGTTCTATCATTATCATTGGCACGGGAGCAACTCTAATTGCTTTAAACTCTGAGAGTGTCTACTCTTTATGGTATTTATCAGGGGACCTCGTGTATTGCATACTTTTTCCGCAGTTGGTTTGTGCTTTATTCTTTAAAGGAGCTAACTGGTACGGATCTTTGGCTGGGTTTATTGTGTCTCTTGTTCTTCGAATAGGTGGAGGAGAACCGCTGCTTCATTTAAAAGCGCTGCTTCCGTATCCGATGATTGAAGACGGAGTGGTCATGTTTCCGTTTCGTACATTTGCGATGATAGGCGGGTTGTTAACTATTTTTATCGTTTCTTACGCGACGCGACGTATTTGCCCTCCTCAACCGCTTCGAAATCTTCATCGTGACATATCGGTTGAGAAATAATCAAAAGCAAAATAAAAAAGCCGCATCTGCGGCTTTTTTATTTTGCAATATTTTCTGACTCGGAAAATTGATCGTCAGGTCGCTTGTTGTTTGTTTTTTTGATGAACGAGTATGAAAGAAGAACCACAGCGGTTAATCCAAGAGTTAAGAAAAACTGTGAGCGCATCGAATCAATAAATGCCATTGATAAGAAGATCACGGTAATAACAGCAATTGTTACGTATGTTAAATACGGGAACAACCACATTTTCATCCCTTTAATTGGCTGGTTGGCTCGATTCATTTTCTTACGCAGGCGTAAGTGAGAAATAGCGATAGCTAAATATACAATAAGAGCGATGGCTCCTGATGCATTAACTAAGAATAAAAAGAGTTTATCCGGCGAAACGAAGCTAAAGATAGCACATACATATGCGGCAGCTGTGCTAATCCATACAGCTCTTGCCGGCACGCCTGATTTGCTTACTTTTGCTAAAGCGCGAGGAGCTTGTCCTTTTTGAGCTAATGATAAAATCATTCGTGAGTTCGTATACAAAGCAGAGTTCAAGCAAGACAAAACGGATACTAATACGACTAAATTCATAATTTGTGCAGCTGCTGGGATATTGACCATTTCCAACATTGTTACATATGGACTTTTTAGTAAATCAGCTGAGTTCCAAGGTAAAAGAGTTACTAAAATAGCAACTGAACCAATATAGAAAATTAAAATTCGCCATACGACACTACGAATAGCAGTTGTGATAGCTTTTGCTGGATTTTCTGATTCACTAGCTGCAATAGCCGCAATTTCAGCTCCGAAATAAGAGAAAATAACGGTAATAACTCCTAAAAAGATAGAGTTCGTACCTTTTGGCATAAAGCCTCCGTGGCCCGTTAAATTAGCTAGACCAGGTGAAGATGTACCTGGGATTAATCCGAAAATAATAGCTAAACCGATTCCCATAAAAGCAACGATTGCCACAATTTTAATCATAGCAAACCAATATTCAAATTCTCCAAATGATTTGACAGAGAACAAGTTTGTTAAAGTTAATGCAAAGGTTAAGATTAAGCTTAAAAGCCAAATTGGTACGGAAGGGAGCCATTCATGAACAATTGCTCCTCCTGCAGTGGCTTCAATCGCAATTACAATTAGCCAGAAAAACCAGTAAAGCCATCCAACAGCATAACCTGCCCACGCGCCAATTCCTTGCTGAGCATATGTTGCGAATGAGCCTTTATCTGGGTTTACCATAGCCATCTCACCGAGCATACGCATCAATAGAACGACTAGCAGTCCGGCTGCTGCATATGAAACTACTGCTGCTGGGCCTGTTGCGTTAATAACGGATCCGCTTCCTACAAACAAGCCGGCTCCGATAATACCTGCAATGGAAATCATGGAAACGTGACGTTGCTTTAACTTTCCGTGTGATTCTGTTTTGTTTCCCATCGTATTCACTCCTTTAAAATTATCGAAAGACTATTAGAAAATAAAGTAAATTCTGAAAATATAAATAGAAATTCCTCCCCTTACCTTTATAATAAGCAAGAAGTGTGCCAATTATCAAATTCCTATAAAAATCGACTTTAAGTTACTAAAATTGACGTATTTTAAGTCAAAATAGACTTGATTTGTTCGATATAGACTTATTCGCCATTTGGGATGTCGGGGATATACGTACATTTTATACAAGTTTTCGACATACATCTTATTTATCTTGTATGATAAAAGAGAAATCGGTATTATATTCCAAGAAGAATGTTTGAGAGGGTGCGTGTGTTTGAGAAAATTTATAGCTGTTATTTTTCTATTTATTATCCTTTTAGTTGGGTTGTATTTTTTTATTAGTCCCGTCAGAAATATTGAAAAACTTGATCAGACTGCTTCATTATCTTCACTGGCAAAAGAAAAGTCCGCTCATGCGACGTCGCTAGAACTGAACGGAGGCTCTCCTATTTTAGGATACCGATTAAGCGAGAGCGATGTTAATGATTATTTGCGCAGCTACCTTTACGAAAATGATGAAACGATTGACGGAGCAGAAGCCGAGTTGCTTCCAGAACATATAAAATTTTATATTAATAAACATGTAGTATCTTTTATGGAATCACAGTTTGTAGTTGACGTAACACCAAATGCCGAAAATGGAAAGCTTGTTTTAAAGGTGAATAGCGTGCATCTAGGAAGAATGCCGATTCCGATGTCTCTTATATGGGATCGCTTAAATATTGATAAGGCTTCTGATGTCACGGTCGATAAAGAAATGAATGAAATTACTCTGCTCAATAATTTGCCAGATTCGATTTCGTTTGAGCAAGCAGATACAACGGATGAATATATAAATTTATCTGCCTCTGTAACTATTGATTCGTTACGAGATATTATAAATCTAGCACCGTACCTTATTCCTAAGGATATTCAAAGAGATTTATCCCAGAAACTGAACTTGTTTGGCCAATAATAAAAAGCTCACTTATTATAGAAAAATAAGTGAGCTTTTTCTATCTTGCACCATTTGACCTATGAAAAAAATGTTTGTTTTACCGATACAAAATAAAGAAGTGTTGAACCTATGAACGAATAAGAAAATCTGAAAAAATGTACTCATATTTTATGGCTAACAGTTGATGAATAGATGAATAAAAAACGGTGGTGATGCTAAGTGGTAAGAGTAAGTGGGTTAGCAAGCGGAATGGATATTGATCAAATCGTTAGTGATTTAATGAAGGCTGAACGAATGCCTATCGATAAAATGAAAAAACAAAAGCAAACGTTAGAGTGGCAGCGAGATGATTATCGCTCAATGAACTTGCTTCTATCAGACTTTAATAATCTCGCTTTTAATATGACCTTGCAGTCTTCTTATTCGTCTAAAACGGTATCTTCAGCAGATGAAACGAAAGTAAAAGCAGCAGCTACTTCCTCAGCAGCAAATGCTTCTTATACTCTTTCAAACGTGACAATGGCGACTGCTGCGCAGAGTATTAGCGCTAACAGTATTGCTTCTAGTATTGATCCGACGAAAAGCTTGTGGTCTCAACGGGGTTCGATGGGAACAGGAATGTGGACTAAAAAAACAATTGATCAAGCTGCTATAGCGTTAAGTGCTGATACTAGTACAGTAAAACTAGCCAAAGGGTCTCTTTCTGAAGGGAATACTCTGCAGTCTATCTCTGTTACCACCGGAGGTGTGACTAACAGTTATAGCGTGAGAATAGGAACTGAGGCAGGAACAGTAGATCCTAATGAAGTATTTATTAACGCAGACACAGGTGAAATGACATTTGGTACCACATTAACAAGCGGCAGCACAATTGAAGCGTTCTCGTATCAGCAAAATGTATTGAACTTTTCTATTACAACTTATGACAGCAACGGTAAAGCAACGGGTGATAATAAAGATGGCAGTACATCATTTGAGTTTGACGGTTCCACCTCATTAAATACCGTTCTTACACAAATCAGCAATTCAAAAGCAGGCATTTCAGCCTTTTTCGATGAAGGAACAAATAAAGTTGTCATGACTCGTAAAGATACGGGAAATTTATCTTCTGCTGATAGTGCGGATGGTTCAAACATGGTTTTTTTAGGAGGATTTTTGACGGGCTTTTTACAGCTCGCCGGTAATGCCAAAGGAACAGATGCAAAATTTACGCTAAACGGTCTAGAAACAACTCGTAAGTCCAATACATTTACAACGGGAGGCGTTACCTATACCCTTCAAAACAATTTCACAGGAGATGTGCGCGTTAACGTAAGCAATGATACGCAAAAAGTATTTGATACAATTAAAGATTTGGTGACCAAATACAATGAACTGATTGAGAAAATTAATGGAAAGATCACGGAAGAAAGAGACCGAAACTATCAGCCTTTGACTGATGAAGAAAGAGAAAAACTAACGGATAAACAAGCTGAGCAGTGGGATGATAAGGCAAAAAGCGGTTTGTTAAAAGGAGACTCAATTCTATCAAGCGGCCTAAACCAAATGCGTTCCAACTGGTATGCCTCTGTATCAGGAGTGAGCGGAGCATTTTCGCAGCTAACCGACATCGGTATTTCAACTAGTGCAAACTATAGCGATCGAGGCAAGCTAGTCATAGAAGGCGATGGAACTAAATTAAAAGAAGCAATTGAAAAAGATCCGCAGTCTGTCATGGATTTATTTATGAAAAGTGGAAGTACAACAAGTGAAAAAGGGATTGTACGACGTTTACGAGATACGATTACTCAAACCGTATCCAAAGTTGAGCAGCGCGCTGGCCGTTCAACGTGGACAAGTGAACAATTTTTGCTTGGGCGGAATTTAAAAAGCGTAAACAGCCAAATTACTAGTTTTGAAAGCAGGCTCACACAGGTAGAGGACCGGTATTATCGGCAGTTTACAGCAATGGAAAAAGCCATTCAAAATGCAAATGCTCAAAGCGCGCAGTTATCGCAATATTTTAGTTAAGAAGGAGTGAACGTTTATGGCAGCAAATAATCCATATCAAGCGTATCAGCAAGGAGCTGTTCAGACTGCTTCTCCAGGAGAGTTAACGCTTATGCTGTATAACGGGTGTTTAAAATTTATCAAACTTGCACGAACAGGCATACAGGAAAAAAATATTGAGCTGAAAAATACGAATCTGTTAAAGGCACAAAATATTATTCAAGAATTAATGATTACTCTTGATACAAACGTGCAAGTTGCTAAGTCTATGATGGCTATGTATGACTATATTAACCAGTGTTTAATTGAAGCAAATACAAAAAATGACACAGCAAGCTTGGATGAAGCCGAACAATATGTAACAGAATTTCGCGATACGTGGAAGCAAGTTGTGCAGCTTCACCGCCAGCAAGTCCATGGAAGCGGCGGTCAAGCATAAAGATGATTAACGACCTATATCAGCTAACGGATGAGATTTATCGGCTTATTCAAACATTTTCTGACAAAAATCGAGAAGAAGGTATTCAAAAGTTAGAGTATCTTCTATTAAAAAGACGTGACCTCATAGAAAAACTGCCGCCAAAAAATAGGGATAATGAATCGATGGGTAAGAAAATTGTCGAAATGAATAAGGAAATTGATCAAAAACTCATCTTAATTCGGCATCAAATTATGGTAGATCTCCGTTTGCTAAAAGCGAAAAAAAAGCATAATAACAGCTATGTAAACCCTTACGAAATAAAAACGTTTGATGGGATGTTTTACGATAAAAAAAATTAATTCTGCGTAAAAAAATACAACCCTTCTTCTTATGAAGAAGGTCTATTTTTTTGGTTTTTTCATAAACTTTTCTCAGGTTCCATAAATTTTCACTAAATTTTCAAAAAATTTTAATAGTTTAGGAAGGGATTGTGTCGGGTATTGTAGAATTGTAGAGGTATAGCAATGGATTAAAGGAGGAGTTCGAACATGATGTATAACATTCGCGGTGAAAACATTGAGGTGACTCCAGCAATTAGGGAATACGTAGAGAAAAAGCTTGGTAAGTTAGAGCGTTATTTCGACGAAACACCAACTGCTGACGTAAATGTAAACTTAAAAGTCTACAATAACGATCAAAAAATAGAAGTCACAATCCCAATGAATGATCTCGTATTGAGAGCTGAAGAGACACACAGTGATTTATACGCAGCTGTCGATCTTGTCCTAGATAAATTAGAGCGTCAAATTCGTAAACATAAAACAAAAGTAAATCGAAAAATGCGTGAAAAAGGCGCTGAGAAGTATCTGTTCGCAGCATTAGAAAGCGAAGCGAACGTAGCTGTTGCAACTGAAGAAGATGAATTAGAGCTAGTTCGTACAAAACGATTTAACTTAAAACCAATGGATAGCGAAGAGGCTATTTTGCAAATGAATATGTTAGGACATAGTTTCTTTGTATTTACAAACGCTGAGACCAACATTACAAACGTTGTATATCGAAGAAAAGATGGACGATATGGATTGATTGAACCAAACTAAGATTATAGGCTCTCTTAAACAAGAGCAGTAAAGTGAAAGCAGCGTGCCTCCGCACGCTGCTTTTTAGCTGCTTAAAAAAATAGTTCCATTACTACATAGCGCGTAGAAGATTTGGTGAATACACGCGTGGTTTCTTTCATGTTGAACACCTTATAAAAAGAGACTTTATTTTCTCGTGCGTTACACCAGATCTTTCGTACCCCAAGGTTCTTAGCTTTGAGAAAAACCTCCTCTAGTAGACGACTGCCATATCCTTTTCCTTGTTCTTCTTTGAGAGTAGCAAATTTTCGAAATTGAGCTTCATCCCCTGTTATAAATAAAGAAGCAACTGATTTTAACTCTCCTTCTTCAAACAGTCCATAGTGAATGCCTGATGGATCATCTTTCAGCTGAATATAACTGAAATCTTTATCAGGCCACATGACGGTATGTCGGACTTCCCAAGCTTGTTCTTTTGTAATCGATTGAACGTTCATTCTACATTCCCCTTTTTTATTGTAAGAGTGAGGAAGGGGAAATCACAATAGAAAATAACTCGTTAATAGAGTAGTACTCGTAAAGAGACAGACGAAAAAGGGTACAAGTTGCTACTTGTTTAGCTGCAATGTTACAATTTTACTCAGAATGTTTTATAATGAAAGATACAGATATGAATGAAAATAGTATAAAATGTACTGATTATAAATAGAGGAGCGTTTTAATATGCTTGGATTATTTAAAAAAGTGTTTGACGGCAATCAACGTCAAATCGGCCGTTTAGAAAAAATGGCGGACCAAATTGATGCGTTAGGTCCTGAAATTGCGTCTTTAACGGACGATCAGCTTCGTGAAAAAACAGCTGAATTTCAACAACGCTACCAAAATGGCGAATCGCTCGATAACCTATTAGATGAAGCTTTTGCGGTTGTACGTGAAGCAGCGAAACGTGTGTTAGGCATGTATCCGTACAAAGTTCAGCTAATGGGTGGTATTTCTCTGCATGAAGGGAATATCTCGGAAATGAAAACGGGTGAAGGTAAAACGTTGACAGCTACTATGCCTGTGTACTTAAACGCTATTACAGGAAAAGGTGTACATGTAGTAACAGTCAATGAATACTTAGCGAGCCGTGATGCTAGTGAAATGGGTCGTTTATATGAATTCCTAGGCTTGAAAGTAGGGTTAAATTTAAACCATTTAACGCGTGAAGAAAAGCAAGAAGCATATGCAGCCGATATTACGTATAGTACAAATAATGAACTAGGATTTGACTATTTACGTGATAACATGGTGCTTTACAAAGAACAAATGGTTCAACGTCCGCTTCATTTTGCCGTAATCGATGAAGTTGACTCTATCTTAATTGATGAAGCACGTACGCCGCTTATTATATCCGGCAGCGCACAGAAATCGACTGCTCTTTATATTCAAGCTAATGCATTCGTTCGCACGCTTGATAAAGAAACCGATTTTACTTTTGATATCAAAACAAAAAGCGTTCAGCTAACCGAAGAAGGTATGTCAAAAGCCGAGCGCGCATTTGGCATTGAAAACTTATTTGATATTTCACACGTAGCGCTAAACCATCACATCAACCAAGCGCTTAAAGCACATGTAACGATGCAAAATGATGTGGATTATGTAATTGATGAAGATCAAGTCGTAATCGTTGACCAATTTACTGGTCGTTTAATGAAAGGAAGACGTTTTAGCGACGGCTTGCATCAAGCTATCGAAGCTAAAGAGAACGTTGAGATTCAAAACGAAAGCATGACGTTAGCTACAATTACATTCCAAAACTACTTCCGTATGTATGAAAAATTATCAGGTATGACGGGTACAGCTAAAACGGAAGAAGAAGAATTCCGTAATATCTACAACATGCACGTTGTTGTTATTCCGACAAACAAGCCAATTTCACGTGATGATAAAGCGGATTTAATTTATAAGTCAATGGAAGGCAAGTTTAATGCGGTAGTAGAAGATATTGCCGAGCGCCACGCAAAAGGGCAGCCTGTTCTTGTTGGTACAGTTGCGATCGAAACATCTGAAGTTTTATCAGCTTTATTAAAGAAAAAAGGCATTCGTCATCACGTGTTAAATGCAAAACAGCATGAGCGTGAAGCGGATATTATTGAAAATGCGGGTCACAAAGGTGCGGTAACAATCGCAACGAATATGGCTGGTCGTGGTACGGATATCAAACTAGGTGAAGGTGTCGTTGAAGCTGGCGGTCTTGCTGTAATTGGTACAGAGCGTCATGAATCACGCCGTATTGATAATCAGCTTCGCGGACGTGCTGGACGTCAAGGTGATCCAGGGGTATCTCAATTCTATCTATCCATGGAAGATGAATTAATGCGCCGATTTGGTTCAGATAATATGATGGCAATGATGGATCGCCTTGGTATGGATGACTCACAGCCAATTCAAAGTAAAATTGTAACAAGAGCTGTTGAATCCGCTCAAAAACGCGTTGAAGGTAATAACTTCGATGCGCGTAAACAATTGCTTCAATATGATGACGTGCTTCGTCAACAGCGTGAAGTTATTTACAAACAGCGCTTTGAAGTGCTTGATTCAGACAACCTGCGTGCGATTGTAGAACGTATGATTGAATCAACTCTACAGCGTGTGGTTGAAGTAAACACGCCGCGTGAAGAATTAGAAGAAGAATGGAATTTACAAGCGATTATTGATTACGTAAATGCTAATGTTCTTGAGGAAGGTGAAGTCACAGAAGAAGATCTTCGCCGTAAAGAGCCTGAAGAAATGGTAGAACTGCTGGTAGATCATGCAAAAGCTCGTTATAATGAAAAAGAAGAGCAGCTCCCTGAAGAACAAATGCGTGAATTTGAAAAAGTTGTTGTTCTTAGAGCAGTTGATTCTAAATGGATGGATCATATTGATACGATGGATCAGCTTCGCCAAGGTATCCACCTTCGTGCGTACGGCCAAACAGATCCTCTTCGCGAATACCAAATGGAAGGTTTTGCGATGTTTGAAAATATGATTGCAACCATTGAAGAAGAAGTGACGAAGTATATCATGAAAGCAGAAATTAACAACAACCTTGAGCGTCAAGAGGTAGCGCAAGGTCAGGCGGCTGTTCATCCAAAAGAAGGAGACGCGCCGGCTAAGAAGAAGCCAAAAGTAAATGCAATAGAAGTTGGCCGAAATGATCCTTGTATCTGCGGAAGTGGCAAAAAGTATAAAAACTGCTGCGGTAAAGAATCATAAAGTAAGAGTCAATTAGTATAGAATGAATTAGTACAGGAAGGAAATGAGTCTTCTCATTTCCTTCCTGTGCGTCAAAAATAAAATAGAGGTGTTCAACTCATGGATTTAGTAGAAATTAAGCAAGAACTTGACAAAACAGCTAAGCGATTAGCGGACTTTAGGGGGTCTCTTTGACCTCGATACAAAACAAGCTCGTATCGATGAATTAGATGAGACTATGGCTGATCCAAATTTTTGGAATGACCAGCAGGCAGCTCAGACTGTTATTAATGAAGCCAATGGTTTGAAAGATGCAGTAAATCAATTTAACCACTTGGATGAAACATATGAAAATTTACAAGTGTCTCATGAACTTGTAAAAGAAGAATACGATGAAGATTTAGCAGAAGAACTAGTTAGTGAATTAAAAGAGCTTATATCAGGCATGAATGACTTTGAATTACAGCTGCTTTTAAGCGAGCCGTATGATAAAAATAATGCCATTTTAGAACTGCACCCAGGTGCTGGTGGAACAGAATCACAGGATTGGGGTTCAATGTTACTACGTATGTATACGCGCTGGGCAGAGAAAAAAGGTTTCAAAGTAGAAACGCTTGATTACTTACCTGGAGATGAAGCTGGTATTAAAAGTGTAACGCTTTTAATTAAAGGTCACAATGCGTACGGGTATTTAAAAGCTGAAAAAGGCGTTCATCGTCTCGTTCGTATTTCTCCGTTTGATTCATCAGGCCGTCGTCATACGTCATTCGTATCGTGCGACATAATGCCGGAATTTAACGATGAAATTTCAATTGATATTCGTACGGAAGATTTGAAGGTTGACACGTATCGTGCAAGCGGTGCCGGAGGTCAGCATATCAATACAACAGATTCAGCTGTTCGTATTACTCACCTTCCAACTAATGTAGTCGTATCTTGTCAGACGGAACGTTCACAAATTAAAAATCGTGAGCAAGCAATGAAGATGTTAAAATCTAAGCTGTATCAATTAGAAATCGAAAAGCAGCAAGAACAGCTAGCTGAAATTCGCGGAGAACAAAAAGATATTGGGTGGGGAAGTCAAATACGTTCTTACGTATTCCATCCGTATTCATTAGTAAAAGATCACCGCACAAATACGGAAGTCGGAAACACGCAAAGTGTAATGGATGGAGATTTAGATCCGTTTATCGATGCGTATTTACGTTCTCATATTTAATCAAAAGGCAGCATACCTAGGTATGCTGCCTTTTTTTAGTTGTTGGGACTTTGTAAAATTTGGATGAAGAAAAACGAGCGTAAAGAACTATTGTTAAAAAGAAAATTAAGAAAATGCAGAAATTTAAAGGTTACTGTCATCAGTTCTCTTATTTTGTCAATGAAATAAAATGGTTAAAAATACCTGTTCTGCGGCAAGTGCTTCTTTACAATCCTTTATACCCCTTTTACAAACAGTGTTTATAATTTGAGCTAAATCATGAGGAAGGGGCATGTGCAGTGGAAAATAAATCGTTAAACGAATTAATAGAGCAAGTGAAACAGAATAGTTTTTCTTCGAGTAAAGGGTTTGACAGACGGCGTTTTTTACAAGGAGCTGGAAAAGTAGCGGGAGTATCACTTGGCTTAACAATTGCTCAGTCTATTGGTTTAAATGCAGTAGAAGTTTCAGCTGCAGCGCCTAAATTTTCAAGTTATCCGTTCACTCTAGGCGTCGCATCAGGAGATCCTTTAGCAGATAGTATTGTCCTTTGGACAAGATTAGCACCAGACCCGTTGAGTGGCGGGGGAATGCTTAATCAACCTATTCCAGTAAAATGGGAGCTTAGTGAAGATGAAGACTTTCATCGAATTGTCAAACGAGGAACAGAAGTGGCTAGACCTGAACTTGCTCATTCTGTTCACGTTGATGTAAAAGGATTAAAGCCAAGTCATATTTATTATTATCGATTTAAAAGCGGCCATGAGTTAAGCCCGGTCGGAAAAACAAAAACACTTCCTTCAGCAAATGCAGAGGTAGCCAGCATGACGTTTGCATTCGCTTCGTGTCAGCAATATGAACATGGGTACTTTACAGCCTATGAGCATATGGTTAAAGAACAATTAGATTTTGTTGTTCATTTGGGTGATTACATCTATGAATATGGACCAAACGAGTACGTGGCTGCAAGCGGAAACGTTCGTACTCACAGCAGCGCAGAAATTCAAACGCTGCAAGACTATCGAAACAGGCATGCTCAGTACAGGTCAGATGCCAATTTGAAGTCTGCTCATGCTGCTTTTCCATGGATTGTGACGTGGGATGATCATGAAGTAGAAAACAATTATGCAAATGTAATTCCTGAAAAAGGCCAATCAGTAGAAGCATTTATCCAACGCCGAGCTGCAGCTTATCAAGCTTATTACGAACACATGCCTTTGCGCCAAACATCCTTGCCTCACGGAACGGATATGAGATTGTATCGTGATTTTTCATATGGCAAACTAGCTTCTTTTCAAGTGTTGGATACACGTCAGTACAGAGATGATCAAGCAAACGGAGACGGAACAAAGCCGCAAACGCCAGAATCTCTTGATTCCAAACGTACGCTATTGGGGAATGAACAAGAAAAATGGCTGTTTACTAATCTTGAAAAGTCATCGTGTCACTGGAATGTGCTGGCTCAACAAATTTTCTTTGCACCAAGAAAATTTGGAACGGCTGCTAAGCCTACATACAGCATGGATGCATGGGATGGGTATACGGCGAATCGTCAGCGCGTCATGGATTTTATTGAACAGAAAAAGTTGGACAACGTCATTGTACTAACTGGGGATGTACACGCTAACTGGGCTTCTAACTTATACGCGGATTTTGCTAACCTTAATTCTAGAATTATTGGTGCAGAGTTCGTCGGCACCTCCATCACTTCCGGAGGGAACGGAGCAGATAAAAGAGCAGACACGGATAAAATTTTAAGTCAAAATCCCCACCTCACATTTTTTAATGATTACAGAGGATATGTAAGGTGTACGGTAACTCCTGATATATGGCAAGCTGATTATCGCGTTATGCCTTTTGTAACAGAACCTGGTGCAGAAATTTCAACTCGAGCTTCCTTTCAATATAAAAAAGATGGAAAAGGTATGACGGAAGTTGAAGTAAATAACGTGCCGCGTGGACTAAAGATTTCTAAGGAAGTAGAGGAAGATCGTATGCGGGCACACGGGAAAGCACATGAAAAACAAGAGTTGAAAAAGAAAGAAAAAGTCCAGCAGTAAACTGAGTAAGGAAAAGGAGGTCAAGTATGTTTTCTAATATTGGAATCCCTGGTTTGGTTATTATTTTAGTCATTGCCTTAATAATTTTTGGACCGTCTAAGCTGCCGGAAGTTGGACGAGCGTTTGGACGAACATTAACTGAATTTAAAGGAGCAGCAAAAGGGCTCGTATCAGATGATGAAAGTGTGAAAGAAAAGCAAACCGCAACCGTTTCTGAACAAAAAGAGAATGAATCTACATTGTAAGTAAGGAAATAGACGAGGAAACTCGTCTATTTCTACTTGTCAGAAAGGAGAGAAATACAATGGGAGAAATGAGCTTGATGGAGCACCTTGAAGAATTGCGTGTTCGTATCATTAAAACACTTTGTGCATTTGTAGTTTTACTTATTGTCAGTTTTGTATTTGTACAAGATATTTATCAGTGGCTAGTGAAAGATTTGGACGGCAAGCTTGCGGTACTTGGACCAAGTGAAATCGTATGGATTTATATGGTGATTGCATTTGTTTTTGCGCTTGCTTTTACACTTCCAGTAGCTGCTTATCAAGTATTTCGGTTTGTTTCGCCTGGGTTAAAAAAGGAAGAATATAAGGTTCTACTTACCTTCATTCCATTCTTTTTTCTTTTGTTTGTAAGCGGGTTGGGGTTCGGTTATTTTGTTTTATTTCCAATGGTTTTAGCATTTTTAACGGGCTTGTCGAATGATCAGTTTTCACTGATGTTTACGGCGGAGCATTATTTTCGTTTTATGCTTAATCTGTGTTTACCGTTTGGGTTTTTATTTGAAATGCCTTTAGTTGTTCTATTCTTAACGCGCTTAGGGGTTCTAAACCCTTTAAGATTAGCTAAAGCAAGGAAGTTCTCTTATTTTGCTTTAATTGTGATATCTGTACTTATTACTCCTCCTGATTTTATTTCAGATATTTTAGTCATTGTCCCGCTTCTGCTTTTATATGAGCTCAGTGTGACAATTTCACGCGTAGTATACAAAAAACGTTTAGGAAACGAATCAATTGCTTAATCGTATACATAAGTGTGATGAGAGAATTCATGAAATTGAAACAAAGTCCTTGTAAACAGAGTGTTTTAAACATTCTGGAGTAGGTTATAATAGAGTGAAAACTCTACAGCAAGGGGGAGAAGGCTTGAAAAAAGTATTACTGACGTTAACAATCGGTCTAGCGCTTGTTTTGTCCGCGTGCGGCGGAGGAAGCTCTAAAAATGAATCTGCTGGTGAATCTTCAGCGAGTGCAGAAGACATTGTGAAGAAAAACTGTACAGGCTGTCACGGAGTAGATTTAGGAGGAGCGAATGGACCAAGCTTGCAGCATGTAGGCAGCAAGCACTCAGAAGCTGAAATTGAAAACATTATTAACAATGGTCAAGGCGGTATGCCAAAGGGACTAATCAATGAAGAAGATGCAAAAAAAGTTGCTGCTTGGCTGGCAAAGAAAAAATAAGACGGATATCCGTCTTATTTTTGTGTTAAAGCTGCTTTAATTCTTGGTTTAAGACAATGGCTTGCTGTTGAGCTTTGACATCTCTTGCTATGTCTCCAGGTGCATTGGCTTCTCCAATGATGTATCCGCTAAAGGAAGAGCCAATAAAATCGACAATGTATTGAAATTGCATAATAAGAGGAAGAGCTTTTACAGATGCGCCTGTGCCCCCTACTACTAATACATACACGCGCTTATTTTTCATTTGTTCTTTAAAGTTGATTGTCGAATCTCTAAGACTTTCAGACCAACGATCCACAAAGTTCTTCATTAATCCGCTCATACCGTACCAGTAAAGAGGCGTAACAAATAAAATAGTGTCGTGCACTGCCATCTTTTTCGCTATATCATAATAATCATCTTGTTGATTGGTAAACCCAAGTTCATCGTGACGCATATCAGTAATGTGGTTAATGGTATGCCGGCGCAAGTAAACTTCTTCCGTATTGATATCTTTTAAGACTGCTTTAGCTAATTCCTCCGTATTTCCGTTTTCTCGTGAACTTCCATAAATGGTGATCATGTTATCCCTCCTCATCGTTTTTCTTATTTATCATACCTTGTTTGTAAAAAAAGTAGACATGAATGTGCTTTGTCTAACGATATTCGTAAAAAATGAACAGCAAAAAACAACAGAATTAAAAATAAGGATAAATTCTCATACCTTGCTAAAAATATCCTACTTATGTCATATTTGAAATAAAAATGTAATATTTTTGGGGCTTATTTTCACGAAGAGTGATGTTATAATGAGAAAGCGCGTGAGAAGAGTCGAATTTTTGGTTTGGATTGTAGAGTTTTGCCGTATTTTGACAAGTTTTACATAGTATTAAAATAACACACTTGATTAGGTGATTACTTATGATTGAAATGCAAAATGTATATAAAACGTATCCGAACGGTGTAAAAGCAATCAATGGCATTAGCATCAAGATTAATCAAGGTGAGTTTGCTTATATCGTAGGACCAAGTGGAGCAGGAAAATCCACTTTTATTAAAATGATGTATCGTGAAGAAAAGCCTTCTTCAGGAAATATCATTGTAAACGGTGCAAATGTAGCAAAAATAAAAGATAGCAGAGTTCCTATCTTTAGACGTCATATTGGTGTAGTCTTTCAAGATTTCAAGCTGCTTCCAAAATTAACGGTCTATGAAAACATTGCTTTTGCACTAGAAGTAATTGAGCAAAGTCCCGAAGAAATTAAAAAGCGAGTGCTAGAGGTGCTAGAGCTTGTTAAGTTAAAGGGTAAAATGGATTCTTTCCCTGATGAATTATCTGGAGGCGAGCAGCAGCGTGTGTCTATTGCGCGTTCAATTGTGAATAGTCCGAAGGTTGTCATCGCCGATGAACCGACAGGGAATCTTGATCCGGAGACTTCGTGGGAAATCATGGATATCTTTGAGGAGATTAATAAACGCGGTACGACTATTTTGATGGCAACGCATAACCGTGAAATTGTAAATACAATTCGAAAGCGCGTAATTGCGATTGAAAATGGAAATGTTGTGCGCGATGAAGTAAGAGGTGAATACGGATATGAAGGCTAGAACATTCGGGCGCCACTTACGTGAAGGATCTAAAAGTTTAGGAAGAAACG
Organism: Priestia sp. YIM B13491; assembly: GCF_042787605.1. Lineage (NCBI taxonomy): Bacteria > Bacillati > Bacillota > Bacilli > Caryophanales > Bacillaceae > Priestia > Priestia sp. YIM B13491. The sequence goes on along the minus strand of NZ_JBHZOR010000005.1, from coordinate 160,899 downwards.
GCTGGATGACATTCGCATCTGCAAGTGCTGTTACCGTGACGCTCTTGCTTGTAGGCGTATTTTTTATGTTGATGATGAATTTAAACCACATTGCTAAATTGATTGAAAATGATGTGGAAATTCGTGTTCACGTTGATGCTGCAGCGACAGCAGATGATCGAAAAGCAATGAAAGAAAAGCTAGATGCAATTAAGCAAGTTGATACGGTGACGTTTTCTTCTAAAGATAAAGAGTTAAAAGATTTAATTAATAGTATGGGTGATGAAGGACAAGCTTTTGAACCGTTTGAACAGCAAAACCCATTAAATGATGTATTTGTTGTTAAAACAAAAGAGCCGACTGATGTCGCAAAAGTAGCTAAACAAATTGAGAAATATCCGTATGCAGCAAAAGTTCAATACGGACAAGATCAAGTTGAAAAGTTATTTAAAGTGCTGAAAGTAGCTCGTAATATTGGAGTAGTGCTGATTTTAGGGCTTCTATTTACAGCAATGTTCCTAATTTCAAATACAATTAAAATTACGATTGTAGCTCGCCGTGAAGAGATTGAAATTATGCGCTTAGTTGGAGCTACAAACTCCTTTATTCGCTGGCCGTTCTTTATTGAAGGTCTGTTTTTAGGGGTGCTTGGTTCTATTGTGCCAATTGCAGTTATTATCGGTGTGTACAGCGTTTTATATAATGAAGTTCAACCTAAGTTTGATGGATTCTTTGAACTTTTACCTGCCTTTCCATTCGTGCTTCAAGTGTCGCTATTATTACTAGTGATCGGCGGTCTAATTGGGATGTGGGGAAGTACATTATCCATCCGTAAGTTCTTACGAAAATAAGAATAGATTTTTAACATAGTAGATTACAACAACCTCACATTTGATGTTTATCAAATGTGAGGTTGTTGTGTAATTACAGATAAAAATAGAAAAAAGTGCTAATGGGGGTCTTGCTAATGCCCGTTTATACGGGGAAATATGTGCAGATGGGGAGAAACAAATGACACGTAAGACATTAGTAATGACAGCAGCAGTTTTAGTTGGACTAAGTGCGGCTTGGATAGGTAATGAAAAAATTGCTTATGCACAAAGTGCCAGCACTACTAAACTCAGTGATTTAGAGAAAAAAAGTGATGATGTGAACCAAAATATTAATCAAAATAAAGAGAAATTAAAAGAGGTTCAAGAAAAGCAAAAAAACGAAGAAGCTGAGATTGCGCGCTTGGATTCAGAGGTCGGACAAACGAATGCAGATATCCGCAGCCGTGAATCTGAAGTAGAAAAAGCAAAGCAAGACATCGAAAAGCTGAAAAGCGAGATTGACGTTGTAAAAAAACGAATTGAAAAACGAAATGAGCTATTAAAAAAACGTGCTCGTGCTTTACAAGAAAACGGCGGGTCTGTGGATTACATAGATGTACTGCTAGGCTCTGAAAGCTTCGGAGACTTTATTAGCAGAGTGAGTGCGGTTTCGACAATTGTAGGGGCTGACCGTGATTTGTTAATGCAGCATGAAGCCGATAAAAAGGCAAAAGAAGAGAAAGAAACAAAAGTTCAAAACAAGCTAACGGAAGTAAATCAAGCGCTTGAAGAACTTAAAAATCTTCGTGCGCAGCTGCAAAAACAAGTGGATGAAAAGAATCAGCTCATGCAAACGCTCAAAGATCAGGAAAAAGAATTTAATGAAGAAGCCGTTGGATTAGAAGAGCAAGCTTCTATTTTAGCTGATCAAAAAAATGCAGCACAAGCTCAACAGCAAGAAATTGAAACAGCCGGGGCAACAGAAGAGGCACCCCCTGTTACAAGCGGGTCGTTTATGAGGCCAGCAAAGGGCCCGGTAACATCTCATTTTGGGTATCGGGAAACGTTTGGAAGAGGACACTACGGTATTGATATTGGAAAGCGAGGAGAAAGTGTCCCAGTTGTAGCCGCAGCAAGCGGAAAGGTAATTAGAGCATATCATTCTTCTTCTTTTGGTAATGCCGTATTTATTCGTCACAATGTAGAAGGTCAGACGTGGGTTACAGTTTATGCTCATCTAGAGAGCTACAGCGTCTCAAGCGGTCAATCTATCAATAAAGGTCAACAATTAGGTTATATAGGGAACACAGGACGTTCGTTTGGTGCTCACTTGCATTTTGAATTGCATAAAGGCGATTGGAAAGGCAAAAGTTCCGCTGTAAACCCTGAAAGTTATATTAAATTTTAAGTTCCTAGCATACGTGGTACAAGCTCAACATATAGTTTAACAAAAAGGCATCGCACTTGATTTGTGTGGTGCCTTTTGCTACAAATAACACATGCATCCTTTTTATTACATAGTTTTGGTTGTATCTATTATAATAAGAAGAGATGGCTTAAGGTTGAGGAGGATGAAAGAACTTGAATCGGAAAATCGTTGCACTATTAATGGCACTCTCCTTAGTTGTTGGAGCAGCAGGTACATATTTTGGCATTCAGTATGCAAATGCTGGAACGGTCAGTACCCCCCTTACAACTTCTTCAAATGATAGTAAAGTGGAAAAGGAAGAGCTAGACAAAATCAAGCAAGCTTATGAACTGATATCTTCAAAATATTACAAAGATGTAGATGACAAAAAATTATTAGATGGCGCAATCCAAGGGATGGTACAAACCTTAGGAGACCCTCACTCATCTTACATGGATAAGAAAACGGCACAGCAATTCACGCAGTCTCTTGATTCATCGTTTGAGGGAATTGGCGCTGAAGTAAGCATGGTAGATGGAAAAGTAACAATTGTAGCTCCGTTTAAACAATCTCCTGCGGAAAAAGCAGGATTAAAACCAAATGATCAGATTTTAAAGATCGATGGTAAAAGTATCGCGGGTCTGGAATTGAATGAAGCAGTATTAAAAATTCGCGGTAAAAAAGGCTCTACCGTGACATTAGATGTTCAACGACCGGGCGTGAAAGAAACGATGAAAGTAAAAGTTGTAAGAGATGAGATTCCAATTGAAACCGTCTATTCTTCTGTTAAAAATGTAAACAATAAAAAAATTGGCTACATGGAAATTACGTCATTCTCTGAATCAACGGGAGACGAATTTACGAAACAGTTGAAAAAACTTGAAAATAAAAATATTGATGGCTTAGTTCTAGACGTTCGGGGAAATCCTGGTGGCTATTTAACGAGCGTTGAAAAAATGCTTGATAAATTAGTAACGAATAAAAAGCCATATATTCAGATTGAAGATCGTAACGGTGAACGTCAAAAAGTGGTTTCTTCAATGAAAAAGCAAAAGGATTATCCAATTGTGGCCTTGATTGATGGAGGGAGTGCATCCGCTTCTGAAATTCTTGCCGGGGCATTAAAAGAAGCAGGAGGATACAAGCTAGTCGGTGAAAAATCCTATGGAAAAGGAACCGTTCAACAAGCTGTTCCAATGGAAGACGGCAGTAATTTAAAATTAACGTTCTATAAATGGCTAACGCCTGATGGAAACTGGATTAACGAAAAAGGTATAAAACCAACGGTAGAAGTCAAGCAGCCGGATTATTATTATGCAAATCCAATTCAAGTTGATAAAAAGCCATTAACACGTGATATGACAGGTGACCAAGTGAAGAATGCTCAAGTGATGCTAAAAGGCCTTGGCTTTGAACCTGGACGTACAGACGGATATTTTAGTAAAGAGACAGAAACAGCTGTAACTGCATTCCAAAAAGCCAATAAGCAAAAAGCTACAGGTGAAATCGATGAAGATACAGCAGCGCTTTTACAAACAAAACTTCTAGAAAAAATTAAATCAAAAGATGAAGATCGTCAGCTTCAAACGGCTTTAAAGCTAGCTAGTCAATAAGAAGTAGAAAAAGTTCCGTGCTTTTCCAAAGCACGGAACTTTTTTAGTAAAAACAACATTGTCGGTTAGTGATGCATTTTGATAAAATAAAGAAGCCTATGATACATAACAATCAATCGTAAATGTTGTAATAAAAATGTGAAAAATACAGGTGGTGAAAAAATGGATTTTGCATTAGAGCTCTTAAAAGGTATCGGGCGTTTGTTTTTACATCCGTTAACTTATCTATTTCTGCTCGTCTCGTTTTTTGTAGGTCTTTCTCGCGTCAAGAGAGAGCGTCAGAATTTTCATGTTCGCGTGTTTGATTTTATTTTAGAAGCAAAATATTTATTTTTTCCAGGTATCATTATTGGGTTGATTTTATCCGTTGTTACCGTGTTGCTAGGTGTCTATGTATCTATAGGAATGATTGTACTTGTAGCTGTTTTAACTTTTATCATAAGCGGTCCGTGGACGTTTAAATGGCTTTCTCCTTCTTACACCGTAGGACTGGCTGTGCTTGCAACCTTGCTTATTCCGGCATCTGGTTTCGGTGAAGGATTTATTCAAACGTGGTCTGTGCAAGCTCATAACGCAGATTTACCTTCTCTGACTATTTTAATGTCTCTGCTTGTATTAGCAGAAGGATATTTAATTTGGAAATTTGGAGCAAAAGGTACGTCTCCAGCCATTGTGAAAAGTAAAAGAGGGCAGGAAATTGGAGCTCATTACTCTCAAAAATTATGGGTTGTCCCGCTTTTTGTCTTAATTCCAGGCAGCGCCATTACGTCTGTGTTTCCATGGTGGCCTGTGTTATCTATTGATGGAACATCATTTAGCCTGTTTTTTGTTCCTTTTGCTATCGGTTTTTATCAGCGAATTCAAAGTATGGTGCCGTTTAAATCTATTGAATTTACTGGTAAGCGTGTATTAGCATTAGGCGTGGGATTAACGATCATTACGATTGCTGCTATTTTTTATCCTCTTGCCGCTGTAGCTGTTGTTATTCTAGCGATCATAGGAAGAGAGTGGATTCGTTTGCAGCAGCGTCGAAGCGATGAAAAAGCGCCCGCACTATTTACTAAGCGTACACAAGGTTTGGTTGTATTAGGAATCATCCCTCATTCTCCGGCAGAGAAAATGGGTTTGAAAGTAGGAGAAGTGATTATTAAGGTAAATGGAATCGCTGTATCTGAAGTCCATAAATTTTATGAAGCATTACAAGTTAATAACCGTGCTTTTTGTAAGCTAGAAGTTATTGACGAAAATGGAGAAGTTCGCTTTACTCAGCGAGCATTGTATGACAACGAACATCATGAACTAGGTATTTTGTTTGTACACAATTATACAAAACGTGATTCACAAGCTGGTTAAAAGACGGATAAAAAGGAGAAATGTTTGTGGAAGTCAAAACGATTGCCGCAGTTTTTCTACCCGCCATATTGCTTCTTCTGTTTGCTAGAGTAACATATAACTTATATGTTGCCACAGCGCTGACGCTTTTGTTGATAGCTGTTTCTGTATATAAAGGGTACGCAGATTATCCGCTTATTATTTTAATAGATTTACTTTCAGCAGCCATCGGTTTTATATATGCAAAAAGCATGCTAGCAGCTGGAAAATAAAGATTGTTGGTTTGATGATAAGTTAATCGCTTATTATTAAACTGTACACAAAAGCTCTCTACACAACGTGGAGAGCTTTTGTGTGTAAAAAAGTGAGTTAGAACTTATAACAATATTGTTTCGGTTCATTTAATGAGCGAGTATAATCAAATTAATTAGACAAATATGTTTATGAATAAAACATTTTAAACACTTATGTATAAATTTATTTAAATAAGTGTACAGAAATGTGAGAAGGGTATAGAAAAATAAAATTATTAATCTGAAAATTTAGTTTATTTTTAATTTTAAAAAATAAAAGGAGGTTTAGGATTGATGGAAGTATTAATGAGAACGATGTTTCAATCGCTTGGCAAAAATCATTCAATGAACAAATTAGCTAAAAAGTATGGATTGAGGATGGGGGCAGCTCGTTTTGTTGCTGGAGACTCAACCGAATCAGCAATTCAAACATCTAAGGAGCTTAACAATAGTGGAAAAGTTGTTACACTTGATCATTTAGGAGAATTTGTTTTTACAGAAGAGGAAGCTAGGTTGTCTACTACCATGTGCATTCAGACACTAGAAGCCATTGCAGAATCGGGCGTTCAATCAAATTTATCATTAAAGATGACTTCTTTAGGATTGGATATTAGCAAAGAGCTTTGTATGGAAAATATGCGCAGAATTCTACACACGGCCAGAATGAATAATATTTTTGTTCGAATTGATATGGAAGACTACTTGCACTGCCAAATCTCCCTTGATATGTATAAAGAATTACGCAAAGAATTTGATAATGTTGGAATTGTGATTCAAGCGTATCTTTATCGTACAGAACAAGATATGAATGACTTACATCAATATCAAGCTAATTTACGTCTAGTAAAAGGAGCTTATAAAGAATCACCAGAAGTATCATTTCCAGAAAAGAAAGACGTAGATGAAAACTATAAAAAAATCATTAAAATGCATTTATTAAATGGTCACTATACAGCTGTAGCAAGTCATGATGAAGAAATGATTCAGTACACAAAACGATTAGTAAGAGAAAATGGTATTTCACATGACCAATTTGAGTTCCAAATGCTTTATGGAATTTGCGTAGAGCTGCAGGACCGTCTAGTAAAAGAAGGATATAAAGTCAGGGTTTATGTTCCTTACGGCATTGATTGGTTTGGGTATTTCATGAGACGCCTAGCTGAGCGTCCCGCCAACGTATGGTTCGTGCTGAAAAACTTCGCGAAATAAATTTCTAATTAAAGGGGACTGGTTGAAATGACAGTAAGTACAAAAATCTCAGTTTTTAAAAATGAACCGTTTACTGATTTTTCGTTAGAAGAGAATAAACAAGCGATGCAAGCGGCGTTAATGAAAGTGAAAAAAGAACTGGGACAAACATATCCTCTCACGATTGGAAAGGATAAAATCTCAACAGAAGAAGTGATTGTCTCTACGAACCCGGGAAAAGTAGATGAAGTGATTGGCAGAGTAAGCCGTGGCACTAAAGCTTATGCTGAGCAGGCAATGCAAGAAGCATCAGCAGCATTTCAATCATGGAAGAATGTCTCGCCTGCTGAACGTGCTGATTATTTATTCAAAGCAGCAGATCTGATGAGAAAAAGAAAGTATGAATTTTCTGCCATGCTCGTTTATGAAGTGGGGAAAAACTGGGCAGAAGCTGATGCGGATACCGCGGAAGCTATTGACTTTATGGAATTTTATGCGCGAGAAATGATTCGTTTAAGTGAAACGAATGAGCATCGGCCTTTAACGCCAGTAGAAGGTGAAACAACAGAGATGACGTATATTCCTTTAGGCGTAGGAGTAGTCATTTCACCTTTTAATTTTCCCCTTGCCATCATGGCTGGAACGACTGTAGCTGGAATTGTATCTGGAAATGCAGTTATTTTAAAGCCAGCTGATTCTGCACCGGTTATTGCTGCGAAATTTGTTCAGTTGATGGAGGAAGTCGGTCTTCCGTCTGGTGTTCTGAATTTTATCCCTGGAGATGGCATAGAAGTTGGAGAATATTTAGTCGAACATCCTCAAACTCGTTTTATTTCTTTTACGGGATCAAGAGAAGTAGGATGTCGCATTTATGAACGTGCTTCAAAAGTGCAGTCTGGACAAATTTGGCTGAAACGCGTCATAGCTGAAATGGGAGGAAAAGATGGCGTTGTAGTAGATGAAACGGCAGACTTAGACGCGGCAGCGCAAGCGATCGTAGCATCTGCGTTTGGATTTCAAGGCCAAAAGTGTTCCGCTGGCTCTCGAGCGATTATTGTAGAATCTGTTTATGAAGAGGTTGCCCAAAAGGTAGCCGCATTAACAAAAGAATTAACCGTCGGACTGCCTGAAGACAACCCTTCTATGGGACCTGTTATTGATCAAAAAGCGTATGAAAAAGTATTAGCCTACATTGAAATTGGCAAAGAAGAAGGAAAGCTTATTGCCGGGGGAGCTAAAGCTCCCGGAAATGGCTACTATATAGAACCTACAGTATTCAAAGATGTGGATTCAAAAGCACGAATTATGCAAGAAGAGATTTTTGGACCGGTCCTTGCGTTGACAAAAGCAGCTAACTGGGAAGAAGCCATTGAGATTTACAATGAAACTGATTACGGTTTGACGGGAGCCTTTTTCTCTGAAAGCGAAGAGAGAATTCAAAGGGCGTTAGCTACCATGCACTGCGGTAACTTATATATTAACAAAAAATGTACAGGAGCATTAGTTGGCGTCCATCCTTTTGGCGGTTTTAATATGTCCGGAACGGACTCGAAAGCCGGAGGGTATGATTATCTTCTATTATTTACACAAGGGAAGATGACAGCGAGAAAACAGAAATAAGTTCAGTCTATAGGAAATCAAAAAATTCGACACGAAGCATCTTTAGCTTCGTGTCGAATTTTTTGATTAGTTTAGTCCGTATTCTTTGATTTTGTTGTAAAGGGTGCCGCGTGAAATGCCAAGCAGATCTGCTGCTGCACTTTTGTTTCCATAGGTTTTTTGAAGAGTCTCTTCTATTAGCCTAGCTTCTTGAAGAGAATCTTCTTCTTTTTGAACTTCTGTGAAAGAACTTGCATCCTTCAGATTGTCAGGAAGGTGCGTCAGGGTAATCAACGACTGATCACTTAGAAAAATCATTCGTTCAATCGTATTTCTCAGCTCGCGAATATTGCCTGGCCAATCGTATTGCATAAAGGCTTCGAGAACTTCAGAGCTAATGAAAGGAGCCTTCTTTTTATACTTCTTGCTGAATTCCTGTACAAATTGCTGTGTTAATGCTTCGATGTCTTCTTTATGGTCTCGAAGCGGCGGAATAATAATGTTGATGACGGTCAGTAAATAGTAAAGATTTTCATGGAATTCACCGGCTTTTAGCAACTCTTCCAAAGGCGTCGTGGTAGAGGCTACAATTCGGGTTTGAACTTGAATTTCTTCCGTGCCTCCAACGTGATAAAAGGATCGTTCTTCCAAGTAACGGAGAAACTTAACTTGAATTTCAAGAGGCATTTTATCAATTTCTTCAATAAATAACGTCCCGTTGTGAGCCTGCTCCAGTTTTCCCGCAATGGTAGTTGGATCTTCTGAAAAGACATCTTTTTGATGACCAAAGAGCTCAATTTCCAGGAGTCCCGATGGAATAGTGGCGCAATTTAAAGATAAAAAAGGTTCTTTATGTTTGGATCCACCGTAGTGGATAGCCTGAGCCAGCATTTCTTTCCCAGAACCAGGTTCTCCCGTTAATAAAATAGGCATATCTGTAGATGCCACTTTTTTGGCAATGTCAACGGCTTGCTTAATTTCAGGACTGATACCCGCGAAAGAAGAAAATGGATTATCTTTTGGGATGAGAAGAGACACATCAATTTCTTCATTTAATCTTACAATATTGGTAATGTCATGTTCAGTTGCGACTCCACCTATGACTCGATTGTTTCTTATAATAGGAGATGCATTGATGAGCACGTGAGTTTGTTCATTAGGACGATGATACGTTCCGCGTACAGGGCGCCCTTCATTTAGAATCGTATGTAGAATGATGGATTCATCTTTGAAATGCTCTCCGATTTTTCTACCCATAATATCATCTCTCTGAATCTTATACGTATGTTCCGCAGCAGTATTCCACAAGATTACATTTCCTTCATTATCGACGGCTGTCACTGCATCATTAATGGTTTCTGCCAATGTATCAAAATAGGAAGCTAATATCTCATTTTGGCTATGCAAATGTGTAATCCACTGTGAAGGTGTTACAAGTCCTATTGTGGTTTCTTGGTTTTCTGCTTGAATGAGGACTGGTCTGTTCCAGTTTGTGTTGGCTTGTAAATTGGCTAACGTAGAAGTAGAAGATGAAGGCCAATTTGTATCCGCTATTACTTTTTTTATGGACGATGCCTCGTCATGACCTGTTAACAGGTATCGTTCATCTTTTTGTATTACATAAAAGGTACTTGCTGTGACTATAACGAAGTCATAGTTTGAAAGTTCAGATTTCACTTTAGCTAAAGAAGTTGATTCTTCAACTGTTATAAAGGAGTTATTTATAAGAACTTGATCAACGCTTGCCATACTAAACCCCTCTCAGTACATATTTTTTATACTGTATCATAATTTAGAAATTGGCGCAAAAGCCTATCTCTTTCAAACAATTATGCAGCTTACTTTCTTTTATTGCTTTCATCTAAAGAGTTGTATTCCCTTCGAAAAGGGTAGTATAAGAATTTAGTGGGTAATAAAGTAACAGGGTAAAAAATAAAAACAAACAAACACTATATAAGATTAATACTCATTAGTTTCATTTATGATTATAAAGTGATAAAATACGAATATCAGTTCGTGTTTTCGGTTTTTACATATCGTAATAAAAATAGATAAAACAAGAAAATGGAAACGGAGGCCTTCATTTGAAAGATCAGTTTGAATTAGTATCCCCATATCAACCGCAAGGTGATCAGCCAAAGGCAATTGAAAAGATCGTGAAAGGAATTAAAGAAGGTAAGCAGCATCAAGTTTTGCTAGGTGCTACAGGAACGGGAAAAACCTTCACCATGTCTAATGTTATTAAGGAAATAAATAAGCCGACACTAATTATGGCTCATAACAAAACGCTTGCTGGTCAATTGTACAGTGAGTTTAAAGAGTTTTTTCCTAATAATGCAGTTGAATACTTTGTCAGTTACTACGATTACTATCAGCCTGAAGCCTATGTACCTCAAACAGATACATTTATTGAAAAAGATGCAAGCATTAATGATGAAATTGATAAACTTCGTCACTCGGCAACGTCTTCTCTCTTTGAACGAAAAGATGTCATTATTATTGCCAGCGTGTCCTGTATTTATGGTTTAGGTTCTCCGGAAGAATACAAAGAAATGGTCGTATCTCTTCGAGTAGGAATGGAAAAAGAGCGTAATCAGCTGCTTCGTACGCTAGTGGATGTACAGTACGAAAGAAATGATATTGACTTTAAGCGCGGAACGTTTCGCGTTCGCGGTGATGTTGTGGAGATTTTTCCTGTATCTCGAGATGAACACTGTATTCGCGTTGAGTTTTTCGGCGATGAAATTGACCGCATTCGAGAAGTTGACGCTCTAACAGGAGAAATTATTGGAGATCGTGAACATGTAGCTATCTTCCCGGCATCTCACTTTGTCACGAGAGAAGAAAAAATGCGTGTTGCCATTCAAAATATTGAAAAAGAACTAGAAGAACAGCTAGAGAAGCTAAAAGAAGCAGGAAAGCTTTTAGAAGCGCAGCGCTTGGAGCAGCGCACGCGCTACGACCTAGAAATGATGAGAGAAATGGGCTTTTGTTCGGGAATCGAGAACTACTCTCGTCATTTAACGCTTCGTCCCGCTGGTTCTACACCTTATACACTGCTGGACTTCTTCCCGGAAGATTTCCTTCTTGTTGTCGATGAATCACACGTTACGATTCCTCAAGTTAGAGGAATGTACAATGGAGACCAAGCGCGTAAACAAGTGTTAGTAGACCATGGTTTCCGCTTGCCGTCCGCATTAGATAACCGCCCGCTTAAATTTGATGAATTTGAACAGCATATTAACCAAATTGTTCATGTTTCTGCAACACCAGGTCCTTACGAACTTGAGAAGGCACCTGATGTAATTGAACAAATTATCCGTCCAACAGGATTATTGGATCCAAATATCGAAGTTCGACCAATTGAAGGACAGATTGATGATTTAATTGGAGAAATTCACGACCGGATTAAGCGAAATGAACGAGTGCTCGTTACGACGTTAACAAAGAAAATGTCTGAGGATTTAACGAACTACTTAAAAGAAATTGGCATTAAAGTTCAATATCTTCACTCTGAGGTGAAGACGCTCGAGCGTATTGAAATTATCCGAGAGCTGCGGCTTGGAAAATATGATGTGCTCGTAGGAATTAACTTACTTCGTGAAGGTTTAGATATTCCGGAAGTTTCGTTAGTAACCATATTAGATGCGGATAAAGAAGGATTCTTGCGTTCAGAACGATCGCTTATTCAAACCATCGGACGTGCTGCGCGAAATGCTAATGGACATGTCATTATGTATGCAGATCGCATCACAAACTCCATGGATATTGCTATCAATGAGACCAAGCGTCGTAGAAGTATTCAAGAAGCTTACAATGAAGAGCATGGTATTACACCGACAACGATTCAAAAAGAAGTTCGAGGCTCAATTCGTGCAACAGTAGTAGCAGAAGATACAGAAACGTATGAAGAAGCACCGGCATTTGATAAGCTCAACAAAAAAGAAAAAGCAAAGCTCGTAGAAGAAATGGAACAAGAAATGAAAGAAGCAGCCAAAGCGCTTAACTTTGAACGCGCAGCTGAGCTTCGTGACTTGATTCTAGAATTAAAAGCGGAAGGGTGATAAAACATGGCGATGGAAAAAATCGTGGTAAAAGGTGCACGAGCCCACAATTTGAAAAATATCGATATTGAAATCCCGCGAGACAAATTAGTGGTATTAACAGGGTTATCAGGTTCTGGTAAATCTTCTTTGGCTTTCGATACAATCTATGCAGAAGGACAAAGACGTTATGTCGAGTCGCTTTCGGCATATGCAAGACAGTTTTTAGGTCAAATGGATAAGCCCGATGTAGATTCAATCGAAGGATTGTCGCCTGCTATTTCAATCGATCAAAAAACAACGAGCCGAAACCCTCGTTCAACCGTCGGAACTGTGACCGAAATCTATGACTATTTGCGTCTTTTGTTTGCTCGTGTAGGAAAGCCGATTTGTCCTAATCATGGAATTGAAATTACATCTCAAACGATTGAGCAAATGGTAGATAGAATTTTAGAGTACCCTGAACGCACAAAACTTCAAGTACTGGCACCTGTGGTATCTGGACGAAAAGGTACCCACGTAAAAGTGTTAGAAGATATTAAAAAGGAAGGGTACGTTCGCATTCGAGTAGACGGAGAAATGCGTGAAATAACAGAAGAAATTGAACTGGAAAAAAACAAAAAGCATTCCATTGAAGTAGTGATTGATCGCGTTGTTGTAAAAGAAGGTGTAGCCGCTCGTTTGTCGGACTCTTTGGAATCAGCTCTTCGCCTTGGAGAAGGGAAAGTAATTATTGATGTGATAGGTGAAGAAGAACTGCTTTTTAGTGAGCATCATGCTTGTCCAAAATGTGGTTTCTCCATTGGAGAACTTGAGCCCCGCATGTTTTCATTTAATAGTCCGTACGGGGCGTGTCCAACGTGTGACGGGTTAGGAACGAAATTGGAAGTGGATAAAGATTTAGTTATTCCTAACTATGACTTAACGCTTCATCAGCACGCAATTGCACCTTGGGAGCCAACAAGTTCTCAATACTATCCGCAGCTGCTTGAAGCCGTATGTACACATTACGGCATCGATATGGATGTGCCGGTTCGAGATATCCCGGAACATTTATTTGATAAAGTATTATATGGCAGCGGTAAAGAAAAAATTTACTTTCGCTATGAAAATGATTTTGGCCAAGTAAGAGAAAATCATATCGAATTTGAAGGTGTGCTTCGGAACGTAGAACGCCGTTATCATGAAACAAGTTCTGATTATATCCGTGAGCAAATGGAAAAATACATGGCTCAGCAAGCTTGTCCAAAATGTAAAGGAAATCGTTTAAAACGCGAAAGCTTAGCGGTGCTTATTGACGAAAAGCATATAGGAGATACAACCCGCTTCTCAGTAAAAGAAGCATATGATTTTTTTGAAAGTCTCAGCCTATCTGAAAAAGACATGAAGATTGCAGATATGATACTGCGTGAAATTCGTGAGCGTCTAAGCTTTCTCATTAACGTGGGGCTTGATTACTTAACATTAAACCGTTCTGCTGGAACTCTCTCAGGAGGAGAAGCACAGCGGATCCGTTTAGCTACTCAAATTGGTTCTCGTTTGACGGGGGTTCTTTATATTTTAGATGAACCTTCTATCGGTCTTCATCAGCGTGACAATGATCGCTTAATTCGCACGATGCAAGATATGCGCGATATTGGAAATACGTTGATTGTTGTAGAACATGACGAAGATACGATGATGGCAGCTGATTATTTAATTGATATCGGACCAGGAGCCGGCGTACACGGGGGGGCTGTTGTTTCTCAAGGAACGCCTCAGGAAGTGATGGAAGATGAAAACTCTTTAACGGGTCAATATCTATCAGGAGAGAAGTTTATTCCTCTTCCAGCGGAAAGACGGTCAATAGATAAAGATCGGATGATTGAAATTATAGGAGCAAAAGAGAACAATTTAAAAAACGTAAAAGCAAAGCTTCCGTTAGGTATGTTCACGGCTGTTACAGGTGTATCTGGATCAGGTAAGAGTACGCTCGTAAATGATATCCTTCATAAATCATTGGCGCAAAAGCTGCATAAAGCAAAAAGCAAAGCAGGAGAACATAAAGAAATCAAAGGTATTGAACACTTAGATAAAGTCATTGATATTGATCAGTCTCCCATAGGCCGTACGCCTCGTTCGAACCCTGCAACGTATACAGGTGTATTCGATGACATTCGAGATGTATTTGCCCAAACAAACGAAGCAAAGGTGCGCGGATATAAAAAAGGCCGTTTTAGCTTTAACGTGAAAGGCGGCCGCTGTGAAGCTTGTCGAGGAGACGGTATTATCAAAATTGAAATGCATTTCTTGCCAGATGTATACGTCCCTTGTGAAGTCTGCCACGGCAAACGATATAACCGTGAAACTTTAGAAGTGAAATACAAAGATCAAAACATTTCAGATGTGTTGGATATGACAGTTGAAGATGCGCTTCACTTCTTTGAAAACATTCCAAAGATTAAGCGGAAGCTGCAGACAATTTACGATGTAGGACTTGGCTATATCACGCTTGGACAGCCGGCTACTACTTTATCCGGTGGAGAGGCACAGCGTGTAAAGTTAGCTTCAGAGCTTCACCGCCGCTCAACAGGAAGAACGCTGTACATTTTAGACGAACCGACTACCGGTCTTCATGTCGATGATATTGCACGATTATTAAAAGTGCTCCAGCGTTTAGTTGAAAATGGAGATACGGTTCTAGTGATCGAACATAATTTAGACGTTATCAAAGCTGCTGATTACCTTCTTGATTTAGGGCCTGAAGGTGGAGATAAAGGCGGACAAATTGTGGCTACGGGTACGCCAGAAGAAGTGGCAAAAGTAAAAGAATCCTATACGGGTCATTATTTGAAGCCAATTTTAGAACGTGACCGTAAGCGTATGGAGAAAAAAGTTGAAAAAGCAGAGGCATTAACTCGTTAAAAGACACCAGCATTGGTGTCTTTTTTATAAAGAATGAAACTTTTTAACTCATTAAAACGTAATACATGATATAAGGAGCTGATTATTATGGAAGGAAATCGCATACTATCTTCCTTAAATTATTTTAGCGTTTTCTTTGCACCATTTTTATTACCTATTATTATTTATTTTGTTGTTCATAACATAGAAGTAAAGAAACATGCAAAAACTGCATTTTTGTCACATTTATTACCTATCGCTACAGCGATCTTGTTCTTATTTTTCTTGCTTCCTGCTCTTACTGGCTCTAGTGGAACGGTATTTATTCTTTTAATTGTAGCTTTAGTTGTTGTTTCTTTAGTTAATGTTGTTGTGTTTGTATGGAATATTGTAAAAGGGATACAAATATTAAGCAGATAAAAGTTAAATGACTAAAACGTAAAGAGGAGATGGAACGTATGAGTGAAAAGCGTAAACAAATTTTACAGATGGTAGAAGAAGGGAAACTTAGCGTAGATGAGGCTTTAACTTTGCTAAATTCACTGGAAAAAGACTCAGCTAATGATTCTTCCTATGCTACGCCTGATAAAGCTGAGCTATCCCCTTATGTAGGAGGAAAACAGAAAAAAACGTACGCTTCTAAGTCATCTCAAAGCTCTTTAAAGGAAAAATTATTTACATTTGTAGATCAAACAGTAAAAAAAGTAAAAGAAGGAGATTTAGATTTTAACTTTGGTCCTTCGATTGACGTTCAGCACATCTTTCAACAATCAGAAGCATATATTCAAGAGATTGACGTAGATTTAGCAAATGGAAGCGTTCAACTCCGACCTTGGGGAAGTACAGAAGTACGAATAGAGTGTGAAGCTGCTATCTACAAAGTAGAGAATTCGGATGAAGCGCGCCGCACTTTCTTGCAGCATACGGCATTTTCCATCGAAAATGGCAAATTGCGCTTTGCAATTCAGCAAAAGCAAATGAAGGTGAAAGCGATTATTTATATTCCAGAAATGGAATATGAACGCGTCAAGCTCCGTATGTTTAATGGTTCAATCGATGGGGAAAGACTAAGCGTACGAGACCTGAAAGCCAAAACAGCTAATGGTACCATCCGCTTTTACGATGTGAACAGCCATTCTCTTGAAATGGAGACATCAAACGGGCATATGGAACTTTCTCGAATACTCGCTTCGAAATGTGAGCTTGAAACAATCAATGGAACGGTTAAATTTGATGGAGATACAAAAAAGATTGATGTTCAGACATTTAACGGAGATATTGATACGTATTTAAAAGGAGAGCGCATTGAAAAAGCATTTTTCAAAACGACTACAGGAAGCATTACGCTCTATACGCCGCCTCACCTCTCCGTTGATGGAGATTTGAAATCTAACTTTGGGAATTTTACGTGTACACTTCCTGAGATGGAAATAGTAGATGAGAAAAAAGAAACGGTGATAAAACAACTTCGTTTCAAAGCAAATGTCGCTTCGCCGAAAGGCTATAAATTGTTAGCTGAATCCAAAACGGGCTCAATTGTTATAAAATAGAAAACGCTTGTTTTAGTAAAAAAACAAAGGAGATGATTAACGTGCGAAAGTTGTATCGTTCGCGAACAAATCGCAAGCTTGCGGGTGTTATCGGCGGTATTTCTCAGTATATCGGAATAGATGCTTCACTACTCCGCGTATTGTTTATCATCAGTTTATTTTTTACAGTAGGTACTCCGGTCATTTTATATATGATTTTTGTGTTTTTAGTTCCAAATGAAGAAGGAGATTTCTAAAGATGTTATTGCGTGGAATCATTAGTATTTTAATCAATGCCCTCGTATTAATCGTAATTGCAGGTTATATCGACACTTTCCACTTGGAATCAGTCAGTGCAGCTATTATCGCCAGCTTGATTCTATCTATTTTGAACGTGTTTGTTAAGCCAATTTTAATTTTACTTACCCTGCCGGTGACATTTCTTACGCTTGGGCTGTTTTTATTCGTCATTAATGCCATTACGCTGATGATTACACAAAGTGTTATGGGAGATTCTTTTAATATTGACGGGTTTGGTACAGCACTTTTAGCCTCAGTAATTATGTCGCTTTTAAATGCGCTTATTCAACGAGTGATTGTTGAACCGCTTCAAAATAGAAGATAACTTTCTTGCAATATTTAATTTTCTAAAAAAGATGGTAAGGCGATGCAGCCTATGCCATCTTTTTTTTCTTTTCTTTCTGTATTAATGATAAAATAAAATGGCTAGTAGAACCAAACGCGACATAAAAGCGAGAGTTGGATATACTGTAGACATGAACAGATATATGACTGTTCATAAAAGGAGGATGCACGGTGGTTAAAGTACGTACAAAAGACATCATTGAGAAATTTAAATTAGAGCTTATTAGCGGAGAAGAAGGAATCGACCGCCCTATTTCAACAAGTGATATTTCACGTCCAGGTATTGAAATGGCAGGTTATTTTACATATTACCCAGCAGAACGTATCCAGCTGTTAGGTAAAACAGAACTATCATTTTTTAAACAATTAGATGATGAACAAAAAAAAGTTCGAATGGAAAAGATGTGTACAGATATCACGCCGGCTATCATTGTTTCGCGCGAAATGGATGTACCGAAAGAACTTATCGAAGCTTCAGAGCGTGAATCAGTTCCTGTGCTGCGTTCAAGCTTTAAAACAACGCGACTTTCCAGCCATTTAACGAATTTTCTTGAAAGCCGGCTAGCACCTACTACCGCCATGCACGGCGTATTAGTTGATATATACGGAATTGGTGTATTAATCATGGGGAAAAGCGGCGTTGGTAAAAGTGAAACAGCTCTAGAGCTTGTTAAGAGGGGACATCGTCTAGTAGCCGATGACTGTGTGGAAATCCGTCAAGAAGATCAAGACACGCTTGTAGGAAATGCGCCTGGTTTAATCGAGCATTTGCTTGAAATTCGAGGACTAGGGATCATCAATGTGATGACGCTATTCGGCGCAGGAGCTGTACGAAGCTATAAGCGAATTTCACTTGTTATTCAGTTAGAGACATGGGATCAGCAGAAACATTATGATCGCCTTGGTTTAGAAGAAGATAAAATGAAAATTATTGATACGGACGTTACAAAAATTACATTGCCAGTACGTCCGGGACGAAACTTAGCTGTTATCATTGAAGTGGCGGCAATGAACTTCCGCTTAAAGCGTATGGGTATTAACGCAGCAGAACAATTTTCCGCACGTCTAACAGATGTAATTGAAGAAGGAGATCGTGAAGATTTATAAGAAAGGGTGTTAACTTGTGGAAGCAACTATTCAGCCGTTAGATCGCGTGTTCCTTGAAATTGGCCCTCTAACGGTCTACTGGTACGGCGTAATTATCGGTGTAGGTGTTCTATTAGGTCTTTATATTGCGACAAGAGAAAGCGTAAGAAGAGGCTTATCAAAAGATACATTTGTTGATCTCATCTTATTTGCTGTGCCAATAGCTATTATTTGTGCACGAATTTATTATGTATCCTTTGAATGGGGATACTATTCAAAGCATTTAAATGAAATACCTCAGATTTGGCAAGGTGGGATTGCCATTCATGGTGGCTTAATCGGAGGCGTATTAACTGCCATTGTATATTCGAAAGTAAAAAAGATTTCATTTTGGAAGTTGGCTGATATTGCTGCGCCTAGTTTAATCCTTGGCCAAGCCATTGGGCGCTGGGGCAACTTTATGAATCAAGAGGCACACGGGGGGCCGGTTACCCGTGCTTTTTTAGAAGGGTTGCACCTTCCAAATTTTATTATTAA
The DNA here is from genome assembly GCF_042787605.1 of Priestia sp. YIM B13491. Taxonomy (NCBI): domain Bacteria; kingdom Bacillati; phylum Bacillota; class Bacilli; order Caryophanales; family Bacillaceae; genus Priestia; species Priestia sp. YIM B13491. The sequence continues at coordinate 141,952 of NZ_JBHZOR010000005.1, read as the reverse complement.
CCAAATGTATATTAACGGTACATATTACCATCCTACGTTTTTATACGAATCATTATGGGATTTTGCAGGATTTATCCTGTTGATGGTACTTCGCCGCACCAGTCTGCGAAAAGGAGAAATTTTCTTATCTTATTTAATCTGGTACTCAGTTGGCCGCTTCTTTGTAGAAGGGCTTCGCACGGATAGTTTAATGCTGACGCATACACTCAGAATCGCTCAAGTTGTTTCACTTGTACTGATTATAATAGCCATTATTTTAATTATTGTCCGCCGCGTGACGGGAATGAGTAAACAGAAATACTTAGAGAATGAAGAAGCACAATCTAAGGCGTAAATGAAGAAAAGCTACAAGACTTATACAAACTTGATTTGACGCAAGGGAAGGAAATGAATAATGACGATTAATACGGTTTTGTTTGATTTAGATGGTACGTTAATTGATACCAATGAATTAATTATTGCCTCGTTTACTCATACGCTTAATCACTATTATCCTGAACAATATACTCGCGAAGATATTTTACAGTTTATGGGACCTCCTTTATACGACACGTTTGTAGAAATGGATAAAACGAAAGTAAACGAAATGATTGAGATGTATCGCACGCATAATCTAGCTAATCATGATTTGCTTGTTAAAGAATTTGAAGGCGTACTTGAAACAGTTAAATGGCTGCACGAGCAGAATTATAAATTAGGTATTGTCACAACAAAGCAAAGAAATACGGTCATGATGGGGCTTAAGTTAACAAAGTTAGACCAGTTCTTTGATACGATTGTCGCAATTGAAGAAGTCACAAATGCAAAGCCGCATCCTGAGCCAGTAGAAAAAGCGCTGAAGCTGCTTAATGCTAAACCTGAAGAAGCGCTGATGGTGGGAGATAACCATCACGACATCGTTTCTGGCCAAAGAGCTTATACGAAAACAGCTGGAGTTGCTTGGAGTGCAAAAGGAAGAGATCATATCGCTTCTTATAATCCTGATATTATTTTAGAGAATATGACGGATTTAATTGATATATTAAAAGGAGAACGTCAGTGAGAAAAACGACGCGCTATCCGGTTAAAGGAGCTAATTCCCTTTGGCATGTCTATAAGACCGTGCCTTTTTGGAAAGTAGTGCGCAACTTCCTAATCATTCAATGCGCTCGCTATACGCCTTTTCTTTCGATGAAAAACTGGCTGTATAAAACGTGCTTAGGGATGAAAGTAGGACCTCAAACATCCTTTGCCCTTATGGTAATGCTCGATATTATGTTTCCTGAAAAAATACAAGTAGGACGCAATACGGTTATCGGATACAATACAACTATTCTCGCTCATGAATATCTGATAACGGAATATCGTCTTGGAGATGTCATCATTGGGGATGAAGTGATGATTGGAGCAAATAGCACCATCCTTCCAGGTGTAACAATCGGCAATGAAGCGGTTGTAGCGGCTGGAACGGTGGTTCATAAAGATGTAGCACCCGGTTTCTTTGTTGGAGGTAACCCTATGCGTGTCATCTATACAAAAGAAGAAATGGAAAAGCGCAGGGAAGCAGAACCTAAAGCCACAACTTAGCAAGAACTAAGCTGTGGCTTTTTTTGTAAATTTGAACAGCTGGCGGTTGACGGCTGACTTTATCGGGTGTAAACTATCAATAACTTTAATTTGTTATTTCGCTAATACATTAGCGTGATAAAGTGAAAACAACCTATCAATGGTTCCTTAATAGATAAAATCAAGCCTAAAGGACGTGTCGGAATGTCAAAGTTATTTATGTTTGAAAAACCCCTTGGAATGAGAGATACCCTGCCAGCTCTTTTTGAAAGAAAAAAACAAGTTCGCAATCAGCTGGCAGATGAAATCAGCAGCTGGGGCTATCAATATATGGCAACGCCTACTGTGGAATATTACGAGACGGTAGGAAGCGCATCAGCTATTTTAGATCAACAATTGTTTAAACTTTTAGATAAAGAAGGGCATACGCTTGTGCTGCGACCGGATGTAACAACGCCATTTGCACGTGTGGCCGCTTCAAAACTTTTAAATAATTCTCCTTTGCGCTTAGCTTATGAAGCAAATGTATTCCGAGCTCAGCAGCGTGAGGGCGGCCGCCCGGCGGAGTTTGAGCAAATAGGCGTGGAGCTAATTGGAGATGCTACGATGAGCAGCGATGCTGAAGTGATTGCTCTCATGATCGGCGCATTAAAAAGAGCGGGACTTAAATCATTTAAAGTGGCAATTGGCCACATCGGGTTTGTTAATTCACTTTTTTTAGAAATTGTCGGAAATGAAGAACGTGCTAACGTGCTTCGCCGCTTTTTATATGAGAAAAATTACGTGGGCTATCGTAATCATGTAAAAGATTTGAATCTATCTTCTATTGATAAACAGCGTCTCCTTCAGCTGCTTAACCTGCGCGGAGATGAAAAGAAGATTGAAGAAGCGGTTGAACTAGTTGAAAACGAAGGTGGCAAAAAAGCAGCCGGTGATTTGAAAAAGCTATGGAACATGCTTGATGCATACGGTGTAACGGATGAAATTAAAATTGATTTTAACTTAGTCAGTCATATGAGCTATTACACAGGTATTTTATTTGAAGTCTTTGCTGAAAACGTTGGTTTCCATATCGGTAATGGAGGACGTTATGACCAGCTTCTTGAAAAATTCGCGTCTAAAACACCAGCTACAGGATTTGGAATTCAGCTCGACCGCTTAATTGAAGCCCTGGGCGAAGAAGTATATGAGCCTTCAGCAGTATACGGCATATTATATAGCCAGGAGCGTTTAGATGAGGCATTAGCTTTAGCTGCTGAACAGCGCAAGCAAGGATACCGGGTAGTGACTCAGGAAATTGCAGGCGTTGATGATGTTGATGTATTTACTGCACAGTTTGAAGAAGTCACGTTTCTAATTGGAAAACGAGGCAAGGGGGGACAATAATGAGTGAACTATTAACAATTGCAATGCCAAAAGGACGTATTTTTGAAGAAGCAGCTGAACTTTTGCGTCAAGCAGACTTTCAATTGCCGCCAGAATTTGACGATTCGCGCAAGCTGATTGTAGACATTCCTGAAGAGAACATGCGCTTTATTTTAGCAAAACCAATGGACGTTACTACTTATGTAGAATACGGAGTAGCAGATCTTGGTATTGCAGGTAAAGACGTAATGTTAGAAGAAGAAAGAGATGTCTATGAGCTGTTGGATTTAAATATTAGTAAATGTCATCTGGCCGTTGCCGGTTTGCCTAATGCTAAAAAATCAGAAATTGCTCAAAAAGTGGCAACCAAATATCCAAATGTAGCATCTACTTATTTCAGGGAGCAAGGAGAGCAAGTAGAAATTATTAAATTGAATGGTTCCATTGAATTAGCGCCTTTAATCGGCCTGGCTGATCGGATCGTTGATATTGTATCAACAGGACAAACACTAAAAGAGAACGGACTTGTTGAATTAGAGCACATTGAAGATATTACATCGCGTTTGATTGTGAACCCTGTGAGCTATCGTTTAAAAGACGAACGAATTGATGATTTAGTGAATCGTTTAGCCCAAGTGGTTCAACCTGTATAAAAGAGGTGACATACATTGAAAATTACACGTGTAACAGAACAAGTGAGCTTAAAACGTACGATTGATCAAGGGACGAGTGCTCAAAGAGAAATTGTCGTAAATATTTTAAAGCAGGTGCAAGAGCAAAAAGACGAAGCTTTAAAAAGATATACAGCCAAATTTGACGGCGTTGAGCTTTCTTCTTTACTTGTGACGGAACAAGAAAAGAAGCGTGCTTATGAGCTGGTTGATGCAGACATGCTGTCAATCATTCGTGAAGCGGCTGACAACATTCGTGATTACCACGAAAGAATGGTCGAGCAGTCTTGGATGACAACAAAAGAAGACGGCACCATTTTAGGGCAGAAAGTAACGCCTTTAGATGCAGTAGGTGTTTATGTACCGGGAGGCCTTGCGGCGTATCCTTCTTCCGTTTTAATGAATGTCATTCCTGCTCAAGTGGCAGGGGTAAAACGTATTGTGATGGTTTCACCTCCAGGAAAAGACGGCGCGCTGCCTGCTGGAGTAGTGGTAGCAGCGAATGAGCTTGGGGTCGAAGAGATTTATAAAGTAGGTGGAGCTCAAGCGATAGGAGCACTTGCCTATGGAACAGAAACAATTAAACCCGTCGATAAAATTGTAGGTCCTGGTAATATCTTTGTTGCATTAGCGAAAAGAGAAGTATATGGATTAGTAGACATTGACTCAATTGCTGGACCTAGTGAAATTGTCGTACTAGCAGACGAAACGGCTAAGCCGAACGAAGTGGCAGCTGATTTATTATCTCAAGCAGAACATGACAAATTAGCTTCAAGCATTTTAGTAACGCCTTCTATGAAATTAGCCGAAGCTGTTAAAGAAGAAGTGGAAAGACAAGTGGAATCTCTACCTCGGAAGGAAATTGCAAAACCTTCTATTGATAACCATGGTGCTATTTATGTGACAGGGTCATTAGAAGAAGCTGTTGAAGCTGTTAATCAATTAGCTCCTGAACATTTAGAAATTATGACTGAAAGTCCGCTTGAACTTTTAGGTTCCATTCGTCATGCCGGTGCTATTTTTCTAGGAAGATACAGCTCAGAACCTGTTGGCGATTATTTCGCGGGACCAAACCATGTTCTTCCAACCAATGGGACAGCAAAATTCTCAAGTCCTTTATCAGTTGATTCATTTGTGAAGAAGTCTAGTATCATTTCATACAGCCAACAAGCTCTGCAGAAAAATGTCTCGAAGATCGCAGCGTTTGCTCGTTTAGAAGGGCTAGAAGCTCATGCAAGGGCGGTTGAAGAACGCTTTAAAAAATAAGGTGGAGATTAAAAGAAAAGCGTAGAAATGTTCTTTTCTTTATCTATTACATGCACAGTTGAAAGGAGTTTCACAATGAGAGAGTCAAGTATTAAACGTACAACAAACGAAACGGATATTGCATTAGCGATTGGAATCGATGGAGAAGGAAAAGCGAGCATTGATACAGGCGTTCCTTTTTTAAATCATATGCTCGATTTATTTACAAAACACGGACAGTTTAACCTTGATGTAAAAGCAGATGGGGACACGGAGATTGATGATCACCATACAACGGAAGATATCGGTATTTGCCTTGGTCAAACGTTCAAAGAAGCGCTCGGTGATAAAAAAGGAATTAAACGCTATGGAAATGCTTTTGTACCAATGGATGATGCGTTGGCTCAAGTGGTAGTAGATTTAAGCAATCGTCCTCATTTTGAATTTAAAGGTGACATTCCCGCGTCGCGCGTCGGTACATTTGATACAGAGCTTGTGTATGAATTTTTATGGAAATTTGCATTAGAATCTCGCATGAATGTACATGTAATTGTACACTACGGCAAAAATACACACCACATTATTGAAGCGGTGTTTAAGGCTTTAGCACGTGCTTTGGACGAAGCGACAACGATTGATCCGCGTGTCAAAGGTGTGCCTTCGACGAAAGGGATGTTGTAAATGATTGGAATTATCGACTATGGGATGGGCAACTTATACAGCGTAAGTAAAGCTCTTGAACGATTAAACTATGATTATATTATCTCGGCAGATCCTGCAGAGCTAAGAAAGGCAAAAGGGCTGATTCTTCCTGGAGTTGGAGCATTCAAAGATGCGATGGAACAGCTGAATCAAACAAAGCTGACGGACTTTATTAAAGAAGAAGTAGCAAAAGGAATGCCTTTGCTTGGAATTTGTTTAGGTATGCAGCTTTTATTTGAAGAAAGCGATGAAAACGGCGTAACAAAAGGGCTGGAACTGTTAAAAGGGAGAGTCGAGCGTATTCCCGGCATTACTGCCGAAGGACAGACATATAAAGTTCCGCACATGGGCTGGAACTCTTTAAATTTTCATCAGCCGTCTGCTCTGCTTGATGGAATCAGTGAAGGTCACGTGTACTTTGTTCACTCTTATTACGTAAAAACAAATGACCAAGACGTGCTTTTAGCAACAAGTCCTTATGACGTTGAAGTTCCAGCAGTTGTTGGAAAAGAACACGTATTTGGCACTCAATTCCACCCTGAAAAAAGCAGTGCAATCGGAATGCAAATGCTGCAAAATTATGCAAACTTCGTAGAGAAAAGGAGCCCATCGTATGAGCAAATTTGAAATATATCCAGCCATTGATATGCGCGGAGGAAAGTGCGTCCGTTTGCTTCAAGGAGATTACACAAAAGAAACGGTGTACGGAGATTCTCCGGTAGATATGGCCACACAATTCGCAAGTGAAGGCGCTCAGTGGATTCACATGGTTGATTTAGACGGCGCAAAAGCGGCCAAGCGCGTAAATGATGAATTTGTGCTAGGCGTGAAAAAGAAATTAAATGTACGTGTGCAAATTGGAGGAGGCATTCGCTCAGAAGCTGATGTTGCTTACTATTTAGAAAACGGAATTGACCGCGTTATTTTAGGAAGTGCAGCTATTTCTAATCCTGAATTTGTGAAAAAAATGCTGAAGGAATATGGTGCACGTATTGCTATTGGTATTGATGCACGTGACGGCTATGTTGCGACGGAAGGCTGGGTGGAAACATCTACAATCAAAGCGACAGAACTAGGAAAAGAATTGGCTAATGCTGGTGCGGAAACATTTATTTTCACGGATATTTCTACTGATGGCATGCTGTCTGGTCCTAATGTGGAAGGAATTGTTGAAATGGCTAAGGCTACTGGAAAAGGTGTGATTGCATCAGGGGGAGTTAGTAAACTTGCTGATCTAGATGCACTAAAGAAGTATGAAGCTGACGGCGTTATTGGTGCGATTGTAGGGAAAGCACTTTATACAAATAAGTTTACAGTAGCTGAAGCACTTCAAGAGGTGAAAGCGTAATGATTACAAAACGAATCATTCCTTGTTTAGATGTAAAGGACGGCCGTGTGGTAAAAGGAGTTCAGTTTGTGGAACTTCGAGATGCAGGAGATCCTGTAGAGTTGGCGAAGTTTTACGATGAAGAAGGCGCAGACGAATTAGTCTTTTTGGATATTTCTGCTTCTCATGAAGGACGCAAAACGATGGTACATGTTGTAGAAGAAGTAGCATCTCAGCTAGCGATTCCTTTTACGGTGGGCGGAGGAATTAATGCATTAGAAGATATGAAGAGAATGCTTCGTGCTGGTGCAGACAAAGTGTCATTAAATACAGCGGCCGTACTCAATCCAGCACTCATTACAGAAGGGTCCGACTTTTTTGGAGCTCAGTGTATTGTGGTAGCCATCGATGCTAAGTACGATGAAAGTTTACAATCATGGCGAGTCTATACACACGGAGGCCGCAACGCAACGGACTGGGAAGTAATCGACTGGGCAAGAGAAGCAGTGAAGCGCGGTGCGGGTGAGATCTTGTTAACGAGTATGGATAAAGACGGCGAAAAGTCAGGGTTTGATTTAGCATTAACCAAAGCAGTTAGCCAAGCAGTGAGCGTTCCTGTTATTGCTTCTGGCGGAGCAGGAAATGGTCAAGATTTTGTCGATGCGTTTGAAAAAGGAGAAGCTGACGCGGCTTTGGCGGCTTCGATCTTTCACTATAAAGAAACATCTGTAAAAGAAATTAAAAGCTATGCAAAACAACAAGGAGTGAGCATTCGATGACGATTGAAAACATTAAATTCAACAGTGATGGACTTGTACCGGCTATTGTACAAGATGCTGTGAGCAAAGAAGTTTTAACATTGGCTTATATGAACGAAGAATCACTTCAAAAATCAATTGATACACGTGAAACATGGTTTTACAGCCGTTCTCGACAAGAGTTGTGGCACAAGGGCGCAACCTCGGGAAACACACAAAAGATTGTAAGCATGGCATATGACTGTGATGCTGATTCTCTGGTTGTAAAGGTGGAGCCTCAAGGTCCTGCTTGTCATACGGGGGCTTACAGCTGTTTTAATGAAACAATTCTTGGTGAAAATAAACAAAATGATAATCGGTTTGCTATTATTAATGAGCTAGAAGAAGTAATCGCTAAGCGTGAAGCTGAAATGCCAGAAGGAGCTTATACGACGTACTTGTTTGATAAAGGCGTAGATAAAATCCTCAAAAAAGTAGGAGAAGAAGCTGGTGAAGTCATTATTGCAGCAAAAAATCGTGACCATGATGAGCTGAAGTGGGAAGTTGCAGATTTATTGTACCACGTACTTGTTTTACTTCGTGAGCAAAAGCTGCCTTTAGACGATGTCCTATCAGTATTAAAAGAGCGTCACTCTAGCTAATAGCTACATAGTGAAAAGAGAGAAGGAGTTGTCTCATTTTAGATAAAAGAGGCAAAACCTTCTCTTATTTGCGTCAAGAAACGACTGCTTGCAGGCTCCTTTTTTGAATAGAGGTATTAAACTTCTTGGCAAATGTGATATACTACGAACGTCGAAATTATCAACTTATTTGGAGGGCTTAATGGAAAAACACTCAAAAGTAATTCAAAAAATGGCACAAGTAATTCCATTTTCGCAAACGGGTGACTTCTATTTCGAAAAAGCGCTGCAGGCGTTTGAAGAAGAGGAGTCGGATAAAGCGCTCAAGTATTTAACGCGTGCAAACAAAGAAAATGCCCGTAATCCACAGCTTCTTACAAACGTTGGAGTAGCTTTAACGGAGCGGGGAGATTATCAAGATGCCAACGAGCTTTTTCTCCATGTGATTCATCATATGGACGATACATTAGGAAGCTGTTACTACTATATAGCTAACAGCTATGCGCATCTTGGACTGTTTGAAGAATCAAAAAAATACGCGATGTATTACATTGAGCATTTTCCAAATGGTGACCTCTTTCGATCGGCTACAGATCTGTTAGATTTACTATCAATTGATGTGGATGAAGAAGATGAAGAGCCTAAAAATCAGCTAGGCGACATGCTGATTATAAAACAAGAACAAGCCAAAAGACTGCTTGAAGCAACGAATTTTGAAGAAGCAGTGGATTTGTTAACTGAAATAATTGATGAGTATCCAGAATTTTGGTCTGCATATAATAATTTAGCGTTAGCTTATTTTTATTTAAATAAAATTGATGAGGCAATGGATTTGCTGAATGAAGTATTGGAGAAAAACCCTGGAAATCTTCATGCGTTATGCAATCAGCTGATTTTCTATTATTATTGCCATAAGCATAAAGAAGTTGAGGAGCTTACAGACGGGCTTAGCCGCGTTTATCCAATGTCATTTGAACACCGCTATAAGCTTGGAGCAACATTTGCATTGATTGGTCAATACAAACTATCATACAGATGGTTAAAAAAGCTTTATACACAAGGATTTCAAGGAGACAACTCATTTCATTATTGGCTCTCATATGCTTCTTACTATACCGGGCGTGAAGCGTTCGCTAAAGAAATGTGGAAGCTGGCATTAGAAGACGTTCCTGATAAAGAAGGAGAGGAGCCTTGGCGCATCAGTCAAAAAGCTGCGAAGGTTTTTCAATCGAAAGTGGATATTACAGCGAAAAAGAAATGTGCAACAAAAAATGTTCATGATCAGCTTTACAGCCTGTATATGGCGAAGAAGCTTCCTGAACAACAGCGTCTGCTTCTTTTAGAAGAAATCAAGTCGTCCATACATATGAGTACACTTTTAGATGAAGTATATACGTATGTATGGCAGGATAAACACCATGTGATTTTTGAGGTGGCAGATGTTATTGAACTGGAGATGGAATCGCAGACTGAAAGTGATATCCAGGATCTTTTAAGCTTTTGGTTTTATGTATATGTACAGGTATATAAACAATCCTATGATTTTCAGCATGTGAACGTAAATGCATGGGCCGCAGCCGTCACATATATATGGGCGAAAGAACAAAACCAGTCTATTACTCAAGCCGATGCGGCAAAACAATATTCCATTTCCGCTGCAACAGTGAGAAAGTACAGTAAAATTGTGAATACGTTATTAAATTGAGCAAAAAAATAGACGATAATAGGAAGAACATATTAGGATAGTGGTAACGAAATAATTATCCATAAATTTGGAATCAACTACGAAGGAATTTCCTAAAAGGAGTGTAAAGCGATGACAGAAGAAAAAATTTATGATGTCATTATTATTGGGGCAGGCCCAGCAGGTATGACTGCTGCTGTATATACATCTCGTGCAGATTTATCAACATTAATGATTGAACGCGGAATTCCAGGCGGTCAAATGGCTAATACGGAAGATGTAGAAAACTATCCAGGTTATGATCATATCCTTGGTCCTGACCTTTCTAACAAAATGTTTGAGCATGCAAAAAAATTCGGTGCGGAATATGCGTACGGTGATATTAAAGAAATCATCGACGGAGAAGAATACAAGACAGTTCGTGCAGGCAGCAAAGAATATAAAACACGTTCAGTAATCGTTGCTACTGGTGCTGAATATAAAAAATTAGGTGCGCCAGGAGAAAAAGAACTAGGCGGCCGCGGCGTATCTTATTGTGCTGTATGTGACGGTGCATTCTTTAAAGGTAAAGAGCTAGTCGTTGTAGGCGGTGGAGACTCTGCGGTTGAAGAAGGCGTATATTTAACACGCTTCGCAACAAAAGTAACAATTATTCACCGACGCGATGAGCTTCGTGCGCAAAAAATCCTACAGCAGCGTGCATTTGATAACGAAAAAGTTGATTTTATTTGGAATACAACGGTCAAAGAAGTAAAAGAAAAAGACGGTAAAGTAGGCAGCGTAACGTTAGTAGACACAAAAACAGGTGAAGAGCGCGAGTTTGGTGCGGACGGCGTATTCATTTATGTTGGAATGGTTCCACTAACAAAACCATTCGAAAGCCTAAACATCACGAATAAAGAAGGATATATTGAAACGAACGAGCAAATGGAAACAAAAGTACCAGGTGTGTTCGCAGCTGGAGACGTTCGTGAAAAGGCTCTTCGTCAAATTGTAACAGCTACAGGCGATGGCAGCATTGCTGCTCAAGCGGCTCAGCACTATGTAGAAGAGTTAAAAGAAAAGTTAAAAGCTATTCAGCAATAAGGCTGAAATCAATCTTTTACAAAACGTAATTCGGTTTTAACTGTTCTGTAACACCTGTGAAACATTGATGGGGTACTATATAGATAGTAATTGACCCCCTTTTATAAAATATATATATGTCGGGCATAGGACGTGTTCCTATGCCTCTTTTTTGTGACTATAACAGATTGAATTTACGTATATAACAGCAATGGATTATTTTCAGAAAATTTAGTAATAGTTAGTTCATCTCCGTTGTGAGAGAAGTTTGTTTCGTAGTATAATAAAAGAAAATGTCAGTATACATATGATGAGGTGGAAAACATGCAAAGGGTCACAAATTGTGTATTAATGAAAGATGATAAAGTATTGTTGCTTCAAAAGCCACGACGAAACTGGTGGGTGGCCCCGGGTGGGAAAATGGAGCAAGGAGAATCTGTAAAAGACTCTGTTGTAAGAGAATTTCGTGAAGAAACGGGAATTTATTTGAAAAATCCCACTGTAAAAGGTATCTTTACTTTTACGATGAAAGAAAACGATCAAATTTCATCTGAATGGATGATGTTTACTTTTTTTGCTACAGATTTTGATGGGACAAATGTGCTAGAATCAGAAGAAGGCAAACTCGGTTGGCATAATTTGAGTGAAGTAAGTGAATTGCCGATGGCACCGGGAGATCATCACATTATCGATTATGTAGCAAAAGGGTCGGGTGTTATTTATGGCAACTTTACGTATACAACAGATTTCGAGTTATTATCTTATCGAATTGATCCTTGTTAATGATAAATAGACATGTATGCATAGATTGAGGGGGATGGAAAATGAGTACTGGGTCTGTAAGCGATATTCAATTAGTGATTATTACTGGAATGTCAGGTGCAGGAAAAACAGTAGCAATTCAGAGTTTTGAAGATTTAGGGTTCTTTTGTGTAGATAATTTACCCCCTACATTGCTACCGAAATTTTTAGAACTCATGAAAGAGTCAGGGAATAAAATGAATAAAGTTGCTCTTGTTATGGACTTGCGAGGCAGAGAGTTTTTTGAAAGCTTGTTTGAAGCATTAGATAACATGAGTGAAACAACGTGGGTCACGCCACAAATTTTATTTTTAGATGCAAAAGATTCTGTATTGGTGACGCGCTATAAAGAAACGAGACGTTCACATCCGCTAGCTCCTTCGGGTTTACCTTTAGAAGGAATTGGTATGGAACGTGAGCTTCTTGAGGAGTTAAAGGGAAGAGCTCAGCTTATTTATGAGACGTCAGAGTTAAAACCAAGAGAGCTTAGAGAGAAAATTTTAACTCAGTTTTCGTCGCACGCTTCACAGGTTTTTACTGTTAATGTGATGTCGTTTGGTTTTAAATATGGTGTGCCTATTGACGCTGATTTAGTCTTTGATGTGCGCTTTTTGCCAAACCCTCACTACATTGACCATATGCGTCCTAAAACGGGGCTTGAAGAAGAGGTTTCTTCTTACGTATTAAAATGGACGGAAACTCAAAAGTTCATTGAAAAAGTAGTAGACTTACTTTCGTTTATGCTTCCACAGTACAAGCGAGAAGGTAAAAGCCAGCTGGTCATTGCTATAGGCTGCACAGGCGGACAGCATCGCTCCGTCACACTAGCTGAATATTTAGGTCACCATTTCCAGAATGAATACAAAACTCATATTTCTCATCGTGACATTGAGAGGAGAAAGGAAAATCATAGATGAGCAGTGAACAGCTTCCAAAAGTTGTCGTCATTGGGGGAGGAACGGGTTTACCAGTGCTGTTAAGAGGGTTGAAGGAATACCCTCTTGATCTTACAGCCATTGTAACCGTAGCAGACGACGGGGGAAGTTCTGGCCGATTGCGCGATGAACTTGAAATCCCTGCTCCTGGTGATATTCGAAATGTGCTAGTTGCTTTATCTGATGTAGAGCCACTAGTTGAAGAGCTTTTTCAGCATCGATTTGATACAGGAAATGAGCTTACAGGCCATTCTCTTGGCAATTTGTTGCTTGCAGCTATGACGTCTATTACTGGCGATTTTGTGCATGCTATACGAGAAATGAGCAAAGTACTAAACGTCAGAGGGAAAGTACTTCCAGCAGCTAATCAAAGTGTTGTGCTGCATGCGGAGATGCAAGATGGATCCATCGTAACAGGTGAATCTAAAATTCCAGAAGTTAATAAAAAAATTAATAAAGTATTTTTATCGCCCGCTGATGTGAAACCGCTTGTCGAGACAATAAAAGCGATTCGACGCGCTGATTTAATTGTGTTGGGGCCCGGAAGTCTTTATACAAGTATTTTGCCGAATTTACTGGTGCAGGATATTTGTAACGAGCTTTGTTCGACAAAAGCAAAGAAAGTGTACGTATGCAACGTGATGACGCAGCCGGGTGAGACATTAGGCTTTAAGGCAAGTGATCATATTAAAGCGCTTTACAATCATATGCCGTGTGCATTTTTAGATGCGATTATCGTCAATAATGCACCTATTCCAGCACCTTTGAAAAAGAAATATCAAGTAGAGCAGGCTCAGCCTGTAGAATATGATCGTGAAGTATTGCTAAAGTTAGGGTTAGAAGTGATTGAAGATCAAATTATTCAGTATGACGGCAGCGTAATTAGGCATGATACAAAAAAAGTAGCAAAGCTTGTGTATTCTATGCTGACATCGCTGCAAGGTAAAGCGAATACGGGTGTTTAACACTATTTCCGTATGTAGATTGGAGGTGAAGTTATGTCATTTGCATCAGAAACAAAAAAAGAGTTAACGAATTTAGAAGTCAAAGATTGCTGTGCAAAAGCAGAGCTTTCTGCATTAATTCGAATGAATGGTTCACTTTCTTTTTCAAATAAAAAATTCACGGTTGATGTTCAAACAGAAAACGCAGCGATTGCTCGGCGCATTTATGTCCTGCTTAAGAAAAATTATGATGTGTCAGTAGAACTGCTTGTGCGTAAGAAAATGCGGTTGAAGAAAAACAATGTGTATATTGTTCGATTAGTAGAAAAAACGAGAATGCTTTTGGAAGACTTAAAAATTGTAGAAGAAGCGTTCACGTTTACACATCGTATTTCACCAGAGCTAGTACAAAAAAAATGCTGTAAGCGATCCTACTTAAGAGGCGCATTTTTAGCCGGCGGTTCTATTAATAACCCAGAGACATCATCGTACCATCTTGAAATCTTTTCATTGTATGAAGAGCACAACGAAGCTTTATGCAATTTAATGAACGAATTTCAATTGAATAGTAAAACATTAGAACGGAAAAAAGGCTATATTAACTATTTAAAAGAAGCTGAAAAAATTACGGAGTTTCTAAATATCATTGGAGCCCATAACGCTCTTTTACGGTTTGAGGATGTAAGAATCGTCCGAGATATGCGAAATTCCGTTAATCGCTTAGTTAATTGTGAAACAGCTAACTTAAATAAAACGATCGGAGCGGCTATTCGTCAAGTGGAAAACATTCGTTATATTGATGAAACAGCTGGATTAGACATCTTACCAGAAAAGCTAAGAGAAATTGCTCGTTTGCGTGTGGAATACCAAGACGTTACGTTAAAGGAGCTTGGTGAGATGGTATCTGGAGGTCAAATTAGCAAATCGGGCATTAACCATCGGTTGCGTAAAATTGACCAAATAGCAGACAAGCTTCGCGCCGGTCAGCCAGTCACATAAGGGGAATTGCAAGGGGGAGGATTTTATCATGGAAAAACAAGTAGAAGTAAAATTAAAAACGGGATTACAAGCTCGTGTTGCGGCACTGTTTGTGCAAGAAGCAACTCGTTTTACATCTGATGTGTACTTGAAGAAAGATGAGAAAGTAGTCAACGCTAAGAGTATCATGGGGTTAATGAGCTTAGCGATTAATAATGGTTCTCTCATTACGCTCATTGTTGAAGGGGTAGATGAAAAAGAAGCAATGGATGCGTTAGTAGCTTACGTAGAGAACGATGCATAAAAAAGCCTTTCCCGCTGCGGGAAAGGCTTTTTTTTATTTAGGGTCGTTTTCTAATACTTTGTCAATTAGACCGTATTCTAAAGCGCGTTCAGCAGTCATGAAATTATCACGATCTGTATCACGTTGTAGCACTTCTAACGGTTGACCTGTACGCTCAGCTAAAATTGAATTTAGTTTTTCGCGTAAGAATAGAATACGTTTTGCCGCAATTTCGATTTCAGTAGCTTGTCCTTGAGCACCACCAAGAGGTTGATGAATCATTACTTCGCTGTTTGGAAGAGCAAAACGTTTGCCCTTTTCACCAGCAGCCAGTAAGAAAGCGCCCATTGATGCAGCCATACCGATGCAAATTGTAGAAACTTTTGGCTTAATAAATTGCATCGTATCGTAGATAGCCATTCCAGCTGTAATAGAGCCACCTGGACTGTTGATATAAAGTGAGATATCTTTTTCTGGGTCTTCAGCAGCTAAGAATAGAAGCTGAGAAACGATTGAGTTAGCTACATTATCGTCAATAGCACTACCTAAAATAATAATGCGGTCTTTTAATAAACGTGAATAAATGTCATAAGCACGTTCACCACGGTTTGTTTGTTCAATAACTGTAGGAATTAAGTTCATATTAAATTCCTCCTTAACAAGAATAATTTGTTATGTACCTATAATACACGTATGGTCAATAAAGGTCAAACAAAAGAACCTCTACTACACATATTCGCTTAAAAGACTATGTATTCCTCTTTGACATTATTAAAATTTTTCCCCCTTCTAAAAAAAATAAACGTAGTATTCTATTGAAAAGAGAAGTTTTCTCTCCTATAATGGAAGTTGTGACAAATATGCCCTCGTAGTGTAGTGGATAGCACAAGAGATTCCGGTTCTCTTAGGGTGGGTTCGAATCCTGTCGAGGGCGTCTTAAAACGTTGCGGATTACGCAACGTTTTTTATTTTGAGCAAAAAGGCTCATATTCTCAAAAAATAATATTTATTTTTCTCCTCTAACCCTTTATACGCGCAAAGAAGCAAGAAATTAATTCCATTGTACCGGTTGCAGAATTTGTCAGAATACTATAAAACAGTATATAAGGAAAAGAAACACCGAGGAGGAATAAATATGAAATATGTGAACAAACTTTTCATTGTCAGTGCATCGGTAGCACTATTGCTGTCTGCATGCGGGACGAACGAAGATTCTGCTCAGCCGAAGTCTAATGATCAAGCAGAGAATGTTCAGCAAGATAAGGCTTCTAAATCTGATCAAACATCAGGCGCTGCAAAAGAAGATTCGAAAAAAGATGCGGATTCTTCCGAGGCCTCAGCCAAACCTTCAGGAAGTCAATCATCAACTAGCGAAACAGCGGAAGATGGACAGTCAACGTCTTCTTCAGAAACAAAACTAACAAAAAGCCCAGAACAAGATTATTCTATTCAAGTAATGGACGGCTATAAACTAACGGGTGAAGAACCAGGAAAAGATGCGTTAGTATTAACTTCAGATGATTCTCAATTTATGCGTATTGAAATGCTTTCATCAGAAGCATCGATGGATGACGCTGCTCAATCTGTTAAACAAACGGCAACAGCAGTTAATAAAAATGCAGCAGAGAAAAAGAATCTTGAAGAGAACGGAATCTTCAAAGATTCTGTTTGGTATGAAGCCACATCTGGCGATCATACGGTAAACGCCGTGCTGGTTAAAGGAAAGAAACCGATGAAGCTAACCATCTTCACGAAAAATGACGAAGAAAACTTGGACAAGTTTATGCAAATGGCACAAACCATTCAATAAGCAATTTTTCTATATATTATACACATGCAGAAAATTCGACATGACGAAGAAAACGTCATGTCGGATTATTACTCGGATCATGTGGTTGGTGCGAATTATAATGAAAAGTTATAAAGGTGCATAGCTCTATTACTTTTTTGATGGTTAGTAATTAAAAATAGGATGAACCGCTTCGTTAACAAAGGTTGACGAAGATTTTTTGATGAAAAAATTACATATAAAAAATAGTTACATGCTCTTTGAAAGCGTTTTTATAGTAAAATAGATGAAGGGGAGGGGAGAAATAATGGAGATTGGATTATTTCAGCAGCAGTCGTTAAAGCTGACGATGTCAAAAGAATTATCACAAGCTATTTCTCTTTTACAATATTCATCGATGGATATTGTAGCGTTTTTACATGAGCAGGCGCTTCAAAATCCGCTTATAGATTTTTCAGAGCTGCCCGTCTATACATCTCACAATCAAAAAAATCATGCAACTTCTGATTCAACAGATTATATGAGCAGTATACCAGCTCCTAAAGAAACGCTGTACGAACATTTAATGAATCAATCCGCATTATTAAAGTTAGATGAATGTGAGCAGGCAGCCGTTGAATTTGTTATTAATAGCCTGGATGATGCTGGCTATTTGCACGATGAGTTAATCATACTTGCTAACCAGCTTGGCCAAGATCAGGAGCAGGTTGAAAAGGCCCTCCAGCTTGTGCAGCAGATGGACCCAGCAGGAGTAGGGGCGAGAAGTTTACAAGAGTGCTTAATGCTTCAATTAAAAAGAAGTAATCAATGGACAGAAAAAATAGAGCAAATTTTGACACATCATTTTGAGGAATTTGCGTATAAAAAATGGATGAAAATCTCAAAGTTATGTCAAATCTCACTTGAAGCTCTTCAACAATTACATGAACAGATTAAAAAATTAAATCCTCGTCCTGGATCATTTTATATGAAGTCCAATGAACGATTCATTGTACCGGATTTTATTGTAAAAATTGAAGATGGAAATGTCGTTGCTTATGCAAATGAGGATTTGGAACCACGCCTTTCAGTGAATGAACAATACAAACTTCAGCTGAAAAACAGGCAAAACCAAGAAATGTTTTCTTATTTACAAGAGAAATATCGTGAATTTCAATGGATTATGAAAAGTTTACACACACGCAAAGATACATTAAACGCATTAATGAATACCTTACTTGTTGAACAAGAAGCATTTTTTAAAAAGGGTCCTTCGTATTTGAAACCCTTAACAATGAAGGAAGTAGCGGAACAAACCTCCGTGCATGAATCGACGATTAGCCGTGCTACTCGGCACAAATATATTCAAACGCCTTTTGGCACATTTTCAATGAAATCTTTTTTCTCAACTAGTATTCAACTGGGCAACAACGAAGCGACTTCTACAACTCACGTAAAAGAACTGCTTAAAAAGCTAGTATCAGAAGAAAACAAACAGCGTCCGCTTTCTGATCAGCAGTTGGCTAACGTCTTGCAAAGCAATTATAACGTTACTATTTCAAGAAGAACGGTAGCCAAATATCGAGATCAATTAAACGTTCTACCATCCAGTCAACGAAAACTTTTTGTTACGCAGTAAAGGAGTGGGAATGTGGAAGTCGTACTGTATACCAAAAATAGCTGTCATTTATGCGATGATGCAAAGAAGCTGCTTGCAGAGCTGCAGTCGGAGTTTCCCTTTCAGCTTATTGAACGAGATATTTATAAAAACGATGAGTGGCTGGAAAAATATCATCTTACGATTCCTGTAGTAGAAATGGACGGAGAAGAAGTGGAATATGGAAAAATAACAGGTATTCCATTAAGAAAACGCTTACTTTTAAAAATAGGCAACACATGAGTTGAATAAAGGATTCACTCCTGTTAGAATAGATTTTGTAGCAGGGTGAATTTTTTTTGCGCAAGGTGGGACATAATATGTCTATACGGGACAAAATGTGTCCAGCGAGTTTATGCCTTAAGGGGATTTTAACATGCGTTCTTTAATAGAAGTACAACGAAAATTATTACCTGAACTTCTCTCAGTTATGCAAAAGCGCTATCAAATCTTGCAATACATACGTTTAATGCAGCCGATTGGCCGCAGAAACTTAGCTGTAAGCCTTGGGCTAACAGAGCGTGTGTTACGAAGCGAAGTAACATTCTTAAAAGAACAAGATTTGATTGACATTTACCCTAGTGGAATGACGCTTACAAATGAGGGAGAGCTCCTTCTGGCTGAATTAGAAGAAGTAATGAAGGAAGTTTCAGGACTTCGGTTATTGGAAACAACATTAAAAGAGGCGTTTTCTTTATCAGAAGTTGTTGTTGTATCTGGAGATAGTGATCAGTCTCCTTGGGTTAAAAATGAAATGGGTCGAGCATCTGTTTCGTGTATCAAGGAGCGCCTTGTTGGTAAAAAAAATACCGTTGCTGTTACAGGTGGTACGACGCTTGCCGCCGTTGCCGAAATGATGACACCTGATTTAAAACACCCTGATGTACTTTTTGTACCTGCTCGCGGAGGGCTAGGTGAAAATGTACAAAACCAAGCAAATACGATTTGTGCTAAGATGGCTGAAAAGTCCATGAGTCACTATCGCTTGCTTCATGTTCCAGATCAGCTTAGTGATGAAGCATACCGATCCATTATCGGTGAACCATCTATTAAAGACATGCTTCATTTAATTAAGTCCGCTGGTATGGTTGTTCACGGAATAGGAGACGCTATGACAATGGCAGAACGCCGTAAAACACCACAAGCAGACTTAGAAAAAGTGAAAAATGGACATGCTGTAGGTGAGGCATTTGGATACTATTTTAATCATCAAGGCGAAGTTGTTCATAAAGTTAAAACAGTTGGCATACAACTCGATGATTTAAAGAACAATAAATGTGTTATTGCTGTTGCAGGAGGTTCATCAAAAGCAAAGGCAATTAAAGCGTTTATGCAACAAGCGCATGATTCGATTCTCATTACAGATGAAGGCGCCGCAAAAGAGTTAGTAAGGGATTTTAATTAATCCCTCATATAAAAAATACTTTTTACATTCAAGGAGGAAATACCCATGGCAGTAAAAATTGGTATTAACGGATTTGGTCGTATCGGCCGTAATGTATTCCGCGCAGCTTTAAAAAATGATAACGTTGAAGTAGTAGCAATCAACGACTTAACAGATGCTAACATGCTTGCTCACCTTTTAAAATATGATTCTGTACACGGAAAATTAGATGCAGAAGTAGTAGTAGATGGTAGCAACTTAGTAGTAAACGGTAAAACAATCGAAATCTCTGCTGAACGTGACCCAGCTCAATTATCTTGGGGCAAACAAGGCGTAGAAATCGTTGTTGAATCTACTGGATTCTTCACAAAACGCGCTGACGCTGCGAAACACTTAGAAGCAGGAGCTAAAAAAGTAATCATCTCTGCTCCAGCATCTGACGAAGATATCACAATCGTAATGGGTGTTAACGAAGACAAATACGATGCGGCTAACCACAACGTAATTTCAAACGCTTCTTGTACAACTAACTGCTTAGCGCCATTTGCTAAAGTGTTAAATGACAAGTTCGGTCTTAAACGCGGAATGATGACAACAGTTCACTCTTACACAAACGACCAACAAATCTTAGACTTACCACACAAAGATTACCGTCGTGCTCGTGCAGCTGCTGAAAACATCATCCCAACTTCAACTGGTGCTGCTAAAGCTGTATCTCTAGTATTACCTGAATTAAAAGGTAAATTAAACGGTGGAGCTATGCGTGTTCCAACTCCAAACGTTTCTTTAGTAGACTTAGTTGCTGAACTTGACAAAGAAGTAACGGTTGAAGATGTAAACAACGCTCTTAAAGAAGCTGCTGAAGGCGATCTTAAAGGCATCCTTGGTTACAGCGAAGAGCCACTAGTATCTGGTGACTACAATGGTAACATCAACTCTTCTACAATCGATGCATTATCTACAATGGTAATGGAAGGTAACATGGTTAAAGTTATCTCTTGGTACGATAACGAGAGCGGATATTCTAACCGTGTAGTAGACCTTGCTCAATACATCGCTGCTAAAGGACTATAAGAATAACTTAAAATTCGCTTCTATTTTATTCAATAAGACAGAAATCGACTAGACTTTCCTTTTTTATTGGATATCTGAAAATAGAACGACTATAATAAGACTTGCTAAGGAAGAGAGGGGCATACCCCCTCTTCCTTGATTTATGTATTGGCTTCTACATGAAAAAGCGTCATAAGCAGCTAACTGGAGTTTCACTTTATATAGAAAGGCGCCAATATATAAAATGAAATCTACGGTGGTTTGTGGATTGATGATTACATAGAAGCCTACTTGCTTAGTACCATAAATACTTAAGGAGGCCTTTTAACGATGAACAAAAAAACGTTGAAAGACATCGATGTAAAAGGAAAGCGAGTATTTTGTCGCGTAGACTTTAACGTACCAATGAAAGACGGAAAAGTAACAGACGAAACTCGTATTCGTGCAGCTATCCCTACTATTCAATATTTAGTAGAACAAGGTGCAAAAGTAATTTTAGCTAGCCATCTTGGACGTCCAAAAGGCGAAGTTGTTGAAGAGTTACGTCTAAATGCTGTTGCAGAACGTTTACAAGCTCTTCTTGGTAAAGACGTTGCAAAAGCTGACGAAGCTTTTGGTGAAGAAGTAAAGAAAACAATCGACGGCATGAGCGAAGGCGATGTTTTAGTACTTGAAAACGTACGTTTTTACCCAGGTGAAGAGAAAAACGATCCTGAATTAGCAAAAGCATTTGCTGAATTAGCAGACGTGTACGTAAACGATGCATTCGGTGCAGCTCACCGTGCGCATGCTTCAACAGAAGGAATTGCACAACATATTCCAGCAGTAGCAGGTTTCTTAATGGAAAAAGAGCTTGATGTGCTTTCAAAAGCATTATCAAACCCAGAACGTCCATTTACTGCAATCGTTGGTGGAGCAAAAGTTAAAGACAAAATCGGTGTAATTGACCACTTGCTTGATAAAGTAGATAACTTAATCATCGGTGGAGGACTTTCTTACACATTTATTAAGGCACTAGGCCATGAAGTAGGTAAATCACTTCTTGAAGAAGACAAGATTGAACTTGCAAAATCTTTCATGGAAAAAGCTAAGAAAAACGGAGTAAACTTCTACATGCCAGTGGACGTGGTAGTAGCAGATGACTTCTCAAATGATGCTAATATTCAAGTTGTATCAATTGAAGATATTCCAAGCGATTGGGAAGGCTTAGACGCAGGACCGAAAACGCGTGAAATCTATGCTGACGTAATCAAAAACTCTAAGTTAGTTATTTGGAATGGACCAATGGGTGTATTTGAATTAGATGCATTTGCTAACGGAACAAAAGCAGTAGCAGAAGCTTTAGCAGAAGCAACTGACACATATTCAGTAATCGGCGGAGGAGACTCTGCAGCAGCTGTTGAAAAATTCAACTTAGCTGATAAAATGAGCCATATTTCTACAGGTGGCGGTGCGTCACTAGAGTTTATGGAAGGTAAAGAACTTCCAGGCGTAGTTGCATTAAACGATAAGTAAGTTTATGTTTCAGTAAGACGGAGGACCGACCTGACGACTGATAATATAAAAAATTATCAAGCAGCGAAGATGGATGACCAAGAGATAAAAGGGACCGAATCACTTTTAACAGCACCCTCTTGGACATCTAACGCGTGAAGGGAAAACCCACAATAAACAAAGGACGGTGTTATACATGCGTAAACCAATTATTGCAGGAAACTGGAAAATGAACAAAGTACTTTCTGAAGCAACTAGCTTTGTTGAAGAAGTAAAAGGAGCAGTACCATCTCCTGAAAGCGTAGAATCAGTAGTATGTGCACCTGCACTATTTTTAGATCGTTTAGTAGAAGCGACTAAAGGCACAGACTTAAAAATTGGTGCACAAAACATGCACTTTGAAGAAAACGGTGCGTTCACTGGAGAAGTGAGCCCTGTTGCTTTAGCAGACTTAGGTGTGAACTATGTCATTTTAGGACACTCTGAGCGTCGTGAA
The DNA here is from genome assembly GCF_042787605.1 of Priestia sp. YIM B13491. Classification (NCBI taxonomy): domain Bacteria; kingdom Bacillati; phylum Bacillota; class Bacilli; order Caryophanales; family Bacillaceae; genus Priestia; species Priestia sp. YIM B13491. Next base: position 119,177 of record NZ_JBHZOR010000005.1, on the reverse strand, counting down.
ATGTTTGCTGAAACGGACGAAACAGTAAACCAAAAAACAATTGCTGCATTCAAACACGGTTTAACACCAATCGTTTGCTGCGGTGAAACAAACGAAGAGTACGAACAAGATCAAACAAAAACAGTTGTAGCTAATCAAGTACAAAAAGCATTAGCTGGTCTAACTGATGAGCAAGTAAAACAAACGGTTATCGCATATGAGCCAATCTGGGCAATCGGTACAGGTAAATCTTCAACTGCTGAAGGTGCAAACGAAGTTTGTGCATACATCCGTAGCGTTGTTGCAGAACAATTCTCTCAAGATGTTGCAGATGCTGTACGTATTCAATACGGCGGTAGCGTAAAACCTGCTAATATCAAAGAATATATGTCTCAATCAGACATTGACGGAGCTTTAGTAGGTGGAGCAAGCTTAGAAGCAGATTCTTTCTTACAGCTTTTGGAGGCTGGTAAGTAATGAGTAAAAAGCCAGTAGCATTAATCATCTTAGATGGTTTTGCATTACGCGATGAAGATAAAGGTAATGCGGTAACACATGCAAAAAAACCAAACTTCGACCGTTTCTGGAACGAGTATCCTCATGCTACACTTCAGGCGTCTGGAGAAGCTGTAGGCTTACCAGAAGGCCAAATGGGTAACTCTGAAGTAGGTCACTTAAACATCGGCGCAGGCCGAATTGTGTACCAAAGCTTAACTCGTGTAAACTTAGCAATTCGTGAAGGCGAGTTTGAACAAAACGAAACGCTTCTAGCAGCTGTAAAGCACGCAAAAGAAAAGGGTACAAACCTTCATCTTTTCGGGCTTTTATCTGATGGCGGTGTACACAGTCATATCGAACATCTATATGCATTATTGCGTCTAGCTAAGAGTGAAGGCTTAGAAAAAGTCTACATTCATGGCTTCTTAGATGGTCGTGACGTAGCACCTCAATCTGCTGAAACGTATTTAAAAGAACTTAATGAAAAAATTGAAGAGTACGGCGTTGGTGAAATTGCAACACTTTCAGGACGTTACTACTCAATGGACCGCGACAAACGCTGGGAGCGTGTAGAGAAATCATACCGCGCAATGGTGTACGGCGAAGGTCCAACATATACAAGCGCTGAAGAGTGCGTAAAAGATTCGTATGAAAATGGAATCTATGACGAATTCGTTTTACCTTCTGTTATTACAAAAGAAGACGGATCGCCAGTTGCGACAATTCAAGACGAAGATGCAGTTATTTTCTACAACTTCCGTCCAGATCGCGCAATTCAAATTTCAAATACGTTCGCAAACGAAGATTTCCGTTCATTTGATCGCGGTGAAAAACATCCGAAAAACTTACATTTTGTATGTTTAACTCACTTCAGCGAAACAGTTGACGGATATGTAGCCTTTAAGCCAAATAACTTAGATAACACGCTTGGTGAAGTATTATCTCAAAATAACTTAAAGCAGCTTCGTATTGCCGAAACAGAAAAATATCCTCACGTAACGTTCTTTATGAGCGGTGGACGTGAAGCAGAGTTTCCTGGTGAAACACGTATCTTAATCGATTCACCAAAAGTAGCAACATATGACTTGAAACCTGAGATGAGTGCTTATGAAGTGACGGACGCGTTGCTTGCAGAAATCGAAGGCGATAAGCAAGACGCTATTTTATTAAACTTTGCAAATCCTGATATGGTTGGCCATTCAGGTATGTTAGAACCAACGGTAAAAGCGATTGAAACAGTAGATGAGTGCTTAGGCAAAATCGTAGATGCAATTTTAGCTAAAGGCGGTACAGCAATCATCACAGCAGACCATGGTAATGCTGATGAAGTGATTACGCTTGAAGGTAATCCAATGACGGCTCATACAACGAATCCTGTTCCAGTAATCGTAACCAAACAAGGCTTAGAGCTTCGTGAAGACGGTATTCTAGGAGATCTAGCTCCTACGATGCTTACTCTTCTAGATGTAGCACAGCCAAAAGAAATGACAGGTAAAACATTAATTAAATAATTAATTATAAAGGAGAGTTTTAAAATGCCAGCAATTCTTGACATTTATGCACGCGAAGTATTAGATTCTCGCGGTAACCCAACAGTTGAAGTTGAAGTATATACTGAATCAGGCGCTTTCGGACGCGCTTTAGTACCAAGTGGTGCTTCTACTGGTGAATACGAAGCAGTAGAATTACGCGATGGTGACAAATCTCGCTACCTAGGTAAAGGTGTATTAAAAGCAGTAGAAAACGTAAACGAAATTATCGCTCCTGAATTAGTAGGTATGGACGTAACTGATCAAATCGGAATCGACCGCCTTATGATTGAGCTAGATGGTACGGAAAACAAAGGTAAATTAGGTGCCAACGCTATTCTTGGTGTATCTATGGCAGTAGCTCACGCAGCAGCTGATTTCGTAGGTCTTCCATTATACCGTTACCTTGGTGGATTCAACGCTAAGCAATTACCAACTCCAATGATGAACATCATCAACGGTGGTTCTCATGCTGATAACAACGTTGACTTCCAAGAATTCATGATCTTACCTGTAGGAGCTCCTACATTCAAAGAAGCAATCCGTATGGGTGCTGAAGTATTCCACGCGTTAAAATCTGTTTTATCTGCTAAAGGTTTAAACACAGCTGTAGGTGACGAAGGTGGTTTCGCTCCTAACTTAGGTTCTAACCGTGAAGCATTAGAAGTAATCGTAGAAGCAATCACAAAAGCTGGTTACGAAGCTGGTAAAGACATCCAATTAGGTATGGACGTAGCTTCTTCTGAGTTCTTCAACAAAGAAACTGGTAAATATGATTTAGCAGGAGAAGGCCGTACAGGCGTAACTTCTGCTGAAATGGTAGATTTCTACGAGCAGTTAGTTAACGAATTCCCAATCGTTTCAATCGAAGACGGTTTAGACGAAAATGACTGGGATGGTCACAAGCTATTAACTGAGCGCATTGGCGGAAAAGTACAGCTTGTTGGTGACGATCTATTCGTAACAAACACGAAAAAACTTGCTCAAGGTATCGAACAAGGCGTAGGTAACTCTATCCTTATCAAAGTTAACCAAATCGGTACATTAACTGAAACGTTCGAAGCTATCGAAATGGCTAAACGTGCTGGTTACACAGCAGTAGTTTCTCACCGTTCTGGTGAAACTGAAGATGCAACAATCGCTGATATCGCTGTTGCAACAAACGCTGGTCAAATCAAAACTGGTTCTATGAGCCGTACAGATCGTATTGCGAAATACAACCAATTACTACGCATCGAAGACGAGCTAGGTGTTTTAGCTGTATACGATGGCGCTAAATCTTTCTACAACTTAAAAAAATAAGTTGAAAGTATAAAAAACGGATGACGATTGTCATCCGTTTTTTTACGTTAAAATCCGGTGTATTTCACTGCCATTACTTGTACGAGAGGGTTTTTTATGATAAATTAACCTTAGCGTAGTGCGCGTACTTTATCCCCGGTAATGCCAATCAGAAGGGATGAAGAAACCCCGCTGATTGACTATTACTTGGTGTAGGAGGTGTGTCTTAGTGCATACATTGCTGATTACTTTGCTAGTGATTGTTTCAATTGCTTTGATTGTTGTGGTCGTTTTACAATCAAGTAAAACTACTGGATTATCTGGAGCTATTTCCGGTGGAGCTGAAACGTTATTTGGGAAACAAAAAGCACGTGGAATTGACTTAGTTTTACACCGTTTGACAGTAGTGTTATCTATCTTATTCTTTGTGTTAACACTTGCTGTATCTTATTTCAAACTTTAATATGTTACTGGATAGACTGCCACCTAATGCATATGTACTTGGTGTATACCAACTTATGTATTAGGTGGTTTTTTAATGGGCGTGTTGAATACTTTAATTTCATTTTTAAGTAATGATATAATATACCTTTAGAAAAAAGTACTAAATATAGTATAAAAGCGTAAAAGTGGACGGCCACATCTCTTGTTATGTGATGACCGTCACATAAATACATGTTTTTTTCTATTAGGACTGCAGATATTATAACTAAAAGGAGTTAAATGATATATGAAAATTGCACAACCAAAGCCATTTACATTTGAAGGCGGCGAAAAAGCTGTTTTATTACTTCATGGTTTTACCGGAAATTCTGCTGATGTTCGTATGTTAGGTCGTTTTTTAGAGAAAAAAGGATACACATGCCACGCACCTCATTACAAAGGACATGGCGTAGCCCCTGAAGAACTTGTTCATACTGGTCCAAAAGATTGGTGGAAAGATGTCATGGACGGCTATGAGTTTTTGAAAAGCAAAGGTCATGAAAGTATTGCCGCTGTAGGTCTTTCACTAGGTGGCGTATTTTCACTGAAATTAGGTTACACTGTACCTATAAAGGGTATTGTGCCTATGTGCGCCCCTATGTATATAAAGAGTGAAGAAGTCATGTATGAAGGTGTTTTAGCGTATGCACGCGAATATAAAAAGCGTGAAGGTAAATCGTCTGAACAGATTGAACAAGAAATGGAAGAGTTCAAGCAAACACCAATGAACACATTAAAGTCTTTACAGGAATTAATCGCTGAAGTGCGAAATTCAGTTGATATGATTTATGCACCGACATTTGTTGTACAAGGTCGTCATGATCATATGATTAATACAGACAGCGCCAATATTATTTATAATAGCGTCGAGTCTCCTACAAAAGATATAAAATGGTACGAAGAATCTGGTCATACCATTACCTTTGATAAAGAGCGTGATCAGCTTCACGAGGATGTATATGCATTTTTGGAATCACTTGATTGGTGATAGAGATAATACGAATAAAGAAAAAGGAGGGACATGATGTGAAAGAAGAAAATCAGCCCTATATAAATGAAATATTGGATTTTATGAAAAGGGATAATTACAAACCTTTGACTGTCCAAGAGCTTGCAAAAGAATTTAATACTGAGGATGCAGAGTCATTCAAAGAGTTTGTGAAGGCACTTGTTATTATGGAAGAGAAGGGTTTAATTATCCGAGCAAGAAACGATCGCTACGGGCTGCCGGAACAAATGAATTTTGTTAAAGGGAAAGTAAGCGGACATGCAAAAGGGTTTGCGTTCGTAGTTCCTGAAGAAAAAGATGCGGGTGATGTATTTATTCCCCCTACTGAAACAAACAATGCTATGCATGGAGATATTGTGCTTGCAAGAGTGTCATCAGAATCATCAGGTGCTCGTCGTGAAGGAACCATTGTAAAAATCTTAGAACGAGGTACCCAGCAAATTGTAGGTACGTATACGCAAAGCAAAAATTTTGGCTTTGTGATTGCGGATGACAAAAAAATTGCAGGTGATATCTTTATTCCCAAATCAGCAAGAAACGGTGCCGTTGAAGGCCATAAAGTAGTAGTAGAACTGACAACCTATCCGGAAGGCCGCATGAACGCAGAAGGAAAAGTTGTTCAAATTCTTGGACATAAAAACGATCCGGGGATCGATATCATTTCTGTGATCCATAAGCACGGTCTTCCTCAAGAATTTCCTGCTGATGCTTTAACACAAGCAATTGATACACCTGAAACGATTGACGAAAAAGATATCGGCAACCGCCGCGATCTTCGTGATCAAGTTATTGTAACCATTGACGGAGCAGATGCAAAAGATTTGGATGACGCCGTAACGGTTACAGAGCTTGAAAATGGAAACTACAAATTAGGCGTCCATATTGCAGATGTAAGTCACTACGTTAAAGAAGGTTCTCCGATTGATGTAGAAGCAGCGGAGCGCGGAACAAGCGTCTATTTAGTAGACCGAGTTATTCCGATGATTCCTCACCGTTTATCTAATGGAATTTGCTCATTAAATCCAAAAGTTAACCGTTTTACGCTTTCTTGTGAGATGGAAATCGATCCACAGGGTGAAGTAGTAAAACATGAGATTTTTGAAAGTGTCATCAAAACGACAGAACGAATGACGTATTCAGACGTTAACAAAATCTTAGTGGATAAAGACGAAGAAGTGTTAGAACGCTACGAGCCAATCGTTCCGATGTTTGAGCGTATGGAAAAGCTAGCAGCTATTCTTCGTAAAAAGAGAATGGATCGCGGTGCCATTGATTTTGATTTCAAAGAAGCAAAAGTATTAGTAGACGATGATGGCCATCCCCACGATGTTATTTTGCGTGAACGTTCGGTTGCTGAAAAGCTAATCGAAGAATTTATGCTAGCGGCGAATGAAACAGTAGCAGAACATTTTCATTGGATGAACGTACCGTTCATTTATCGTATTCATGAAGATCCAGATGCAGAGAAGCTTACTCGTTTCTTAGAGTTCATTACAAACTTTGGTTACACGGTGAAAGGAACAGGAAACGATATTCATCCGCGTGCGCTACAGGATATTTTAGAAGAAGTAAAAGGTACGCCTGAAGAGATGGTTATTTCAACTGTTATGCTTCGTTCGATGAAACAAGCGAAATATGAAGCAGAAAGTTTAGGCCACTTTGGTTTATCAGCTGAGTTCTATACGCATTTTACGTCTCCAATCCGCCGTTATCCGGATTTAATCGTTCATCGTCTCATTCGCACGTATTTAATTGAAGGAAAAACAGATCAGCAAACGCAAGAAAAATGGCGCGAACTTCTGCCTGATGTTGCTGAGCATTCTTCTAATATGGAACGTCGTTCAGTTGACGCTGAGCGAGAAACGGACGATATGAAAAAAGCTGAGTTTATGGCTGATAAAGTTGGGGAAGTATTTAATGGTATTATTAGCTCTGTTACTAACTTTGGAATGTTCGTGGAGCTAGAAAATACGATTGAAGGTTTAGTTCATGTCAGTGACTTAACAGATGACTATTATCGTTACGACGAGCGTCACTATGCAATGATTGGAGAGAAAACGGGCAATGTCTTCCGAATTGGAGACGAAATTGAAGTGAAAGTTGCCGATGTGAATAAAGACGAGCGTTCAGTTGATTTTATTATTGTAGGAATGAAAGAAAGTCGCAAACGCTTATCTAAAGACCGTCCTAAAGTGATTAAAGCAAAACAAAAGTCACGCAAAGATGATAAAGGAAAAGGTCGCGAGGGCAGCCGAAGCAAAAATGAAGAGTGGTCTACTCAAAAGCCAAAGAAGAAAAAGAAAAAGAGATTCTTCGAGGGTGCCCCAAACGTTAAGCGCAAAAAGAAAAAGCGCAAATAATCGAAATCGACAGCAGTGAAGCAGAAGGGTATTCCTTCTGCTTCAAAACAGCTCCATTAAACGTTTTAGTTGTTGTTTAGATTTCCATACAGTAAAATGATACATAATATCATACATATACGTAAGTACGGCTGAAGGGAAGGAACGTTTTATGCCAAAAGGTGAAGGGAAATTAATTGCACAAAACAAAAAAGCCCGCCACGACTTTTTTATTGAAGAAACATATGAGACGGGTATTGTTCTACAAGGAACGGAAATCAAATCAATTCGTAATGGGCGTGTAAATTTAAAGGACTCTTTTGCTCGTGTGCAAAACGGAGAAGTATTTCTACACAATATGCACGTTAGTCCTTACGAACAAGGAAATCGATACAATCATGAGCCGTTGCGTACACGAAAGTTATTGCTGCATAAGCGTGAAATCAGCAAGCTAATTGGCTATTCAAAAGAAACGGGTTATTCATTAGTTCCTTTAAAAGTGTATTTAAAAAATGGATACGCAAAGGTTTTACTAGGGCTTGGTAAGGGTAAAAAGAAATATGACAAGCGTGAAGACTTGAAGCGAAAAGAAGCGAAGCGCGATATCGAACGAGCATTTCGTGATCGTCAAAAGATGTAACATTACAAAATCTTACAATTGCAAAATGCTCATTTTGTGATATAATAAGTATTGTTATCAGTTAGATTTCATTTTGCACACTGAAGTCGCTATCTGATGTAAGATTTTTTCTTACACATTCCGACTCCCTTTTATATGGGGACGTTACGGATTCGACAGGGGTAGTTCGAGCTTAGGTTGCGAGTCGAGGAGATGGCCTCGTTAAAACATCAACGCCAATAATAACTGGCAAATCTAACAATAACTTCGCTTTAGCTGCATAATAGTAGCTTAGCGGTTCCTCCCTCCATCGCCCATGTGGTAGGGTAAGGGACTCACTTTAAGTGGGCTACGCCGGAGTTCGCCGTCTGAGGACGAAGGAAGAGAATAATCAGACTAGCGACTGGGACGCCTGTTGGTAGGCAGAACAGCTCGCGAATGATCAATATGCCAACTACACTCGTAGACGCTTAAGTGGCGATATTTCTGGACGTGGGTTCGACTCCCACCGTCTCCACCAATACATATTGTATGGTGGCTTACCTTACTTATAACAGGAGTTAATCAAATGTATGTTCTTCATTTGATTAGCTCCTTTTTAATTTATGATGTATGTAAAAAGGATGTCTCTTTGTGTAAGAGACATCCTTTTACTTTTGTTTAAGCTGAACAAAAAGCAGCATAAGAAAGGAAAGAAAGACGATTGAAATAACCCATAGCCAAGCGAGATTCATGTTTCCAGAGTCAATCGCTACGTAGATAGCGGTAGGAACAGTTTGTGTTTCACCTGGAATATTACCAGCAAACATCAAAGTGGCTCCAAACTCTCCGAGTGCTCTTGCCAGACTTAGCACTCCTCCTGTTACGATGGCTTTAGAAGCTAAAGGGATGGAAATAAAGAAAAAGACTTTCCATTCGCTTGCACCATCTACTCGAGCTGCGTCTTCAATTTCGTAATCTACGCCTTGAAAGCCTGTTTTGGCAGATTGATACATAAGCGGAAACGCAACGACAACGGATGCAATAACAGCCGCCCACCATGTGAAAATAACAGGTTGTTGAAAGACCCATTCAATTGTCCGGCCGAGCAGGCTGTGTTTCCCGAATATGACAATCAATAAAAATCCAACAACGGACGGAGGGAGCACCAACGGGAGCATTAACGCCGTTTCAATCATCACTTTTCCCTTAAAGTGTTTCCTGGATAACAGTTTTCCTATAACAGTGCCTAAAATAATAACGACAAATCCTGCTACTAATGCAATTTTAAGGGATAGCTGAAGAGGAGATAAAAATTCTTGAATCATAGCGGCCTCAATTTGCAGTGAAACCGTATTTCTTTAAAGTGTCAAGAGCCGTCTTACTTTGTAAAAATTGATAAAAAGCTTTTGCTTCTTGTGGATGTTTCGAATCCTTAATAACGCCTACAGGATATACAATTGGTTTGTGAGTGCTATTCTCTGCAGTAGCGACAATCTTCACCTTTTTTGAAATCAAGGCATCGGTTTTATAAACCACCCCAGCTTCAACGTTTCCTGTCTCCACATAGGAAAGCACCTGGCGTACGTCTTTCGCATAGACGGTTTTTGGCTCAATGTCTTTCCAGAGGTTCATGTGTTCAAAAGTCTCCTTCGCATACTGTCCGGCAGGAACGGATTCTGGTATTCCAAGTGCAATTTTTTGAACAGTCGGCTTTGATAGATCTTCAAAGTTTGTAATAGCAGACGTATTATTCTTTGGGACGATAAGCACAAGGTCGTTGCCAACCAAGTCAGTACCATTTTCCTTGGAGATAGCTCCTGCTTTTACTAGTGCATCAAACTTGTCTTCCGCGGCTGAAAAAAATAAATCAACAGGTGCGCCGTTTGTAATTTGCTGCTGCAGCGAGCCTGAAGCTCCAAAATTAAATTTTAAGTCTATATTTGGATGCTTTTTTTCATATTGCTTTTGAAGATCAGTGAGCGCATCTTTTAAGCTGGCCGCAGCGGATATCGTTAAGCTGATGTTTTTGTGCTGAGCTGCGGATTGATCTGTATTTGTTTCGTTCGAACAAGCAGCAGTAAACATAATTAAAAATAATAGTGCGAATAAGGGTTTAAAGTATTGTTGCATCGTGTCACCTCAATTAGTTGTAGTAAAGCAATTTAGTATAACTATATCACGTTCATTTAAAATTTGACTTCCTAAAAAGAAAACAGCGACTTGAAAGGGGAAAACTTTCAAGTCGCTGCTTCATTTATTCTTCCAACGCTTTGCCCATTCCTTTTAAAAAGTGAAGCCCAAATCCAATTGCACGATTGACATCTGGATCGTTTAGCGCTTTTATAAGAGCTAATGCACTTACTTTTTTTCCTGTTTTTACATATTCATTCGCTTCGTTCATACCAGCCGTTGCGCTATTTACAAGTTTAGCGGTTACTTCTGGATCTGCCTTCATCAAACCGCTGCTTGCACCCATAAGAGTATTAATTAAATTGGTTACCGGCTCTCTGGAAATTTGATGAAGCGCAATTTTTGAGATTTTTTCTTTTGCTTGAATCATTGAATCAGCAGCTTCAAGAACACCCATGTCGTTAAGTTCGCCAACAATACCGAGAATACGGTTCAACGCTTCTTCATTATCTGCCAGCAGAGAAGTTAAATCTTCTAATTTTTGTTGTTTTTCTTCTTCCTCGCTTAGAAGAGGTTTCTTAATTTCTGTAATAGGTTGTGCCATCTTTTCTCCTCCTATTTACTTGTTAAATGGACGTAGCCAGGACGGTTCCATTTACGCTGAACCTCGACCCCATTTTGAGGATGACGTTTTTTATTACGCGGATTTGTAGGCGGTAAAGGCGTTTCGCCACCTTTACTTAATACTTCCATCCGTACTTTTGTTTGTTTGTAAGCCGGCGTATTTGTTCGTTGGTCGACTGCAGGTCCCGTCAAGAAGTTAATAGCCGAATCTTTATGAACAGAGTGCATTGGAAGATACAGTTCATTTGCTTTTACTCGCTCTGTAATTAATGCCTGTACTTTTACTGCTCCAAACGGTGAGATTAATCTGACAAGCGAACCTTCTTCAATTTCACGCTCCTTGGCAAGCTGAGGTGAAATTTCTACAAATACTTCTGGTACTTTTGATTGGATGCCGCTCGATTTATTAGTCATATTCCCTTCGTGAAAATGTTCTAACATTCTTCCATTATTAATGTGTAGATCATATTCTTCTGGGAATTCGGCAGGAAGTACCCAATGTGATAAAGCAAAGCGCGCTTTTTTATCTGGGAAATTAAACCCATCGACGTAAAGTAACGGCGTGCTTTTTCCCTCTAAGCTCCCCCATAAGAAGCTATTCCAGCCTTCAAGGTTTTCGTAGCTGGCTTGGCTGAATAGGGGTGATAGACTAGCCATTTCTGCAAAGATATCACCAGGATGTGTATACGTCCAGTTCGCACCTAAGCGGTTGGCAATCTCTTGAACAATCCACCAATCCGGCTTTGAATCACCGAGCGTTGGTAATGCTTGATACAATCTTTGGACACGTCGCTCCGTATTGGTAAACGTTCCGTCTTTTTCAAGAGAAGGAACAGCAGGGAGTACAACATCAGCATATTGAGCCGTTCTCGAAAGGAAAATGTCTTGGACGACAAAAAAATCTAAATTTGATAATATTTCGTGTACGTGGTTAGCATTTGAATCAACAAGAGCCATATCTTCTCCGACAAGGTACATGGCCTTCATTTTTCCTTCATCAATTGAATGCAGCATTTGAATATTATCAAGCCCTGGCTTGTCTTTAATTTTTACACCGTATGCTTTTTCAAATTTCGCTCGGGCGACTGAGTCTGTGACGTGCTGATAGCCTGGAAGCCAAGCTGGAAGAGTTCCCATATCACATGCTCCTTGGACGTTATTGTGGCCTCGGAGCGGATAAGCGCCTGCTCCAGGGCGTCGATAGTTTCCAGTAGCAAGCAACAGGTTTGAGATAGCCGCTGATGTATCAGAGCCTCCCGTATTTTGCGTTACGCCCATGCCCCACAGCACACAGGTTCCATCGGCGTCTCGAATCATTTCAGCTATTTGAATGAGCGTTGCTGCTGGAATACCCGTGATTTGTTCAGCATATTCAAGCGTGTACTTTTCAAGCAAAGAGTTAAAGTCTTCAAAATAGTTGACGTTTTCTTGGATGAATTTTTCATTGTGCCATCCTTGGTCAATCATGTATTTTGTTACAGCCATTAGCCATACTTGGTCCGTACCTTGTTTTGGACTGATAAAAATGTCAGAGCGTTCAGCCATTTCGTTTTTGCGCAAATCCGCGACGATTAGTTTTTGGTCATGAAGCTTATGCGCGCGTTTGATACGAGTTGCTAATACAGGGTGACCTTCAGCAGGGTTAGCTCCAACGATGATAACCAGTCCAGCTTTTGCGATGTCTTTTATCGTGCCGGCATCGCCTCCCATTCCCACTGTTCGGAATAATCCATCAGTTGCAGGAGACTGACAGTAGCGAGAGCAGTTGTCTACGTCATTTGTTTCAAACATTTGGCGAGCCAGCTTTTGAATAACATAGTTTTCTTCGTTTGTAATCTTAGAAGAAGAGATAAAACCAACTGATCCATGTCCATACTGCTGATTGATAGAGCTTAACCTGCTTGCTACTAAGTCCAAGGCTTCTTCCCATGACGACTCTACAAATGCGCCATTTTTTCGGATTAAAGGCTTAGTAATACGTTTTTCAGAGTTTACAAAATCCCAGCCGAATTTTCCTTTCACACAGGTTGAAATAGCATTTGCAGGAGCATCAGAGCTAGGCTGAACTTTAAGGATTTCACGGCCTTTTGTCCAAACTTCAAATGAACATCCCACTCCACAAAATGTACAGACAGTTTTTGTTTTTTTCGTGCGTGTTTCACGCATAGCTGCTTCTACTTCTGAAACAGCAAAAATTCCGCTGTATCCAGGTTCTACTTCTTTAACTAAATCAATCATTGGATTTAAAACGTCTTTTGGAAGTCCAGTCATAAATCCAGCTTCTCCAAGCATGGATTTTTCCATTAATGCATTACAAGGGCATACTGTTACACATTGACCGCAGCTCACACAAGAAGATTCATTGATTGCTACACCGTCATCCCAGAGAACGCGGGGGCGTTTCGCTTCCCAGTCGATAGAGAGTGTTTCATTAACTTGAAGATTTTGACAAACCTCTACGCATTGTCCACAAGCAATGCATTGATTAGGGTCATAACGGTAGAACGGATGAGACATATCGACTTCATTCTCTGAGGCCTTTGGCGTATAGGGGTATTTTTGATGTTCAATCTCCATCATTTCGGCTGTGTTATGTAATTTACAGTTTCCATTGTTATTGTCGCAAACGGTGCAGTATAGCAAATGATTCTCTAATAAACGATCCATTGCTTCCGTCTGTGCCGCTTTTGCGGGTGCTGATTGTAATTCAATCTTCATGCCGTTTTCAGCTTTTGTAGAACAAGAACGAACTAACTCGCCATTCATTTCAACGATACATGTGTCACAAGTTTGAATAGGATCCACTTCAGGAACATAACAAATCTGAGGGTGCCCAATGCTTTGCTGGTTAATAATTTCAAGTATGGTAGAACCTGAAGCTGCCTTGTATTCGTTGCCATTTATATGAACAGTGATGGTTTCACGACTCATTTGTTTTCCTCCTTTATATAAAACAAAAAACCACCATGAATACACACGCCTAATTAAATAAGGGAAGTGCAATCATGGTGGAATAGTTTACTAGCAGGTCTTACTAATACGCCAATCCGGCCCATTTATATCGTTAAGAAAAAGTGATAGAGTAATAACAATTCATTATTATTATTATTCCATCTCGGTTATTTATAATTATATCGCTACGTTTTTAAATGCACAACTTTTTTAAATACCGAACTCTCTTCAAAAGTTTTGCTGCAAAAATTTTAGGCTTTTATTTTTTGAAGTGTTGATTTATGATAAAAAAACTGTAGGAATAAAATGCACAATTTAATTTTAATCGGTGGGAGAGCGTTGATTATGTCAAAAACTATTCATGAATTTAATGATATTATTCGGAAGCTTCGAAAAGATTTATTTGGAAAAGGACCGGAAAGAATACATACGGTTTTTGTTGAAAATATGGCTGTCTCAACACTGTATGGAAATTTAACTCCGACAGAAACATTTATTGCAAGCACTTCTGAAGGATGTGACATGGTTCATCTAGCTCGAACAAAAATGATCCAAGATGTATATGCATCGAATCCGCCCGAAGGGCTAGAAGAATTGGTCGGAGCAAAGCTGGTTAATTTATTTTCAGATATGAAAATAAAAGAAAATATAGCGGTTTCCGTATTCGTTTTTGATAAAAACATTATTTGAAAAAGGAGACATCACATGAATTCGACCGTTAAGAAGCGTACAGTTCTTAAATTTAAAAATGGTGAAATGGAAAGCGTGGAAGATAAAATTGTAACGGAGTTTCCTGTGACTGTGAAAATTAACGAAGAAGAGTTTGTCACGATGGTATGTAGCCCTCAATACATTGAAGATATGGTCATTGGCTATTTAGCATCTGAAGGGGTTATTCGAGCATATAAAGACATTAAAAACATATGGGTTCAAGAAAAAGAAGGGTATGTTCATGTTACAATAGATAAATTAAACCCGTATTTTCAAAACCTTCAAAATAAACGATATATCACGTCTTGCTGCGGGGCGAGCAGACAAGGGTTTGTCTTTATAAATGATGCGCTGACTGCTAAAAAAATGAATGATATATCGGTAGAACTTTCCATTAAGGATTGTTTTCAATTGATGAATAAGCTGCAGCAATCTGCTGCTACGTTTCAAGAAACGGGTGGCGTTCATAACGCTGCTCTTTGTGATAAAAATGGCTTTATGCTTAGCAGAATGGACATTGGCAGGCATAATGCTCTAGATAAACTATACGGGTATTGCTTAAAACACCATATTTCAATTAGAGATAAAGTAGTCGTTTTCAGCGGCCGTATTTCGTCAGAAATTTTGTTGAAAGTAGCGAAGATCGGGTGTGAAGTGGTTCTTTCAAAATCTGCTCCGACTGAACTTGCTTTAAATCTAGCAGAAGAATTGGGAATTACAACGGTAGGGTTTATTCGAAATGATTCGTTGAATATTTATACATGCCCGGAAAGAATTTTAAAAGAGAGTTAATCTGCTGTGGAGAAGCTGACAGCTAGAGAGAGGAGAGATGAGGCAGATGTCATACGCTATAGTTGATACTTTAAAGCGTCCTTTACGAGACTTGCGTTTGTCCGTAACAGATCGCTGTAACTTTCGCTGTCGATATTGTATGCCTGAAGAAATTTTTGGGGCAGACTATCCATTTTTACCTGCCGAAAACATTCTTTCGTTTGATGAATTAGAGAGACTCACTAGATTATTCGCATCGCTAGGAGTAAAAAAAGTGCGTATAACGGGAGGAGAGCCGCTGCTAAGAAAAGGCTTGCCAGATCTAATCAATCGTCTGAAGCAAATTGAGGGTATAGATGATATTGCTATAACAACAAATGGCTCACTGTTAAAGAAGCATGCAGAAGCCTTATCAAAAGCGGGATTATCAAGAGTGACCGTCAGCTTAGACTCACTTGATGAAGTGAGATTTCAAGAGCTGAATGGAAACCGAGGAAGCGTAAAACGAGTATTAGAAGGAATAGAGGCAGCAGCTCTTGCGGGGATTTCAGTCAAAATAAACATGGTTGTTCAAAAAGGCAAGAATGAGCAGGATATTCTTCCGATGGCCCAATATTTTAAAGACAAAAAACATACGCTGCGTTTTATTGAATATATGGATGTTGGAAATTCAAACGGATGGAAAATGGATGAGGTTATAACAAAGAAACAAATTCTGGATGTAGTTGGACAAGAAATGCCTCTTGAAGAAATTCCACCTCATTATACGGGGGAAGTAGCCACCAGGTATCGGTACGTCGGGACAGAAGAGGAAATTGGTATCATTTCATCTGTCACAGATTCATTCTGTTCCACTTGTTCACGCGCAAGAGTATCGGCTGAAGGAAAGCTCTATACCTGTTTGTTCGCGTCAAAAGGATATGACCTCCGCAAACTGATACGATCAGAAGCATCTGATCATACTGTTTGTGACACTATTTCTGATATCTGGAATCATCGGAAAGATCGTTACTCAGACGAACGAGCTAACGGAAGACAAGTCCAAGGCGCTGAAAAAGTGGAAATGTCCCATATTGGTGGATAATTCAAAAAAGCTTTATACATGCCAATCACTGCGATGATTCACATTTATAAACGTGGGATCTTCTGCTGAAAAAGGCACGCGAAGGACATTTGTCTGATTCAATAATTGCGTAAGCCTTCTTTCACCTTGTGTAACGAGTTGTTCAATAAGAGGAAGCGTTCTACGGTGATAGAGTGCTAGAAGCGGGTGAATGTGATCAGGCTGAACAGGAAGAACAATGTCAGGTGAGTCCGTTTGAGTCAGTGTGATCATGTGATGAACAAACTCAGCATTAATAAAAGGAATATCGCAAGAAAGAATAAAGAACCATTCAGCGCAGCAATCGATGGCAGTTAAAGCGTGATGAATTGCATACAAAGGTCCTTGATACGGGCATTTTTCAACTGCAAATGCAACATCCTTCCTTTGAAAATAAGGGAGTAAATCTTGGTTGGTAGACACGAGTATAGGTGTGACGTGATTTTCTTTTAATGCATCTATACTATATTCGTAAAATGATTTCTTGTTATAGGTTTCAAACATTTTTGGTTTACCATAGCGAGAAGATTTTCCTCCTGCTAATACAATGCCGGCAATGGACATTTATTAAATACCTCCATCAAAATACATTTGTATATTTATGCACGTAAGCGTCCGTAAAGCAGCTTAGCTTTATGTGTATAATAGCATGTTTTTAAAGAAATATCTTTGATGAAGGAATAGATAGTGAAGTCAGAGATTGAACGAGAAAGGAAGAGAAAAGAGTGACAGAACGTTATTCACGTCAGCAGCTTTTCCAGCCTGTTGGAAACAAAGGGCAGCAGCAAATTAGAAGTAAGCATGTTTTAGTTGTGGGTGCAGGGGCTCTAGGCAGCGCCAGCGCAGAAGCTCTCGTGCGTGCTGGAATTGGAAAATTGACTCTTGTAGATCGTGATTATGTAGAATGGAGTAATCTACAGCGTCAGCAGCTTTATACAGAACAAGATGCCCAAAACAAACTACCTAAAGCTGTAGCAGCAAAAAATCGTTTGGGTCAAATAAACACAGAAGTGAAGATCGAAGCGCTGGTGATGGATGCTCAGCCTGCTAATTTAGAAAGTATCGTCCAAACAGCTGATGTGATCATTGATGCAACAGACAATTTCGACATCCGTTTTATTTTAAATGATTTGTCACATAAGCATGACGTGCCTTGGATATATGGCTCATGTGTCGGCAGCTATGGTACCACTTATACGATTATCCCAAATGTAACGCCTTGCCTGCACTGTATACTAAAAAAGATCCCTGTGGGAGGAGCAACGTGTGAGACAGCAGGAATTATCAGTCCAGCTGTTCAAATCGTAGCAGCCTATCAAATAACCGAAGCATTAAAAATTTTAGTCGAAGATGTTGAAGCTTTGCGCCATACATTTCTAACCTTTGACGTCTGGAATAATCAGCACGCTGAATTTAAGACGGGCAAAATGAAAAGTGATAAATGTTTTTCTTGCGGATCGACCCGAACATATCCGTACCTAGCGTATGAAAATCAGCTTAAAACAGAAGTTCTGTGCGGCAGAGAGACGGTTCAAATCAGACCTTCGCAGCGCCATTTGTACAACTTCGATGAATTGGAAAACCGGTTAAAAAAACAGGGGAAAGTGGACCGCAATCCATACCTTCTGTCATGTCAGCTTCCAGAGCAGCGCTTTGTAATTTTTCAAGATGGCCGTGTATTTATTCATGGAACGAATGATATTCAATTTGCGAAAAGCTTATATTATCGTTTACTAGGATGAGTAAAGGAGTGAAAAGAATGAGAGAAAAGCGAACTCCTATCCCTGTCGGAGAATGCGTTGGACGAGTGATGCAGTATGCAAAAAACAGAAAGCAAGAAATCATTGCGCTTGAAGAAGCTCACGGCAGATTTTTAGCTGAAGATTTAATAGCAGATCATGATATTCCTGCTTTTGATCGTTCACCATATGATGGTTTTGCCGTTCGGTCGCAAGATACGAAAGAAGCATCATCACTTCATCCAGTAGAACTGGCTGTTCGAGGAGAAATAGGAGCGGGTTCTGTTTTTGAACATACAGTCAGCGCGATGCAGGCTGTGCGTATTATGACAGGAGCTCCTATTCCCAAAGGCTGCGATGCGGTTGCGATGCTTGAAGTAACAAAAGAATATACGAAGGACAATCAGCCGATCGTTCAAATCAAGCGTTCGTTTAACGGCGGAGATAACATTTCTTTTCAAGGAGAAGAAACAACAAAAGGCACCGTGTTAGCTTCAAAAGGAACGTATATCACTCCGGGAGTAGCTGCTCTTTTAGCCACATTTGGCTATGATAACGTAGCTGTCTTCCAAAAGCCTGTAGTTGGATTACTTGCAACTGGAAGTGAACTAGTGGAAGTGAGTGATCCTGTTGAACGGGGCAAAATTCGTAATAGCAATGCTCATATGCTTCGTGCCCAAATTGAAAAAGCTGGGGGCGAAGTGAACTATTTTGGTATCATGCCCGATGATTTAAGTGAGTGCTACAATGCGGTAAAATCTGCACTATCAGAAGTGGACATGCTGATTACAACGGGCGGCGTTTCAGTAGGAGACTATGATTATCTACCAGATGTTTATAAGCAATTACAGGCCGAAGTTCTTTTTAATAAAATAGCGATGAGGCCAGGCAGTGTCACAACGGTTGCTCGTATGGAAGAAAAGCTTTTATTTGGCCTCTCGGGAAATCCTACAGCGTGCTATGTCGGTTTTGAACTTCTGGCTCGTCCGGTCATCAGTACATACGCGGGTAAGAGCGCCCCTCATCTTCGGAAAGAAAAAGCTTTGTTAGGAAAGGACTTCTTAAAGCCAAATCCTTTTATGCGATTTGTATCTGGCAGGCTTTCATACAGGGAAGGACAGCTGATTGCTTCTCCATTAAGCTTTACAAAATCTAGTGCTGTTTCTTCTTTAGCTCATGCGGATACGTTAATTATATTTCCCGGAGGGACGAGAGGATACAAAGAAGGAATGCTGGTTGACGTCTTATTGCTAGATGACGTGCGGGGAAGTGAATGGCCTTGGTAGCAAGTTGCAATGTTTTACAAGTAGTTGGATTTCAAAACAGCGGAAAAACTACTTTAGTGGAAAAGCTCATTAAAAGAGCGAAACAATTCAATCTATGTGTAGGTTCTATTAAGCACCATGGACACGGCGGACCTCCAGATAGCAGCAGTGAGCTAAAAGACAGTCATCGCCACCAGCAAGCAGGTGCCGATGTGGCAGGTGTAGAGGGAGGTGGAATCCTACAGCTTACGGCAGATAGTAAAGACTGGAGCCTAAAAAAGCTGATTGATTTTTATCAATTTTTCTCGCCAGATGTCATTTTTGTTGAAGGATATAAAAAAGAATCCTATCCAAAAGCAGTCTTGATTCGAAGTGAAGAAGATCTTGTTCTGCTTTCCTCTCTAACCAATATTATATGCGTGATTAGTCACGTTCCACTAAAAAAAGAAGTGCAGCGAGCATATCCAATGTTTCACTTACAAGAAGACGAACTTTATCTTAATTTTTTATTGAAAGAAGTGGGGGAAAGAAGATGAACCAGCACTTATTTGAAGTAGTAAATCAGCCAATTGCTGTAGATGAAATAATTAAAAAAGTTTCTAGAAGAGACGCTGGAGCTATTACGACATTTATTGGAACGGTAAGAGAATTTACAAAAGGCAAGAAGACGCTCTCTCTTGAATATCAAGCCTATGTGCCAATGGCAGTGAAAATGCTTAGCCAAATTGGTGACGAAATTCAGGAAAAGTGGCCCGATGCGTTGACAGCTATTACTCACCGAATCGGGAAACTTGATATAACAGAAGTCGCAGTAGTTATTGCCGTTTCTTCTCCGCATCGCAAAACAGCTTATGAAGCAAACGAGTATGCTATTGAACGCATTAAGCAAATTGTGACAATTTGGAAAAAAGAATTTTGGGAAGACGGAACAAAATGGATTGGAGATCAGTTAGAAACGAAAGAATATCCTGAAGGAAAGCCATTGAAGGAGATGTGAAAATGATTAACGTCTTATTTTTTGCTGCTATACGTGAAGAGGCTGGAGTGGAACAAGTAACAGTTGATAAGCAAGATATAACAGTGAAGGAATTAAAGGAATATGTACAAAAAACGTATAAGCTTTCCTCTTTGGAGCAAACGATGACAGCAGTCAACGAAGAGTTTGTAACAGATGAAGAAGCCATTAGAACGGGAGATACCGTCGCATTTATTCCACCCGTTAGTGGAGGATAAAAAAAGGTGCTGAATACACAGCACCTTTTTTTATTATCTAAATTGAGCTACTTTTTCGATTGGTAAACGTACAGACGGGTAACCGCTATTTGCTGCTTTGCCGATTGAAAGTAACATAACCGGTGCATAGCGCTCTTTGTCTAAACCGAATGCTTCGGCAATTTGATCTTTTTCATAACCGCCAATAGCGTTTGTATCATAACCATGAGCACGTGCAGCAAGCATTAACTGCATGGATACTAAACCGCCGTCAATTAATACTGTTTCTTTATTTAATTCTTCAGAAGCAGCTGCGTAGTGCGCTTTGATTTTAGGGATTTGCATGTCTCTAATTTCTTGTGGCATATAGCCTAGTTCAACAGCTTTATCGTAAATTTCATCTAAATTTTCTTCACTTTTTAAATCGCCGAATATCGCAATAACAGCTGCTGATGTTTCTACTTGTGACTGATTAAATTTAGCAAGCGGAGCTAATGTTGCTTTTCCTTCAGGGCTATCAATTACTAGAAAGCGCCAAGGCTGTGCATTAACAGAAGATGGAGCTAGCGTCGCTTCTGTTAAAATTTCTTTCATTTCTTCACGGCTGATTTTGACAGATGGATCGTAATAACGAATAGATCTGCGCCCTGTAATAATATCTTGGAAATCATTGTTTAGTGTTTTTGTTTGTGTCATGATGAACTCTCCTTTATGTTAAAAATGTTATGACCGTTCAATGGCCGAAATGTTTACTTTTAAACGCTCGAGCATTTTGGAAAGCAGCAGCTGTTCTTCTTCGCTGAAATCTTTAAATGCTTCATCAATAAAGCGAGCTTTTTCGTTTCGAAATGCACCGATTTTTTCATGTCCGCTTTTCGTAAGCTTTACAAATGTTACGCGGTTGTCATCAGGGTTTTTACGGCGTGATACAACATCTCTTTCTTCGAGCTGCTTTAAATGTCTTGTAATTGCAGCATTGTCAATGTTTACTTGCTGTTGAAGCGCCTTTTGACTCATTTCACCTGTTTCATAAAGCTGATGTAAAATATCAAGACGTGATTGGCTAACACCGGTACAATGCTCAAACTTTTGATTAATTTGTTTATTAACTTCTTGCAGAGCATACAGAACATTTGCTTTTTCAGAACATGAATGTGACAAGAAAGTCGCTCCCTTTTTCTATGATATTTATTGATGGATTAATATTTGATACATCAATGTTTGATACATCAACTAATATAAAATAAATAAAAGTGAAAGTCAAGAAAGTGAACGTTGTTTTTTAAAAATAATAAAGAAAGAGACTGGGAAGTAACGAAATGAATCCCATCCAAAGGCGAACAATCTGGATATATAATCTAGACTGCTTGCTCGACCGCAGTTGATTTCCGTGCAAGGCTTCGCTTTCCGCGGGCGGCCGCTGAGCCTCCTCGTCGCTTACGCTCCTGCGGGGGTCTCACCTGTTCCACTGTTCCAGCAGGAGTCTTCGTCTTGCCCTCCAATCAACTGCTGGAAGGAACGAAACAGATAAAATCTACGTTCACCATAACAAAAAAAACGAACCACTAATCAAACTGTTTGATTAGTGGTTCGTTTTTCACTTCAGCTAAACTATTTTTGTCTCAGCCTCTTTAAGCTGAATGATTTTTTTTGCTAATTTGTTCATGTGTATAGGGAGATAGAAACGGAATACGCTTGATAATCAAATCGTGAATCCAGAATAATCGCTGAATAAGAGGAGCTGTTTTAGCTGAAACGTATATAATAAAGCATCCCATAGCTCCCGCGATCACCATGCCTCCAAGTACATCTGCTGGATAGTGAACGCCTACGTAAATACGCGAAAGGCCCGAAATGACAGCCCATATAAAAATGATGCTTCTCGATTTGTTTTTCCGTAACCACATGATCCAAGCAGCAGAAAAGACTAAAATTGAATGATCACTAACAAAAGATGAATTAGCCGGGTGCGGAATCAGTTTATGAACGTGATGAGTCACAAACGGACGCGGGTGGTAATACACCAGGTGAATGACTTCATTGATACATAGAGAAAGTACAATTGTAAACAACATGTATAAAGCCGTATAACGGTGATAAATTGTTCTTTCTGTTTTTCCGCTAAACCAAAGCAAAAGCAAACAAGCCATTATAAAATAAGGAACGCTATTCGTGATGATAATCATTACAGAATCCATTGCGCTGGATTTACCAGCAAACGAGTTAATCCATTGAAATACTTCGTAATTGAGGTTCATTTGTTTTCTCCTTATGCAGTACTTTTCACTCTTAGTTTAGATTGACACTCTAAAAAAACGATGAATTTCACATTAAAAATCAATTAAAATCCGAAATTTAAGGGCATTTAATGATATAAAAAGGAGAGGAAGAAACTGCTTTTAGAATAGGAGATGAAACAGTTGAAAAAGGTTTTATTTTTACCTCTTCTAAAAATGCCTTCTGGCCATCATCAAGTGGCAGAGGCGTTAATGGATATATTGGAAAGAAGAACAACAAATATTTGTTATAAAAAAATAGATTTATTAAGCTATACAAACGAACTATTAGAAAAAGTGGTCACAGGCACATATTTGAAATGGATTCGTTATGCTCCAGAAACGTACAATATGGCATACAAACATCTCTTTTATGAACCGCCTGTTCATTCATTCAAATGGTATCATCACGTATTCGCAAAAAAAATGGAGCACTTAGTTAAAGAAGAAAATCCGGATTTAATTATATGTACACATGGATTTCCTTCTTATTTGCTCAGTCAATTAAAAGCAAAAGGCAAGTGTGATGTTCCTATTATAAATGTCTACACGGATTTCTTTATTAATAATTTATGGGGAAAAGAAGAGATTGACTTTCACTTTCTTCCTAGTGAAGAAGTAAAAAGAGGGCTTCGTGCTCAAAGTGAAATTCCACTTCAAAATATGATGGTCACAGGGATACCGGTACATGAAGAAATAACAAAAACAAGAACTGTTAAGCATCATGGTAACCAAAATATTTTAATTGCCGGAGGCAGCAGCGGTCTAGGGAATATTATGGATTTTTATAATGATTTAAAAGACGCGCGCCATTTTCATTACTTTGTCTTATGCGGCAAAAATCAAAAGTTATACGAAGAAATCAAGGGATGGGAATTACAGCACGTTACACCAATTCCGTACATTTCATCACGCACAGAAATGAATGAACTGTATGAACAAGTGGATGCTATCGTAACAAAGCCAGGTGGTATCACGGTCAGTGAAGCTCTTCGCAAAAATTTACCGATTTTTGTTCATTCTGCTTTACCGGGTCAAGAAGAAGTAAATTTACGCTATTTAACAGAACGAAACTTAGTTCAAGAACTAAAGACGGATCAATCGTTAGAAAGTCAGCTGCAGGAAGTGCTGCAGGATGCTGATAAAATGAACACATTATATAACGCTATTGCTGCTTATCATAAAGAAATCGAAGCACAAACGCCTGAAGAACTTTTAGCAGTAGTCAATTGGATTTTAGGTGAAAAGCAAACGATCGGTCTTCATGCGTAAAACATTCATGTTTACAAACAATAAGGATAAGCTAAAGAACAAGTATGTTGAAAAAGTAGGGTTTAGATAAAAAAACAAACATCTTTTGAAAAAGGTGTTGTTTTTTTATCTAAAGAAGCTATTCTTTCACTTAAGACATGTGGTGAGAGGTGTATAACATGAAAGAGAAAATTTTAATTGTGGAAGATGAAGCGCAAATTGCGAAAGTGTTAAAGATTGAATTGGAATTTGAAGATTATGAAGTAGATGTTGAGTACGACGGGAAAGCGGGGTTAGAGACGGCAATATCCGCTCAATATGACCTCATTTTGCTAGACGTGATGCTTCCAAGCCTGAGCGGTATTGAGGTGTTAAGGAGACTTCGGAAAGCGGAAGTATTTACGCCAGTTATTTTATTAACTGCCAGAAATACGACGCTAGATAAGGTAATGGGCTTAGATCAAGGGGCTAATGATTATGTTACAAAACCGTTTGAAATTGAAGAGCTGTTAGCGCGGGTTCGCTCTTGTATTCGCTATCGTTCGCTCGTAGAAGCATCAGGAACGAAAGAAGCTGAAGCGGAGCTCTTAACGATAAGTGATTTGACCATTAATCTTGAAACAAGGGAAGTCCTAAGAAACAATGAATCCATTACGCTGACACCGAAAGAGTATGATTTAGTCGTGTATTTGCTTACGAATAAAAATAAAATTGTCACGAGAGAAGGAATTCTCACAAACGTTTGGGGCTATGAATATGAAGGAGAAACGAACGTAATTGATGTGTATATTCGCCACTTAAGAAAAAAAGTAGATGAAGGTTTTTCTACTTCTCTCATTCATACGGTGCGGGGC
Source organism: Priestia sp. YIM B13491 (assembly GCF_042787605.1). NCBI lineage: Bacteria > Bacillati > Bacillota > Bacilli > Caryophanales > Bacillaceae > Priestia > Priestia sp. YIM B13491. The sequence goes on along the minus strand of NZ_JBHZOR010000005.1, from coordinate 94,571 downwards.
GTAGGATATATGATGAAAGAGGAGAAACATGAAGATCACGACGAAGATTAATTTACTGACAACAGCATGGCTAGTGGTTATTTTATTAATCATGAACATCGTTGTTTTTTTCTCCTTTACTAAATCTACCGTAAATATGGAACAGGACATTTTATTCGAAAAAGCACGCGAGATTATTCAAAAAGGTCAGCAAGATCATTCCGTGGAGCTCTCGCCGGAGTTACTAAAATTTTATTTGACCAATCATTCATTTATCCGAACAGTCTCAGAAAATTCTACGGTCATTAACCAGGTATCAAACGATCCTCATCTGGTGAAAATTAAGCCCGAATTTTCAAAGAAAAAAAAGGTGAAACTTCGCAAAATCAGAGAAAAGCAAGTATTGGTTATTCGCATGCCTGTCAAAGTCAATAATCAAGTCGTTGAAACACTTGAGATTGGTGAGCTTCTGACTGGTTTTGAAACCCGTAAAGATATTTTGCTATCAATTTTGATTTTTTGTTCGCTTGTGTCCATTTTACTGTCTCTTTTAGGAGGAAGATGGTTATCACGAGTCATTATGCATCCTATTAAAAATATGGTCACAACGATGAAAGAGATCGAAGAGAGCGGTGTTCCTAAAAAGGTCCTCATTCAAACGGAAACGAGAGATGAACTGCAGGGGATGACCGTTACCTTTAATCATATGATTGACCGCTTGCGAGAAAATATTGAAAAGCAAAATCAGTTTGTTTCCGATGCTTCTCATGAATTAAAAACCCCTCTAACCGTTATTCGCAGTTATTCTAATTTATTAAGAAGAAGAGGGATTAAAAATGAAGAAATTACGCTGGATGCGATCGACACCATCTATGCGGAAGCAACCAAAATGCAAAAAATGATTGAAACGCTGCTTGATCTGGCAAGTGTGGAAAAAGAACAAACGCTTGATATGAAGCAAACAGATCTTGTTCTTATTTTTGAACAAATCGTTAAGCAGCTGCAGCAGGTATACAAAAGAGAATTAGTTCTTCATTATGATCAAACGCCCATTATGATTGAAGTGGATGAACTAAAAATGAAGCAAGTGTTGATTATTTTGCTTGATAATGCAATTAAATACAGTACGGATAAAATTGAAGTGACCGTTGAAAAAAAGCAGGAAGATGTCATTATCAAAGTAAAAGACTATGGAATTGGCATTCCAAAAGAAGATCTTGCCCATATTTTTGAACGTTTCTATCGAGTCGATAAAGCTAGAAGCAGAGCTACGGGAGGAACGGGGCTTGGACTATCAATTGCACAAACTATTGTCCGTCAGCATAAAGGCGAGATTTTTATTAAAAGTGAAGAAGAACAAGGAACGGAAGTTGTGATTCACCTTCCCGTTTCATCTACAAACTAAGAAAGCCGCCATTAGGCGGCTTTTGTGTGATTATGATGCTGATTTTTGTTTTCTTACTTTTAAATTTTTTAACTCCGTTTGGAAGAATAGATACAGTGATGCAACTGTAAATACACTAAATCCAATTATCTCAAGGGGCTCTCCACCAGCTTCGAATAGCTTAACCAAACCTTCACCGCATAACTCTCCTCCAATAAAAATAAGGAAAATACCAAGCGCTTTAAAAATAATCCACAGGTTCAGCTTAATAGCTGTTTTGAACAGAATGTATGTAATAACGATGGCCAGCAAAATGCCACTTATACTGCCGAATACAATAGAAGAGGCGTGTTGATTCACTTGTGTCAGATTAAAAATAATTAGTTCTGTTCCTTCACGAAAGACAGATAAAAAGGCTAAAACGATTATTCCCCATTTGGAAGAGCTTCTGGAAATTTTTGATGTAACCGAAGATGTCATTTCTTTGCTTCGGTGCAACCACAGAATAAAATAAGCGATAAGACCTGCAGCTAAAAGCATCATGACTCCTTCAAAAATTTCTTCTGACTCTTCTTCTAACTCTTTCGCCTCATTAAAGCCAATAAAGCCAAATACTAAGCTGGAAATAAGGCCAGCAGCAGCGCCAATGAAGACGGAATACTTTAAGTCTTTTCGGCCAATTTTTGTAACATGAGCTAAAATAATTCCAATAATAAGTGACGCTTCTAAACCTTCACGAAGCGACAAAGCCAAACTCGACCACATAAAAAGCTCCCCTTACTTTAAATGATAGTAATAATTAAATTCTCTCTAATTTTAATGATAATGATTATCGTTGTCAATTTGTTTTTTTGTTCTTTAATAAAATCTAATATAGGATTTTTCAGACTAAAGTATGAAGGCATTTCATTATAAAGTCGTTCGAAACGAACGAAAAAAGCGAATAAAATAAGAGTATCAACAATCAGTGGAGGTTTTAGTATGAGTTATACTCTTTTTATAAAAGCAAATGACAGATCGGCAAGTGAAGCGGTTAGCGTGAAATTATATGATGCATTTTTAGAAAGCTATCAACAATCGCACCAAGATGAAGAAATAATAGAACTAATAGAACTAAATTTGTTTCAAGAAGAACTTCCTTATTTAGGTGCCGACATGATAAACGGTCAGTTTAAATTAGCAAGAGGGCTAGAAGTGACGGCAGCGGAAAACAAAGCAGCAGAAACTGCTAATTACTACTTAGAACAATTTGTGGAAGCAGATAAAATTGTTATTGCCTTTCCGCTTTGGAATTTTACCGTGCCGGCCGTGCTTCATACGTACTTTGATTATTTAAATCAAGCAGGCAAAACGTTTAAGTATACGCCAGAAGGTCCGGTGGGATTACTAGGCGATAAAAAAGTGATGTTATTAAATGCACGAGGCGGAGTGTATTCAGAAGGTCCAGCAGCTGACGTCGAAATGGCCGTTAAATATGTCAGCAGCGTACTTCAATTCTTTGGAATTGCGGACGTGAACTCTGTTATTATTGAAGGTCACAATCAGTTTCCAGATCGTGCTCAAGAAATTATTGAAAGCGGTCTAGAACAAGCAGCACAAGCAGCCAAAACATTTTAAATAATCCTAGTAAAAGAAGACGGTGCAAAAGCATTTTAGGTGAAGGTAAATCCGAACGATGAATCGTTCGGATTTTTTTGATGTTATGGTAAGCGGAGGCTTCATTAGCTTCTAGGTGTTGATGGGAGGGCAAGGCGAAGACTCGCTCATAAATCAACAGCTGTGTCACAAACGGTCCATACTAGCGCCTTTATCCCATTTGTTCTTTTTTAGATAAAATTGATTTATTATGTGTCCATCTTTTCTTTATATTTTTACTGTATATCTTAAAAAACAATAGGTAAAATGAATAAATAATATAAAAGATATTCACTTTATCTATAGGAGGAGCAGAGATGGATATTCGTCAGCTTAATTATTTTTTAGAAGTTGCCAAACTAAGAAGCTTTACTAAAGCATCTCAAAGTCTTCATATTTCACAGCCGACTTTAAGCAAAATGGTAAAAAACTTAGAAGAAGAATTGGAAGTAGAGTTAATTGATCGGTCCGCAAGACAGATTGATTTAACGGATGCAGGGGAAGTCGTGTATATGCAAGGACAAAAAGTCATGGCATCCATTGATGAGCTATCGACTTATTTATATGATGTGATGAATCTGAAAAAAGGAGTGATTAAAATTGGGATTCCTCCATTGATTGGAGTGCTGTTCTTTCCAAAGATTATTAAAGGGTTTCAGCAGCTCTATCCAGATATCACAATTAAACTTATTGAATACGGAGCCAACCGTGTTCAAAAAGCAGTAGAAAAAGGAGAATTAGACTTAGGCGTGGCGGTCCTTCCAGTAAATGAACACCTTTTTGATATTAATCCTTTTACCTCTGAAAAAATGCTTTTATATGTTCACCATTCCCACCCTTTAGCCTCTAAAACGCATGTAGAAATTAATGAGTTAGCCCAAGAGAAATTTATTTTGTTTAATGAAGATTTTACACTTCACGACCGGCTTATTCAGGCATGTCAACAAGCAGGGTTTGAACCTAACGTAGCCTACGAAAGCTCTCAATGGGATTTCATTGGTGAAATGATTGCGGAAAACTTAGGTGTATCTATCTTTCCACAGTCCATTGCAGCAAAAGTAGATTCGGCTATCGTAAAAGCCGTTCCTATTATTAATCCTTCGATTTCGTGGGATCTAGCATTGATTTTAAAAAAGGATAAATATATTTCATATGCCTCTAAACAATTTCTACACTATATGAATAAACAGCATTCTGCTTTATATAGATAAAATGCATATGTTGTATTGAATATATGTATTTTACGAAAGAGAAAATGTGCGTTAAAGTAGATAGTGTAGAAAACATACAAGAAAACAAACAGTGATTCCGCGCGGTGTCAGTAAAAAATACGGAGGTTGATTTTACATGGCACAAGATAGTTATCAAAAAGGTTTAGATAAATTAATGGAATATACATTAACGAGTAACGATGATATTTCAACTCATTTAAAAATTACAGAAGACTTAAAAGACCTAGCTCCTGACGTTGGAAAATACATTATTGAATTTGCCTATGGAGACATTTATTCACGACCTGGCCTAACAAATAAGCAGCGAGCGTTAGTGACCATTTCATCACTGGTTACTCAGGGTACAGAGCCACAGCTGGAGCTGCATTTGAATACAGGTCTAACTGCTGGACTAGAGCCAAAGGAAATTGTGGAGAGCATCATTCAATTAATCCCATACACAGGTTTCCCACGCGTGTTAAATGCTTTAAATGTAGCTAAGAAAGTGTTCGCTCAGCGTGACGTGGAAGTAGAAACAGGTGAAAAAGAGCTAGTAGAAAATAAATAATAAGCACAAAAAAGACGCTCTAAAAGAGCGTCTTTTTTTATGCGAGCTGCTTTTGTTTGGTTTCTTTTCCTAGAAAAACAACCGAACCAACACCGATTAAAATAGCTACACAAAAGATTGAGAACGTAACGGTTAAAGACGCACCTTGCGTTGACATATAACCAACTAACAGCGGTCCTAAAATTCCTCCAACTCTTCCAAAAGAAGCAGCCATTCCAGCTCCTGTGCCTCGAATAGACGTCGGATATTGCTCAGGTGTATACGCGTATAAAGCTCCCCAAGCGCCTAAGTTGAAGAAAGACAACAGCATACCTGCTGTTAGCAGGAGCCAAAGTGACTCGGCATTTCCAAAGATATATGCGCTAGCAGCCGTACCTAACAAATAGGTGACCAATACGAATTTTCGGCCCATGCGTTCAATAAACCAAGCAGCCGTATAATAGCCGGGCAACTGAGCTAACGTCATAATCAATACGTATTCAAAGCTTTTGATTAAGCTAAATCCTTTAATGACCATGACGCTAGGTAGCCACAAAAACATGCCGTAATATGAAAATACAACGCAAAACCACAGAACCCACAGCATAATCGTAGATTGACGATAAGGCTTAGACCACACGCTTCTTACATTGTCCGCAATCGACGGTTTCTTTTCTTTTGTCGCTTCCACAAACTGAGGAGAATCTGGCAGTTTGATGCGCAAATAAATGGCATAAAACGCTGGGATAGCCGTCAGGATAAGCGCTAGCTGCCACCCGTAGGCTGGGATTACAAAGTAAGAAATAAGCGCTGCCAGTAGCCAGCCGAACGCCCAAAAACTTTCTAATAAGACGACCACTTTACCGCGTTTTTCCGGCGCCACCGTCTCAGAAACAAGTGTAGAAGCAACAGGCAGCTCTCCTCCTAAACCCATTCCAATTAAAAATCGAAATACTAAAAAAGCAGCCAGGGTAGTAGTAAGAGCCGAAAGGCCGCTTGCTACTGAAAAAAGAACAAGAGTTACAATAAAAACGGTTTTTCGTCCAATTCGATCAGCCAATAACCCAAACACTAAAGCTCCAACGGCCATTCCGATCGAGTTAACGCTGCCTATCCAGCTCATTTCAGTAGGGGAAAGTTCCCATTCAGCGTGAAGAGCTGCAATGATAAAAGACAAAATGCCAACATCCATTGCATCGAAGAGCCATCCGAGCCCCGCGATGCCAAGAAGCTGACGTTCTGATAATTGTTTTGTTTTCATGTCTTCCTCCTAGAAGCAAAGAATTTTGCTTTAAGTTTACACCTGTCTTGACATAATGTCACGTCTATTTTAAAGAAAAAATGCAAACGGAAAAGCTCTATACCTAATGGTATAGAGCTAATTTTATTCTCACATTTTATCGTAAAGCATTTTTCCAGGCCATGTGTACGCCATATGACCGCCGTCTACAGTAATGCAATCACCTGTTACATATGAGCTGTCATCAGATGCTAAAAATAATACAGCACCGGCTACTTCTTCCGGTTTGCCTAGACGGCCCATCGGATCGACCCATTCATATGCTTTTCTGAATTTTTTTCCTTCTTCAGCGCCTGATAAATCATCAAGAAGAGGTGTTTCGATTGTTCCAGGAGCAATTGAGTTAACGCGAATACCTTCACGAGCGTAGTCAATTGCCATGGTTCTTGTTAAGTTGGTAATAGCACCTTTCGCTGCATTATAGCCAGAACGGTCTAAGTCTGCTGCCAGCCCGGACACGGATGAATTATTAATAATCGATCCGCCATTTTCTAACATCAGCGGAATAACGTATTTGCTTACAAGAAACGTTCCGCGTAAATCTACCGACATTAAGCGATCCCAAAGTTCTACTGGATATTCGTGAAGCTTGCCGCCTTCTGTGTCTGTCCCTGCATTATTAAAAAGAATGTCCACTTTACCAAATTTCTTTTCAATTTCTGCTGTGAATTCTTTTACTTTTTCTTCTTCAGCTACATCGATATAGTAGGCGTAGGCTTCACCGCCAGCTTCTTTAATTTCTTGTGCTGCTTTTTTCACACCGTCTAAATTAATATCAGCACAAATAACAACCGCTCCTTCTTTCGCAAAGCGTTCAGCAGTTGCTTTTCCAATGCCAGAGCTTGATCCTGTAATCACTGCAATTTTTGATTCTAAACGTCCCAATTGTATCCCTCCGCAAAAATAGATATATAAGTATGTATGTTCATGTACCCATCTATTATTTTGATAAAACGTCGTTAGTTTATACGTGTGCGAATAGAAATAAAGAGACGCAGCAAAACAAATCCATTGTATAATGAACAGCAGTATGTCAGAAAAAATGAGGTGTTTGCATGAAAGCAATTATAAAAAGTTTTATTAATGGACTCTTAACGATTGTCCCTATTATCCTTGTTATTTATATTTTAGTAAGAGTGTTTAATTTTTTAGATAGCATTTTAGGAAACGTATTGAAGCCCTATATGAAGCAGGATTATATACCGGGGATTGGCATCTTAGCGACTCTTCTTTTAATTACGTTCTTAGGATGGTTATCCACTCGTTTTTTTACAGGGAAAATTATTAACTTAATTGATGGATTGTTAGAAAGAATACCGTTTGTTAAAACGCTATATACCGTTATTAAAGATACGTTTCAATCTTTTCTTGGAGAGAAAAAGTCATTTTCAAAAGTCGCTTTAGTGACGATGCCCGGCACGTCAATGAAAGTCATAGGGTTTGTGACCTCTGAAGAAGTAGAAGAGGTGATTCATTCATTAAAAGACCACGTAGCCGTTTATGTTCCGCAGACTTTTCAAGTAGCCGGTTTTACTTTTTTGATTCCAAAAGAAGAAATTGAATGGTTAGATATTAAGCCTGAGGAAGCCATGAAGTTCGTGTTATCTGGGGGAGTATCTAGTTCAAAAGCAGAAAAATAACAGAAGGCTTGTTGAAGCCTTCTGTTATTTTTGTTGAAGTAAGGCTGTTAAAAGATTAAGCGGTTCTTCCAACGGTTTAAGTTCCGTTAAATTTCCAACCATGCCTTTTACAATAGCAGCGGTAGGCTTATCTTTTTTTAGCTCCGTTTGTAAAATGTGAAAGCTGTCTGCGTGCTCATCAGAGATATGATCGCTGTTGTCTAGCAGATGTTTAATTTCCTCAAGAGCTTGTTTTACCTGCTCATTTTTACTGAGAAAAGTCGTTCGTTCCTTTCCGTATATATCTTCACCAAAAGAAGCAGGAATAAGGGGACGAGGTTTTCTAGCTAATAAATCTTCTACTATTACATCAACTCGGTCCATTATGTACTGCGCTACTTCTTTAAATGTAAGCTCGAATTGATTGAAGATAATAATTTCTAAAAAGGAATGATGAATACCTTCAATCATTTTCGTTAAATCCGAGATATAAGGAGTTACGTCTTCTCCGTATACGCTAACGAGGCTTTTGCGATGGAAGTAAAATGTTTCTCGCTGCATTTTATGAACAAAGGTCTCCACTTCTTTGTTAAAGGGAATAGATTTTTCACGGATTTGCATGATAATAAAATCTCTGTGCTCCGTAATAAATTCATAGAAATAGATAAGCTGATTCATATAGCGGCTGCGGGCATCGTTCACTTCCTCGTCGAGAGCATAAACAGAGCTAAAGAGCTTTTCATAGTAAAAGTTTAGAATTGATAATAAAAGTGCATCCTTAGATTTGAAGTGCAGGTAAAACGCACCTTTTGAAATGTTGCATTCATCTACAATTTCTTGCACAGAGGTAGCATTAAATCCTTTTTTTGCAAAAAGCTTAATCGAAGCTTCAATTATTCTTTTTTCTTTTTCCTTCATGTCTTCTACCTCCTTTATTGAACAATTTGGCCATTCATTTCGTTAGATAATAGTATCATACACTAAAAAAGATAAAGGTATATATCAAAGTTGAGAACGAGAGTCAGTTCCTTTAAAAAACGATTATTATAAATATGTCTTTATTATGAACAAGTCAGGAGAGAACCTGCTTAGGGTTGACACTGACTAGTTAGTCATTTATATTTTAAGTTGTTGTGACCGATCAGTCAATTTTATTAGTATACATATATTTGAAGGAGGATATGCATTGGGGAAGTTTATTAAATTTTCATTGAAAAATAAATTTGCAGTATGGCTGTTAACGCTCTTTGTCATTATTGCAGGGCTGTATTCAGGGTTTAATATGAAGCTAGAGACCATTCCTGATATTTCAACGCCTGTTGTAACAGTCAGTGCAACTTATCCGGGAGCCACTCCGGAACAAGTGGCAGATAAGGTGAGTAAGCCGATTGAACAAAAGCTCCAGGGACTGAGCGGCGTTGACACAGTTAGCTCATCTTCTTATGAAAACATGGCTACCATTCAAGTTGAATATAGTTTTAGTAAAGATATGGAAAAGGCAGAAGACGAAGTTAGGCGAGCTCTTTCAAACGTAGATCTGCCAGATGATGTAGAGGAACCAAATGTTTCAAGACAAAGCATTAGTGATTTTCCGATTATTTCATTAAGTGTTTCAGATGATAAAAAATCATTAGAAGACTTAACGAAGTATGTAAAAAATACCGTTGTTCCACAAGTTGAAAAAGTGCAGGGGATTTCTTCGGTCAGTGTGTCAGGAGAACAAGTTGAAGAAGCAGAACTTGTATTCGAACAAGACAAGCTCAAGCAGCTGGGACTTGATGAAGATACGGTGAAAAAGCTTATCCAAGCATCCGATGCAAAAGTGCCGGCTGGCACGTATACGATGGATGGATCTCAAAAATCTGTTGTGGTAGACGGAAAGATGACAACAGAAAAAGATTTAGAAAACTTAGAGATTCCAGCTGTGCCTAGTCAAGGAGCTGCTCAAGGTCAGCAACAAGGAATGAGCCAGCAGCAGACACAAGGCACCGTACAGCAGGCGCCATCCGCAGCTTCTATTCCAACTGTGAAATTAAAAGAAATTGCGGATATTAAAGTGACGGGGAAAGCAGAATCTATTTCTCGCACGAACGGAAAACCTTCCATTGCTGTACAAGTTGTCAAAGCGAAGGATGCGAACACAGTAAATGTTGTAAATGATATTAAAGAGAAAATGAATAGCCTAGAAAAGAAAAACAAAGACCTTCACGTTGACAATATTTTTGATCAAGGTAAACCGATTGAAGATTCTGTTCATACGATGCTAAATAAAGCTATTATCGGTGCGGTCTTTGCGGTTATTATTATTCTTTTATTTTTACGTGATATTCGTTCAACGATTATTGCCGTTATTTCGATTCCGCTTTCGTTATTGATCGCCATTTTAGCGCTCAAATCAATGGATATCTCTTTAAATATTATGACGCTTGGAGCGATGACTGTAGCCATCGGAAGGGTTGTAGATGATTCCATTGTCGTTATTGAAAATATTTACCGCCGCATGGCTTATCAGGAAGAAAAGCTTAAAGGAAAAGATTTAATTGTCGCGGCGACGAAAGAAATGTTTGTTCCAATTTTCTCTTCTACAATCGTAACCGTGGCCGTATTCTTACCGTTAGGTCTAGTAGAAGGACCGGTAGGAGAGCTATTCTTACCGTTTGCATTAACCGTTGTTTTTGCACTGTTAGCATCACTGCTAGTAGCGGTAACACTCGTGCCAATGCTTGCTCATTCGTTATTTAAAACAAATGTAAAAGTAAAAGAAGAAAAACCAAGCAAACTAGCGCACGGATATAAGCGAATTTTGAACTGGACGCTAAACCATAAGCTTATTTCCTTTGGGTTAGCCGTACTACTGTTAGTAGGAAGTTTATTCTTAGTTCCTTCTATTGGCGTGAGCTTCTTATCATCTGATCAAGAAAAAACGCTGACGCTGACGTATACACCGAAAGCCGGACAGTCTCAAAGCGACGTAGAAAAAGCAGCAAATCGCGCAGAAGCGTACTTGATGAAGCGAGATGGTGTCAAAACGGTTCAGTATTCGTTCGGTGAAGGTAACTCTTTTAATCCGGGAAGCAAAAATAACGTTTTAACATTTGTGCAATATGACGAGCATACACAAAACTTTGATAAAGAGCAGGATAAAGTATTAAAAGCTCTTAATAAACAAGCGAATCAAGGTGAATGGGGCTCAATGAATACGGCGTCTAGCGGCAGCAATAATTCATTAAACGTCCTTATTTACGGAGATAGCTTAGAAGAAATCAAACCTTATGCTGATAAAGTTCAGCATGTTTTAGAAAAGCATAAAGAACTGAAAAATGTCGATTCTACGCTTTCAGATACGTTTGATGAATATACGCTAGTACCGAATCAAAAGAAAGCTGCTGAACTCGGCTTGTCAGCCAGTCAAATTGGTATGCAAATTTCGAACCTTGGACAGCGTGAAGTATTAACAACTATCCAAAAAGACGGAAACGAAATTAACGTGTACCTTCCAAAAGAAAAAGAGGATTTCTCTACTTTTGCTGAACTTTCAAGTACAAAAGTGACCTCTCAAACTGGACAGGAAGTTACATTAAATGAAGTTGTCGACATTAAAAAAGGTAAAACATCGAATACGGTAACTCGCCGTGATAATAAAATTTATGCAGAGGTAAGTGCCGATATTAAGAGTGACGATGTAGGCGGTGTTTCTTCTAACGTCCAAAAAGAAGTGAAGAAAATTGACTTACCAAGTGATATGGATATTAACTTTGGCGGAGCATCAGAGCAAATCAATGACTCATTTAGTCAATTAGGAATTGCTATGCTCGCAGCCATCGGTATCGTGTACTTCGTACTAGTACTGACATTTGGTGGAGGGCTAGCACCATTTGCTATCTTATTCTCACTTCCGTTTACACTTATTGGTGCGCTAGTGGCGCTTTTAATCTCTGGAGAAACGATCAGTATTTCTTCGATGATTGGAGCTCTTATGCTGATTGGAATTGTGGTAACAAATGCAATTGTTCTGATTGACCGCGTGATTCATAAAGAGCAAGAGGGTCTGTCGACGCGTGAAGCGTTACTAGAAGCTGGAATGACACGTCTTCGCCCGATCTTAATGACAGCTATTGCAACGATTGGTGCACTGCTTCCATTAGCTTTTGGATTTGAAGGTGGAGGCCTTATTTCAAAAGGGCTAGGGGTTACGGTAATTGGAGGACTAACAAGTTCTACGCTGCTTACGCTCATTATCGTTCCAATTGTCTATGAGTTTTTTATGAAGTTTAAGCGCAAAAAAGTAAAAAAGTAGAAGCAAAACAAATTTCCGCTTTTGAGGTGAATAGCGATGAAGTCAATTGATAAACTAATGAAACAGCTGATTCAACAAGGAATTAAAGCAAAGAAAGTAACGATTGATAAATCAAAGCGCCAGCAGTGGATGTCCATGTCGTTGCCTAAAACAGCATGGCAGCATTCAAAATAAAAAAGAGCTGACTTAGAGTCAGCTCTTTTTTTATTAACGATCTGTATCTTCAAATGATCCTTCTTGATAGGCGTCGCTTACTTGCTCATGTGTTTCTGCTAGACCTTGTGAGAGTGCATCTTGTCGGTTATAATCTTCTGTTTCGAACTGACGGTCAGCCATTTCATTCGTATTAGGCTGCTTTTTAGGCTGTTTTTTTGAATTCATTTTCACCACTCCTATCTAAGTAAAGTGAGACCACGGTTAGTGTGCGATGAAAGGAAATACATTATACATGAAAAAAGAGCTTCGATTCGTCGAAGCTCTTTTTTCATATTATTATTGTTTTTTATTTAAGAAGATTTTTTCAATATCATCAAGTACGATATTAGCTGCTAATACACCGCCTGCTGTATTCCAAGTAGCATCATCTACTTTGTGAACATGATTTTCTTGAGCTACTTTTAACTTTTTGAAAAGCGGATCGTTTATCCATTCTTTTTCAAGCTTTGTTGCTTCACCGTCTCCCGTTTCATAAGAGAAGTAGAATAGCTGATCGCCGTCCATTGCCGGAATGCGTTCTTTTGTTGCATTCATTTCAGCAAAATCATTTTTGTCTTGAGATTCAGGGCGAGCGAAGCCAAGCTGATCTAAAATAACGCCTGAGAACGAATCTTTATGATAAATACGAACGTCTCCAGCTGTAAAGCGTACAACTGAGATTTTTTGTTTTAACTGATCTCCAAGGCGTTTTTTTAAATCTGCTACGCGATTGTCATAGTCAGCTAATACTTCTTTACCTTTTTCTTCTTTATTTACAGCTTTTGCATATAGCTTAAAGTTTGATTTCCAGTCTCCGCGCAGCTCTTCAGAAAATACAGTCGGAGCAATTTGACTAAGCTGGTCGTATACTTTTTCTTGGCGCATTTTATTTCCGATAATCAAGTCAGGCTTTAAAGCAGCGATTGCTTCTAAGCTTGGCTCACTTTCTGTACCCACACTTTTAACGCCTTTCATCTGACCTTTGATATGGTCGTACCACGGATTTCCTAACCATGATTGAACAGCACCAACAGGCTTTACACCCATTGCAAGAAGAGCCTCAGTACCTTCGTTTGTTAAAACGACAACTCGTTTAGGTGTTCCTTTAATCTCTGTTTTATCCATTGCGTGTTTTACTGTATAAGTTTCGCCAGAACCCTCAGTTTTTTCTTTTTTATCATCGTCAGCGCTGTTTGAATTACCGCAGGCTGCCAGCACAAGCAGTGTCATAATGGTAAGAATGGATAACAAATATGACAACTTGCCTTTAGAATATGTATTCACATCTCTTCCCCCTCTTAAGTGATAATGATTTTCATTAACAATTAAGATAATATTCTAACTTTTAAGCGGTGTCAATTAAAAATTGAAAATGATTCTCAAAATCATTGACACTTTTTTCAATGTTTCCTAAACTAAAGGTTAGATATATATAGGAATCATCTTAGAGGAGAGCAATGAAAATGATGCTACGCAGTGTTCAAATGAAAGTAATGGGGCTCATCATTGGAATCATGCTGCTTTTAATCTGTATTGGATTAAGTATCGTACTCGGATACACAGATACAAGTATCAAGACAGCATTTGAAGCTTTTCAAGCGTTTAACGGTTCGAATGAGCACATAGTTATTCAAAATATTCGATTGCCGCGCGCTATAATCGGTGCTGTGGTAGGTATTTGTTTAGGAATTGCAGGAGCAATGATGCAGGCGTTAACGAAAAACCCACTTGCTTCACCGGATATTATTGGTGTGAACGCTGGGGCCAGCTTTTTTATTGTTGTTGCAGTGATGATTTTTTCGGTCAATTCACTTCAAGCTTTTACGTGGATTGCATTTGTAGGAGCGGCATTAACCGTAGTGGTTGTCTATTTTCTTGGATCCCTCGGAAAAGAAGGATTAACGCCTATTAAATTGACGCTCGCAGGAGCGGCTATTGCAGCCTTTTTCTCTTCTTTAACACAAGGACTGCTGGCTGTGGATGAATCTTCGCTTGATCAAGTTCTTTTTTGGCTGGCTGGATCTGTGCAAGGACGCAAGGTGGAAATGCTGTATGGCATACTGCCTTATATAGTACCAGCAATCATTGTCACGTTTTTTATCGCTTCAAAAATTAATATTTTAACGATTGGTGAAGATGTAGCTAAAGGATTAGGTCAAAGAACGATTCTTGTCAAAATTATAAGCGGCATCATTATTGCCATTTTAGCTGGTGGAGCCGTTGCAGTAGCCGGTCCGATTAGCTTTGTCGGAATTATTGTTCCTCATGTTGTAAGAGCAATTGTAGGACAAGATTATCGTTGGGTATTTCCCTATAGTGCGGTTGCCGGAGGCATCTTAATTTTATTAGCCGATGTTGCAGCCAGGTATGTCATTATGCCTCAAGAAATCCCTGTTGGAGTCATGACTGCTGTTATTGGTACGCCTTTCTTTATCTATATGGCAAGGAAAGGGGCAAAGGCGTCATGAAAACATACTTATCTCTTCGCTTAAAGAGAATTTCATTTTTGGTTAACATAAAAGCAGCTCTGATCATTATTGGATTTTCAGCTGCACTTGTTGCTCTCTTTTTATTGAGTGCAGGTACGGGTGACTTATTTATTAATCCACTTCGTGTGATTAACATTTTAGCGGGTCATGGATTGGAGTTTGAACGATTAGTTGTTACATCTTTTAGACTTCCACGCATTATTGTTGCCATTTGTGCCGGTATTTGTCTAGCTATTGCAGGCGCTATCTTGCAGGGGCTTGTGAGAAATCCGCTTGCTTCACCAGACTTAATTGGATTAACAGGAGGAGCGTCAGTCGGTGTAGTGTTATTTTTGACACTATTTAGTGATAAAAGCAACTCGTTAACCGTAAGTATTAATTGGATGCCTGTTAGCGCATTTTTAGGTGCAGTGGCAGTGGCGCTTTTACTTTATGTGTTTGCCTGGAAAAATGGCGTCTCTCCTATTACACTAGTATTAATAGGAATTGGATTAACAGCGTTAACGAAAGCCATGACCACGCTGTTTATGATTATGGGTCCTATCTATCGCGCCAGTCAGGCAAATATTTGGATCACAGGAACGGTGTATGGTTCAAATTGGGCCAGTGTTTCCGTACTAGTTCCTGTTACAATAGGGCTAGTTATAATCACGATTTTAATGATTCGAAATTTAAATGTTCAAGAATTAGGTGAAGAAATTGCGACTAACGTTGGAAGTCGCGTTCAAAAAAATCGATTGGCACTATTGCTGATGAGTACAGCTTTAACAGGAAGCGCCGTTGCATTTGCCGGCGGAATTAGCTTTGTAGGATTGCTTGCTCCACATATTGCCCGAAAGCTGGTAGGTTCTTCATTCGGCGCTTTAATACCGCTATCGGCATTAATCGGAGCGATTTTAATCACAGCAGCAGATTTAATTGGCCGAACATTTTTCTTGCCAATCGAAGTGCCAGCAGGTGTATTTACAGCTGCAATTGGCGCACCGTACTTCATTTATTTACTATACAAACAAAGAAACGTATAGCATTCTTTGTAGAAGGAGCGATTCGCATGCATTCGTTAGAAACAAAATCGCTAACATTATCATATGGAGAAGCGATGATTATAGATGAGCTTGACGTTACCATCCCAAAGGGTGAGATTACGGTCTTTATCGGCAGTAATGGATGCGGAAAATCTACACTGCTGCGTTCACTAGCAAGGTTATTGAAGCCACATGCCGGCTCTATTTTACTAGAAGGCTCTAAAATTTCCTCTCTTCCGACAAAGGAAATTGCAAAGCAGCTAGCAATTCTTCCACAAGGTCCTGTTGCACCTGAAGGGTTGACCGTGCTGCAGCTTGTTAAACAAGGGCGCTATCCGTATCAAAATTGGTTCCGTCAGTGGTCTCAAGAAGATGAAGAAAAAGTACAAAATGCACTCGAGGCAACAGGTTTAGCAGACTTGGCTGATCGTCAAGTTGATTCGCTTTCTGGAGGACAGCGTCAGCGCGCATGGATTGCCATGACATTAGCACAAGATACGGATATTATTTTACTTGATGAACCGACAACGTATTTAGATATGACACATCAAATTGAGATCTTGGACTTGTTATTTGAATTGAATGAAAAAGAAAATCGTACCATCGTAATGGTGCTGCACGATTTAAACTTAGCCTGCCGCTATGCTCATCATATTGTGGCGCTTCAAGATAAAAAAATCTATGCACAGGGAAGACCAGAAGAAGTCATTAACTGCGATTTAGTACAGCGAGTCTTTAATATGAACTGTGAAGTGACGGTGGATCCGTTATTTGGAACGCCTCTTTGTATTCCTCATGGGCGCGGACGATGTATTGTGAATAAGCTGCGCGTTGAAACGCAGCATGCTCAATAAGAAAGAGCAAAGCGAGTTAGCAGAAAAATTCCGCTGTACGTTTAAAGATAACTCGCTGTACAGGTTGTCTCCCTCCAGCTGCATGGATGAAAGCACGCTGCGGATGCAGCTGCTATGGATTCAACAGACGATGGAGGCTGATAACTTGAGAGCAGCTGCCTCCATGTTAGCTAAGCGGTATAGCTTTGTTGTGGTGGCGGCTTTGTATTCATTTATTGTGTTTCAAAAAAAGATAAATGCATCGACTAAAAATGTTTCGTTGCATACAGAAGACGCTGAAACAATGTGGCTCCCAAAAGTGTTCATCTCAGAAACTGAGACGAAAGAAGTAACAGAGGACAATCAGAAGATTCTTCTTGATGAACTTCTTGATGAATTGTTTGCTCATCACATTGAGCCGATATGGTCATCGCTGCATAAAGTGACAAAAATCTCGAAGCTGACGCTGTGGGAAAACGTAGCTGTTTATATCCACTGGCTTTATGATTTGCTTTTAGCAAATGAAGAAATAGAAAATGTGCAAGTGCAAAAGAATTTACGATACGTGTTGGAAGAAGCTGAGGGTCATCACTTTGGTTCATACCATCATAATCCGCTTTCTCGGTACAGTTCACCTCCTCCATATGTAAAGAAGCAAAAGCAGGAGATAAGGGTTCGGCAAACGTGCTGTTTATCTTACCAAACAGGAGCTAAAGAGACTTATTGTCAAACGTGTCCGGTTATTTGTAAACCAAAGAAAGGAGTGATTGTGCATGAATAAAACCTTTCAAGAGCAATTCGACGGTTTGATTGAAAAGTATACAGAACTAATGGTCGGTGAAAGTGACGAGCAGCTACAAGAAAAAGTAAAAATGTGGGCACTTTACAACCATATCTCAAAATCCATGCCGCCTTTAACCAAGCATTGGAATCAATTATATCCAGAAGCAAAAGCGGAAATGGTCGAGATTGTAAAGGAAATCAAAGAGCTGAATGAAGCGCATCGAGCGTCACAGCGAAAACCAGAATAAAAACATTCATCACGAAGCTGATGGATGTTTTTTTATCCAAAAGCTCCCGGTCGCTTTTTGGTTTTGTGTGCATACGTTAATAAAGGGTGCCTATCTAGTTTAAAAAATGGTAAAATTAATGATAATTAAATAAATTTTGTGAGGCGTATGACAAGTGAAGGCGGGGGGTTGCTTTGGAACAAACGATAAGAAACTTTTTTTTATTGTTATCAAAAAGCAAAAAGTTAACAAAGCTGGCTAAGCGCTATGGCTTACGTTTTGGAGCAGCAAGGTTTGTTGCAGGGGAAACCATCGATGAAGCTGTTAGTGTGATAAAAAAGCTAAATGAACAGGGATTAAAAGTAACGGTTGATTATCTTGGCGAGTTTGTGGAAAGTGAAGTTGAAGTGGATCATGCTGCAGCTCAATGCATAAAGGCTATTCACCTTATACACAAAGAAAGATTAGATTCAGAAATTTCTTTAAAATTAACGTCTATGGGACTGGATATTTCAGAAGATTTGGCCCTTCATCATATGCGGCGTATTCTTGAAGAAGCGGAAAAACATAGCGTATTTGTGACGATTGATATGGAGGACTATAAGCGATGCAGCAAGACGATTAAGCTATTTAAACAATTAAAAAATGAGTATGAACACGTAGGGACGGTGCTTCAAGCATACTTATATCGAACAGAAAGTGACATCCGTGAATTAGATGCGTATGCTCCTAAATTAAGGTTAGTGAAAGGGGCATACAAAGAAGCAGCAGACGTGGCGTTTCCTGATAAAGAAGACGTGGACGAAAACTTTCAAAACATCATTGGACTTCACTTATTAAACGGTCACTACACAGCAGTTGCTACTCACGATGAACGAATCATTCAGTATACAAAAGAGTTTGTTAAAAAACATGGAATTTCAATGAATCAGTTTGAGTTTCAGATGCTATACGGGATTCGATCAGAAAGGCAAGTTCAGCTCGTAGCAGAACAATATAAAATGAGAGTGTACGTTCCTTATGGAACGGACTGGTATGGGTACTTTATGAGGCGCCTTGCAGAAAGACCTGCAAATGTCGCATTTGTCTTAAAAGGAATCGTAAAAAAATAATAATGAAATGGTCGTGATGACAAAGTAAGAAATAATCAAAAATCGAACATGATTCGATTACTCATGTTCGATTTTGAGGTTAATGTCCTTGAGTGTTATGCTTTGTGTACTGTTGGTTTTGAGATGTCTTTTTGCCGCGGCCGTGCGGTTCATTAACCGGTCCAGCATTTCCTTTAACGCTTGCTGCGCTTACGCCTGCTGACGATGGATCCTTCTTTAATTTGCTCACAAAATCACCTCCTGTGTATTAAGATAACCAAACACATTAAAAATAGTTAGAGATAATATTGTGAATATATTGCGAAAATTTAAAAAATGTTTTATAGTAAAAACAGAGATTAACAGTGACTCTCTTTTTTTACGCATAAAATGAATGACCATTCATTCAATATATTAAAGGGGATGTGGGGATAATTATGAACATAAAAAAAGCCGCCGTTTTAGGTTCAGGAGTTATGGGCTCTGGAATTGCAGCTCATTTAGCGAATGTAGGAATTCCAACGCTTTTGCTAGACGTGGTTCCAACTTCATTAACAGCAGACGAGGAAAAAAAACAGCTAACGCTTGAAGATAGGCAAGTGAGAAATCGGTTGAGTACAACTGCTGTAGCTAAATTAACGAAGCAAAAACCGGCGCCTTTAACGTCTAAGTCATCACTATCGTTGATTACGCCAGGAAACCTTGAAGATCATTTACAGCAGTTAAGCGACTGTGATTGGATTATTGAAGTAGTAGTGGAACGTCTTGATATTAAACAGCAGTTGTTTGAAAAAATTGACAGTGTACGAAAAAAAGGAAGTATTGTAAGTTCAAACACTTCAGGAATATCGATCCACGAAATGGCTAAAGGACGCTCAGAAGATTTTAAAGCGCATTTTTTAGGAACGCACTTTTTTAATCCACCGCGTTATTTAAAGTTATTAGAAATCATTCCAACTCATGACACAAAATCAGAAATTGTTGAATATATGAAAACGTTTGGTGAAGATGTATTAGGTAAAGGAGTAGTTATTGCAAAAGATACGCCTAACTTTATCGCCAACCGTATCGGTACGTACGGTTTACTTGTGACCGTTCAAGAAATGTTAAAAGGTAATTACAGCGTGGGAGAAGTTGACTCTGTGACGGGCCCCTTAATTGGAAGACCAAAAAGCGCAACGTTTCGAACACTAGACGTAGTGGGACTAGACACATTTATTCATGTGGCTAACAATGTATTTGACAAAGTAGAAGGCAAAGAAAAAGAAGTGTTCGATGTCCCTTTATTTATGAAACAAATGCAGGAAAATGGCTGGCTGGGAAGCAAGTCGGGGCAAGGCTTCTTTTTAAAGAAAGGCAAGGAAATTTTAGAACTTGATCCTAGTACACTTCAATACGTTGAGAGAAAGAAGTTAAAAACAGCTTCTACCGAATTAAGCAAGCAGGCAAAAGGGCTGCAAAATAAAATGAAAGCGCTTATATATTCTGATGATCGTGCCGGACAGCTTCTTTGGAATGTGATCAGTCCCGTTCTTGTATATGCAGCACAGTTAAAAAATGAAATCGCCGACGATATCGTGGCCATTGATCAAGCTATGAAGTGGGGATTTGGCTGGAAAATGGGTCCTTTTGAGACGTGGGATGCAATTGGTTTAGAAAAGTCAATTGAGAAGATGGAGCAGTCTGGTTTAGCAGTTCCGCAGTGGGTAAAACAAATGCAGGAAAATGGATTTACAAGCTTCTATAAAGAAATGGAAGGTCAAACGCTTTACTACGAAGATGAAGAGTATAAAGCGGTAAAAGAAAATAAAAAGGTGATTCACCTGTCATCTTTACGTTCTCAAAATAATGTCATTTTAGAAAACAGCGGAGCGAGTTTAATTGATTTAGGAGATGATGTGGCGTGCCTGCAGTTCACCTCTCCTAACAATGCAATCGGGCTAGATATTATTAGCTTATTAAATCAGTCTCTTGAAGAAGTGAATAAGAACTATAAAGGACTGGTCATAGGAAATCAAGGGAAAAATTTCTGCGTTGGGGCTAACTTAGCTATGATTTTAATGGAAGCACAAGATGACAATTATTTTGAAATTGAATTTGTCATTAAACAATTTCAACAGGCAATGATGAAGGTGAAATACAACGAAAAGCCGGTTGTTGCAGCTCCATTTGCGATGACGCTTGGAGGCGGAGCAGAAATTTGCTTACCGTCAGCTAAAATCCAAGCTTCTGCTGAAACTTACATGGGCCTTGTAGAAGTAGGAGTCGGACTTATTCCTGGTGGAGGAGGTAATAAGGAGCTTTATATCAAACAGTTAAATGGTTTACCGAACGGTGTAACGCTCGATCTTCAGCAAATTGCCAATAAAACATTTGAAACAATTGCTACTGCAAAAGTATCTGCTTCTGCTGCAGAAGCTAGACAGCTAAACTTTTTAAATCGCCATGATGGCATCAGCGTAAACGGAGATCATTTGCTGAATGATGCGAAGAACTCAGTCCTTGCTTTACATGACACGGGCTATAAACCACCTGTAAGAACTAAAATTCCTGTGGTTGGAGAAACAGGATATGCAACGTTGCTGCTAGGAGCTCAATCCATGAAATATTCAGGATATATATCAGAACATGATTATAAAATTGCTAGCAAGTTAGCATTTGTGTTAGCCGGAGGACGTGTAGCGTTCGGTTCGGAAGTTGATGAAGAGTATTTGCTGGACTTAGAGAGAGAAGCATTTTTAAGTCTTGTTGGTGAAGCGAAGTCTCAAGAACGTATGCAGCACATGTTAGTTAAAGGAAAACCACTGCGTAATTAAGGGGGAGAAAAAATGAGAGAAGCAGTTATTGTAGCAGGTGCTAGGACACCGGTCGGAAAAGCAAAAAAAGGTTCACTGGCAAGTGTTAGACCTGATGATTTGGGAGCCATCGCGGTTAAAGAAACTCTTCGCCGAGCAGGCGGATACGAAGGACCAATTGATGATTTAATTATTGGTTGTGCGATGCCTGAAGCAGAACAAGGTTTGAATATGGCTCGAAATATTGGCGCTCTTGCGGGTTTGCCTTATACGGTGCCAGCAATAACGATTAATCGTTATTGTTCGTCAGGTTTGCAAAGTATTGCCTACGGTGCAGAACGAATTATGCTAGGGCAAGCCAAAGCAGTGTTAGCTGGAGGAGCAGAATCAATGAGTTTTGTTCCGATGTTTGGAAACGTAGCGCGTCCGAATGTTCAGCTGGTTGAAAATGCGCCGGAATATTATATGGGCATGGGACATACAGCAGAACAAGTGGCGATGAAATACGGCATTTCACGTGAAGACCAGGATGCGTTTGCTGTACGCAGCCATCAAAAAGCAGCAAAAGCACTTCAAGAAGGGAAGTTTAACGACGAAATTGTTCCGGTGGAAGTGACGCTTCGAAAAGTGGATGAAAACAATAAGCTCCGTGAACAAAAGCTGATGTTCTCTCAAGATGAAGGAGTTCGTCCCGGCACAACTGCAGACGTATTAGGAAAACTTCGTCCAGCTTTTTCGGTTAAAGGATCCGTAACAGCTGGAAACTCTTCGCAGACAAGTGACGGAGCTGCATCCGTTTTTCTAATGGATAAAGAACAAGCTGAAGCAGAAGGGTTAAAGCCTTTGCTTAAGTTTCGCTCATTTGCAGTTGGAGGAGTTCCGCCTGAAGTAATGGGGATTGGCCCGATAGCTGCCATTCCTAAAGCTCTTAAACTAGCAGGGCTGGAGCTTTCTGATATTGGATTGTTTGAATTAAATGAAGCATTTGCTTCTCAAGCACTTGGCGTTATTCGTGAATTAAATATTAATGAAGATAAAGTAAATGTAAACGGAGGCGCTATTGCCTTAGGTCATCCATTAGGCTGTACCGGAGCTAAGCTGACTCTTAGCTTAATGCACGAAATGCAGCGTCGAAATGAGCAGTTTGGAATTGTCACGATGTGTATTGGCGGAGGAATGGGAGCTGCTGGTGTATTTGAATTGTTAGCATAATCATTTCAAAGGGGGATATGAACATGTCAAATAAAACAAAACAAATGATTAAAGGTGGAAGCTTTTTAATTGAAGAAGGTGATGCAAGCCGCGTCTACACGCCGGAGGATTATACATCTGAACAAAAGATGATTGCCAAGACGACAGATGAATTTGTAGAAAATGAAGTCCTTCCACAAGTGGAATATTTAGAAAAGCATGAGTTTGACCGTTCTGTAAAGTTATTAAAACAAGCTGGTGAATTAGGCTTGCTTGGTGCAGATGTACCGGAAGAATACGGTGGACTCGGTTTAGATAAAATTACCTCGGCTTTAATTGCTGAAAAAATGTCTCGAGCAGGCGGGTTTTCCATCACTCATGGTGCTCACGTAGGAATTGGGTCATTGCCAATCGTCTTATTTGGAACAGAAGAGCAAAAGCAAGCATATTTACCTGCTTTAGCAGTTGGGGAAAAAATAGCAGCATATGCGTTAACAGAACCTGGTTCTGGTTCCGATGCCCTCGGTGCTCGAACAACAGCTCGCCTTAACGCAGAAGGCACACACTATGTGTTAAATGGAGAAAAGCAGTGGATTACGAATGCCGGATTTGCTGATGTGTTCGTGGTGTATGCGAAAATCGACGGCGATAAATTTTCTGCTTTTATCGTTGAACGCGAATTTCCAGGTGTTTCGGTTGGACCGGAAGAGAAGAAAATGGGAATCAAAAGCTCCTCAACCAGAACGTTGATTCTTGAAGATGCGCTTGTTCCAAAAGAAAACGTGTTAGGTGAAGTTGGCAAAGGGCATGTGATTGCGTTTAACATTTTAAATATTGGGCGCTACAAGCTTGGAGTTGGAGCAGTTGGAGCAGGGAAACGTGCGTTAGAAATCACGTCTCAATATGTTAACCAGCGTCAGCAGTTTAAAACGCCCATTGCTAAATTTTCATTAACCCAAGAAAAAATAGCAACAATGGCTTCTAAATTGTACGCAACTGAAAGCTCCGTCTATCGTACGGTAGGACTTTTTGAAGACCATATGGGCCAGCTTTCAGAAGAACAGCAAAAAGACGGAAAACAAATTGCCGCTTCCATTGCTGAATATGCCATTGAATGCTCATTAAACAAAGTGTTTGCCACGGAATCTCTTGACTACATCGTAGATGAAGGGGTGCAGCTTCACGGAGGCTATGGTTTTATGAGTGAGTATGAAATTGAGCGCCTGTATCGTGATTCCCGCATTAACCGTATTTTTGAAGGAACAAATGAAATTAATCGTCTCTTAGTACCAGGCACGTATTTACGCAAAGCGCTAAAAGGAGAGCTTCCGCTGCTTCAAAAAGCACAAACGCTTCAAGAAGAATTGATGATGCTTATGCCGCAGGAAGTAGGCAATGAGCCGTTAGATCAAGAAAAAATGCTTGTGCAAAATGGGAAGAAAATTGCGCTCTTGCTTTTAGGTCTAGCTGCACAGAAATACGGTAAAGAATTAGAGAAAGAACAAGAAATTCTCGTTAATATTTCCGATATGATTAGTAACGTATATGCAATGGAATCCACTGTTTTACGTACTGAAAAAGCGATTTCCAAAACAGGTGCAGATCAAAACAGCTTGAAGGTAAAATATACGCAAGTATTTTGCCAAGAAGCATTTAATCGAATTGAAGCAGATGCAAAAGAAACGTTAATTGGCGTTGAACAAGGTGATACGCTTAGAGTCATGCTTTCGTCTCTTCGCAAGTTAACGCGCTATACACCAATCAATGTGATTAGCTTAAAGCGCGAGATTGCAAAAACGCTTCTAGAAGTAGAGAAGTTCACAGTTTAAGGGAAAAAGGAGCTCGTTTTACGAGCTCCTTTTTGTTTAAGAAGCCTCTATCTAGGTAAATGATAAAGGATGTGTTAAAATACGAAAAAAGCTTAAAATAAAGGGTGGTTGACGAAATGTCATTATTTTTTTATTCATATCCAAAGTGTGGCACGTGCCGAAAAGCCAAGAAGTGGCTGGATGATAACGGAGTAGCGTATGAAGAAATTCATATTGTAGAAAGCCCGCCAACAAAAGAGCAGCTGCAATCTTATTATCAGAACAGCGGCTTAGAATTAAAAAAATTCTTTAATACAAGCGGTAAAAAATATCGCGAATTAGGGCTTAAAGATAAAGTAAGCAGTGCGAGTGAAGACGAACTGCTGTCTATTCTTGCGTCAGATGGCATGTTAATTAAGCGTCCGCTGCTAACAGATGGACAAAAAGTAACGCTTGGCTTCAAAGAAGAGCAGTTTGAGGACGTGTGGAAGTAAGTTTTCAAATAGAAAATTTTTACCTTTTACGTTACACTGTTAATAGGAAGTTATTTTAGGTTGTAGAAAGTGTTCTCCACGTTGAAGGCGCTTTTTATATAAACAAATTACGATACATATTTTGGAGGGATTAAGATGAGTACACCAAAAGATTTGCGTTATTCTGAAGAGCATGAATGGGTAAAAACAGAAGGAGACGTTGTCCGCGTAGGTATTACGCATTTCGCTCAAGCTGAGCTTGGCGACATCGTATTCGTTGAACTGCCAGAAGTAGGAGCAACAGTAGAAGCTGACGAGCCGTTTGGCAGCGTTGAATCAGTAAAAACAGTTTCTGAGCTTTACGCACCAATTAGCGGTGAAGTTGTAGCAGTAAACGATAACTTAAGCGATAGCCCTGAACTTGTTAATGAATCTCCATACGAAGAAGCATGGATGATTACAATCAAACCGTCTGATGCTTCTCAAGTAGACAAGCTAATGACAGCAGAGCAATACGAAGAAATGACAAACGAAGGATAATACTCCTCCATAAATTGTCTTTATGAAAAGTTTTTGACTGGACACTCTATTAGTAAACAAGCTAAAGGAGTGTCTTTTTATGTTTGAAAAACAAAAAATGGACGTTACAGATCGCGTTACAGCTAAATTTCATGACGGCGGCATGAAATTATATGTTGATAAGCAGCCAATTGGTGAAGTTAGTTACGGAACAAGCGGCAATGAATACCGCTTTGAAGAAGGGTATTCGCAAGAAAATAATAAATTCTACCAATATACAGATGTACAAAAGCAAGGTGAAACGCAAAAATATACAGACTGCGACGAAGAAGCAGGATGGTGCTAAACAGTGGCAACTGCCGCTGTTTTTCTTGTTTTATGGAAACAATATGGCTTAAGCTGCCTTTTAAAACAGTTCTTTCTTGCAAATTTCTTTTAAAAAACAGGTGAACTGTGATACATTAACGAATATTGTATAGCATAAAGAAATGATGTTACTATACAACTGACGATTATGGGTGATGAGAATGGGGCTAATTGAAATTGAAAAAGTAATTATTGTCGAAGGAAAATCAGATAAAAAACGTATCCAAGATATCATTCGAGAACCAATTGAAATTATCTGTACAAACGGTACGATTAGTTTATCAAAGCTGGATGAAATTATTGACTTTACGTTTAACAAAGAGGTATACATACTCGTTGACTCTGATGATTCAGGGAATAAGCTAAGAAAACAATTTAAACGAGAGCTTCCGGAAGCAGAGCATCTATATATTGATAAAATGTACCGAGAGGTTGCTGCCGCCCCTAGACATCACATAGCAACAGTATTACTGAGTGCCAATATCGATGTTAATGCAGAATTTTTAACATAAAAGGAATGAGCAACATGCAAGAATGGAGCGAAAAACAGCTTGACGATCAGTTAAAAGAAGGACAAAGAGCGTTTATCTTTTTCCATACACCTTTTTGCGGGACATGTCAGCTGGCAAAAAAAATGTTAACCGTAGCAGAAGCAATGCTGCCTGGTGTGACCATCGGAATGAGCAATTTAAATTATATGCCTTCAAAAGCAGAAGTATTTTCAATTGAAAGTGTACCTTGTTTGATTGAAGTGAAAAATGGCGAAATGGTAAAAAAACTCTATGCGTTTCATTCCATCGAGCACGTACTTGAAGAGCTTCGATAATCAAACGTTTGTTTAAAATGAAGAAATGGAACGAGAGCAAACCGTTGGGGCTGTTGAAATCTTGGGATATTATCCCAAGAACAAAATCTGTTGACAGCCTATCTGACACATGCTAAAATCACACTCATGAATGTTCATAAATGAATGAATATTTCCCAAAAACAAAATAATTGTTGCGAACTCTTATCAAGAGAGGTGGAGGGACTGAGCCCTGTGAAACCCGGCAACCGTCAGACTAACTGAAATGGTGCCAATTCCTGCAAAGCTATGCGCTTTGAAAGATGAGAGAAAGGATTAAATATCGAGCCTTTCTGTCATGCGCAGAGAGGCTTTTTTAATGGGGAAAATTGTTTTACGGCTTTTTCATCCTATAGGGCAACCTAACATAATTAAGTTTTTACTAAAGAAGGTGAAGAAATATGATTACATTAACAGACGTTACAAAAATTTATCAGGCTAAAAGCGGTCAAGTAACAGCTGTTGATAATGTGAATTTAACCGTTAACCAAGGTGAAATTTACGGAATTATTGGTTATAGCGGAGCGGGTAAAAGTTCTTTAATTCGCTTGCTAAACGGGTTAGAAACACCAACGACAGGAACGGTCGAAGTAGCAGGTAATGATATTGGAAAAATTAAAGGCGGAAAACTCAGAAAAGCTAGACAAGAAATTAGTATGGTGTTTCAGCACTTTAATATCTTGTGGTCGCGTACGGTGCGAGAAAATATTGCCTTTCCGTTAGAAATAGCAGGGATCTCAAAAGAAAAAAGAATGAAACGAGTAGACGAGCTTATCAAGCTAGTCGGGCTTGAAGGGCGTGAAAATGCTTATCCATCACAGCTTAGCGGTGGTCAAAAGCAGCGTGTTGGTATTGCTAGAGCGCTAGCCAATAACCCAAAAGTATTGCTGTGTGATGAAGCAACATCAGCGCTTGATCCTCAAACGACAGATTCTATTTTAGATCTGTTAGTAGATATTAATGAGAAGCTAGGGTTAACCATTGTACTCATTACTCATGAAATGCACGTTATTCGTAAAATTTGTCATCGAGTAGCTGTTATGGAAAATGGGGCAGTGGTAGAAGAAGGGCAAGTGCTAGAAGTATTCAGAAAACCTAAGCAGGCGATTACAAAGCGATTTGTTCAACAGATTTCTGAACCAGAAGAAACGTTTGAAACAATTGAACAAGTACAGGAGTTATATCCAAGCGGGCAAATTATTCAGCTGACGTTTGTTGGCGGAAAAGCAGAGCAACCGCTCATTACAACGATTTTAAAACAGTTTGATGTAACGATTAATATTTTGCAAGGAAAGATTTCTCATACACAAACAGGTTCATACGGAACGTTGTTCGTTCATTTAGACGGAGAATTAACAGAAGTTGAAAAAGTCATTGCATACATTCATGAGCAGCAGGTAGAAGTGGAGGTAATGACAAATGCTTGAGAAACTATTTCCAAACGTTATTTTAGATGATTTTATTCAAGCGACAAATGAAACACTATATATGACGGCTATTTCAGTTATAGCCACGTTTGTTCTAGGTATTTTATTGGGCTTGCTTTTATTTTTAACGTCCAAAGGACAGCTTTGGCAAAACAAACCTTTATATGCCATTGTGTCAGCAGTTGTAAATATCTTTCGTTCCATTCCATTCATTATTTTAATTGTTTTACTGATTCCATTTACCAAAGCATTGGTAGGAAGTATTTTAGGCGCTAATGCAGCGTTACCTGCTTTAATTGTTGGAGCAGCACCATTTTATGCGCGTCTTGTAGAAATTGGTCTGCGCGAAATTGATAAAGGTGTTATTGAAGCTGCTAAATCAATGGGAGCAACAACAAGCACTATTATCTTTAAAGTGCTGTTACCTGAATCGCTGCCAGCTTTAATTTCTGGTTTGACGGTAACGACGATTGCGTTAGTCGGTTATACGGCAATGGCGGGTGTGATTGGAGCTGGAGGTCTCGGGAATCTTGCATATTTAGAAGGATTCCAGCGCAGTCATAATGATGTAACGCTAGCTGCTACGATCTTAATTTTGATTATTGTATTTATTATCCAACTTATTGGAGATGCGATTACTGCAAAAATTGATAAAAGATAAAGGGAGGATTATTTATTATGAAAAAATGGCTTTCGGCTTTAGCATTAACATCTGCGCTAGTAGTAGGATTAGCTGCATGTGGATCTAACAATGGATCAAAAGATGAAAAGAAAATTGTTGTGGGTGCATCTAATACGCCCCATGCTGAAATTTTAGAACAAGCAAAACCGATTTTAGAAAAACAAGGAATCGACTTGGAAATTAAAAAATTCCAAGATTACATCTTACCGAACACAGCTCTTGCAAACAATGAAATTGATGCAAACTACTTCCAGCACGTTCCTTATATGAATTCAGTGCTAAAAGATCACAAGGGTGAAAAAGGGTATGATTTTGTAAGTGCCGGTGCCATTCACATTGAACCAATCGGTATCTACTCTAAAAAATATAAAAGCTTAAAAGATCTTCCGAAAAACGGCACAGTTATTATGCGTGATGCAGTAGCAGAGCAAGGACGTATTTTATCAATTTTTGAAAAAGCTGGCGTAATCAAATTAAAACCAGGCGTAAAGAAAACAGATGCACAAATTAAAGATATCGTAGAAAACCCGAAGAATTTAAAATTTAAAGCCGATGTTGAAGGCGGATTGCTACCTCAGATGTACAAAAACAATGAAGGTGACGCTGTTGTTATCAATGCTAACTATGCTATCGATGCTGGCTTAGATCCAGTAAAAGATCCAATCGCAGTGGAAAGCAAAGAAAATAACCCTTATGCAAACATCATTACGGTTCACAAAGGCGACGAAAATAAAGATACAGTGAAAGCTTTAGTGAAAGTTCTTCACTCTAAAGAAATTCAAGACTACATTAAAGAAAAATACAAAGGCGGAGTACTGCCGGTAAATAAATAATAGAAGAAAAGCGCTTGCCCACTCTGGGCAAGTGCTTTTTTGTATGCGGGAAAACGAATAACTCTTATTTTTCTCACGCATACTAACCGTGAAAACTTTACTGATGATGGGAGCTGACGTTATGCAGCAAGAAGCACGTCATTCAACTGAGCAAGCACTTCATGATTATAAAATGGGTGTTGGGAAATTTAGCGAAAAATTGCCGGAAGTAACAAAAACGTTTAATGCGTTTACTGAAGCATGTTTTGGAGAAGGTTCTCTTTCTAAAAAAGAAAAGCAGTTAATCGCGCTAGGAATCAGCGTAGTAGCTCAAGACGAGTACTGTATGATTTATCATACAAAAGGCTGCATCGATCAAGGCGCAACTGAGCAAGAAATTTTAGAAGCATGCGGAGTGTCAGCAGCATTTGGCGGAGGCGCAGCGATGAGTCAGTCCGTTACGCTTGTCCAAGAGTGTATTTCAGAACTGACTAGTCACACGCACTAAGTAAATAAAGTGAGTAAAAAAGCTTGTCTTAGAAGGCTCTATGGAGTCTTTTAAGGCAACTTTTTTATGAGTGGATTTAGTCTTGAAAAACGTACATAATGGTTTAAAACCTTTTGGGTCAAAAGGTTGCTATAAGTTTTCATTTGTTATAAGATTGTAATGAGAATAAAATGAGAATAATTAAAAAGATATAGGTATATCGTTTTTTACTATATACGTCTATAACTGGAGGTTTTAATATGGCAGGGTCAACTTTAACAATTAAAGATCTTCATGTTGCAATTGAAGGTAAAGAAATTTTAAAAGGTGTTAATTTAGAAGTTAAGGGCGGCGAAATCCATGCAATCATGGGACCAAACGGTACTGGTAAATCAACATTATCTTCAGCAATCATGGGACATCCTAAATACGAGGTTACACAAGGAAGCATCACGCTAGACGGCGAAGATGTACTTGAGATGGAAGTAGATGAGCGCGCTCGTGCAGGTCTATTCCTAGCTATGCAATATCCAAGTGAAATCAGCGGGGTAACAAATGCAGACTTCTTACGTTCAGCAATTAATGCTCGTCGTGAAGAAGGAGAAGAAATTTCACTAATGAAATTCATCCGTCAATTAGACAAAAACATGGATTTCTTAGAAATGGATCAAGATATGGCTCAGCGTTACCTAAACGAAGGTTTCTCTGGCGGTGAGAAGAAACGTAATGAAATTCTTCAATTAATGATGCTTCAACCAGGAATTGCAATTTTAGATGAAATCGACTCTGGTTTAGATATCGATGCGTTAAAAGTTGTATCAAAAGGTATTAATGAACTGCGCGGCAGCGAGTTTGGTTGCTTAATGATTACTCACTACCAACGTTTACTAAACTACATTACACCAGATAAAGTTCACGTTATGATGCAAGGTCGCGTTGTAAAATCAGGCGGACCAGAATTAGCACAGCGTCTAGAGGCAGAAGGTTATGACTGGATCAAACAAGAATTAGGTATTGAAGACGAAACTGTAGAGCAAGAAGCTTAAGAGTTAGGAGGATCTCTATGACTATTGATACGAAATTACCATTT
The DNA here is from genome assembly GCF_042787605.1 of Priestia sp. YIM B13491. NCBI lineage: Bacteria > Bacillati > Bacillota > Bacilli > Caryophanales > Bacillaceae > Priestia > Priestia sp. YIM B13491. The sequence continues at coordinate 63,462 of NZ_JBHZOR010000005.1, read as the reverse complement.
GATCAAGAGTACATCAGCAGCTTTTCAAAAGAAGCTAATGAACCAAGTTGGCTGCTAGATCTTCGCTTACAAGCTCTTGCGAAAGCAGAAGATCTTGCACTTCCAAAGCCAGATAAAACAAACATTTCGAAATGGAACTTTACTGCATTTGACAAGCACACTTCACAGGCAAGCACAATCTCATCTGTAGACGAGCTTCCAGAAGTGGTTAAAGCATTGATTGATACAGAAGCTGTTAAAAATCTATATGTTCAGCGTGACCAAACAGCTGCATATTCAACATTAACAGAAGAGCTAAAGTCTCAAGGCGTTATCTTCACAGATATTCAAACAGCTGCTAAAGAGCATAGCGACCTTGTTGAGAAGTACTTCATGAAAGACGGAGTTAAAGTAGATGAGCACCGTTTAACTGCATTAAACGCAGCGTTATTAAACGGCGGTGTATTCGTGTACGTTCCTAAAAATGTAGAAGTACAAGAGCCGCTTCAAGCTGTATTTGTCCGTGAAGATGAAGAAGCTGCTTTATTCAACCATGTGATTGTTGTAGCTGAAGACAACAGCTCAGTAACATATGTAGAAAACTACATTGCTACTGCTGAAGAGTCAAACGGTGTTGTCAATATCGTGACGGAAGTATTTGCTAACAGCAATGCAAAAGTAACATTTGGGGCTGTTGACTACTTAGCTAAAGGTACAACTACTTATGTGAACCGCCGCGGCGTAGCGGGCAAAGACGGTCGCATTGAGTGGGCTTTAGGCTTAATGAGTGAAGGAAATACAGTTTCAGAAAATACAACGTATCTAATGGGCGATGGTTCATATGGAGATACAAAAACGGTAACAGTTGGACGTGGAGAGCAGTCTCAAAACTTAACAACAAGTATCGTACATTTTGGAAAACATTCTGAAGGCTACATTTTAAAACACGGCGTTATGAAAGAAAGCGCGTCTTCAATCTTTAACGGTATCGGTAAAATTGAACACGGTGCGTCTAAATCAAACGCTGAGCAAGAATCTCGTGTGTTAATGTTAAGTGAAAAAGCACGTGGAGACGCAAACCCAATTCTTCTAATTGATGAAGACGATGTAACAGCAGGACACGCTGCATCTGTTGGACGCGTAGATCCAATTCAGCTTTACTACTTAATGAGCCGCGGTATTCCGCAAACAGAAGCAGAACGTCTAGTTATCCACGGATTCTTAGCACCAGTTGTAAACGAGTTGCCAATCGAAACGGTTAAAAAGCAATTAACAGATTTAATTGAAAGGAAAGTTCGATAATGAATATCTCTGATATTCGTAAACAATTTCCTATTTTAGACCAAGAGGTAAATGGCAGCCCACTCGTTTATTTAGACAGTGCAGCAACTTCACAAAAGCCGCTTGCTGTAATTGAAGCAATTGAGAAGTATTATAAAGAATATAACTCAAACGTACACCGAGGTGTTCACACGCTTGGTACAAGAGCAACAGACGGATACGAAGGCGCTCGTGAAAAGGTTCGTAAGTTTATTAATGCAAAATCAACGGAAGAGATTATCTTTACGCGCGGTACAACGACAGCTCTTAATACAGTAGCTGCAAGCTATGGCCGTGCTAATCTCAAACCTGGTGATGAAATTGTGATTACTTATATGGAGCATCACAGCAACATCATTCCTTGGCAGCAAGTTGCCAAGGAAACAGGTGCAACGTTAAAATATATTTCATTAACAGAAGATCATGCACTTTCACTAGAAGAGGTAAAAAGCACGATTACATCCAACACCAAAATTGTATCGATTATGCAAGTATCTAACGTATTGGGCACGATTAACCCAGTAAAAGAGATTGCAGAAATTGCACATGCTAACGGTGCAGTAATGGTTGTGGATGGTGCGCAAAGTACGCCTCATATGAAGGTGGATGTACAAGATTTAGACTGTGATTTCTTTGCTTTCTCTGGACATAAAATGGGCGGACCGACTGGAATCGGCGCTCTTTATGGAAAGAAAGAGCTTCTTGAAAAAATGGAACCAATCGAGTTTGGCGGCGAAATGATTGACTTCGTAAACCTATACGAATCAACGTGGAAAGAGCTTCCTTGGAAATTTGAAGGAGGTACGCCAATCATTGCAGGTGCAATTGGTTTAGGTGCAGCGATTGATTTCTTAGAAGAAGTTGGTTTAGATAACATTCAAGCACATGAGCACAAGTTAGCGCAGTATGCACTGGATCGCTTATCGCAAGTAGATGGAATTACGATTTACGGACCGAAAGAGCGAGCGGGTGTTGTGACGTTTAATATTGAAGATGTGCATCCGCACGACGTTGCAACAGTAGTAGACGCTGATGGAATTGCGATTCGTGCAGGTCATCACTGTGCGCAGCCGCTGATGAAATATTTAAACGTATCTTCTACTGCACGTGCAAGCTTCTATTTGTATAACACGGAAGAAGAAGTAGATAAATTGGTGTCATCATTAATAAAAACGAAGGAGTATTTTACAAATGGCTTTTAATAATTTAGATACTCTCTATCGTCAAGTAATTATGGACCATTATAAAAATCCGCGTAATCGTGGAACGTTGAATGAAGATACTGTGAACATTCATATGAATAACCCGACGTGTGGAGACCGCATTGAACTTTCTTTAAAAGTAGAGGACGGCAAAGTGGTGGATGCAAAGTTCGAAGGTGAAGGATGTTCAATTTCAATGTCATCAGCTTCAATGATGACACAAGCAATTAAAGGTCAAGAAGTAGACAAAGCGTTTAAAATGGCCCATATCTTCTCTGACATGATGCAAGGTAAAGAGTATGATGATAGTATAGATTTAGGAGATATTGAAGCACTTCAAGGTGTAGCAAAATTTCCTGCGCGTATTAAATGTGCAACATTAGCGTGGAAAGCGATGGAAAAAGGTCTTAACGAACAAAAATAAGACCTTCATTCATTCCCAATCCTATCAAGTAGGGGGTAATAAAAGATGGCTAAAAAAATGCCAGAAATCGGCGATTATAAATATGGATTTTCCGATAAAGACGTATCAATTTTCCGCTCTAAACGCGGTTTAACAAAAGAAATCGTAGAAGAAATTTCTCGTATGAAAGAGGAACCACAATGGATGCTTGACTTCCGTTTGAAATCTCTAGAGCACTTCTACAACATGCCAATGCCACAGTGGGGCGGAGACATGGCAAGCTTAGACTTTGATGAAATTACGTACTACGTAAAACCATCTGAGAAGTCTGAACGCTCTTGGGATGAAGTTCCTGAAGAAATTAAACAAACGTTTGATAAACTTGGTATTCCTGAAGCAGAGCAAAAGTATCTTGCGGGTGTATCAGCTCAGTACGAATCTGAAGTTGTTTATCACAATATGAAAGAAGATCTTGAAGCACAAGGTATCGTATTTAAAGATACGGATACGGCGCTAAAAGAAAACGAAGATATTTTCCGTGAGCATTTTGGAAAAGTTATCCCGCCAACGGATAACAAATTCTCTGCACTTAACTCGGCGGTTTGGTCTGGTGGATCATTCATTTACGTACCAAAAGGCATAAAAGTAGATACACCATTACAAGCTTATTTCCGTATTAACTCTGAAAATATGGGACAGTTTGAGCGTACGTTAATTATTGCTGATGAAGGCTCACACGTCCACTATGTAGAGGGCTGTACAGCACCTGTTTATACAACAAACTCTCTTCACAGTGCCGTTGTAGAAATCATCATCAAAAAAGATGCGTATTGCCGCTATACAACAATTCAAAACTGGGCGAACAACGTATACAACCTTGTAACAAAACGCGCGGTTTGTGAAGCAAACGCAACAATGGAATGGATTGATGGAAACATTGGTTCTAAGTTAACAATGAAATATCCAGCTGTTATCTTAAAAGGTGAAGGCGCACGTGGTATGACATTATCTATTGCCCTTGCTGGTAAAGGACAGCACCAAGATGCTGGTGCAAAAATGATTCACTTAGCACCGAACACATCTTCAACGATCGTATCAAAATCAATTTCAAAACAAGGCGGTAAAGTAACATACCGCGGTATCGTACACTTCGGCCGTAAAGCAGAAGGTGCACGTGCGAACATTGAGTGTGATACGCTAATTATGGATAATCAATCAACTTCTGATACAATTCCGTACAATGAGATTTTAAACGATAACATCTCACTTGAGCATGAAGCGAAGGTATCGAAAGTATCTGAAGAACAATTATTCTATCTAATGAGCCGCGGTATTTCTGAAGAAGAAGCAACAGAAATGATTGTAATGGGCTTTATTGAGCCATTTACAAAAGAGCTTCCAATGGAATATGCAGTAGAAATGAACCGTCTAATCAAATTTGAAATGGAAGGTTCAATCGGTTAATAATAGAAAAAACTCGTTTGCTGTTTATGCAAACGAGTTTTTTTGTATCGTTTGTATTAAAATAAAGAAAAGCGAAGCTAAGAAAATAGAGGAGGAATGGCATGATTTATATTGGAGTCACAGGCTGGGGAGATCATGATTCATTATATGAAGCGGGTGTTTCTTCAAGAGACAAGCTTGCCGTATATGCAGGCCATTTTCCAATTGTTGAAGTCGATTCATCTTTTTATGCAATTCAACCAACATCAAATGTAGAAAAATGGGTGAACGATACACCGGAATCTTTTCGTTTTGTGGTAAAAGCCTATCAAGGTATGACAGGCCATATGAGAGAAGGAAATCCGTTTGATAGCAAAGAAGAAATGTTTCATGCGTTTTTAGAATCAGTGAAGCCTTACTTAACATCGAATAAGCTTGGTATGATTTTATTTCAAATGCCACCTTGGTTTGACTGTACAAAAGAAAATGTAGCCTATTTGAGATATAGCCGCGAGAAGTTTGGCGATTTGCCAGTAGCGCTTGAGTTTCGAAATCAATCTTGGTTTAAGCCATTTTTCTATGATAAAACGTTAACGTTTATGGAACAAGAGAAGTGGATTCATGGTATTTGTGATGAACCGCAGGCAGGAGAAGGATCTATTCCAATTGTGATTCATGCTACAGATAAACAAAAAACACTTATCCGTTTTCACGGACGAAACGTACACGGTTGGAACAAGCCCGCAGAAGGCAATTGGCGAGCAGTAAGGTTTTTGTATCGTTACAATGAAAAAGAGCTCCTAGAGTGGAAAGAACGTCTTGAAAAGCTGCAAAAACAAACGAAGGACATTTACCTGTTATTTAATAATAACTCCGGCGGAGATGCTGTACATAATGCCAAACAGCTCATGAGTTTATTAAATATTGAATATGAAAATTTAGCTCCTAAACAATTAGATTTTTTTAATGAATTTTAGCACTGAGTCCTATAAAAGTTTATATAAGTAAGGAAGAAGGAATATAAACGTCAAATAGGTAGAAAAGTATATGTAAAACCTCACTTTTTTTCTTTCAACATCATAAATTGATTAAGAAAGGAGTGAGTTATTATGATCACCTTAGTGCCTATCGTAATTGAAGGTCATACGTTTAATGCAGTTACCGTATTGCTTCCAAAAACAACTCTGTTAACAATTTCATCAGATAAAGGGTACATTATGTGCGGAGCACTAGACGTAGGTCTATTAAATGATAAATTAGCTGATCGTCAAATAATAGCTGGAAGAGCTGTAGGTGTACGTACAATTGAGCAGCTTCTTGAAGCGCCTCTTGAATCTGTAACGCTTGAAGCTGAAAAAAGAGGGATTTTTAAAGGAACAATTGGCAAAGATGCTTTATTGAAAATGCTTTAATATAGTGAAAAATTTAAGATAAAACTTTTTAAAAGAAGCGTGAACCTCCTTATACATGCATACATATAGCTTGTAAGGAGGGATTTTTTTTGGTTAAACTTCGTCGGAAATTAACAAGAAAAGGCCCGCTTCCTTTTCGCTACGTTCTGTTGCTCACCTTTCTTTTTTTTATGCTTTCCACAGGGGTAGGATTATGGCTAATTAATAGAGGGATTGAACCGACGTTAATGAAATATGCTGAAGCACAAACAAAAGAGATTGCAACTTTAGTTATTAATAAAGCGGTGAATAAACAGGTACTTGATCAACTGGACGTAGATGTTATTAAAGTTGAATCTACACCTAACGGTCAAGTAGCTAAAATTGACACAGCGCTTGTAAATCGGGTTAGAGCTCAGACTACGTCATTTGTTCAAGCTAATTTAAAAGAGGCAGAAAAAGGGAATTTAGATGCACTTGAACTTCCAACAGATATTCGTATTGAAAAAAATGAAAAGCTTCGGAATCAAGGAATTGTATACCAAGTTCCTCTTGGGCAAGCAACTAATAATGCGCTGCTTGGAAATCTAGGTCCGCTGATTCCGGTTAAATTTCATGCTATTGGTGACGTTCAAACAGACGTAGTGCGAAAAATCGAGGAATATGGAATAAATAATGCGTTTCTTGAAGTATCCATCAAAGTAAAAGTAAACATGCAAATCATCATCCCGTTTGCAACGAGAAAAACAACCGTTACGGCTACAATTCCTGTAGGAGGGACTGTTATCCCAGGAAATGTTCCTGATTATTTTAACGGTGGAAATTCGTCTTCTCCGGCAATTGAACTTCCGAAGAAAAATTAACAATATTATATTAACGTGATAAAGTGTTATTTAAAAAGCAGGTGCGGAAGTTCAAAAATACTTTCATATCTGCTTTTATTCATTGGAATATTTATCTGAATTTTCTATAAAAAATATTTTGACATACTATCTTCTCCCTTCTATAATTTGAGATAGGAAGTTATAGAATGAATAATCTAAAAATTATAAAAATTCTTGTTGATCTACGATAAAAAGAGAGTAGGGAGAGAATAAAAGGGGGAATTACAGTGGAAAATAGGCCGCAGTGGGGATCAAGAGCAGGGTTTATTTTAGCAGCAGCAGGTTCAGCAATTGGACTAGGAAATATATGGAGATTTCCAGCCACTGCATATGAAAATGGAGGAGGGGCATTTTTTCTCCCCTATTTATTTGCTTTGTTGACGGCAGGAATTCCTATCTTAATCATGGAATTTGCTATTGGACATAAATATAAAGGTTCCTCTCCTTTATCATTAGCAAGACTAAGTCCTAAGGCTGAATGGCTAGGCTGGTGGCAAGTAGCTATTTCCTTTTTTATTTCGGTTTACTATTCCGTCATTATCGCGTGGGCGATGTCGTATTTTATCTTTTCATTTAAGTTAAGCTGGGGAAACGATACGGAAGCGTTTTTATATGGAGATTACTTAAAGTTAGCTGAAGCACCAGGACAAACAGGAAGCCTCGTATTACACGTTTTAATTCCGCTTGTACTTGTATGGATTGTGACATTAGGTGTCTTATTAAAAGGAATCAAAAAAGGAATTGAAGCCGCAAACAAAATCTTTCTACCAACACTAATTATTCTATTTTTAATCATTGTCATTCGAGCAGTCACGTTAGACGGAGCAATGGAAGGTCTGCATGCTTTCTTTAAACCAAACTGGAGCGCAATTGGAGATGGAAAGGTTTGGATCGCAGCATATGGTCAAATCTTCTTTAGTTTATCTGTTGGTTTTGCTATTATGATCACTTATTCCAGTTACCTTCCAAAGAAATCTGATTTAACTAATAATGCGTTCATTACTGGATTTGGTAATTCAGCTTTTGAATTACTAGCAGGAATCGGTGTGTTTAGTGCACTAGGTTTTATGGCTACTCAGCAAGGTATTCCAATTGATAAAGTAGTTCAGGGAGGGGTAGGACTAGCCTTTGTGGTCTTCCCGCAAATTATTAATGAATTTCCAGCGTTTAAACAGCTGTTTGGAATGTTATTCTTTGCTTCCTTAACATTAGCAGGATTAACGTCACTTATTTCAATTATTGAAACCTTTGTAGCAGGCATTCAAGATAAATTTACTATCTCACGTACAAAATCTGTATTAATAGGTGGAGGAATCGCTTCAATTTGCTCGCTATTATTTGCAACACAAGGAGGACTTTATTTCTTAGATGTGGTCGACTATTTCATTAATAACTTCGGAGTTGCTCTAGCAGGCTTAGTAGAAGTTGTATTAGTTGCTTGGGTATTTAAGAAGTTGAGCAGCCTTCAGCAGCATGCAAACGAAGTTTCTGATATCCGAATCGGTTCATGGTGGAAAATATGTTTAGGAGTAGTTACGCCACTTGTGCTTGGATACATGATGTTTGATAACTTCCGGAAAAATATTTCGGAAAACTACGAACAGTATGCAACGACTTTTGTAGGTCCTTTTGGTTGGGGTGTGGCAGCTCTGGCTGTTATTTTGGGAATTGCTTTTTCTTTTGCACGATGGAAAGATGGGACACTGCGTTTGTCAGTTAAAGAGAAGGGGGTTTCTAAATAATGGATGGAAGTTCGATGACAATGATGGTTGTAGGGATGGTCATCATATGGGGCGGCTTGGCCGCAAGTATTGCTCATGCTGTGAAAAAAGCAAAAGAAAGTAAAGCATCAGGATAAAAAAACAGGAAGCATCAGCTTCCTGTTTTTTTATTTTTTCTTTAGTTCTAAACGATCATTTCGTTCCCACGTTCTTAACTGAGGATATGGATCAAACGACCACTCATTTTTGCCGTTATCTTTATACATTCCATAGTGCAAGTGAGGAGGGAATTTCCCAGAAGTTCCAGGAGGTCCATAACCAGAACTTCCTACTCCGCCAATGAGTGTTCCTGGTTCTACAATTTGTCCTACTTTTAAATTTTTTGCAAATCCGCTTAAATGAGCTAAATAGTGATAGTTATTGTGAAGGTCACGAATACCAATTCGCCAGCCTCCATATTTATTCCATCCTTTAAGCTCAATAATGCCATAGCAAGGGGATTTTACTGGAACTCCGTAATCTGCAAAAATGTCTGTTCCTTCATGAATTCGTTTGCCACCCCAGCCGCGCGCATCTCCCCATGTACTGCGATAACTGTAGTTCGCACGGAGAGGCACTGGAAATGAAGAACCTTTTAAATCAATGCGACCGTAATGGCGAAAAATTTTGGCATTCCCTAAAATAATATCAACTGCTTTAGCCCGGTGATAATAGTTCCAAAGCGCAATTTTAATATAGTCTTCGGACACCCCGAACGTCCGAATATAATCTGCCATTGTAAAAAGCATATCTTCATCATTAAATTGGTCTGCTTTTTTGTCTCCGTTCCCATCTTTACCCATTCCCCCCAGTAGAGAAATCGTAAGTGGGTTTGTATCTTCCAAATTCGGATTTAAAGAACCTGACCATTTTTCTGGAGGATAATAAATGGCGATCGCGCCTTTTTCTCTTGGAATATCTTTATGAGAGCGTCGAATATTTCGTTCATACTGGTCAATCCCAGCAAAGTAATACCAAGGAATCGTAGTAGCGGCTTCCATTTGTTTATACAGCTCTAATCTCTTTTGAATAAGTATTTTTTCTTGATCTGCTGCTGATTCAGCTGTTACGTGGTGCCATCCTGTGAATATAGACATGAACATAAAAAGTAAGATAATCGTTTTGCGCATCGTGTTTCCCCCTTTCTAAAAATAGTGTGTAACACTAGTTTGCAGCGAGAAAAAAGATTTCATAAATATTAATTAATGGAAATCGCTTCAAAACTTTTTTAAAGAATTTTATTCAGAAGATAAATGGAAATTATACGGAGGATGAAAACGCACACATTTGAATGGAAAATAGAAGAAAACTGAGGAAAATAAAGAGCAGACAACTTGTCGAATCTCACTTTTTTATGATAAAGTGACATATAGTTATGTTTTTAATATGTAGTTAAAATTAAGCATATAGGTTATAGACATTTTCTAGATTGGTGGAGTTGATAATATGGCAACAAAAGAAGAGCATGTCCGCAAACCCGAGTGGCTGAAGATTAAGCTAAACACAAACGAAAATTACACAGGCTTAAAGAAAATGATGCGTGAGAAAAACCTTCATACAGTTTGTGAAGAAGCAAGATGTCCGAATATTCATGAGTGTTGGGCTGTTCGTCGTACGGCAACTTTTATGATTTTGGGAGAAGTATGTACACGTGCCTGTCGTTTTTGCGCGGTTAAGACAGGTTTACCAACAGAATTAGATTTAGAAGAGCCAGAACGCGTAGCGGATTCTGTTCAGCTAATGAACTTAAAACATGCGGTTATTACAGTAGTAGCTCGCGATGATTTAAAAGACGGAGGAGCAAGCGTATTAGCTGAAACAATTCGTGCGATTCGTCGTAAAAATCCATTGACAACAATTGAAGTATTGCCTTCTGATATGGGCGGTGTGGAAGAGAACTTACGTATTGTAATGGACGCACGTCCTGATATTTTAAATCATAATATTGAAACAGTACGCAGCCTTACTCCTCGTGTTCGTGCTCGTGCTAAATATGATCGTTCTCTTGAGTTCCTTCGCCGTGCAAAAGAAATGCAGCCGGATATTCCTACGAAATCAAGTATCATGCTTGGTCTAGGAGAAACAAAAGAAGAAATTATTGAAACGATGGATGATTTGCGTGCAAATAATGTAGATATTATGACGCTAGGCCAATATCTACAGCCAACTAAAAAGCACATAAAAGTTCAAAAATATTACCATCCAAATGAATTTGAAGAGCTAAAAGAAATTGCATTATCAAAAGGATTCAGCCATGTTGAAGCAGGTCCTCTTGTACGTTCTTCTTACCATGCAGATGAGCAAGTTAACGCTGCTGCAAAAAACAAAGCACAAGAAAGCAAATAAGGTAAAAAAGGTGATGATATGCTCATCACCTTTTTTGTTTATTCCACCATATCTTTGTCCGTCATCGGTTCATTCAATTCGTTTTTCTCTCTTCCATTTGCATCTTCTCCGTTGTTCATTTTACGCCCTTGGGGAGATTTCAGCATTTGTTGAATAACGGCATCGATTCGTTTTTTAGCATCATTCGTTTGCGTATTCATTTCACTGATATTTTCGATTTGGTCCATCTGTTTCGGATTATCTGAGACGTATACATGATAATAACGAGGAACTACAGACATAGCTGTACGTTTTACCTGATCGGCTGCGTTATTCCGGTTTTTAGCATCTGTTTTATAAGCAACAAGCACATCTTTATCGGTTACTAGCGTAGCGGCTTGCTTAATATTTGGTATAGCGGTGCTCAGTTTACTAATATTGTTGGCTGCTTCTTCTCGATTAAATGTTCCTACTTGGTTCATATTGGAATTTTGCTCATTTGTGTTTTTAGTGTATCGGACATATCCATAATTTGTGCCGCTATTATTATTTGGATTATAATAATGATTAGGCTCGTTTACATTAATGGCATCTGGGTTGTTTGGTGATAAATTTTCATTTTCAGCTGTGTTTTTATTTTGACAGCCAATGGTTAAAATACTTGTTATCAAAGCGATTCCAAGAATAGATTTCTTCACCATTTCCACCTCCTGTAGTTAAATATCGTGCGCCAGGTAAACCGGCGAACCTTCATGTGGAGCATAAAAAATCAGTAGGTATACCGATAAAACTCCTACAGCATTAGAGTGCTGCTTATACGTGAAAAATTTCATGTTAATTGATGGTTTCATCATCATAATTATGGTATGGTAAATTTTAAGAGAAGAGGTGTGAGCAATGGTCTGTATCAATAATATTTGTTATGAAGTATTAAGAGATGAGCGCGAGGCATTTAATGAAGAGGCGTTTAGAGGTCGCTTTATTGACGTGCTGAGCCGCTATGACTATATTGTGGGAGATTGGGGATACAATCAGCTTCGACTGCGAGGCTTTTTTGATGACCGAAATCAAAAGGCAACGTATGATACGAAGATTAGTACGCTTCAAGACTATTTACATGAATATTGTAATTTTGGCTGTGCGTATTTTGTTTTAAAAAAAGTCCATAAGTAAAAAAAGGCAAGCCGAAGACACTAATTGTCCTTCACGCTGCCTTTTTTTTTAGATGATTTCATATAAAAATTCGCGAAGTTCCTGACCGTCTTCACTGTTTAATTTAAATACTTCTTCAAGATAGTTTGGTTCTTCAAGGTCATCTTGTCCAATGATGGCAAAGCGTCCTCCTTGAATATCAAGAACAACTTGTTTGCCATAATAACGGTCGGTTTGGATAATAGCTAAATCAAATCGTTGATTTTCGCCCATAAAGCTGACAAACCGGGTCTTTGTAGATACAACATCGTCATATAGATAAAAGCGTTCGCTCATAGGTATACTCCTTTCATAGGTTGTATTTTTATCATATCAAATAAGGTCAAAAACAAAAATGAATTTATCAAATGGATAATGGGTCATGATAAAATAGAACAGGAACCCCGTTTGTTTATAAAAAAAGATTTATAGAGAGCTGACAACTAGGGAGGAAATAATATGTACTTTGTAGATCGTGAAAAAATAGAAGCCACGCTTGTTTTTTTTGATGAACATGTTCGTTTGTTTGCTGAGCATTCGAGCTGGAACACAGAAATAGAGAAAAAGGCATTAGAGAGAATTGTACATCTTTTAATTGAAAACGTTTTAGATGTAGGAAATGCAATGATTGATGGGTTTATTATGAGAGATCCAGGCAGTTACGACGATATCATTGACATTTTAGTTGATGAGAAAGTGGTTAAAAAAGAGGAAGAAACGCCATTAAAAGAGATTGTTCAATTGCGTAAAAGCCTTGTTCAAGAATATGTGGATGTTAATCATCAGGATATTTATCAAAAAGTGATGCAGCATAAAGACGTACTGGCAGCATTTTCAGAGCGCGTAAGGACATATCTAGAGACAGAGTTAGGACCTGTGTCTGCTTTTCGTAACTAAAGGCAAGCAAGTTGTAGTTGTATAAAAAATAAGCTATGATTTCAAGTATGAGACTTGAAAGGAGATCACACAACATGAAGGAATATAAAGGATATTTGATTGATTTAGACGGAACAATGTACAAAGGAACAGAGCTAATTGCCGAGGCGCGTGATTTTGTTATTAAATTAAAGGAAAAAGGAATTCCTTATTTATTTGTAACAAACAACTCAACAAAAACGCCCGATAAAGTAGCTGAAAAGCTAGAGGGATTTGGCATTCCTGCAACAGAAGAGCAAGTTTTTACAACGAGCCAGGCAACAGCTAATTATTTGCATGAACGCAAAGCAAACGCTTCAGCTTATGTAATTGGTGGAGAAGGAATCCGACATGCGCTGCTTGAAAAAGGATTTACCATTGAAGAGGAAGATACGGATTTCGTAGTTGTTGGTTTGGATCAGGAAATTACATATGAAAAATTAGCAAAAGCATGTTTAAACGTTCGGAACGGCGCCTTTTTTGTTTCAACGAACGGAGATATTGCGATTCCTACTGAAAGAGGCTTACTGCCTGGTAATGGATCTATCACGTCCGTTATTACGGTTTCTACTCAAACAAATCCAGTATTTATTGGCAAACCAGAAAGTATTATTATGGAGCAAGCCCTTGAAGTCATCGGTACGCCAAAAGAAGAAACAATCATGATTGGTGATTACTATGATACAGATATTTTAGCAGGGATGAATGCAGGCTTAGATACATTATTAGTCCATACAGGAGTAACAACAAGAGAGTTACTAGAAGGATATGAGAAAAAGCCAACTTATACGGTAGATTCACTAAAAGAGTGGATGGAGCGAATTTAAAAAGCTGTCAATTGACAGCTTTTTTTGTTTTTTAACCTATTCTTGACTGGCAGCCCGGTGCGCTAAGCGGCTAGAAGCAGCCGCGGCAATTGCGCCTACTAAATCATCTAAGAAAGTGTGGCACTCTCCAGTCGATTTATCGTTTAATCGTTCTAGAATACCCGGTTTTTGTTTATCAATATATCCGTAATTGGTAAAGCCGATTGATCCGTACACATTTACAATCGATAATGCTAAAATCTCGTCGATACCGTATAAACCTTCGTCTTTCTCAAGAATATCTAACAGAGGCGGCTCAATCACTTTTTTTTCCGTGAGGACATCTAGTTGAATACCCGTTAAAATAGCATTTTGAACTTCTCGTTTAGAAATGACGCGTTCAACGTTATATAAACAGTCTTCGATTGTTAAGTTTGGGTGATACTTTTTTTGCAAGTAATAGACCAGTTCAGCAATGTCTGTAAGAGCCACGCCGCGTTCTATTAACCATTCTCTTGCTTTTTTTTCTAACTCACTTTGTGTATGTTTTTTCTCCAAGTATCATCACCTGTTTTCTATATATTTTTAAGTCTAAAGTTGTTTCATACTACTAACCCGGAGTAAATAACTATAAATGGTGTATTTCTAATCTATTCATTCCTCCGTAAATATTATGACAAGTAATGTTGTTTTCCATCATATAATTTCTTGAATGAATGAAGAGAGGGATTAAAATGATACAAACCATTTATGAGCATTACGGATTACGTCCAAATGAATTTATGCCCGTTGGTAAATTTGAAGGTTTTCAGTATCGAGATATTTTATATACAATCATTAATGTAAAGCAAATGGAGCAAGACGAGTTAAATGAATTATATCAAATGAGTCAATTTCTGATGGGCCAAGGTGATCGCCATGTGGCAACATTTATGCCTAATTTGAATGGTGAAATGATTACAGAAACTGAAACTGAAAAATTTATCATTTGCCGCTGTCTTGCGGAAGAGAAAAACCCCAATTTTTCACCTGGGCACGAGCTAGCTGTTTTTCATCAAAAAGGGAGGCTGTTTCCTTATGAAGTGGAAAAAGCAAACCGGCTAGGGCAATGGAAGTCCATGTGGGAGAAGCGTCTCGACCAGATGGAGCAATTTTGGTATGGAAGATTACGTGCTTTGCCTAATCAAGAGATGGAAAAACGTTTTTTAGAAACTTTTCCTTATTACCTAGGATTAACGGAAAATGCTATTCAATACCTAGTAGACACGGAAATTGACGATTTGCCTCGTTCAGTTGACGCTGCGACGATTTGTCACCATCGATTCGGGCAAAAAACATGGGGGGAAGACTACGTTTACAAGCTCCCAGCAGACTGGGTCTTCGACCATCCTAGCAGAGATATAGCTGAATATATAAGGGAACAATATTTATTAACATACGCTGTCGATGAAAGGCACATGCATCAGTTTTTAAGTGAATACGAAAAGGTAAATCCACTTTCTTCTTTTTCATGGAGACTGTTATATGCTAGACTTCTTTTTCCCGTTCATTATTTTGAGGTCATTGAAGGATACTACAGTGTACAAGATGAACGGCAAAAACAAAAGTATTATGAGAAGCTTGAAGGAGTATTGGCTCATTCTTCTCACTACGAAGCTTTTCTGAAGCGCTTTTACCAGTCGGTGGGTATTTCAACGTCTCGTTATCACATTCCTGAATTAACATGGATTCATTAAAAAGCGATTACTATAGAATATGATAAAATAGAAAAATAGGTGTTGGATAATCCAAACCCGTTTTTCTATTTTGTTTTTGTGCATGCAGTTTAAAAAGGATAAAGAGGTGGCGTACATATGGACAAGCCGTTTGTATTTATTACGAGAAAAATACCGAATGAATTAATTGAACCTTTAAAGTCAGTAGCGAATGTGGAAATGTGGGATAAAGAAGATGAGGCAGTCCCTCACGAGCTGCTTTGTGAAAAAGCTAAGCGCGCACATGCTCTATTAACAATGCTTTCAGATCGTATTGACAGTGAATTGCTTACGCAAGCTCCTCATTTAAAGCTTGTAGCTAACTTGGCGGTCGGATTCGATAATATTGACGTAGAAGCGGCAACTGAACGAGGAGTTATCGTTTCTAATACGCCCGATGTTTTATCTGATACAACAGCAGATTTAACGTTTGGTTTATTAATGAGTGTAGCTAGACGTTTAGTAGAAGCTGCTGAATATGTGAAAGAAAATCAGTGGAAAAGCTGGAGTCCATTTTTGTTAGCAGGCAGAGATGTTCATCATAAAACATTAGGTATTGTTGGAATGGGGAAAATTGGAGAGACGCTTGCGAAACGTGCTACAGGTTTTGATATGGAAATCTTGTACCACAATCGAAGCCGCAACCTTCAAGCGGAAAAAAAGCTCGATGCAGTTTACTGTGAGTTAAATGAGCTGCTTGAACGATCTGATTTTGTTGTTTGTTTGACACCGTTAACGGACGAAACCAAACATTTATTTAATCTTTCAGCATTTGAACAGATGAAAAAAACTGCGATTTTTATTAATGCTTCAAGAGGAGCGGTGGTTGATGAGCAAGCATTATTACATGCGATTCAATCTGGTGAAATTGCTGGAGCTGGCTTGGATGTATTCGATCAAGAGCCTATTTCTGCTTCTCATCCTCTTCTTCAGTTGCCTAATGTTATCGGGCTTCCTCATATCGGCAGTGCGAGTATCGAAACGCGCACGGAAATGATTTCTTTATGTGTTAAAAACATTAAAGCAGTACTTACAAACGAGTCTCCTATTACAATTGTAAATAAAGAAGCGTTTGCGAAAAAATCATAACAGAAAAAGGCAATTTCATTTCGGTGAAATTGTCTTTTTTTTATTAAAAAACAGTGGGAGCCATGTTATGATAATAAAATGAAATATTTTAAAAATTTACATTTATCTTTATATACCGATTTTTTTAACGAGTTTACGAGAAAAGATGGCAAGTAAACCTTGTAAAAAAGAAAAATAAGGTCTATAATGTCCTCTATAAGAGAACAAATGTATACGTAGAAAGAACACAGAGGTGAGGAATATGACAAAAAGTATTTCAGTAGGATTATTAGGGTTAGGAACGGTAGGAAGCGGAGTAGTCAAAATTATTGAAAATCATCAGGATAAATTAAGTCATCAAGTCGGATGTCCTGTAGAAGTTAAAAAAGTAGTAGTCAAAGATATTGATAAGAAACGTGACGTAGAAATCAGTGAAGATAAATTAACAACGAATGTTGAAGACGTTTTACATAACGCGGAGATTGACGTTGTCATTGAAGTAATGGGTGGCGTTGAAGAAACAAGAGATTATATCTTAACAGCCCTTCGTAATAAAAAGCATGTTGTAACGGCAAACAAAGATTTAATGGCTGTTTACGGCTCAGAATTGTTAACAGTAGCTTCTGAAAATAACTGTGATTTATTTTATGAAGCAAGTGTAGCAGGCGGTATACCAATTCTTCGTGGATTAGCAGATGGATTAGCGTCTGATCGTATTACCAAAATGATGGGAATTGTAAATGGTACAACAAACTTCATTTTAACGAAAATGACAAAAGAAGGAAGCGCTTATGATGAAGTGTTAAAAGAAGCGCAGGATTTAGGATACGCTGAAGCGGATCCAACTTCTGACGTAGGTGGTTTAGATGCTGCTCGCAAAATGGCAATCTTGGCTACACTAGGATTTTCAATGAAAATTGACTTGGACGATGTTCGTGTTCAAGGTATTACAGAAGTAACGGAAGAAGACTTGCAATATAGTAAACAATTAGGCTATACGATGAAACTGATTGGATATGCACATCGTGACGGCGACAATGTAGAAGTTAGTGTTCAGCCAACTCTTTTAGCAGACACACATCCTCTTGCTTCAGTAAGCGATGAGTACAATGCTGTATATGTATACGGAGAAGCTGTTGGAGAAACGATGTTTTATGGACCGGGGGCAGGAAGCCTGCCAACTGCCACTGCTGTCGTATCAGATTTAGTAGGTGTTATGAAAAACATGCGTTTAGGTGTGAATGGTAAAAGTGCGGTAACGCCTCAGTATCCAAAACAGTTAAAAGCAGAAGATGAAATGTTCTCGAAGCATTTCTTACGTATTCATGTTAAAGATCAAGTTGGAGCATTTGCAAAATTAACAACGCTATTTTCAGAGCGTGGCGTGAGCTTCGAAAAAATTATTCAACTTCCTGTGAAAGGAAGCGAATTAGCTGAGATTGTTGTTGTTACACACAAAACATCTCAAAAAGATTATGAGGAAATCCTTCAGCAGCTTCGGGATTTACCAATTGTAGAAAATGTAAAAAGCAGTTACCGCGTAGAGGGAGTTGGCACAGTATGATGTGGAAAGGTCTATTAGCAGAATATAAAGAGTTTTTACCTGTAACAGAGAACACACCTATGCTTACACTACATGAAGGAAATACGCCTTTAATTCATCTTGCTCATTTATCAAAAGAGCTAGGCATTGATTTACATGTGAAAGTAGAAGGGTTAAATCCAACGGGGTCATTTAAAGACCGCGGAATGGTAATGGCTGTAGCAAAAGCGAAAGAAGAAGGAAGCAATACGGTTATTTGTGCATCTACAGGTAACACATCCGCAGCTGCAGCAGCTTATGCATCACGCGCTGGCATGCGCTGTATCGTTGTTATTCCAAATGGAAAAATTGCGATGGGGAAATTAGCTCAAGCAGTTATGTACGGTGCAGAAATTGTAGCAATTGAAGGAAACTTTGACCAAGCACTTTCTATGGTTCGTAAGCTAAGTGAAACATCACCGGTTGCACTTGTGAACTCCGTAAATCCATACCGTATTGAAGGGCAAAAAACAGCTTCTTTCGAGATTTGTGAACAGCTTGGAAAAGCGCCTGACGTTTTAGCTATCCCAGTGGGGAATGCAGGAAATATTACAGCTTACTGGAAAGGCTTCAAAGAATACAGTGAGCGTCACCAAACGTCTCTTCCTCACATGCACGGGTTTGAAGCAGAAGGTGCAGCGGCGATCGTGCGTAATCAAGTTATCGAAAATCCAGAAACAATTGCAACGGCTATTCGAATCGGAAATCCAGCAAGCTGGGATTATGCTGTAAACGCAGCAAAAGAATCGAACGGAAAAATTGATGAAGTAACAGATGAACAAATCTTAGAAGCATATCGTACAATTGCACGCAAAGAAGGTGTATTTGCAGAGCCAGGTTCTTGCGCTTCAATAGCTGGTGTGTTTAAAGATGTAGCTTCTGGTAAAATTGCAAAAGGTTCAACGGTTGTAGCTGTACTAACAGGTAACGGATTAAAAGATCCAAACGTAGCAATCGATGCTCATAATGTAAAGCCAGTGGTTTTACCAAATGATGAAGAAAAGGTATTTGAGTATATCCAAGGTGTCGTTGCTTCATGCTAGAAAATGAGCGTTTTGTCATTACGGTCCCAGCTAGCTCTGCTAATTTAGGGCCAGGATTTGATTCCATTGGAGTGGCTTTATCTCGCTACTTAAGATTAACAGTAGAGCGTCAGAACGAATGGATTTTTATCCCTGAAACGAAAGAAGTACAAAGTATTCCTACAGGTACAGATAACTTAATGTATGAAGTGGCACAAGACGTGGCTCGTCAATTTAACATTGCTCTTCCAAGTGCGAAGGTCTCTGTTTGGAGCAACATTCCATTAGCAAGGGGACTTGGAAGCAGCGCATCGGCTATCGTAGCTGGAATCGAGCTGGCTAATGTACTGTGTGACTTACGTTTATCAAAAAGAGAAAAGCTTCGCATCAGCAGCTTAATGGAAGGACATCCTGATAACGTCAGCCCGTCTATTTACGGCGGCATCGTTGTTGGTTACCATCATGAAAATGAAACATATATTGCTCAAATACCTGAATTTGATGTCGATATCGTGATGGCTATTCCAGAATATGAATTAAAAACAACCGATGCTCGTGATGTGCTGCCTTCGGATATTAATTATCGCCACGCAGTAGAAGCTGGGGCAATCGGGAACATGCTAGTAGCGGCCCTGTTAAATAAAGATTTACCTCTAGTAGGCGAATTTATGGAGAAAGATTTATATCACGAACCTTATCGTATGAGACTCGTGCCAGAGCTTTCTCTTGTGCGAAAAGAAGCAAAAGCTCTCGGCGCATACGGTGTGTCACTAAGCGGAGCCGGTCCGAGTGTATTATGTTTAGCACCAAAAGGAAAAGGAAAAACGATTGCTGAACATATGTATGCTTTACTGCCGAACTGCGAAATAGATGTTTTACAAATTGATCGCAAAGGTGTATTTGTAGAAGCTGAAGTCACAACGAGTTAATAAAAAAATCCTCATTCATTTGAATGAGGATTTTTTATTCGCAAGCCCCAATAAAATCGGAGGTTGCTTTTATAATAAAATCAAAGAGATTAGAATACTTGTTCTACTTCAACTACACCAGGTACTTCTTCTAAAAGGGCACGTTCGATACCAGCTTTTAGCGTGATTGTTGAACTTGGGCAGCTTCCGCAAGCGCCTAAAAGACGTAACTTTACAATACCATCCTCTACGTCTACTAGCTCACAGTCTCCACCGTCGCGAAGTAAAAACGGACGAAGTTTTTCTAATACTTCTTGAACTTGCTCGTGCATTTCTGACATAACTATCGACTCCTTTCTTCTACTCTTATTATAAACGGTCTTTCATGAAAAATCTATCGGAGTATACACCGTAATGTTACCTTAAACGAAAAAGATGTGCAATGAATCAGTTTTGTGTAAAATAGTATTCATAATGAAGTAAAAGTGTGAATAATCGTACAGTTTGTATGTAAAGATTCAAGGGGGATGTGCTATGCAATCAACTGAGGTAGAAGTGTGTATTTATGGAGCTGAAATTGTTTGTGCAAGCTGTGTTAATCTGCCGTCTTCAAAAGACACCTACGATTGGCTAGAGGCAGCGATTTCTCGCAAATATCCGAACCAACCGTTTGCTATCACATATGTAGATATAAACGAGCCGCATACGGATCCGGAAAAAGCAGCCTTTGCCAAGCGTGTGATTGAAGAAGATTTATTCTATCCTGTAGTGGTTATTAATGGAGAAATTGTTGGGGAAGGCAATCCGAAATTAAAGCGCGTATTTGAGGAAATGGAGAAGTATGGTTTCTGCGCTTCATAATGAAAAAAGCCGTTAGATTGTCAGTCATCTAACGGCTTTTATTTTATCCACTATGGTGTTTATACATCCAAAGAATACCTGATTTTAATAATCGAGCTACGCGTCCCGTAATTGGACGTTCGGCAACTAAGCCAAATCCATGCTTTTTGCCTAATGAACCAAGTATGCCTTTTAATTTAATAGTTGGCAATTCATCTGGAAGCGCTTCGCCTTTCCAGCGGTGAAGAAGTACTTGGACAATTTGTTCAGCCTGACCTTCTGCAAGCTGAGCGCTTGGTGCATGCGGTAGGCTTGCACAATCACCTAAAATGTAGACATTTTCATCGTCAGGCAAGTTATGGTATTTCGTTAATACGACGCGTCCTTGAGGATCTTTGTCTACGTCTAGATCGCGTACCACTTTATTTGGCTGGATACCTGCTGTCCACACGATTGCATCGCTTTGAATGGGCTCATCATGATTATAAAGAATGTTCGGTTCTACTTTTGTAATATTAGCACTATTTACGATTTCAACACCGTTTGAAGTAAACCAAGTTTGAACGTAATTACTTAAACGTTCTGGGAAAGCAGATAAAATTAATTTACCGCGGTCAAATAAGATGATTTTTAAATCCGGGCGGCTTTCTCTTAGCTCGCTTGCTAGTTCTACTCCGCTTAATCCAGCTCCTACAATTGAAACAGTAGCGTGAGCTGGCAAGTTGTTTAATGTCTGATAAGTTGCTCGTGAAGCATCAATGGATTGAATGCTGTATGTATGCTCAAGAGCTCCGGGAACTCCATGATATTTATCTTCGCATCCGAGTCCTACAATCAGGTCATCGTAAGCGATCATTTGATCATCTACATAGACGCATTTCTCTTTTAGGTCTATGCGTTTTACACAGCCGTAGCGAATTTTTAAGCGAGGGTGTTCAGGAAAAGCAACACGAACATGCTGATCAGAGATTGTTCCAGCTGCAAGTGCATAGAATTCAGTTTTTAGTGAGTGATAAGGTGCTTTGTCAATAAGCGTTACTTCTACATCGTTAGGCAATTGATTCGGAAAAAGGCGCTGCAAAACGCGCATACCACCGTATCCGCCGCCCAGTATGACAAGGTTCTTCATGTGAATTTCCCCTTTAGCTTCATGCATTTTTGTTTTCTCTCTATTATTCTTACTTTTAAGAATAGGAGAGTACAAATTACCGTTAATAAGGATGGTTGCCAAAAAGATATGAAAGGCTATATAAGATAACATATTTTACTTAAATAATAATTTAATATAACCTCGTTTGGTTTTCTATACATAAAAGTATAACTAAATTAATAAAAAACCACAATATGTTTCAACATAATTTCAAGCTATCCCTGTAATAAAGCTTTATTTATACGTTTTTTTGAAAAAGTCTGTGAAGCTAAAAAGCGTGCGCAAAATGGACGTAAATTTCCAAAGTTGACGTTGAAAATGAAAGAAGATAGGATAAACTAATAGTAGAGAGGTGAGAAACGTGATACAGCCAATTATTGAATTTTGCGTTAGCAATTTAGCCAGTGGTTCTCAAACAGCTTTAGAAAAGCTTGAAAAAGATCCAAATCTAGATATTATTGAATACGGATGTTTAGGTTATTGCGGGAAATGTTCACAATCTTTATTTGCCTTGGTAAACGGAGAGATTGTTACAGCGGAAACACCTGAACAGTTAGTAGATAATATTTACATTCATTTAGAAGAAAATCCAATGTTTTAAACTATCCCCGCTGTCGTATCTCTTTTTATCAGGAGAGGGACATGAGGCTAATAGAATAGATGATGTAAGCACGGCTAGTCTTGCCGTGCTTTTTTATGCGTTTTGCGCAAATATCTGTGCTTCAACCATTCTCTTTGCAATCATAATGCTTCTTTTGTTTTTTAATACTCCAAAGGAGGACAAAATAAAAAACCCCTTAATCTTTATGATTAAGGAGCTAAAAAAACGGGGGATGATATTATTGTGTACAAAAGAGAATCACTTTATACTAGAGCTACATAAAAAAATAATGGGTGATAATATGAAAAAATTTCAGTTTACAAAAATGCATGCACTTGGCAACAACTATATCTACGTAAATATGTTTGAAGAACATATAGAAGAGCAAGAGTTAGCACCGCTTGCTGTAAAAGTCTCAAATGTTTATACGGGAATTGGATCGGATGGAATGATTCTTATTTGTCCATCTGAACGTGCAGATGTGAAAATGCGCGTATTTAATAATGACGGCTCGGAAGCAAAAAACTGCGGAAACGGTTTAAGATGTGTAGCTAAATATGCATATGAACATAATTTAGTAACAAGCGAAAGATTTTTTATCGAAACGCTTTCTGGAGTTGTAGAAGCAACGGTGCATCCGCAGGGAAATGAAGTTCCAGAAGTGACAATCGATATGGGAGCGCCTATTTTAGCTAGAGAACAAATTCCAATGACGGGAGCAAGCCAAGACCAGGTCGTTAATGAAGAGATGGAATTTGGAAAAGAACGGTTAAAAGGGACGGCTGTATCAATGGGAAATCCTCACGTTGTCTTTTACGTAAATGATATTGAACAAGCGCCACTTACTACATTAGGGCCCGTGGTTGAAAAAGATTCGCGTTTTCCAGAAGGAGTGAACGTTGAATTTGTCGAGGTAGTGAACGAAAGAGAGCTGAATTTTCGTGTGTGGGAAAGAGGCTCCGGTATCACTCAAGCATGTGGAACAGGAGCATGCGCTGCCGTTGTTTCATCTGTGTTAAATGAGAAGACGAAAAAAGATGTCCCTACCGTCGTACACCTCGCTGGAGGAGATTTAACGATTGTTTGGCAAAATAAAGGCAATGTATTAATGACAGGTCCAGCCAATGTGATTTGTGACGGCACGTATTATTATTAAAAAATGAAGAAGCAGACGATTTGTCGTCACAGCCATTTCGTCGTATACTAAACAAAAAAGGAGGTCTGTTTAAAAATGAGTCAAGATATCCTAACAATTACAGAAGCTGCAAGCTTTCAAATAAAAGATATGATGAAAGAACATGAAGAAGAAAATGCCTATTTACGTGTTAATGTAAATGGAGGAGGCTGTTCAGGTCTTTCTTACGGCATGGGTTTTGCTCACGAAGTAAATGAAAACGATACGCTGTTTGAACAACATGGCATTAAAATTCTTGTAGATAGCGAAAGTGCTCCAATTTTAAAAGATGTAAAAATTGATTACAAGCAATCTATGCTAGGCGGAGGGTTTACAATTGATAACCCAAACGCCATTGCAGCATGCGGCTGCGGCTCTTCTTTCCGTACAGCAAGCAACGCAGGTGCTCCTGAAGAGTGCTAAATATATTTTTATCAAGAAGCTTTCTTCACCTCATCCGGTGAAGAAAGCTTTTTTAGTGAGGAATTTTTGTATGTTACATCATCTGTCAAAACTGTTGACTGAATAATCAGTCTTTTTTATACTCAATAAAAAAGAGGAGATGAACGGATTTGATAGATGCGACTCGTTACGACGCGGAACAAGTAGGAGGTTACGGAAGTTTTCGCAAAAAAAACACCCTGCCTATTCTATGGAAGGGGTTTATAAACTGGTTAAAACTTGAAAGTAGCAAAATGGAGTCTAAGAATGCAAAAAGTATTCACTTCAGTGAATCGCATTTATTCGTTCAGCATTTGCCTTTTTCCTCAGGTGAAGCCTGTCATCAAAACTCGTCCTCTGCGCCTCTTAACCATTCTGAACCTTACATTCGCTATTATGAAAATGCTACTGCCTCTCTGGCTGAAAGCTACGGAGCAGTTGAAGGAGAGCATATTCTGCTGATTGAACGTATTGCCGGTCAATCAGAGGTAGTAAAATATTTAAGTAAGCTCGAAGGTTTGAAGGCCTACAGAATGACCGTAACTAGTCAAGAAGGAAACCATTCCTTTTATGAAATCTGTTTAATAAGCAGTGATGCGGAAATGATGAGTGAAATCATTCATCGAATGGTTACACCAATCCAGCAATAAAAAAAAGCAGGCGAGAGCCTGCTTTTTTTATGAGAACATTGACGTACTGTGCATAGGCTGTAAGCGAGCCTTTGGATCAATGTATGCCTTAGCGTTATTAACGGCAGTCGGACCTTCGCCAAATCCTGCCACGATGAGTTTTACTTTTCCATCATATGTGCAGACATCACCTGCTGCATAGATGCCAGGAATGTTTGTTTCTTGCTTTGAGTTAACAACAATTGCATTTTTCTCTAAATCTAAGTCCCATTCTTTAATTGGACCTAGAGAAGAAACAAATCCAAAGTTTACAATAACATCATCTACGTCTACTACTGTCTTTTCTTCACCTTTTGTGTTTTCTAACACAACTTGTGTAATACGGTCATCTCCAACAAATTCAACCGGTACATACGGTGTTTTAATATCAACTGATGAATTATGCAAGTTTTCTACGCTGTGTTCATGAGCGCGGAACTTGTCTCGGCGATGCGTTAACGTTACTTTTTCTGCGATCGGCTCTAACATAAGAGACCAGTCTACAGCAGAATCCCCGCCCCCGCATACTAATACTTTGCGGCCTTTGAATTTATTCATATCATCCACAAAATAATGAAGGTTCGTTTGCTCGAAATGTTCTGCGTTTTCTAGCTCGATTTTACGGGGCTTAAATGCACCGTTTCCAGCCGTAATAATAATTGTTTTTGAATAGTGGACTTCAGAATTAGTAGTTAATCGAAATACACCGTCCGCTTGTTTCTCTACCTTTTCTACAGCTTGCTCTAGCGCAACTGCAGGTTTAAATTGATCCATTTGCTCTTTTAGATTATTGACTAATTCTTGAGCGCGTACTTTTGGAAAACCAGCTACGTCATAAATATATTTTTCAGGATATAAAGCAGAAAGCTGTCCACCAAGCTGTGGTAAGCTTTCAATAATTTTTACGCTCGCTTGACGCATACCGCCATAAAATGCTGTAAATAAGCCTGTAGGGCCGCCTCCGATGATGGTAATATCATATACTTGTTTATCTTCTTTCATTTATAATCACCTCTAGATTGTTCTGTGCCAATGCATATTCTACTTTATGATAGCATAGTAAATTATAAAATATCATTAAAACACGCTGGAATGTTTGAGAAACTTTCTCAACTTAAAAATCAGTATTTGTAATCATTAACATAACCACACGTTTTGGTCAAATATAAAACTGGGTATACAGGAAAGTAATTGAAAATTTAAAAGCTTGTAAATACAAAGTGAAGGGTTGAAAAATCGATTAAAAAAGCATAAGATGTTTGTGTAAATCAAGCTAGGCCTTATGCTTACATTTTTTTGAAAAGAAAAAATGTATTTTTTTAAAAAAGAACGTGAAGTGATTCACATTGTTTTTCTTATATGAATAATAAATGGATAGCGATGATCGTTCTTGCTCAAACTAACATAAAAAAGCAAACCAAATAAAATTGCTCTTATCATTATATTTGTAAGACATACTTGTGACTATAACTAAAAAAGGTGGATGACATTCCTATGAAAAAGCCTAAAATCGTCATTTTAGGTGCCGGATATGGCGGCATTATGACAATTGTTAATTTACAAAAGAAACTGGGTGCTAGTGATGCGGAAATTGTTTTGGTAAATAAAAACGATTACCATTACGAAACGACATGGCTTCATGAAGTATCAGCAGGTACAATTCATCAAGATCGCTCTCGTGTTCCTGTTAAAAATTTAATTAACACAAATAAGGTTACATTTATCAAAGACACGGTCGTAGATATTAAGTTAGATGAAAAGCGTGTTCTTCTTGAAAACAGTGAGCTAACGTACGATTATTTAGTTGTTGCTTTAGGGTATGAAGCAGAAACTTTCGGAATTAAAGGTTTAAAAGAACATGCATTTACCATTACGAGCATTAATGCAGCACGTCAAATTCGTGAGCACATTGATTATGTGTTTGCGACGTACAACAATGAAGTGGAAAAAAGAGACGAACTTCTGACCATTATTGTTGGGGGTGCTGGCTTTACCGGGATTGAATTTGTGGGAGAATTAGCAAATCGAGTCCCTCAGCTTTGCAAAGAGTTTGATATTCCGCGTGAAAAAGTACGCGTTATTTGTGTAGAAGCAGCGCCTACGGCTTTGCCAGGTTTTGATCCAGAACTTGTAGAATATGCGGTAACACAACTAGAACGAAAAGGAATCGAGTTCAAGATCGGAACAGCGATTAAAGAGTGTACAGAAGAAGGA
The DNA here is from genome assembly GCF_042787605.1 of Priestia sp. YIM B13491. Lineage (NCBI taxonomy): Bacteria > Bacillati > Bacillota > Bacilli > Caryophanales > Bacillaceae > Priestia > Priestia sp. YIM B13491. Next base: position 36,421 of record NZ_JBHZOR010000005.1, on the reverse strand, counting down.
ATTATTGTATCAAAAGATGACCAAGTAGAAGAAATCAAATCAGCAACAGTTGTATGGGCTGCAGGTGTTCGAGGCAGTCATGTGATTGAAAAAGCTGGATTTGAGAACATGCGCGGACGTGTAAAAGTAAGTAATAGCTTGCTGGCACCAGGGCACGAAGATGTGTTTGTTATTGGAGATTGTTCACTAATGATTAACCCTGAAACAGAACGTCCTTATCCACCAACAGCTCAAATCGCTATGCAGCAAGGCGGTACCTGCGCTGAAAATATTAGCCGTTTGATGAAAGGGCAAAAAGAATTAAGTGAGTTTAAACCAGATATTAAAGGAACGGTATGTTCGTTAGGGCATGATGACGCAATTGGTGTTGTATATGGTCGAAAACTATTTGGTTCAAGCGCATCTTTTATGAAAAAAGTTGTTGATAATCGCTCGCTTTTCCTTCAAGGCGGAGCAGGTCTTGTATTGAAAAAAGGAAAATTTAATTTCTTTTAAAACAAAAAGCAAAAGGTCTTTAAGCCTTTTGCTTTTTTTGGTATTAACTTACTTTTCTGTGATTGACGCCTTCATTACTCTTAAGTAAACTGAGAGTATAAAGAGTAACGGAGGCGAAAAGCAATGGAAATGAGTGTGCCTGTACTAATTATCTCCATCTTGTTGTTTTTTGTTTTGTTTTTTGGAATCGGTTTCTTATTAAATATGCTGCTTCGTATGTCTTGGATTATGGCCATTATTTATCCCGTGATTTTTATTTTTATTATTGATGATGTAAGAGCGGTTGATTACATTCAACATCCCGCTTACTCCTTTCAGCAGCTAGGGACAAAAGTGCTATCTTTAGCCACAGCTGACATTACAATTTTAATGGCTGGTTTTATAGGTGCACTAGCTTCAGGCATTACCATTAAATCTTTACGAACAAGAGGGTACCAAATGTTTTAAATGTAAATTCTTCTCGCAAACGAATAATTTGTTTTTATGTTGGAAACAAATAGATTCGTGAGAGGAGTTGTGGAAATCACAATGATTGGAAAAATAGCAAAGCGATTCATTATGTGCCTACTACTGGTCGGAGCGCTGTTTACAACATATGAAGCAATTACTGGCGTCCCAATAACCACAGTCATCAAATATATGCCTTTTATAAACAGTACAGGGCATCCTCTAATGAATGAAAGGCTCTTGCCATCACTTCTAAAACCACTAAGAGCTGAAGCGGCTAGCAATGACAAAGAGCGTCTGACGATTGAAGAAGCATTTGATTGGTCGCGTTATCCAACTAAGAATGTATTAGCTACGGGTTACACAGCTGGTTACGAATCAACTGGGAAAAATCCCAATCATCCAGGGTATGGTATTACATATTCGGGCGTTAAAGTAAAACGTGACTTGTATTCGACCATCGCTGCTGATTTAACCATATTCCCAATCGGCACGATCTTGTTTATTCCGGGCTATGGCTATGGAGTGGTAGCAGATAAAGGTGGGGCTATTAAAGGCAATCATCTTGATTTATATTTTGAGACTGTTTCCGATGTGTACAACATATGGGGTAAAAAAGAATTAAACGTCTATGTAGTGAAATCAGGGGACGGCCGCTTAACTGAAGAAGAGTTAACAATGCTGAATGAAAAGAAGTCGATGCAAGTTTTTCGCCAGCAGGTAAAATAAACGAGAAACACATGAAGAACTCTTCATGTGTTTTCTTATGTTTTATGGCCATACATAATATGTTACAAAAGCAACTGCTATCCCTGTTAAGGCTCCAAAGAAAACTTCAATAGGCTTATGTCCAAGCAGCTCTTTTAGCTTCACTTGTTTTTCGTCTTCTTCATTGGTCGTCCACAGCTTTGCCTCTTTTACCGCGCGCTGAAAGTCTTCAACCAAACGATTTAAAACCGTTGCTTGCTCTCCTGCGTGTCTTCTTACCCCTTTAGCATCGAACATGACAATAATGGCAAAAATAGCGGAGAGAGCAAAAATAGGAGATTTAAGACCTTCTGCTAGCCCAATGGCAGTTGCTAAGGAAGTTACTGCTGCGGAGTGAGAGCTTGGCATGCCTCCCGTACTAAAAAATAAGCTGCCGTCTATTTTCTTAGTAGCTACAAAAGAAAGGGGAATCTTAATAAATTGAGCAAAGAAAATAGCGATTAATGAACTCCAAAGTGGAAAATTTGAGAATAACTCCATTGAGACGTCCTCCCTCAACTTAAAATGTCTGAAAAGCTAAACCCGTATGGTGAAAAAAGCGGTAGATGAAAGTATATGTGTGAAACTAAGGGTTTTGAACTGTGATTAAAAATTGTATTTCTGCTATCATATGTATATAGATGAAAACAGTGGTGAATATGATATATATTCCACTTGCTGAATAGATTAAACAAAGCAGATGATAAATAAAAATAAAATCTCTATACGTAAAAGGAGGAATTTTATGTTTTCGCATGTAGAAACATTTGGTGTTGATCATCAAACAGAAGCGCTGGTAATCGGGTTATTTAATCAAAACCAACAGTTTGAAGGCCTTCTAAAAGAAATTGATGAAGCTTTAGGTGGACAGCTCATTCATTTGATTAAAGAAGGGGATATACGTGTACAAGAAAAACGTATTTCAACGATTCATACACTAGGAAAATTAGGAGCAAAACGTCTTTATTTTGTAGGACTCGGACGAAAGCAAGCGCTAACTAAAAATGGGCTCAAAGAGAGCTTTGGGCTGTTATTTAAAAAGTTAAAAGAAGCGAAGATTTCAAACGCATCGGTAGCCCTTTCTACATTTGATACAGGAGCGTGGTCAGAGCAAGAAACTGCAGCTTTGTTAGGAGAAGCTCAACAGCTTGCAATGTACGAGTTTGAAAACTACAAAAAGAAATCAAACGAACCTGACAAACAGCTTGAGAAAATTGAACTGCTTTCTTTTTATAAAGACGTTGTACAATCTGCTTTGGTTGGATATACGTATGGAAAAGCAACAAACTCAGCGCGCACCCTTGTTAACTTACCAAGCAATATGCTAACGGCTACAGATTTAGCTAATTATGCAGTAGAAATGGCACATACATATGGTTTTGAATATGAAATTTTAGAAAAAGAAGAGATGGAAACATTGGGAATGGGCGCACTGTTAGCAGTCAATCAAGGTTCCGCAGAGCCTCCTAAAATGATTGTCCTAAAATATCAAGGAAAAGAAAAATGGGAAGACGTTATTGGGTTGGTAGGAAAAGGGATTACTTTTGACACAGGTGGTTACTCTATTAAATCTAAAGACGGGATTGTAGGTATGAAAACAGATATGGGCGGAGCTGCATCTGTTCTTGGTGCAATGGAAGCGATTGGAGAATTAAAACCTCATCAAAACGTAGTAGCTGTCATTCCATCAACTGACAACGTTATTAGCGCGCGTGCTTTTAAGCCAGATGACGTAATTACAGCAATGAATGGAAAGACAATAGAAGTACTGAATACAGATGCTGAAGGGCGTTTAGCGTTAGCTGATGGTATCTCCTATGCCAAACACCACGGAGCAAATTATTTAGTAGACGTGGCGACATTAACGGGTGGTGTAATTGTAGCTCTTGGTACACATACAACTGGGGCAATGACGAATGATTCCGCTTTGTTGCAGCAAATAGCGAAAGCGAGCATTGAGACAGGCGAACCGATTTGGGAACTGCCTATTACAGAACGAGACAAAAAGCGTGTTCGGGGAAGTAAGGTAGCAGATTTAAATAACTCTCCTGGACGGGAGGGGCACGCAATTATGGCAGGAACCTTTATTGGTGAGTTTGCAGAGCAAACACCATGGGTTCACTTGGATATTGCTGGAACTGCAACATCCGCTGCTTCTCATGAGTTGGGACCTTCAGGTGCAACAGGCGTGATGGTGCGAACACTAGCTGCAATGGTTTGTTCATTTGAAGTCAATTAATGAAAAAATATAGCATTTATAGAAAAAAAGTAAAAAGGAGCATCGATGATGCTTCTTTTTTTAATATGTTTACATAATGTTTTTTCTTTTTAGTAAGAAAAGATTATTTAGAAAAACCCTTATATTGTTAAGGGTGTAGAGAAGTTAAACAAACGTTTATTTAATAAGATGATTGACTTTTTTTCTATACCTAATATAATGAACATGTTGTTTATCTCTCTAATGTTTTAATGAGATAAAGTAAAAAGAAAAATGGAGGTTTCAAAATGAATGCAGTATTAATAGCTGTGCTCGTGATGCTGATTTTGAGCTTATTGCGTATCAACGTTGTCTTTTCTTTAGCAGTCGGAGCGTTAATTGGAGGACTTGTTGGCGGTATCAGCCTAACAGATACAGTAAGTATATACACAGATGGTCTTGGAAACAGTGCTTCTGTTGCATTAAGCTATGCTTTGCTTGGAGGATTTGCGATGGCTGTTTCGCGGACAGGGCTGCCTGATGCCGTTGTTCAGCTAGCGTTAAAAATAGTAGGGAAAGAAGGAGAAACGAAAAAGAAGTCACTGTCAAAAGTACTGATTTTATTGATCATCCTTATTATTTCATGTTTTTCTCAAAACGTTATTCCGGTTCACATTGCATTTATTCCGCTTTTAATTCCACCTCTATTAAAAGTATTTAATCAGTTGAAAATCGATCGCCGATTAGTCGCAACAGTGATTACATTTGGATTGGTTACACCTTATATGTATTTGCCGGCAGGATTCGGTAAGATTTATCACGACATTTTATTTACTAACATCAAAGAAAGTGGATTAACAATTGATAAAGGAGATATTACTACGGCGATGGCTCTTCCAGCTTTAGGAATGGTAGCGGGCTTATTGTTTGCTGTGTTTATTTCGTACCGCAAGCCGCGCAGTTATGAAGACATTGACATCGATCAAGGCACAGAGGAGCGTACAGGTTACACAACAAGAGGAATTATAGTAGCTCTACTTGCGATTGTAGCGGCTTTAACTGTGCAGCTCTTAGTAGATTCTATGATTTTCGGAGCGCTTGCAGGGATTGTTGTCGTTTACTTCAGCGGGGCTTTGAAGTGGAATGAAGCAGATCCAGTATTAACGAACGGAATGAGAATGATGGCTTTTATCGGATTTGTTATGCTGTCTGCCTCTGGTTTTGCAAAAGTTCTTCAAGAAACTGGAGATGTAGAAGCGCTTGTAAAAGGCTCTGTTGCTCTTATTGGCGGCAACCAAATGCTAGGTGCATTTCTTATGCTTGTCATCGGGCTTTTAGTGACAATGGGCATTGGTTCTTCTTTCTCTACCATTCCAATTATCGCGACGATTTTTGTTCCTCTTTGCTTAGAACTTGGTATGAGTCCAATGGCAACGATTTGTATTGTTGGTACAGCGGGAGCGCTTGGAGACGCTGGTTCACCAGCTTCAGACAGTACGCTTGGACCCACATCTGGATTAGCAGTCGATCGTCAGCATGATCATATTTGGGATACGTGTGTACCAACTTTTCTTCACTATAACATTCCACTTATTATTTTTGGGTGGATAGCCTCAGTTATCCTGTAAATAGAGGCCCTATAATGACAAAAAGCAGCCGATCAAAACCGGCTGCTTTTTTCATGCTTGAGAAAGAGTAGAAGCAGTGCTGTCACAAGCTCCTAATGCTTGCTCTACAGCCTGAAGAGATTGTTCAATACGTTCACGATTTGAATCTTTCTCTACCGTTTGAAGAGCTTGTTCAAGGCTTGCTTTTGCCTGATTTAATGATGTGCAAGAATCTTGCACGTAACCTCTAGCGTTTTTAGACATTCTTCTTCCTCCTAACTAACCAAAAATGAGAATCAATAAGTAGTATGAGTAATTTGCAGGGAATTATGAGGAGAAATAATAAAAAGGATTAACTCTTATGAAAGGAGTTAATCCTGTCAGCCTAACTGTTTAAATTGGTTGGAATGTAGAAGTTCAAGCACTTTCTTATCAAGCTCCTTAATTTTCTTTACAGCCAGATTATATTCCAATTCACGGTAATGGTGTTTGCCGCCTGGCTCTTCATCAGCTTCATCAGCTAGTTTGACTACTTTTTGAAGAGGGCGTTGTTGAATTGTTCCTTCAGGCAAATATGAGTCTGTGTGTAGTAAAATAGCTAAAGCAATTTCTTTTGCCGCCTGAGGTTCCTCACCTAAACGAATGAGTAATTTATGTGCACGTTCAGCCCCTTTAATAGCGTGAATATCATTTTGACGATACTTCTCATAATCCCACTGACCATTTGTGTACCATTCGTAGTGGCCAATATCATGAAGCAGCGCTGCTTTTGTAGCTAAATCCGGGTTTACATTATGCTGTACGGATAGACGAAACGCATGATAGGCGACGGATACAGCATGCGCAACGCCAGATCGAGTTAAATATTTTTGAGCGATAGGATGCGTGAAAATTTCTACTAGCGTAACATGTCTCATCATGTCATCCCTCCTAAAGAAAAAATATATTTCCAAATACAATATCATATTTGTATCCTAAATACAATTATCGTGTAATTTGTTTTTACATACAAAAATGGCATATATTATAATATTCGTAACGAAACAACATGTACATCTTTTTTTGAAGAAAATAAGACTTTTTTCCTTGTATTTTACCATCTAATATTTAACGATACGTGACAGCAGTCAAATTGGGTATCGGGATGAATAAACGTAATTTTAATATAGTCTGGAGTATAAAAAACATCGATTTTTGTCTTAACACCAGTGGAAAGAATGAGTCTTTTTACTTCACTCATTTTGGATTCTTGAGCAGCAGCTTTTATTTTTTTTATTAAATTTGGCGAAGTATTAGCTCTTTGAATAAAGATAGTAGCGCTTTGCATGGTAGAGGGAATAACTTTAAGAGATTGCTGAAATGTCGCGATGTTCGCCTCAGGTAAGTTAGGTACCCTGTATGTATAAGGGTGAGGCATGTAGTACGATGGCCAATAGTAAGACAAGGGAGCAAATGATTTCATATAAGAATCCTCCTAGAAAACGGATTTTTATTATGTATATGTAGAGGGTTCGTATATGTTGTAGCAAAACCGTTATTGTATACTAGATGCAAAGGGAGGTATGGATATGAAAACAAAAGATACGCTGTTAGAAGCATTAGGAATTGAGATTATTAGTGCGAGTGAAGAAAGAGTGGAAGCGACGATGCCTGTTGATGAGCGAACGCGTCAGCCATTCGGGCTTTTACACGGAGGAGCATCGGTGGCGTTAGCTGAAACTGTGGCTAGTCTAGGTGCCATTAAAAGTGTCGATCTCGAAAAAGAAATTTGCGTAGGTTTAGAAATTAATGCCAATCATATCAAAGGGAAAAAAGATGGAATCGTTACAGCTATAGGCGTTCCTTTACATAAAGGAAAAAAAACAGCGGTTTGGGAAGTGAAAATTCAAGATGAAAAAGAGAATTTAATCTGTATATCCAGATGTACCCTTGCTATTCTGCCTAAAGCCTAAACATAAGAATGCTTAGTCTAGAAGGTGTGAGGTATGCTTTTGGAGTCAGAAGGAGCCACCTCACACACTCGTGTTAGAGTTTAAAGAGAATGTGGAAGAGCGAATACATAAAAAAGTGAAAAAATAGGTAAAAAAATAAGCGAAATTATGTCTATTCGTGACAGTTACCCTGCGCATAGAGACATGCTCTAGAATATAGTAGTAGTAAAGTATTCTTTTTATTCAGCAACTAGAATATTCATAATATTAAAAATAAGAACAGAAAATAGACCTTCCGATTGTTCAATCGTGCTATAATAGCATTAATATAGTAGGGCGGTTTATTTTACAAAGGGGTGATAATATTGGATAAGAACTCTCAGTATTTATTCATTGATTTTGAATTTACAATGCCAGAGTATAAGGGTTTTCCAAAAGGCTTTTTTCCGGAAATCATTGAAGTTGGTTTGGTGTTTGTTAAAAATCAAGAAATCATTGATCGTTTCTCCTCTTACGTACAGCCTACACACTTTACAAAATTAACTGAGCGCTGTAAATCATTTCTCCATATCGAACAAAATCAAGTAAATGAAGGCATTACGCTAGAGCAGCTTGTACAGCGACTGGGCATGTATAAACACAGCACGATCATTACATGGGGGAACATGGATATGAAAGTATTAAGGCAGTGCTGTCAAAAAAATAAGGTGCCATTTCCTTTTGCAGGTAAAGAAATTGATCTTTCAATGGAGTATAAGCGCTTTTTTGGAGATCAAAATCAAACTGGCCTTTGGAAAGCTGTGCAGGAGTATGGTAAAGAAGGAACTGGAAAGCACCACTGTGCGCTTGATGATGCGATGACGACACTCAACATCTTTAAGCTTGTAGAAAAAGATAAGCGGTATCTTCAAAAACCAGAGCCAACGACCATAGGAGATCGAATCGATTTTTCAAAAGTATTAAATAAATTTGCATTATAAAAGCCAAATCACTTCTACGTGAATTTGGCTTTTTACTTAATGAATACCGTACTCTTTTTTTAACTCTTCTAAACAGGCAATACTTGCTTGAGCAAAAGGGCTGTCTTTGGCTTGTTGCTCAGCTATCTTTAATTCAAGTGCTTTTTTTAGTGAATTTTTATAATCGGGAACGCTGTCTTCATAGAGATGAACCATTTTTTGAGGAATATTGGCCTGCTCTCGAAATGCAAGTGCTTTTCGCTCGTGAAAAAATGGTACGTCCACTTGCCCAGGATTATGTAAGTCACCTTGTTCTGGATGCTTTAACACAGCTTGAATCCGCACAACATAATGCAGATCTCGAACTTGTGTAATTTCACCGATATATTTCCCAGTTTTATAAAGTGCCGTAACTGTTTGACCAATTGTAAATGTCATATTGCCAGATCTCCTTTAAGTAAAGTGTTTGTTATCACCAGTATAAATCAAAACCCCCTACCGTTTCTATGAAAGGATGTTGTACATGATGTATTTAATGTTTTTGCTTTATTTTCCGGAAGATAAAAGAGAATATATTCCTGCTTTTGCTACTATGGCGCTTTTTGTACTAGCAGCAGTTGCAGTATGGCGTTTAATCATTAAGATTTCGAAAAAAGAAGAAGAAAAAACGAAGGAATTAGAAGCAAAGCTGAAAGAACAGCAAAATAAGAAATCACTGTAATGAAATGCAAATAAAATGTAAGCGTTTAAAATAATATGTTGCTGGACAATCTATGGAAAGACATCTAAAACTTTCGCTAGTGCATACGCGATTGGAGGGCAACATGAAAAAACTACTACTCATTGGAACCGTGCCTTTTTTCTTGTTAACGGGGTGTATGGAAAAAGAAATATCCAATAAAGAAGTTAAAGTCTACAACGCAGATGGAGATAGCATCGGTACAGTCAAGTTGAAAGAGCAGGCCGATGGAATTGAGTTTACGTACAACTTAAGCGGACTTCCACCTGGGGAACACGGCGTACATATTCATGAAATGGGGATTTGCAAAGCTCCTAACTTTAAAAGTGCGGGCAATCACCTTGATCCTGATAAAAAGAAACACGGATTGTTAAATCCAAAAGGACCGCATTTAGGCGATATGAAAAATATTGTGGTAGAAGACGATCAGACGTATACAGGAACAGATATGGTTCCTCAAGTCACGTTAAAAGAAGGAAAGACATCTCTTGTTAAGCGTATGGATGGTTCGTCCCTTGTTATTACCGAACAAGGGGATGACGGAATGACAGAGCCATCAGGTAATTCTGGAAAGCGAATCGCCTGCGGGGTTATTTCAAAAAAACATTAAAAACAGCGTTCTTTCGTGAGAAAGAACGCTGTTTTTTACGTTAAAGCTACTTTTAAGCGATTTAATCCTTCTTGAAGTTGTTCATGTGAACAGCCAATGTTCAAGCGGATAAAACCTTTTCCATATGTGGAGCTGTATTTTTCGCCTTTTTCTACGGCGATTTTCCCTTTTTTTAATAAGCGTTCATGTAATTCTTCTTCTGATAAATGCAGCTTGTTGCAGTCAATCCATAGTAAATAAGTTCCTTCTGGCTGAACCACTCGCAGTTCAGGCAAGTTCTCACTTATAAAACGCGTCACGAGATCTACATTTTTCTTCAGATACACAAGCAGTGCTTCTAGCCACTCTTCACCTTCACTGTAAGCCGCCTCTAATCCAATTATTCCGAATGTGTTTAAATTAGAAAACCCTTGTTTTTGCTGCTGCTGAACATACTGTGTGCGCAGTTTCTCATTTGGAATAATAACAGCTGAAGCCTGAAGTCCCGGTATATTAAATGTTTTGCTAGGGGCCATACACGTAATGGTTCGATTGGCTGCATCTTCACTCACCATGCTGATGGGAATGTGTTTATAAGGCTGATAAACTAGATCAGAATGGATTTCATCTGAAACAATTAATACATTGTATTTTTCACAAAGGTCGGCAAGCTTCTTCAGTTCTTCTTTTGTCCACACGCGTCCTACTGGATTATGAGGGCTGCAAAGAATCATTAATTTTACGCCTTCTGCAAATTTTTTCTCTAAGTCTGAAAAATCAATTTCGTATTTATCGCCTGCAAGTTTTAACGGATTTTCAACAACTTCTCGATCATTTACCTTTATCATGTTAAAAAATGGAGTATAGACTGGAGGCTGAATTAAAATTGAATCTCCGGGTTCCGTAAATGCTTGAATAGCCATACTCAGGGCAAACACAACTCCTGGACTGTATGTAATCCATTCATGATCAATGGTCCACTGATGCTTTTTTTCTATCCAGGATGATAAAGCATTCGCCGTAGATTCAGTAGGGGAAGTGTAGCCGAAAATACCATGTTTGACACGCTCATTAATGGTTTGAAGAACATTAGGCGGCGCTTGGAAATCCATATCAGCTACCCAAAAAGGCAGAACATCTTTTGCTCCAAAAACAAGATCAGTTTTGTCCCACTTTACCGACTGCGTACCTGTACGGTTAATTAATTGATCAAAAGAATAAGTAGACAATAAAAGTACCCCCTTTTTAATACAATAGTTTGCTTATCTTTAATACGTTTGTCAACGAAGTTAACTTGTGAAGTCAATAAAGAAAGTGAAAAAATTGCTGAAGCACGACTAATAAATTTTGATTAAAGTTAGCGCCTCGTGTGAAATATACGAACCCGCCCCGTCATTATTGAGACAGGGCTTTTTCACCGTACAAGAAATCGACCATATGAGATTGCACAATGTCGGGACACTCTTCCGGTAAAAGGTGTCCAATTTCCTTTAAAGAGATAAAGGTAGAGTCTGTTAAATCATCTTTTAACTTACGTCCGAGATGCAAAGGAACAACCCGGTCTTCTTCTCCCCAAATGAGTAAACTTGGTTTTTTTATGTGCTGCAAATCCTTTGAGGATAGGTCTCCTTCTCGATCACGAATCATTCTCGTTAAAGCCATAAACGTACGGTCATCCAAAAATGGTTCAGTATAGCCATCAATCATTTCTTCGTCGATTAACTTATGGTCAAATACGACATTTTGCAAGTTGCCTAATACACCTTTGCGAGACAGCCACGTTTTTACCCACAGATAAAAGAAGGGAACATAAGAAGACATGACCAATCCATAATGTGAGGGGCCTAAATAAGCTGAGCTGCAAAGAAGAACTAGTTTCGATACGCAAGAAGGCTTTAACTTTGCTACGTTTAAACAAACTTGTCCTCCCATTGAGTGTCCCGATAGTACAACATCTTTCAATTTTAAATATTCAATCAACTCGATGACAATTCTGGCTAAATTTTTATACGAGTATTGAAAGGTTAACGATTTTTCACTTCGCCCAAATGGCGGAAGGTCCAGCGTAATGATAGAAAACGTATCTTCAAATAAAGGAATTAAACGTCGAAAGCTAAAACTCGATGATAAAAAGCCGTGAATAAATACAATGGCTGGTTTATCAGGGTGATAGTTATGGCATTCGTAGTAAACATTGACTCCATTAAAAGTACGCTGGTGGCAAGTAATTTTAGATTCAGTCAATTTGTTTCACTCCATCTTTTTCTTTCTAGTCTGTCCTAATTTCCAGCAATCTATAAAATGAAACTCACTTACCGGTATAGATTTCACATTAAAGATGTGTTTAAATTTGATATAATGGAAAAAGTGAAAAAATTTAATCGTTGTAGGAGGGGAACGCGGTGTTCTTAGAAGAAAAAGAGTTAGAAATTTTAGAAATTCTAGAAAAAAATAGCCGTATTTCGATAGATAGTATTTCAAAAATGGTGGATTTAACGTTTGAAGAAACCTCTAATATTGTTAAAAAGCTAGAGAGAGAAAAAGTAATTGTGCAATATTCAGCTGATATTAACTGGAGACGAGTAGATGGACATGAGGGCGTCACGGCTATGATAGATGTAAAAGTTGCACCAAAGCGAGGAGTAGGCTTTGACGAGATTGCGGAGCGCATCTATCGTTTTCAAGAAGTGAAATCCGTGTACCTAATGTCAGGAGCATATGATTTGTCTGTTATTATTGAAGAAAAATCAATGTCTGAAGTAGCGTTTTTTGTTTCTGAAAAGCTTTCTACGCTAGACTCTGTTTTATCTACAACGACTCACTTTATCATGAAAAAATATAAGCACGATGGTACCATCTATGATCAAGGCGATGAAGATCGCAGAATCGTGGTGTCTCCGTAATGAAAGAGCGCTTGTCAACAACTGTACAACAGCTGAAACCTTCAGGTATTCGCCGCTTTTTTGATTTAGCAGCAAGTATGGATAACGTCATCTCTCTTGGAGTAGGTGAACCTGATTTTGTCACATCTTGGGCTGTTCGAGAAGCGAGTATTTTATCGTTGGAAAGAGGATATACCTCTTATACAGCAAATGCGGGACTTTTAGAGCTCCGCTTTGAAATTATGAAGTATATGAAAAGAAATTTTAACGTCTCGTATGATTATAAAGATGATATTATTGTGACCGTTGGAGGAAGTCAGGCTCTAGATATTACAATGCGAGCTTTGATTAACCCTGAAGATGAAATTATTGTCGTGGAGCCAAATTTTGTGTCTTACAGTCCGTTAATTTCGCTAGCAGGAGGAGTTCCTGTGGCAATTGAAACAACGGCAGAAACAGAGTTTAAACTGCAGCCTAGACAGATTGAAGAAGTCATTACAAGCAACACGAAAGCCCTTCTTTTATGCTCTCCTAATAATCCAACAGGAAGCTCACTATCTAAAGAAGAGCTGCAGGCTATTGCGGATATTGTCATAAAGCATGACTTGCTTGTTATCACGGATGAAATCTATGCAGAATTAACATATGATGAAGAATTTACATCTATTGCTTCTTTAGAAGGGATGAAAGAACGAACTATTATTATTTCTGGCTTTTCTAAAGGGTTTGCCATGACTGGATGGCGTCTTGGATACATATGTGCACCAACTGAGATTGCTAAAGCAATGCTGAAAATTCATCAGTATACAATGATGTGTGCGCCTACCATGGCACAATATGGAGCAATTGAAGCGCTACAAAATGGGCAGCATGACGTAGAAGAGATGAGAAAAAGCTATCGCAGAAGACGGAACTATATGGTGAAGTCATTAAATCAAATTGGTCTGGAATGCCATTCTCCCGGAGGAGCGTTTTATGTGTTCCCGTCTATCAAAAAAACTGGATTGTCATCGGAAGAATTCGCTGAGCAGCTTTTGCTTGAAGAGCGAGTAGCCGTGGTGCCAGGCAATGTATTTGGAAAAGGCGGAGAGGGACATATTCGCTGTTCATACGCCTCTTCAATGGAATCATTAGAAGAATCCATAAAACGGATTAGCCGTTTTGTTGAAAATAAGTTATAATAAAAATAAGATATTATGTCATATCCTATAGACGGTTTGATATAATATCTTTTTTGCTATGATGAAATGTAGTGTTAGTTTATATTTGTGACGAAATTGGTAAATAATAAATATAGTATAACTACTTTTTGATTCAATCTATGAACTGTGCTATAATTTTAAATTGGCTATAATGGTGAAAATAATAAGGTATCTAGGAGTGTTTATATGTCAAAATTTGAAATCGGTACTGTTACAAAAGGTAAAGTAACAGGAATTCAACCATACGGTGCATTCGTTGCATTAAATGAAGAAACTCAAGGATTAGTTCATATCTCAGAAGTAAAACATGGCTTCGTTAAAGATATTAACGAACATTTATCAGTAGGAGACGAAGTAAACGTTAAAGTTTTATCTGTTGATGAGTCAACTGGTAAAATTGGTTTATCTATTCGTGCAACTGAGCCAGCTCCAGAAAAAACTGAAGCTTCTGCACCTAAAAAACCTGCTAAAAAGCGTCAAGGTCAAGCAACAGTTCATACTGAATCTACTCAAGGATTCAACACATTAAAAGAAAAATTAGAAGAGTGGATTGAGCAATCAAACCGCGAAGATCTAATTAAGAAATAAGAAAAAAAGAAGGATAGCTTAGCTATCCTTCTTTTTTAATGTTCCGTTCTAGGTTCTGTACGCTCTACTTCAGCAGAAGGTTTAAATAATAGACCTAGGTTAATCAGTCCTGCGATTCCAACCAATCCATAGATAATGCGGGAGAAAGCAGATGTTTGACCGCCGAAGATTGCTGCTACTAAATCAAATTGAAAAAAGCCAATAAGTCCCCAGTTAATTGCTCCAATAATCGTTAATACGAGCGCAATACGTTGAATACCACTCATGATGAACCCTCCTTGTTTTGTAGTTCACTTATTAGCCTGCTTTTTTTAGAGGGAAATATGCATATTTGCTTTTGGAAGATACAGACAAATAAACGTTCATTTGGATGGGGTGAGCATCTAGCCAACAGGGAATAATCTTTAGGAAGTCAATTTTCTTTACAATCAAAAAGTTGTTCTTCATAATGATGCATGTAATCAAGCTCGTAAGGAGGAGTTTATAGTGAACAATTTTACATTTTATAACCCTACAAAATTAATTTTTGGTAAAGGTCAATTAGAGCAATTAAAAACAGAAGCAAGTCGCTTTGGTAAAAAGATATTATTAGTATACGGCGGAGGAAGCGTAAAACGCAGCGGTTTATATGATCAAGTAATGGATGTACTGAATGACATGAATGCAGAAGTACATGAGTTAGCGGGAGTAGAACCGAATCCTCGTCTGACAACTGTTCGCAAAGGAATCGATATTTGTAAAGAAAACGGTATTGAATTTTTACTTGCAGTTGGTGGAGGAAGCGTAATCGATTGTACAAAAGCAATCGCAGCAGGCGCAAAATATGATGGAGACGTATGGGACATCATTAACCGCGACGTATTCGCAGCTGAAGCTCTTCCATTTGGAACAGTGCTGACATTAGCAGCAACAGGTTCAGAAATGAATGCTGGTTCTGTTATTACAAATTGGGAAACACAAGAAAAATACGGCTGGGGCAGTCCGGCAACATTCCCTCAATTCTCTATTTTAGATCCTGTTAATACATTTACTGTACCAAAAAATCAAACAGTTTATGGCATGGTCGACATGATGAGCCACGTATTTGAACAATATTTCCATGCTGCAACAAATACTCCGCTTCAAGATCGCATGTGTGAAGGAGTACTGCAAACGGTTATTGAAACGGGACCAAAATTATTAAACGACTTAGAGAACTACGAGTTACGTGAAACGATTTTATACAATGGGACAATCGCATTAAACGGTATGTTACAAATGGGACACCAAGGCGATTGGGCTACTCACAATATTGAGCATGCGGTCTCAGCTGTATATGACATTCCACATGCAGGTGGATTGGCAATTTTATTCCCGAACTGGATGAAACACGTAATGGATGAGAACGTAGATCGCTTCAAGCAAGTAGCTGTACGCGTATTTAACGTAGATACAGAAGGCAAGACGGATAAAGAAGTAGCACTTGAAGGTGTTGATAAGCTTCGTGAATTCTGGTCAAGCCTAGGTGCACCAACTCGCTTAGCTGATTATGATATTGGTGAAGACAAATTAGATCTTATGGCTGATCGTGCAATGGCTAAAGGTGAATTTGGTAAATTTAAAAAATTAAACAAAGAAGATGTACTAGCAATCCTACGCGCTTCTTTATAAGATTCTCGATAAAAAACGCCGTGCAAACCGCACGGCGTTTTTTTCTATTCATGATGGGTAAGCTTTTTCTGCTGTTTGGTTTTCAAATCATCCCGAACGGTTTTATCAGAAAGAGGAACTCCGCTGTAATAAGCCGCTCTCCCTAGTAAATGCCCAGCAATAGGAGAGGTGATAAACACAAAGACAATCGCTAAAATTAACCGTGCACTAATATGGCCGGTGTCGATCCAAAAGTAGAGTAAGCAGCCCACTAATATAAACAGAACGCCCAAGGTAGCACTTTTAGATGCAGCGTGACTTCTTGTGTACGTATCAGGCAAGCGAATGAGCCCAATCATGGTCACAACTGTCAGAAGAGACCCTATTAGTACCAAAGCTCCTACAATGATTTCACTGATCACGTTCATATTCAATCACTTCTCCTTTCTCTAAAAACTTAGAAAAAGCAACGGTACCTACAAAGGCTATGATGCCTAGCAGTAAAATGACTTCGAAAAAAGCCTGAGTTCGAAAAATAATCGAGATGATGGCCGTGATGGCAATGATGTTAATTCCAATAGCATCAAGGGCCATTGCTCGATCAGCAGTGGACGGACCTTTTACCACTCGATAAACAAACCCAATAGTTGAAGCAGAAATGAGAATGAGCGAAACGTTTAAAAAAATATCGAGCATTTAACGACTCACCTCCATAATGGCTTTTTCGAATGTTTGCTGAATATCTGTAATAATGTCATCAATATCGTCTGTATTGATTGCATGAATATAGATAGTAGAATTATCATCGGACACATCCATCACCAGTGTGCCTGGCGTTAGCGTAATTAAAAGAGAAAGAATGGTAATTTCCCATTCACTCTCCAGACGGGTTGGCATTGCAAAGATGGCTGGCTGAATATTTAATTTAGGGCGCAATACGTCCTTAGTCACTGCAATATTGGCTTTGAATAATTCTCGTATGAAAATAAACAGCAGTTTAATGATCGCATACACTTTATGCAAGTAAAAACGTCTGTGAAAAAAACGGCGGAAAACAAACAGCAGTACTGCTCCCCAGAAAAAACCTATAATAAAGGAAGGGAGTGTCCAAATTCCCCTCAAAAACATCCATGTGAATGCAATGATTACGTTTAATAATAGTTGAAATGACATGCAGATCTACTCCTTTAACACCGATTGGATATAAATTGAAGGATCCATAAGCGTTTGAGCGGCTGTTGACACATAAGGAATAACAGCTTCTGCACCTAGTCCCAAAAAGACAGAAACAGCAAGTAAGATAGCAGATGGGTATAGAATGCCTCTAAGGGATACTTTTTCATGCTCAGAAGAAAGCTTAGGTTCACCCCAGAAGCAGCTCATGAAAATCTTAATGGCAGAATATAAAACAAGCAGGCTTGAAACCAGTAAAACTCCTACAAACGTGTAGCTCTCTGATTCTAAGCCGCCCTGAACTAAAAGGAATTTTCCAATAAAGCCGCTTAGGGGAGGAATTCCTGCCAACGAAATAGTAGCGATAAAAAACATCCAGCCAAGCAGCGGATAGTCTTTAATTAACCCACCCATTTTCTTTAATTTTGTTGTTCCAGTTATTCGAATGATGCTTCCAGCAAGAAGGAATAGAGCTGCTTTAATAATCATGTCGTGAATTAAATAATAAATAGCTCCTTCAAAACCTGCGTTTGTTGTCAAGGTCACCCCGTAGACAATGACTCCGACAGCAATAATAATGTTATAAATTAAGATTTTATTTACATCCGAATAAGCAATGGCGCCTACTGCACCAACAACGATAGTCAAAAGCGCAACGTAGCCGATAATTTGATGAGTAAATTCAGGATGATGGTAAAACAGTAAAGTGAAAGTCCTGAAAATCGAATAAACGCCTACTTTTGTGAGCAAAGCACCAAACAACCCGATAATAACCGGCGGAGGCGCACTATATGAATCTGGAAGCCAGAAATACATTGGAAATAAAGCTGCTTTTAAGGCAAAGACGATAAATAAAAGCATGCCAATGGTTGTTAAAATTCCTGGCTGGTTCGCCTCAGCAATTCGCTGTGAAAGGTCCGCCATGTTGAGAGTTCCTGTTACGGCATATAAATAAGCAACGGCAATGACAAACAAAGCGGATGAAATGACATTGACTAAAATATACTTAAGTGACTCTCGAAGCTGTGCTTTTGTACCGCCAATTACAATAAGAGCGTACGAAGACATAAGCATGACTTCAAAAAAGACAAATAAGTTAAAGATATCACCTGTTAAAAAGGCACCGAATACGCCTACTAATAAAAATTGTACAAATGAATAAAAGTAAAAGCGTTCACGCTTTTCCCCAATCGTTTGAAAGGCAAAAAGAACGCAGCATAGTGTTACCACACTAGCAGTAAGTACGAGAAGGGAGGCGAACATGTCCGCTACTAGAATAATTCCAAAAGGAGGCTTCCAGTTCCCAAGCTCGTGAGTTAAAATACCTTTTGACTGAACCAGTTGTACTAAATAGGCAGCAAAAGCAGTGGTGGTGATTAATGATAAAACACTGATTATCCTTTGAAGTTTAATATTGTCTTTGAAAAAAATGAGCACAACACCTACAACAAACGGGATAAGCAGTGGGATGATTACAAAATTACTCGTCATGTTCATTTCCCCTTAACTTGTCCATATCGTCTGTTCCGAGTTCTTGATAAGCCCTGTACGCTAGTACAAGGAAAAAAGAAGTGACGCCAAAGCTTATGACAATGGCAGTTAAAATTAGGGCTTGAGGTAAAGGATCTGTATAAGAAGAAGCCTTTTCTCCCAGAAGGGGAACACTCCCCCCTTTTAATCCGCCCATCGTTAAAATTAACAGGTGAACACCGTGGCTTAATAAGCCTGTTCCAATAATAATTCGCAGTAAACTGCGTGATAACATGAGATATACAGCGGCAGTGAATAGAATCCCTGCCACTATGGACATTAATATTTCCACTATTCACTCTCTCCAATCGTTTGAATAATGGTCATCGTCACACCAACAACTACTAGATATACACCTAAATCAAATAGTACAACGGTAGCTAAAGATGTTTTCCCGAGAAGGGGAAGGTTAAAGTAGCTATATGTGTGAGTTAGAAATGGGACTTTGAAAATAAATGACCCAAGCCCAGTTAAAATAGCTAGCAGCAGTCCGGAAGCCGCGACCTTCTTATAATCAAATGGGATGACTTTCGATACGGTTTTTATATCGAAAGCCAGCAGTAGTAATACAAGGGCTGCTGAGGTAGTAAGTCCCCCAACAAACCCTCCCCCCGGTGTATAATGACCTGCAAAGAAAAGATGAATGGCAAAAATGATAATAATAAACGTGACTACTTTCGTTGTGGTTTGTAGTATCAAATCGTTTTTTTTCACTCTTCTTCCTCCTTTGTTAACCGAAGACGAATCATGCCATAGATAGCAAGAGCTGCTATACAAAGTACGGTAATTTCAAATAGTGTATCAAATCCGCGGAAGTCCACAAGGATTACGTTCACCATGTTTTCGCCGCCTGCTTTTTCATAGCTGTTTTCAATAAAGTAATGTGAAATCGATTCAAATAGTTTCGTACTGTTTGCTGATATGCCAAGCAGTGTAACCGTCGTTCCTACAAGAAGAGCAACCAGTAAGTTTGGCAGCTGAAACTTCACCCTTACTTTTCGCTTCCGAAACTCGGGCAAGTAGTAGAAACATAGTAAAAACAGGGATACCGATACAGTTTCAATAACTAATTGAGTCAAAGCTAAGTCAGGAGCTCGGAATAGTACGAAAAATAAAGAGAGCGTATACCCGACAACTCCGAGCGAAATAATAGCTGTGAGGCGTGATTTTGCCAATAAAGTTGTAATAGTAGCCGCAACCATTACGACTGCTAATATGGCTTCATAAACGCCTATAGAAGCAGTATCTTTTAAATCAATTGCAAAGGCATTCTGAGAAAAGAGCGTCACGAGAAGTAAAATGCCTATGAAAGTAAAAATGATTAAAAGATAGTCTCTAATAAATCCTGTCATTAATGTTTTCATGATACGTGTTGACCCTTTTTCCATCCCTTTAATTCCATAATTATAGCCGTTATTAAGCGTTAAAGAAGAAGGGAATCGTGTATAAATTTTTGACCACTTTTGAATCGTCATAAATAACAAAATACCAAATATGATGACCCCTAGCGTCATAAATAATTCTGGCGTAAAGCCATGCCAAAATTTAATATGCACTTGATATTCTTTACCTTCAGCTAGCAGGCTAGGTGCGATAGAGGCCATTGTTGGCTCAATAAGGGTTGATTCTAATAAATTAGGAGCAAAGCCGAAAATAACAACCAGTGATGCTAAAATAACAGGTGAAATAAGCATACCTACTGGTGCTTCATGCGGCTTCTTCTCTAGTTTTTCGGGCTGGTATTTGCCTGTAAAGGTTTTAAAGACAAGAATCATACTATAGACGAAAGTGAAAATACTTCCTAACCAAGCGATGATAGGCAACAAAATTCCCCACGTCTGCATGCTATACATATCCATTTTTGTCACGTTTACCATGCCTGTAAAAAACATCTCTTTACTTAAGAATCCATTAAAGGGAGGAAGACCCGCCATTGAAAATCCCCCGATGATAGCAATGGTAAATGTCACAGGCATGAAGCTCATTAACCCGCCTAACTTTCTAATGTCACGCGTGCCTGTTTCATGATCGACAATCCCTACTACCATAAACAAGCTGCCTTTGAAGGTAGCGTGGTTAATCAAATGGAAGACCGCCGCAGTAAGAGCTACTAAGTAGATATTATCGTCTAAAAAATCATAGTGAATAGCTGCGCTACCTACTCCTATAAGTGACATAATCATCCCGAGCTGACTAATGGTTGAAAAAGCTAAAATCCCTTTCAGGTCTTGTTGCTTTACTGCTGAAAATGAGCCCCAAAACAGTGTAATTAGTCCTATAATTGAAATAGCAAAAAACCAAGTGGCGCTTATAGCAAAAACAGGGCTAAGTCTTGCTAAAAGATAAATGCCCGCTTTTACCATTGTGGCTGAATGAAGGTATGCACTCACTGGGGTTGGAGCTTCCATTGCATCTGGCAGCCAAATATGAA
This sequence comes from Priestia sp. YIM B13491, assembly GCF_042787605.1. Lineage (NCBI taxonomy): Bacteria > Bacillati > Bacillota > Bacilli > Caryophanales > Bacillaceae > Priestia > Priestia sp. YIM B13491. The sequence goes on along the minus strand of NZ_JBHZOR010000005.1, from coordinate 15,275 downwards.
AAGGAAACTGAGCAGATTTTGTAAAGGCCCCTAATAAAATGAGGACTAGAGCTGGAATGAATAGATGACTTGATGTGACTACATCTACGTTTGAGATAATTTCGCGTATGCTGAAAGTACCTGTCATGACGTATAAAAGCACAATTCCTGCTAATAGGGAAAGTCCTCCGAATACGGTAATGAGCATAGATTTTAAGGCTCCGTATTGAGATTTCTCTCGTTTATACCAATAACCAATCAATAAAAAAGATGAAAGGCTTGTTAATTCCCAAAAGCTGTAAAGGCTCATTAGGTTGTCTGATAATACAACTCCTAGCATCGACCCCATAAAAAGAAGCAAATAGACATAAAACGAATGCAGTGCTTCTTTTGTTTTAGAAAGATAATAAATGGAGTAAAGAATAACAAGTGTCCCAATTCCGGTGATTAATAGAGAAAACAGAAGACCAAGTCCATCCACATAGGCATCAAAGTTAATGCCCAGACTAGGTATCCATTTCATTGAATGTAGATATGTTTCCCCCTTAGAAACACCACTGATATATTGTGTGAAATAAATGAACAACACAAGTGGAAGAGGTAAAACAAACCATCCTGTATGAATACGCTGGAATTTCCTATACAGAAGGGGGACAAAAAAGGCTAATAAAAAAGGCGATAAAATCACCAAGTGCAACCACGACAAAAGACAAACCTCCTTGTGATATTCAATTCTGTAACCGATTATATAATAATTTAATTATGCATGCATCCATGCTATTTCTTAGTATCAGCGGATTTTTCAAACCTTATTAAATAAATAGAAACTCGTCACAAAATCCATAAAAAAAAACACAAAAAAATTTTTTGAACGTATAAAAATCACTCGAAATTGTCACTCTAAGAGTGAGGTGATGGAAATGTATAGGAAACAAATAGCCATCAGTTTTCTCATTTTTACCGCATTATGTATGAGCGGATTTGTGCTGAATAATCACTTGGAAATGAAAGAAGAAAACAGGATGCTACTCACTTCTAAAAACCAAGCTGAAAATTCCATATCAATAGACTCTTCCCTTTTAAAAGCCTCTTATAAACCGAGACAATATGTGAAAATAGGTGAAATGAACTATATTACACCACCCGATAAGCAAATAAAAAACGATTGAAGACCACTCTTTAGTCGTTTTTCATTTGCTTATTATTTGCGTAATCGTGCATGAATTACGTCCTGTAATCAAAGAACATTAGTTGACTTCACAACTGAATTTATCGTTAAATAAAAGGGTACATACAATGATTGCAGTTTCAACAAACTATAATGATTGTGTCAAATTGTAAGTGGATTCACTTGAATTCAGCTAACAGTTTCGATAAAGTGAAAAATAAAGATATTTTAATGGAGGAACAAACTATGACACATGTTCGTTTTGATTATTCAAACGCGTTATCATTTTTTGGTGAACATGAACTTACATACTTACGTGATGCCGTGAAAGTAGCTCACCATTCAATTCATGAGAAAACAGGTGCTGGAAATGACTTTTTAGGATGGGTCAACCTTCCTACGGAGTATGACAAAGAAGAATTTGCACGCATTCAAAAAAGTGCAGAAAAAATTAAATCTGATTCAGATGTATTAATTGTTATCGGTATTGGAGGATCTTACTTAGGTGCTCGTGCTGCTATTGAAATGCTTCAGCATTCATTCTATAACACATTATCAAAAGAACAGCGTAAAACTCCGCAAGTTATTTTTGCTGGTAACAACATCAGCTCAACATACATGAAAGACTTAATGGATGTTTTACAAGATAAAGATTTCTCTATTAATGTTATTTCAAAATCTGGTACAACAACAGAACCAGCGATTGCTTTCCGTATCTTCCGTAAATTATTAGAAGAGAAATATGGCAAAGAAGAAGCACGCAAGCGTATTTATGCAACAACAGATAAAGCGCGCGGCGCATTAAAAACATTAGCGGACGAAGAAGGCTATGAAACATTTGTTATTCCAGATGATGTAGGCGGCCGTTATTCAGTATTAACAGCGGTTGGCTTATTACCAATTGCCGCTGCGGGTCTTGATATCGAACAAATGATGAAAGGGGCAGCTGATGCTCAAGAAGCATTCTCATCATCAGAGCTAGAAGAGAACCCAGCTTATCAATATGCTGTAGCTCGTAATGTGCTTTATAATAAAGGAAAAACAATTGAAATGCTGATTAACTATGAGCCAGCTCTTCAATACTTTGCTGAGTGGTGGAAACAGTTATTTGGCGAAAGTGAAGGAAAAGACCAAAAAGGTATTTACCCTTCATCTGCTAACTTCTCAACGGATCTTCATTCTTTAGGTCAATATGTACAAGAAGGTCGTCGTGATATTTTTGAAACAATTGTACAAGTTCAAGATTCTCGTCATGAGCTAACAATTGAAGAAGATGCAGCGGACTTAGATGGATTAAATTACTTAGCTGGTGAAACAGTTGACTTTGTAAATAAAAAAGCGTTCCAAGGTACAATGCTTGCTCACACAGATGGAGGCGTTCCAAACTTAGTTGTGAACATTCCTGCGCTAGATGAGTATACGTTCGGATATGTTGTATATTTCTTCGAAAAAGCATGTGCAATCAGCGGCTATTTATTAGGCGTAAACCCATTCGATCAGCCGGGAGTAGAAGCATACAAAGTAAATATGTTTGCTCTTCTTGGAAAACCTGGTTTTGAAGAGAAAAAAGCTGAATTAGAAAAGCGTTTGAAATAAGTAAAAAGAGGGCGGTACAAAAGTATTTTAGTCCAAGTGAAAAACGAACCATTGATCAACATGTTTGATTAGTGGTTCGTTTTTTTTGTTATGGTGAATATAGTTTCATCTGTTTAGGTCCTTCTAACAGTTGATTGGAGCGCAAGTGACGAGGAGGCTCAGCGCCCGCCCGCGGAAAGCGAAGCCTTGTACGGACATCAACTGCGGTGTCACAAGCGATTTATACGAGCTGCTTTATCCAGTTTGTTCGTCTTTAGGTTGGATTCATTTAGTTATGTCTCAACCTCTTTTTTGCTTTTGAGATAAAGGATAAAACGCTGGAAAAAGGACATGTTAAAACAGAGGAGGGATAACATGATTGAATTATCTTCAAGATTAGAGGGAACATTATTTAAGCTTTACGAATTAGAAAAAACGCTTAAGCCGCTTGGGTATAACATTGGAGGGAATTGGGATTACGACCATGGTTCATTCGACTATAAGATGAATGATGAAGTCGGCTATCAGTTTTTACGTATCCCGTTTACAGCTACGAACGGAGAACTGGATTCTAAAGGAACAACAGTACAGATTGGGACGCCATTTTTACTTTCACATAAATATCAAATTGGTCTAGATGACGATGTTCACAATGGAAATGTGAGTGCTTCATTTAATCAGTTTGCAGAACCCCAAGACGCAGACGCTTCATTTCCAGAAAAGTATATCAGCTTAGGAGAAGAGCTAATTAGAGAGGCAGAAGATGCGCTGCTTCAGTAATTGAAGGAACTATTCTTTTTTTAAACTCTCTAATTTTTTCACAAAAATATGTTCGTACATGACTTGACTAATCAACTCATTTGTTTTAATCATTTCATTCACTCCCAAATTTTGTGCATTTTGAATATGCTTTTTTGTTAACAGTTCAACGATGCTGTAAATAGAAGGGTTCAATCCTTGCAGAGCGACTAACGTAACAATAGTATTCATGTCTGCATATTCTTCTGTCTTATGCTGATCGGCAGTAATCAGCACTTTTTTTGCGTACCGAGCGTTGGCAAGTTCTAATACTTCATAATGAGAAGGACTTCCTTTAATAAAATGAACGCGATCACAAATCATGGGATTTTTAGTCAGAGAGTCGTCGATAAGAACAATGTCTTCTTTATGAAATGCGTCGCGATAAGACTCTAACACGAGTTTGGCGCGCTCATTCCACCCAACAACGATGAAGTGATCTTTTCCATAAAATTTTAAATTTCCTTCCAAATAAGCGCTCTCAGCGGAAACAGCAATTTTAGAAAGCGTAACAAAATAAGTGGTAATAAATCCCGTTCCGATCAGGACTAAAATAATTGCAGCTAACCTTCCAATCGTAGTGGTCGGAGCAAAATCACCGTACCCTATAGTAGAGATTGTAATAATAACCCACCAAATTCCTTCAAATACATTCCCAAACGTTTGCGGCTCTAGGAAATGTATAAGCATGCCAAAAAGTAGAACAAGGCAGCCGATAATAAAAAGAAGCCGCACTAAAATAGAACGACGGAAAAGTCGAAATAATAGCCATTCCATCATAAAAAAACCTCCAGTGATTAGTCATAGCCACAGTATGACCATTTTTCACTGAAGGTATAAGATATCTTTATCTTTTTACTTCGTAATATTCAATCCATTCTTTGTCTGGACCGTAGAAAAATAAGTATCTTGCTCCATTTGGCAAAGTTACAATGTTTTCTTCCACAAATGAAACACCTGCTGATTTTAAACGCTCAAACTCCTCTTCAATTCCGTCTACCGCCAGCGCAAAATGATGAACTTTACCTTCGTTAGGTAAGCTTGAGTTATACCCTTGAATTAACTCTACGATTACATTGCCTTCTAAACCTAGAAAAGCTAGCTTCAAAGACGGATCGGTATGTGGTAGTGTTTCGATGAGCTCTAATCCCACTTTTTGCGTATAGAACTCAATAGATTCTTCTATATCCTTTACTTGAACGCCTACATGTTCAAATTTTAAAATTGTCATATGCATCACCCGTATCTATAGTATGTAAAAACTATGAAATATATTAAAGAGAAAGGATATAGAAGTCAAGATGGGGCTGCTTATCAGGGAAGGGCTCTTAAATCATATTTTTGCTGGAGTGAATAGGGTAGAGGCTTCCATCAAGAGCAAACGAAATTTTGCCTGTTTCTTCAGATACAACTAAAATTAATGCATCCGATTTTTCCGACATTCCAATGGCTGCACGGTGACGTGTTCCCAATTTTTTGGTCGTTGAAATAATAGACGAGAGAGGTAAAACATTAGCAGCTGAGATAAGCTGATTATTTCTAATTAGGACGGCTCCGTCATGTAAGGGTGTCCCTGGGTAGAACAGTGTCTCAACTAGCGTAGCGCTGACAGGAGCTTGAATAGGCATTCCCTTTTGAATAAGAGGGTCTACATTTTGTTCCCGTTCAATGACAATTAAAGCGCCGTGACGTTTCTCAGAAAGGTTATGAATAGCTAAGGACAGAGCAGCATATTCAAATGTATAAGGCGATAGATAATGACGCAAGTAATAAGAGGCGGCCGTAGCTTGAACATCTTGAAATAACCTTCTCATCTCCTCAAAATCACATAGGATACAATGATCACTCGTATCTAAATGTTTAATTAAATTAGAGGCTTCAGTTGAAATTTGCTGTAAATATGTTCGCACATTATTTTTAATTGTATCGTCTAATTGAAAGGAATGTCTCTCCATCTTATATAGCTCCTATCTGTCAGTCAGTGTTATCTGTAATGTGTGCTAATGTGGGTGAATTATCCGTAAAGCTTATAAATCCCTTATTAATTTTATAGAGAGGTGTTGTGTTTTATTTAGGAAGAGAATATAAAAAGTTGAGGAAAAAGAAAGCGTTTTACAAACTGATATGTTCACATTTGGTTTAAATTTACATATGTTGTTTTAAATAAAAGTATAGATATTTCTGTGAATTTAAAGTATAGTTTTCTTATCGGATATATGATTTTTAATGTTGACAAATATTCTAAATATGCTAAAATTTTTAAAAAATGCTTATCAAGAGTGGTGGAGGGATCTGGCCCGCTGAACCCCGGCAACCTGCTTAGCAAGGTGCTAATTCCAGCAAAGTGTGTATCATTTTGAAAGATAAGGTAAAAATTTATTGCCTACCCAGTCTTTCAATATGGAAGACTTTTTATTTTGATATAGCGCAAGCGATAATTTAAGGAGGGACATCAATGACTGTAACCCCCGACTTAAAACGAATCTTTGAGCACGTCGAAGAAAAGTAAGAATTAAATAGTTTCGCTGACTAGACACACTAGAGGCGGTTTTATCCAATTCTAGTGGGTAAAACCGTCTTTTTTTATTGGATAACGCGGATAACTAAGAATTGGAGTGAAGAAAATGGCAGACTTATATACGTACGAAAACTGGAGTGATACATTTCCAGAGTTCGACAGTGAAGATGAAACAAAAGGAGCCCTTTCAGCATTGCAGTGGGCGTATGATACCTACGGAGATTCAATTATTTACGCATCAAGCTTTGGTATTGAAGGGATCGTGTTAATTGATTTAATTTCAAAAGTGAAAAAAGATGCTGAAATTGTCTTTTTAGATACGGGCGTTCATTTTAAAGAAACATATGAAGTGATTGATGCAATTAAAGAACGCTTTCCTGATTTGCGTATTCATATAAAAAAACCAGATTTAACTCTTGCAGAACAAGCTGAGAAACATGGAGATGAGCTTTGGAAGAGTCAGCCTAACCTATGCTGTCAAATTCGAAAAATCATCCCGTTAAGGGAATCTCTTGCTCCTTATGATGCGTGGATTTCTGGTTTGAGACGCGAGCAGTCTGAATCTCGTGCCAACACGAATTATTTTAATAAAGATGAGAAATTCAAGAAAGTTAAAGTCTGCCCGTTGATTCATTGGTCTTGGAAAGAAGTTTGGCGCTATGTGTATAAGCATGATTTACCATATAACAAACTTCATGATCAAGGCTACCCAAGCATCGGCTGTGAGCCTTGTACCGCACCTGCCTACAATGTAGACGATTTACGTTCAGGAAGATGGGCAGGTACACAAAAAGTTGAATGCGGATTACACGAATCTTAAATACGAAAGAGCTGAATAAATGATGCTTTTATATGTTGCCTTTATCATTGCGCTTTTTTTTGCAATGAATATCGGGGCAAGCGGTGCAGCAGCAGCTATGGGCGTTTCATACGGCTCCGGTGCGATTAAAAAGCGAAGAGTAGCCTTGTTCATCTGTGCTGTAGGTATTGTGCTCGGAGCCATTATCGGAGGCGGCGAGGTGGTAAAAACCATCAGTTCAGGTATCATACCTGAAAAATTGCTGTCAGTAGAATTAGTTATTATCATTCTGGCTGCTGCAACGCTGTCACTCTTTTTCGCAAATTTAATTGGTATCCCTCTATCAACAAGTGAAGTAACGGTTGGTTCAGTTGTTGGAGTAGGAGTAGCTTATCAATCTCTGTATGTGGAAAAACTTTTAGTTGTCATGTCTTTTTGGATTATTGTTCCGCTGGTTTCATTTGTCATTGCTTTTCTGATTGGAAAAGTGATAAAACGCAGAGCGCATAAAAAAGAAGCAGAGGGAAAGTGGAAAAGAGTTTTAACGATTTTAGTTATAGCCACGGGATTTTTTGAAGCCTTCTCAGCTGGAATGAATAACGTGGCAAATGCTGTCGGTCCTCTAGTAGGAGCTGGATTAATGGATGCCACAACGGGTGTCATAGCAGGAGGACTGGCTGTGGCGCTCGGAGCTCTTTTACTAGGCGGCCGAGTTATTGAAACAAACGGGAAAAAAATTACTCGCTATTCTGTAGGAGAAGGGTGCATTATCTCGGGTACTGGTGCTTCTCTTGTTACAGCAGCTTCACTTTTTGGTTTGCCAGTACCGCTTACACAGGTCACTACGTCTTCTATTATTGGAATAGGAGCAGCGAAAACGGGATTCACGAAAGAACAGCGTGAAGTGGTCATTCAAATGTTAAAGGTTTGGGTGGTATCCCCCGTATTTTCACTCGTAATCTCATATGTTCTTGTGAAATTAGTACTTGAAAGCGACTTATATTCATTTGTGGTGCTAGCTAGCGGCTGCATTGCCACAGCAGGTGTTCTAAGCTTAGCTAGAGCGACTAGAAGAAAAAGAGCAAACTTGCAGTCGGAAAAAGAAAAAATGACTGCGTGATTCAAGTGCTTTTTATTATATTGTGTTAATTATTTAAGGAGGATTTTACAAAATGACAACAATTCAAGCACACGGTGGAGAATTAATTAATTTATATCAACCAACATATGACTACACTTCACTAACAAAAGAAATCGAAGTAGATAACATGGCTCTAAGTGATTTAGAACTAATTGGAATTGGTGCTTACAGCCCAATTACAGGATTTTTAGGAGAAAAAGATTATCAATCAGTTGTTGAAAATATGCGTTTAGCAGATGGAACAGTATGGAGTATTCCTATCACTCTTCCTGTAACAGAAGAGCAAGCTAAAGAATTAAACATTGGCGACAAAGTAAAGCTTGTTCAAAACGGCGTAACGTATGGTGTTTTAGAAGTCTCTGAAGTATATACGCCTAATAAAGAAAAAGAAGCGGAAAATGTGTACCGCACAGCAGAACTTGCTCATCCTGGCGTGAAAAAAATGATGGAACGCCCAAATGTATACGTAGCAGGTCCAATCGTACTTGTAGAACGTACACCTAAAACGCGTTTTGAAAAGTATTACCTAGATCCAACTGAAACAAGAGCAGCATTTGAAGAACGCGGTTGGAAAACGGTTGTTGGATTCCAAACTCGTAACCCTGTTCACCGTGCGCACGAATATATTCAAAAAACGGCATTAGAAATTGTAGACGGCCTGTTCTTAAATCCTCTTGTAGGAGAAACAAAGTCAGATGATATCCCAGCAGATATCCGTATGGAAAGTTATGAAGTACTTTTAGAGAACTATTATCCTAGCGATCGTGTAGCTTTAGCAGTTTTCCCTGCTGCGATGCGTTATGCTGGACCTAGAGAAGCGATTTTTCATGCAATGGTTCGAAAAAACTTTGGATGCACGCATTTCATTGTAGGCCGTGATCACGCTGGTGTTGGTGACTACTACGGAACATATGATGCACAGAAAATCTTCAGTAACTTTACAGCAGATGAATTAGGAATTACACCTTTATTCTTTGAACACAGCTTCTACTGCAAGAAGTGTGAATCGATGGCATCAACGAAAACATGCCCTCACAGCAAGGAAGATCATATGATTCTATCTGGAACAAAGGTACGTGAAATGCTTCGTAACGGAGAAGTGCCACCAAGCACATTCAGCCGTAAAGAAGTAATTGAAGTGTTAATTAAAGGATTAGCAAAACAAAAAGTATCTTCAAAATAAGGAGCGGTTGAAGTGAGCAAATCAACAAACATTACGTGGCATGATGCTGGAATTACAAAAGAGGAAAGACGCGAGCAAAATAATCATCACAGTTTTGTATTATGGTTTACAGGTCTTTCGGGTTCAGGTAAATCTACCGTAGCAAACGCAGTGGCAAAGGCGCTTTTTGATAAAAATATTCGCAACTATGTATTAGATGGTGACAATGTTCGTTTCGGCTTAAATAAGAATCTAGGGTTTTCTGCTGAAGATCGTACAGAAAATATTCGCCGTATCGGTGAGGTTTCTAAGCTATTTGTAGACAGCGGTCAAGTGGTACTAACAGCATTTATCTCTCCATTCCAAGAGGACCGCGCTCAAGTGCGTGAGATCTTAGAGGGAAATGAATTTTTGGAAGTATACGTGGAGTGTCCGTTAGAAGAGTGTGAAAAAAGAGATCCAAAAGGGCTTTACAAAAAAGCAAGAAGCGGAGAAATCCGTGATTTTACAGGAATTGATTCTCCGTATGAGTCGCCGGCTAACCCTGAATTAACAATTAATACAAGCACACAGTCTGTAGAAGAATGTGTACAAACTGTTATTGAATATTTAGCTAACCGAAAATTTATCTAAATGACAGCGGACTTTGTCCGCTGTTCTAATTCAAATTAAAATGTGGGAGCGCTGCGGAGACGTGGAAATGATGGAAGGGTGAAAGGCATTCATGGGGAAAGTATATCTAGTCGGTGCAGGACCGGGGGATCCAGATTTAATTACATTAAAAGGGCTGAAAGCAATTCAGCAAGCAGATGTTATCTTATATGATCGTTTAGTGAATAAGGACCTGCTGGAGTATGCTAAAAGTGATGCAGATATCATTTACTGCGGAAAGCTTCCGAACTATCATACCCTCAAGCAAGAAACAATTAACAACTTTTTAGTGAAATTCGCTAAAAAAGGAAAAATTGTAACGCGCTTAAAAGGCGGAGATCCATTTGTTTTCGGACGCGGAGGGGAAGAAGCAGAAGCTCTCGTGCAGCAGAGCATTTCATTTGAAATTGTTCCAGGAATTACATCAGGCATCGCAGCTGCTGCTTATGCAGGAATCCCTGTCACTCACCGGGAATACAGCGCAAGCTTTGCTTTTGTAGCAGGCCATCGTAAAGATAGCGAGCATGATGCAATCAAATGGGATAGCCTAGCCAAAGGTGTAGATACTCTTGCAATTTACATGGGGGTGCGGAACTTACCGTACATTTGCCAACAGTTAATGAAACACGGAAAAACTTCAGCTACGCCAATTGCATTGATTCACTGGGGAACATGTGCCGACCAGCGCACTGTAACTGGAACTCTTGGTACAATTGTTGATATTGTTAAAGAAGAACAAATTGAAAATCCAAGTATGATTATCGTTGGTGAAGTTGTGAATTTTCATGACCGATTAAATTGGTTTGAGAAGACTGGACAGCATTACTATTCGTTTGCACAAGAAGCTTACTAAAGAGGTTGATTATATGGATGCAGTTTTATATGTTTGCCATGGCAGCCGCGTAAAAGAAGGCGCTGATCAGGCAGTTGCTTTTATTGAAAGATGTAAAGAAAATCTAGATGTACCGATTCAAGAAGTTTGTTTCCTAGAACTAGCTTCCCCCACTATTGAACAAGGATTTGAAGCGTGTATTGAACAAGGTGCTACCCGTATTGCAATTGTGCCCCTTCTGTTATTAAAAGCTGCGCATGCAAAGCAAGATATACCTGAAGAAATACACAAAGTATATGAACGTTATCCCCAGGTAGAAGTGCTGTACGGAGAACCGTTCGGCGTGGACGAACGAATTGTTGATATCTTGGTAGAGAGAATCAATGAAACCAATGTGGATAAGCATGAAGATTCGATGGTATTGTTGGTCGGCAGAGGAAGCAGTGATCCTGCTGTAAAAAAAGATTTTAACGAAATAGCTCAACTGCTAAAAGGCAAAGGTGCTTTTAAAGAAGTGAGCACGTGCTATTTAGCTGCAGCTTCTCCTAATTTAAAAGAAGGCCTGCACCTTGCTAAACGAACTTCGTATAAGCAAGTATTCGTTCTTCCGTACCTTTTGTTTACCGGTATTTTAATGAACGAAATTAAGGGAGAATTGGAGCAGCTATCAACAGATGCCCAGCAGTTTATTTTAGCCAACTATCTAGGTTATCACGATGGACTTGCACACATTTTAAATCACCAAGTAAAAACGTTATTATCGAGCAAAGGAAATCAATACGATGTATACCGTTATGCTTGATTTAAAGGGTCGTTCGGTCTTAGTAGTTGGGGGCGGAACAATCGCAACTCGTAGAATTAAAGGTTTTTTACAAGAAGGAGCAGCCATTACAGTGGTTGCTCCAACTGTTTCAGCTGAAATAAATGAATGGGAAGCTAAAGATCAGCTGCGTGTAAAAAGAAAAAAAGTAGGAGAAGAAGACTTACTTAATGTCTTTTTAATTGTTGTGGCTACAAATGATCAAGCTGTGAATAAGTTCGTTAAGCAGCATATTAAAAATGATCAGTTGGTTAATATGGCCAGCAGTTTTTCTGATGGAAATATTCAAATTCCTGCACAGTTTTCTAGAGGGAGATTATCGCTAGCAATATCCACAGATGGTGCTAGTCCTTTGTTGACAAAACGAATCAAAGAAGACTTATCCTCAAGTTATGATGAGAGTTACACACAGTATACACAGTTTTTGTATGAATGCAGAGTTCTTATCCACAGATTAAATGTGTCAAAGAGCCGTAAACATGAGTTATTAACAGAAATTATCGATGATCAATACCGGCTGTCTCTAGTAAAACAGCGGGAATTTTTACAACAGATTAAAAAATACAAATAAAAAACGGCCAGTTGGCCGTTTTTTATTTATACATTTTCAACTTCAATGCTTCGAATACCGCTGATTTTTTGAATTTCGTAATACACTTCTGTAGTAGGGCGCTGGTTATTAACTGACACTTTCATTCTTATATACAATTCATTGGTGTCTAAATCTTTGATTCGAATATTTTTAATTGTAATATTCTTTTCTCTAATGCTATTAGTTGTATCAAAGATATTGTGCTTATCCGCCAGCTTGAGTTGAAGAATAAGCTCTTTCTCACGCAGTTGCCTAGGCCCCAAAATAGTAATAAGGAAGGGAAGAAGTTCAACGCTGATAATGAGCAGTACAACTCCGGTAATAGCTTCAGGATAAAACCCTGCACCTACAGCAATGCCTATACCTGCTGCTCCCCAGATAATAGCCGCTGTTGTAAGCCCTGAGATGCTGTCATTTTCTTTTCGTAAAATGACGCCCGCCCCTAAAAAACCAATTCCAGAAACAATTTGAGCTGCCAGACGAAGCGGGTCCATTGTGATATGATCACCTTTATTAAAAATTTGAGAAGACTCAATCGAAACAATCGTGAGTAAACAGCTAATAATGGAAATTACGAGAGATGTTTTTAAACCAACAGGCTTTCGTTTTAGTTCCCTTTCAATTCCAATAATAAGACCAAGTACAGCGGAAATACCTAATTTGAGCAACATTTCATTTTCCATTATTTTCACCTATTTCAATAAACATTGTTGTTTATATCTGTATGAAAGAAGAAAAACAGATATGTATCAGTATAGTAAACTTTTCTTCATAATGACAGGTAAAATTCGAAAAAATCTGATTATTTATAAAGCGCTACGATCTTTTCTTTTAATTTATATTTTTGAATCTTGCCGGATGCCGTCATGGGAAAGTCGTCTATAAAATAAATATGTTCCGGAATTTTGAAATGAGCAAGCTTACCTTTGCAAAAGTCTTGGATTTCTTGAGCGGTAAGCAAAGAATGTTGCTTGAGTTTAATGCATGCAGCAACTCGTTCTCCATACTTTGGATCAGGAATACCGACAATTTGAACATCTTCTACCTCGGGTATTTTATATAAAAACTCTTCAATTTCTCTTGGATAAATATTTTCTCCGCCTCTAATAATCATATCTTTTAGACGTCCTGTAATTTTTACATAGCCATCCTTATCGATGGTAGCTAAATCTCCTGTATGTAGCCAACCTTCTACAATTGTTTTTTCTGTTTCTTCCGGCATTTTGTAATATCCTTTCATTGTTAAATATCCTTTTGCACAAAGTTCTCCTTGTTCTCCGAAAGAAGCTGGTTTACCTGTAACTGGATTAATAATTTGAATCTGTACATGATTATGAACTTTGCCAACCGTTTGTACTCGCCGCTCGATAGAATCAGTTGGGGTTGTTTGGGTGATTACAGGAGACGTTTCGGTTTGACCATAGGCGATGGTAATTTCATTGATGCCCATGTCATGTATGACTCGCTTCATTACTTCTGCTGGACAATTAGAACCAGCCATGATTCCTGTGCGAAGAGTAGATAAATCATATTGATCAAACTCAAGTGCATTTAATTCCGCAATAAACATAGTGGGTACACCGTGAAGAGCTGTACATTTTTCTTTCTCTACGGTGCGTAAAACAGAGGCAGGTTGAAATTCAATAATCGGTAGCATAGTAGCACCTACAGATACGCATGCTAGAACACCCAGCACACATCCAAAGCAATGAAAGAAAGGAACTGGGATGCATAAGCGGTCTTCGTTGGTCAGTTTCATAGACTGAGCAACTAAAAAGCCGTTGTTTACTATATTATGGTGACTTAGCATAACTCCTTTTGGAAAACCTGTTGTTCCGGAAGTATATTGCATATTGATAACATCATGGATATGTAGGGATTGTTCATGCTTATCGAGAACCTCATCCGATACCATTAAGCTACTCATTAAAAACTCGTTCCAAGACGTATGTTCGCTTGATCCACTTAAGTTTATAAGATGTTTTAGTTTGGGAAGATTATGTTCAATACCGGTGATAATAGATGTATAAGAAGTGCTTTTAAATTCATCAATGAAAAATAGCGCTGTTGTATCAGAATGCCTCAATACATACTCTAATTCAGAGGATTGATAACTTGTATTAAGGGTAACCAAAACAGCGCCTATTCTAGCTGCTGCGAATTGAAGAAGTAACCATTCCGGCACATTGGTAGCCCAGATAGCGATATGGTCGCCTTTTTTGAGACCGGTGGCTAGAAGGGCCTTTGCAACTCGAGAGGTTTCTTGATAAAATTCCGCGTACGTATAGCGAATATTTTGTTCAGAGTAAATAACCGCTTCTTGATGCCCAAACTTTTTTGTACTTTCTTTTAAAAGTTCTCCAACCGTTAATTCAAGCAATGGTTTCATTTGGTTTCCTCCTTGAATAATGTTAAAGTGTATATGAAAGCGTTTTCTAAAAGTAGTTTATCAAATTTAAAGAAAGTGTTCCAAAAAATCATTCGACAAATTCCTTCATTGTCCACTGTACGTATGAAGAAGGGGAGTAACTGAATTTATCGTATTGATTTCAATAAGTGAGTATACCGAATGCGAATATTGTAATAAAATAAAGAAATGTCTCCTTTTTATTAAGAAGACAACGTAACATCATATTAATAAAGAATGGTATAAAAATATGAAGTAAACAAACAAAAAATCATGCTGAATGTTGAAAGTGAAATAAATGAAAGGCCGTTGACTTTTCCTTCTTTATTAGAGATTTGAATTGATTCCCAATAAGCAAGTGAAATTAAGAGAATAGACATACAAAAGGACAAATAGAGTGCAGCTGCAATTAAGGTATCCAAGTGAACGCCTCCTTGGCGGATAATGATTTAATAGACATTATGCTAGTGTGGCTCTAGATATGCTAGTATCTATTAATTGGCTAGCGTTTCACTTACAAGAAAATAGTTTTTAAAAATATATCGAAAAACTATTGCGCAATAAAAGAAGGCGTGGTATATTATTAAATGTCGCTAAGATGAACTGCTAAAGCAAACATCGAAGTGATAAACAAATAAAAAAACTTGTTGACAACTAGCTTGCAACTTGTTATGATGGTAAAGTCGCTTAAGAGCGGCGGTTGAACTTTGAAAACTGAACAAAGCGACAAACGTCAACGTTAATTTTTATTTTTTAAATTGAGCAAGTCAAACATTTCTTCGGAGAGTTTGATCCTGGCTCAGGATGAACGCTGGCGGCGTGCCTAATACATG